>NZ_JBLXXU010000002.1:0-653203 GCF_048512945.1 Rothia sp. P4278
GTTTCCCCCGCGGGCCGCCCCCGCCTCTTTCTGTGAGATCTGCTCTGGTGCAGGTATCACACTGTCGGGTGCTTAGTAGGGTATCTGCCCACCCATGAGGTGCGGGCTAGGCGCTCAGCCACTTCTGCAAGGCCAGGTAGCAGGCTCTTACCTCCGATGCTTTGACGTGCTCGTTATCGGTGTGGGCCAGTAGGGCGTCACCGGGGCCGAAGTTGACTGCTGGGATTCCGATGTCGCTAAAGCGGGCTACATCGGTCCAGCCATACTTGGGCTTGGGCTCCTGCCCAACGGACTCAATCAGTGAGCGTGACATGGGGGCGTCCAAGCCCGGGCGGGCCGCCGATGACAGATCAACAAAGTCTAGTTGGTAGCCCTCAAAGACCTGGTGCAGGTGGGCAACAGCTTCCTCTAGGGTTTTGTTGGGGGCAAAGCGGTAGTTGATATGGACACCTGCTTGGTCTGGGATAACGTTGCCTGCCACGCCACCTGAGATCTGAACGGCATTCAGGCCCTCTCGGTAGGCTAGGCCTTCAACTTCGTAGGTGGCAGGTTGGTAGGCGGCAAGACGGCCCAGCACATCAGCCATCTTATGGATAGCGTTCACGCCCTTCCAGGAGCGGCCTGAGTGGGCGGCTAACCCTGCGGTGCGGATCCAGAAGCGAATGGTGCCGTTACAGCCGCCTTCGATGGTTCCGTCGGTGGGTTCCAGCAGCACCGCAAAAGCGGCATCGGTGAGCAGTTGACGGTGGTTGCGCATGAGCCGGGCCAGGCCAGATAGTTCAGAGGCGACTTCTTCGTGGTCGTAGAAGACATAGGTGATGTCGTAGCGGGGGTTCTCTAGGCTGGCGGCTAGCGCTAGCTGGACAGCTACCCCGCCTTTCATATCCACCGCCCCGCGACCGTAGAGCAGGCGCTCGCCGTCTTCCTTGACCCAGGTGGCGGGGACGGTACCGGCTGAACCCTCGGTGGCTGGCAGGGGCACGGTGTCCAGGTGCCCGGCTAGGACGATTCGTTCGGCCCGCCCCAGGTTGGTGCGGGCTATGATGGCATCACCATCGCGGGTGATTTCTAGTCCCTCACAGGTGTTCAGGGCGGCTTCGACTGTATCTGCCAGTCGCGTTTCGCTGCCCGATACCGAGAAAATGTTGAGTAGGTCGGCGGTGAGATCTTCAACTGGCTGGGTGAGGTCAAGGGTTGCGGGGCCAAAGTGGGCAAAAGATTCGGCGGTGTCAGTGTGGGTGCTCATGCCCTCTACATTACAAGCAGTCCCAGCATCTAAGCACAAATTACGTGGGGCACCTGCCCTTTTCGTACACTAGAGGTATGACTGAAAATAACACCCGCGTAGCATCAGGCCTGGGCCTGGCTACAGTTGTAGCCTCCGGCGAAAATGAAGGCACTGTCCTCGATGTCTGGTACCCCGCTCCCAGCTTGACCGAAACCCCTGACCAGAGCTTTGCTGCTGAGCTAGAAGCCCTGGTTGAGGCCGATGAGGACCGTAACGTCGTCCGTGAACTGGTCAACGTCACAATCAACCTGGACGAGGCTCCTGCCAACGCAGCCGACGCCTACCTACGCCTGCACTTGCTCTCGCACACTCTAGTAGCGCCCAACACCATCAATCTTGAAGGGCTGTTTGGCAAGCTCGCTAACGTTGCTTGGACTAATTTTGGTCCCGTCCTGGCCAGCGAGTTCACTGTGGCTTCTTTGAAGCTCCGCCGCCGTGGCGCCCTGGTTGTTACTCACCTTGATAAGTTCCCCCGCATGATTGACTATGTTGTTCCTGCCGGTGTTCGCATTGGTGACGCTGACCGAGTCCGTCTGGGCGCTCACCTGGCTCCCGGTACCACCGTCATGCACGAGGGCTTTGTGAACTTCAATGCCGGTACCCTGGGTGAGTCTATGGTTGAAGGCCGCATCTCGCAGGGCGTTGTCATTGGCAACGGCACCGACATCGGTGGTGGCGCGTCAACCATGGGCACTCTGTCCGGTGGCGGTACCCAGCGTGTTGCTATCGGCGAGCGCTCCTTACTCGGCGCTGAGGCCGGTATCGGTATCGCCCTGGGCGATGACTGTGTGGTTGAGGCTGGCCTGTATATAACTGCAGGTTCCCGCGTAACCGTACTCAATCCCGGTGATGAGCCACGGGTTGTTAAGGCCTTGGAGCTCTCCGGTGCCAATAGCCTGCTCTTCCGCCGTAACTCGGTGTCCGGTGCTATTGAGGTTCTGCCCCGCGCTGGCAAGACCGTTGAGCTGAACTCTGAGCTGCACGCCAACTAATTAAAGGCAAGTGACCTGATCTGTTGCCCTCCCTGGAGCTAGCTGCCCTGGGGAGGGCAGTTTTCTGTCTAACCAGGAGAAATAGGGGGCTGGAAGCTGGATAGCAGGTATGCTGGAAATTGAACTCAATCCATCTTTTTAGGGGAAAATGTGAAAATTCTAGTTACCGGCGGTGCAGGCTACATCGGTTCGCACACCGTCCTTGAGCTTCTGGAAGCCGGCCACGAGGTCACCGTCATGGACAACCTCTCCAACTCGTCCATGGAATCGCTGGCTCGCGTTGAAGAGCTGGCCGGCAAAACCGTTGAGTTCCGCAAGGTTGACCTGCTTGACCTGCCCGAGATGAAGCAGCTTTTCAACCTGGTTAAGCCCGATGCTGTCATCCACTTTGCAGGTCTCAAGGCTGTTGGCGAATCCGCCGAGAAGCCCCTCTGGTACTACCAGACCAACGTTGCAGGTACCCTCAACCTGCTCTACGCTATGGAGGAGGCCGGGTGTCACTCCATCGTCTTCTCTTCCTCCGCCACCGTGTACGGTGAGCCTGAGTCCATGCCGCTGACCGAGAAAATCAATATGGATGCCCAGTCCTGCTACGGCCGGACCAAGGAGCACATCGAGGACATGCTGGTTGACCTGGCGGCTTCTGACCCTAAATGGAACATCGCCTTGCTCCGCTACTTTAACCCCGTTGGTGCCCATGAGTCAGGCCGTATCGGTGAGGACCCCGCTGGTATTCCCAATAATCTTGTACCGTTTATTGCTCAGGTTGCTGTGGGTCGCCGCGAGTACCTGAACGTCTTTGGTAATGACTACCCCACCGTCGATGGCACTGGCGTACGCGACTACATTCACGTGGTCGATCTGGCCGATGGTCATCTGAAGGCGCTGGACTACATCACAAGTCACGGAGGCCTGCACACCTGGAACCTGGGTACTGGAAACGGCTACTCGGTACTTGAGGTTCTGCACGCTTTTGAGAAGGCCGCTGGTAAGGAACTGCCCTACAAGATTGTGGACCGTCGCCCAGGTGATGTCGCGGTATCTTATGCTGACCCGTCCGCCGCCCTGGCTGACCTGGGCTGGAGCGCTACCCGCGACATTGAGACCATGGTGCGCGATCACTGGAACTGGCAGAAGAACAACCCGAATGGATACGAAGCGTAGCGAGTATCTTTCGTGAAGAAATTGCCAACGATTTGGCAATTTTAGGAAGCGCGCACAGCGCGGGACAGAAGCCTAGCGAGTATCTTTCGTGAAGAAATTGCCAACGATTTGGCAATTTTAGGAAGCGAGCACAGCGCGGGACAGAAGCCTAGCGAGTATCTTTCGTGAAGAAATTGCCAACGATTTGGCAATTTTAGAAAGCGCGCACAGCGCGGGACAGAAGCGTAGCCAGTATTCCGTGAGCTGGTGAGATCCTAGCTCGTGGTGCGTAGATCTTAGAAGGCCCCTTTCTACTGTGCAGAGAGGGGCTTCTTCCTTAGGTTCCTGAGAGAAAAAGAGACGATGGCAGCCGAAGACTTTGAACTGATTGACCATACCCAGCGCCTTAAGTTCCGCTATCGGGTAGGTGCCCTTCTGGTCCGTGACGGTAAGTTGCTCATGACTTCATCACCCGGGGCGGGTTACTACTGGACGCTCGGTGGCGGTATTCGTGTGGGCGAGCCTAGTGCCCAGGCGGTAGTGCGTGAGGTAGCCGAAGAGGCAGGCTTACAGGCACAGGAGGTGAGGCTCTGCGCGCTGCTTGAAAATTTTGATCTACCAGGCCATCAGAAGAGACCGGGCTACTGCTCACATGAGCTGGCCCTCTACTACCGGGTCGATGTGGCGGAGAACCTCGATATTACTCAGCCTATCGACGTGGGAGAGAAAACCCTCTCGGGTAACCATGAATATCTTGAGTGGGTTCCCCTCGACTCTTTAGGCAAGTACAAAGGCAAGAAAATCTTCCCCGAGATCCTGGCACAGGATCTCCCCCGCCATCTTGCTGGTTGGCCTCAAGAGGTTATCCACCTGGTAGCGGGCCAGCGCCCCCTAACCGCCCTGGAGCAATAACGGTAACTGGCATAAAGAAGGCCGCCCCGCTCCCCTAGCTTAGGGGCGCGGGGCGGCTTGCTACCAGCTACACACCGGTAGCTTAACGTTGCGGGTAATGGCGCTCGTTTTCACCGGTGTAGACCTGGCGGGGGCGACCGATCTTACGGTCGGGGTCCTGCACACCTTCGGTCCACTGGGCAATCCAGCCAGGTAGGCGGCCCAGGGCAAAGAGGACGGTGAACATGTGCTCGGGGAAGCCCATAGCCTTGTAAATCAGGCCGGTGTAGAAGTCTACGTTGGGGTAGAGCTTACGCTCGATGAAGTAGTCATCGTTCAGAGCCTTCTCTTCCAGTCGCATAGCGATTTCAAAGAGCTCAGAGTTACCGCCGATGCTTTCAAGGATCTCGTCTGCGGTCTTCTTAACGATTCGGGCACGCGGGTCGTAGTTCTTGTAGACGCGGTGGCCAAAGCCCATCAGGCGGACGCCGTCTTCCTTGTTCTTGACTTTCTCCATGAAGTCTTCGGGGCTGATGCCCTCCTTCTGGATCTGGGTCAGCATCTTGAGCACAGCCTCGTTAGCACCGCCATGAAGCGGTCCGTAGAGGGCGTTGATACCGGCAGAGACGGAGGCGAACATGTTTGCGTTGGCTGAGCCGACCAGGCGTACGGTAGAGGTAGAGCAGTTCTGCTCGTGGTCAGCGTGCAAGAGCAGCAGCAGGTCAAGTGCCTTGGCATGCAGGGGGTTAATCTCGTAGTCCTCGGTGGGGAAGCCGAAACACATACGCAAGAAGTTCTCGGTGTAGTTGAGGTCGTTCTTGGGGTAGATCAGAGGCTCGCCCTTGGACTTCTTGTAAGCGTAGGCTGCCAGAGTCGGTACCTTGGAGAGCAGACGGAAGGTTGAAATCTCTACCTGGCGGGGGTCGAAGGGATCCAGTGAGTCCCCGTAGAAAGTGGACATAGCCGAGACGCTAGAAGCCAGCACAGCCATGGGGTGAGCGTCGCGGGGGAAGCCATTGAAGAAGAACTTAAAATCCTCATGCACCATGGTGTGACGGCGTACCATCAGGTCAAATTCTTCGAGCCTCTCAGGGGTGGGTAGCTCACCAAAAATCAGGAGGTAGGCCACCTCAAGGAAGCTGGAATTTTCTGCCAGTTCTTCTATGGGGTAACCGCGGTAGCGCAAAATGCCGGCATCACCATCGATGTAGGTGATAGCTGACTTGGCGCTGGCGGTGTTCATGAAGCCGGGATCGTAGGCTACCTGGCCTGTCTCTTTGAGCAAGCCTGCAACTTCAAAGGCACCATTGCCTTCGGTTGCTTCTACTGCGGGCAGGGGCAGGTCTTTGCCCTCATAGCTCAGCAGTGCTTTGTTCTCAGTCATTAGTTTTCCTCCTGATTATCCGAGGCCCTGGACCGTGGTGGGACAGCCATTACCTCAAATCTGTGCCTGCCAGCTCGGAGCGCGGCCCCAGTAATCCGAGACCGCGCCCTGAGCATCAGCACCTAGTGTTATGGTCTACATTACATCAGAATGATGGGCGGGTCACATTGGCCCCTGCTAGGTGAGATAGATTACACTACTGGCGCTGACTACTCATGGGGAACTGGCTAGAGCTATTCAGCCAGACGGCCTGCGGCACGAGTAATGTCATCGTCTGAGCCGGTCAGTGCCACACGAACATAGCCTTGACCTGCCTCTCCATAGAAAATCCCAGGACCAACCAAGATGCCGCGTTCAGCAAAGCGCTGGACCGTGGCCCAGGTATCTTGACCGGCAGTAGCCCACAGGTAGAGCCCTGCCTGGGAGTTTTCAACACGCAGGCCGAACTTTTCGAGGGCGGGAAGTAGAATTTCGCGGCGGGCGCGGTAGCGGTTCTTCTGAGCCTCAACATGGGAGTCATCGGCTAGGGCGGCGGTCATGGCGACTTGGACGGGGGCGGGCACAATCATGCCGGCGTGCTTGCGGGAGTTGACCAGGTTAGCCATAATGTCGGGGTCACCGGCGATGAAGGCCCCCCGGTAGCCGGCAAAGTTGGACTGTTTAGACAGGGAGTAAGCGGCCAGCACCAGTTCCTGGCTTTGGCCGCAGACGCGCGGGTCCAGGATTGAGGGTACGGGCTCACCACCCTGGGCGGTATCCCAGTGGCCCCAGCCTAGCTCGGCGTAACACTCGTCAGAGGCTACAAGGGCGCCCAGGGCACGGGCGTCGTCCACGATTTTTTTCAGTTGGGCGGTATCGCGGACGATTCCTGTGGGGTTAGCCGGTGAGTTGACCCAAATCAGGCGAACCTTGGCGCGGGTGGCCTCGTCCAGCTCGTCAAGTGAATCTGCCGCTACGGGGGTGGCTCCTGCCAGTTGGGCTCCGATGTCGTAGGTGGGGTAGGCGACGGTAGGGCGCACAACGATGTCACCCTCCCCCAGCCCCAGCAAAAAGGGTAGCCAGGCCACGAGCTCTTTGGAGCCGATGGTGGGCATGACCTGGTCGGTGGTGAGGCCGGGGACGCCCCGGCGGCGGTCGAACCAGTCAACGATTGCCTGGCGCAGGCTGAGGGTTCCGTGGGTTGTGGGGTAACCGTGGGCATCAGTGGCCTGAGCAAGGGCTAGACGGATGACATCCGGGGTGGGATCGACAGGGGTTCCGATGGAGAGGTTGATAAGCCCGTCGGGGTGCTGCTCCGCGGTGGCACGGTAGGGTGCCATGGTGTCCCAGGGGTAGTCGGGTAGGTCTAGTCCGAAGGTGCGCATGGTCTTCTTTCTTGCGTTGCGGTTGGTTCTGGTCTCTTCACCCTATTCTAGGGGCTTGTGGGCGGGGCCCAGGGCTCGGGTGGCTTCGTCCTTGGGTTGGGGCAGGTGTGACAAAGCTCCGCAGACCCTGGCGGGTGGGCCGGTCTGCGGAGCTTTATCAGCTTGAGGTATGTGTTTTCCAGGGTTTATGGCTTACACGGCAGGGTCATGGCTTACCCGATGGTGCGGGGCTGGCGTGAATTGCCCTTGTGAGCGGAGCGCACCGGGCAAGAGGGTCAGCCGAGCAGGCGTTAGCTTGCGGTGCTGAGAGCCTGCGGTGCTGAAAGCCTTAGCTTAGCGCAGAAGTGCACGAATCGAGCGCGAAGCCTTAGCCCTGGTTCTGAGGCGGCAGCGCCGCGATGAAGGGTACATCCTTGTCGATTTTGCCCAGGCGGGCAGCTCCACCGGGTGAGCCGAGATCGTCGAAGAAGTCGGCATTGGCAGCGGTGTAGTCTTCCCATTCTTCGGGAACGTCGTCTTCATAGTAGATGGCTTCTACGGGGCAGACGGGTTCGCAGGCGCCGCAGTCTACGCATTCGTCGGGGTGGATGTAGAGGGAGCGTTCGCCTTCGTAGATGCAGTCAACGGGGCATTCTTCGACGCAGGCGCGGTCTTTTACGTCGACGCAGGGCTGGGCAATAATGTAGGTCATTGTTACCTTTCAGGTGGGGGCGTTCCGTTGCGCGGTTGGGTGTTTTTAGCTGTGCTCTAGTGTATCGGTTTCACTGAGTGGGGGCAGATTTTTGTGACCGATGATATAGCTTAGGGTTTGTTTATTTATTCTTCCGGCGGTAGCGGCTTGCGCTGATGATGCTAAGAGCTGTGACCGCTAGAATCCCGAAGGCCCAGAGGGTACCAACGATTCCTGGTGGGTTGATGGGGTTAATGTAGACCAACAGAGAGTTGCCTTTGGCGAAGGCGAAGGTGCCGGTGAGGAGGAAGGCTACTGCCCCTACGAGTGTGGCGGCCCAGTTTTTTTCGGTGTGGATTGCGGCCCAGGTGGCGGCGAAGTAGACGGTGAGCAGTGCCAGGGCTAGGCCCCAGGGGAGCCAGAGACCTTTGGAGATGTACCAGATCTGGGTGTGGTACATGGTTCCGGCAAAGCCTGAGATAAGGCCGAGTGCGCTTGCGGTGATAATTGAGTTGATGGGGCCGGGGGCTTCTGTGATTTCGTCGGTGGCGCTGGCTGTGGGGGGTGGGGTGATGTTTTGGCCTTGTAGTTTGCGGTAGGTTTCTACTGCGGTGATAGGTTGGGGCACTTTGTTGGAGTATTCGAAGGTGGTCGGGCCGGTGATGGTGATTTGAGTGGCGTGGGCGCGCATGGCTTCGCGTTTGCCTTCAATTTTGCCACGGATGACGACTTGTTGGCGGGTGTCGGTTTCTTGTGGTTGGCCTTCGATACCCCAGACGGCAATGGGTTCGGCGGTGGTGCCTGCGATCAGATCGAGGGCCGCCATAACAACTTCGTGGGTGCGCTTGTGGTCGGGGTGTCCGTAGCCGCCATCTGCGTCGTAGGTGACGATGACGTCGGGGCGTATTGCGCGTATGGTTGCGGCGACAGCTTCGGCCTGCGGTTTGAGGGGTAGGTGGGTGAGGCAGTCGTCTGCAGCGAGTGGGTTGGCTGCGGCGCGGCCGTCGCTACCCCATGCCATGCCGGAGTCACGGTAGTGAGTTCTCTCCCCCGGTAGTGCGCTGGGGCCTTGCCCCAGGAAGAGGTGGTCACGAACGCCGAGTTCGGTGAGGGCGGCTTTGAGTTCTCTTGTGCGGAGCTGGCCTAGTTGGCGCCCACGGTCGGTATTTGCGGGGTGTTCTGCTTCGAGGTGTTTGAGTGCGGGATCAATGACTTCGCCCATTTCGCCCCGGGTCATGGTGAGCAGGTCTACGGTGGCTCCTGCTGCGGTGAGCGCGGCGATGGTGGCTCCTGTTGCTGAGGATTCATCGTCGGGGTGGGCGTGTACGAAGAGCAGGGTGGTGTTTTGGGGGGCGCGCCCGTCGGGAATGAGCGTGAAGACGGCGTTTTCTGTGATGAGTTCACCGGCTACGGGGTAATAGGGCTGAGCGTCATTGTTCATGGTGCGATTTTTCTCGTGGGGGTGCCATTGATGATGTACCCCCTTATTCTATCTGGCTTCACTGGGGTGTAGCTGGGGTTTACCTGCCGGGCAGCAGTGCGGGGTTGCGGTGCTGCTGCTAGGGTTTGCCTGCTCAGAGCAATAGGGGCTTGTTTGGCCCGCTACGAGCCGTGGGCCGTACTCGCAAGGAGTACGGCCCACGGTCAATACCGGCTACTAAGGTTTAGGCGCGGTTACGGCGGCGTGCTTCGCGCACGCGCTCGTTGGCATCAAGAATAACCTTGCGGATGCGGATGGCTTCGGGGGTAACCTCAACGCATTCGTCCTCGCGGGCCCATTCAAGTGACTCTTCGAGGGTCAGCTTCTTGGGGGGAGTCATGTTTTCAAAGTTATCTGCCGATGCTGAGCGCATGTTGGTCAGTTTCTTTTCGCGGGTGATGTTGACTTCCATATCGTCGGCGCGTGAGTTCTCGCCAATGATCATGCCCTCGTAGACCTCAGAGGTGGGTTCAACGAAGATGGTGCCGCGTTCCTGGAGGGCAATGATGGCGTAGGGGGTAACGACACCGGCACGGTCGGAAATCATGGAACCGTTGGAGCGGTAGTCGATGTCCCCGGTCCAGGGCTCGTAGCCGGTGGAGTAGGAGCTGGAGATACCTGCACCGCGGGTTTCGGTCAGGAACTTGGTGCGGAATCCAATGAGGCCGCGGGCAGGCACGGAGAATTCCATGCGAACCCAGCCGGTGCCGTTGTTAGCCATCTGTTCCATGCGACCTTTACGCCCAGCCATAAGCTGAGTGATAGCGCCCAGGTACTCTTCGGGAACGTCAATGATCATGTGTTCCATAGGCTCGTGGATCTTGCCGTCGATGGTCTTGGTAACGACCTGGGGCTTACCCACGGTCAGTTCGAAGCCTTCGCGGCGCATCTGCTCAACCAGGATAGCCAGTGCCAGTTCGCCACGCCCCTGTACTTCCCAGGCGTCGGGGCGCTCGGTGGGCAGAACCTTGAGGGAAACGTTGCCGATCAGTTCCTTATCAAGGCGGTCCTTGACCTGGCGGGCGGTGACCTTAGCACCCTTGACCTTACCAGCCAGGGGTGAGGTGTTGATACCGATGGTTACCGAGATCGCGGGGTCATCGACCTTAATCAGGGGCAGGGGCTTGGGGTTCTCGGGGTCGGTGAGGGTTTCACCGATGGTGATGTCCTCAATACCCGCAACAGCCACGATTTCACCGGGGCCAGCCTGGTCGGTGGGTACGCGGTCGAGTGCCTTGGTTGCAAGGAGTTCGGAGATACGGACGTTCTTGGTCTGGCCGTCCTGGCGGACCCAGGCTACGGTCTGGCCTTTCTTGAGAGTGCCGTTGAAGATACGGAGCAGAGCAAGGCGACCCAGGAAGGGCGATGAGTCCAGGTTAGTGACGTGCGCCTGCAGAACCTCATCGGGGTTGTAGGTGGGGGCGGGGACGTGCTCAAGGATGGTTGCGAACAGCGGCTCAAGGTCGTCGTTATCGGGCAGAGCGCCATCTGCGGGCTGGTTGAGTGATGCTGCACCGGCCTTACCGGAGGCGTAAACGATGGGAACAGTCAGCAGGGCGTCGATGTCAAGGTCGGGGACCTCGTCGGCAAGGTCGCCTGCCAGACCCAGGAGCAGGTCCATAGATTCGCTAACCACTTCGTCAATGCGGGCGTCGGGGCGGTCAACCTTGTTAACTACGAGGATTACCGGCAGCTTAGCAGCAAGTGCCTTGCGCAGAACGAAGCGGGTCTGGGGCAGGGGCCCTTCAGAAGCGTCAACCAGCAGGACAACGCCGTCCACCATGGACAGACCGCGCTCAACCTCACCACCGAAGTCGGCGTGGCCGGGGGTGTCGATGACGTTGATGGTGACTTCTTCACCGTTTGCGGAGGGGCCGGCATAGAAGACGGTGGTGTTCTTGGCCAGGATGGTAATGCCCTTTTCCTTTTCGAGGTCACCGGAGTCCATGACTCGGTCTTCGACATCGGTGTGGGCGCTAAAGGCGTTGGTCTGTTTGAGCATCGCGTCAACGATGGTGGTCTTGCCGTGGTCAACGTGGGCCACGATTGCCACGTTGCGAAGGTCGCTCCGTGATGCGGTCTTCTGAGTTTCAGACATGCGGTAAGTATCTCGCTTAATGGTTGGGATTACATAAAACGCCGGAAGCGCCCCGGACCCCAAACAGGGACTAGGGGCACAGGGCTTTACCTTTTAGTATAGCGACCCCTTGCCAGGGTCCGGCTATCTTCTGGGACACACCGGTTCAGCGCGCCCCGGCGCTGGAGAGCTAGAGCAGATGGGGCAACCGCAATTTTAAATGAGAAACCCCACCACTGCTGAACAGTGGTGGGGTTTTATACTAGCCTCAAGCGGCTAGATATTTGACCTGACTAATCCTGTTTCCAGGGTGTCTTGGTGTTCTTGCCTACAGCAGGCATGGAACCGGTAATCGTTTGAATCTGCTCGATTGCAGCTGTATTAGCTTCAATCTGAAGGGAGACCTCGTCAACTGCCTTTTCGACTGCTTCTTCTACCCTAGCCTCCACGGCCTTATCGAGAACATCATCCAGGTGCTGATCTACAGCGGCTGAGAGTTTGTCCTCTACACCTTCAGCTACAAGCTCATTGACACGATCGCCGATGCTTTCGTGGATTGAGTCTTCAATCTCCTCACGAGCGTTGCGCCTCTGAGCACGGACAAAGAGGCGGTGCTCAACGCTCAAAGCCTTGTAGAGCGAAAGGCACATCATAAGGATGACCAGGGAGAAGGGAAGGGCGGTCAGAATTGCAACGGTCTGAATGGCCGAGAGCGAATCGGTTCCACCAATAATTACCAGGGAAATTGCGGTGACAGCCGCAACCAGCACCCAGAAGACCCTAATCCAGGTCTTGGGTTCCGGTGAACCGTTGGTTGAGAGCATGCCCAGAACCAGCGCACCGGAGTCAGCTGAGGTAACGAAGAATACGGTGATGAGGAGTACCGCCCCAGCGGTGAGCACTGCTCCCCCGGGTAGGTTGTGGAACATCTGGAAGAGGGCGTTTTGCGCCGAGACGCTGCCGTCCTCCCCAACCAGGTTGCCAGCCCCAAAGAGCTGCTGATGAAGTGCGGTACCACCCAGAACTGAGAACCAGAAGAAGGAGGTCAGGGCAGGTACCAGCAGAACACCGACCACAAATTCACGAACCGAACGTCCCTTGGATACGCGGGCAATGAACATGCCAACGAAGGGCGACCAGGAGATCCACCAACCCCAGTAGAAGGTAGTCCAGGCTGCCTGGAACTGTTCGCCATCAACACCGTAGAGAGCTAGAGTCTCAAAGGTCATTGCCACAATGTTTTGCAGGTAGTCACCGATGGAGCCTACGAAGTTCCTAAAGAGGAAGAGGCTGGGACCAACCACCAGAACAAAGAGACAGACGATAGCAGCCAGAATGAGGTTGCCGTTGGAGAGCCACTTCATGCCCTTTTCAAGGCCTGTGACCACGGAGAAGAGGGTGATAGCCATGAGGGCTACAATGATGCCAATGAGCCAGCCGTTACCCTCGGCAGGGATATCCATGTATCCCAGGCCTGCGGCGATCTGCATAACACCCAGGCCTAGGGAGGTTGCAACACCAAAGAGGGTGCCTACCAGGGCGATAACATCGATGACATCGCCGGTTAGGCCTTTGACCCTATCGCCCAGAAGCGGTTTGAGGGAATAGCGGATTGAAAGCGGCAACTTGAGACGGTGGGTTGCGTAGGCGATGGCTAGGCCGACAATGACGTAGATGGCCCAGGGGTGAAGGCCCCAGTGCAGGAAGGACTGGCTCATAGCCGCTTGGGCTACCCGCTCCTGGGTGCCCCCGCCAACGCCGGGGCGAGGATCCACAAAGTGCATGAGGGGCTCAGTTGCCCCGTAGAAGACCAGGCCGATGCCCATACCGGCGGCGAAGAGGAAGGCAAACCAGGTCATGAACGAGTAGGTGGGCTCGTCGTCGTCATCGCCTAGCTTAACGTCGCCCATGCGGGAAAATCCCAGATAGAGGGCGAAAATAACGAAGAAAGCAACAATCGCTACATAGTACCAACCAAAGTAGTTAATAACGTCTGCCTGTAGCGCATCGAAAATTCCCTTAGCTTTGCTGGGAAAGAGAAGGGTTGCTCCAATAAAGAGCACCATAATAAGGGCTGCTGGAATAAAAACCTTGGGGGCTAGGGATCCTTCACGCATATTAGCCCGGGTTGCTTTGTCGATATCGCCCTTGCGCAGGTCGGGGCCTGACCCCGGTGGCGCCGTACTTTCGGTAACTGACATAGTAATTTCTTTCTGTATCTCGTTTCGACCTCTTGAGTAATGCATCGAGTTCCTTCATCCCGCGGCGCACCTTATTAGGCCTGTCACAAGTCATATTTTTAGAGCGCGCCGGAGGCAGGAACCTGACCAATAGTAACATCACTTATTATCAGCAGGCTAGCTTTCCTCCTGTACTAATACACCGCCTAGCCAGAAGGCTAAGGCCCCCTATTTTCCGCCCTTCAAGGGGCAACAGCGCAGCTTCTGAGGGAAACACCTGCCAGAAAAAATCGAAAAAATACCATAAAAAGCCACACCACAGGGCCACCCAAAAACTACAAATCCCACATAAAATGAAGACAAGGTATCATTCCCAACAGGAAGGCAAAACTTTTATGTCTCGCCCCATCATTGATCCCACGTCCACCTCCGCCTGGAGTAAACTCGCTGCTCACAAGGACTCAACCCAGGCTGATTTGCGAACCTGGTTCCAGGTAGACCCCGCCCGTGCAGAGAAGCTCAGTTACACCGCGGGCGATCTTTATGTTGATCTTTCGAAGAACCTGATAACCGAGGAAACCCTGACCCTCCTCACCGAGCTTGCTCAGCAGGTTGGTCTTGAAGAACGCCGCGATGCCATGTTCGCAGGTGAGCATATCAACGTCACCGAAGACCGCGCAGTTCTTCACACCGCCCTGCGCCGCCCCAGGGGCGCTAACCCCTCACTAGTTGTTGACGGGCAGGACATTGACACCGATGTCCACGAGGTTCTCGCCAAGGTCTACGACTTTGCTGACCGCGTGCGCTCCGGCGAATGGGTAGGTATTACCGGTAAGGCTATTGAGACCGTTGTTAACATCGGTATCGGCGGCTCAGACCTAGGCCCCGTCATGGTCTACGAGGCGCTGAAGCCCTACGCTCAGCCCGGTCTTGAAGCCCGCTTTATCTCCAATATCGACCCCACCGATGCCGCGGAGACTGTTAAAGACCTCGACCCGGAGACCACCCTCTTCATCGTTGCCTCTAAGACTTTTGGCACCCTTGAGACTCTCACCAACGCACGTGTCTGCCGCCAATGGTTGTTGAACTCGCTGCGCCAAGCAGGTGCTTTAGAAGGTAAGGAAGAGAAGGAGGCTGTTGCCGCTCACTTCGTCGCTGTTTCAACCGCCCTGGATAAGGTCGCAGCCTTCGGCATTGACCCCGAAAATGCTTTCGGTTTCTGGAACTGGGTCGGTGGCCGCTACTCCGTGGACTCAGCTATCGGTACGGCCCTTGCTATTGTTCTGGGTCCGGATACTTTCGAGCAGTTCCTGGCAGGCTTCCACGCTATGGACGAGCACTTCCGTACCGCTCCCCTAGCCAAGAACGTTCCTGCCCTCATGGGTCTACTAAACATCTGGAACGTTAACTTCTTGGGTGCTGAGACCCACGCGGTTCTGCCCTACGACCAGTACTTGCACCGTTTCCCGGCCTATCTGCAGCAGCTCACCATGGAATCCAACGGCAAGTCTGTGCGTGCTGATGGGTCCCCCGTTACCACCGCTACCGGTGAGGTTTTCTGGGGCGAGCCTGGCACCAACGGCCAGCACGCCTTCTACCAGCTGATTCATCAGGGAACCCGCCTGATCCCGGCTGACTTCATCGCTTTTGCTAACCCGGTTCACCCCACCCGCGACGGTGAGCAGGATGTCCATGAGCTCTTCCTGGCAAACTTCTTTGCTCAGACCAAGGCTCTGGCTTTTGGCAAGACCGCCGATGAGGTCCGGGCTGAGGGCACCGCAGAAGAAATTGTCTCGGCACGTGTGTTCTCGGGGAACCGCCCCACCACCTCCATTATGGCCTCACAGCTGACCCCCTCCATCTTGGGCCAGCTGATTGCACTCTATGAACACATCACCTTTGTTCAGGGTATTGTCTGGGGCATCGACTCCTTCGACCAGTGGGGTGTGGAGCTGGGCAAGCAACTTGCCCTTGAACTAGCTCCGGCGGTAGGAGGTGACCGCGCGGTTCTGGCCCAGCAGGACTCCTCAACCCGCTCGCTCATTGACTTCTACCTGAACAAGCGAGCTCAGGCCTAAGCTAAGGGGGAGGCAAGGAAGCAAAGCAGGCGGTAAGGGGCACACATTCCTCTTCTTAGCTGAAGAAGGAAGTGCCCCTTACCGGCTGGCTTCTCGACGATCAGAAAAACTACCGGTGACAGCCCGGCATTCTGCACTGGTGCCGGTAGTTTCCTCTACTACCCAAGCGCTTAGGTTAAGACCGGTTTTCCGGTAGGAGAAGACCAGAGCTAAAAATGTTCTCAGCGATTTCACGGGAGTATCAATGAATACACAGCCTGCCCCGGTGGCCCAGCCTGGCACCGGCATGTCCGATGCCATCAGCCGCTGGAAAAAACACCTCTTCGTCTTTAGGGGAAGCGCCAGCCGCTCTGAGTTCTGGAAGGTTATCCTCTGGTGGCTACCTGCCTGGGTCCTGGTGAGTTTTTCTACCCTGATCTTCTGGGTTTATACCATCACCCAGGCCAGCTACCCAGCGAACTACCGCCCCGATAGTATCTGGCAGGTGCATGAATTTCGTGTTTGGCTTGGACTGGTGGCTATCTTTGCTAGTTTCTGGATCCTTTTCACGGTGCTCAACGCCGGGCTTGGCTCTCGCCGCCTGCGTGATGTAGGTATGCCCGGTTGGCTCTTCTGGGCTTGTTTCATTCCTCCCGGGCTAGCTGTCGTCCTTATTTTCTGTGCCCTACCTCCCCATCAATCTTCGGCTAGCTCTTCTCCTCCGGCATGAGGCAGACAGTCCCCACTCTTTAGGCCCCAGGCTGAGTAAGCGTCTCTAGGGTGAGCGCAATGCACCCTTCCAGGATCTGTGCCATCAGGTCCAGGGCCAGGGTCGGGGCAGTCTTGCCCTCTAGCCCTCCGGCTTCGGCGCAGGGGGAGCTTAATTGGCCCTTGGCCTTGAGCAGGTCTGAATCGCTCAGCGGGATGTGGATAAAACCGGCGGGTATGAACCCGCCGGTTTTGTGCATTAACTCGTAGAAGACATGGTTGCAAACAAAGGTTCCAGCGGAATAGGACAGCTCAAGGGGCAGGCCATCGGCAGTCAGCCGCTCGAAAATAGCCCGTGTGGGCAGGGTAGAAAAATAGGCGGTGGGGCCATCAAGCTGAATTGGCGTGTCGGTGCGCTGGTCCCCAGCGTTATCGGGTATCCGGGCAGAGTCCATGTTAATAGCTACCCTCTCTAGGCTGACCTTATCCCGCCCCACGGCAACCCCCAGGGCAATAGCTATCTGGGGTTGGACCTCATCGAGAATTTCAGCCAGCGCCCGCGAGGAGGCCGCAAACTCAACGGGTAGCTCTCGCACCTGGACACTCAGCCCCGGCGCACTGCCTGCCAGGAGTTGGGCTACACGCTGGGCAACCTGCCCGGTGGGGTTCGAAGGGGTACCGCTAAAGGGGCCAAAGTAGGTGAGCAGAAGTGTGGGCATGGGTGCTTTCCACTTTCCTTAGGTATTCTTAGGGGTATGTCTGAGAACCAGCCTACCCGCCATAGACCTGTAGAAGCGCCCTCACTCGATACCCCAGAGGCTCTTGCTGTGGGTGGCTTTCATGATGATGAGGGCTATGAGGACGAATACCGCGCTCCCGCGAGCGCTGAGCAGGTAGGGCCTTTGCGTGCTGTTCGTCTTCTCTACCGACACTACTGGAATAGTCGGGGCGAGGCATCGGCCAGTGAGTTCTGGTGGGCTCTTAGCTACCTGCTGATGGGGACAGTCTTAATTGTGGGGCTCGCATCTTGGCTCAACACTCTGATTGAGTCGGACCAGGCCTCGTCCATTGCTCGAACACTCTTTATGTTTTTGGTGGTACTTATCCCGCTCTGGGTAGCGGCCAATATCGGGCCTGCTATTACGCTGACGGCGCGCAGGCGTAAGGCTGTACAAAATGAGCGAGAGAAGCTCTAAGGCAGCAAGTCTAGCCAGATGCCCGCCCGGTTCTTACCGTGGCGGGCATCTGTGTTCGGGGTGGTCGGGGCTGGTGTGATTTCCCCTAACCTAGAATCTCGGGCATCTGGAACTCTTGACCGCCCAAATGTTGGTTGAGCCAGGCCACAAAGACGCGGTACCAGAGGCGCGAGTTGCCGGGTTTAAGGATCCAGTGCCCTTCGTCGGGGAAATAGAGGAACTTGTGCCCCAGCTCAGGCGAGTGGTGTTGCAGATCAGCCCAGAGGTGGTGGGCCTGGCCGATGGGCACCCGGTAGTCCTTATCGCCGTGGATGACCAGCATGGGGGCGGCGATATGGGCGGCCCGGTGGTAGGGGGAAATGGCATCTCCTTCGCCGCCTTGGCTCAGTTTCCACTCATTCCAGGCACCGTTATCGGTTAGAAAGTACATGGCCTTATAGTCCCAGATTGAGGCGTGGGTGATGTAGCACTTAAAGCGTTTTTCAGCACGACCTGCTACCCAGTTAGTCATAAATCCGCCGTAGGACCCGCCGGAGAAGGCTAGGTTGTCGCCCTGGATATCGGGGCGGGCGCTGACCTCTTCTACAACCTGCATAATATCCCTGTAGGGGGTCCCTCCCAGGTCGTCCCCACCCCGGTCTAGCATGTCTTGGCCGTAGCCGGTGGAGATAGCGGGGTCGGGCATGAGCACAGCGTAGCCTGCTTGGGTAAAGACCCAGGGGTTCCAGCGGTAGCTCCAGGAGTTCCAGGACCCCCAGGGCCCACCGTGGGCGAAGACCAGCAGGGGCAGGGGCTCAGTGCCGCAGTTCTCTGGTAAGGCCAGGAAGCTGGTGAGTTCGGTACCGTCTGCAGCGGTTGAGGTCAGCCGTTCTAGCTTACCGGGCGCCTTCAGCTCTTCAACCGGGCTGGCTATGCGGGTTACGCGACCATTGGTGGTATCAATACGCACGGGGTAGGCCGAATGCTGGTGGCTGTCTTTGAGGGCAACCAGGGCACCATCGTTGTAGGCAAGCGACGAGAAATGCGACCGCCCATCGTCTACCAGGGTTTCGGTCGTCCCCTTCAGGCTCCCCCTATAAATAGCGCTTGCACCCAGGTTATCGCTGCTAAAGACGTAGTTTTCTTCATCCAGCCAGACCAGGTCATCTGCCCAGCGGTCTATGTCGCGGGAAAGCTCGGTCATTGCGCCGGTTGCCAGATTGTAGTGATTGGCATTGAGCTTGATGGACTGACCGGGCAACCAGCGGCGTACCTGGGTCACGGCTAGGCCGGTGCCTTCAGGAGTGAAGCTACCAGCTATATAGTCATGAGTAGCTGTTGCGGCGGCAATTTCCCGTGGGGCTGTCTGCCCGTCCAGGTCTATCAGCCAGACACTATAGCGCTGGTAGATACCGCCTTCTTTTGTTTCTACAGTAAGGGCTGCTTGGGAACCGCCGGGGCAGACAGTAAAACCTGAGAGCAGGGCCCCCTCCCCCAGCTCATGGATGAGGCGGGGCTCTTCCTGTCCGTCTTGCAGGTAGAGGCTGAGCTTGCCGGTGCCCAAATCGTGGTCCCAGAAGCGGGTGGGGAACTCGCTGTAGAGTACCCCGCTGGTTGCGCTCTTTTCTCGTTCATCAAGTGTCTTGGCTTGTTCTTCGAGTGAGCCACGGTGGGCCTTGGCCGTGAAGATGTAGCGAGGGTCCTTCTCCCGCTGGCGGACTTCCAGTTCATTAATGCCGCCGGGAAAACTGAGGACCAGTTCGGGTTCACCCCGTTCTGGCAGGCGGTAGACCCCTTTGAGGCTCTTGGACTCGGCTTGGTCTAGGTCCTTGTCCAAGGTCAGGTAAGGTCTGCCTTCTTCATCGAGTGCGAGCAGGGCCGCCCCGGAGTCCGGCGCGGTCAGCGGGTAGGGCTTTTCCTCCTGGTGAGCGGGTAGAGCCCATAGCCGGGGCCGGTACTTAGCTCCCTCTTTATTCAGGGTCTGCACGGTGAGGACGGGTTCACCCGATCGCGAGGCGGCAAGGCCCACCATACGGGGGGCTTCAATCAGCTGGGATAGGTAGGTTTCGTGGGCGGGCAGAGGGGTGGTCTCTGCGGCCGGAGAGTCTTGTTGCTGCATACTCTCCAATCTACCTAAGGATGACTTTTCCAGGAGATACCTGGCACGTTTTATGACCCAGCCGTGTAAAATTCTATGAGCTGGGGCACAGGGTTGTATTCTTAGGAATGACACTGCCCACAAGCAACAAGGGAGACGCCCTACATGGCAAAGATTATTTACACCCACACCGATGAGGCTCCGCTACTAGCGACCTACTCCTTCCTGCCTATTCTGGAAGCCTACGCATCAACCGCCGGTGTTGAGGTGGAAACCCGAGACATCTCGCTGGCTGGCCGTATTCTGGCTCAGTTCAGCGATATTCTCCCAGTCGACCAGCAGGTGCCCGATGCCCTCACCGAGCTGGGCCAGCTGGCTAAGACCCCCGAAGCCAACATCATCAAGCTTCCTAACATTTCTGCCTCTCAGCCCCAGCTACTGGCCGCTATTGCCGAGCTACAGGGCAAGGGCTACGCAATTCCCGACTACCCCGAAGAGCTCGTCACCGAAGCCGACCAGGACGTTCGTGCCCGCTACGACCGGGTCAAGGGCTCAGCGGTTAACCCCGTTCTGCGTGAAGGTAACTCAGACCGCCGCGCTCCCCTGTCGGTTAAGAACTACGCCCGCAAGAACCCCCATTCCATGGGTGCCTGGAGCGCTGACTCCAAGACCAATGTGGCAACTATGGGCCAGAACGATTTCTTTAGCAACGAGAAGTCTGTGGTCATGGAGGCCGATGATAACCTCAAGATTCAGCATGTAGCGGCTGATGGCACCGTCACCGTGCTCAAGGAGTCCACCCCTGTACTGGCCGGTGAGATTATTGACGCCACCTACATGGACGTTGCCGCCCTTGACCGCTTCTTAGCTGAGCAGATTGCCCGCGCTAAGGCTGAGGGTGTGCTCTTCTCTGTCCATTTGAAGGCCACCATGATGAAGGTTTCTGACCCCATTCTCTTTGGCCGCGTGGTCCGTGCTTACTTCTCTGAGCTCTTTGACAAGTACGGTGAGCAGCTTGATGCCGCTGGCCTGAACGGTAACAACGGCCTGGCCGCTATCCTTAGCGGTATTGAGACCCTGCCCGCCGAGATTCAGGACGATGTTCGCGCCCTGGTTGAGAAGGGCCTGGCTGAGGGCCCCGAACTGGCCTACGTGAACTCCGATAAGGGCATCACTAACCTGCATGTGCCCTCCGACGTTATTGTGGACGCTTCTATGCCCGCCATGATTCGTACCTCCGGGCAGATGTGGGGTAAGGCTGGCCAGCAGGCTGATACCCTGGCCGTTCTGCCGGACTCTTCCTACGCTGGTGTCTACCAGACCGTGATTGATGACTGCCGCGCCAAGGGTGCCTTTGACCCCACCACCATGGGTACTGTGCCGAACGTTGGTCTGATGGCTCAGAAGGCTGAGGAGTATGGCTCCCACGATAAGACCTTCCAGCTTGCCGCTGACGGCGCTGTTCAGGTTCTTAACTCCGCTGGTGAGGTGCTGATGGAGCACCAGGTTTCTGCCGGTGACATCTGGCGTGCCTGCCAGACCAAGGACATCCCCGTTCAGGATTGGGTCAAGCTGGCTGTCACCCGTGCCCGCGATTCTAAGACCCCCGCTGTTTTCTGGCTGGATAAGAACCGCGCCCACGACGCCAACCTGATTGCCAAGGTTCAGAAGTACCTGCCCGAGCACGATACCGAGGGCCTGGATATCCGTATTCTGGCACCGGCAGAAGCCACCCAGTTCTCCATTGACCGGATCCGCCAGGGCCAGGACACTATCTCTGTGACCGGTAACGTCCTGCGTGACTACCTGACTGACCTCTTCCCCATTCTGGAGCTGGGTACCAGCGCCAAGATGCTCTCCATTGTTCCGCTCATTAATGGTGGTGGCCTCTTTGAGACCGGCGCGGGCGGTTCTGCCCCTAAGCACGTTCAGCAGCTGGTGGAAGAGAACCACCTGCGCTGGGATTCGCTGGGTGAGTTCTTGGCTCTGGCGGCTTCGTTTGAGCACCTGGCCAAGACCAGCGGTAACGCTTCGGCTCAGGTGCTGGCTGACACCTTGGATAAGGCGACCGGTACTTTCTTGAATGAGAACAAGTCGCCGTCGCGTAAGGTGGGCGAGATTGATAACCGTGGCTCGCACTTCTACCTGGCTCAGTTCTGGGCGCAGGAGCTTGCGGCTCAGACCGAGGATGAGGCTCTGGCGGCTAAGTTCGCGCCGGTAGCGGAGGCCCTGGCGGCTAACGAGGAGCAGATTGTGGCTGAGCTGCTGGCGGTGCAGGGCTCCCCCGCCGACCTGGGCGGCTACTACAAGCCCGAGGACGCCAAAGCCTCAGCAGTCATGCGCCCGAGCGCGACACTGAATAATACTATTAGTAGGCTTAAAATTTAGTATAATTTTAACCGGTATCTAGATACCCTTCTTGCATGATGCTACCAGTTGACATTATGTGAGATGATTGAGCTTGGAAACGCTCATATCTGAGCATACCGATCTAGAGCATGAGGCTTTAGTCGTCCTTAATGGACTTTACTTTTGATTGTTTTGAGCTCGAGGTAAGGGGCGGATAAAGCGCTAGCCGATTCCGCCCCTTGCTTAATTAATTAAGGTAGCTAATTGGGAAATCCACTTGAAAAATCAATTCAAAATCATATTAATATTGTTGCAATTCGAAGATTAACTGCAAACAATAGAAGAAATAATTCAGCAAAACGGAAAACATCGCATTTAAATAAACCTTTTTCCACCCCCAGTTACTCATACAATAAAAATCAGCCTGAATACTGGGCAGAGAATTTGCACAACCCTCAGTATGTACTAAAAAAAATAAATTTCCTATCTATCGAAGCCGCTAAAAAAATTAGCGATTTTAAGTACACCTTCTCCAAACCGGTGCATAGAAGAGTTCCGAAACATAATAATAAATATAGAGATATTTACATATATAATATAATAGATGAAGCCGTGTCTCTTCACTTTTTTACTGAACTTTCAAAAAAGAATTCAGTAAAATTTTCACGAAACTCCTACGCCTACCGATCCGATGCTTCCCCTCACGATGCCGTTACATTTATATCAGAAGAGTTCAGGGGTCACAAAAGACTGTTCATAGCTGAGTTCGATTTCACCAATTATTTCGACAGCATCTCACATGCCTACATAAAGAAAATTATAAACTCCCCAAGATTCCATGTAACCAACAGCGAAAAAGATGTAATTTTCAATTACATTAAAACGAGCCGCTTCGCAGAAAAACAAAAGGGAATCCCGCAGGGATCGGCTTTAAGTCTTTTTATTGCAAATTTAGCGCTTGCAAATCTTGATTATGCTTTTGAAAAGCTTAACATCTCATTTGTGAGATTTGCTGATGATATATTGATATGGTCAGACTCCTATGAGGCTGTTACAAAAGCAGTTGAAAAGATACTTATTTGGTGCGAAGAAAGTGGAGTTTCAATCAGCCCCCAAAAAAGTCACGGAATTAGGATCCTTTCTAACACACCAGATCTGTCTCACGAAATGCCACATACTGATTTTATAACTTTCTTGAATCATGATTTCTACCTAGATAAAACAAGGATCTCTGAAAAATCAATTTCTATCATAAAAGATAAAGTTCAAAAAAATATATACCAGATACTTCTCAACGCTCCAATGCATAGGAGGCAGGAATTATCTAGATTAAATTCTCAAAAATACGGATTAATCGATAAAGACTATATATCGTTAATATTTTCACTACGCCGATTAATTTATTCCAACTTAAATGAATCAAGAATTAGATACTTCCTAAGGGATACATCTTCAAATTTACCGTTGATGCCGCTGGGAGGAATTCTCCCTTACTTCGCTGGTGCGACAGATACTGATCAAATACACGACCTAGATCGCTGGGTGCTCCAAAGTATATATAAAGCAATTAAAAAGCGTAAAAGGATACTAACACAAGTTCTTGCCAACACAGAAATTTGGGATGAATACCCAAAGCTGTGGGATTTACCCATAGATGAGGTATCTAATTACATCATATACCCAGTTATAAAAAGTAATTCTACAGAAACTATAAATCTCACAATCCCCTCCTTCTTAAGATACCACAAGGTAGTAAATAAATTTGTAAAAATTCATGGGTCAGCCGTTCTAGTTTTTGATAAAAACTTCAGTGCCCAGATCGAACTATACTGAAATTCGTTATGAAAAATAAATATTACCCTTTCGATACTTTGTGCAATAATTCGTATATTACATATAAAGCAAGAATCAAAGCCCACCAGAGGATTCGCCTTGAAGAGAATATTTGGAACTTTGTAGGAATTTTTTCAAGCTTTATCTTGATTATACTTTCGATAGTTCGTTTGATGGATGCAGAGATGGTTTGGCTTGAAGGGAAAAAGTTGGATTTGATAATAGTAGCATTATCAATCCAATTGATAATTTACAGCGTTTTCCAAATATACATTAACTCACGAAGATTCGCTGAGGACATGTTTAAGAGCTACAACTCACTTCATAAATTTTATCTACGAGTAAGCGCACTGCAAGATAAAGAAAGAAAATCTGAAAGTGAGTATAAAAAAAATATTGATGAATATAACAGTATTCTGGAAACCTCAGCAAACCATACGCCGTTCGACTACTACAGGTCCTTGAGAGAGAACTCAGGGGGCATTCATAATCAATTACAAAAATCTGATGGCACAAAAAACCTACTTGAAGAAAAAATAAATAACGGCGAGTTAAGTAAATATGGTGTAAATTTTATTATAGCTACTGGGTACATAAAGATATATTCACCAATTATCCTTATAGCATCAACATTAATAATAATATTGTTCTTGCCAATAAGGTTTCCCACTCAATAATCAATAATCAATAATCAATAAAATTGCCTAAATTTAGATACTCTATCTGCACAAGTTTTAGTTTTCATTTCGCATTTTCCAATATAATAAAGATTCTTAAAAATTTATAGAAAACCACGCCGTATCCCTGTTTCTGCCCTTGTAGATCATGGCCTTGCGGAAGGTTCCCTCATAGACGAACCCCAGGCTTTTAGCCGCCCGTATGGAGCTCGTTGAGGGCATCGCATTTCCACTCGTATCTGCGGTGCCCCAGCTCCTCAAACACATACCTCATCAGCAGATGCTGAGCTTCCTTAGAAGCCTCGGTACCGCGTAACTCCGGGGCAAACACAACCCAGCCCACCTCAATAGAGCCATTCGCCCGATCCTGACGTTGCAAGGCCAGAGTTCCCAGCGCCCTATCGCTTGCCACATCCACCACAGCATAGGGATACATGCCTGGCTTCTCCATAGCAGCACGCAAACCCTCCAGGTAGTCTGCAGCTGACGCAAAGGGCCCAATCCCCTATAAGTCCAGGTAGGCCCACCGTAAGCCTGATCAACGCTGAAAGCCTGCATTAGCGAAGCACCATGCCGCGCAAAATCAAGCGGCTCTACGCGCGAGCACTCCCCCACCAAAGTAACAGCCTGCGGTTCGCGTGCGGGCTCCCAGCCAGGTACTGCCTCACCTACAGGCTGGCCAAATTCATTCACGGGCATCCGCTGAACCTTTCTCTTTATCTTGTGGCTTATTCACAGGGCACTTGCTCAGCCAATACTGTGCTTGGCACTCTACCAGCCAGCTGGCCCGGGGCCAGCGCCTTAGGGGCTGTTGGCTGATAGAGCGCTGAGCTGGGACACTACCCTCTTTAGTAAGCCTCCCCGTACCTATCTAGTTATTTACTAGCTTGGCTTTCCCTACGGCTCGGTGATGAGTCACTGTAGGAACAATAATCAAGTGGTCGCTCCGCCAGGTGAACCAGGTAGAAAGACTTTCCCTCGCGCACACCCAGCAAATTATGTGAAGGACTCCAGAGCAAGGGTAAGGCGGAATCCCCCAGAACTGACTCATCAGTTTTTCTGAGGAAAACGCTCAGCCGCTCAGCATCATGGCTCCAAAAGAACCTGTTTTGCCCACCGATAGATAAGCGCACCCTAGTCCCCCGCAGCTCCGTCATAGACACCCTCCGCCAGGTCATATTCGAAGCGTTAAGCCCCAGTGAGGGCGTAACCCGGTGGCCAGGTGCGTGGATAGTACAGCGCGAAATAGGGATAGACGGCGATTCTTGCTCTTGTGCCTGAACCGGGTCAGAAAAGTCCTCTGGCTTGTTCCTACACAGTGCAGAACGGATAGCTGATGTCCACGAAAAAATACGACCCACTGTGGGCCTCCTTAAAACAAACGCCACTTTCGCTACGCCTTGTGGGTAGCGACCGATTTTCCTTTGAGAGCACCGTCTGCGTCAGGCGGTTGCCAGCCAACAAGTCAAAGGGCTTACCGTTGGGCTTCTGAATCGTGACACCAACTTAACAAAATAAATGGAAGTTCACAAGCTTTATACACTTCACTAACTGACAAAGACCGCTCAGGAAGCGCTAAGGCCCCACACCCAAGAGGGTGCGGGGCCTTAGCGCGAGCTGTCAGCTCATAAGCCTCTAAGAAACTAGGAGGCCTTGGACAGGGATCCAGCCATCTGCTCGGCTAGCTTGGCCGCGCTGTCAGCATTGCTACTTGAAACAGTAAGAACGCTGAAGCCGGTACCGGTACCAGAAGGCACAACCACAAACACGCCGTGTACGGACACACCGGTAACGTCAAGAGTGTAGCTCAGCTGAGTGCCCTCACCCAGAGGGGTGGAGATCTTCTTGTACTCGCCCGGGGTAGCGTTGATACCCTTAGCCAGTGATTCCATCTCGGCCTGATCAGGCAGGGAAGTAACCAAGACGGGCTCAGCGTTGACGTTCACATTCTCAGCGAAACCATCTTCGTTAGGGGTCACAGAGGTAGCCATCAGATCAAGCTGAGCCATCTGAGACTTAAGCTCCTCGGGGGTGAAGTTAGTTCCCTGGGCGGCCTGATCCAGGTACTCCTGAAGAGCATCAGTGTTGGCAATGGCCTCACTGTCCATCTCCATCCAGCCCTCAGGAACAGCAAAGCTGATCTTATTGTTAGGTGCTGTTACCTTCTTGAAGCCGTCAGGAATAACTGCCTCTACCTTAGCCTCATCAGCGGCAGCTGAGCTGGTCTCCTCCGCTGCCTGGGACTGCTCAGCTGAGGCGCTAGCTGAGCTAGAAGTCTCCGCTGCTGCGCTCTCTTTTTTATCGGATGAGCCACAACCAGCCAGAAGGGCTAGGGACATCAGCGCGACGGTGGGTACAGCCAGCAGGCGGGTTTTGGGTGATACAGCCATAGATTTTTCTCTTTCTCAAAAAAGGACTGGGCACTACGATTATAGGCTGGTTTGGGCACACCTCGGCGCTTCGGCATGACATAAACCACTAAAAAGGGGATAAAAAAGCCCTAGCCAAGATTCTGGACACTACGGATAGCCATGGGATCCTGCCAGCTATTGGTAGAGCTTGCCACCGGATTCCTGCAAATAGCAGGAAGGGCAGAGAGACTCATAGCCCACATGAACCCCGTCAATAGCCACCTGGTCACCGGCAAACACAAAACGACCGTCTACAGTGCGCCCATTAAAGAGAGCCTTGCGGCCGCAGCGGCAAATAGTTTTAAGTTCTTCAAGGCTGTGCGCGATTTCCAGCAGACGGGCTGAACCGGGAAAGGCCCGCGTCTGGAAGTCCGTGCGAATGCCGTAGCACATGACGGGAACATTCTCCTCCACCGCGATCCGCATGAGGTCATCAACCTGGGCAGTGGTCAGGAACTGGGCTTCGTCCACTAGCAGGCAGGAGACAGGCAGATGCCCGTGAAGCTGTTCCTGCCGGGCGTGAGGTTCAGCGGCCGCATGGAAGAGCTCACGCACAGAGTCCTGATCACCCACGAGGAAATCCGCGGCGCGAGTAACCCCCAGGCGGGAAACAATGGCAGTGTCCCCCTTAGTATCGAGCTGTGGCTTAGCAAGCAGAACCCTTTGACCGCGCTCCTCATAGTTATGGGCCGCCTGCAAGAGCGCAGTGGACTTACCAGAGTTCATCGCCCCAAAACGGAAATACAGCTTAGCCACGGTGGCCCTCCCAGCTCCTATATGTACAAACCACCTTATTCTAGCCTTTCACGACCGCATCTGATGAGTCAGCGCATCCAATAGATAAACACCCCGCTACCGCCCTCTCCAACCTGACGGAGGGGGCAGTAGCGGGGTCTGCAAACAGCCAGCGGCGTGGGCGCTTATTGGGCTTGGCCCACCTCAATACCAGAAACATCCACCTGTTCCAGAGGGATCCTCTTAGAACCGGTAACCAGCTTATGAACCAGCCAGACACCAATGATAATAGGCAGGCCGATGTAGGCGGAGACCACTTGGAGCCACAGACCTTCAAAGATTGCGTTGTAGTTCTGACCAGCAATCACCATAAGGCACATAAGCAAGGCTACGATGGGGCCCAGGGGGAAGAGAGGGGCCTTATAGGGCAGGTCATTGACGTCGTTACCCTGAGCAACATAAGCCCGGCGGAAACGGTAGTGACAAATAGCCACACCCACCCAGGTGATAAAGCCTGACAAACCTGAAATATTAATAAGCCAGGTGTAGGCAGAGCCCTCCCCAATAACCGCTGAGGCGAAGCCAAACAGGCCAATAGCGGCAGTCATCAGCAGCGCAGGCATAGGGATGCCTCGGGCGTTGACCCGGGTGAAGATACGGGGCGCGCGGCCTTCAAGGGCAAGAGCGTAAAGCATACGGGATGAGACGTAGAGACCTGAGTTACCGGCTGACAGGATAGCAGTCAGAATAACCGCGTTCATGACCGAAGCGGCAAAAGCAATACCCAGGTTCTCAAAAACCATAGTGAAGGGTGAATAGGCGATATCGGTTTCACCGGTGCGCAACAAGTTGGGGTTGGTGTAGGGAATGAGGGTACCGATAACGGCAATCGCTCCAATGTAGAAGAGCATAATCCGCCAGAATACGCTCTTAAGCGCCCGGGGCACATCGCGGCGAGGGTTCTGGGATTCGCCTGCGGCAACACCGATCATCTCGGTGCCCTGGAAGGAGAAACCCGCAACCATGAAGATCGCCATAATCGAGACGAAGCCGCCCTTGAAAGGGGCCTCGCCGTTCGTCCAGTTAGCAAAGCCGTTGTTGTGGTTGCCCAGAATGCCAAAAATCATTGCAATGCCGGCAATAAGGAAGACGATAACGGTAATGACCTTAACGGTGGCCAGCCAGAACTCAGATTCACCATAGGAGCGGGCCGAAAGCACATTGATACCCAGGATGAGAGCGAGGAAGACACCTGCCCATACCCAGCCGGGGACACCCGGCAACCAGTAGGACATGATGACGCCCGCAGCGACCAGCTCCGCGGCTACGGTAATTGCCCAGTTAAACCAGTAGTTCCAGCCCATAGCAAAACCAAAGGAGCTTGAAACATAGCGGGAGGCAAAAGTTTGGAAGGAGCCCGCTACCGGCAGGTGCGCGGCCATTTCGCCCAGGGACTGCATCAGGAGCAGCACCATAAAGCCAATCAGGATATAAGCCACTAGGGCACCACCCGGACCGGCTTCTGCAATAGTGGAACCTGATGCCACAAACAGACCGGTACCGATAGCACCGCCGATTGCGATCATAGAGAGGTGCCGGCTAGCTAGCCCTCTTTTAAGCTCTTCTTTAACCTGCCCGGTAGGTGCAGGGTGTGCTTCAGGAGACATAGTGTGCTGCTACTTTCGCTGGTAATGAGTCCCCAACAGTTTTGCTTAGGGGGTTTAAGACAAACTTTAGACTACCAACCGCGCAGGCCACATACCACCGGGTATCACGTGATATAGCTTTACCCGGCAAATGTCCTAGGCATTTTCGTTGATGAAGGTGATTTTTGAGCCGTGCTCGACCGTGCGAGATACAGTGCAGTCCTTCTCAGCAGATAGCCGGATGAGTCGGTCCACCATTGACTGAGCTTTTTCACCAGCTTCGGTTGCGGCGAAGCGGACCTTAAAGCTGACTTCAATATCGTCCATTCGGACGGCACCGTTTTCATCAACCTGGCGGATGCCGGAAGAGGTGACGCTAAATTCCTCTGCTTCTGCGCGGCGGCCGGTGACAACGTCCACGTCGATAGCTGAGCAACCGGCAATAGCGGCTAACAGAAGCTCAACAGGGGTCAGTAGCCCCTCCCCCTGACCGAATTCAAGGCTGTCGCCCTTGGCGTTGGTTGCGCGGTAGTGGCGGGAGGCAGTCCGCTCTACCGTGACGGCCCGGTAGTTGGGGTCTTGGGTGCGTTGGTTAGCGGTATTCTCACTCATGGTTTCTCCTGGGTAATTGTCCTAAGCGTGGTTGCAGTTTCAACTGGGCAGAGGCAGAGTTTATTCCCTGCGGCCCAAGGGTAGGTTAAGGGGCTTTGAGAAGCTTCATTGTGATACGGGAGTCCACCCTGATAACAGAGTCGTGCCGGGCGGCGACCTCTGAAAACCAGCGTTCGTAGGCAGCTGAGTCTTTGACTCTAACCTTAATGTAGTAGTCAGGTAGCCCGTACATACGGCGGAACTCAACCACGTTCTCGCTGGCCATAATGGTGTTCTCAAAATCCTCGATGCTCGCAACATCGTTGCGAGATAGGTCAGCAAAAACCAGGACTTCAAACCCCTCGTCCATGGCCTCATAGTTGATGCGAGCGCTGTAGCCTTCGATAATTCCTTGTTCTTCGAGCCTGCGTACCCTGCGGAGGCAGGGGGCCGCAGTGAGGCCTACGCGCGCCGCAAGTTCCTGGTTAGTCAGCCGACCATTGCGGGTGAGCTCATTGATTATTGCCCTATCTAAAGAATCCATATACATATATTGCCAGCACATAGCACTCTCAGCAATTATTCGCAAACACCTTGCTCTCGTTTTTCTTTAAACTGGCCGTATGCACATCACGAAAGAAACCTCAACCACACCCGATATTGTCGGTGAGCATGTCGCTACCCTACCCGGTGAAAGCGGCTTTAAAGAAGGCATGCGAGTAGCGGGTATTTTGTGCATAGGGTTTATGGTCATGGGTATGGGCTTAGGCGTACTGGTCGCTTCGGTTGGCTTACCCTGGTGGGTTGCGCCTGCACTCTCAGCGATCGTCTTCGCCGGCTCGGTGGAATTTCTGTTGGTTGGGCTCATTGCCTCGGTAGCGCCCCTCTCACTGATCGCCTCAACTACCCTACTCATGAATGCCCGCCACCTGGTCTACGGTATCTCTTACCCGCTACAGAATGTTCAGGGGAACCTAGCTAAAGCGGTCGCCGTGTATCTGCTCTGCGATGAAGCCTACGCAATCAATACCGCACCGGGCTCCCAGGGCTTTCGCGGGAGTCGCATTTTAACCGTATCTGTGGGTCTCTGGGTGAGCTGGTGGGGCGGGTCAACTCTAGGCGCTCTTGTAGGAGCCACTTTCCTATCGCATCTCAAAGGCGTGGACTTTGTGATGACCGGTATGTTTATTCTGCTCTCTATCAACGCCTATAAAGCAGTCAGGGATAAAACAACGGCGGCGCTGGCAGCCCTCTCCTCGATAACTGCCATAGTGTTCTTCCCCCATTCCATCTTGCTTCTCTCTCTCCTGGGCCTTGTCGCCTTGCTGACGATCCGCCATTATGCCCAGCCTAAAACAGCCCTACAGGAGCTGCCCCGTGCCTAGCACCAGCTACATCCTCTCCGCTATTTTTCTCTCTGCAGGCATCACCTTTGCCCTGCGGCTGCTTCCTTTTGGCATCAAAAATGCGCTCAAAGACTCAGCCCTCGTCACTGATTTGGCCCGCTGGGTACCCTTAGGGGCTATTATCTGCCTGGGTTTTTATGTGATTGCAGATATTGACTATTCTTCCTGGCAAACAGCTACCCCCTACTTGGCCGGAACCCTTGTGACCGCCGCCCTACATCTTTGGCGCGGAAACCTCGCCCTTAGCCTCCTGGCGGGAACAGCAACCTGCGTTATTCTGGCTAACTGGGTTTTCTAAGCTAGGTAATAGCCATCATAGATAAGGCCCCCGTTCCTGCCAGCACTGGCAGGAACGGGGGCCACATGATACAAGCGGTCAAGGCTTAAAGAGCAGCAAGTGCGGCTTGATAATCGGGTTCGCTGCTAATTTCATCGACCAGCTGGGTATAGATGACCTGGCCTTCGGTGTCCAGAATAAGCACGGATCGGGCCAAGAGACCGGCCAGCGGGCCATCAGCGAGGGTTAGGCCAAAGTCTTTGCCAAATGATGAACGGAAGGCAGAAGCAGTCACGACGTTTTCGATGCCTTCTGCACCACAGAAGCGACCCAGGGCAAAAGGAAGATCCTGGGAAACACACAGAACCACGGTGTTCTCCAAAGCAGCTGCCTGCTGGTTGAAGGTGCGCACCGAGCTGGCGCAAACGCCGGTATCGATGGAGGGGAAGATATTGAGGATTACCTTTTTACCGGCAAAATCGGCGGATGAAATCTCACTCAAATCGGTCTTGACCAGGGTAAAGCTGGGAGCCTGTGAGTCAAGGGTGGGCAGTTCGCCGACGGTCTGAACGGCGCTGCCTTCTAAATGTGTAGTAGCCATAGAATCCATTGTGTCCTGCTTAACCAGGCTATGCAAGAGGTTGCGCTGTGGGCGTGCAGTTATGCTCTAGCCCACTTGGAGCTTTAGGGCAGTCATCCTTGGGGCGTGTCGACACTTTCGTGACATCTTGTAGCCAAAAAGGTGTCGGGTTTAGAAGATGTTCTAAAGTGGATTCTGTGCCAAAACTAATAGACCATGAGGAACGAAAACAGGAGATCGCTCACGCAGTCTGGCAGGTGCTGACGCGTGAGGGAGTACGAGGTGTCTCGGTACGGACCGTTGCCGCCCAAGCCGGGATCTCTACCGGATCTTTGCGCCATGTCTTCCCCTCTTTTGAGGAGATGATGCTTTTTTCCCTGGACTTTGCAGGAAAAAAGTTTATCCGTTCCCTCACCAACCGGCAGTTTGAGGGCCAGCTACTTGACAATTTGGAAGAACTTTACACCTACCTTTCGCCGGTTTCAGAAGACGGACAACGATTCACGACAGTCATAGCAGGCATGCTGGCAGACATGCGAATTTTCCCTGATATTGCAAAAATACTCCAAGAACATGAGGCTGACTTTATATATGCCTATGGGTTCTTGTTGAGCCAGCTTCGAGCTCATGGCTTCCTCAAGCCGGGGCTAGATATTGACCTGGAGGTGGAGAAGCTCGTTGCCTTGCTCTGGGGCATTAACGCGCTTTACATGCTCACAGATGGTGAGATCAGCACGCAGGAACTTACCGAACCTATTATTGTGCAGTTCGAGACACTCCTGAACATCTTTATCTCCCCTGTCTGCCAGGATGCTTCTACTGACCCTCAGGAGTTTGTCCGTGCCTAAACTCATCGACCACGAAGCCCGGAACCGGATAATTGCCCAGGCTCTATGGAAACTGCTCAATGAGCGCGGTGTTAGTGCCGTTACCGTCAGGAATGTTGCAGCCGAGGCCGGGATCTCTATGGGATCGCTACGTCACTCTTTTAATAACAGAGTGGAGCTTCTCACCTTCGCCTTTGACCTTATTGGGCAGGAAACAGAAGCCAGTATGAAAGCTGTTTCTGTCGAAGGCCAGGATGTTCTCAACACGGTTAAAATTCTGGAGCATTTTCTCCCCATCACCCCGCGTTCGCAGGCAATCTCCCGTATTACCCTCAGCATGGTTTCCGAACTACGCCCAGTCCCCGGTATCAAGGATATTTCGACCAAAGGTCTTGAGCGGATTCGCTCATATTTTTATAACATGCTGGTCTACCTTGATAGTACTGGTCAGCTTAAAACTGGCACTCATCTGAAGGTTCAGGCTAATAAGCTGACTACCCTTAGCTATGGGCTCTCAACTAAGGCTGTGATTGGTGGGCGGGGGTCAGAGCCCGTCAACATCAGCAGGATTTTCCGTTCCTGTATGAACGAGATACTGGTTACCCCGGTTGCCTATGCCACCCAAGAGGACATCGATGAATTTATTCGGCTTTCTGAAGGCGTTGGCGCCTTCCGCTCATAGTCTTGGCCGGTACACCGGTCAAAGCATCAGAGAATAGCATGGCACAGTGTTAAGCTGACATTATGTTGTTCCATATAGCTTTACCCGAAGATTACGCTCGCGCTCTTAAAACAGGTTTTTACGATATCTCTACCCGTGGACTTCCCCTGGCTCAAGCAAGATTCATTCACTGTAGCGCTTCAGAGGACCAGGTCCAGCGCATTTGGCAGGCAGTCTATAGTGACCGTCAGGATGCCCTCGTTCTAACTATTGATGAGCTGGCTTTAGCTGATGCGAATCTCACCGTACAGCACGAACCGTGTGATCCGCTCGACCCAGACTCTGAGCTGTTCCCACATATCTACGGTGGACCTATCCCTCTTGAGGCTCTTACGGTTTGCAGAGGACACCAGTGGAAGAGGCAGTAAAAAGCCCGCCTACCGTATAGAGCTCTAAACGGTCGACGGGCTGGAGTTGCTGAGGTGCCTAGGCAGTAGCTAGCGGGCCTTCGTCCTCGGGGGCGGTGACTGGATCTGACATAACATCTGCAGGTGCTTGCTCGACTGCTTCATCTGCGGCTTTCTCTGCCTTGGTTTCGATGCGGGTCTCTTTGATTTCTTCTACTTTTTCTTTGGTTTTTTCTACAGCCGTTGAAGCTACTTCTTTGGTTTTCTCGGCAACCAGAGGAGCTTTATGGCGAATAGTTTCCCCTGCGGCCTTCACATTCTCTTGAACAGTAGGGTCATGCAGAGCTTTGTTAGCCTGACTCTTGATCTTTTCATAGCTCTCGCGACCGGCGCGGGCGCCCAAAACATAACCCACACCGATACCCGCAAGCAGAGCTAAACGTGCTTTCATAATATCCACCTTCATATAGTTCTATAAGCAGTATCTACACAGTACGCCCAAACCCTAAATTGCCACAAGGGGGAAAGCCTCTCCAGCCATAATTATCAGTGAGCTTGTAGGTTTTCTGGTTGAGTCTCAACTCTATTGGTATTCCAACTTTACTTGTAAGTTTTAGTATTTTGCTGCGGTGAAAATCATTAGGGGCTGGTCCTCTCCCCCAGTAAAAGGCTCACAACTCCAGGAACGGTAACAGTGCTCCACCCTTAGACCAGCTTGCTCTAAGGCTTCAGTAATCTGCTCATAGCTTCTAAACTGAAGCCGCTGAACGGTATCAACCGTGTAGCCACTCTCCAGAAATTCTCTGTGCGAGCGCATAACCACAACTCCCTGTTGGTCCGGTGGCTCAATCACTGTGGTTTCATTCAAGCGGCCAATAACTGTCTTACGTGTAGTCTGCTCGTGACTCCATCGTTCCCAGGCACGATTTTCGGGATTGCGGGTCTCGAAGGCTAGCCGCCCGCCAAGTTTCAGTCCATGTGCAATATGTTTGAGAGCCTTGTACCACTGATCCCCAATCATATGCATAGCTACATTGCCACTCATTATCACCAGGTCAGCGGAGTGTGGCATGATCTGATCGCTTGTTCCCACCTGCCACTCTACGCAATGTGCGCCCGGACGATGTTGGGCATACTTAATCATGGCCGGAGCTGGGTCTATTCCTATGACAGATCGACCTGACCCGGTGAGGGTAACAGTAAGGATTCCGGTGCCACAGCCCAAATCGACAATGGACTGGGCCTGTGTCGCTGTAGCTAGACGGCGAAAGAAATCGTGGTCTTCCCCGTCAGGGTTGTCCTCATCGTAGATTGCTACTAAATATGAATCATCAAACTGAGAAGCCGTTCCCTTAGCTTTTACGCCTCTGCCAAGCATTAGTTAATCTTTTTTACCACAGAAGATTTGAGGTAGATCTGGCCAGCGCCGGGGACCTTGGCCTCAAGGTCATGGCCGTTGATAGGGCTCTCCAGTAGGCGGATACCGCGCACCTTGGTGCCAGCTTTAATATCCGCGCCACCTTTAACTTTTAGGCCCTTAGTAATGGTCACTGCGTCACCGACGGTTAGCTCATTACCTACCGAGTCCAGGACCTTGCTGCCGGCTTCATCAGGCTCAGCGCCCTTTTCAGCCTCAATCCACTCGTGGCCGCACATGGGGCAAACCCACAGCTGCCCCTGCTGGTAGGAGTATTCCTCAGCGCACGCTGGGCAAGCTGGCGTGTATTCTTCAGACATGGCGCTTCCTTCGAACGGGTCAAGAGACTACTTCACCCCTCATTATGGCAGATACGCAGGGCGCGCCCCGCACGCCAGGCCACAGGCACAGGGACGCTGACACAGCGGTTAGCAGAGCTAAAAAGTACTGTAGCCCTCTCTACTCATCACAACTCCCCTGCCGGTCTTAGTGTTCCAGCAGGTCATGGCCTCTTGTGCCGACTCACAGGCCAGGTGCTGGGAGTAAACGCTGGTCCCATAAGGCACCACCTGGGCAGAACCACCAGAAGGGTTAGACTGATTCATCATGAAAAAGAGGGCATCACCCCGTGCCCCTAGCTCCACCTGCTGGACCGAATCATCCAGCGAGAAAATCCACCGGGCAAGCAGTGCTGAGGGTTCTGTGTACTTCCTTTCCTCCGCGTAGGAGACCACCCCGCAGACGGCTGTGGTAGTGCCTCTAATATCGCACCCGATATTGCCTGAGGGGCTCACGAGAATACCAACATTCCAGTTCTCGCTGACCGGGTAGAAGGAGGTGACAGGAACCGCACCCTGCGGGATGTAGCCTTTTCTTTCAGTCAGCGGTGGGGCGGTAGTTTGATGGGCGGCCCCCGGCTGCTGGTTGGTGGGGTTTGCTGTCGCAGGGGTGGATGAGCTTGCAGGAGCTGTTGGGCTAGCGGAGGTACTAGCGGTAGCTGGTGAGAGAGTGACGGTGGGTGAGCTAGACGGTCTAGGGCTTTCAGTTGAGCTTGGTGAGAGGCTCATGGGGGAACTGGCTGATGGGTTACTGTCAGTTCCCGGCTCAGGGCCACCGCAAGCACTTAGCACTAGTAGGCCACTGCAGAGTAGGAGAGAAAATTTTGTGGCGGACATTTATCCTCCTGCAGGTCCCTTGAGTGTTGTCTCTTTTCTGTTCCTGTTTAACTTAACCCAGTATAGGGCTCGCACATCGTTTGGCCCGTCTACTGGCCTGGACCTCAGCAAGGGATTAGGGCTCTAGTTTTTTACCTCTGGGCAGGATCCCTCCGGCCCAGAGAGCGGCAAGGACGAGCAGGGGCTGGAAGAGCAGACGGACAAAGCGCTTGGCGTCAGTATCTAGCCCGAAGGCATCAATCCCTTGAAGGTACTGGTTGATGTTGCCGGGGAAGATGAGGACGTAGAAGAGAGCTAGCGCTAGGGCTACTGCCTTACGGGAGCTATGCGGGGCAAAGAGTAAGCCCAGACCGAAGCCTAGCTCCACCAGCCCGGAGGCCACCACAACCAAGTCTGGATCTAGTGGTAGCCAGACGGGCACCTGGGCCAGGAAGGACTGGCGGGCGTAGCTCAGGTGGGCGGTACCAGCCAAAAGCATGAAAGAGCCCATAAGCAGGCGTAACAGATGCTGAGAAAAAGAAAGCATAGACACCATTATTGTGCATGTCTCACATTAGAGCCTCATCAGGAGAAAGGTAGGCTGTAAAGTCAGCTTGCGCAACCTTTCAAGCCTTTCCCACAAGCTTCCAGCTAAGTACCTTGAACGCGCTTGTCACCCGAGACGTACTCGATCGTGAGACTGCGGCCAAGTGCTTCAAGATAGCTTCTTACAGTGCTCACCTTGGCGGTTATTACGCGTCTAATGTGCTCCTCCCTCGCGTTTTCCGTCCCTCCTCATAATACGGTGGGCCTTGCCTGCATGATGATTTGCATAGCTTAATTTATGCCGTCCCCAGCTCCTAGGCTCTCCAGCTCCCAACAGTATCAGCGGCACCTTCAAGAACAGATCCATAAGGGTTCCATAATCCTGGTTGCTTACGCTGTATCGAAGAGAAACCGTACCGGACATCTTCAGCATCAGTTCTTCCCCATTGTCGATCTCTTACTGGAATCGAGTCTATAGCGCATGAAAGATTCTCTACCATCCGCTTCGCCAAGTGATCATCAGTATCAGCGAACCAACCGACCGCCCGTATCAGCCAAGCAACTGTAGCGGATACAGGTTCTGTAGAACCATCTGTTGACCACTGGTTAAACGACTGCAAATTGTCCCGATGAAGCAAAGAAGCTAACGAAGTGGGAACTTGCTCTCTGAACACAGATACCCGCAAGCTGTTAGGTTGTCCCCGCCCCGTCTCACGCCCCAATTCTGCGTCCTTTAAACCAAGAAGCACTCCTGTAAGAACATTGAGCCGTAAGCCACCTGAGGTCCGGTAGTCTATTTCCTCAACTTTGTAGAGAAGGCTCGCAGCAGATTCTGGTAGCACCTCCACCAGATCCCGGAAGAACTGGTGGCCAGGCTTCTGCAACTGCGCAGTAGGGCCAGTCACTAAATCTACGATAATTGAGAGATCAGTTTTTAATCCAGTGTTCGTTACTACACGCCTCAGGAAATCGAGAAGGCCCGTATAGCTAGGATATATACCTGCAACAGAGTAACGACGTTCTAAGCCAGCCGTGTAATCATCCAAAGCCTTTTGATCCAGCGAATCAGCTGCCTCGATGCTATTTGCCCCGCCCGGAAGCGCGATAGACGGATTCGCGCGAAAAGCGGAGCGGAGCAAGTCGCGATCTTCTCCCTCGAACTCCTCTACTTCACGCCAAAGAAGTTGGAGGTGTCTGTCGGATGAAGCGTCATCAAGGGTTGTCAAAAGAGTGTCGCGTCGTTGCCTTGCAAGCATCTGCTTCTGGCTTGCAAGCAGGGCTGAATCCTGCTCTGACTGTTTTACCCCACGACGCCAAATCAACCATGGAATCGCAGCTGTAACTACAAGAGTTAAGAGAGCAACTATGAAGCTAGGGTCAGACCAGTCCAAACGAGTGCTCAACTCGCCCCACCAAGAAAACACTTTTTGTCTCCAGTAGCTAGACGTTAAAGCGGAACTCCACCACGTCGCCGTCCTGCATGATGTAGTCCTTACCTTCCATACGGACCTTACCCTTGGCCTTAGCCTCAGCCATGGAGCCTGCGGCGTCCAGGTCCTCAAAGGAGACAATCTCAGCTTTAATGAAGCCCCGCTCAAAATCAGTGTGAATCACGCCAGCAGCCTGGGGTGCGGTGTCGCCCTGGGAGATAGTCCAGGCGCGGGTCTCCTTAGGGCCAGCAGTCAGGTAGGTCTGCAAGCCCAGGGTAGAGAAGCCAACACGGGCTAGCTGGTCCAGGCCAGATTCGTCCTGACCATTCAGCTCTAGCATCTCGCGAGCTTCCTCCTCAGAGAGCTCCACCAGGTCAGCCTCAAGCTTGGCGTCCAGGAAGACAGCCTCGGCAGGTGCCACCAGCTCACGCAGTTCCTGCTGCTTTTCCTCAGAAGCCAGCACGCCCTCGTCCGAGTTAAAGACGTAGATGAAGGGCTTAGAGGTCAGCAGGTTCAGCTCCTTGAGCAAAGCCATGTCGATCTTGGCTTCCTTGTACTTGGAAATCAGGGTGTCGCCCTGTTCCAGTATGGCCTGAGCCTTCTTGTACTCCTCAAGCTGGGCGGGGTCGCCCTTCTTGATTTTGACGGCCTTTTCCAGGCGCGGGATAGCGTTCTCCAGGGTCTGCAGATCCGCCAGCACCAGTTCGGTGTTGATGGTTTCCATGTCAGAGGCAGGGTCCACCTTGCCATCGACGTGGATAACATCGGGGTCGTCAAAAGCCCGAACGACCTGGGCGATGGCGTGCGCCTCACGGATGTTAGCCAGGAACTGGTTACCCAAGCCTTCGCCCTCGGAGGCACCACGTACAATACCGGCAATATCTACGAAAGACACTGTTGCAGGCAGGATACGTTCAGAACCGTAGATCTCTGCCAGGCGGGCAAGACGCTCATCCGGCAGGTTCACTACGCCAATGTTCGGTTCAATGGTGGCGAAAGGGTAGTTTGCCGCCAGGATGTTGTTTTTAGTCAGTGCGTTAAAGAGGGTCGATTTGCCGACGTTAGGCAGACCGACAATACCAATAGTAAGAGCCACGGAGATATAAGCCTTTTGTTGTGAAGAATCTTTTGCTCCCTAGTCTACTAGGTGAGTACAAGCGGTAGGGTGTCGGCGGTGCGTGAGAAGCCACAAACTTAGTTAGAGGGCGATAATCAGCTACCTGCGCCAGGGGGCTAGCCCCCGAGCGTCCTATCCCCTGCCCCGTGTCCCTGCCCTGTACCCCTGCCCTGTACCCCCGCCCTGTACCCCCGCCCTGTACCCCTGTACCGTGACAAATATCAGGGGTAAGTCGTGACGTTTAGCATCGGGCGCTAGGGCGGGCCAGCGGCAAGCTAGAAGTATGAAAACCGCAGTTGCAGCCTCTCACCTCACCCAGACCTTTACCAGCCGCACCGGTACCGTTGAGGCAGTCAAAGACGTTAGCTTCACCGTGGCTCCCGGTGAAGTTGTTGCCCTCCTTGGTGAAAACGGGGCCGGTAAATCGACCCTGCTCGATATGCTCCTAGGGCTGGCCTCCCCCCGGCAGGGTCCGTTAAAATCTGTGGAACCGCGCCGGCGCAGGCAGTCAGAGCATCCCGGGTAGCTGCCGTCCTCCAGAGCGGTGGCCTGCTCAAAGACCTCACCGTCAAAGACCAGGTAGCCATGGTCGCCGCAACCTACCCCACTGCACCCAAGGTCTGGGCAGCTCTCGAAGCCGCAGGTATAGCCGATATCGCCAATCGCAAGATCGCCAAGTGCTCAGGCGGCCAGCAACAAAAAGTCAGGTTCGCTATCGCCTTGCTCAGCGACCCGGAAATCCTGGTTCTCGATGAACCCACTACCGGCATGGACGTTAAAGCCCGCGCGGCCTTCTGGGAGTCCATGCACGCCCAGGCCACCCTGGGCAAAACCATTCTTTTTGCCACGCACTACCTGGAAGAAGCCCAGGACTTTGCCGACCGTATCATCATGCTGTCCCACGGTTCAGTGGTTGCCGATGCCACCACCGAACAGATAAGGGCACAGGCAGGTGTGCGCACCGTACGTTTCCGCCTGGACGGTGGTAGCGAGCTAGCACTGACTGCCCAGCAACAAGGTGACCCAGCCAACACTGGCTGAGGCTTTTAGTATCCTCGCCCGCACCAACTAACCACACACGCTAAGGATTCAGCTATGCAACTTCTCCGCTTTATGGGCTACGACCTAAGCACTCCCTCATGAACTTTTCGTCTTTCTTCTACCTGCTTCTGATGCCGGTGGGCTTCTACTTACTCTTTGGGGCCATGCAGGACTACAGCCATATGGCTTTCAGAGACGGTGATGCTGCCGCCTACGTCATGCTGGGTATGGCGGTCTACGGTGCCGTCGTGGGCGCGGTATCATCTGCCGGCAATGCGGTGATTGAAATTGAGTCAGGCTGGGGCCGCCAGCTGGCCCTGACGCCAATAACCTCTCGCCAGCTCCTTGCCACTAAGACTGTCAACGCACTGGTGACAACAGCTCTGCCGGTGCTCTGCGTCAATCTAACCGCCCTGCTGACTCAAGCCAGCATACCTCTAGGCCAGCAGGTAGCCTGTGCCTTAGTCACCCTAGCCGTCTCCGCTATCTTCGTTGCCTACGGGAGCCTCATTGCCAGACTCTTCAAAAACGCCCGTGCCGTCTCTGTAGCTTCCGGTCTGCTGGTCTTCTTCTCCTTCTTTGGCACCACCTTCAGCCCGCTCTCCACGGACCTCTTGGCGGTTGCACGTTTCACCCCGCTCTACGGGGTTACCCAGCTCTCCCGTTACTTCTTCACCCGGGGTGATACCGTCACCACCGACCCCATCACCTGGTTTGTCACCGAGCCAGTCAGCTACGCCCTACTGAACCTGGCCTTCTGGGGAGCAGTCTTCATGGTGGGAAACTGGTTACTCCGAAAGCGCGTACATTCCCGCTAGAGTGAGACAATAGAACCGTGAACTTCTCCGCACTCAAGAACTTTGACAGAGTAGCAGCGGGTTTCTCAGGGATTTGGCTGGTCTTCCTGCTCTACCCGCTGAGCTACCTCCTGAACAACAGCTCTTTTACGTTCACTCAGAAGGTAGTCGGACTTATCTGCTTCCTCCTGTTCTCCCTGATCTACCTGCTCTCTTATGGGGCCTACGATTTACTGACCGAGCCTCGCCCCGTTTTCAAGACCCTCTACTGGAACCTGCTGCTCCTTCTTCCCGCTATTGGGCTATCTTCGGTGCTAGGAGGATGGGGCTTCTACCTTTCCCCTTTCTGCGTGGCTCTCTGGGCTTTTCATGCGCCGCAAAGGGTTGGGATCATCGTCGGGGCTGTGATAGCCCTGGTGATGTCGGCCTGCTTAGTTTTCTTTTACCGGGATATCTTGTTCCGGGGTGGCTACGGATTCATTACCGGTTCCATTTTTGTGCTGGTCATGGCAACGCTAAGTTACTGGGCGGATCTGCGCAGGGAGCGGGAGGAAGAACTGGCTCGGGCTCAACAGGCTGAGCACATAGCCCGGGACGTCCACGATATTTTGGGGCATTCACTGACCGTTATCAACCTTAAAGCTGAACTTGCCGCGGCACTTGCCACGGCCCAGCCGGAGAAAGCCCGTGATCAGATGCAAGAGGTAGCGGTTCTATCGCGCACCGCTCTAGCAGAAGTACGGGCTACCGTGACCCGAATGAAGAGCCCCGATCTCGCTGGGCAGCTTGAAGCCGCTCGTAGGGCTCTGGAAACCGCCCAGATTAGGGCTCATCTGCCAGAACCGGCTAGGGTAGCGACAGCCGGGAATAATGCCACTCTTTTTAGCTGGGTGCTGCGCGAAGCCATCACCAATGTCCTACGCCATTCATCGGCCCGTAACTGCTGGGTAAACCTAGATGCCGAACGAATCGAAATCATTGACGACGGCACCAAGGACCCCTTTAAACCCGGTAACGGGCTGCTGGGCTTACAGGCTAGAGTGCAGGAAGCAGGCGGAGATCTGCTCATAGCCCACGGTAGCTCCACCCGTCTACTGGCTACGATGAACGGGGATACCTCACCCCTGACCGGCCCAGGAGGGAGCGCATGATTAAGATTCTGATTGCTGATGATCAGCAACTAGTCCGTGAAGCCTTGGGGGCGCTGCTGTCCTTGCAGCCTGACCTGGAACTAGTTGGCACCTGCGGGCGGGGAGACGAGGTCTTCCCCCTTGTTGAACAGAGCTCACCCGATGTCGTCCTCCTAGACATTGAGATGCCATCAATGAACGGTATTGAGGTAGCTGCCCAGCTCAAAGAGCGTAAAGTAGCTTGCCGCTCTTTAATCGTGACAACCTTTGGCAGGCCGGGTTACCTGAGCCGAGCACTGGAGGCGGGGGCCTGTGGCTTCGTGGTCAAAGACACGCCGGCAGCCCAGCTGGCGGAGACTATCCGCAAGGTCCATGCCGGCCTGCGAGTGGTTGACCCGGCTCTGGCTGCCGAAAGTTTCTCGGTAGGGAGTTCGCCTTTGACCGACCGCGAACGTCAGGTCCTTGTAGCTGCACAGAGCGGGGCCTCTGTATCAGCTATTGCCCAGAACTTGCATCTCTCCCAGGGGACGGTGCGTAATCATCTATCGAGCGCCATCACCAAGTTAGAAGCCTCCAACAGGTTTGATGCCGCCCGTCTAGCCCGCGAGCGTGGCTGGCTTTAGAGGACTTGCTTTAGTGAGAGGCCCCGGTCAGGTTAAGCACCAAAACTCCGGCGATGATGAGGGCGATTCCCACTACTTTGGTGACTGTGACGGGTTCCCCTAAGAAGATTGCGCCGATTCCTACGATGGCCGCTGTTCCCAGGCCCGACCACAGGGCGTAGGCCACCCCCACGGGGATATCACGCACGGCGATAGAGAGCATATAAAAAGCTAGGCCGTAGCTGGTGAGGCACCCCAGAGTAAAACCCCAGCGGGTGAAGCCTTCGGTGTATTTAAGCAGGCTGGTTGCTAGCAGTTCAGCGATAATTGCTATGGTCAAAAAGAGGTAGGGCATAGTCACCTATTGTGCCCATCAAAGCTCTAAAAGGCCAGAGACCCAGCCCACCCCAGCGCGGCCATGTGCTGGGGGCCGGGTTAGAGTAGAGATTATGGCTACACCAACGGTTCTTCTTGCGATCATTCTTGCCCTGGTTTTGGGCACCCTGGCCGGTTTCTTCTGGGGGCGGGCGGGCAGCGGTTCTACCGATGCGCTCCGCGAAAAAAATGCTCAGCTCACTGCGGATCTTGCTGCCGCCCAGCGGGCTGAGACTCTGCTAAGTGAGCGGGTCAGGGAGCTTCAGGCCCGGGCGGAGGCCGATGAAGACGTCCTACTGGCGCTAGCCCCGGTCAAGACCCAGCTGGCAACCATGGAAAAGTCAGTGCGTACCATGGAGACCCAGCGCGCCCAGCAGTACGGGGGCCTGGCTCAGGCTCTGAATGAGACGAATAAGACCAGCCACCAGCTCCGCGAGGTCACGGGCCTGCTTTCTTCCGCTTTGCGCTCCACCAGTGCCCGGGGTAGCTGGGGTGAGGCCCAGCTACGCCGTGTGGTAGAGGCCGCCGGCATGCTCCGGCATGTGACCTTTAGCGAGCAGAACACCACAGTAGCTACCGATAGCAGGGGTCAGGAGCGACAGATTCGACCGGATATGGTGGTTCATCTACCCGGCGGTAAAACGGTGGTACTCGATGCTAAGGTACCCTTGAGTTCCTACCTTGATGCCCAGGAGGCTGAGGGGCCGGTGCAGGCTGAGCTATTGGGCCGTCACGCTAAGGCTGTTCGCGCTCACCTTGATGCCCTGGCCTCTAAGCAATATTGGGCCGGTTTTGGGGCTTCACCGGAATTGGTGCTCTGCTTTATCCCGGTAGAGTCAGCCCTTTCGGCGGCACTGACCGCAGACGCTAAGCTCTTGGACTACGCCGCGGCCAAGAACGTAGCACTGGTATCGCCTGTATCGCTGTTGGCCGCGCTTAAGGCTATTTCCTTCTCCTGGCGGCAGGATGCTCTGACCGATAACGCCCGGGAGCTCTTTAATCTTTCACAGCAGCTCTATGAGCGACTCGGTACCGCGGGGTCCCATCTTGCGGGTATGGGTAAGTCCTTGGCGCGCACTGTTGATTCGTATAACGCGCTGGTGGGTTCCTTAGAGACCCGTGTGTTTGTGACCGCCCGCAAGATGACGGCTCTCTCCGGGGTGCAGGACGCTACCGGTCACCTGAGCCCCACCCCTTCGGAAGCTAGCCTTAAACCGCTGACGGCACCGGAGTTCATGACCTCCCTCCCCCAGTACCATGCGGAGAGTACCCAGAGAAAAGAGAACATCGGCCCTGAGCCTTACGACTCGTGGACCGATGAACCTCTTTTTGATGAATAAGGCTTAGCGGGTGGGCTTTGAACCTCGTCCGCCCAGCCGCATAGCGGGAGCACCGGTGTCGTTCTTCAGCGCAGCACGCAGTTCTTTGGGGAGGGAAAAGAGGATGTCTTCCTTAGCGGTTTCGTGTTCCTCAACATCGGTGTAGCCGTAGTCAGCGAGCAGGTGCAGGACCTCTTGCACCAGCACCTCGGGAACCGATGCACCGGAGGTCAGCCCCACTGTGGTTACGCCCTCAAACCAGGCTTCATCGACCTGGTGAGCAAAATCAACGCGCTCGGCACGCTGAGCACCGTATTCCTCAGCGACCTCCTTGAGGCGCACCGAGTTTGATGAGTTAGAAGAACCCACAACAATCACGAGGTCGCTCTTGGGAGCAATTTCCTTGATAGCACCCTGGCGGTTTGAGGTTGCGTAGCAGATATCGTCTGAGGGCGGGTCCTGGAGGGTGGGGAAACGCTCGCGCAGGCGGGCAACGGTCTCAAGGGTTTCGTCCACCGACAGGGTTGTCTGAGAAATCCACACGACCTTTTCGGGGTCGCGCACAGTTACCCGGTCAACTTCGTCGGGCGAGTTAACAATCTGGATGTGTTCGGGGGCTTCGCCTGCTGTGCCCTCGACCTCTTCGTGGCCGGTGTGGCCAATCAGCAGAATGTCATAGTCCTGCTTAGCAAAGCGGACCGCTTCCCGGTGCACCTTGGATACCAGTGGGCAGGTCGCATCAATAGTGTTAAGCTGGCGCTCAGCGGCAGAATCGACAACGGCAGGGGAAACACCGTGGGCTGAGAATACGGTGACGGCGCCCTCGGGAACTTCCTCTACCTCGTCCACAAAGATTGCGCCCTGAGCTTCTAGAGTCTCAACGACGTGTCGATTGTGCACAATCTGTTTGCGCACGTACACCGGAGCACCGTAGTGCTCTAGAGCACGTTCAACGGCGATAACCGCGCGGTCAACGCCAGCGCAGTAGCCGCGCGGGGCGGCCAGAAGTACTTTTTTGGGGCCGGTTGGTGCGGCGGCCTCAATTTCTTGGCGGGTCCGGCGCACACGTGGCACGGTGGGCAGGCCCAGTTCAATGGTCTTTTCGGCAGTGGACATAGTCTCTATCCTACGTTGTTCTAGCGAAAGCGTGCAGTGGCGGGTCTCGCAGTTACGCGGAGCACCGCTATGAGAATTGCCAGCAGGGTCAGGACGACCGCCGCAATCAGCACCTCAAAGGCCAGTCCGTTCAGGTAGCTGGCAAAGGATTCAGCAATTAACTGTGAGAGTTTCTGGAAAAAGAGCACACCGGAGCTACTTGCGCCCTGCCCAAGGCCCGAGAGCCATGAGGCTCCGCCACCGATCAGGGCGGTTGCCCAGAGAAGTCCTGCACCTATGAAAGCCACGCAAGCCAGGTGAGCACATTTAGAACCGGGCCACAGCAGAAAGCCCAGTAGGGCGGAGCCAGCGCAACCGGCTAGAAGAATCGGCCAGAGGCCCGCGAACCCTATCAGGGTGTTAATACTTGTGTTAACCGGCCAGATACTCTCGCCGGTATCGAGCGTAAGGGTTCGCCCGGGAAGGGCGCTGGTATCAAGTGAGATACCAGTTGTGGCCCGCAGGGAATCACTAGCTTTATCGTAGATAGCTGAAAAGTCGAGCATGGCGGGCCTGGTCTCCCCCGAAAAGTTATAGCGGTGGGAGTCACTCATAGCTTTCGCCCACAACTCCGGGTAGTCTTCCGAGGCAACGACGGTGCCTGTGGCCTGGTTAACCAGGGTATAGGTCTGGTCGTATAACCAGTTCTGGGCGCCCCCGTACCAGGTCTCACTGTTCCCGTCCCCCAGGTAGGTGCTGATGGTAGGTGAAGCCATGATGTCATCGGTGACCGCTGAGGCCAGGCTGTTCTGGAAGTCCTGGTCTGTCGCCAGTCCCTGGGCCATAGCCGTGAAGTTATCGGTATCGACGATGGCGCTCTGGGCCCAGTAGGCCGTAGCACCGGCTAGCCCACACAAGAGGGTGAATAGGGCTAGCAGACTACAGAAGAAGCGGCGAAAGATCCGATAAGGAGGTTTGGCCGGGTAGGGGTAGGCAGGTAGGGGCGCAGGATTTACAGGAACCGGGTAGGAAGAAGCAGGAACCGTCTGTGCCTGGGGCACACGCCCCTGCCCCTGCCCCTGGGGAAGCGTGTGCTGGTAAGCAGCTGCTGTGCCGTAGGCTACGGCTCTAACAGCGGAAGCAGATTGCCCCTGAGTTTCTTGGTAGATGACACGTTGGTTCTCGGCCTGGACCTGAGGGTTAGTCCAGTTGCCGTCACCGTGCTCATTAAAATCATGCCTACTTTGTGTGCCCATAGTCCTTGAATAGTAGCTTGTTTATCTAGCTTTTGGGGTGTTTTAACCTGTAGAAGCCCCTTTGATGCTATAAAAAGTACGACCGACCCTCGTTAAGAGGCTAAAAGTGTCAGCCCCCGGTGGTAGTAGTGGTATATGAATACTTTTGGCGAACCTACGCTCGCTGAACTCCAGCAGCAACAAGAGGAAGGGCGGGAGCCCCGGCAACATGCCCAACGGGCCGGCCAGACCACACCCGATAACCCTTGGCCACTTCATCTGCTCTCCCATAAGATGCACGAGTATATAGCCCGGTGTGTGCCAACCTGGGTCGAAGGCCAGGTAATTGAGCTCAACCACCGGGGCCGAGTCTCTTACCTGACCCTGCGCGATATTGACCAGGAAGTCTCAGTGTCGGTGACGGTCTGGGGTTCAGAGATGGCAAAAATCCAGGGGCAGGTAGAACGAGGTTCACGCATCGTCCTGCAACTTAAGCCAGATTTCTGGGTTAAAACCGGTCGGCTCTCCATGCAAGGTTCCAACATTAAGCCGGTGGGTGTGGGCTCCATGCTCGAACGTATTGAGCAGCTCCGTGCCAAGCTCCAGGCCCAGGGCCTGTTCGATGCCAGCCGCAAAAAACCGCTCCCGCTACTGCCCCACACCATCGGCTTGATTACCGGGCGCGATTCAGATGCCCTCAAAGATGTGATTCGCAACGCCAGCCTCCGCTGGCCTGCTGTTAACTTTGCGGTGCGGGAGGTAGCTGTTCAAGGTGTTCATGCGGTAGCCCAGGTAACAGCGGCCCTGGCTGAGCTTGATGCAGATCCCTCCATTGACCTGATTGTAATTGCACGCGGTGGTGGCTCCTTCGAGGATCTACTGCCCTTCTCAGAAGAAGCCATGGTTCGCGCCGTTGCGGCGGCCCGCACCCCTGTGGTCTCTGCTATCGGGCATGAGGCCGATTCACCTCTCCTTGATCATGTGGCCGATGTGCGCGCTTCAACACCCACCGACGCTGGTAAGCGTATCGTGCCCGATGTCGCCGATGAGCGTGAGTTCTTCCGGGCAGCCCGCTACCAGCTGATGCGCTCTCTTGAGCTGCTGATTCAGCGTGAGCGCATGGGGCTAACCCAGGTCCGTTCCCGCCCGGCCCTTGCCGCCCCAGCTTCAACCATGCTGGCGCGGGCTGAGGATATTGAGCGTCTCCGAGCCCGAGCATTAACAGCGGCCACCCATCGGCTGGTACGCGACCGTGAACAGGTGAGCCAGCTCAGGGCACGGGTCACGGCGCTCTCCCCCCAGCAGACGCTTGAACGGGGCTATTCCCTGGTACAAACAGCGTCGGGAGCCCTAGTCCGCGACAGTAGCACCCTTGAAGAGGGGCAGGCTCTTAAAGTGCGTGTGGCACAGGGTAGCCTGAAGGCCACCGTGACCTCAGTTTCAGATAGTGCTCTCTAGCCTCATCTCTCCCCCGCCCTGTAGAACGACTTAGACCCAAACACTAATAGAAGGAATTATCGTGAGCGACAATATCGAATTTGCAACCGAGCTTAATGCCCGCCCCGTGGATGAGCTTTCCTACGAACAAGCCCGCGAAGAGCTCATGCAGGTCGTAACCCGCATGGAGTCCGGGGCTTCCACCCTCGAAGAATCCATTGCCCTCTGGGAGCGCGGCGAGGCCTTGGCAGCTCGTTGTGAGGCCTGGCTTGACGGTGCCCAGGCGCGCTTAGATGCCGCCAAGCAGGCCACTAGCTAGGCCGGGCCTCGCAAATCTGCAAGAACGCAGGCGCAGAGAAAATGGCATCACTTTCTCTGCGCCTGCGCGCCTCTATATGCCTATATGTCGGCCTTTACAACTAATTCTGTTTGTAGTCGCTCAGGAAGTTGCCCAGGCGTTCCAGCGCATCAGCCAGGGTGTGAACATCCGGGAGGAAGACCAGTCGGAAGTGGTCGGGTTGCCCCCAGTTAAAGGCCGTTCCGTGGCTGAGCAGAATCTTCTGCTCCCTGAGCAAATCAAGCATGAACTGCTCATCGCTGGTAATGTTGAACTTATCAATATCGAGCTTGGGGAAGAGGTAGAGCGCACCTTCAGCCTGCTTGACGCTCACGCCCTCCATCTGACTGAGCATCTGGTACGACAGGTCACGTTGCTCTTTAAGACGGCCACCGGGCAGAATCAAATCCTTGATGGACTGGTAGCCGCCCAGCGCTGTTTGTACGGCGTGCTGGGCAGGTACGTTAGCGCACAGACGCATGTTAGCCAGCAGGTTAATGCCCTCAATGAAGGGGGCGGCCGCGAGCTTGGGGCCGGAAATAGCGACCCAGCCGGCACGGTAACCGCAGACCCGGTAGGCCTTGGAAAGACCAGAGAAAGTCAGGGTCAGCACGTCATCATCGGCGATAGAAGCTACGTGCGTCATGGTGGCACCGTCGTAGAGAATCTTCTCGTAGATTTCATCAGCGAAAATGACCAACTCATGTTCCCGAGCAATATCTACAATCTGCCTCAGAAGCTGAGGTGAGTAGACGGCGCCGGTCGGATTATTGGGGTTGATTACCACAATGCCGCGTGTCTTAGAAGTAATTTTGGACTTGATATCTTCTATATCCGGGAACCAGTTGTCTTCCTCCTTACAGAGGTAGTGCACCGGCTTGCCGCCAGCCAGCTGGGTAGCGGCAGTCCACAGAGGGTAGTCGGGACTGGGGACCAGAATCTCTTCCCCATCATCTAGCAAGGCCTGCAGTGTCATGGGGATAAGCTCAGAGACACCATTACCCAGGTAAACGTCGTCGGTGGTGATGTTCATGATGCCCTCGTTCTGGTAGTACTGCACAATGGCGGTACGGGCCGAGTAGAGGCCACGGGAATCCGAGTAGCCCTGGGTGTAGGGCAGGTGCTCGATGATATCCATCATGATGGTTTCAGGCGCTTCAAAACCGAAGGGTGCGGGGTTGCCGATATTTAGCTTAAGAATACGGTGACCGCGGGCCTCCATACGGTGGGCCTCTTCTAAGATAGGCCCACGAATGTCGTAGAGGACGTTTTGAAGTTTTTTTGTTTGCTTGAATGCCATGAGACTTAGATTACCCCCTGAGGGTGCTCAACCAGAAATGTGCGGCATCAGTTTCTGAGACGGCATTATCACCGCTGGTTAAGCTGTTGAGACGAATAAGTGAGTCGGTGTTGAGCTGAGCAGATACACCGTCGATGATGTCCCGGGCTTCTTGTGGTATTTCCCCCGCACGCACCAGCGGCACGATATTCTGGGCCAGCTGTGTCCTTTCCGGATCATCGAGCAGTGTCAGATTATTGGCCGATATATCGGCACTAGCCGAAAACATGTAGGCAAGGTCCGTCTGCCCCCTAATGAGCTGCTTGGCCTGTTCGGTCCGTTCATCGGTGGTACGGACTTGGTCGGGCATACAGCCATAATATTCTCGCAGTGAGTTTTCGCCGCTTGGGTTTGCGGTGTAGGTGTCGGGGGCTACTAGGCTAAGCTGGGCGCATTTTTCGCCAAGGTCACTCATGCTACCTAAACCGTATTTTTGGGCGGTAGCGGCGGTTACCACGTAGCCGTAACGGTTTGTGGCGGCTGAGGGGTTGAGCAATTCAAGGGTGTCGGGGAGCGCAAGGTCAACGTAGCTGACGATATCGTTGCTGCTCAGACCCCGAACGTTAAGGTTTGTGGGGCTGGGGCTAGCTGTGGCTGAGGCTAGCCAAGCGGAGCTTGTTGCCGGTTGGCTAGACTGCTCAGTGGCCTGCACTCTTGACTGAGCCTGGGTGCGCTGATCATTGATGATGCTGGGGCTTGTCGAACCGTTGTCGGTCAGGTAGAGCAAGAGGTCACCTGAGAGGTCAGGGGTGATATGAACAGCGTCCCCGTCGGGGGATGTTGAGGTAGGTTGGGCAGTTGCTGAACTGTTCATATCGATGTGCATCTGCTCGAAAATAGCAGAACGATCCCTCCCGGTTTCCACAACCTCCGCGCTGTAACCAGCCTCTTGCAAAGCCACCTGATAGATGTAGGCTGCGTGCCTGGTTTCAGGTGTAAGTCCGGTTCCGATGCGGATGGTAGCGCTTGAAACTACTGCCGGGGAACTATGGGTTGTTCCTGCCCCAGAGGCTCCACATGAGGTAAAAGCTAAGGCTGCCACCGCCCCCAGCCCCATCACTTGCCAGTGCAAAGCTTTAATCGGCATAGTCACTTAGCGCCTTTCTTCTGGTAGACCCGGCTCAGAGCAAGGGCATCAGGGTAGCCCATCATACGGGCGGCTTCATCAACCAGGGAGTAATAGACATGGTTTTCCAATTCGGCTAAAGGAACCCACAGGGCAAGGTCAGTTGAGCCTCCAGTTTCTGAGCGCAGTTCCCCGCCTGTCCTATGAGCCCGGTAGATAGTACGAAGTGCACAAAAAGGTAGGTCACTTCCCTGGTTAGGGCCAAAGTAGCCGGCATGCACGCCCAGCAGACCATCAAGTTCCACTGTGTAACCTGTTTCTTCTAGCACCTCACGCCGGGCAGTATCTGCTGGCTGTTCGCCCGGTTCCATGCCTCCCCCAGGTAGGGTCAGGCCGGGTTTGAAGCCCGGAATGTGAGGAACCCACCGTGCTAGCAGAATCTGCTCGTCTTCAATAACTACTGCATAGGCGGCCGGGCGGGTTTCCATTTTCGGCAGAGGCATGCAAGGGTTTCCTTTACTATCGATTCTCTTCCACCAGTTTAGCGACCTGCGCCGGTGTCATTTGCCAGCCCCACCACCATATTCAGCTACCGCTCATCTACCTGGTTTGTCTTCAGCTTTACAGAAGAAAAGGTATTAGGCTCTTGGGTATGAGTTTTTCAGGGAATGTACTAGCAGAGAATTCTTCACTTGAGCAGGGAACCGCTGCAGCAGAAAGTATCATGGCGCGGATGACCAGCATAGATTTCTGGATGGGTGCACCGCTTCGCATCCTTCTGATTCTTACCATCGGGGGTATTTTGCACATACTCTTACGGGTGGTTATCAGGCATGTCGCTGATTCCATTGCACGCGGGACTCGAAGCCGAATCGTAGCCAGCGAAGATAAGAAAGGCTTGCTCGCTAAACGCTGGTCCTCAGATACGTCCCTGGCCTCCGCCCGGCAGGCCCAGCGCGCTCACACCGTAGGCTCCGTTCTCCGGTCAGTTTCAGCCATCATGATCTGGGCCGTCACCATCATCATGGTTATCGCTGAGCTCGGTTTCAATATTGCACCGGTTATCGCATCTGCCGGTGTTGTGGGTGTGGCGCTGTCCTTCGGCGCGCAGTCCCTAGTCAAGGACTTCCTTTCGGGCATCTTTATTGTGGCTGAAGATCAGCTAGGTATCGGTGACTGGGTTAATCTAGGCGATACAGAAGGGGAAGTTGAAGCTGTAGGCCTACGTACGACCCAGGTACGAGACGTCCAGGGCACCCTGTGGCATGTGCGCAACGGTGAAATCCTAAGAGTGGGCAACTCGTCCCAGGGCTGGGCACGAATCGTTATTGACCTGCCTATCCCCTACGAGGCAGATATCGACGAAATGGCTGATTTCCTGGTCAAATCCACCCAGGAGGCTATTGAACTACCCGGAATTAAGGGCAATGTGTCAGGCCAACCCCAGTATCTAGGTGTCCAGTCGGTGACCGGCGAATCCGTGATTCTACGTTTGACGGTGACTACTGCCCCGTCCGAGCAGTTTGCTGTGGGCCGTAAACTCCGCGCCGAACTCAAAAAGGCTATGGATAAGCAAGGAATTCGTATCCCGCTTGCTCAGCAGTCGGTAATTCACAGCCAAGTGCACGGTAATGGTTCTGTCGCTAGCGCTAGCACCACACCCCAAAAATTTACCGATGCTTCCGCCTTCGACAAGAAGTAAAGTCAGTGTCTAGCATAGGTGCACCCTACGGAGGACACCGGAGGGGTTAGCGCTTTTTACCTCGGCTACCGCGCCCGCTCCCCTTGGGGGCGGGCTTAGCACCCTTTTGGGCCTGGAACTGCCGCAGGTTACCGCTCTTTTGCGCATTGCGTCTCTTACGGTCCTCGGCTTCACGCCGTTTATTGGCGGCCTGACGTTTACGCTTGGCTTCCTCTTTTTCACGGCTTTGCTTCTCTAAGGCGGTTTCGCGGGTGTCACTGCCCCTCTGAGAGGCGGCTGTTCTACCCCTGGTAATACCCACAAAATCCTGAATCACAGCTTCCCGCTCTTCTGGGCGTACCTGGCGCTTCCAGACCAGCAAGACCTGGTACTCTTCTAGTCCTTCAACAGGGCGGTAGGTGACGTCCTTGCGGTGGTAGAAGCGGGCAAGAGACATAGGCACCACCAGCAAGCCCAGACCAGCGGCGACCAGCTCTACGGCATCGGCCCGGTGCCTCATGGAAGGTAGCGGGCGGGATTCCTGCACGATACGAGTCTGCTCGGTGTGTTCCCAGCCCGGTATCTCCCTAGGATCTTGAAGTAGGAACTCCTCAGCCAGATCAGCCACCGGGACCGCCTCTAGGAGGGTGAACAGATGGTCTTTGGGCAGAACGACAACGGGCACTTCGCGGTAGAGCTCAATAGCGTGGTAGAGGTTCTTATCGCGCGCTGCAGGTTCATCCTCGGCTCGCACAAGCACCATATCGGCAAAGGCATCGAGGGCGGCAAGCCCTTTGCTCTCCCCAAGTGCCACATCGGTTAGCGGGGCCAGTGCCGAATAGCGATCGCGCCAACGGTTGAACCACTTACCCGGCATCACACCGGGCACAAAGCCCACGCACAGGCCTGGCACTTTACCAACCTGCTCATAGCGATCCGTGTGTCCATCTACTAACAAATCTGTACGGGCGAGGATAGCTTGGCTGAGTATCACGCTATTTACCTTTCGGCAGTTGGGGCATTGAACGCCGTGCACCGTGCCACCGGATGAGCAGCACAAGGATCAGGAATATAAGCACCAGTGAGAGGGCAACAGCCGGGTTTTCTAGCCAGAGCCAAATCACCGACATACCGACCGTTGCGTAAATTGTTCCCCAGAAGAAAGTGCCGACGAGCATGGCTGGTACCCATCGGGTAAGTGGCATGCGGGTAAAGCCAGTCGTGAGGATAACTGCGGTCTGAAAGCCAACCGTCACAAAACAGGCGGGAACTGCCAAGACACCCCAGCGGTTCACAAAAAACTGGGCTCTGCGGTAGAGGGGGTGGTCCATCAGGTAGCGAATTTTGTGGAAGCGACTGCTACCGGTCGAGGCCAGCCAGCCCAGGGAAAAGACGATGCTTGTTCGCACTATGCCTACCAGCCACATGAATCCTATTGCGGCACTCCAGTGCAAGCCTTCTAGCCATTCCCTCATTCCCCCAGTCTAACGGCATGGCCTGGCAACAGCTTTCCAGAAGGTGAGAGCAAGGTCACAATTTCTTGGCAAATAGAGCCCTGACATGGGCTAATAGTTTAAAATTTAGGCTATCCTATCTTCAAGAATAGGTAAATCTAAAAAAATTACAGGGACCCCCTAGCCATAGGCCACAGAATTAGGTTATATTTTTATTACCAAATAGCTCAGGGCCTTGTGGGAAGGCCTGCTAGGAGGTCAACAAGATAACTTTTCTTCCTGTGTGTGATGCAAGGCGGAGGTGCAACCAGCACCTCCGCCTTTCTCTTTGACCGCGCCAGGTTCTCCGCTTCAGAGGGCCTCTTCTAAAGATCAATAGACCTAATCTTCTGCAGGACTGGGGGAACAGAGGAATGGATACTTTCCCGCAGCTTCTGGGCTACATGCTCACTACGCCCAGCAAGGCAACCCACAGTAAAGGGGCTTAGCCCCGCAGTGGAGGACTCATTCAAGCCCTTAAGCCAGTCAAGAAAAGTCAACTCATCGGTGAGCTTGCCCAGCTCAGCTTGAAGTAAGCGAGCGCTCTTGAGCAAGGTCTCCTGCCCCTCGCTCAAAGAGATGCCTGCATCGGCGCAGGCAGTCAGGCAGTAGCGGGTAGCTTTAGCCAGCTTACGCAGGTCATGAACACCATCATCGTAAGCAGTGGTGACCGCGAAGTCCCCTGCAGAGTCAGGCCAGGCTTTCACCGCTTTAAGTCCCTGCTTAACCATCTTCTTTTGTAAGCGCCGAGCGACCTTAGCACTGTACTTTTCACGCTGTGCAGGTAAATCTACAAACCTATCCAAATCTTTTTGCAGATCACGCAGAGACTGCTGGAGGTTCAACCTCTGGGACGAATCAAGGTAGGTCATAGCAGACACCAGGCCTTCCTGTGTCTGTTCCTGCTCCAGATGAGCAAGTTCAGCCAGGTCCTTATCACCTAGCAGCTGCGTCCGTGCAAGGCCTAACTGAGCCATAGGCAGGATAAGCTCGCCGTTCCGATGCTGTTCAAGCTCAGATGCATAGGTTTTAAGACCACCTAAAATCGTCTGAAGCTGCGCCTTAGCCTGCTCATCTTTGGCATAGGGAACCGCCATGAAAGCAAGCACGCTCCGTAGCTGACGGGCAATGACCCTCCCCTGGTGACTGGAATCAGGTAGTCCTGCCCGGACCAGCAAATCAGCCTGCCCCAGTTCAATGCTGTACCGGTTCACAATCTCTGCCAGCATGTCGACCGAGGTAGCCGGATCCCGCCAAACGGCATCCGCAGAGGCAACCGGGGATAGCTCAACCCCTTGTTCGGGCAAGCCTTCCGACTGTTTGAGGTGAGTCTCTCGGCGGCGCTCAAATTCAGCGTCCTTTCCGAGCGCTCGCGCAATTTTGGCCGGAGAGGATGAAGGGCCTGCCCCTGCCGCTAGAAGTAACTCCTCGACCGTGGAGAATACCTTGTGAGCAAGGTTGGCATCCGATTGCGCCGGCTCTAAAAGTTCTATTTCCCACTCCTGCCAGGCACGCTCAACTCCGGTGGCGTAGTCAAGGGCCTGAACACGGTCATCACAGATTTCCGCCAGTGCCTGGCCATCTGAACTACGGATAACAGTCCTGCTCCTGTGGGTAGCTAAACCAACTCGCGGTTCAAGTACACTGCCAGCGGTCAGCACCCGCACAAAACGTCGAATGTCTTCGGGCATATCTTCGGGGTTCTCAGCCAGGCTGAAAGATACCTCATGGCGGTCACCAGAAACATCAAATTTGATGTGCCAGCCCTCGTCATACCCGCCTAGCCTCCGGCGGAGGGCAAGGCTGTGGGCAGCGAGCTGACCTTGCGGCGTATCAAAGTAAGTTGCATCGAGCTCTTCTACAACAGGGGTATCAGCTATCCAGCTCTCAAACTGCCAGGCGATAACCGGAGCCTGCCCGCCTAGGTCTGCAAGCTCGTATTTACGTTCAACTTCTAGGTGGTGAGCAACCATAAGGTATCCTTCACTGTGGTGATCAGCGGTAGCGGCTAAACCGCCCCATGCAAAAACGCCTGCCCTAGGTTCAGGGCAGGCGCTTGATTCAGTTCTTTCGATGAGCTCTACGGCTCACAGATTTGTCTAGGCCCGCCGACGCCTGAGGACATCGTCAAGATTGAGCGAAGCGGCCTCCGCAAGAGTCTTAGTCTGGCTCAGTTGCTCAGGCTCTGACTCATTCACGGTAGGTAGTTCCCTATGCGCTGTGGGTGCATCAAGATAGGTCGGGCGGGGAACCTCTGTAATCTGCCAGCTAGTATCGGGCAGAGCCTCGTCCATTCTCAGGCGAGGGGTGAGCTCGGTGTCCCTTTGAGCCGCAGGAGCCAGAGAGGGCCTCAGGGCGGTCGCAGGGGTCTGGGTCCGTGCTTTGCGTAGTGCTTTAGCTGCGTGACTAACCGGCATCTGCTGACGAGCGCGGGCAGGGCGCTCAGGTGCAGGGCGCAGTTCAATGGATGAGGTTTCGGGCTGGGAAAGCGGGTTCACGCTACTTTCAGCGCCCTGTCTTCCCGAAGGACGATGGGCCTTGCGAGCTTTCTCAACGGTCAGGGCGGTACGGGCACGACGGCGGTCCCTGTCTCGAACTGCAAGTACACGCAAGAAGGTAAGAGAACCGGTAGCAACAAGCAGACAGACCAGGGGGAAGGCGAAAGATGCGCTTGCCCACAGGCTCATAAGACCTGTGACCAGTGCAAGGAAAAGGGCCAGGCAGGCTAGCGAGAAGATTGCCAGACGGCCCCAACGCGGTACGAAACCGGTCCAAGGGGATCCTTCTGATCTAGCGGTAAGGGTCTGCACAGATTCGAGTGAACGCTCTGGGCTAGCGGGCTCAGGGGCCTCTTCCATGACGTCAGCAGCGTATTTCTCGGCGCCAATCGTCGCGGTTCCCTGCGGTTTTGTGCGGCGGCTGACCAGATAGAGCCCCGCAAGTACACAAACAAGCAAGACAATGCCTGAGGTGCTTAGCAGCTCCATAGACAGCCCCCATCTTAATAGCAGAAAAGTATAAACGTAACTCACCTATTCTACCGCAGAGCGCACCCGCTGACCCTGCTTTGCGGGGGCGGGTTCAGGTAAGAAAACAGGGTATCTACTTGACATCCAAGTAGATACCCTGCATGGCGCAGATCGTGCATCAAAATTAGCGCTGTAAATTGTCTTTAGAGCTCTGCAGCGAATTCTTTAATCCAGCTCCGTAGCTCGGGGCCAAGATCATCACGTTCGGAGGCCAGAATGACATTGGCTTTGAGGTAGGAGAGCTTGTCACCGGTGTCAAAGCGGCGGCCCTTGAAGACAAGGCCATAGACACCTTCGCCCTGGCCTGAGCCCTGTGCAAGAGTCTGTAGAGCGTCGGTGAGCTGAATTTCGTCACCACGGCCAGGGGCGGTATTTTCCAGCACCTCAAATACCTTGGGGGAAAGGACGTAACGACCAATCACAGCAAGGTTGGAGGGTGCCTCTTCAGCTGCGGGTTTCTCGACCAGGCCGGTTACCTTGACGAAGCCATCTTCACCTTCAACAGCTTCAACAGCGGCGCAACCGTAAGCAGAAATCTGTTCCTCGGGTACCTCCATCAGAGCGACGACGGAGCCACCGGTCTTCTGCTGAACGGCAACCATCTCTGAGAGCAGGTCTTCTTTCTCATCGATGAGATCGTCGCCCAGAAGGACAGCGAATGGTTCATTGCCCACATGCACCTTACCGCGCAGAACTGCGTGGCCAAGCCCCTTGGGGTCGCCCTGGCGGACATAGTGAATCTCACCCAGGTCGTTGGAATCTAGGACACTCTGAAGCAAGGCATCTTTACCCTGCTCTTCAAGCTGCTGTTCCAGAACAGGAACGCGGTCAAAATGATCTTCAAGGGCGCGCTTATTGCGGCCGGTAATCATCAAAACATCGTTCAGGCCAGCACGAATCGACTCTTCGACCACGTATTGAATTGCGGGGCGGTCAACAACAGGCAACATTTCCTTGGGGGTTGCCTTTGTTGCAGGAAGGAAGCGAGTGCCGAGACCTGCAGCGGGGATAACCGCCTTGGTCACGGGAAGTGATTTATTTTCTGTCATAATCATCAGAATACCTAAAAACACTGCATAACCTGCTTATATGCTAGATAAATTGTGCACCATTAATTGCGTCATTAGGCTCGAAAGATTATCAACATGTCTCCAGCTACCAGCCAGTACAAGACATTTGCACGCGCTTATCTGAGGCACCGGCGACGGGAAACTGGCCAGCTAAACCTTGTGAGCCAAGCCTTTACCGGTCACCTACGCAGTCTCTGGGAATCTTCGCCCGAAGGCTCGACCATAGCAGCTTTTCTGCCCCTACCCACTGAGCCACCTATCCTCGATGGCCTAGCCTACGCTCACCGCGCCGGGCACCGTGTTTTCGTCCCCGTTGTTCTCCCTCATGGTCAGCTGGCCTGGGTTCTTTGGAGCCCGGTGGCACCCTTAGTGACCAATGCCTTAGGGATATCCGAGCCGCTAGGTCAGAGGCTGGGGGCAGAGGCTTTTCTTGAGGCTGATATCCGGCTAGTGCCGGCCCTAGCCTACGATATGCACGGCAACCGGCTAGGCCAGGGAGGCGGCTACTATGACCGGCTTCTCAAGCTACTGCCGGCCCAGGCAATGGATGCTTCAACACTCGGTCTTGTCTTCTCCCGCGAGATACTCGATGGGCTCCCCCACGCTGAGTGGGACGCAACCCTCAACTACGCGCTGACGGAGCAGGGACTACGGCAACTGGGTACTGGCAGCAAGAACAGAGTACAATAGCACCCGGTTATAACACTTACCTCACCGAAATGGAGCGACTGTGCCGGTTTACGTCTACCAGTGCAAGAATTGCGACCACCTATTTGAACAGCACCAGTCTTTTAGCGATCAAGCTCTCACCACCTGCCCGTCCTGCGGGCAGGACACCCTCCGCAAGAAATTTGGCCAGGTCGGTGTGGTCTTTAAAGGCTCAGGCTTCTACGCCAACGATAAAAGCAAGTAAAAAGGCCATAAACGGATGAAGGCTCCCCCACTATAGGGGTGAGGGAGCCTTCTTGTGTTTGTGCCTATTCGTAGTGCGGTGGGCGTTGCTCTTTGAGCCAGGTTGCTAGAGCGTCATTTTCAGGTGCTAGCTGACGTACAGGAGGCTCTAGACCTGCAAGGCGGGGTTCTTTCCCCCCGATGGGGGAGCCCCCCCTTGCGCGACGGTTGCCCCGTCTAGGCCGAGGAACCGGACTGAACCGAGTATTATCCTTGCTCTCTTCCGGAGCGCTCTCTGAGGCAGTCATGCGCTAGCTGTCTTTCCCCAGGCCCAGGTAGCTGTTGATTCGGCGGACAACAGCTTCGGGGTCAGAGAAGGCCTCAATGGTCCAGCAGGTCATATGATTCCAGCCAGTACGGGCTAAAAGCTCAGGAATCAGGCGGGACCGTTCACGCACGCTCAAAGCCGCATAGGCGTCAGAACCATCGGAGATAAGAGCCAAAGGCACCCGAGCAGGAATGACATGTTCCTGACCGCTCATCAGCTTACGTGTACGTGGGCTAGCCATCGCACCGGCAAGCAGTGAATCCTGATCACTGGTCATCACCAGCGACAGCAGCGGAACCGGCGACTGGTGCAAGGTCGTGGACTGAGGGTTCAACCGGCGCAAGAGATCATTGAGCAGCCAGTCCCCCATATCAATTGCTTCGAGGTGATCGTTAGTGAGGAACTCATTGACCGGCAACTGATCGGTAATCGGGCCAGCCATCTGCCGCTGAGCCTTGGCTTCCTGCTCTTTGCGGTAGGCAAGAAGTAGGCGGTAGACATCGAAGGCACCGTACTCGAGGCGTTGGGGGTCTAGGTCTTCCGGGCTTAGACAGGTGACAAAACGGGTGAGGTGACGAGCCCGGGTCATAGCTAGCACAAAGCTCTCACGACCGTACCGCTCAGATAGATGCCCAAAGTGGTGGGCCGCTCCCTGGGCAAGTTTTCCAGCCCCCAAAGCGAAGATAATGACGTCGCGTTCCATATCAACCGCGCGAGACACATCGACCACACGGAAGGACTCATCACCAGCAGCGAAGAAGGGTGTGAACTGCGGGTAGCGTACCAGCATCTGACGCACAGCCTCAGCGATACGCTGGGCATGGCGAGCTGTAGCGGTCACAACCGCCAGGGTCTGCCTGGGGGTACGGTAAGCGTGCTCAATCACCATCTCGGCGACTTTTTGCACCTCCGGGCTGGGCGAATCAAGGCTGGCGTTCTCAGAAACCTTGCCGGAGACGTTGACATACTCCACGGTTAGGGCCGGAGTGTCATCGGTGATCTCTTCGCCCCAGGGGTAGCTTGATAGCTCACCCCGATAGAAGTGCTCGTTGAGATAAGCAAAGAGTGCCGAATCCACAGCACGGTTTACGGTAGAGAGGCTACGCCCCGGTAGTATCCGTGACAGCGCCTCAAAGGTGCTGACAATCTTCTGGTCACGGACAGGGGGTGCGTTCCGTGCAACAGCAGAGACCATAAAGGGTGCAGGGAAACCGCTGTGCGGGTCACCCAAGGCAATAACCTGTTCAGCACGAATGAGAGCAGGCAGGTTTGCCGCGAGCGGAGTGGACTCAGCATCGAGGAGGATTACCGTATCAAAACGCATGCTGGTTGGTACCTTGCCCGACAGCGAGAAGGGGCTTGCAATCCACAAGGGTAGCAGCGTGGTTGCCATCTTAGGTGAGTGTGTCAGCACCTGTCCCAGGTTAAACTCGTGTGCCTTGAGCTGGCTCCGCAGGTAAGCCGTCTGTTGTTCTTCTTCCTGGATCCGACGTCGCCAGGTATCAGCTACAGCGGCGTGCAGGCGCGCGGGCCCCGATGAGATATGGGAGTAGTCAGCCCTGCGGAACCGGGTCTCGAGGGCACGTAGGGCATCACCATTGAGAATCTCAAGCTCTTGCGAAGCCAGCATCATTTCCAAAGCGGTCTGCCACCAGGCCAACTCAAGTTCAGCTGGGACAGCCCCAGCATCAAGCTGGCGCTCATAAAAGTCGGCAAGCAGTTCCGAGAGCCCCATCTCGGACAGCTGGCGGTAGAGGCTTTCGCGTTCTGGCAAGGTCTGGAGCAACCACTGATCCTCCACCAGAGAATTTAGGCGATTCTCAAGTGCACTCAAACGGGTCTGTGCGAAACGGGTACCAGCCGGTGAATCCTCTAGCACGATAGCTAGACCGGTAAACTCATCGAGCAGGCGCATGTAATCAGCACGCAACTCAGCCAGGTTCCGGGGAATTAGAGGAAGGCGCTGGTCCTTGACCCAGGTAATCCATTCCTCCCGCTGGCCCTGAACAATGAACAGGCTCTCGTGAAGGTCGAGAACAGACTCACCAGGGACAATATGTTCCTTAGCGGTCTTGCGCAGGCGGGTACGCTGAATGCTTGACATCTCGATGCCGTGCTCGCGCCGCCAGGTGCTGCTGGCGGTTGCCGCAATTAAATCGGTGACCGGGCGGTCAAAAATATCTGCCCTGAAGTAGGTCAGCGTCTCCGAAATTCTCTCCAGTAAATCAAGTTGCAGGCCCCAGTCGTCCATGGTGGTGGCCTGTTCCATACCGGTCTCATCAGCCATCAGCCGCATCTTGGCCGAAACATTTGCCAGCGAGGCACTCAGACTCTTAACCAGGTTGTGAGCCGCAGCGGTATCTTCGGCGCTGGCCAGCTTAGCCTTATACCAGGCCGAGACACGGGTCGAGGGGCGAAAACCTCCCAGTTCCGCGTACCTCTGCAGGCGCTGAACGGTAGCGCTACGGGACACCAGAGCGTCCATAGTCTTGCGGGGTAGGCGCACACGGGTGGCGGGAGGCTCTTCCTGCGCGGTGAGAGCCGCTAGGGTCTGTAGGGCATCGTAAACTGAGCAGCCCCAGCGCGACTCGGTAAAGCGCAATGACTCAGTGTGGCCGCGTAATTTATTGCGGGTTTCGACAAGCTCCCGGTGAATCTCGCTGACGTTTGGGGCGGGTGCTTTCTCATCGCGAATAATCGCCTGAATAAACTCCTGGCGGTACTCTTCTGGACTCCGCTCAACCAATAGTGTGAAGGCCAAATCAGTCATGTGAACCCGGTTGAGTACCCGGCCAAAATCTGCCAGGGTTGAGCGCTTCTCACCGACCACCAGAACAGACTTACCCTGGTGGATAAGGGCCGCCGCTATATTGACTGCGGTACCCAGCTGATCGGTGCCCGGTGCCGCTGTTACGGTCATGGAGTGGCCCTGGTGCGCTAAGTCAACGATTTCCTGAGCTCTGGCATCGGCGTCAAGCACCAGCATGTCGGTGTCGGGGTCACGGGTGTCCAGTGAGGGCCGGTTGTTATAAATCGGTGCCACAAAAGGCTTCTCAAGCGGGTTGAGCTTGAGCTGGGCTATATCACGCACCAGATCGGTGTGGGCATCAGCCGGCAGTTCACCCGTGCTTTCTTTCAGGTCAGCAAATGTTGAGATGAAATAGTTGGACTGAATGGTCATGCCGGGGATATTCCCGGTAGTTGCCCTCATTCTCTCAATCACGGGCTCTGGGTCCAGCTTGCTCATGGAGTTTGCTAGCTGAGCAACGTCCATGGTGCCCAGGTTAATCCCGTACTCTTTTTTGATTTGACGTACCATAGCGGGGTTCAGCTGGGCGGGGCCGGTTATCTGAACCTCAAAGTCATCGCTGGTGGGGTGCGGGGTCAGGCTGAGCGGTGCCATCAGAATAGGGGCAATAAAACGTTTCTCCCCTATCATGCGGCCCTCACGAATGTCGTGGGAGAGCCAGGAGGCTGTGCCCGCTACGAAGTAGCCGGCGTCTAGCCCGTGGCCGGTGGCCAGCTCAAAGATTTTAGTGCGTAAGGCCCGGGCAGCAACCATGCCGCTTTCTAGTCTTGCTTTATCGCGCAGAATGGTCGATAGGCGGGTCTTGCGCCCCATGAACAACTGAGCAACACCCGACGAATTTGCCTCAGTCAAATCAATATGCACATAGTCAACCTGATTGAAGTCAAGCATGGCATCGGGGCCGGTGTAGATTTCCATCTGCTCAGCCCAGGCCTCAAGGCCAGCCTGGATCTGGGCGGTGGTCTGGTCGTCAGTGACCGCAGGGGAGGAATCTGGGGCGTGCTCAGCTACGGTGCCAACGTCAGTATCCCCCCGGGTTGATTGGGGGGTAGGGGGCTGGGCATAGTCATGTCCCAAGGCTGGTTTGGGTGCAACCTGCTCGTTCACTGAAATACTCTGGCTTTCTGCACGTTTTTATATCTCTACTATCATAGTTGCTCCTTCAAGCTACTACTGCAGTAAAGACTGGTTGCGGCTTATCTTTCCGCTGTACTCGAGAAAGTGTGACCATGACTTAATAAGACTTCACGCGGCAAGCTTTTCCTGATGAGAGCAGAATCCCCGGGATGGTTAGGAACCTATCTAGCCTGCAATATAGAGGTTAAAATTTGCGACCAAAACGAGCAAAGAGAGAAAGCCAATAAGTGCCATGCCGCCCAGGAGCACCCCCTTCATGCGGGGGGCGAAGGGCTCGCCAGTGGCGTCCCAGAGGGAACGAGTATAAAAATAGCTCAACAAAAATCCGGGAATATTACCGACCAGTAATTGTTGCGCCAGGGCAAAAATGCCAAAAATACGCTCTGTGCTTTCGTTCTCGACCTCAGCGCCCCTAAGTAGACCGGCCATAATAATTGAAATACAGCTGGTGATAAAGGCTAGAGCAATAGCAGGTTGGTTGAGCATTTCTCTGATACTCACCTGCGCACTTTGGGACACTGCATACTGGTAGGAAAAGTAGATAAAGGGGCTAACGATCCAGTACCAGAACATAAAGGTTCGCAGTTTTTGGGTGTTACGCAGGGCGTAGAAGATGGAATTCATGAATCTTTTTCTTTAAGGTCAAGGTACTGGATGTACTGGCGAACGATATAGTCCAAGAGCACGCTCAAGGTCACAAAAGAGTGGAAGGGCTCCGTATGGATGCTGGTCACGGTCGGGGTGCTCTCATAGTGAAGGGCGTGCTCAGCCACTGCCGAAATAGAGTTAACACCCAGAGCCGTGATAGCGATCATGGGCACCTTCCGCGAGGCCAATGCCCGAACTGTGGGTAGGGCACTCTCGGTTTCACCGGACAGGGAAGCAATGATCACCAGGTCTTCTGGTTTCATCACCCCGATGCTGCCCCTGAACTCACTCGAAGCAGGGATAACGTGTGTAAATTTTCCACAGGTTAGCAACGATTTGGAGAACTCCTGAATCGCGGTCCGCTGGGCGAACCCGGTGCCGTAGCAGTAAATAGTTCGTGCGGTGTCAATCTTCTGCACAATAGGCGTGAAGTCGGTAGCCATCAACCCCTCATAGGTTGTGAGGATGTCGTTGCGCCCGCTTTCCAGAAAATCAATAGGAGGAGTCGTGGGCCCAGCTAGGGAGTTCTTGACAAAGAACTTTAGCTCGGCAAAACCCGAGAAGCCCAGTTTCTTGGTCAACCTGATGATGCTGGAGGTTGAAGTGAAAGTCCTGTGCGCCAGGGCGCTAATAGTGGAATCGGCGACAAACTCTTCGTTGTTCAACATGAAAGCGAGTATCTCGCGTTCGGTGTCGCTCAAACGGCTTTGGTGCGCGTTGACAAGTTCTTGTAAATCCACCAAGGGCTCCTGAGTCTTTCACGGTCACTGCGGTGATTACAGTATAGGTGTTTTCTCAGAAGCCCTCGATGGGAAAAATAAATGGCTAGGCCTTATTTACCTTTATTGACCAGTTCCTCGAACTTGTCACGGACCTGGGGCACGTCCATACCCACAATGACTTGCAGGGCCTTACCCTTATTGACCAGGCCAAGCGCACCTGCTGACTTAAAGTCAGCTTCGGTTCCCACCAGCTCGGGGTTATCAACGGAGATTCGCAGGCGGGTCGCGCAGTTATTGACGTGGGCGATATTTTCAGGGCCGCCCAAGAGAGCCAGGAAGTCGCTTGCTCGCTGGGTGTAGGGGTCGGTTGCTTCTGCGGTAACAAGACCCGCAGCGGCGTCCTCAGCCCCCAGGGCACCCTTCTTTTTGGCTTCCTTGTATTCAGCCTTGGTGTAGAGCTTGGTTTGGCCGCCATCGGCTTCACGCCCGGGGGTCTTGAAATCAAATTTGAGGATGAGGAAGCGGAAGACCACAAAGTAGATAAGAGTGAAGCAGAGGCCGATAGCAATCTGGGTCAGCACCATACCTGAGTGGTTGGGCCACATGGGGATCCAGTTTTGGAAGAGGAAGTCAATCAGACCGCCGCCCATGTTGCCCACAACGCCGAAGCCATACATGGTAGCGGACATTGTTGCCGCGAGAACCGCGTGGACGGCGAAGAGCGGAGGTGCAAGGAAGAGGAAGGTAAATTCCAGGGGCTCGGTAATACCAATCAGCATTGCGGTCAAGCAAACCGGTATTAGCAGTGCCAGGGTTTCCTTGCGCTTCTCGGGGCGAGCGGTCGTGAAGAAAGCCGCTGCAATACCCAGAGGGCCGAAGACCTTGGAGTTACCGTGCAGGGCAAAACCGCCACCGGGGAAGAGTTCCTTGACGGGAGTGGTGCTGTTAGCAAAGGTATCCAGGTTAGCAACCCAGTACTTGGTGATGCCATCGGGAACAACAGCCGGGCCGAAGACGAAAGGTGTGTAGATAAAGTGATGCAGGCCGGTGGGAATCAGGATGCGCTCTAGGAAGGTGTAGAGCCAAACACCGAACACACCAGAGTTCATGAAAAAGCCCTGGAGAGACCCGATACCGGTCTGAATGGTAGGCCAGACCATGACAAAGGCAAGAGCTACAGGCATCATGAGGAAGAAGCCCAGACCGTAGACGTACTGGGTACCCTGGAAGATACCCAGGAAATCGGGAAGTTTAGTGCCGAAGTAGCGGTTATGCAGCCAGACCACGATGGCGGAGATGATAATAGCACCGAAGATACCGGTGTCCAGAGTCTTGATACCAGCAATCATCTTCAGACCGGTACCGGCAGCACCTTCTGAAAGATCTACGCTGTAGTCAACGCCAAAGTTCTCGCCCCAGATGCTCAGGATTGAAGCAACGAAGTAGTTGAAGGTCAGGTAAACCATACCCGCTTCAAGAACCGCGCGGGCCTGAGCGGTCTTCGCCAAGGCAATAGGAAGACCCAGAACAAAGAGGAGTTCCATCTGGTTAAAGACGGTCCAGGCTCCTGACTCCCAGACTGACCAGAAGTTATACCAGCCGGTACCCTCAGCGGCAATACCGCCTAGAAGCTGCTCGTTCTTGCAGATGATAGCGATACCAACGGCAAGACCGGCAAATGCAAAGATGAGGACGGGGGCTAACATGGCCGAGCCGAACCTCTGAATCTTCTCCATCATCGGATAAGAACCTTTCGTGTGTAGGTCGCACCTGTCCCTTTGCCTCTGGGGCAAGCGGGATCTGTCAAGTGCTGACCGTGTAAGTACTAGGCCTATCTAATCACCCTCTGTTCTATTAGTCCCCCGCTTATACTCACTTTGGAATTAATGCCACGAACTGGCACGTTTTACGGGAGCCGGTAAAAATACCGGCCCCGGGGCCCCTACTACCGGGGGCGCTATGGCGGGGGTTTTACCTAGGATAAATGGAGCAGAGAAAATGTCAGGGCACGAAAGAATGAGCCGAGGCCGCTATGAAGCTCCTAACCCTCAATACCCACAGTTGGCTTGAGATTCACCAGGTTTCCAAAATCTATGAGCTGGCGCAGTTTATCGTCCAACAAAAAATTGATGCCGTGGCCTTGCAGGAGGTTAACCAGTTTATCCACTCCCCCATCCTTGAGCATCCGCTGGGGTATGCGGGCGGGGCTGACCGCCCCGTGCGTCAGGACAATTTTGCGCTACTGCTCAACCAATTCCTGGCAGAGCTAGATCGCCCCTACCACTGGGCCTGGGCGGTCTCCCATCTCGGTTTTGAGCGCTATGACGAGGGGGTCGCGCTGCTCACTCGCGAGCCGATGCAAAGGCTTGAGTGTATCGATGTGTCCCCTACTTACACGGATCAGGACGTTGCGCGCAGGGTCGTCATTGCTGCCAAGCTGGGCGCTGAGCACGGTGGCCTGTGGGTTACAAGCGCCCACATGAGCTGGTGGGAAGTAGAGGGGGCCTCGCTCTTTGCACAGGAATTTGAGATTCTCAATAGGTCTCTCAGAGAGCTTGCTGGCTCTGAGACAGTATTACTTGCCGGTGACTTCAATAATGCGGCAGAGGTAACCGATGAGGGGTACACGCTCATGCGGTCTTTGGGCTGGCACGATACCTATCTGACCGCAAGCCAGATTCAAGGGGAGCATACTGTGCATAAGGCTATCCACGGCTGGACTAACTTCACCCAAGCCCTCCGGATTGACCTGGTCTTAGCCAACCAGCCTCTTGAGGTGGCCCAGCACAGCGTGGTGTTTCCCGATACATCAGATCAGGCTATCTCGGACCACTCCGGGCTTTTGCTCACTCTCAACCTCTAAATCGTTTCTCTCCTACAGTCTGAGGAAGGTACCCCATGACCGCCCCATCTCACCGCGAAACAGCCTGGTGGCAGGAACCCGTTGTCTACCAGATTTACCCACGCAGTTTCAAAGACTCCAACGGCGACGGCATCGGTGACCTACCCGGTATCACCGAGAAGATTCCCTACCTGGCCAGGCTGGGGGTAGACCTTATCTGGCTCTCCCCCATCTACAAGTCACCCAACCATGATAACGGCTACGACATTTCCGATTACCGGGCCATTATGCCTGAGTTTGGCACCATAGACGACTTCGATACCCTACTGGCCGCCGCTCACCAAGCGGGTATCAAAATCATGATGGACTTGGTTGTCAACCACACCTCCGATGAACACGAGTGGTTCATCCAGGCCAAGAGCAGTAAGGATAACCCCTACCGCGACTACTACATCTGGAAAGACCCCGCCGGGTATACCGAACGGGGAGAGCCAATCCCGCCCACCAACTGGATTGCCGCTTTTTCACCGTCCACCTGGGAATGGGAACCGACTACAGAACAGTTCTACCTACACATGTTCTCAGTCAAACAACCAGACCTGAACTGGGAGAACCCCACCGTCCGCCAGGAGGTCTATGACCTTATGCGTTTCTGGCTGGATAAGGGCGTAGACGGCTTCCGCATGGACGTCATTAACCTCATTTCCAAGGACCCTGCCTACCCCGATGACCCGGCTGTGGCCGCTGGGTCTAAGACCGATTCGCTGGGTATGGTGGCCAACGGTCCCCGCGTCCACGAGTTCCTTCAAGAGATGAACCGTGAAGTTCTTAGCAAGTACCCCGTGATTACCGTGGGCGAAACTCCACACGTCAATACCGCAGATGGCTTGCTCTACACCGGCTTTGACCGGGGCGAACTCCAAACCCTCTTCCAGTTTGAGCACATGGGCCTGGACGGCAACCCTAACCCGGCCCTGGGTAAGTGGAACGACACCCGCTTCAAGCTCGTAGACCTCAAAGACACCCTCAGCCGCTGGCAAAACGACCTGTCCGGTAAAGCATGGAACGCCCTCTACTGGAACAACCACGACCAGCCCCGCGCGGTCTCCCGCTTTGGCAACGACTCGCCCGAATACCGGGTACTCTCAGCCAAGATGCTCGGCACCGTACTCCACTGTTTACAGGGCACCCCCTACATCTACCAGGGTGAAGAACTCGGCATGACCAACGTCTACTTTGAAAACATCGAGGACTACAAGGACATCGAGATTCACGATGCCTACCGCAAGCTGGTTGGCTCCGGGCTGGTCAGCCACGAAGATATGCTTCGCTACATTTCTCAGTCCGGGCGCGATAATGCCCGCACCCCTATCCAGTGGAAGGCAGAAGCCCACGCAGGGTTTACAGGCGGAAAACCCTGGCTCAAACTCAACCCCCGCTACACAGAAATCAACGCGGAAGAGGCACTCGCTGACCCCGGTTCGGTCTTCTACCACTACCAGCAGCTCATTGCCCTCCGCCGCCAGCACCCGATCATGGTCAACGGGACCTATGAGCTCCTAGACCCCAAGGATGAGCAGGTCTACGCCTACTACCGGCACGGTACCGGCGCATCGGAGCAAGAGACTCTATTGGTCATTGCCAACTTCACCGATAGCACCCTGGAGCGCACCTATCAAGAACCCGCAGGAGAACATACTCTGCTGACATCTAACTACCCCGATGACGCCCAAAACACCCTGCGACCCTACGAGGCCAAAGTCTATCTCTACCAAGCCTGACGGTAAGCTGGCCTTAACCCCTATCCCATAAGATCTAAGCACGCACAATAAGGAGCACCCATGGCAGATAATTCAGGTAAAAAATGGTGGAAAGAAGCAGTCGTCTACCAGATTTGGCCCCGTAGCTTCCAGGATTCCACCGGCAACGGTGTCGGCGATATCCCGGGTATCACAGCCCGCCTGCCCTATCTAGCAGAGCTAGGTATCAACGTCATCTGGCTTTCCCCGGTCTTTGCTTCACCCAACGACGACATGGGCTATGACATCAGCGATTACCGAGCCATTATGCCCGAGTTCGGCACCATGGAAGATTTCGACACCATGCTGGAGACCGCCCATTCACTGGGCATCAAAATTCTCATGGATCTGGTCGTCAATCATTCCTCCGACGAGCATGAGTGGTTCAAGCAGGCCCGCTCAAGCCGGGATAACCCCTACCGTAACTACTACATCTGGCGCGACTCCTCCGGTGTGGATGCTGAAGGTAAGCCCCTACCCCCCAACAACTGGGGTAGCGAATTTGGCGGGCCCGCCTGGAAGTACGACGAACATACAGACCAGTGGTACCTGCACATGTTCTCGGTTAAGCAGCCCGACCTGAACTGGGAGAACCCCGCCGTGCGCCAGGAAATCTTCGACCTGGTGAACTTCTGGCTCGATAAGGGTGTTGACGGTTTCCGCTTGGACGCTATCAACATTATCTCCAAGCCCGAGGGCTTACCCGATGACCCGTCGGTTGTGCCCGACAAGCACAGCTCATCTATCCCCTTTGTTATCAAAAACGGCACCCGCGTTCACGAATGGATGCACGAGCTGAACATGGCAACCTTTGACCACTACGACTGCATGACCGTGGGTGAGATGAGCTGCACCAGCCCCCAGGATGCAGTTCAGTTCTCGGGCTTCACCTCCGATGAGCTCCACATGATTTTCCACTTTGAGCACGTCGGCCTGGATAACGCCCCCGGTGAGGGCAAATGGTCATATCAGCCCCTTGAGCTGACCGCCCTCAAACAGGTTCTCAACACCTGGCAGCTTGAGCTGGCAGGCAAGGCCTGGGGTTCACTCTACTGGAACAACCACGACCAGCCCCGCATCGTCTCCCGTTTTGGGAACGACAGCCCCGAATACCGGGAGCGATCCGGCAAGATGCTGGCAACAGTACTTCACGGCATGCAGGGTACTCCCTATATCTACCAGGGCGAAGAAATGGGCATGACCAACGTGAAGTTCGAGTCGATTGAGGATTACAAGGACCTTGACTCCATCAACTTCTACGACGATCTTGTCACCCAGCGCCAGCAGATCAGCGCCGATGAGGCTATGGCTCTCATCCATCTCAAGGGTCGAGATAATGCCCGCACCCCCATGCAGTGGTCAGCTGGGCACAAGGCCGGCTTCAGTACCGCTGAACCCTGGATTGGGCTGAACCCCAACTATGTGGACATCAACGCTGAAGAAGCAATGAGCCGCCCCGACTCACTCTGGCACCATTACCGTCAGCTCCTAGCCCTGCGCCGAGGTGAGCTTAAAGACCTGCTGGTCTACGGCACTTTTGTTCCTCTTGCCCCTGAGGACACCGAGGTTTACGCCTACGAACGTCACGGTGAAGGGGAGAAACTGCTCGTGGTCGCTAACTTTACCGACCGTGAGCTGACTCGCGAATTTGAGCTGGCAGCACTACCGGGGGTAGAGCTAGTACTGAGCAACTATGCAGATGATGCCGGGAGCGCCCTGCGCCCCTACGAGGCAAAGATCTATCGAGTAGTTGCTTAGTTTCCAGGAGCGCACCATCATTTATATTCGCTAGATATTTTGGGTGCACAAGCCCCTGACTGCTGATTTGAGCCCCTGTTTCAACTTCGGCTCAAGCACCTCAAGCTTTGTGATTCTACCAGCACCTCAAAGGTCGCCGCAGAGTCAGAGCCCCGCCCCTATCACGGGGGCGGGGCTCTTTGTAGCTGTGATCCACTCGGAAATGGATAGATCACATACTAGGGACGGTAAGTGTAGCGGTACATGAAAGCCGCCATAGCTGCCCTAGTCGTTGGTGCCTGTGGGCGGAACGTACCATCGGCCCAGCCCTGAGTAATACCCTGATCAGCGAACCACCTAATCTCACGAGCAAAAGCATGCTGGGCAGAGACATCGGAGAAGACCGAACCAGCACTGGTAGCAGGCTCACCAGCTAAGCGGTAGAAGAAAGCCGCCATAGCCTCACGCGAGATACTCTCACCAGGCCGGTAAGTTCCATCGGGCCAGCCCTGGCTAATGCCGCGGTCAGCCAACCAGTTAATTTCTTTATAGAAGGGGTGAGTCACAGGAACATCACGGAAACGAGAAGCCTGCGGCGGCGTATAAGCAGGCGAACCAGCCATACGGTAGATAAAGGCGGCCATGGCCTCACGCGAGATACTCGCCTCAGGTCGGAAAGTACCATCAGGCCAGCCCCGCGTAAGGCCTGCAGAAGCCAACCAATTAATTTCACCAGCGAAAACGTGGCTAGCCGAGACGTCCCGGAAGGCAACAGGGCTCTGATAGGGCGAAACACCACCCACCGGCTTGTAATTAAAGAATGTTGCGAAAGCCCTCAAATCGCGCACTGACCCGTTGAAATAGTTAGAGTCCCCAGCAAAGGGGCCGGTCGATGAGTACTGCCAGATATCGTAGGTCCACCAGCCCGAGGGCATAGCCCCCGGGAGGCTACTGTAACTGGCCAGGTGCAAGGGCAGGTAGTTAAAACGGGGCGTATCCCCCGTACAGGTGAGCCACCAGTCAGTGGTTGAATAAACAGCAGGGTAACGGCCGGTCAAGGCTTTGTAGGTCTGAACAAAATCATCGATCCAAGCAACCATCTGTGCCTGAGTCATATTGAAACAGATGTTACCGAATTGGCTATAAGGGTTGTACTCAATATCCAACAGGCCGGGCAGAGTCCTACCATCGGGGCTCCATCCACCACCATTTGCCACAAAGAAACGGGCCTGTTCAGCACCGCTCGACTGAGCCGGCAGAGCAAAATGGTAGCCGCCTCGCGGCATACCAACTGATTGGGCACCCCCATATTGGGAGGAGAAAGTAGGAGACGTATAGTAGTTGCCCTCCGACACCTTGACATAAGCAAAACGGGCACCCTTGGCATACTCCATTTGCCAGTCAATATAAGGTTGCCAGCCCGATACATCCAGGCCGTACACCCCTAGCGCATCAGCCTGAGGGGTCTGGGCCTGAGGGGTCTGGGCCTGAGGGGTCTGGGCCTGAGGGGTCTGGGCCTGAACGTCATCACCTGTGTCCCTTCCCAGTTGCTCAGCACGCCAGCTCTGGGCTTTCTTCAAGCCCTGGCCCATCTGGGCGCCAGGGCTCTTACTCCCAGGCTCAGGTGGCGCTGAATCACTTTGGTAAGCGCTAGCAGGCAAAGACGCCGCATCGGGCTCCGGAGCCTCCAAGGCATGAGCCGCTGGCAAGCAGTTGCCAAGAGCCAGCACAATACTGGCAAGAGCTATCTTAAAAAAACTACTGTTCACGGGCCGTGGGGGTGGCCCGCTCAAGGTTAAAGGGTACATGTGTGTGTCGTTTTCCAGTTAGGGGGAAATATGCAGGAAGAAGGGCTGCCTACCCGAGGGGGGTGGTAAACAGCTCCCTTAATAAACTAACTGCTCTCCCCCAATTTGTAACCCCCTGCGCATAAAAGAATGGGTAGGAACCTTCCAGGCACCTACCCATTCACTAGATGAGACGAAAACTCTCACAATTCAAGAAGCCAGGCTGAAACTGCTTGCCAGAATCACACAGACACCGGCTCAAAACTGTGCTAAGACCTCGGCATACATCAATCATTATTTCCCACCCTTGGGCGAAAAATTGAAGTAGAGGAACCCGCCACGCTCGTGCTGTTTCCCGCCTCACCGCTTCGCTATGCTCGGCGAATAACAAAAATTTTATTTTCCCCAGGTGGGGAAAATTTTTGTTATTCCCACTCAATTGTTCCCGGAGGCTTTGAAGTCACATCCAGAACCACTCGATTGACCTCAGCCACCTCATTAGTAATCCGGTTAGAAATCTTGGCCAACAGGTCATAGGGCAAACGTGACCAATCTGCGGTCATAGCGTCCTCAGATGACACCGGGCGCAACACAATCGGATGGCCATAAGTACGGCCATCACCCTGCACACCCACAGAACGCACATCAGCCAACAGAACCACAGGGCACTGCCAAATCTGCTCATCCATACCCGCAGCGGTCAGCTCTTGACGCACGATCGCATCGGCCGCACGCAGAATATCCAGGTTATGCTTGTTCACCTCACCAATCACACGGATACCCAAACCGGGGCCGGGGAAAGGCTGACGCGCAACAATCTTCTCGGGAACACCCAGCTCGCGGCCAATAGCACGAACCTCATCCTTGAACAGCGTACGCAGAGGCTCAACCAGCTCAAACTGCAAATCATCGGGGAGGCCACCCACATTGTGGTGCGACTTGATATTCGCCGCGCCCTCGCCGCCACCGGACTCCACCACATCGGGGTAAAGGGTGCCCTGCACCAAGAACTTGATGTCCCCGCCCTCAGCGCCAGCCTCTTCAATCAGCTTGCGCTGAGCAGCCTCAAAGGACCGGATAAACTCGCGGCCAATAGCCTTACGCTTAGCCTCAGGCTCAGTGATACCTGCCAAGGCACCAAGGAACCGCTCAGACTCATCAATAGTTACAACCTTGATACCCATGGTGGAGGCGTAATCCTGCTCCACCTGCTCACGCTCACCCTCACGGAGCAGACCGTGGTCGATAAAGAAACAGGTCAACTGATCACCCACAGCCTTGTGCACCAGAGCGGCCGCAACAGAGGAATCAACGCCGCCAGACAGAGCACAGATAACCTGGTCATCGCCTACCTGCTCCCGGATCTTGGCAACCTGCTCATCAATGATGTTGCCGGTTGACCAGGACTTCTCCAGACCCGCAACCTCAAACAGGAAGTTCTCAAGAGCAAGCTGTCCGTAGTCCGAGTGCTTAACCTCGGGGTGCCACTGCACGCCACCGAGCTTACGCTTCTCGTCCACAAACGCGGCAACAGTCGCCCCCGGGGTCTTAGCCAGAACCTCAAAACCTTCGGGGGCTTCAGCCACAGAGTCGCCGTGGCTCATCCACACGTTCTGGGTGGCAGGGGTACCGGTCAAGAAAGAAGAGTTCTGCGCGCACAGGACAGCGTCGGTTGCGCCATATTCACGCAAACCGGTCTGGGCGACCTTGCCACCCAGCGTCTGGGCCATGACCTGGAAACCATAGCAGATACCAAATACAGGTACGCCAGCTTCAAAGAGGGCAATGTCACCCTTGGGTGCACCTTCCTCATAAACAGATGAGGGGCCACCAGAAAGAATGATGGCTGCAGGGTTCTTAGCAAGCATCTTCTCGGTTGGCATGGTGTGAGGCACCAGCTCCGAATAGACACCAGCTTCTCGCACGCGGCGGGCGATCAGCTGCGCATACTGGGCGCCATAATCAACGACCAATACCGGGCGCTGATCCAGCTCCTCGTTGGGGGTGTGAGTAGTCACAGATGTTTACCTTTTCGGTTGTGGGTTTGGACCAGATAGACGGTACACGCTCAGCGGCAACCGAAAGACCCGGTCCCAGGGAATTCCATAGGTCTTATTCTAAAGCAGATTGGGGTCTGGCTGGCAGGCATCCCCCCAACCTGTCAACAGTTGCAGTAGCTACCGGGCTAATACCGTTTAGTTGCCTGCGGGTTGGAATCGAGCAGGGCGAGGGTTTCCGCATGAATCTTGTGCTCAACAATGAAGGAAAGGAAGGGGACCACGCCACCTAAGGCCATCACAATCATCTGCGGCAATGCCCAGCGCATCAGCAGCCAAAGACGGAAACAAGAAATCAGATAAATGACGTAAAACCAGCCGTGAACGATCAGAACCCAGGTGGAAATATTTACACCGCCGTGCAGGTTACCGGTTTCCCTATTCAGCCAGCCCAGGGCAAGGCTCTGCCCGGTCTGCGCATCCCTTCCGCCCGCAATAAGGTCATAACCAACGATGTAACGCGTAATCATCTCAGCAACCAGCAGCAACAAGAAGATACCCGATATCCAGGCGCACCACTTATAGAAGGTGAGAGCACCACGAATCTGGGCCTCCGTTCCGCCAAACTTCTTGCGAACGGTAAAACCACCGCGTGTATTTGCCTCAGCTTTGCCCTCTGCTAGGGTTACTTTCTTGCCATCGGTCCGATTGACCGGGCGGGGGGTAGGTTCTTCAGTCACCTTGTTCCCTCTTTCGTGGGTTAATTCGTTCTTCTGCGCCAGTTACCGGATTAGGGTTAAGCTGGCAGAGGCCTTATTTGTCTGAGAAATCTTAGTGTGACTCGGTATTATTAGTTGATTGGACCTCATCGAAATAATAGTAGGTCTTATCCGCCGGGTCGTAGTAGTAGGGGCGGCCGGTTTCTTCGTCTACCCAGTACTCCCCCTCATACTCGAAGTAGAGAGCCGGATCATTTTTCTTTTCAACGGCGTCCTTAAGCATGCGATACCACAGATACAGCGCAAACCCAGCAAAAACCAGCCATTCTAGGGCGTAGAAGATGTTGAGCCAGTCAACATTCTCATCGGTGACCTGAGGCGCCCGCACCGGCAGGAAGTTATCGGTCTGCCCGATGATGGTGGCGTTTATAGCTATGGTTCCGTCATCAGCCAGCGGTGTCCCCTCTGTGCTCTCAGAATCAAGGGTCAGGATTCCGTCATAGAGCGGGGCGTTCCACACATTCGTAAGGTAGGCAGGGCTGGCTGACCCCAGTAAACGGTCCTTGTTCTCAAGCTGGGAGTGTCTCTGGTTACTATTGACCGGTGGGTCATTAGCCACGATACGACCGGCTACCGTCACCGGCCCTTGAGGTTCCGGAGGCACAAGGGGCTCCTTAGACCAGCCGCGCACCACAGCGATACCCCGGGGGCTAGATCCCATACTGGTTTCCACGTTCTGGCTATCTTCCGGGGTGAATAGAGCAATTACCCAGTAGCCTTGGACACCATCTTTAAGCCTATTTTCTACCAGGTAGGAGGAGCCTGGAGTATAGGTACCTCGCGCTTCAACTACAGTATCTACAGTGCTAGCGAGCTGAGCACTGTGTGGTTGGAGAACTTCGGTGTAGGGGCCTACCCTATCCTTGGCCGGGTCAGCGGTAAGCTGCCCCATGGTCGATGAGTTAAGCTGCCACTTACTGAGCATGACAAAGCCGCTGGACAGAGCCAGCACCAGGAGCAAGCCCAGCAACCAGCGTGGGGTTAGGGCAGTTTTCAGCAACTCAGAGACCTCTTACAAACATGGGTGACAGCGTGCAGGCCCCGCTCCCCTGCATGTGAGCAGCAAGAGCGAGGCCGTCGACGCTACTTGACGTAGGGGGTGAAATTCACATCGATACGCTGGAAAGATTTCAGGTCGGTGTACCCGCAGGTAGCCAGCGCCCGTTTGAGGGCACCTACCAGGTTAGAACTACCGTCGGTGTGAGCCGAGGGGCCGTAGAGAACCTCCTTGAGGGTTCCCACGGTACCCTGGTAGGTGCGTACACCGCGCGGGAAATCTTTGGAATGGGCTTCGTTACCCCAGTACCAGCCGGCACCAGGGGCCTCAAGGGCACGAGCCAGAGGCGCACCAATCATGACAGCATCGGCCCCCATAGCCAGAGCCTTGACCATATCACCGGAGCGGCCTAGTGAACCGTCAGCGATCACATGGACGTAGCGGCCACCCGATTCGTCCAGGTAGTCCGAGCGGGCGGCTGCTACATCGGAGATAGCAGTTGCCATAGCGGCCTGGATACCCAGGCCCCGGCGGGTAGTGAGGGCCGCACCGCCCCCAAAGCCAACCAGGACACCAGCGGCACCGGTGCGCATCAGGTGCATGGCGGGGGTATAACCGGTTACACCGCCCACCATCACAGGGACATCGAGCTCGTAAATAAACTTTTTGAGGTCCAGAGGCTCACGGCTAGTCGAAACGTGCTGGGCAGAAACAGCTGCACCGCGAATCACAAAGATATCAACACCAGCTTTCACCACAGTCTCATAGAACTCTTGGGTGTTCTGCGGGGTCAGCGAACCTGCCACAATGACACCGGACTCACGAATCTCAGCAAGGCGAGCCGTTATCAGCTCAGCCTTAATGGGTTCCGAATATATCTGCTGCATGCGGCGGGTCGCGGCTGGGGCATCCTCTGCATCCAGTGCAGTGATTTCATCGAGTAGGGGCTGGGGATCCTCATAACGAGTCCATAACCCTTCCAGGTTAAGAACACCCAGGCCACCGAGCTTACCCAGAGCGATAGCGGTAGCCGGTGACATCACCGAGTCCATAGGAGCACCGATGATGGGGGTCTCGAACGCGAAGGCATCAATCTGCCAGGTGACGTTCACATCGTTGGTATCCCGGGTCCTGCGGGTAGGAACCAGGGCAATTTCATCGAGCGAGTAGGTGCGGCGAGCACGCTTGGACATACCAATTTGGATGTCGTTCATAGCTTTTCCTTTCACCGGTCTAGCCGGTTGGTGGCTTTCTGCTCAGGCCCGCCCAATTCTATGGGCAGGCGGTGCTAACAATCTGCGCTTAGCGGCGGTAGTTGGGGGCTTCTACCGTCATCATGATGTCGTGCGGGTGTGATTCCTTCAGACCTGCCGAAGTGATCCGCACAAACTGGCCCTTGTGCTTGAGTTCGTCGATAGTGTGGGCACCCACATAGAACATGGTCTGGCGCAGGCCGCCTTCGAGCTGGTGCAGTACAGAGGACAGGGGGCCACGGTAGGGCACCTGACCTTCGATTCCCTCGGGAATCAGCTTCTCCTCTGAGGACACATCGGCCTGGAAGTAGCGGTCCTTAGAGAAAGACTTCTTACCCCCGCGGGACTGCATTGCCCCCAGTGAGCCCATGCCACGGTAGGCCTTGAACTGCTTGCCGTTGACAAAAATTAGGTCGCCGGGTGATTCTGCGGTACCGGCCAGCAGGGAGCCAAGCATCACGGAGTCAGCACCTGCGACCAGGGCCTTACCAATTTCACCGGAGTGCTGCATACCGCCGTCCGCGATCAGCGGAACACCGGCAGGGATAGCGGCTTTAGCCGATTCATTGATAGCGGTAATCTGGGGCACACCAACGCCGGCGATAATGCGGGTGGTGCAGATAGAACCGGGGCCAACGCCCACCTTCACGGCATCGGCCCCGGCATCGATAATGGCCTGGGCACCGGCCCGTGTAGCGGCCTGGCCACCCACCACATCAACGTGGGCGGCTGCGCTGTCTTTCTTGAGGCGGGCAATCATGTCGAGTACGCCCTGGGAGTGACCGTTGGCGGTATCCACGAACAGGGCGTCAACACCGGCTTCGATCAGGGTCATGGCGCGCTCGTAGCCATCACCAAAGAATCCGATAGCGGCACCGACGCGCAGGCGACCGTCCTCGTCCTTAGTGGCTCGGGGGTACTGCTCGCTCTTGGTGAAGTCCTTGACCGTAATCAGACCGGTGAGCTTACCTGCTTCGTCAATCAGGGGCAGTTTCTCGATTTTGTTACTTGCCAGCAGGTCGAAGGCTTCGTCCTTGCTCATGCCCTCATGACCCGTAATCAGGGGCATCTTGGTCATGATGTCACGGACCTTGGTGGTCTCAAAGGTGGACTCGGGTAGGTAACGGATGTCGCGGTTGGTGATAATACCGACCAGAACACCGGAATCATCCACCACGGGAAGACCCGAGACCTTGTAGTGCCCGCAGAGCGCATCAAGTTCAGCAATAGTGGCATCGGGGCCGACGGTCACGGGGTTGGTAATCATGCCCGATTCGCTCCGCTTGACGCGGTCCACGTGGTCGGCCTGATCCTGGATTGAAAGGTTACGGTGGATAACGCCCATGCCACCCATGCGAGCCATAGCAATTGCCAGGTTAGCTTCGGTGACGGTGTCCATGGCCGCAGAAATAATGGGTGAACCGATAGAGATACGGCGGGTTAGGCGCGTTGTGGTATCTGCTTCGGAGGGAATGACATCGGTGTTGCCAGGTAGCAGGAGAACGTCGTCGTAGGTAAGTCCGGTAAAGCCGAAGGGGTCTTCGCTCAGAGCAGTAGGAGTGGTCATGGAGGGGTTGCTACCTTTCGAAGGGGGTCATCTAGCGCGGGCGACACTATCTTTAATCTTAGTCTGCTTGGCTGGCTTGTGCGAGCGGACGCCCCGGCCCCTTGCAACAGCTCTGCACCGGCAGGTAGGAAGCCTCAAAGCCCATAGCTACCAGACTAGCCCACCCATTCCCGCTCTAGGTATATCCGGTCAGCTCATCTTAGAAAGCTGAATCATCTGCGGCAGTCTGTGCGCTTTGATCAGCACGATGCACAGCCTCCAAGAGGCGAGGGTCAAAGTAGGGGCCCAGAGTTTCTATATAGGTAGCGGTGAGGTGGTCATAGTCAAAGTAGGTATAGATGTTACCGATACTGGCAGGACATTCGTTGTTGGGGCAGACCAAGTCTGAAAGGTTGAGAGCCGCAAACCCTGGGTAACGCCCTTCCAACGCGGTTAAAGGGCTCTCGAATACGTCCTGGCCTGGTTCCATGGTGCACTCATCGAATGTGCCAAAGGAGTCAAGGCAGTCCTTGTGCATGGTTTCCATACGGGGCGTGTCACGAACCCCGATAACTCTGATATCCGAATGGGTTAGCTCATCTATACGCTGTTCAGCATTGGCAAGGACGGTATCGGGCAGTTCTGCCTCCGATTTGGTGCCCTGGAGTATGACGATATCCGGGTGTAGTTGCTGTATGTAGTTGGAGCTTTCTTCGGCCCATTCTTGGCATTCAAAGCCGTTGGAGTAGGCCTCGTTATCTTCTTGCCCCAGGAAGCAACCGGGGCGGGTCAGGGCAATCAAGTTCCAGCCCTCTTCCGCTGCCAGGGGGCGCAGGGCCGTAATCCACATCTGGGTGTGGGAGTTGCCCCAGGCAACCACCGTCCCGGTGGGATTGGGTGTCTGCACCACGAAGTTGCAGTCCCGCTCCAGGTATTCGGGTAGGTCAAGTTCGGGTGCGGCCTCGGTGCAGGAGGGGCCTAAATCAGCCCAGTCGGCATCCAGCACGGCCCGAATAGGGATTACGGTGGCGTCCTCGTCCCCTGTGTACTCGTAAGTGGAGTCCAGCATAGCGGCCCCGACGTTATTCGTTGCCCGGTGTTCTTCAGCGGCTACCGCCTGCCGGTAGATGGATGAGGTCCATGCGTAGGAGGGAGCCAGAGCCAGGCCCGCAAAGAGGGTAGCTGTGACAAACCCGGCGACGATGGAACGGTTGGGCCATGCCCAGTCCCGAAGCGGCTGCTCGACGGCTTTAGTCAAGGCCCAAGCTAGTAAACCAGAAATGAGGAGGAGAAGCAGTCCCGCGACGAAGCCAGCCTTGGCCTCTTTGGTCTGGGAGAGGTAGAAAATGAGGATTGGCCAGTGCACCAGGTACAGGGCATAGGAGAAACCGCCCAAAGCCAAGAGGGGGCGCCAGGTAAGTAGCTTTTCGGGGCCCCAGAGCGTGCCGGTATCCCCCGCCATGATCACCAGAGCCGCACAGAGGGTAGGCCAGAGCGCAACATAGCCGGGGAATGTACCGTTCACATCGAGTACAAACCCACAACTCACCAAGCCCGCAAGACCTGCCCACCCCATCAGAGCGCGCAAGTGCCGGGGCAGTTTGAGCGCAGGTAGCCAGAGCGCGACCAGGGACCCCAGCGCAAACTCCCACAGCCGGGCCTGGGTATTAAAGTAGGCGGTGGTCTGGTGGGCGGCAGTCTCGTCAATGGAATAGGACAGCGACAGGGCAAAAATCAAGCCGAAAGCAAGGGTCAACAGCCAGCGCGCCCAGCGTCGGCGCTTACCCAGGGGCAGGGCAAGGAGCAGGAAAATCAGCGGCCAGAGCACATACATTTGCCCTTGGACTGAGAGCGACCAGAAATGCCGGAAGGGTGAAGCCTGCGATGAATCCGCCGCATAGTAGTCCACGGCGTTCTCGATTGACCAGTAGTTGTGCTGGTAGAGGACCACAGATTTAGCTTCATCAATAATGGGTAGCCAACGCTCAGCCGGAATAAAAAAATAGGTGCCCAGAAGGGTCAGCAGAACCGTAATAGAAGCAAGTGGAAGCAGGCGTTTAAAGACATGAACCCAGTAGGCCAGCAGAGTTTTAGCGCCCCACCAGCTCCCCGGCTCAAGGATTTTACCCTCTTCCAGCTTTCGGGTGAACGAGCCAGTTAGCAAAAATGCAGAGATGAGCAGGAAGACATCCACGCCACCTGATACCCGCCCAAACCACAGGTGGTAGGCGGCCACCAGGAGCAGAGCCAGTGCCCGCAGCCCCTGAATTTCGGGGCGCCAGGCTCGTTCTGCCTGGAGGGTGACGGTTCGTATGGTTCCGGTAGAGGGCGCCCGGTGCTGGCGGAGTTGAGAATCAGTCATAGCTTCTAGCGCCGCGTAGTGCTGTGGGCTTCCTCCTTTCAGCCTACTGGTGCTCTGGCCTGCGACCTGCTAGCCAGGTCCAATCTTTCTAGCTCTTGCATCCTACCGCCACTTTCAGGTGTTTTGTTAATACAAATAGTTCTGCCCGCTACGGTGTTGGTCACCATAGCGGGCAGAACTTGAGGCGGCTGGTATACCTAGCGGACAGCTATTTTATTGAGCCTGTTCGTTCTCGTCCTCAGCGGGCTTCTCAACGACCAGGGTCTCGGTGGTCAGAACCAGCGCAGCAATGGAGGCTGCATTTTCTAGTGCTGAACGGGTTACCTTGACGGGGTCAATGACACCGCGAGCGATGAGATCCTCATACTCGCCGGTTGCGGCGTTAAAGCCGTGACCGATGGGCAACTCAGCGACGCGAGAGACAACGACGTAGCCATCCTGGCCTGCGTTCTCAGCAATCCAGCGTAGAGGCTGAACCAGGGCACGGCGCACAATGTCGATACCGACCTGGGCCTCCTGAGAGTCGAGCTTGACGCCATCCAGGGCAGCAAGCGCGTGAACCAGGGCGGTACCGCCACCGGCTACGATGCCCTCTTCAAGAGCTGCGCGAGTGGATGAAACAGCGTCCTCGATGCGGTGCTTGCGCTCCTTGGCTTCGACCTCAGTTGCCGCACCTACCTTAATAACGCCAACACCGCCGGCCAGCTTGGCCAGGCGCTCCTTGAGCTTTTCGCGGTCCCATTCGGAGTCCACGCGCTCAATTTCACTGCGAATCTGGGCGACGCGGTCAGCAACAGCCTCGGAGGTGCCACCGCCGTCAACGATGGTGGTGTTGTTCTTGGTAACTGTTACGCGTCGCGCTGAACCGAGCTGTTCCAGGGTGACAGCGTCCAGGGAGATACCCAGTTCACCGGTGATGACAGTAGCACCGGTCAGAACGGCAAGGTCCTGGAAGATTGCCTTACGGCGATCGCCAAAGCCAGGAGCTTTGAGGGCCACAACATCCAGGTTGCCGCGGAGCTTATTGACCACCAGGGTGGAGAGGGCTTCACCGTCCACGTCCTCGGCAATGATAGTCAGCGGCTTCTTGGCCTGAACAATCTTTTCCAGGACGGGCATAATCTCGGCAACGGTTGAGATCTTGCCCTGGTAGAGCAGAATAGCGGTGTTTTCCAAGACAGCTTCGGCACGCTCGGGGTCGGTCACGAAGGAGGGTGACAGGTAGCCCTTATCGAACTGCATGCCTTCGGTGACCTCAAGCTCAATCTCGGTGGTTGAGCCGTCTTCAATGGTGATAACGCCATCCTGGCCGACCTTAGAGAAAGCCTCGGACAGCAGTTGACCAATTTGAGGTGACTGGGCAGAGATAGCGGCAACGTGAGCCACTTCTTCGCCCTTAACTTCGCGGGCATTCGCCAGAAGGCGCTCAGCAACCAGCTTGGCTGCCTGCTCAATTCCCCGCTTAATCTCACCGGGGGCGGCACCAGCGGCAACGTTCCGCAAGCCTTCGGCAACCAGTGCCTGAGCCAGAACGGTTGCGGTGGTGGTGCCGTCACCAGCAACGTCGTTGGTGCGGGTTGCTACCTCTTTAGCCAGCTGAGCGCCGAGGTTCTCGTAGGGGTCCTCCAGCTCGATTTCGCGGGCAATGGAGACACCGTCGTTGGTGATGATGGGCGCGCCCCACTGCTTATCAAGAACCACGTTACGGCCGCGGGGGCCCAGGGTTACCTTGACAGCGTTGGCCAGTTTATCAACACCGGCCTGTAGGTGCTTACGCGCCTCATCGTTGAATTCAAGCTGTTTTGCCATGAATCCTTACTTCTTTCTTTGGGTACTAACGGGTGTGGTAGGTTCCGCTAGAACTTAGGAGACAACAGCCAGAACGTCGCGGGCTGAGAGGATCAGGTATTCAGCGCCACCGAACTTAACTTCGGTACCGCCGTACTTGGAGAAGATGACAAGGTCGCCTTCTGCTACATCTACGGGGATGCGGTTGCCCTTGTCGTCGATGCGGCCGGGGCCTACAGCGATAACCTTGGCTTCCTGGGGCTTTTCCTTGGCGGTGTCGGGAATAACCAGGCCGGATGCGGTGGTCTGCTCTGCTTCGACGATCTGGACGACAATGCGGTCTTCGAGGGGCTTGATGTTTGCCACGAGGTACTCCTTATGAGAAGGCTTAAAAATAGAAATTATGGGGTGACCGGTGCTGCAGCGCCCGGTGCTGGTATCGTCGCGGTCTTACCTACCGGGCATCTTTAGCACTGTAAGCGGTCAAGTGCTAACTAAAACTTTAGGCCGGTAATGGCTCAGGGGGCAAGATACGGCGCAGGTTTCGCACACAGCGCACCTTTTTGTGTGTTATAGACTACTTTCTGGTGATGTGGAGGTACCCGTGCTCAAACTGATTTTCTGGCCCGTTCTAGTTCCTACCGTCCTCTTTTCAATGGGGCTAGGTGCTATCGTTCCCATTCAGATTCTGGCAACGATCAGGCTCGGGGCTTCTCCCGCCTTAGCAAGCTCGTTAGTAGCGGTTGCAGGTGTCTTTGCTCTACTCTGTACCGTGCCAGTTGGCGGTACCATCGACAGGGTAGGCGACAAACGAGCCATGACCTACGCCACCACCAGCGCGGCTGTTTCTTTCCTCCTCAGCGCCCTCATCCTCATCTTTCCCTCTCCTTGGGCCCTGGGCCTCTACGTTCTGGCCTACCTCGCTCGGGTTCCCTCGCAGGTAGCCTGGGGCCTCGCCCGCCAATCAGTCCTTGCCGAAACCGTTGCCGAAAGTGACCGGGGCAAGGCCATGACTGCCCTGGGTGGTGCCCAACGCGCAGGCTCACTCGCTGGTCCTCTCGTCTCGTCCCTGCTTCTGCTCTGTTTACCGCTCTGGTCAGTTTTTCTCTTCGCCCTAACCGCTGTCGTCCTAGCCACACTATGCCTGCAACTTCGCAGACTCAACAGCGCCTTTGACAGCGCAACACAAGCCGCTCAATCCGCCCGTTCCGAGGAAAGCACCGAGCTAGCAGTGCGCTGGAAAGCCGTCTGGTGCGCGGGCCTGGCGGTAGTTGCCCTTTCGCTCTTCCGCGTTACCCAGCCCATTGTGGTTGCCCTGTGGGGCCTGCACATCGGCTGGTCCGACGCCCAGATCGCTCTAGCCATTGCTTTAGGCTCTGCTCTTGAGATGGTCCTGATGGTCCCCGGTGGCTACCTCAAAGACAGGGTAGGCCGCTCCGCTGTTCTAGCCCTCTGCCTTTCCTTCTTTGGTGCAGGCTTCATCGTTCCACCCTTAGCAACCAGCCATAGCGGGTTTATTGTGGGATTGATTCTCATGGCCATCGGAAACGGATTTGGTGCAGGCATCAACATGACCATCGGAGCCGACCTGAGCCCCAGCACCGGGCGTGCCCGCTTCCTCAGTAAGTGGGCCATGTTCTCGCAGGCGGCAGTAGTAGCTGGGCCTCTGGCTATCTCCGGAACGCTTCTGGTCTTCTCCTTACCTGCCGCCTGCACCCTCATCGGCGGACTCGGCCTTACCGGTGCGGTGTGGGCTCTCGCTAGCCAACCCATCACCAAACTCCCCACCGGCACTAGAATGGTAGGCAATGACTAGCCTGACCCCCGCCCCAGCCCACCCATTCACGCACGAACAGCTTGCCGCTATCGACGAGTTCACCCCCTACTCCACCGACCGCGCTCTAGCAGCAGCCAGCACCCTGCGCTCACGCGGCTTCAGCCCAGAAGACAGTTCAGCCATACTCACCCAGGCAAAGCTCCGCACCCAGGGAGCAGATAAGTTCGGGGATAAGGCCCACAGTATGCTCCTGACCGAAGCAGGCTACGAGCAGGCCACCCGGGCCGCCGTCGCTAAAGGTCACGCCCAACGTTTCAAGGACGCAGGGATCACCTCTGTAGCCGACTTAGGGTGCGGCATCGGCGCTGATTCCCTAGCCTTTGCTGCCGCAGGCCTTGCCATCACCGCCGTAGAACTAGACCCCACAACCGCCGCTTTCACAGCCCACAATCTTGCCCACTACCCCAACTCGCAGGTGCTCGTCGGCAATGTCGAAAACATTGACGTTCAGACCCTCACCACCGCAAACGGTCAAGCGATTCAAGCACTCTGGCTCGACCCGGCCCGCCGCGAAGTTGAGGATGGCGCAACCACCTCCCGACTCTTTGACCCCGAAGCCTTCTCCCCTCCCCTCTCCTTGATCGAAAAACTGGCGGCAACCGGCATCCCCATGGGCGTCAAAATGGGCCCGGGCCTACCCCACGAACACATTCCCGCCAACTGCGAAGCCGAATGGGTATCCCACGGTGGCTCCGTTGTAGAAGTAGTGCTCTGGTTCAACGCCCTGGCCCGCAAGAGGGTGCGTAGAGCAGCCAGCCTACTCTCCAAAAACCCACAAGAACCAGAACTTCTGGAAGACATCACCTCGGCTCTCGACTCCCCCGAAAGCACCGGCACCCACCAATACGAACCCACCATCGGTGAACTAGCCACCTACCTGGCTGAACCCGATGGAGCCGTAGTACGGTCCCACCTTGTCTCCGACCTAGCGCACAAACTGGGCGCCCACCTCATCGACGAGCGAATCGCCTACCTGACCACAGACACTCTAGAACCCACCGCGCTCGCCCAGTACTTTGAAGTCCGGCAGATACTTCCCCTGCATGAGAAAGCCCTCAAACGCTGGGTCAAGGAAAACGGCATCACCGCCCTTACCGTCAAAAAACGTGGGGTAGATATCGTTCCAGAACAGCTTCGAGCCAAGCTCCTCGCCGGTGCTAAAAAGAAAAAGGGGCAAGCTCGCAAGGAGGCAACCCTCATTCTCACCCGGCTGGGTCAGGGGCTGGATTCTCAGCGGCTTGCAATCTGGGCTGAACCTGTACAGGTGCCGCTGACCAAGGGCGGGAGATGACTCAAGTAGCCTTCTCCTCTGCCCGGTGCTATTGTCATCAACACCCTTAAAGGCCAGCCCCCAAGCCAGTTGATAAGATCAGCACCGGGAAAATACAAAGTAAGAAACACCCCCGACCCGCCCCCGTCACACGGTGACACCCCATTCATGGAGAGGGCCCACTGGCCCTAAGATAGAATCAGCGACAGCACCCGTCCCCAGGAGCACCACCATGCAGTTTGCATCCTCAGCCCAGTCCACCCTTGGCGTGGAATGGGAACTTGCCCTGGTTGACCCCGTTAGCCGTGAACTAGCGGGTAGGGCTGATGAGGTTCTGGCACTGATTCAAGAGCAAAACCCCGACCTACTAGTGCCGGGGCCGGGCGCGCACATTACCGGTGAATTCCTCAATAACACGGTTGAAGTTGTGACCGGCATCTGCCGCACCCCCGCAGAAGCTGCCGACCAGCTGGCCCAAGCAACAGCAAAACTCAAGGAAATTACCGACCGGCTCGGACTAGCCTTTTTCTCCGCAGGAACCCACCCTTTCTCTCAGGCTTTAGAACAGGTGGTAGTGGGCAAAGAACGCTACCTGCGGGTGCTTGACCGCTCCCAATACTGGGGCCGCCGCCAAATCATCTACGGGGTACACGTCCACACCGGTGTAGATTCCCGAGCCAAAGCTCTACCCGTCCTCAACGGGCTTACCAACTTTTACCCCCACCTCCTAGCGCTCTCAGCCAGCTCCCCCTTTTGGGAGGGTGAAGACACCGGCTTCGCCTCCCAGCGATCCCAAATTTTCCAGCAGCTCCCTACCTCAGGCCTACCTTTTACCTTTGAGAGCTGGGAAAACTATGAAGACTACCTAGAAGATCTCGTTGCCACCGGCGTGATTGATGACCCCAGCGAGAACAGGTGGGATGTCCGCCCGGTACCCAAGTACGGCACCGTTGAGATGCGGGCCTACGACGGGCTGGCCTCCATTGCCGATATCACCGCGCTCACCGCTTTTACCCAGTGCCTGGTCGAGTGGTTCTCCCGTCAGATTGAAGCAGGTAGGCGCATTGAGCCGCTCAAGCCCTGGCACCACCAGGAAAACAAGTGGCGGGCAGCCCGATACGGCACCGATGCCGTAGTTATTGTGGATAACGCCAATGCAGAACGCCCCATCACCGAGGACGTCCTGGGCCTGCTCAACAAGCTAGAGGGCATAGCCGCTGATCTGGGTTGTCAGGCTGAGCTGGCCGATATTGAGCGTATCTGCCGTGAGGGAGCTGGCTATCAGCGTCAGCGCCGAGTAGCGCACGAGAACCGGGGCGACCTGCGCGCGGTGGTCGATGACCTGGTAGCTCAGGCTACCGAAGGACTCTAGGCCCCTGCACCCTAGAGGGAAATAGTGGTAACAGGTAGCGAAGAATCAGCGGTGAAATCAAGACCGGAGGGCGCACGCCCTTCCGATACCAGCCGGGCACCCAGAGCCGCGACCATGGCCCCGTTATCCGTGCACAGGCTCAGCTGAGGGATCACCAGCTTAACCCCGTTCTCTGCACAACGCTGGGCAATCAGCGAGCGCAGGCGTGAGTTCGCCGCTACACCGCCACCCAGAAGCAGGGTATCAATCCCACGTTCGGTACAAGCTAGCATGGCCTTGCCAGTGATCACATCGACCACCGCTTCCTGGAAACTGGCGGCAATATCGGCCACGGGCACTTCTTGACCGCGAGCTTCAAAGCCTTCCACCACGCGGGCCACAGCGGTTTTGAGGCCGGAGAAGGAGAAGTCGTAGCGGTGGGGTCCGGGCTCTTGGGCTGTTCCCATAAATTTGCGGGTGGATAGGCCGCGGGGGAAGGCAAAGGCGGTGCCATCGCCACCGGCGGCGGCCCGGTCAATGGCAGGCCCGCCGGGGTAGGGCAGCCCCATCAGCCGGGCTACCTTGTCGTAGGCTTCACCGGCGGCATCATCGAGGGTCGCCCCCAGCAGTTCTACATCGCCGGTGATATCCCGGACCGCCAGAATCTCGGTATGACCACCGGAAACGAGCAGTGCACCTAACCCGCTGGGGGGTAGACCGTCCAGAAAGTCGGCGGTGTGACCTTCAATGCCGCAGTCATCGAGCAGGCCAACTCCCACGTGGGCTACCAGGTGGTTAATACCGTAGAGGGGCTTGCCTGTAGCGGTGGCCAGAGCTTTAGCCGCTGAGACACCCACCATCAGGGCACCGGCAAGGCCAGGGCCTGCCGTCACGGCGATAGCGTCAATCTCGTCCAGGGTCACCCCGGCTTCATCCAGGGCTGCGCGCAGGGCCGGAATCATGGCGTCTAGGTGGGCGCGGGAGGCAATCTCAGGGATCACACCACCAAAGCGGACGTGCTCGTTCATAGACGAAGACACGGTGTTGGTCAGCAGGGTCTGGCCGCTCACGATACCGATGCCGGTTTCGTCGCAGGATGATTCAATGCCAAGGACAAGGGGCTGGTCTGTCATGGTTAGTCTTCTTTGCTGAGGTTTCTAAGGGCCGGGATGAGGCCTGGCCGGGTGCGGGGCTAGGCGGAGGCCGGACTATCTGCGGGGTCTGCTTCGATCGCAGGCGGGAGCTCTTTGCTCATAATTAGAGCATGGACCCCGTCGCGGTAGTAGCGGCGGCGCGTATGAATGTGCTGGTAGCCGTTGCGTCGGTAGAGGTCCTGGGCGCGGGGGTTATCGGCTCGTACTTCGAGCATGATTTTTTCGGCTCCTCGGGCGCTGGCTTCCCTGGCCAGGTAGTCCAGCATGGCCCGCCCGTATCCGAGCCCTTGGTAGGCTGGTAGCACGGCGATGGTCTGCACATCGGCGGTGTCGGCTACGCTCATGCACCCGGCGTAGCCAATGACCTGGGCAGGGCCGGTATCACTGGCCGGAGCTTCAAGCAGGATGTAGGCCCGGCTGGGGTGGGTGATTTCAGCCAGAAACATATCCAGGGGCCAGGCATCGGCGGGGAAAAGCGCAAGCTCTAGGGTGTGAACGGCAGGGACGTCGTGCAGGGTCATGGGCCGGGCGGTAACTCCGCCCGCTAGACCGGTGGGCAGGGCAGCTAGACTCATGAGCCCAGCGCCTTCTTGCGAGCAAGAGGAACCTTGGCATCGGATTCACGCAGGTAGAGCGCAGAGGTGTCCTGGCTCAGGTTCTCCACTCCTAAGCGGCAGGCGGCAGCAAGTAAGCTAGGGGCATCGGGCTGGAGGCTTTCAAAGCCCTCCTGGCTCTCAAGGGCCTGAGGGTAGAGGCCAGCACCAAAACCGTAGGAAGGTAAGTGGGGAGCCTGCGAAGCAGAGCCCACGGTGGGACCATCCAGCAGGGTATAGCCGGTGCCGGTCAGCTCGTAGACGGCGGTGTAGACCTCACGGCGGCGGGCGTCGCTAGCAACCAAGAACTTCTGGTGCCCCCGGGCGCGGGCGGTATCCGCAGCAGCTTCTGCCAGAGCCTGCAAGCTCATCAGGCCATAGAGGGGCTTATCCCAGGCAAAAGCCAGCGTGCGGGCCGTAACGATACCGGCGCGCAAACCAGTGAAGGGGCCGGGGCCGGTACCTGTGATCAGGGCATCCAGGTCTCTTCCCCGGTAGCCAGCTTCAGCCAGAACCTGCTCCACGAAGGGCGACATGACCTCAGCGTGTGAGCGGGTATCGGTGGTAGCCCGGTGAGCCAGGACGGTCAGGGTACCGCCCTGATAGGAGCCCAGGGCTACAGAGGCGGTTGCAGATGAATCAAGAGCGAGTAAAAGCACTCCCCTAGTCTAGCCCCACTGAGGTGAGGGTGTCTGTGAGCTGCTTCCAGGTGGCCTCCCAGCGGAGCCCGGTCCCCAGCAGACGAAGGCGGCGCGGTTCGGGGTGCCCGTCCTCATCCTCGCGCTCCGTTTCTTGGCCGGGGGCGTAGAGCTGGTAGGGGTCGGTCTCTGCCAGGTCTGCCCCGGTGACCCGTGAAAACTCTAGGTCCAGCAGGTTCTCGCTCAGGTGCTCTGCCTTATCTCTGCCCCACTCAATAACGGTCACGGAGGTATCTAGGGAGTATTCCAGGTCCAGGTCATCGAGTTCTTCGGCTGAGGCCAGTCGGTAGGCATCCACATGCACCAGGTCGGGCCCGCCGGGGCGGGGTCCATTGGGCAGGTTGGGGTGGACGCGTGAGAGCACAAAGGTGGGTGAGATGACGCCTTGGCGTACTCCTAGGCCCTCACCGAGCGAGCGGGTAAAGGTGGTTTTACCTGCGCCTAGCTCGCCGGTCAGAATGAGCACATCGCCGGCGTGGAGGTAGGGGGCTAGAGCTAGAGCCAGCGCACGGGTATGTTCGGGACCGGTGATTTCAAGGTCAAGCAGGAGGGGCTTACTCATGGTTACTTTCGTAGGCTTGCGGGGTCTTATTTCTGGGGCGCGGTCCGCCATGAACCGCCAATGCTCACCCGCTGGATACGAGGGGAGATGCGGGTGACAATTTCGTAGTTGATGGTTCCGGCAGCCTGGGCCCACTCAATGACAGCAGGATTCTGCCCGGTACCAAAAAGGACGGCGGGAGCGCCCAGGTAGCCTGCGGCGGGGTCTGCGAGGCCGGGAGCGCCCAAATCTACTACCATCTGGTCCATGGCAATTCGTCCGACTTCCCGGTAGGTGCGGGCGGCCTGACCGGCAGGGTAGATACGTACCGGACCACCGGTGGCGACCCGAGGCACACCGTCTGCGTAACCCACCGGTATGAGGGCCAGGGTGGTGGGTTGATCGGTGATGTAGTTCAGCCCGTAGGAGACGCCCTGACCGGCAGGCACTTCTTTGACTACGTTAATGAAGGTTTGTAAGTGCATGACCGGTTTGAGGCCCAGATCTTCGGGGCTGTGACCGTCCAGAGGCGAGAGGCCGTAAAGGCCCAGCCCAACGCGTACAGCATCTCGAAGCAGGCTGCCGGGGTTTTCCTTCTCAGGGGCGGTAAGCGTTGCTGGGGTATTAGCCAGGTGACGGAGCCGGGGTTCAAGCCCCGCGGCCTGCACAATCGCAAGGGCCCGGTCAAAGGCTTCCGACTGGTCGGCGGTTTCAGGGCGCTGAGGCTCGTCGGCAACCGCTAGGTGCGAAAAGAGTCCGTAGACGCTAATAAGCCCGGCTTTTTCAAGCTCCCTGGCATAGCCTGCCAGCGCAGGTAGCTCCTGCAGGGTGACGCCGTTACGCCCCAGCCCCGTATCCACTTTAAGGTGAACAGGCACGGGCTGTTCTTGGCCTCTGGCGCGGTGGGCCAGGGCAATTTTTTCCAGCTCCCAGCGGCTAGAGACTCCGAGCTGGATTCCGTCGGCCAGAGCCTGTTCAAAGTTCGTTCGGGGGGTGTGGAGCCAGGCAATGAGCGGCGCATCAATTCCCGCCTGCCTCAGGGCGTGGGCTTCTTTAAGGTGAACCACTCCCAGGTAGTCGGCACCGGCGGCCAAGGCTGAGCGGGAAACATCCACTGCACCGTGCCCATAGGCATCAGCCTTAATCACGGCAATGAGGTCGCGGTCCCCGATGATTTCTTTGATACGGCGCACGTTGTGTTCCACCGCATCCAGGTCAATGATGGCTAGGCGTTCAGCATCACCGGGCGCGTCGGTGGGTACATAGCCGTACTGGCGGTAGGCGCTTTCAAGGGTCATGCTTTGCTCCTGCTCTGAGCCAAGGTGTGAGGGTTTATATTCCTACCATAAACCACGCAGGCCGCCAGCGTCCGGTGGGTGGCAGATCTGAGGGCTGGGCCATCGGTGCGGGTGAGTGCTCAGGTACAGTAGGTAGGGTGGCACAGCAACCCTCAGATTCTCTGCATCTGCATGTCTTTTCCATGCATACCTCCCCCCTAGCCCAGCCTGGCAGGGGGGATGCCGGTGGTATGAATGTTTATATTGACCGTTCTCTGCGAGCGCTCTTAGCTCTTGACCCCGCGCTCACAGTGGAGGTCTTTACACTACGTACCGATGGTGGCCCCTCTGGCACAGATACTCTAGGTGAGCGGGCGCAGGTTCACAGTCTGGTTCTTCCCCGTGCGGTTGGTCTTGCCAAGGCTGATCTTCCGGCTTTTATCCCCGATTTTGCTCGTGCAGTACGTGAAAAAGCTACCCGTGAGCCCAGTGTTCTTCACGGCCACTATTGGCTTTCTGGGCTGGCCGCGCGTGAGGCTTACCCTCATATACCCCTGGTTCAGACCATGCACACCACCGCCGCGGCTAAAAATGCCCGGCTGGGTGAGGGCGAGTCTACCGAACCTGCCGAGCGGTGGGAGGGCGAGAAGCAACTAGTAGAAGAAGCCGCGACGCTGGTGGTCAATACCAAGTTTGAGGCTGACCAGATGCGCCGCTACTATGGTGCAACCGATGACAGGCTCTGCGTGATTAACCCCGGTGTCGATACTTCTATTTTCTACCCGTCTACTCGGGTATCAGCCTTGAACACCGGGAGCGACACCACCGCTCATCTGGTCTTTGCTGGCCGCCCCCAGCCCCTCAAAGGCCCTCATCTCTTGGTGGAAGCTCTTGCCCTTCTCCCTGAGGATTTGCAGGTCAGTCTCGATATTATGGGCAGGTCGGGAGGCACCTACGAGCAGGACTTACTGGAGCGAGCGCAGCAGCTGGGTCTGGGCCAGGCTGTCACGCTTGGCTCTTCGGTGTCAGCGGTTGAGCTGGCTGATGTCTTCCGCAGGGCCGATATCGTTGCCTGCCCTTCGTCCTCTGAGACCTTTGGTCTGGTGGCCCTTGAAGCTCAGGCTTGCGGAACTGCGGTAATCGCCAGCAAAGTAGACGGACTAGTAGAGGCTGTCGCCGATGGTCTTACAGGTATCCTGGTTACCGAGCGAACCCCTCACGCCTGGGCGCAGGCGATAGAATCATTGGTGCGGAACCCCGATTTCCGCCTGGGCTTAGGGGCAGCGGGCGCAGCGCGGGCAGGCCGCATGACCTGGGAGCAGACAGCCCGCGCCCTTGACCGCATCTACCGTCAGCTTTCACTAGCACAACCCTAAGGATTCACCGTGGCATTTAACATGAGTCGCTCAGAGTTTTCCGCCTACCTGAACCAGGCTCGCATTACCGGGCAGGTCGCAACTCCGCGCGAAAACAACCTGTCCCATTTCCAGGGTTTTGTGGATGGCAACGAGCACCTGGACTTCGGAGTCAGCTGGACGCGCGATTGGACCTACCAGGACGTCTTTGCGCTGATGGCCCGCCGGGTAGGCACCAGCCCAGACCCCGCCCATACTGAGGGCCAGGACACCATCAGCGCAGAGCTCTGCATTGACGCGCTCACCGTCTATGCCCGTATCTTTGGGCAGGCCGTTAGAGAGAAGCAGTCTATTCTTTTTGCGACAGGTCACCCCGCTGGCCTTTTCCCCATCTATGTTGCTATGGCTCAGGCGGCACGCGCTCACGGTGCAACAGTCCTGGGTATTGATGAAGGCGATTCTTTCCTTGACGGGGATATCCGCCAAATCTTTGATGTGGTTATGTTCCAGCAGTACGGCAATCTACAGCACACCCATTTTCCCGGCCCCATGCAGTTGGCTTTGACCCAGTTGGAAAAGCTGGGGACCCTCCCCCAGCTCGTTGTAGCCGATCACGGTATGGCTGGCTATGCGGCATCGGCAGGTCTACCCACTATTGGTATCGCCGACTGCAACGATCCTGGCCTGTTTGTCTCTGCCGAGCAAGGGCAGATCCTGGTAGCTGTACCTATGGATGACAATGTCCTTCCGCATCTTTATGAACCGGTCATTGACTTCATCTTGAGCACTGCCGGTCTGGACCGATAAATTGCCTGCCATGTGCTGAAACTCCCTAAAAATTTCTTCCGGGCTGTCTTAGACTATAAAAAAGGAAAATCCGAGAACCTGTGGGGGATATCATCTGCTTCTCACCGAGAAGCTGTGAGGGTTCTGCCTCTTTGAGCGATCCCCTTATTAGTTCATCCTGATAGTATTAAGAATCCAGTCGCACAGGCTTGTACCACCGCTCGCACCGGGTACAGCCAACACTTTAGGGGATATCGCAATAGTGAATGATCAGCGCATCGAGGCACGGTGGGAAGAAACCAGAAACCGCCGTACCTGGCATCCAAAAATTCGAATCGCCCTTTATCTAGCAGATATTGTGGCTATTTCAATCACCTTTGCCATAGCACATGTCGCAAGTTTTGGTTTTGCTAATTCCGGGGTTATGGGGCGTAAGGAACTGCCCTGGGGCTATATTGCAACCGGCGTAGTGTTTGGGATTATCTGGTTTCTTGCCCTGTCTGTGGCCAATAGCCGCAACATCCGTTACCTGGGCCAGGGCAACGACGAATATCGCTTAGTGACAAAGGCTACCAGCTATTTCTTTGCACTCATTGCGATTTTTTCTTACCTGACCAAAATAGATTTTGCCCGCACCTACGTTATCTTGGCCTATCCTATTGGCCTCTTACTTCTTCTCTGTGCCCGGTGGAGCGTCCGTCGCTGGCTGGTTCATTGGCGCAACCGGGGTAGGGCCTTGTCCCGAGTCATGATTATTGGGGATGTCGCCTCTGGCAATCACCTCCTCAAGACCTTAGAAGGCGCAAGAACCTCAGGCTTAAGTCCTGTTGCGGCCTACCTTCCACGCCTGAGTCCAGGGACCCGTTTAGATGACGAGAACCTACCTGTTCTTGGCTATTCGCCCGACCCTGCAGAGGTCTTACAGGTGGTGCGTGACAATAATATCCATGCCGTAGCAGTATCAACCGGGCACGGCCTGAACCCTACCGAGCTTAGGCGACTGGGCTGGGCTCTAGCGGCCGCTCATGTCGCGCTCATTATGGCTCCGGCCCTGACCGATATAGCAGGCCCCCGTATCCATACCCAGCCGCTGAACGGGGTTCCGCTCATCCACGTCCACACTCCCAGGATCGACGGGGCAAAGGCAATTGTTAAAAGGAGTATTGACGTTTTTGCTTCGGCTTTCGGCTTGATTGTCTTAGCCCCTCTGCTTGTCTCCATTGCCCTGCTCGTGAAGTCCGACGGCGGACCGATTTTCTTCCTGCAGGAGCGCGTGGGCATCAAGGGAACCAGCTTTCACATGATTAAGTTCCGTTCTATGGTTCCCAATGCTGAAGAGCTCAAAGATCAACTCATCGATAAGAACGAGGGTAACGGTGTGCTCTTTAAGATGGCCGATGACCCCCGCATCACCAAGATCGGTAAGTTCATTCGCAAGTACTCTATCGATGAGCTCCCCCAGCTCTGGAACGTGCTCATCGGCGATATGTCGCTGGTCGGTCCTCGCCCACCGCTGCCCGCTGAGGTTGAGCAGTATGAGGAGGACGCCTACCGTCGGCTACTGGTTAAGCCAGGTATCACGGGTCTGTGGCAGGTTTCTGGCCGTTCTAACCTCTCCTGGGAAGAGTCCATTCGGCTTGATCTCTACTACGTTGAGAACTGGTCTGTTATTGGTGACTTCGTGATTCTATTCCGCACCGTCCGAGCTGTTTTTGCCAAGGAGGGCGCATACTAGAAGCCCTGTTCTCTGGTCTGAACCAAGGCGCCCCGTGCATTTCTGCTACGGGGCGCATCTTTTTTTCTGTTTTATGCGGGATGTGAGGCTAGGGTTTGGGCCACTGCACCGGGTATGTGTTCAGCCACCAGGGTAGGCGGTAGCGGGCCTGGCATACCGGCTGGGTGTACATGTTCGGCGGCTTTTCCGTGGATTAGGACAGCGGCGGCGGCCAGCAGTGCGTAGTCTTTTGATTTCCGGGCCTCAGCGGGTGTCTCTGCCTGGTAGCGGGCTAGGAGCGCGCCCAGAATGCCGGCGAGGGTGTCTCCGCTACCGGCAGTTGCCAGCCAGGGGCTGTTGCCCGTGACGGTGTAGGTCTGCCCCGATGGTTCACTGATGGTTGTTGAACCGCCTTTGAGCAGTACTGTGACGCCGAGAGCGCCAGCAAGAATTCTGGCGTAGCGGGCTGGTTCGTTCTCAATCTCATGGCGGCTAGGTACTTCAGTAAGCTCCGGGAGCAGCTGGGGTTTAAGGGTAGCTAGCCAGGTCAAGGCATCGGTGGCTTCACCTGCATGCGGGGTGATGATGTGGTGGGCGGCCAGTTCTAGACCGTCAACTGCAACCAGTTGGCTTGCGAGTGCTACCGCACCGGCATCAATAACCCCGGGTTCTCTGGCCTGCAGGATCTGCCGTAGCTGGTTTTCGCGGTCTTGACCGCTGATACCGCTGCCCAGCGCCCAGGCATCGACCCGGGTCTTCTCCGGTGTGCTGGTTACTGTGCAAACGGCTTCTGGAACGGACAGGTGCATCAGGAGGTTGAGGGAGGAAGTTCCCAGGAATCTGACCATACCTGCACCGGTATTAACTGCGGCACGGGCCGACATGAGCGCCGCACCGGGGTAGCTATCGCTTCCGGTGAGTAGCCCCAGCACACCTCTGGTGTACTTGTGTGAGGTGCCTGTAGGGGCGGTAAGCACCTGTGCGCATTGCTCAAGAGTCAGCGGCTGAGGTCCATGAGTCATAGCTTACTTTCTTACTACTACTGTGATGTGCTGGGTGGTAGGATTCCGCGGGGCGAGGGGTCGTGTTCAGCTAGATAGGCCATTTCTTCTGAGCTGAGCCGTTCTGCCATGACAGTAGCGGTCGCTACGGGTTCATCGTGGCTGATGGTCAGGTGCAGACGGTTAATTCCCAGCTCATGTGCTCTTTGGGCCACGGTTCCTTGGATGGTGAGATAGGGCGCACCGTTGGTGTCGTTCTCAACCCAGCAGTGGTGCCAGACCAGTCCGGCAGGCGCTCCGAGAGCTTTGGCTGTAGCTTCTTTTGCCGCAAAGCGGGCAGCTAGGGAACGGACTGGTTTGCCGCGTTCTGAAGGCACAAAGAGGCGCTCTTTCAGGCCCGGTGTTCGTTTGAGGAGCTCAGCAAAACGGTCAATGTTCACTACATCGACGCCGGTTCCCATAATCATGCCTGTACCTTCCAGGTAGGTGTTTATAATCCTTGCCCCATTCTAGTCGTGGTTTGAGTGGGGAAATAGAAGCCCCCGTATCCTTGCGAGGATACGGGGGCGTATAAACAACCTAGCGAGAGCCTTTACTCAACTGTCACCGACTTGGCCAGGTTACGAGGCTGGTCAACGTCGTAGCCCTTTGCGTGGGCTACCGAGCATGCAAAGATCTGCAGCGGAACGGTAGAGAGCAGGGGCTGAAGCAGGCTGGGTGCGGAGGGGATGCGGATGATGTGATCAGCGTGCTCCTCAACAGCGGTGTCGCCCTCTTCTGCGATAACGATGGTCACCGCGCCGCGAGCGCGCACTTCCTGGATGTTAGAAACAACCTTGGAGTGCAGTGAATCGCGGCCGCTAGGTGAAGGAACAATCACGAAGATCGGCTGGCCTTCTTCAACCAGGGCGATGGGGCCGTGCTTGAGCTCACCAGCGGCGAAGCCTTCGGCGTGTAGGTAGGCGATTTCCTTGAGCTTGAGTGCACCTTCGAGCGCTACGGGGAAGCCCACGTGGCGGCCCAGGAAGAGAACCGACTTGGCGTCCTTCATGGACTTGCCAAGGTCCTTGACCTGGTCTTCTGCGTCGATGACAGCCTGAATCTTTTCGGGCATCTTCTGCAGTTCTTCAAGGATTGAGCGGATTTCGTCCTTGAACATGTTGCCACGTAGCTGAGCCAGGTAGAGGCCCAGCAGGTAGGCTGCAGCGATCTGTGACAGGAAGGCTTTGGTGGATGCAACAGCGATTTCGGGGCCTGCGTGGGTGTACAGAGCGGCGTCTGATTCACGGGGCAGGGTCGAGCCATTGGTGTTGCAGATGGAGACAACCTTAGCTCCCTGTTCCTGGGCGTGGCGGACGGCCATGAGAGTGTCCATGGTTTCGCCGGACTGTGACAGAGCCACAACCAGGGTTTTCTCGTCAACAATCGGGTCACGGTAGCGGAACTCGTGAGCGAGTTCTACCTCGGTGGGGATACGACACCAGTGCTCGATGGCGTAACGGGCGACCTGGCCTGCGTAAGCGGCGGTTCCACATGCGACCACGATAATTTTGTTGATGCTTCGCAGGGTTACATCGTCAATCTTGAGTTCATCGAGGGTGAGGTTGCCCTTTTCGTCCAGACGGCCAAGCAGGGTGTCGCGGACAGCTGCAGGCTGCTCGTGGATTTCCTTCTCCATGAAGGAAGAGAAGCCGCCCTTTTCAACAGCGGCGGTGTCCCATTCAATGGCAAATTCTTTACCCTCAGCGGGGAAGCCCTCAAAGTCGATGATGGAGTATTCGCCACCGGTGATGGTAACGATCTGGTCCTGCCCCATTTCGACTGCACGCTTGGTGTAGTCGATGAAACCTGAAACGTCTGAGCCCAGGAAGTTTTCGTTATCCCCCAGGCCAATAACCAGGGGTGAGTTGCGGCGGGTTGCCACAACGCGATCCGGAAAATCAACGTGGATAGCCAGAATGGTGAAGGCACCTTCCAGGCGGTTGGATGCCCGGCGCACGGCCTCTGTCAGGTCTTTGTTTTCCAGTTTGTTGTAAATGCTGGCGATGAGGTTAGCGGCGATTTCAGTGTCAGTCTGCGACTTGAATTCCACGCCTTCTGCCAGCAGCTCAGCGCGAAGCTCAGCGAAGTTTTCGATAATACCGTTGTGAACGACTGCTAGCCGCCCATTGTCAACAACATGGGGATGCGCGTTGGTGTCGGTGGGGCCGCCGTGGGTTGCCCAACGGGTATGGCCGATACCGATCGTGGTTGAGGGAAGGGGGCTTGCCGCTACCTCAGCCTCCAGGTTAACCAGTTTGCCTGACTTTTTACGGAATTCAATTCCGTCTTCGCCGATGAGTGCTACACCGGCCGAGTCATAGCCACGGTATTCCTGGCGACGCAAGCCTTCAAGAACTACGTCGTACGCGCTATGGTCAAATTTCTTACCGTCTGCGGCAGTGCCCAGACTTACATATCCTACGATTCCACACATACTCTCATACTACATTGCCTATCACGCGCCTCTGATGATTTACTGACTGATCACTACGACACAGTTTGACCTTATAAACGCCGAGGTTACCGCGCTGTCATATTCAGTTAGGTAGAGGCTGTGGCCGTAGACTATAGAGAATGAGCAACCCACCTCTCTACCTCAGGCACTCTCCCTTTATTGAGCTGGACCGGGAAACCTGGTCTCGGTTAGCGAGCGAAATTGAGGTTCCCCTGAGTGAAGACGAGTTAGAACAGCTTCAGGGGCTTGGGGAAACAATTGACCTGGACGAGGTCAGCCAGGTCTATCTCCCTATCTCCAGGTTGCTCAACCTCTACGTCAATGCAGCAGCCAGTACTAACCATATGACCAATGATTTTCTGGGTATTCGGGGTCAAAAGGTTCCTTTTATTATTGGTGTGGCTGGCTCTGTAGCTGTTGGTAAGTCAACTACCGCCCGTGTACTGCAGGAGCTCCTCCGCAGGTGGCCCTCAACCCCCAACGTCCAGCTTGTGACCACCGATGGTTTCCTCTACCCCAACGCTGAGTTAGAGCGGCGCGGGCTGATGGGCAGAAAGGGATTTCCCGAATCCTATGACCGGCGGGCTCTCCTGCGCTTCGTCTCGGACGTCAAATCAGGCTCCCCCTCAGTGACAGCGCCTAAGTATTCGCACCTGTACTACGACATTATTCCCGGGGAGCATATTGAGGTTACCAGCCCCGATGTACTCATCGTTGAGGGCCTGAACGTGCTAGCTCCTGCCAAGCTGGGGGCCCATGAAAGCTCGGCTCTGAGCCTGGCTGATTTCTTTGACTTCTCCATCTATGTGGATGCCCGGACCAGCGATATCGAGTCCTGGTACGTACAAAGGTTCCTTAAACTCCAGCGTTCTGCCTTTACCAACCCGGAATCCTACTTCAAGCGGTACGCCAACCTTTCTGAGGAGGCCGCGCGTGAGCTTGCTTTAAGTATTTGGCGTTCTATCAATGAGCCCAATCTTCGAGAGAATGTCCGACCAACGCGGGGCCGGGCACAACTTATTCTCAAAAAATCACATGACCATAAAATTCGTCGCGTACTCCTGAGAAAGAACTGACGTGCAAGAGCTAAGACACACCCCGCTTGCTATCGCGGGAATCATCACCATGGCCTTAACAGCTTGCTCTTCTACAGGAGAGGACACTGTAAAGTTTTCGCCTACTCAAGGAGAGGAGGTCTCTGCCCAAGCCACTTCTTTAGCGTCAGCAACATCTGCTGAAGCATCAGCCGGTATTTCAGTCAGCCCGGCTTCAGAGCAGGCCAGCACCAGCCCGGCTAAAGCTACCCCCCAGGGGTCAGAGCCAGCTCAGCCTGGGCCCACCTACTTTGCGGACACTTCAAGAGCTTCTTCACTGAATGTGGTGGTCAACAAGCAGAACCCTCTCAACCCCTCAACTTACGCACCAGCCGATCTGCAACCCATCGGTGGTGTCTATCTGCGGGCCCAAGCCAGCCAGGCGGCCCAAAAAATGTTCGCTGATGCGGCAGCAGCCGGTGCACCGATGACTGCACTCAGTGGCTACCGCTCTTATGAGACCCAGCAGGCAACCTACGCAGGCTGGGTCGCCCAGTACGGCCGGGAAGGGGCCGATGTTGCCTCCGCCCGCCCAGGTTACTCGGAACACCAAACCGGTCTTGCCCTTGATATTGGTAGTGGCAGTGACTGCGATCTTCAGCCCTGCTTCAGGGACACCGCCACGGCTCTCTGGGCAGCTGAGCACGCCCACGAGTACGGCTTTATTGTTCGCTACCCCTGGATGGAACACGAAAACACCGGCTATTGGTACGAGTCTTGGCACCTGCGCTACATCGGAAAAGAGCAAGCCAAAGCCTACAAAGAATCAGGGGCGAAAACTCTCGAAGAGTTCTACGGACTACCGGCAGCACCCTCCTACTAGCTTTCAGCCACCACTCGGGTTTTCCACACCTACCTCTCACGGTAGGTTTTAGCCCTAGTGTGAGTAAGTGCACTAGTCCGATATCCGAAATGGTGGCTTTTTGTGTGTTCACTTGCCCTTTAAGGCGCTAGTGTTGGACTTATGCTTAGTGGATTTAAAGATTTCATCACCCGCGGTAACGTCATCGACCTGGCAGTTGGTCTGATTATTGGCACCGCCTTCACCGCCGTTATCACTGCCCTGGTTGAGTCGGTTCTTATGCCGGCTATCGCCGCTCTTGTCGGCACTCAGAGCTTTGACCAGTTCCTGGCTTTCGGGGACATCAAGGTCGGCGTTTTCCTGACCGCAGTTGTTAACTTCCTGCTCGTCGCAGCAGCTGTTTACTTCTGCATCGTAACACCCATCAACAAGCTCAACGAACGTCGCGCTGCCAAGCTCGGCCTCGAAGAAGAAGCTGAAGAAGAGGATCCCCAGGTTGCTCTTCTCAAGGAGATCCGTGACGCCCTGAGCGCCAAGTAATCTCATATAAAACTCCTATAAATCACCAGGGCCCCGGTAGCACAAGCTACCGGGGCCCTACTTTTTCTCTCCCACCTTCATCAGCTATCGGTCCCAGTCGATAGAAAGGCCTTAAGTCCCTCCGCAAAGAGAGACAAAGCTAGCTCTGGCACAAGGCCAATGATTCCCTACCCCCCTTGCGCCTAACAGGAGCTATCTCCCCCCCCCCTGCAGAGAAGCCACAAAATTCCTGCAAAGAGAAGGCGGGCCTCCCCTAGTGGGGAGACCCGCTGTAAGTCTTTAGGCCCGAACGCGCTCTACAGAGCTAACTCACGAGAGACCACATCGGCAAGAGCCTGAGCAGTGGCATCGGCGACTTCCTGAGTCTGGGCCTCAACCATGACGCGCACCAGAGGCTCTGTGCCCGAGGCCCGAAGCAGTACACGGCCACTATCACCAAGTTCAGCTTCTGCCTGTGCAATAGCTTCCTGGAGGGGCTGGCAGGTAGCAACGCCGGAACGGTCAACACCCTTGACGTTGATGAGCTTCTGGGGGGTTGCTTGCATACGGTTAGCCAACTCGGAGAGAGGCAGACCTGTTCGGGCAACCTCAGCGGCAAGATGCAAACCGGTGAGAACACCATCGCCGGTCGTGGCATGATCGCTCATAATCACGTGACCTGACTGTTCACCCCCCAGGTTGTAGCCGTGCTTGTTCATGGCTTCAAGAACATAGCGATCCCCCACCTTGGTACGCACAAGCTTGATGTCATGATCCCTGAGGAAATGCTCCAAGCCCAAAGAACTCATGACGGTTGCGACCAGGGTATCGTCTTTGAGCCTTCCTGCTTCTTTCATGGAAAGAGCAAGAATGGCCATAATCTGATCACCATCTACCAGGTTGCCCTGCTCGTCTACCGCCATACAGCGGTCAGCATCACCGTCATGGGCAATGCCCAGGTCAGCGCTGTGCTTAACAACGGCTTCTTGCAGGAGCTCGGGGTGAGTAGAACCCACACCGTCATTGATGTTGTTGCCATCGGGCTCGGCGCCAATAAGGAAGACTTTGGCGCCCAGGGCGTGGAAAGCGTCTGGGGAAACACCTGAGGAAGCGCCATTGGCGCAGTCCAAAACCACTTTGAGGCCGTTGAGACGGCGGTGTTCTGGCATGGTCGACATCAGGTGTGTCACGTAGCGGTCTTCGCCGTCTGTTAACAGACGAACTCGCCCAACATCACCGTGAGTGGGGTAACGGAAGTCTTTGGAACGGTAGAGAGCCTCAATGGCGTTCTCAATCTCATCATCCAGTTTCTTACCGCCCCGGGCCAAAAACTTAATGCCGTTGTCTTCTGCGGCGTTGTGCGACGCGGAAATCATGACACCAAAGTCTGCGCCGGTGCTTGCTACCAGGTAGGCAGCTGCAGGCGTGGGTACCATACCCGCGTCAAGGACATCAACGCCAGAAGCCGCGAAACCAGCGGTCATAGCTGCACCAATAAACTCACCGGAAATACGGGAGTCATGAGCGATGACAGCCTTGGGGCGAGTACCTTCTTCAACCGTATTGAACCCTAGGACGATGGACGCGGCCTGCGCTAGCTCCATAGCAAGCGCAGGAGTGATGAGATCGTTAGCGAGGCCGCGAACACCGTCGGTTCCGAATAATCTAGTCATTACAGACTATTCTACGCTCTCAGAGCTACTTTTCTTCACGCAGGACGGGGAAACCCTCTGGATTTTCGATGCTATCGTCGTCATCCTCCAGAACGTCCGAGCCCTTACCAACAATCAAGGAGTCTGTGGCCCCGACCAGGGCGTGGTCCTTATTGGGGTACTCAAACTGGCTGAGCACATGGCGCATAGCTTCTAGGCGAGCACGCTTCTTGTCGTTTGATTTGACCACGGTCCAGGGAGCATCACCGGTGTCAGTGTAGAAGAACATGGCTTCCTTGGCTGCGGTGTAGTCGTCCCACTTATCCAGCGATGCTAGGTCGGTAGGTGAAAGCTTCCACTGGCGCACAGGGTCGGTACGTCGTGAATTGAAACGGGCCAGCTGCTCTGCACGGGTGACAGAGAACCAGAACTTGATGAGCCTAACTCCGGAGTTCACCAGCATACGTTCTAGCTCAGGAACCTCACGCATGAACTCGTAGTACTGCTGGGAGGTGCAGTAGCCCATGACGCGCTCAACACCGGCACGGTTGTACCAAGAACGGTCCATGAGCACGATCTCGCCGCCTGAAGGAAGGTGCTGGATATAACGCTGAAAGTACCACTGGGTCTGCTCTATATCGGTGGGCTTCTCCAGGGCCACAACACGAGCGCCACGGGGATTAAGATGCTCCATAAAGCGTTTGATGGCGCCACCCTTGCCTGCGGCATCGCGGCCCTCAAAGATAATGAGTACCTTCTGGCCGGTTTCTTTAATCCATAGCTGCAGTTTGAGAAGCTCAATCTGCAAGGCACGCTTCTCTTTTTCGTACTCTTTACGTCCCAGTTTCTTTTCGTAGGGGTAGCCTACCTTCCAGGCATCAGAGAGGCTCTCCTCTCCCCCCTTGAGTTTCTTGGTCAATGATGCAATCTCATCGAGCTCTGCACTGTAGTCTTCAACGACAGAGACCCGACGAGTTGTTTTAGCCAGGGCGGCCTTGACAGCTTGTTTCTTAGTGTCCTCAGGTCTGCCGGCGTGGGCCTCTTTGCCCTCAGTAACCGGGGGTGTAGTCTGTGTGTCCTCTTCCGCTGCGGCTTTTTTGTCTGGTGTGGGGTTCTGACCGGTTGCACGCGCGTCATTAGCAGATGCCATGGGCATCCTTTCTCTCGGTGTAGTTTCCACCACTATCTTAGAACGCCTCTGGGAGTAAACCCACTGTTACAGAACTTTTGACCCTAACCGGGAGCAAAGCTCTCTTACTAGGCTGACCAGGAAATACAAAAGTGCCCCCTCCCAAAAAGGGAGAGGGCACTTCTCAAACAGCTGAGGCTGAAAGGATTCCAGTAAAGCTTAACGCTTGGAGAACTGTGAAGCCTTACGTGCCTTCTTAAGACCAGCCTTCTTACGCTCGATAACACGAGCGTCGCGGGTCAGGAAGCCTGCCTTCTTGAGGGCGGGGCGGTTGTTCTCGGTATCAATCTCGTTCAGTGCACGAGCAACGCCAAGACGCAGTGCGCCGGCCTGGCCGGAGGGTCCGCCACCTGAGATACGGGCGAAGACGTCGTAAGCGCCTTCAAGCTCAAGAAGCTTGAAAGGATCGTTTACTTCCTGCTGGTGCAGTTTGTTGGGGAAGTAGTTGTCAAGCTCGCGACCGTTAACGGTCCACTTGCCGGTACCGGGTACCAGGCGAACGCGAGCAACAGCTTCCTTACGGCGACCAACAGCCTGACCACCAACGGTCAGTGCGGGGCGGGCAGCCTTCTCAGCTACAGGAGCTGAGGATTCGGAAGTGTAGCTAGTGAGCTCTTCTTCGGTGGTGTACTCTTCGTTCTGAGCCACGATGTCTCCTTTAATAGTTCTTTCGTAGGCCCGAATTACTGGGCAACCTGGTTGAATTCGTAGGTCTTGGGCTGCTGAGCTGCGTGGGGGTGCTCAGAACCAGCGTAAACCTTGAGGTTCTTGAGCTGCTGTGCAGCCAGCTTGTTCTTGGGGAGCATGCCCTTGACGGCCTTCTCTACGGCGCGAACAGGGTTGGTTTCCAGCAGTTCAGCGTAGTTGACGGACTTGAGACCACCGGGGTAGCCCGAGTGGCGGTAGGCACGCTTCTGCTCAAGCTTTGCACCGGTCAGTGCAACCTTTTCTGCGTTGATGATGATGACAGAGTCACCCATGTCAACGTGAGGTGCGAAGGTGGGCTTGTGCTTGCCGCGCAGCAGGATTGCGGTCTGGCTTGCGAGACGGCCGAGAACAACGTCAGAGGCATCAATGATGTGCCACTGGCGGTTGTTATCGCCTGACTTCGGAGTGTAAGTGCGCAAAATTTCGCCTTTTCTCGTTTCGGGTAGCGCTAGTTGGGTATCGCGCTAGATTACTGTGAGTGCGTGGGGCAGGGTTCGGGTGAGGGCCAAACACAACTGCCTACCAAGCTCCTAAGACCACTTATTCCCCGTTATTGTCCTGCAACTAGACCGAAGAACAGGGTACGAAATTAGGGCGGTATACGCACAACGTATGAAACTATACCCAATCTTCTAGCTTTAAGCCAGAGCTAAGCTCCCTTAAATAGGCTTGTTTGACTGACCTCACCTTTAAATCACACGAATGTTATTTAAAGAGTTCTTAGATTCCTTGCCCTATTGGCCTGCCTGGCGTATCCGGAGGCTTCTGGGTAGCTAATCCGTGCCAGAGCTAAGCCTCGTGGGGCGGCCAGACGAACCTGAGAATCACGTACCGGCGTGCTGATGCGGCTCTGCAACCAGGCCATATCGCGGGCACCCTCCCCTACCATGACCAAAGAAGCTATCAGGGTTCTGACCATATTGTGACAAAAAGCATCTGCCCTGATAGTTGCCTCGATGAGGCCGTCTTCTCTGCGTTCAAAGCTCAGTTCCCGAAGCTCGCGAATTGTTGTGGAACCGGCCCTGGGCTTGCAGAAAGAAAGGAAGTCCTTAAGGCCCAGCAGTTCTTCTGCTGCCCTGTTCATTAGCTGCAGGTCAAGCCCAGCATTAACCTGCCAGGCAAGGTGCCTGTTGAGCGGATTACTACCCCGTTCCTCCTGGTGATCTTCAATCAGGTAACGGTAGGACCGCTCTAGGGCAGAAAAGCGGGCATCGAAGTCGGCAGGCACCTCACGGCACTCTGTCACAGTGATTGCTTTCTGGAGATAGCCCTGCAAGCGGGTGGGTAGCCCGAGCTCAGCCTCTGCATCGGCCAGCGCCCGGCTCAAGGCCCCCCGCAGTTTACGGCCTAGTGCCTTACCGGGGTCAAGATTTAGGTTCTTACCCGGCATTCTTTCCCAGGCAGAACGCGAGACGTCGAAGTGCACTACCTGGTGCAGGGCGTGGACACCGGCGTCGGTTCTACCAGCCACAGTAGTGTATATGGGCACCCGAAAAATGAGGGCAAGCGCTTCTTCCAGGACACCCTGTACAGTAATCAACCCGGGCTGTTTAGCCCAACCTGCAAAGGGGCCACCGTCATAGGAAAAATCTATCCGCACGCGCACCGTGGAGTCAGCGGTCTCTTCCTCACCCGCAGATAGCACAGCGCCCAGGGGGTGTTCAGTCATGTCTTTCCTTCCCAGCGTCCTGCATGTATTTCTTCCACTGTAGCGGCAAACAGAACCTTAGCTTAAAACAGCGGTGGCCTCCCCCTGAGGGAAGGCCACCGCAGACACCGAAAATTATTCGGAGATGGTCTGTGCTGCAGCACCACCAGCAGGTGCGTAACCTGCTGCTTCAGCTGATTCCTTGGTGTCGAACCAAATCTCAGCCTGGGTGTTTGCATACCAGCGTGAGCCGGGTACGTGGTACTTCATGGAGTCAGCGTTGCCCTTGATCTCGAAGCCCTCGGGAGCTTCACCGGATTCCAGAGGAGCGTGTGCGCCTGCGGGCAGGTCAGAAGCCTGAGCTTCTTCTGCTACGGGAGCGGCAGCTGCTGCGGGAGCAGGGGTCTCTTCCTGAGCTGCTGCACTATCTGCAACCTTGGTTGCTTCGGAAACAGCTGCTGCGGTTGCTACGGGCTCCATGACCAGTTCGATAACGGCCATAGGAGCGTTATCGCCCTTGCGGTTACCGATCTTGGTGATGCGGGTGTAGCCACCGGGGCGTTCTGCCATTGCGGGTGCAATGACGGTGAACAGTTCGTGGACAACTGACTTGTTACCGATGGAGCGCAGGACGCGACGGCGAGCGGCGAGATCACCCTTCTTAGCGAAGGTAATCAGGCGCTCAGCGACCGGACGCATGCGCTTGGCCTTGGTAACGGTGGTGGTGATGCGCTTGTGCTCGAAGAGCTGCTGAGACAGGTTGTTCAGCATGATGCGCTCGTGGGTCGGTGATCCGCCGAGGCGGGGACCCTTAGTGGGAGTAGGCATATTAATTTCTCCTGGTAAGCCGTTCCTCAAGCCGTCAGGCTAGTGGAACCAAAGATGTTTGACTGGTGTAACGCGGGTGCGTTGACTGCCGGTGTCTTAGTAGTCGCTGCCGTAGCTGTCGTCGTCCTGCAGGCGGGCTGAGAGATCCATACCGGCGGGTGAGTCCTTGAGGGACAGGCCGAGCTCGGTGAGCTTTGCCTTGACTTCGTCGATGGACTTGGCACCGAAGTTACGGATGTCCATGAGGTCAGCTTCGCTGCGGGTCACGAGCTCACCCACGGTGTGGATGCCCTCGCGCTTGAGGCAGTTGTAGGAGCGGACGGTCATGTCCAGGTCTTCGATGGGCAGAGCCAGGTCTGCGGCCATTGACTCGTCAGCGGGTGACGGGCCAACTTCGATACCTTCAGCGGCAGTGTTGAGTTCACGGGCAAGGCCGAAGAGCTCAACGAGGGTGTTACCTGCTGATGCGACTGCGTCGCGGGGAGCAATTGCTTCCTTGGTTTCGACGTCCAGGGTAAGGGAGTCGAAGTCGGTGCGCTGCTCAACACGGGTTGCGCTAACGCGGAAGGTGACCTTCAGGACGGGTGAGTAGATGGAGTCAACCGGGATACGGCCGATCTCTGCATCACCTGACTTGTTCTGGGCTGCCGAGACGTAGCCACGGCCGCGTTCGATGGTCAGTTCTGCGTTGAAGTTTGCGCGGTTGTTGAGGGTTGCGATGTGCAGATCCGGGTTGTGGATCTCGACGCCTGCGGGCACCTCAATGTCGGCTGCGGTGAGCTCACCTTCGCCCTGCTTGCGCAGGTAAGCGATAACGGGTTCGTCGTTCTCAGATGAGATGGAGAGCTTCTTGATGTTCAAGATGATCTCGGTGACGTCCTCGGTCACACCTTCTACGGTGCTGAATTCGTGCAGCACACCGTCGATGCGGATGCTGGTTACAGCGGCACCGGGGATTGATGAGAGAAGGGTGCGACGGAGGGAGTTACCCAGGGTGTAGCCGAAGCCGGGTTCGAGGGGCTCGATGGTGAAGCGTGAACGGTTTTCCGATACATGTTCTTCACGTAGGATGGGGCGCTGTGCAATGAGCACTATGTTTCCTTTCGGTGAGCATCCGCTATATGAGCTCACAGGTTGGGAAAAACGAGTGAGGAAGCAGACGAAGCAGTCTGTTCATTGATCGGCTACCGTGAGGTGGCCAATCGCCCGATGTTCGGGACGCGTCTAGACAGCGAGGTTTAGACGTGGCGGCGCTTCGGGGGACGGCAACCGTTGTGGGCAACGGGGGTGACGTCCTGGATGGAGCCAACCTCGAGGCCGGTAGCCTGGAGTGAGCGGATAGCGGTTTCGCGACCGGGGCCGGGGCCCTTAACGAAAACGTCTACCTTGCGGACACCGTGCTCCTGAGCGCGCTTTGCAGCGGTCTCAGCGGCCATCTGAGCTGCGTAGGGGGTTGACTTACGTGAACCCTTGAAGCCCATTTCACCTGCGGATGACCAGGAGATAACCGCACCTGAAGGATCGGTGATCGATACGATGGTGTTGTTAAAGGTTGACTTGATGTGTGCCTGACCGGCAACAATGTTCTTGGAAACCTTGCGGCGGCCGGTTCGTTTGGCCGCTGCGCGAGTCTTGGGAGGCATTTTTGATTCTCCTACAAAGTTTTGGTGGAAGTGTTGGCCTTACGCGATGTGTAAGACTGAGACAACACTGTTTACTTCTTCTTACCGGCGACGGTACGCTTGGGGCCCTTGCGGGTACGAGCGTTGGTCTTGGTGCGCTGGCCGTGTACGGGAAGGCCACGGCGGTGACGCAGACCCTGGTAGCTACCGATTTCTACCTTGCGGCGGATATCAGCAGCAACCTCGCGGCGAAGGTCACCTTCAACCTTGTAGTTGCCTTCGATGAAGTCACGAAGTGCTACGAGCTGTGAGTCGTCAAGGTCCTTGACGCGGGTGTTGGGGTCAACACCGGTTGCAGCTAGCGCTTCTTTTGCACGGGTCTTGCCCACGCCGTAGATGTAAGTAAGAGCAATTTCCACGCGCTTTTCGCGGGGAATATCGACTCCAGCGAGACGTGCCATGGGGCGTTCTCCTTGTTTTCGCAGAGGTCTGTGACATCACTGCCCGGTTGTTCCGGTCCCCGGCCTCTGTGCCCGAGGGTATCCTGATTGCTCAGGAGCGGTGCCATTTTCTGTCTGCCACCGGTGAGGGTGGACTTTTCTCAGCTGTCCTGGGTGTTAGCCCTGGCGCTGCTTGTGGCGCGGGTTTTCGCAGATCACCATGACCACACCGTGACGGCGGATCACTTTGCACTTGTCGCAGATCGGCTTAACGCTCGGCTTGACCTTCATCGCATTCCTTTGCGTTGATGTTTCAGCTAATGCTTTGGACGGGCGGGGTAAGAGGTTCTGTGTCCGGTTGCCCGGTGGTAGAACTGTTTACCCCTTTTACACGGCGTAAACGCCGCATAGTGCGACGTTTGCCTTTGTGTTTACTTGTAGCGGTAGACGATACGACCGCGTGAGAGGTCGTAGGGGCTCAGCTCCACTACTACTCGGTCCTCAGGCAGGATTCGAATGTAGTGCTGACGCATCTTGCCTGAGATGTGTGCCAGTACTTTGTGTCCGTTGTCCAGCTCAACGCGGAATGATGCGTTGGGCAGTGCTTCGACCACGGTACCTTCGATCTCGATGACGCCGTCTTTCTTGGCCATATCCTCCGCTTTACGTTCGTGCCCATTTTTGTGTGGGCAGTTGGTAGTATTTTTTCTGCGTTCGGGGCTTGTTCTCAAGGGGTGAGCTTGGCTCCGCATGCGCGCAAACGCTTGGCACAGACAACCAACAATCTAATATACGGCAAATGCCCCAGAAAGTTAACGGTTTCCTCAAAACATAATGAGGTTCACATTAACTCGCTGGGGCTTTGTTGCTGTTGTGGTTCTTGCGTGAAGCGGACACAAGATGATGAAGGAGCAGTCCCCGTATGCCTTCAACTTATTAGCTTGGGCATACTCCTATGCTGGCTGGGATTTATTCTGCTGGTGGCCTGCCCCGTCTGCTGGCTTGGCTGGCGTTTAGGGGGCAGACGGGGCGCACAAGCAAGAAGAGGAACTTATATACTCTTAGTCCTCTTTGGCGGCTAGCTGGCCGCATGCTCCGTCGATATCGCTACCGCGTGTGTCGCGCACGGTGGTGGGAATGCCATGGGCGCGGAGGCGCTCAACAAAGTTCTGTTCAACGCCCTTGCGTGATGCTGTCCATTTGGAGCCGGGGGTGGGGTTGAGGGGGATGGGGTTGACGTGGACCCAGCCCCGGCCGCGCTGGGCCAGTTTCTTACCGAGGAGGTCCGCGCGCCAGCCCTGGTCGTTGATGTCGCGAATGAGTGCGTACTCGATGGAGATACGGCGGCCTGTGGTCCGGTAGTAGTCGTAGGCCGCGTCGAGGGTTTCGTCGACTTTCCAGCGCTGGTTGATGGGGATCAGTTCGTCACGAAGTTCATCATCTGGGGCGTGCAGAGACAGCGCCAGGGTGATGGGGAGTTTTTCGAGTTCAAATTTGCGGATACCGGGGACTAGTCCAACGGTAGACATGGTGATGCCCCGTGCTGAGATTCCTAGGCCTTCGGGGGCCGGATCGATGAGGCGGTGGACGGCCCCCATGGTTGCCTTATAGTTGGCGAGGGCTTCGCCCATGCCCATGAAGACGATGTTGGAGACGCGCAGGGGGCGGGTGTTTTCGGAGCCGCCTTCGGCCTCTTCAAGGCCCTTCATTTCTTTCAGGTAACGGGCACCGGCTACAACCTGCTCCACGATTTCGGCGGTGGAAAGGTTTCGGGTGAGACCCTGCTGGCCGGTGGCGCAGAAGGGGCAGTTCATACCGCAGCCTGCCTGCGATGAGATACACATGGTAACGCGGTTTTCGTAGCGCATGATCACAGACTCCACCAGTGCTCCGTCAAAGAGGCGGTGAACTACTTTGAGAGTGTCACCGCCATCTGCTTCGAGAGTACGCACGGTGGTCAGAAGCTGGGGCATGGCTTCTGCGACCATTGTATCGCGTTCGGCAGCGGGTAGGTCGGTCATCTGCTCGGGGTCAGTAACCAGGCGTTCAAAGTAGTGCTTGGAGAGTTGGGCGGCGCGGAAGGGCTTGTAGCCCAGTTCTTCCAGAAAGGCGCGGCGGCCTGCCATGTCGAAGTCAGCGATGTGGCGCGGGGGCTTGCCGCGGCGAGGGGCCTTGAGGATGATTTGCCCCGGCTCTGGTCTGGCGCTGGAGATTTCCAGGGGGACGCTAATCGTTTCAGTCATAAAGTCTATGCTTTCGGTGAGGGGTGGGGGCTAGCGGCCTTTCCCCGGTGAAATGGTTCGTTTCTGATGCTCGGAGCGGCGGGTAATCCAAAGGTTCTGAGGGTGCCGCGCCTTCGGGATGAATTCTTAGGCAGGAATGGGCTTTACCGTAACACCGAGCTTGGAGAGTTCGGAGGCTCCGCCGTCTTCGGCGGTAAGGACCCAAATACCGTCTGAGTGGATCGCCACGGAGTGCTCCCATTGGCAGGCATCTCCCCCATCAAGAGTTTTGATGGTCCAGTCATCTTCGAGGGTGACGGTTTCAATGCCGCCGGTGACCAGCATGGGCTCAATCGCTAGGGCCATTCCTTTTTTGAGGCGGGGGCCCAGGTCACGAGCGGCGTAATTGAGTACGTCTGGGGCCATGTGCATGGAAGTGCCAATTCCGTGGCCTACAAAGTCTTCGATGATCCCGTACTTGTCGCCGGTTTCTTGGCGAACAAAGTTTTCAATGGCGAAACCAATTTCACCGACTTTTTTGGCTCTTGCGGCAGCGGCAATGCCCTGCCAGAGAGCCGCGCGGGTGATCTCAGAGAGCTCGCGGCGGGCATCGGATACGGTTTTCCCGACCAGGACGGTTCGGGCGGAGTCGCCGTGCCAGGTGGTTCCACGGTCGTCCTGAACGGTTGCGCCGCCGTCAATGGAGATAATGTCACCTTCAGCTAAGACCCGGTCACCGGGGATCCCGTGGACCACTTGGTCGTTGACGGAGGTACAGATAGTTGCCGGGTAGTCGTAGTAGCCCAGGAAGTTAGACCCGGCCCCGTGTTCGGCGAGTACCTTCCGGAAGACCCGGTCAAGCTCTGCGGTGGTCACACCGGGTAGGGCTGCGGCAACGGCAGCATCTAAGGCGCGGGAGGTGATAACACCGGCTCGGGCCATCTCAGCTAGTTGACGGTCGGTTTTGTACTCTATGCGGCGCATGTGTCTCTTTCAGGGCTGTATGGGGCTTGTGGTAAATGCCAAGGCTACACCAGTGTGCGTTAAAGTGCTGTGCCCCCGCAATGACCGGGGGCACAGGTGGGTCGGTAGGCTCTACTTAAGAGCATCCATGATGCGGGCGGTAACCTCATCGATCTCGCCCAGACCGTTGACTTCTGAAACCAGCTGACGCTCGGTGTAGATTTCAAGCAGCGGAGCGGTTTCTTCTTGGTAGACCTTCAGGCGGTGGCGGATGACCTCTTCGTTATCATCTGAGCGACCTTCTTTAGCGGCCCGACCCAGCAGACGCTGAACCAGTTCGTCGTTATCTGCAACCAGGAGCAGAACACGGTCAATTTTCTGGCCCATGTCAGCAAGAATTGAGTCGAGTTCAGCAACCTGAGCGGTATTTCGGGGGTAGCCGTCCAGCAGGAAGCCCTGGGCGGTATCGTCTTCAGCCAGACGAGCGCGTACCATACGGTTGGTTACCGAGTCTGGAACCAGGTTGCCTGAGTCAATGTAGCTCTTTGCTTCTTGGCCCAGGTCGGTAGCTTCCTTAATATTCTTGCGGAAGATGTCGCCGGTAGAGATAGCGGGAATGTTCAGTTTTTCAGCGATTTTGACGGCCTGAGTGCCTTTGCCGGCACCGGGAGGGCCGATGATGAGCAAGCGGTTCATCGGAGCAGTCCTTCGTAGTTGCGTTGTTGGAGCTGGGCGTCGATCTGCTTGATAGTATCAAGACCAACGCCGATAACGATCAGCAGTGAGGCACCGCCGAGCGGGAAATTTTGGTTGGCACCAAAGAGCACAAATGCAATCAGTGGAATCAGGGCCAAGAGTGCTACATAGATAGCGCCCGGTAGAGTGATGCGGTTCAGGACGTAGCTCAGGTACTCCTGGGTTGGTCGCCCTGCACGGATACCGGGAATGAAGCCGCCGTACTTCTTCATATTGTCTGCTACTTCCTCGGTGTCAAAGGTGATTGAGACATAGAAATAGGCGAAGCCAAGGATCATCAGGAAGTAGAGAACCATGTAAAGCGGTTTGTCCCCCATGGTTAGGTTGGCCTTGACCCAGTTGACCCATTCCGGTGGTGCAGAGCCATCGGAAGGAGTATTGAACTGAGCGAGCAAACCGGGAACCATCAGCATGGATGATGCAAAGATGATGGGGATAACACCGGCCATATTGACTTTAAGGGGAATATAGGTGGTTGTTCCCCCGATAGTGCGGCGACCAATCATACGCTTAGCATACTGAACCGGGATACGACGCTGGGACTGTTCTACAAAGACCACAGCAACGATCAGGACCAGGCCAACTGCAATGACAGCTGAGAAGATGCCCCAACCTTGCGCCTGTAAAATAGCGCCAAATGCACCGGGGAAGGAAGCAGCAATAGATGTAAAGATCAGCAGGGACATACCGTTGCCCACGCCCTTCTCGGTGATCTGTTCGCCCAGCCACATGACGACGCCGGTACCGGCTGTCAGGGTGGTGATAATCAGAAGAATGTTGAGAAAACCGTCCTCGGGAATTACCGGCAGGGTGCACCCTTGCAGCAGCATGCCCGAACGAGCCAGTGAAACGATGGTTGTGGCGTTCAGCAGAGCCAGCAAGATAGTCAGATAGCGAGTGTACTGGGTGAGTTTAGTCTGCCCCTGCGCGCCTTCCTCATGGAGTTGCTGGAACCGGGGAATCACCACGCGCAGCAGCTGCACAATAATACTGGCGGTAATGTATGGCATAACACCCAGGGCAAAAATCGAGAGCTGAAGCAGCGCGCCACCGCTAAAGAGGTTAATCATGTCGTAGATACCACCGCTTGCGGTGATGGTATTGAGGCACTGCTGGACGTTTCCGTAGGAAACACCGGGGGCGGGGATAAAGACGCCCAACCGGTAAATCACGATAATTCCCAGGGTGAACAGCAGCTTGTTACGCAGGTCAGGCGTCTTAAAGGCCCGTCCGAAAGCGGTCAGCACATGTCCTCCTGTGAGACAAAAGTTTTGGTAGCCCTTCTTTCCTGGCCGAAGCCAGAAGACGGAGCTTTTACACAATCTTCTACAGTTTAGCGCTTAATCTTAATTATTTCGCGGTCACGCTGTGTGGCCAGCCCTATACCCAGGCTTTTCAGTGTTGATATTCTGGCTTCGCTCCCCCACCCCAGCTTTCCAGCAGATGAGACCGGACCCTGTAGAAGGCATTAAAAGAAGGGCTCCCCTCACGGTGACGTGAGAGGAGCCCGACCGGTTAACCCGGTGAGTCCAAAGACTACTTGACGGTTACAGAACCGCCAGCAGCTTCGATCTTAGCCTTAGCTGATTCGGAAACCTTATCAACGGTTACCTTGTAGGCTACTGAAACTTCGCCGGTACCCAGAACCTTAACCAGCTCGTTCTTGCGAACGGCGCCAGCTGCTACCAGTGCGTCAACGGTGATGTCGCCGCCCTGAGGGAACAGTTCCGCAATACGGTCCAGGTTAACAACCTGGTACTCGGTACGGAAGGGGTTCTTGAAGCCGCGGAGCTTGGGAAGGCGCATGTGCAGCGGAAGCTGACCACCTTCAAAGCCCGCACGGACCTGGTAACGAGCCTTGGTACCCTTGGTACCGCGACCTGCGGTCTTACCCTTTGAGCCTTCACCGCGGCCTACGCGGGTCTTTGCCTTATGGGCACCCGGAGCCGGGCGCAGATCGTGAATCTTGATAGCGTCGTTATTTTCTACTGCCATCTTTACTTGACCTCCTCAACCTGAACCAGGTGAGCTACGGTGTTGACCATGCCGCAGGTGACGGGGTCAGCAGTGCGAACAACCTTGTTACCGGGGCGCTTGAGGCCCAGGGAACGAAGGGTGTCGCGCATGTTCTGCTTTTCGCCAACGTAGGACTTGATCTGGGTGATTTCCAGCTTTGCATCGCTGGGCTGAATACGCTTGCCGGACATTAGGCACCTGCCTTTTCAGACTGAGCGACACGCAAGAAGCCGGGGATAACCTCGTCCTGGGGAAGACCACGGCGTGCTGCAACTGCAACGGGCTCTTCGAGCTGACGCAGTGCATCGATGGTCGCGTGGACAATGTTGATCTGGTTCGAGGAACCGAGTGACTTGGACAGAACATCGTGGATGCCTGCTGCCTCAAGTACGGCACGAACGGGACCACCAGCGATAATACCGGTACCAGCGGTAGCGGGGCGGAGCATAACTACGCCTGCTGCTGCTTCACCCTGAACGCGGTGAGGAATGGTGCGACCTTCAATACGGGGTACGCGGAAGAAGTTCTTCTTAGCTTCTTCAACACCCTTAGAGATGGCCGCAGGAACTTCCTTAGCCTTACCGTAGCCGACGCCAACCATACCGTTACCGTCACCAACAACGACAAGTGCGGTGAAGCTGAAGCGACGACCACCCTTGACGACCTTGGAGACGCGGTTGATGGTGACAACGCGCTCGATGAACTTGTCCTTCTCTTCTTCGCGGCCGCGGTTGCCACGGCGATCACCACGGTTACCACGGCGGTCGCCACGCTCGTTACGGCGGGCTTCGCGCTTCTCGGAAGTTTCAGCGGTAGCTTCTGCGCTTGCTTCAGTCACCTGAGTTTCCTTTTCATTTACAGTCTGCTCGCTCATTAGAGTGCCAGACCTCCTTCGCGTGCGCCTTCTGCAACTGCTGCGACACGGCCGTGGTACTTGTTACCACCGCGGTCGAAGACAACTGCCTCGATGCCTGCCGCCTTGGCACGCTCGGCGACGAGTTCGCCCACGCGCTTTGCCTTAGCGGTCTTGTCTAGCTCTGCGGAGCGCAGCTCAGCCTCCATGGTGGATGCTGATGCAAGGGTTACGCCCTTGGTGTCGTCAATGACCTGAACGAACATGTGACGAGCTGAGCGGGTAACAGACAGACGAGGACGTGCTGCGGTACCTGAAACGTACTTGCGAACGCGTGCGTGACGGCGTGCGCGCTGTGCTGACTTAGTCTTTACAGCCATTGTTACTTACCAGCCTTTCCGACCTTGCGACGGATCTGCTCGCCTGCAAAGCGAACACCCTTACCCTTGTAGGGATCGGGCTTACGCAGACCGCGAATGTTAGCTGCAACCTGGCCAACCTGCTGCTTGCTGATACCGGAAACGGTCAGCTTGTTAGCGCCCTCCACAGCGAATGAGATACCTTCAGGTGCCTTAACGGTGATGGGGTGTGAGTAGCCAAGTGCGAACTCGAGGTCGGAACCCTTTGCGGTTACACGGTAACCGGTACCAACGATTTCGAGCTTCTTGGTGTAGCCTTCGGTGACACCGATGATCATGTTCTGAATCAGGGTGCGGGTCAGGCCGTGCAGAGAGCGTGAATCGCGCTCATCGTTCGGGCGGGTGACGGTGAGTACACCGTCTTCGAGAGTGACCTCGATGGGGGCTGCGACTTCGTGAGTCAGCTCGCCCTTTGAACCCTTAACGGCAACAAGGTTGCCGTCGATTTTTACCTCAACGCCGGCAGGAACCGAGATGGGGAGACGTCCAATACGTGACATTCTTCTTCCTTTCTCTTCTTACCGACTACCAGATGTAAGCGACGACTTCGCCGCCAACACCCTTCTTCGCAGCCTGCTTGTCAGTAAGCAGACCTGAAGAGGTTGACAGGATTGCGATACCGAGGCCACCGTGTACCTGAGGAAGGTTGGTGGACTTTGCGTATACACGCAGACCCGGCTTGGAAATACGGCGAACGCCAACAATGGAACGCTCGCGTGAGGGGCCGAATTTCAGTTCGAGGGTCAGAGTCTTACCGACTCGTGCTTCCTCTTCCTTGAAGTCAGCGATGTAGCCTTCAGCTTTGAGGATCTCGGCGATGCGAGCCTTCAGCTTGGAGTAAGGCATTGAAACGGAGTCGTGATGTGCTGAGTTTGCGTTGCGCAAACGGGTCAGCATATCTGCGACAGGATCTGTCATAGTCATGGTGGGCTGAGCCCTTCCTCGTTATGGTTTCCTCACCTGAGTACAGGTGCGGACCTATAACGTAGTCGTTACTGAGTCTTGAACGGGAAACCGAGTGCTTTGAGAAGCGCACGGCCTTCATCGTCGGTCTTTGCGGTGGTAACCACGGTGATGTCCATGCCGCGTACACGGTCAATGGAATCCTGGTCGATTTCGTGGAACATTGACTGTTCGGTCAAACCGAAGGTGTAGTTACCGTTACCGTCGAACTGGCGATCCGAGAGGCCGCGGAAGTCGCGGATACGGGGAAGAGCCAGGGTGACCAGGCGGTCGAGGAATTCCCACATGCGGTCGCCACGGAGAGTGACGTGCGCACCGATGGGCTGGCCTTCGCGCAGCTTGAACTGTGCGATGGACTTCTTCGCGCGGGTAACGAGAGGCTTCTGACCGGTGATTGCGGTGAGGTCGCGGATAGCACCATCCATGAGCTTCGCGTCCTTGGCAGCTTCACCAACACCCATGTTAACGACGACCTTAACGATCTTCGGTGCCTGCATGACGTTCTCGTACTTGAACTCTTCTTGCAGGGCGGGGGTGACTACTTCGTTGAACTTCGTCTTGAAACGAGGGGTAATCTTTGCTTCGGTCATTAGATGTCCTTACCCGAGCTCTTGGCAACGCGAACGCGAACAGTGCGCTCCTTGCCATTGCGCTCTACGGTCTCGAGGCGGTAACCAACGCGGGTCGGCTTCTTGGTCTCGGGATCAACGATTGCAACGTTAGAAACGTGAATCGGAGCCTCAACCTTTTCAATGCCACCAGCTTCGCCGGTCATGGGGTTAGCCTTGTTGTGCTTGGTGATGATTTTTACGCCTTCAACCAGCACGCGCTCGGTCTTAGGGAATACCTTAAGAACCTTGCCCTGCTTACCCTTATCTGCACCTGAAATAACCTGTACCAGGTCACCAGACTTGATTTTAGCCATGAGTTAGAGCACCTCCGGAGCAAGTGAAATGATCTTCATGAACTTCTTGTCGCGCAGTTCGCGGCCAACAGGTCCGAAGATACGGGTGCCACGGGGGTCACCATCGGTGTTCTTGAGAATTACTGCTGAATTCTCGTCGAACTTGATGTAGGAGCCGTCGGGACGACGAACTTCCTTCTTGGTGCGGACGACAACTGCCTTAACAACGTCGCCCTTCTTTACGGTACCGCCGGGGATTGCGTCCTTGACGGTTGCGACGATGATGTCGCCAATGCCTGCGTAACGACGCTTTGAGCCGCCGAGAACACGGATGGTTAGGATTTCCTTCGCACCGGTGTTGTCAGCAACCTTGAGTCGTGACTCCTGCTGAATCATATTTCTCCTGTCGTCTCGCCGGTTCCGACACGCGGTATAGGTTGCGAGCCAGCCTTGCGGAACATTTCTACGGGATGTTGACGCGCCGGTCTCTCATACCTGAAACAGGGTAGAGAGTTGGCGGACACGCCTAGGAATCAGTCATGCCCCGAGCATCTGGACCCGCGTGGTGAGCGGGCGAACCCCGCTGTGTGAGCGGCATTATGCTGTGGCACGAAAGAAACCGTGGTTATGTAGCTATAGGTAGCCACATAGGTTATCAACTTTACCACAGTTAATCAGCACTGAACAGCCCGCATTTAGGGCAGTGCGAGTGATTTAGGCTGTAGTCAGCCTGCACTCCTTTACTCAAGCCTGGTCGAAAATTTTTTGCAAGACTCCACCGAAGCTTTGGGGCTTGACCAAGTCAACATGTTCTTGGGCAACCTGAACCCACCCATAGTTAGCACAGTAGCTAGCCCAGCTTTCCGGCTCTAGCCCCTTCTCCTGGGAGCGCAGAGCTGATAAGAGAGTAGTAGAAGTAACGATAGGAGAAGGATCCCCCAAACGAACGAGTTCCATGGCCCTGTGGACCTGGTCGATACAGACGTTCAGTTCAGCATCCCCCAAGGATCCCAGCGCTGTATTGGTTCCCTCAAGTAGTTCAACTACCCTGCTTCTGGTGAGACCTGTTTCTGCAGTTTCTAGACCGCCCATTCGGACTAAAGCCTGCCATTTTTGATCTTCTGTTGGTGGCTTCTGCCTACGCCACAGTTCCTGCGGGTAGGCATCGAGGAGGATAAGCCGCCCAGGTGCCAGAGCTGCCTGCTCTAGCTGGTAGACCATCTCCTGGGCTACCATCCCTCCCAGTGACCAGCCCAGTAGGGTGAGCCCTTCTAGTTCTATACCGGCCTCATGAAGCACCCCAATATAGTCTCTAGCTAGTTGTTCAATACTGCCGGCACCAGGGGCCTGCGGGTCTCTGTAGGCCGCTGCTTGCAGGGCCCAGATTGGCTTCCGGGCAGGTAGATAGGGCAGGTAGGTGTGATAGCACCAGCCCAGCCCGCCAGCCGGGGGGACAAAAACAATATGGTTTTTCTGCTCTCTGTCCTGGCTCTGACGTAGGCTCAAAAGCGGTACGAAGTCATCAGCTTCGTTGCTCTCCAAGGCTTGGGCAAGTAGGCGGGGGGTGGGGTTTGTAAAGATTTGCGAGAATGAGCCTTTCTTCCCTGTCTGCCGCTCAAGGCTTGCCAAGAGGTTTAAGGCTGCTAGTGAATTACCGCCCTGCGCAAAAAAATCAGTATCGGGGCCAGCCTGGAAGCCCAGTAGGGTGCTATAAATAGCGCAGATTTCTTCCTCCAGAAGGCTCTTGACCTGACGACTAATTGTCGGTGACGGCTGATCGTGCTCGGCCTGCTCAAGGTAATAGTTTCTCAGGGATTTACGATCTATCTTGCCGTTAGGGGTCAAAGGCAATTCTTGGCCAAAGATCCACTGGTTGGGAATCATATAATCGGGGAGCTCTTGGCCGGTGTAGGCCGCGTAATCAGCAGGGTTGGTATCCGTGCACCCCTGCCTCAGTTCCACAAAAGCCACCAGGGCATCAAGGCGTTCGGGGAGGTAGAGAACAGCAACATTAGAGACATTCGGGTGTCCTGCCAGCACCGTCTCAATCTCGCCTAGATCCACCCGTTGGCCCCTGATCTTGACCTGGTTATCTGCCCTGCCCCGGTAGTAAACATTGCCCTGGCTATCCCAGTAGGCAAGGTCTCCGGTGCGGTAGGAAGGCTCTCCGGCGCAGTCCAGGTAGAAAGAGGCCTGACTTAGCTCCGGTCTTTGCAGATAGCCGCTTGCCACCTGCACACCGTGCAGATGCAATTCCCCCACTACCCCGGGGGGGCACTCTTGCCCGGCCAGGTCGCGGATAGAGAGGCCGGTATTCCACACCGGTCTGCCAATAGGCACCTGGCTGTATGAACTCCCGGGCAAAGCAGAAAAAGCTGTCACATCAATAGCTGCTTCGGTCGGGCCGTAAAAGTTATGGACCGGAGCCTGATAACGCCTATGAACCTGCAGGACACTTGAAGCTGGGAGCTGCTCACCAGAGCAAATAAAAGCTCGAGGGCCTTGCTTGCCGGCTTGAGGGCTATCCAGGAGTGCCAGAGAATCCAGATAGGCTGCTAGCATGCTGGGAACAAAATGTACAAGGTCGGCACCGCCTTGTTCCAAGATGCCGGCTAGGTACTGGGGGTCTCTATGCCCGCCAGGGGCAGCAACCACTACGGTGGCCCCCTGAGTCAGAGGCCAATAGAGTTCCCAGATATGCACGTCAAAAGAGATTGGGGTCTTATGCAGTACCCGCTCACCTTCCTCTAGCCTGAGCAGGTCTTGTTGCCAGGCAAGCCGGTTGGCTAGAGCTCCCGCGCTGGTGATGACTCCCTTGGGGCGGCCGGTAGAGCCAGAGGTAAAGAGGGCGTAAATATTTTCATGAGCTTGAAGGCTACTGCCCGCCCCTGCCTCTATCAGTTCTTCCGGGCCTAAAGCTACTGCTCGTTCGGTGAGCTCTTGCCAGCTCACCAGCTCAGATACCATTTGCCCTTCCAAAGGGGCCACACCAGGTCCCTGGCAGATAAGACTGGCTTGGGCGTCCTGGCACATGGAGCTGATCCTACCAGCGGGTAGGGCCGGGTCCAGGGGGAGGTAAACTGCCCCCAGATGCAAGAGAGCATAAAGCAAGATGAACTGCTCCAGGCCACGCTCAACCCGCAAGCCAACGGTATCCTGCCTGCTGACACCATAGCTTTGGAGAGCCCCTGCGTAGCGAAGGCTCAGGTCCGCTAGCTGCTGGTAGGTCAAAGTACGGTGACCAAATTCGGTCTCAGAGGAGCCGTAGGAATCATAGGGGGCCGCCTCAATGACCGCAAAATCTTCTGGCTGTCGCCGGCTAAATTCAAGAAAACGGGCAGCCAAGGGCTGGTAGTTCACATCATGGGCGGTCCTGTTAAACTCTTCCAGGGCAGTTCTTTCACTGGCCGTTGCCTGCTTTAATTGATCTAGCTCACCTCCACGCCCACACAGCTGAGCGTACTGTTCAAGCCAGCTAAGGATACGCTCACCATGCAAGTGACTTTCTTCTAGGCTGTAGAGAGCTGGGTTACAGTCTACTTCCAGGCTTAAGTCCGTCCCGGGTCTTGGCATTCCCCTTAGGCAGACAGTTATATTCTCAACCGGCCCTGCAAGCAGATTATGGATCCGGCCTGTGGTGCCACCACCAAAATCGAGCGCTGATTCAAAAGGAACAATATTGATCTGAGCCCCGGTCAGACGACCCCTACTAGCAGTTATTCTTTCCAGGTCCTCATAGCGTGCCAGGGGGTGCCCCTGGGCAAAGGCCATTTCCTGAGCAACTTTCTGGGCATGCTCCTTAACATCACCGCTCGCTGGGACCGCAAGAGGCAGGAGGTTGACAGCACTACAAAGGGTAAGCGCGCTAGCCTTGGAACCGGCAAGAGTACGGTTCATCAGAGGCACCGCAAGGCGGCTCACCTCGCTCCGAGCTGCCCTGGCTAGATACGAGCCTAAAGCAGCGGTCAGTAGCTGAGACCAGCCCACCCCGAAATCCTTACTGGCTTTAAGGAGGCTAGCTTGGAGCTGCTGGCTGACAGTGTGGCGTGAGCGGTAAGGCCTGAAGCTTGCCGGTGCCGTGGCCTGGGCAACTGAGGTATCGGCGCTGAGATCCTCTTCTGCCAGTTTCTTGATCCAGGCCTGCCTATCTTGGAGTGCCCGATCGGCTTGTTCTTGGCTCTGAATAGTCAATTCCGCTAGCGATGAGCGCTTACCGACTGTGCTCTGCCCGTGCATACCTTCCCGGTACAGTTGGGCCCAGCGGCCCAAAAGTGTGTGCACAGCGTAGCCGTCAGCTATCAGGTGATGGGCTGCGTGGTAGAGCCAGGTTCTCTGACCCATCTCAATGAGTACAGCATCTACCCCCTTGCCGTTAAACACGTCTAGGGGTTGCTGAGCTCGCTGATAACACCACTGGCTGACTGCCTCAAACTGATTCTGCTGTTCTGGTAAGCGGCAGTGCTCTATGAGCTCTCTCTGCTCTTGGTCCTCAGGTGTAGTCCGCGGTCTCCACTGAGGAGTGACCTGTTTACTTTTTAAACCCTGGGGGGCTTGTTTTATCTCTTCCTGGCAAAACTCTGCCCCTATAGCCTCATGTTCAGAATAAGCATCATGCAGGGCTGCTTCCAAAACCTGGTAGTCCAAGCTACCACTGATTTCAATGAGCTCAGCGGTGTTGTATCTGGGATTCTGCGGTTCTGCCGCCGTGGCGCAGTAGATGCCGACCATTGAGGCAGGTAGGTCATGCCACCGCTCAGCTCTCACCCTGCGTCGCCTCCATGAGGTAAGCCAAGGTTGGCTGAGCTATAAAGTCGGTAAATTCAAGCTGGTACCCCTTTTGGGCCAGGTCATCGAGCAGGAAAAAGACCCCCATAGAGTCCAAACCGGCCTCCAAGAGGTCTGCCTGCGGCTGTTCTTTGATACTTGCCTGATTTAGCTTGTCTCCCATCTGCTTGTGGAGCAGTTCCAGGAGTTCTTCTTGGGTCATGAGGGTAACCTTTCTATGATTAGCTGTTAATATTTCAAGGGCGCAGGAAGGCCGGGAACTCTATTGGCGCTCAGAGGAGGTGGGCACGAGGACCCTTACCTGGGCAGAGCACCTCTTGGCCAACTAGCGAATTTCCCTCTTCCTCTTTTGCTCCGGTAACTGTTTTTACTGGGGGCTACTGATGATTTTTCCGATGCGCTCTCTAAGTTCCTTGCGGGAAATCTTTCCCACCTTGGTCAAGGGGAATTGGCTCAGAAGCTCAACCCTCTCAGGCAACTTATAGGTAGCAAAACCCGCTTGACGGTAGGCACGACGAACATAATCTAGGGGGCTGGGCCCGAAAGCCTTGAGGTCGCCTGCCAAGAGCACTAAACAGATACGCTCACCAACATCTGGATCAGGTAGCCCAACTGCTACTGCATCCTGGACTGCAGGGAGCTGCAAGGCAAAATCTTCGATCTCATCAACCGAGATTTTTTCGCCGGCGCGATTTATCTGATCTTTAGCTCTGCCCACTACCTCTAGATGGCCGCTCGGGTGGGCTACTACCAGGTCACCAGTCCTGTAGAAGCCCTGGTCGGTAAAACTTTCCCTATTGGCTTTTTCCTCCCGGTAGTAGGCACCAATCGTGTAGGGACCTCTAGTTAGAAGGTGCCCGGCTTGACCTGCTGGAAGGATCTTGTCCTGGTCATCAAGGATCAGAATCTCATCATCGGGGCTGATTGGTCTTCCCTGGGTGGTCAATACTATCTCCAGGGGATCATCCAAACGCGTGTAATTGACTAGCCCTTCAGCCATGCCAAAGACTTGTTGCAGTTTGACACCCAGAACCTCAACCAGATGGCGGGCAGCGCTGGGGCTAAATTTTGCCCCACCGACCTGAACCAACTCTAGGCTTGGAAAGGACAGCCCGCCTCTTTCAGCCAGTAAAGCCCAAGCCCTGGCAAGTGCCGGGACCAGAGAGGCCATGGTTGCACCGTGCCGCTGGATCAGGCCAAATGCGGTTTGAGGGCTGGGATCACCGGCCATAATAAGGGTTCCGCCCGAGTATAAAACCCCCAGTATGCCTGGCGAACTCATAGTGAAATTGTGGGCAGCTGGTAGCACAACCAGCATTTTGGTCTGGGGACTTAGCTGGCAAATATGGGCTGACTCTCGCACGGAGTAGAGGTAGTCCATATGGGTTCGGGGAATCATCTTGGACCTGCCGGTAGTTCCCCCCGAAAGCTGAAAGAGCGCTACCGATTCCCAGGGTTTCGCGCACTTATCCGCTGTCTCCTCTGCATCTGGACACCCAGGCAACCCCGCCTGGGGCTCAAGTCCTTGCCCCGGCTCGGTAATGTCCAAGGCCAGAGGGGGCCTTAGATTTGCTGCTAGCATGCGCTGCGAGTATGCCCGGTAAAGGGACCAATAGTCGCAGTTTTCGGCGCCCTGGGCAAAGATATGGATGGCTGGATCCACCTGTCGCGCAAAATGCTCTAGCTCGCGTTCCCTGTGCTTAGGAAGGCAGAAAACAGGGACAAGACCCAGCTGAAAAGAACCCACCATGTAGGAGAGAAACTCCAGACAGTTCGGAAGTTGCAGCAGAACCCTATCACCCTTTCTAGCCCCCAGAGACTGCAGACGCTGAGCGGCTAGCTCCGCTTGTGCGGCCAACTGTTTGTAGGTCCATTTTTGTTCCTGGGAGCCGGAGCCCTCCCCCTGACTCTGATGAGTTAGACCAATGGCCGCGGGCTGATCAGCGTACTTACTCAGGCTCTCTTGCAGGAACTGAGCTATGGTTTGAGGCTGATAGTAGCCTTTGAGGTAATAGTCCTTGAGCCGCTCCTCGGGGACAAAACCCTGGAATTCTAGGGGGCTCCTAGTAACCGGCTTGAGCTCATCAAAGGGGCTAGCAAGGTCTCTATGGCTCATACACTCTCATCCCAAACAGTTCATTGATTTATCCTAGCTAGATCTGACTAGCTCAGGAACTGATAGCCGCAGCTTATGCTACAGCTAAGCCTTCCCTAACCTTAGCAAGAATACCAGGGTAACCTTGTTTGCAAGCAAGGCATATATCAGCTAATTTTAAGGTGGTCTTCATAAAAATATCATGTTTGCCTTACAAGAGAATTAGGATAGCCTAAATATGCTTCCCAGGATCGCCAGCTATACGCTCGATACTGATGCCTTTCCAACCAACAGCACAGAATGGCTCCCCGACCCCAGCCGAGCAGCCCTGCTTGTTCACGATATGCAGAACCACTTCGTGGATGCTTTCGATCCCCACCCTGAAAGCCAAATTAAGCGGGCAATTGACAACATTGACCTACTCAGCCAGTTTGCCCGGCAAGAAGATATGCCCCTGATATACACCGCTCAGCCCCCCGCTCAGCAACCCCAGGATAGGCAGTTACTCAATGATTTTTGGGGTTCAGGCATGCAATCTGCCCAGGGAGCACAGATCATCCAGCAGTTAGCCCCAAGACCAGAGGATACGGTGCTGACCAAGTGGCGCTACTGTGCCTTCTACCGAACCGACCTTGATCATCGGCTGCGCAACTACGGCAAAGATCAACTCTGGATTACCGGGATATACTCACATATCGGGTGCCTCACAACAGCGCTTACAGCCTTCATGAAGGGCTACAAGGTCTTCTTTATCGGCGATGCCCAAGCTGATTTCTCCCGGGAAGAGCACCTGATGGCCCTCTCCTACGTAGCTCAGCGGTGTGGGCAAACCATCCAGAGCGCAAGAATCCTCAAGAGCTGACCACACCCCCCGACCCTACCTAAGGACTTCGTAAGAACCGCTATGACTGCCCAATCATCTCGTCCGCCCTGCATCATCGTGACTGGTTCTAGTGGAGGAATAGGATCTGCCACGCTAGATATACTCGCCCAAAGCCCCGAGTTTAAGGACTGCACACTCATAGGGCTTAGCCTGGAGGCAGGAGATAAAAAACTATCTGAGGGCGCTGGAGTTATCACAATTCAGGCAGATGTATCCCAGGCTGAAAGCATTGATAAAATATTTTCTCAGATCAATGAAAGCTACACCATCCTGGGATTGGTCAATGCCGCAGGGTTGCTTCACCATGGGCCGGCCTTAGAATGTAGTGCACAAGATCTTGAAAAAGTTCTAGCTGTCAATGCTCTAGGAGTCTTCAACACCTCTAATGCGGCAGCCCGCCACATGGTAGCTGACAATCAGGATCCCAGTCTCTATCGACAGCGCTCAATCGTAACGCTTGCCTCCAATGCAGCTACCGGCCCACGATCCCTCTTTAGCGCCTATGGGGCCAGCAAGGCTTTTGCCTCCCATTACACCCGTTCTCTGGGCCTAGAAATCGGCCAGTACGGCATCCGGGCGAATGTCATATGCCCTGGAACAACGCTCACACCCATGCTAGAGCCCATATGGCAGGGACAGGATTTGAGTCAAGAAACAATTGCTGGTTCACCAGAGCATTATAGAAATGGCATTCCTCTCAAAAAAATTGCTCGGCCCGAGGAAATCGCTTCAGTAGTACACTTTTTACTCTCATCAGCTTCCTCCCACATCACACTTGCCGAGTTGACCGCCGATGGAGGTGCTACACAACGATGAATGCTAAAAATAAGCTCCCGCTCTTCGACTTTGTAAGCCAAGGTAAACATCTCAGCGTCCCATCAGGTACCTGTCTTAGCCTACCCCTGGCTCAATGTTCATTAGATGATCTTTTCTCTACCTACGGTGATCAGGACGCAATCATTTGCGGCATCATTCCCTTTGATCCGAAAAGCCCCTCCACCCTCATTCACAGCACAGATTATTCCTTTACTCCCCACCAGAAAACTGTATCTGTTCCTGAGCCAGACCTGGATTTCATACTTGCCACTGAGGATGACAACCAGATTAATAGGGCAAGTGCTCTGAGCTTCCGGCAGGCTGTAGAGGAAGCACTGACCGAGATTAGCTCAGGAGATTATCAAAAGATTGTTCTTTCCTGGAAAAAAACCCTCGACCTAGCTACTGCCCCAGAGAATATAGCGGCATTCGATCACCTTGTCTTTGACCGTTTGAACCGGAACAATCCTCACGCCGACGTCTTCCGTGTCCCCCTATCAGGCCATGAAACATGGATTGGTGCTTCCCCAGAAGTCCTGGTCGATTTACACTCGGGAAGTTTCACTACCCATCCCTTGGCTGGATCAATTGCAGCCCATCAGGCCAAAGATCTGCAAGAGGCTCAAAAGATTTTGCTCCACTCCCCCAAGGACCTCTTTGAACATTCCCTGGTAGTGGAGCACATCCTCAAGCAACTTGAGCTTTTTGATGGAATAGAGATTTCTAGGCCCAGTGGCCCTGAGGTCATGTCTACGGATTCAATGTGGCACCTTGGTACTCCTATTAGGGCTCAGGTCCCTCCAGGTATTAGCTCGCTAGATCTAGCAGCTTCACTTCACCCAACCCCAGCAGTTTGTGGTGCTCCCCAAGCTCTCGCTCAGCACCGCATTAGCCAGCTGGAGTCTTACCCAAGAGGCTACTACAGTGGGATTGTGGGCTGGGCAGATAGTCAGGGTAACGGGCGCTGGTCGCTGGTGCTTCGTTGCCTGCAAAGAGTCTCGTCTAAGGTTAATGTTTTTGCTGGAGCCGGTATTGTCTCCGGCTCTGATCCTGCCAAAGAACTAGCCGAGACCCAGGCAAAAATGCAAACGGTTCTTGCGGCCCTCAAGGCCAGTGTGCCCGCGGCCAAGAGCTAGGCGCTGGTTTGTCCGCCACAAGGTCTGTTTTTAGCCCACCAGACTAGGTGCCATCTCTTGCGACCTTTTCCTCTTAAGCCCTACCGGAGCTATCACTTCACCAGGGCCCAGGTCAGTATCTACCGGCTTGATTTTTGGTGCGCCGCCAACCACCCCGGCCTGGAAAGCTTTTGGACTTCATTGGCACAGGCCGAACAGGAAAAAGCCAGCAGACTGGACCTTTTAGACCCCCAGGGCTGTCGTGGCAAGCACTGGGCGCTCACCCGGATACTCCTGCGGCTTAGCCTTTGTCAGCCTTTGGGCCTAAGCCCCGGTCAGGTAGAGATTAGCTATGGCCCCTGGGGCAAGCCCCTGTGCCCCGGAGCTAGCTTTTCACTCTCTCACAGCAACCAGTGGCTTGCCATTGCCCTAGCTCGGCAGGCCCACACCCCTGTCGGAGTGGATCTGGAATGTCTGGCCACTAGCAGAGCAGGTGACTGGCTCCTACCCTATTTACACCCCGCAGAAAAGGAAGAGCTGGGGGACCTTTCCGGGGCCGAACTCACCGAAAGATTAACCTGGCTGTGGACCAGGAAGGAAGCCTACCTCAAAGCCCGGGGGCAGGGCTTGGCCCGTTCTCTGAGCCTAGACTACCTAGGCTGGGAATATCCTGACCAGCAACCGCCCGGGCTGGACATGATAAGCATAGATTCGGGGCAGGGCCCTCTTTGCTCCCTGGCTACTCTTGATAGCTGCCTCTAAAACTTCTGGCCCCTCCACCGGGATGTGGAGGGGCCAGAAGTGTAAGGAGTCCTGCCTTAGAGCAAGTGTCTACTACTTAGCAGATGCTTCCACATCTAGCTTGTCCTGGTAGCGGTAGACGAAAGCTGCCATAGCATCGCGCTTGATGGGGGTCAGCGGGCGGAAGGTCTCATCGGGCCAGCCGGTGGTAATACCCTGGTCCTTGAGCCAGGAAATCTCCTTGTAGAATGCAGTGCTTGACTGGACATCCTTGAAGGCACCATCACCTGAGGGGGTGTAGTCGGGTGAACCAGCAGCCCGGTAGAAGAAAGCGGCCATAGCATCACGGTTGATGCTTTCACCAGGACGGAAGGTCCCATCGGGCCAGCCGGTGGTGATTCCGGCCTGCTGCAACCAGGCGATCTCCTTGTAGAAGGGGTGGTCGGTGGAAACATCGCTAAAGGGTGATACCTCGGGTGCGTGGTAGCGGGGTGAGCCAGCCAGGCGGTACATGTAGGCCGCCATAGCTCCACGTTCGATGTTTTCAAAAGGCCTATAGGTATTATCAGGCCAGCCCTTGGCAACACCGTGCTCAGCAACCCACATAATCTCCTGCTGGAACATGAGGGATTCCGGCACGTCCTTGAAGCTCACGGTGACGAAGTCTTGATCTGTGGTCTTAGTCAGCTCAGGGTAGCCCTGGAAATCCACCTGGGCAGGGTCGATCTTCTTGGGGCTGACAGGGGTAGCAGCCTGCGGTGCTGCAACAGTAAACTTGAAACCTACCGCCCGGCGCTTGTCATTCTCAGCCATTGACCCGGTCAGGAAGCGCACGTTGTGCTCAGTGCCAGCTGCCCATTCCTGAGGCTCAACACTTGAATTGTCCTGAGTGGGGAAGGGCATGGTCAGAGTCCAATTACCCTGCTCATCTGCGGCAACTGCACCGTAGACGGTCTTGTTCTTGATGGGGTCACCGGTGACGGGGTTCTTGACCGGCTCATTGACGCTGACACCACCGTCATCCAGCTTTGCAACAATGACAGAACCCTTGCCGTCTTCGGTGGTCCAACCGGTTCCACTAAATTCTAGAGCCTGGCCTTCCTGTACGGCCTTAACACCGGTTACGGTGACACCGTCGGTGGTCTCAGTTGACTTTTCTGCCTCGGGCAGTGTGGCATCCTTGGCGTCAACGGTCAGGCGAGTAAAGGAATTGACCTCAATGTCGATTTGCTTACCCTTGGAAAGAGTGGTTGTACCGGGAGCGTTCTGGCCGGTAGCGAAGTCAAGAGCAAATGGAACGCTCAGGCCGGTCTTGTAGGTGTTCTTATCAACGGCAAAGACAGAACCGTCGGCAGCCATAGCTAGGTCGTTAGTCTTGGAGTCACCGGTGTTAACTTCGGCAACTAGCTGACCGGCGGCTGCATCAATAACACCCACTGATCCCTGGCCAAAGTCAGCTACGTAGACCAGGTCACGGTCCTCGTCATTGACAATACCCAGTGAACGAGTGCCGAAGGGGATGCTCTTCTTGTATTCGTGAGTGTTTAGATCGTAAACAGTCACGCCAGAGTTAGCGCCGTCCTTGCCCTGGGAGGAGATGAAGATTTCATTCAGAGAGTGATCGATAGCAACCGCTGAAGGCAGGGTGTCCGCTGCAGGGTCATCTGCATGAACAGTAAATTCAGATTCCAGGCTGAAAGTGTCCAGGTCTACAATCTGAACAGTACCGCTAGAGCGCTCAGGAACGTAGAGCTTACCGGTCGTCTCATCGATGGTGGGGTTCATGGTCAGAACACGGACATCACTTTCTGGCTTGATGGCCAGGTTCTTGACCTCGTGTGAGGTCAAATCAATCGACCAAACATTGTAGCGACCGGTGACATAGGCCTTATTGCGCTTGTTATCAATAATGATTGACCGGGGGTGCTCAACGTCAGTGTCGGTCGCAAAATAGTCGTAGCTGGTCCAGACCAGCTCCATGCTGTCCTGGTCGTAGACAGAAATCGAGTCGTTACGAGTATTGGTTACCCAAACCTTGTTGTTGGCATCGTCTACAGCTACGCCATAAACGCCCATGTAGCTGTAGCCTGAGCTCTTACCGCTACCAAAGCGGACGGTCGGAAGCTCTGCGACTGCTTCAATTTTCATGGTTTCAGGATTGACTCGCGCCAAAGATGAAACGGTCATATTAGGGCCGAATGAGCCGGTGACCCACATCTTGTTGTTCTTGGCGGAGTAGGATGCCTGGTACTGACCGGGGATACCGGCGGTTTGCTGGGCTTCTACGCTGATATCACGGGCGGGGGCATCGGCTGCCTGTGCGGGCACCATAAAGGAAGAGCCCAACAGGCTCAGGGCGCACACTCCAACCAGAGCTGAGCTTAGGGTGCGCTTGGGGTGGGGGCTGTTCATAAGATTTTCTCCTTAGGAGACTAAGGCCGGAGGCCTCATGTACTGTGCATTGACAGGGCATCGAGTTTGGCATTCTTCACCCGTCGAGCCCCAATTAAGGATTACCTAATTTCTAACTTATTTCAACCTGATTTAAAAATCAGGGTAACCTTTTATTCCTGATTGAATTAGGAAAGAAAATACTGTACTATTTCAACCCTTCATGGAGCAGGCGGCGCAAAGCCGGGATCAGCGAACCTCGCCAGCAGGCATAATCATGCCCTCCGTTATAGGTCTGGTAGTCCACCACGACACCCAGTTCACGGGCACGAGTGACAAAACGTTCGTGGGCTGGTAATAGCACCCACTCTTGCTCCCCCACCTCAAGGAATAAGCGATGTCTAGGAGAAAAGGCTTGGCCTTGACTGGCATCCTCCAGCTGGCTAAAGGCTATCTCCTGCCAGAGCGAGGCCGACTGGGCGCATGCCGCAGTGAAAACATCAGGGCGTTTAAGTACCGCCAAAAGCGCAGAAAGACCACCTAGGGACTGGCCCACCACGACAACCTCTTGCTCCCCCAGTTTCTGTGCTGTGCCTTCAAGTGCCTCAACAAGTAACTCATCAGCCAGGAAGTCAGCAAATGGGAAATCGCCGGCCTGCTCTTGCCAACGTTGCTCCCGCCCCCCTGAGTGGACAAAAATGAACAGGCAGGAGGGCAGGTACTTATCCTGGTGGGCTGCCATCAGCATTCCCTTAAGCCCCATAGACAACCATTGTTCCCCATCCAGAAGGCAGACAATAGGCGATTCGGGCTCAAGTTGGCCCAACCTACATAGAAAATATTGACGGCCTCCACTGGTCCTCAACCAGGCAGACTCATGCGGTTGGGAGTCAGAGAGGTAGGGTTGTAAGGGCGCCTGCTCTAGTTGTACAACCGAGAGTTCCCGGCCACGACTGTTCAGACAGCGTAGGGGGTTGTGGGGATCAGTAACCCCTTCATCCAGAGCCTGCCGGAGCTGCCACTGATTGAAAGCAGCTTCCCAGGGAGCTGCATGATCAAGCTCCTGAACGATAAAACAATAGGAGGCCCGCCAATCCTTCTTCATACGAAAGCTAATGGCAAAGTATGATGACTGGCCCACCGGTTCCATCAGAGAATCAGCTAGATTCCGTTCATCGGTCAAGCGATTGATAAAGATCAGCACTCGCTGAGCAGAAGGGTGCTTGTACAGGAAGGTAACTATCTGTTCATCAGCTGCTGTGGCTTCGGCAGGAGGTGTCTCTACCAGAGGTGTTCCTTGAGCCGTCAGCGCTTCAAGCTCATGATTCAGGCTTGCAGTATCTGCTGGCCCTAACCGGTCCAGGAGGGCACCTAGCAAGGGCGAGCTGACCCGCGGTGCTGGCAGAGGACGGGGTATCTTGGGCGGAGTGGGGTGACTCTTCATGGGCTAGGCCCCCTGAGAGAAGGTAGGAATAACCAGGGGCGTACCGGAGCAGGGGTCTTCAATGACCAGGGAATCTAGACCGTACACTTCTTTGATAAGGCTCTCAGTCACAATCTGGCGAGGGTCCCCTTGGGCAAGAATTTTACCGGAACGCATCAAGACTACGTGTGTAGCGTACCGAAAAGCTAGATTAAGGTCGTGAAGAACCACCACCACAGTACTCCCCTGCCGGTACAGTTCCCGAGTCAGATTAAGCACCTCTATTTGATGGGTGATATCAAGATAGGTAGTCGGCTCATCGAGGAGAACCAGGGGGGTCTGCTGCGCCAGGGTCATAGCAATCCAGACCCGCTGGCGTTGCCCCCCAGAAAGCTCTTCGATACTGCGCTCAGCCAAATCTAAAACCTGAGCTGAGGCCATAGCTTGAGTACATATTTCTTGGTCTTGAGCGGACCAGGTTTTCAGAAAACCCTGGTGGGGGTAACGGCCCCTAGCCACAATATCCGCAACAGTCGCACCTGCAGGAATATCCGGTGTTTGCGGCAGCATAGCTAGAACCCGGGCAATATCTTTCGATTTGAGCGATTGCATCAGTTCCTGGTCTAAGAGAACCTGCCCTCCTTGAGGTATCAAGACTCTTGACAGCGCTTTGAGAAGGGTAGATTTTCCGCAGGCATTAGGGCCAAGAATGACCGTAAGCTCTCCTTCGAGAACATCCAAGTCCACACCTTCAAGAACAGCCTGAGCCCCGTAGCCAAGGCAGAGGTCCCGAGCCTGAAGTCTCGATTCGGGCTGAGCTAGCACCATCAGCGCTTTCCTTCCATAGCAATCAGGTAGACCAAATATATACCGCCTAAGGCACCGGTAACGACCCCCACCTGTAGAGGGGCCCTGAAGGCGTATTGACCGATAAGATCCGATAGGAGTACCAGGCAAGCCCCAGTAGCTGCTGCACTTGCCAGCCCGGCGCCCTGGACTCTAGTAATTTTTCGGGCAAGATGCGGTGCCGCCAAGGCCACAAATGCCAAAGGACCGGTCACTGCCGTAGCAAGGGAGACAAGCAAAACTCCTACGAAAAGTGCTGTAACCCTGACCTTTGTCAGAGGAACACCCAGCCCTACCGCAATCTGCCCGCCAAAGGTAAGAGAGCCCAGTGGCCTGCTCAGGCTCCAGCTCAGGGGAAGCAAAATGACCAGTCCCAGAGCCAAGAAACTGATTTTTCCCCAATTCATGGTGTTGAGGCTCCCCGCCATCCATGAGGCAGCAGTTTGAGCCTGAGTGAGGGAGGCCCCTACCACCAAGAGAGCATTCAAGGCCGAAAGAGTGGCCCCTAAACCCAGCCCAATCAAGACCAGACGGGTACCGCGAAGCCCTGTTTGACGTGTCAAAAACCAAACGATGAGAGAGCTGACCAAGCCACCGCTAATAGCGCCACAGGCTATCCCTAAGGGGCCAGCATCAAAAATAATGATGTTGATCAGTGCGCCTGTAGCCGCACCATAGGTAAAACCAATGATATCTGGGGAGCCCAGCGAGTTACCGGAAATAATCTGAAAGATAGCGCCGGAAACTCCCAGGGCTAGGCCTACTAAGAGAGCAGCAACAATTCGGGGAGCTCTTACTTCTCTCACAAAATAGCTAGCTAAGGCATCATCAGAACCACCTTTGAGGGCCTGAAGAACCTGAGCGGGAGACAGGTCATAATCTCCCTGAGTCAAAGCCCAAAGGCCAAGGGCGAGAATCAGTAGGTAGAGGCAGAGGTTGTAGAAAGCCAGCCGCAGGGGCAGCTGAAAGTTCATCAGGCCAGATACGGCCAGGACCGGCCTGCCCGCCAGATCCCGCGCTCTGCTGATATGTAGACCACGCTGCTGGATCAGACTCATAGGACCACCTCTTTACGGCGGCTCATCATGATCACAAAAAAGGGGGCCCCGACCAGGGTAGCTATGATGCCCACATGGGTCTCCTGGGGCGCGAAGATCAGGCGAGCCAGAACATCTGCACTCAGAAGCCAGCAGGGACCCAAAATCATGGAGCCTAAGTTAACCCACCGAAGATCATTACCTACGAAATATCTCACCATATAGGGAACGGCTAGACCGACAAAAGCTATAGGACCAATAGCAGCCGTCACCAAACCTGCCAGCAGTGTCACAACAACCAGAGTCAGGAAATAAGTTTTCTTCAGGTTGACCCCCAAAGATATAGCGCTCTCCTCACCCATAGCCAGTGCATTGATAGCCGGGGTAACCCAGAAAGCAAGGAGAAAACCCAGGCCCAGCAAAGGACAGAGCGCTAAGAATATATCGCTCCCCCGCCCCTGAAGAGAACCGGCAACCCAGAATCTAAACTCGTCATAGGCTTCTTGGTTAGATAGGATCAGGGCCTGATTAAGAGCACTCAGAGCAGCCGATAAAGCCACCCCTGCCAGCGCCAGTCTGATGATGGAGGACCGAGCCCCCCGCCCCAGCAGATAAACAGCTAAGGTAGCCAGGCAGGCCCCCACCAGAGCGGCTCCCATATACCTATATATACCGGCAGCTCCCCATAAAACCACAGAAAGGACAACGGCAACCGAAGCTCCCGCGTTGATGCCCAGTAGGCCCGGTTCTGCCAAGGGGTTACGAGTCAAAGACTGCATCAAGGATCCGGCTAGAGCCAAAGCAGCTCCGCAGACCAGGGCTAGGCCCGTGCGGGGGATGCGCTGTTCCCAAATAATCTTCTGAGCTTGATCTGGGCCCTGCCCCCCAAGCACCTGGAGGACAGTACTGCTATCTAGCTGGTGCGAGCCCCAAAAAAGTGATAAAGCGATACTGATCCCAAGCAGGGTCAAGAACAACAGGAACCACCACACAGAGCGCTTACCGATGACCGGCCGCTGGATATCTCCCATGATAGCTTTTGCGTAATTGGCCATTGATGATGCTTAGGCCTGGCGACGACGCCATAGGACAAAGCCAGCAACCAAGGCCGCTAGGCTCAAGCCAATGATGCCGATCCAGGGAAGAGAACCTTCTTGCTGCTTCTGGCTAGCTGGCTGGTCCTGGGCTACCGAACTGGCCGAAGCAGAGGGATCAGGCGAAGCAGAAGCGGAGCTTGAAGCAGAAGCGGAGGCAGAACCCGAAGCCGATGCTGAAGGCTGGCCTTGCTCCTGCTCTTTCATGAGGGCATCATACTCCTCTTTGCTAATTTGGTTGCCCTCAGCATCCTGGTAGATAACTTCCTCTTGGCCACTGCCATTGCCATCTATCTGCCCGCTGTCGGTTCGCCCCTGGGAGGTTCCAGAGGTCCCGCTATTAGAGCCCGCATTCTGCTGGCCTTGATTCTGGCCTCCGGAGTTCTGGCCTTGACCTGCCTGCCCCTTATCACCGGGAGCTGCCTGCCCGCCCGAAGAGCCACCCTGGGAGTCCTGCTCCCCGCTCTCAATGGTGAAGGCCGGGGACTGGTTTGAATATCCCCTCGTTCCGTTTTGTTGTCCATCGGAGTTATAGATAATCTCTGTAGCCAGGAACCGTAGGGTATGTTGGCCGGGTGCTAATTCCCGCGACAGCACAAAGGAGCCCGAGGCCTTGCCCTGGGAATCCGTTTTTAGTTGGTGAACCACGCAGGCCCCCTGAGGGGAGTCAGAGGGGCAGGCATCCCCGTTATCAATTTTGACGTTGACTTGCTCGTTGGCAGGGAAACCCGAGACAGTGAAGCTGATAGTGTCACCAGCACGCAGGCTACCAGGAGTAACCGTTGAAGAAGTACCTGGGGTATTGGCGCTAGCCCCACCCGGTGGGATGGCCAGGGCCTGGGGGGCACTGAAAACAAGAGTTGAGCCAAGAACCGTAGCTGCTAGCAGCTTTCTCATGGAGGTTTGTAGGGGCATGTTTTTGTCTTTCTATCCGAAATTTTAGGCAAAGAGGTCTACTGTTTCTTGCGCGGTAGCAAGACCACAACAAGCACAAGGAGCGCGCCAGCGAGCAAGAGCAGATTATTGAAAAGAGACATATCGGCGCCCGGTTCGACCGTCTCTTGGCTAATGAGCGGGTCCTGAGCCGGCTCAACTCTCGCGGATTGGGGGGCCTTTAGGACCCGATCCGAAGCTGAGGGCGCGGGTTTTTTAGAATCTTGAGATGCCTGCTTGACCTGGGCTGGGGCAGGAGCCACGCGAACAATCCTGCTCAGTTGAGAACTACTGTTGTTAGCGCCTGTCAGCCCACCAGCGGCTGGATTTTGGGCCCTGCCCAAGACACCAGCCTGACTCGTGACACCAAGTTGGGTTCCCACACTAGCCCTGCTCAGTCCAGTAGCCTGCACAGCATTGCCACCGGCTAGCACCTTGCTCCAGGTAGCTGGCTTACCAGTATCCTGGGACTCTTGCGCTACTTTAAGGCTGGCCCACCCCATCAATTTGCCAAAGCTCTCTTGATCACCGCTCTGGACGACAAACTTGTAATCCCCTGCTGCCAAACTCTCAGGCATGGAGTAGTGGATGCTTCTGTCCTGATCTAGCTGTTGCCATGTACTGCCCCAGCGTGCTCGAATCGAACCCCCCAGGTAGGGATTGACCCTTACCCACTGGCCGGGCTCTGCTTGGGGAACTGTCACAGAAATCTTGAGGTCATCTCGCTTAACCATGACCTCATTGCGGGGGCTAGAGGTAATCTCCTCTTCACTAAGCACATCAGGCATTCTGGTGGGAGCATACTTACCGACGATAAAGTCCAGGGTGCCAGTTCCACCGTAGGAAACCCTCATGTCACCAGCTTGAAGCGAACCTGCCAAGAGCCGTAAGCTGTGAGCTCCCTCAGAGAGCCCCGGTTCTGAGTCACTGCCATCAGCGGCAGGAAGCTGAATCCAGGTATCAATTTCTCCGGTTTTGGGGTCAGGTTCGATAATCGCCCAGATAGTCTTATTGCTATGAACCGCCGTATCTCGGTGCGAGATAGCGGCATCATCAATCTTAACCGCTATACGGGGTGCTCCCTTACCTTGGGGGTTACACCAGCCCTGCCCCAGCAGGTGCAAGCTACCGCCTGCCTGAACCGTCTTTTGGGCCAGCCGGGCCGAAGGTGAGGCCTGCTCGGTCTGGCAAGTGACCTGGTCATCTTTCTTCCCCTCCTGAGAGGCAAGCCCATTAACCGGCACCGGCTCAGAACGAGCTGAACGCCGGGTATCTCCGGGGGCAAAGCGACCAGAAAGGGTCTGGACTGCCAGATACTGCCCAGCTTGAGCCTGGCGCAAGGGTTCTGGCACCTCTAGCTCTAGATCGAAGGAACCATCTGAACTGATGAGATAGATGCCCTCTTGAGGATTAGCCACCGACGCATCATCTGTTAGCAGTGCCCAAATAGTCCGGTCCTCCCCCAGCTCAGCTTGCCCCAGGGTTCTCAGATAGGCGTTTTGGGCACTGTTATCTGCCCTCTCATAGAAAGTATCCTGACCGGAGGCCAGTTTGAGGGCTACGACGGACCCGCCCTGACCTTGGCCTTTAACCCAGCCCTGGCCCCGCACCCGGATTTTTTCACCAGATTGGTAGGGCTTAATGAACAGCGAGGCCTGACCGGCGCTTAGCTTGGTCCATTGGCTGATATCAGGGGCAGGGGCCGGCGAATCAGGCTCGCCTTCAATGGTTACCGGTAGTACCAGGGCTCGCATAGCATCCCCGGCCTTGCCTGAACCTGTCAGAAAATGGAAAATATGCTCAGAGCCTGGCTCCCACTCTTGATCAAAACCGTTAGCCAGGCTGGGGTAGTCGAGAGTGAGCTTGAAGCTGCCATCGTCCTCCGCCGTAAAAGTTTTGAGGATATCACTGCCGCCCCGGGTCAAACCCCTCTTGTCTGCCTTGAGGGTAATGGTAGAACCACCCCCTTCTGGGTGTAGCCAGCCGCTACCGGTCACCTCTATAGTCTGCCCAAATTTTATGGAATCTGGCCCTTTGACTGTAGCCCCCTCGGGGCTAGTGACCTCTACCTGCGTGCTGGCCTCCAGCGCATGAGCACCTAAGCCTAGTCCAGAGGGATCTATACTGGGTTGCACCAGGGCAGGACAGAGGACCAAACCCGATGAAAGAGTAAGCGCGGCTAGGTAGCGACGCCCTCGAATAGCTTTGGGAGAGTTTTGACTCATCACGAATTCTTACCTAACGCTCGTTATTTTCTAGGGACCTTGAGAATCTACCGGGCAGAATCTGTCAGTAATACCTCACGGATATTCTCAGCAATTCCCTTCATGAGCAAGGGACCACCTGTTGATGTCCATAGCGAGCCGTCAACCAAAATAATATGGTCCTGACGATAGGCTTTGAGATCGGTAAAGCCTGAGGTCTCTTGAGCAGCCTCTAAAGCTACTTGCGCGCCCTGACGATCAGCCCCGGTCTCGGAGTGGGGGTTATCTTGGCTGGCGCCACCCAAGGTGCCAAAAAACATATAGTCAGCATCAATGAGAGATAGGTTCTCCAGGGATACAGGTTCAGAATGCCCCCTACCCAAACGATCCTGACCAGCAGGTCTGGCCAATTTAAGGTCTGAAAGCACCTGACCGGCCGGTAGTTCCTTAAGAATCAGAGAGGGCCCGCCCCCCTGCCAGCGAACTACAGAAAAGGTTTTATCCGAGTATTGAGGGGCAAGTTCTTGGGCTAAAGAACGTGTCAGCTGGGCATATTCATCTTTAACCTGCTGGCCCCGATCTTGCAGATTCAGTGCCTGGGCCACAAAGTCCAGATTGGTCTGCCACGGACCACCGGCATACCCACAAAAAACCAAGGGAGCTATGGCCTTTAAAATATCCAGAACATCGGGGCGGTTATTGATACTGGTGCCATCAGCCAAGATCAAATCTGGCTTGAGAGCCCCAATGGCCTCATAGTTGAGCTCCGAGACAGAACCCAGGATTTTAATATCTGCTGCTTTATCTTGAAGATAGTGGGGTACTGTTGCCTGCCCCCTGCCTGAAACTGTACCCGCCGGCATAACCCCTAAGGCCAAGGCCGCATCTAGAGTCGGTTCAGAGAGAGTCACTACTTTCTGAGGGCGCTCAGGCAACCTGACCTCATTACCTTCAACATCTACTACGATCCGGCTGGCCCCAGACTGAGCGGGCGATGAGGTCTCCGCCTGTGAGCAGGCGGTAAGCCCGCTTGCTGCCGCTAAACCTGTTGTCAGAAAAAAAGTACGTCTATTAAGGGGTAACAAAGTGAAGCCTCAGAAAGTGGTTGGGATAATAAGCTAAGCCTTACCTTACTTTATTGAGTCATGGGCTTCAAGCAGAAGCAGGGCGCAAAAAGGTGCCCTCCCCCAAATAATAATGGGAAAGGGCACCTTGAAAAGTCAGCACCAGGTCTGACTCATCTCTAGGGCTTACTTAGCCTTTTCGATGATCTCCACGACGCGCCAGCGCTTGGTAGCGGATAGCGGACGGGTCTCAGCCAAGAGAACCAGGTCACCAATACCAGCAGTGTTCTGCTCATCGTGTGCCTTGATCTTGGAACTACGGCGCATAACCTTGCCGTACAGTGCGTGCTTCACGCGGTCCTCGACCTCAACGACTACAGTCTTGTCCATCTTGTCGGACACAACGTAGCCGCGGCGAGTCTTGCGGTAGCCGCGCTCTTCAGTCTTTACTTCACTCATGTGATTTAACCTTCGGTTGCGGGACGAATACCGAGCTCGCGTTCGCGAAGCACAGTGTAAATACGTGCAATGTCGCGCTTGACCGAGCGGATACGACCGGGATTTTCAAGCTGACCAGTGGCTGCCTGGAAACGGAGGTTGAATAGCTCCTCCTTCGACGCACGCAGCTTCTCTACCAGATTCTCGTTGGAGAGCTCTGCGAGGTTGTCGATGCTCAGATCCTTTGATCCAACTGCCATTTCTATTCACCACCTTCGCGACGCACAACGCGTGCCTTCATCGGGAGCTTGTGGATTGCGAGGCGCATAGCTTCGCGAGCCACTTCTTCGGATACACCGGAGAGTTCGAACATAACTCGACCGGGCTTTACGTTTGCGACCCACCATTCGGGTGAACCCTTACCGGAACCCATACGGGTTTCAGCAGGCTTCTTGGTTAGCGGACGGTCGGGATAAATATTGATCCAAACCTTACCGCCACGCTTGATGTGACGGGTCATTGCAATACGTGCAGCTTCAATCTGACGGTTGGTGACGTATGCGGGAGTCAGAGCCTGAATGCCCCACTCACCGAACGCTACCTCGGTGCCACCCTTAGCCATACCTGAACGCTTGGGGTGATGCTGCTTGCGGTACTTAACTCGACGGGGAATTAGCATTTATGCCTCACCGTTTTCTGCAGTCTTTGCTTCAGCGGGTGCTGAAGCGTTGTCGGAACGACGTTCACGGCGGGGCCCACGGCCACCTGCACGACGACGGTCGCCACCACGGTTGTTGCCGCGACGGTTACCAGAAGCCTGCTGTGCAGCAAGCTCCTTGTCGGTGAGGTCACCCTTGTAGATCCATACCTTGACGCCAATACGGCCGAAGGTGGTCTTTGCTTCGAAGAAACCGTAGTCGATGTTCGCACGCAGGGTGTGCAGGGGCACACGGCCTTCGCGGTAGAACTCTGAACGTGACATTTCAGCGCCACCCAGACGGCCGGAGCACTGGATACGGATACCCTTAGCACCTGCACGCTGTGCGGACTGGATTGCCTTCTTCATTGCGCGGCGGAATGCTACGCGTGAAGCAAGCTGCTCTGCGATGCCCTGGGCAACCAGCTGAGCTGACAGATCGGGGTTAGCAACCTCGAGGATGTTCAGCTGAATCTGCTTGCCGGTGAGCTTCTCGAGCTCGCCACGGATACGGTCTGCTTCGGCGCCGCGGCGGCCGATAACGATACCGGGGCGTGCGGTGTGGATGTCCACACGAACACGGTCACGGGTACGCTCGATCTCAACCTTTGCGATGCCTGCGCGTTCCATACCCTTTGACAGGAGTTCACGAATCTTTACATCTTCGCGAACGTAGTCTGCGTAGCGTTCGCCTTCCTTGTTGGAGTCAGCGAACCACTTTGAAACGTGGTTGGTGGTGATACCAAGTCGGAAACCGTTGGGGTTAATTTTCTGACCCATTTAGCGGCCCTCCTCCTTCTCCGGGGTAGCAACTACCACGGTGATGTGGCTGGTGCGCTTGTTGATGCGGAACGCACGGCCCTGGGCACGAGGCTGGAATCGCTTCATGGTGGGACCTTCGTTCGCGTATGCTTCGCTGATGAACAGCTCCTCTTCCTTGAAGGGCAGACCCTGCTGGGTTGCCTTCTGGCGAGCGTTTGCAACAGCTGATGCAACGATCTTGTATACCGGTTCTGAAGCGCCCTGAGGAGCGAACTTCAGAATCGCCAGAGCCTCTTCCGCCTGCTTGCCACGGATAAGGTTGATGACGCGGCGTGCCTTCATAGGCGTAACGCGTACGTACGACGCAGTTGCCTTGGCTTCCATTGCCTATCTCTCTTTCGTCTATTGCCGAAAGGGAAACGTATCTAAAAACGGTTACCCGTTCTTAGCGACGCTTGCCCTTGCGGTCGTCCTTAACGTGGCCACGGAAAGTACGGGTCGGTGCAAACTCGCCGAGCTTGTGTCCGACCATGGACTCAGTGATGAACACGGGTACGTGCTTGCGTCCGTCGTGCACTGCGATGGTATGACCGAGCATGTCGGGAATAATCATCGAGCGGCGGGACCAAGTCTTGATAACGTTCTTGGTGCCCTTCTCGTTCTGAGCTGCAACCTTTACAAAAAGGTGCTGATCAACGAAAGGGCCCTTCTTCAAACTACGAGGCATGTTTCAGGCTCCTTAGCGCTTCTTGCCAGTACGACGGCGACGAACAATGAGCTTGTCGCTTTCCTTGTTGGGGCGGCGGGTGCGGCCCTCGGGCTTACCGTTGGGGTTAACCGGGTGACGGCCACCTGAGGTCTTACCTTCACCACCACCGTGGGGGTGGTCAACGGGGTTCATGACGACACCGCGAACGGTCGGGCGGATGCCCTTCCAGCGGTTACGGCCTGCTTTACCCCAGTTGATGTTTGACTGCTCAGCGTTACCAACCGAACCAACGGTTGCGCGGCAACGGACATCAACGTTGCGGATTTCGCCGGAGGGCAGACGCAGCTGAGCGTACTTACCTTCCTTTGCAACCAGCTGGATAGATGCGCCAGCTGAGCGGCCCATCTTGGCACCGCCACCGGGGCGGAGCTCAACAGCGTGGATCACGGTACCCACAGGGATGTTACGCAGGGGCAGGTTGTTGCCGGGCTTAATATCGGCCGCGGGACCTGACTCAACGATGTCGCCCTGAGCAAGCTTGTTGGGGGCGATGATGTAACGCTTGGTGCCATCAACGTAGTGGAGCAGTGCGATGCGAGCGGTACGGTTGGGATCGTACTCGATGTGTGCAACGCGTGCGTCAACACCGTCCTTGTCGTGACGACGGAAGTCGATCAGACGGTACTGGCGCTTGTGTCCACCACCCTTGTGACGGGTGGTGATGCGACCGGTGTTGTTACGGCCGCCCTTCTTGGGGAGCGGACGGACCAGGGACTTTTCCGGGGTTGAGCGGGTGATTTCTGCGAAATCTGATACGCTCGAGCCACGGCGACCCGGGGTCGTCGGCTTGTGTTTACGAATACCCATTTAGATATTTCTTTCCTTCGCTAAAGTGGTCTCCGGAGCCTATGCTGCCGGACCGCCGAAGAGGTCGATTGCGCCTTCTTTGAGGGTTACAATCGCACGCTTGGTGTTCTTACGAGCACCCCAACCGTGGCGGGTGCGCTTGCGCTTGCCTGCACGGTTGGCGGTGTTGATGGAAGCAACCTTGACATCGAAGATGGTCTCGATGGCCTGCTTGATTTCCAGCTTGTTGGAGCGGGGGTCTACGAGGAAGGTGTACTTACCTTCGTCGAGCTGACCGTAGCTCTTTTCCGACACGACGGGAGCGATAATCACGTCGCGGGGATCCTTGAAAGTTGAGGTGGTAACAGACATTACTTAGCAGCCTCTTTCTTGGCCTTGGAAGCAACTGCGACAAATACGTCGTAGGCATCCTTGGTGAAGATAACGTCATCTGAGATCAGAACATCGTAGGTGTTCAGCTGATCTGCGTAGATAACGTGTACGTTCTCCAGGTTGCGTGCTGACAGTGCTACCAGGTCGTCCTTGCGGTCGATGACAACCAGTGCATTCTTGCGGCTGGTGATCTCTGCGATTGCTGCCTTAGCTGCCTTAGTGGAAGGCTTGGAGCCTTCAACCAGGGTTTCGACAACGTGAACGCGATCGTGACGAGCGCGATCGGAGAGAGCGCCGCGCAGGGCAGCTGCAATCATCTTCTTGGGGGTCCGCTGAGCGTAGCTACGGGGGGTCGGGCCATGTACAACGCCACCACCGGTCATGTGGGGGGCGCGAATGGAGCCCTGACGTGCACGGCCGGTACCCTTCTGCTTGAAGGGCTTACGGCCTGCGCCGGAAACTTCGCCGCGGTTCTTGGTCTTGTGAGTACCCTGACGAGCTGCTGCGAGCTGGGCAACTACCACCTGGTGAAGCAGGGGTACAGATGCCTGAGCGTCGAAGATATCAGCGGGCAGGTCTACCTTTACGGTCTTGACAGCCATGGTGTATTAGGCTCCCTTCACAGCGGTGCGAACCAGAACAACGCCGCCCTTAGGACCGGGGATTGCGCCCTTGATCAAAAGAACATTGTTTTCTGCATCTACACCCTGAATAGTGAGGTTCATGGTGGTGTGGCGTGCAGCGCCCATACGGCCTGCCATGCGCATACCCTTGAACACGCGTGCGGGGTATGATGCGCCACCGATTGAGCCGGGCTTACGGTGGTTCTTGTGGGCACCGTGTGATGCACCTACACCTGCGAAGCCGTGACGCTTCATAACACCGGCGAAGCCCTTACCCTTGGTCTTGCCTACTACGTCAACCTTCTGGCCAGCTTCGAAGAGCTCAACGGTCAGTTCCTGACCGAGTGAGTATTCTGCAGCGTCTGAGGTGCGGAGTTCAACGAGGTGACGGCGAGGAGTTACGCCTGCCTTCTCGAAGTGACCGGCGAGGGGCTTGGTTACCTTGCGAGCTTCGATAGCACCGAAACCGATCTGGATAGCTTCGTAGCCATCGGTTTCAGCCTTGCGCAGCTGGGTAACAACGTTTGAATCGGCCTTGACGACAGTAACGGGCACGAATTTGCCGTTTTCGTCCCAGACCTGGGTCATGCCAAGCTTGGTGCCCAGCAGGCCCTTAACCTGGCGCTCGAACTTGTTAGTCATTTAGATGCGATCCTCTACAGCTTGATTTCGATGTTTACGTCTGCCGGAAGGTCAAGACGCATGAGGGCATCAACAGCCTTGGGGGTCGGATCAACGACGTCGATCAGACGCTTGTGCGTGCGCATTTCAAAGTGCTCGCGGCTGTCCTTGTACTTGTGAGGCGAACGGATAACGCAGTACACGTTCTTTTCGGTGGGTAGGGGCACGGGGCCAACTACCGTAGCGCCTGCACGCGTAACTGTCTCAACGATTTTCCGAGCTGAAGAATCAATGACCTCGTGGTCGTATGACTTCAGACGGATGCGGATTTTCTGTCCCGCCATCTGTCGGACTCTCTTTCTTGTCTACTTCCCTGTAACGGAGCGGTTGCTCCTTTTTATGGCGCTTAAGGTAAAGAGATGAATCTTCATTTCTTTCGCGCCGCCTCTAACAGGCTGAATCCGGCATCTGCCGGGTTCCTCACCCTGCCGAGGCACCGACCCCCGAACTCGGGCGTGTCGCCTATGCAATGTATAAAAAGCGCGCACTATTCCCTCGAACTGATCGATTGGGTCATATTTGGGTTTGCCTTCACCATCTATCAGAACTGCTATCTGGCTACTTTCAGCGGGCAAACGCTTGAACAACGTACTCAATCATGCCAGAGTTATCTATTCTTAGCAAGATTTTCTTTCTTGAAGTGTTCAGACCCACATATATTGACAGGTACCCTGCTAGAGCCACCCCTCAAAGAGCCTCCCTGAGATCAGAGGTTTCCAAGATGCAAGGAGTCAAAAGGCTACACAATGTAAAAGGGCTGGCCCCGCAGATTACTCTGCGGGGCCAGCCCTTGCGCTTCTACCCTAGGGGTAGTTGCAGATCTTAGGGTAAGTCAGACTTACTTGATGATCTTGGTTACGCGACCTGAACCGACGGTGCGGCCGCCTTCGCGGATTGCGAAGCCCAGGCCCTCTTCCATAGCGATTTCCTGGATGAGCTCAACGGTCATCTCAGTGTTGTCGCCGGGCATAACCATTTCGGTGCCCTCGGGAAGGGTGATAACACCGGTAACGTCGGTGGTGCGGAAGTAGAACTGAGGACGGTAGTTCGAGTAGAAGGGGTTGTGGCGGCCGCCTTCATCCTTGGAAAGGATGTAAACGTTAGCCTCGAACTGGGTGTGGGGGGTGATTGAGCCGGGAGCAACAACAACCTGACCACGCTCTACGTCATCGCGCTTGAGACCGCGAAGCAGCAGACCACAGTTCTCGCCTGCCCAAGCTTCGTCGAGCTGCTTGTGGAACATCTCGATACCGGTAACGGTGGTCTTCTGGAGGGGACGGATACCAACGATCTCAACTTCGGAGTTGATCTTGAGGGTACCGCGCTCTGCACGGCCGGTAACAACGGTACCGCGACCGGTGATGGTGAAGACGTCCTCGATGGGCATGAGGAAGGGCTTGTCCTTCTCACGTACGGGGTCGGGAATGTAGTTGTCAACCTCTTCCATGAGCTCTTCAACCTTAGCAACCCACTCGGGGTCACCTTCCAGAGCCTTCAGAGCGGAAACGCGAACAACAGGAGCGTTGTCGCCATCGAATTCCTGTGAGGACAGAAGTTCGCGAACTTCCATCTCAACCAGGTCGAGAAGTTCTTCATCTTCAACCATGTCTGACTTGTTGAGAGCAACAAGCAGGGTGGGAACGCCAACCTGGCGAGCCAGCAGAACGTGCTCGCGGGTCTGTGCCATGGGGCCGTCGGTGGCAGCAACAACCAGGATTGCGCCGTCCATCTGAGCAGCACCGGTGATCATGTTCTTGACATAGTCAGCGTGGCCGGGAGCGTCAACGTGTGCGTAGTGGCGCTTCTCGGTCTGGTACTCGATGTGAGCAATGTTAATGGTAATACCGCGCTGGCGCTCTTCGGGAGCGGAGTCGATCATACCGAAGTCGCGCTTCTCGTTCAGGTCAGGGTACTTATCTGCAAGAACCTTAGAGATAGCAGCGGTCAGAGTAGTCTTACCGTGGTCAACGTGACCAATAGTACCGACGTTTACGTGAGGCTTGGAGCGCTCGAACTTAGCTTTTGCCAAGAGTTTTTCCTCCTATAGAGAAGATTTGAGAACCTGCACTCGGGTTTGATACCGGCGCACTCCGCCATAGAAGGCGGTCTAGCTACCACAATAGCGGATAAGGCCGGTCAGGCGAAACCCAGAGAGGTTCATTTATTAGGTTTTTTGAAAAGCGGTACGGCTCACATTAAGCGAGCCGTACCAGGGCGAGAATTATTCGCCGCGGCTCTTCTGAATGATTTCATCAGCGACGTTCTTGGGAACCTCTGAGTAGCTGTCGAACTCCATGGAGAAGACGGCACGACCCTGGGTCTTTGAACGGAGGTCACCGATGTAACCGAACATTTCTGACAGCGGAACAAGAGCGTGAACGATCTTGACGCCTGCTGCATCTTCCATCGACTGGATCTGACCGCGGCGTGAGTTCAGGTCGCCGATCACGTCGCCCATGTACTCTTCCGGGGTACGAACTTCAACAGCCATCAGGGGTTCAAGCAGAACCGGGTTAGCGCGACGTGCGCCTTCCTTGAAGACCATTGAGCCAGCAATCTTGAAGGCCATTTCTGATGAGTCAACGTCGTGGTAAGCGCCGTCAATCAGAGTAGCCTTGACACCGACTACGGGGTAGCCAGCCAAGATACCCAGCTGCATTGCGTCCTGGATACCGGCATCAACAGAGGGGATGTATTCGCGGGGAACGCGACCACCGGTAACGACGTTATCAAACTCGTAGAGCTCTTCTGCGTCCAGGGGAACGGGTTCGAAGGAAACCTGAACCTTAGCGAACTGACCAGAACCACCGGTCTGCTTCTTGTGGGTGTAGTCAACCTTCTCGACAGCCTTGGTGATGGTTTCGCGGTAGGCAACCTGGGGCTTACCCACATTTGCTTCAACCTTGAATTCACGCTTCATACGGTCAACGATGATGTCCAGGTGGAGCTCGCCCATACCGCCAATTTCGGTCTGGCCGGTTTCTTCGTTGAGTGAAACAGTGAAGGTGGGGTCTTCTGCAGAAAGCTTCTGAATCGCAGTTGACATCTTCTCCTGGTCACCCTTGGTCTTGGGCTCAATGGCCACGAAGATCACGGGTGCGGGGAAGGTCATGGATTCCAGAACCACGGGGTTAGCAATATCGCAGAGGGTGTCACCGGTGGTGGTGTCCTTCAGTCCGATAGCTGCGTAGATGTGGCCTGCCTGGATCTCTTCAACAGGGTTCTCCTTGTTGGAGTGCATCTGGAAGAGCTTACCAATACGTTCCTTCTTACCCTTGGTGGCGTTCAGAACCTGCTGGCCCTGTGCAGCCTTACCGGAGTAAACGCGGATGTAGGTCAGCTGACCGTAGAAGGGGTGTGCTGCGACCTTGAAGGCCAGAGCAGCGAAAGGCTCATCTGCTGAGGGCTTGCGGGTTACTTCTGCCTCTTCGTCGGTAGGCAGGTGACCAACCATAGCAGGAACATCCAGCGGTGAGGGCAGATAATCCAGAACAGCGTCAAGCATGGGCTGCACGCCGCGGTTCTTGAATGCTGAACCACACAGAACCGGGTAAGCCTCATTGTTGACGGTCAGCTGACGGATACCGGCCTTGATTTCCTCAAGGGTCAGTTCCTCGCCTTCCAGATACTTGTTCATGAGTTCTTCGGAGGACTCAGCTACAGCTTCAACCAGCTGTGAACGGTACTCTTCGGCCTTCTCAACCAAGTCCGCAGGAATCTCGCGGGTTTCGTAGGAAGCGCCCATGGTAACGTCGCCCTTGGCATCGCCGGGCCATACGTAGGCCTGCATCGTGAGCAGGTCAACGACGCCAATGAAGTCGTTTTCAGCGCCGATGGGGAGCTGTAGGACCAGGGGGGTTGCGCCCAGACGCTTGACGATGGTGTCTACGGTGAAGTAGAAGTCAGCGCCCAGCTTGTCCATCTTGTTGACGAAGCAGATGCGGGGAACTTCGTACTTGTCAGCCTGACGCCAAACGGTTTCAGACTGAGGCTCAACGCCTTCCTTACCGTCGAACACGGCTACAGCGCCGTCGAGGACGCGCAGTGAACGCTCAACCTCAACAGTGAAGTCAACGTGGCCGGGGGTATCGATGATGTTGATCTGGTTGTTCTTCCAGAAGCAGGTGGTAGCCGCGGAGGTAATGGTAATACCGCGTTCCTGTTCCTGAGCCATCCAGTCCATGGTTGACGCACCGTCGTGGGTTTCACCAATCTTGTGGTTAATACCGGTGTAGAAGAGGATGCGTTCGGTTGTGGTGGTCTTACCGGCGTCAATGTGCGCCATAATACCAATGTTGCGGACCTTTTTTAGGTCTGTAAGCACGTCTAGTGCCACTTTGTTCTCCCTTGTGAGAAACTCCGATAGCCTACCGCTATGTACTTTTGTACATAGCGGCAGGCTACGAAAAAATTACCAGCGGTAGTGTGCGAAGGCCTTGTTGGACTCTGCCATCTTGTGAGTGTCTTCGCGACGCTTCACAGCTGCACCGAGACCGTTGGAAGCATCCAGGATCTCGTTCATGAGACGCTCGGTCATGGTCTTCTCGCGACGAAGCTTTGAGAAGCCAACGAGCCAGCGAAGAGCCAATGCGGTTGCACGGCCTGCGCGAACCTCGACGGGGACCTGGTAGGTCGCACCGCCAACGCGGCGTGAGCGGACCTCAAGTGAAGGCTTGACGTTGTCCATAGCCTTCTTGAGGGTTGCTACGGGATCTGCGCCGGTCTTCTGAGCAACGCCTTCGAGTGCACCATAAACGATGCGCTCAGCGGTTGACTTCTTGCCGTCCAGCAGAACCTTGTTGATGAGCTGGGTGACCAGCGGTGAACCGTAAACAGGATCGTTTACGAGGGGACGCTTAGGAGCGGGACCCTTACGAGGCATTACTTCTTCTCCTTCTTTGCGCCGTAGCGTGAACGAGCCTGACCGCGGCCCTTAACGCCCTGGGTATCCAGTGCGCCACGTACAATCTTGTAACGAACACCGGGGAGGTCCTTCACACGACCACCGCGCACGAGCACGATGGAGTGTTCCTGAAGGTTGTGGCCCTCACCGGGGATGTATGCGGTAACCTCGATGCCGCCGTTGAGCTTAACACGTGCGACCTTACGCAGTGCTGAGTTCGGCTTCTTCGGGGTAGTGGTGTATACACGGGTGCATACGCCACGCTTCATGGGGTTGCCCTTAAGTGCGGGCGCCTTGGTCTTGACGACCTTGGGTGCACGGCCCTTACGGACCAACTGCTGAATTGTAGGCACTTGTTCTCCGTTTGGTTTCGGCTGGGCTGTTAGGCTCAACCGGCTTTACTTGCCTTCTGCAACTTGGAAATAAGTGCAAAAGAAATTCTTACGCTTAGCAGAATGTACCCAGACATAACAAAAAATGGCATTTAGGCCTCAAGATCACTTTTCGACCGAAGTCGAAAGTGAACAAGGCCAAAGGACGGTGTCCATTCTGCCATTGGTTCTCATGTACTGAGCTAGGAGCTTACGCCACTGCTAAGTACTCCAGGTATGACTATAGCCTGTTTTGCGCGCTTTAATCTACCCCAAAGCCTGCTCAACCTCAGCTTTAAACCCGCGATCGTGGTGATATGAGGCACTTAAGACAGGTTCCACCCTCCTTTACCTACAAAAATGGTGCCCGCCCCTCTCCTAAAAGAAGGACGGGCACCGCAAGAAGTCACAAGGTGCTAGCTGACCTTAAACTCCCGGCTGGTTCCAGTGAAGGGAGTAATCTTTCCGTTGGCTTGCTTTGAATCACCGTAGTAGACAAGGCGATAAGTACCGGGCAGAGCCTCCTCAGGTACCTGCCATTCAATGCTGACGCGCGATTGGGCAGCCCAGTGCCGCCGCCAATGGAACTTGGTGTTGGGGTCGTTATCGGCTGCAACCCTCACCCAACTGTCCCCTTGCTTTCGCTGAACCTCAAGATAGGTGGCGTTGAGCTTGTGATTATTATTGGGGTGGGCGCCCACAAAGAGAGCGCTTACCTGGCCCCCAGCATGAGTATCACGCGGTTGAGCCAAAACCTTGCCATAGTAGTTACCCCAGCCGGGGCTGTCATACCAGACCTTGCCGACAGTCGACTCCATAGGCTTGCGCATAAGAGGCTTATCACCAATATTCAGTTCTGTACCCTCTTTCAGGGAGCTACCCACAGTCTGCAAGACCTGACGGAAGGCACCCATCTCGTTGATGCCAAAGACAGTTGCTCCGCCTTCATACTGCTGGGTCACATATTCCTGAGGCGTGGTCACATAATGGCTATAAGCATTAGTGTAGCCCTGAACAATGATATGAGATACATCTACCCCAAACAGTTCTGCCATATCCTGCCGGTATTGCGCCCCCACAGCGCTCGTCAGTTCACCGGGCATACCCAAAAGGTAGTAGTCACCAAAACGCATGACCTGAACCGGTAACTTTTGCTGGATCTGCTGATGAACCGCCAAAAGATTTGCCTTAGGGTACTGGCAGGCGGTCAAGTCCGAGGATGCGCTATAGGCAAGCCAGTTAAAGCCGCTCCACACCTTATTGGCATTTACCCCCTCGTTGAAACCATCAGCTCCCGGCCCATCTTCCACACTGCCGGCTGCGAAAGGTGCACCCAGGGAAGCATTACAGGTTCGCCCGGCATAACCAGTGCCCGTGAACTGCTGGCTCACATTTACTGAAGAGAAATCCGTATACGTAATTCGGGAGTCCAAGCCCCGGCCAAGGGGCACTCCGGGGTTTGCCAACTGCTGCCGGACGGCATCAGCCTGGCGGCTACCCTGGATCTTCAGGTTTTCAAACTGATCATCGGTGGGGCCCATTCCAGGTTTCAACCAGGTATTGGGTGAGACATCACCAGCGCTACTATTAGCAAAAGCAGCCACAAAATCAGGCTGATCACTTTCCTGATTAAGGTCCACCCCGTGATCGACCGTCTCTAGCAGGTACTCGGCATAGCCCTTATTATCAGAAGAAACCAGAGTATTTTGGTTGGTCAAAGACGTAGCATGCACCGCATACCAGTTGAGAACCGCCCGGGTTACCCCATTGTGCTCGAACCGAAAAGTAGTGCTGGAAGGATCTACACCATCAGTCAACATCCGCAAAAGTTCCGGAGGATCTTGCCGCTGAGCAACAGCCGAACGGTTGACACCGACCCCGGTCAATTCAGACTGGGAGACCGTGACGTTCCCGGGCGCTAGATCAGCTAGAGCCTGGCGAATAGCGCGCATGGAGCCAGTGACCTGAGCATCAAAAGTAGCCTTGTGGAAGCCCAGGGTAGTGATGTTATAGAGGGCATCCTTACTCACTCCCCCAGGAGTGGCATGCGTATGGCTGGCTGTAATCATGATATTGGCCTCTGAAAACTCAGGGCCAAACTCAGCTCGAATCTGATCCACCAAAGCCTCACGCAGGCTACCCCAACCACTGAGAGCGTCCAAAACCACTATCAGGTTACGTTGCCCGTCTACCGGATCAATCACAACAAAGGCACGGGCATACTGACGAGTATGCAGACCGCTGCCCTTCTGTGTGGCCGTCCCATAGCCAATAAAGCCCACCTCAGCTACCTCACCGGTGATATCGGAAACCCCGGCTCCCACCAGAAAAGGATTAAGCTCTGTTGGCTGACTAGAACGGATTAGGTCCGAGAGGCTGGCAGCGCTGACTGTCGCGGGGGTTACCTGGTTGGCGGCCTCTGCAGGCATCAGAGAGCTACCGGCGACAAGAGCCAACGTAGCACCCAGGGTAGCTATCCCCGACCCTATTCTCTTCTTTGACATCATGGTGACCTCAATATGTGCGATTGCTTTGTACTAAGCAATAGAGTGATATGTACGGTTATAGACTACGCCTCCACAGACACACTTGAGCCTCAGGAAAACGGCAAGGAAAGCCAGACCCCGATTTTGATGCAGGTCAGCACCTAAACCCGATCGAATGTTACTTTCCGCACGCACCGATAGTCCATCGACCGCTCGCCGCCTCATCAGCCAAGCCTCCTCCCCCCTCCTTTTCAGAGCTCCTCTTCCAAAGAGGGCCAACCAGCTAACCTCAAACCGCCATCAGCTCAGAAACTGCCGGACAGGGCAAAGGGCGCTCCCCCACCAATGTGGGGAAGCGCCCTTAACTTTGCGGCCTAGAAGCTGCCTGGCCTAGAGACTAGCGAATCTCGTAGTCATCCAGCGGAATAGCCTGGAACTCGGGGCTGATAGCACCCTCATTGGTCTCAGCGTAGCTGAAATCGTTGTAAGGGGTCGCGGTCTGAGCGAACAGGGCCTCACGCGCCTCGTCGGTAGGTTCAACCTCGATATCGTTATAACGAGCAAGACCGGTACCGGCGGGGATCAGCTTACCAATGATGACGTTCTCCTTAAGGCCGACCAGCGGGTCTTCCTTGCCTTCCATCGCAGCCTGGGTCAGGACGCGAGTGGTTTCCTGGAAGGAAGCGGCCGACAGCCACGACTCGGTAGCAAGTGATGCCTTGGTGATACCCATCAGCTCGGGACGGCCCGAAGCGGGGCGCTTACCCTCAGCAACTGCCGCACGGTTAGCGTTCTGGAAAGCCACGTTCTCAACCAGCTCACCGGGCAGCAGGTTGGTCTCACCGGAATCAATCACGGTAATACGGCGGAGCATCTGACGAACGATAACCTCAACGTGCTTGTCGTGGATACCTACGCCCTGTGAACGGTAGACGCCCTGAACCTCATCCACCAGGTGCTTCTGAGCCTCACGGGGACCGCGAATACGCAGGATCTCCTTAGGATCAACAGCACCGGCAACCAGCTGGGTACCGACGGTGATATGGTCACCCTCGGCAACTTCCAGGCGGGCACGACGCAGAATGGGGTAAGCGATAGGATCATCGCCGTTATCAGGGGTGATGACAACCTTGAGGGACTTCTCAGTGTCCTCAATGCTGACGCGACCGGTGACCTCGGAGATCGGGGCAACACCCTTGGGGGTGCGAGCCTCGAAGAGCTCCTGAATACGGGGCAGACCCTGGGTAATATCGTCAGCCGATGCGACACCACCGGTGTGGAAGGTACGCATGGTCAGCTGGGTACCGGGCTCACCAATGGACTGAGCCGCGATAATACCGACGGCTTCACCAATGTCGACCAGGTTACCCGAAGCCATGGAGCGACCGTAGCAGAGGGCACAGACACCAACAGCGGACTCACAGGTCAGAACCGAGCGAACACGAACTTCCTGGATACCGGCCTTGAAGAGATCATCAATAACGATATCTGAAACGTCAGCGCCAGCTTCTGCCAGAACGGTGCCGTCCTCAGCCTTGATGTCCACAGCAAGTGAACGACCGTGGATTGAAGACTCAACATTCTCGTGCAGGGTTACTGCACCGCTAGCCTGGTCAACCTGAACCAGGGGCAGAGCCAGACCACGGTGGGTACCACAGTCGTGCTCACGCACAATGACGTCCTGCGAAACGTCCACCAGACGACGGGTCAGGTAACCCGAGTTAGCGGTACGCAACGCGGTATCAGCCAGACCCTTACGAGCACCGTGGGTAGCGATGAAGTACTCCAGAACCGACAGGCCTTCGCGGTAGGAAGACTTAATCGGGCGAGGCATAATTTCACCCTTGGTGTTAGACACCAGACCACGGATACCGGCAATCTGACGGACCTGCATCCAGTTACCGCGAGCACCAGAAGTAACCATGCGGTTAATGGTGGTGTTCTTCTCAGCCAGATTTTCCTTCATAGCCTCAGCAACCTCATCGGTTGCCTTAGTCCAGATGTCAATCAGCTCGGTACGACGCTCATGGTCGTCAATCAGACCCATAGCGAACTGGGACTCGATGTTAGCAGCCTGAGCCTCATAGCCTTCCATAATGGCGGGCTTGGTGGGAGGCGCAGCGATATCGGTAACCGCAACGGTCACACCTGAGCGTGAGGCGTAGTAGAAACCGGTGTTCTTGAGTTCATCCAGTGAGCGAGCAACCACGTGCATGGGGTACTTCTCAGCCAGATCGTTAATCAGGGCACCCAGGCTCTTCTTGTCTGCGACACCGGTATACCAGGGGTAGTCAGCGGGCAGGGTCTGGTTGAAGATAACCTGACCGACAGTGGTCTCCACCAGCACGGGCTGACCGGGCTCGTAGCCCTCGGGGGCTTCCCAGCCCTCGTAGGGTACAAAGTCGTCAAGAACAATCTTGACCTTGGTGTAGAGCTCAATCTCGTGGCGGTCCAAAGCCATAATGGCTTCGGCGTATGAGGAGAACAGACGACCCTCGTTCTTCTCACCCTCCCGAGCGGTGGTCAGGTGGAAGAGACCGATAATCATATCCTGGTCAGGTACCGCAACAGGGCGGCCATCTGAAGGCTTCAGGATGTTGTTAGATGAGAGCATGAGGATGCGAGCCTCAGCCTGCGCCTCGGGTGAGAGGGGCAGATGCACAGCCATCTGGTCACCGTCGAAGTCCGCGTTGAAAGCGGAGCAAACGAGCGGGTGCAACTGGATAGCCTTACCTTCAACCAGCTGGGGTTCGAAGGCCTGAATACCCAGGCGGTGCAGGGTAGGTGCACGGTTGAGCAGAACGGGGTGCTCGGTGATGATCTCTTCGAGAACGTCCCAAACCTGGGGGCGGAAACGCTCAACCATGCGCTTAGCAGACTTGATGTTCTGAGCGTGGTTCAGATCAACCAGGCGCTTCATGACGAAGGGCTTGAAGAGCTCCAGCGCCATCTGCTTAGGCAGACCGCACTGGTGCATCTGCAGAGTGGGGCCACCGACAATAACGGAACGGCCTGAGTAGTCAACGCGCTTACCCAGAAGGTTCTGGCGGAAACGCCCCTGCTTACCCTTAAGCATGTCCGAGAGGGACTTGAGGGGGCGGTTACCGGGACCGGTCACAGGGCGACCGCGGCGACCGTTATCGAACAGGGAGTCAACAGCTTCCTGAAGCATACGCTTTTCGTTGTTGACGATAATCTCGGGGGCACCGAGTTCCAGCAGACGCTTGAGGCGGTTGTTGCGGTTAATAACGCGACGGTAGAGGTCATTCAGGTCGGAGGTGGCAAAGCGGCCACCGTCAAGCTGAACCATGGGGCGCAGTTCCGGAGGAATAACGGGAACGTAATCCAGAACCATACCCAGCGGGGAGTTATCGGTGGTCAAGAAAGCGTTGACAACCTTCAGACGCTTGAGCGCACGGGTCTTCTTCTGACCCTTGCCGGTCTGAATGATGTCCTTGAGAGCCTCAGCTTCCGCTTCCATGTCAAAGCTCTCAAGACGCTTCTTGATAGCCTCAGCACCCATGGAGCCTTCAAAGTACATGCCGTACTTATCGACCATGCCACGATAGAGCGACTCGTCACCTTCAAGGTCAGCGACCTTGAGGTTCTTGAAGCGATCCCAGACGCGCTCGAGCTGCTCGATTTCGCGTTCTGCGTTCTTACGAACCGCAGCCATCTGACGCTCAGCGGCATCACGGAGCTTACGCTTCTCAGCGGCTTTACCACCCTCAGCCTCAACGCGAGCGAGTTCCTCTTCGGTCTCGCGAGCAATCAGGTTAATGTCGGCGGCAAGCTGATCCTCTAGGACCTTCTTATCGCGGTCGTGAGCGGCCTGCAGGTTAGGCAGGTCCTCGTGGCGGGCTTCTTCGTCGACATGAGTAATCATGTAGGCGGCGAAGTAAATAATCTTTTCCAGGTCCTTAGGAGCCAGGTCAAGCAAGTAGCCCAGACGGGAGGGGACACCCTTGAAGTACCAGATGTGGGTGACAGGAGCTGCCAGCTCAATGTGACCCATGCGCTCACGGCGCACCTTGGCACGGGTTACCTCTACGCCACAGCGCTCACAGATGATGCCCTTAAAACGGACACGCTTGTACTTACCGCAGTAGCATTCCCAGTCGCGGGTGGGGCCGAAGATGCGCTCGTCGAAGAGGCCTTCCTTCTCGGGCTTTAGGGTTCGGTAGTTGATGGTTTCAGGTTTCTTAACCTCGCCGTAGGACCAATCCAGAATATTCTGGGAGGTCGCCAGGCCAATACGCATCAAACCAAGTGAAGATTCGTTGGACATTTGGTCCTTATCTCTTTCCTAGTGTTTTGAAGTCTTTGAGAACAGATGAGGAATCTAACCGCTTAGGGGTTAGACCTCTTCGACAGAGCTGGGCTCTGCGTGGGACAGGTCAATACCCAGGTCATCTGCTGCACGGAAGCCTTCTTCTTCTCCATCGCGCATTTCGATGGTCTTACCGTCAGTTGAGAGAACCTCAACGTTCAGGCAGAGGGACTGCATTTCCTTGATCAAGACCTTGAAGGACTCGGGAACACCGGGTTCGGGGATGTTCTCGCCCTTAACGATAGCCTCGTAGACCTTAACGCGGCCGTGGACGTCATCGGACTTGACGGTCAGGATTTCCTGCAGGGTGTAAGCGGCACCGTATGCTTCCAGTGCCCACACTTCCATCTCACCAAAGCGCTGACCGCCAAACTGGGCCTTACCGCCCAGGGGTTGCTGGGTAATCATGGAGTAGGGACCGGTTGAACGAGCGTGGATCTTATCGTCCACCAGGTGGTGCAGCTTGAGGATGTACTGGTAGCCCACCGAAACGGGTTCGGGGAAGGGCTCACCGGAACGGCCATCAAGCAGACGTGCCTTACCGGAACGGTCAATCAGACGATCGCCGTCGCGGTTGGGGTTAGCGTGATCAAGGAGCTCAAAGAGTTCCTCTTCACCGGCACCGTCGAATACCGGGGTTGCCACGTTGGTGGGGCCGGTTTCCTTGGGGAAGTTGTGAAGCTTATCGAGCCAGGCGGGGTTGCCCTCAATCTTCCAGCCCTGCTTAGCCAACCAGCCGGTGTGAACTTCGAGTACCTGACCGATGTTCATACGACCGGGAACGCCCAGCGGGTTGAGGATGACGTCAACGGGGGTGCCGTCTTCCATGAAGGGCATATCCTCAACGGGCAGGATCTTGGTGATAACACCCTTGTTACCGTGACGACCTGCCAGCTTATCGCCAACAGTGATCTTGCGCTTCTGAGCAACATAGACACGGACCAGCTGGTTAACACCGCTGGGCAGGTCTTCGTCTTCGTTTTCGCGGTCAAAGATACGAACGCCAATAACGGTTCCGGACTCACCGTGGGGAACCTTCAGGGAGGTGTCACGGACTTCGCGGGACTTCTCACCGAAGATAGCGCGCAAGAGGCGCTCTTCGGGGGTCAGCTCGGTCTCGCCCTTGGGGGTGACCTTACCGACCAGGATGTCGCCGGCTTCAACCTCTGCACCGATGTGGATGATGCCGCGCTCATCAAGAGCAGACAGGACCTCTTCGGAGACGTTGGGGATATCGCGGGTAATCTCTTCGGCACCCAGCTTGGTGTCGCGGGCATCAATTTCGTGTTCCTCAATGTGGATTGAGGTCAGCACGTCATCGGAGATCATGCGCTGGGACAGGATGATACCGTCCTCAAAGTTGAACCCTTCCCAGGACATGTAAGCAACCAAGAGGTTTTTACCGAGGGCAAGCTCGCCCTTGTCGGTGGAGGGGCCATCGGCAATCAAGCCGCGAGCTTCAACCCGGTCGCCCACCTTAACAACAACACGGTGGTTGTAGCAGTTACCTGGGTTGGAGCGCTGGAATTTGAGAATCGGGTAGGAGGTGGTGGTGCCGTCATCGTTGCGAACAACAACCAGGTCAGCTGACACCTCAGAAACCACGCCAGCTTTCTTAGCCAGAACAGAGTCACCGGAGTCAATCGCTGCATAGCGTTCCATGCCGGTACCTACAACGGGAGCCTCAGACTCCAGCAGGGGAACAGCCTGACGCTGCATGTTAGCACCCATGAGTGCTCGGTTAGCGTCATCGTGTTCCAGGTAAGGAATCAGAGCGGTTGCAACAGACACCATCTGGCGGGGTGAAACGTCCATGAACTCAATCTCGGAGGCATCAACCAGAACAGCTTCACCGGATCCATCGCCTGCACGGCAAAGGACCTGCTCTTCAGAGAAGGTCATGTCGGCGGTCAAGGGGGCGTTAGCCTGCGCAATGGTGTTGCCCTTTTCATCGTCGGCGGTCAGGTACTTGACCTCGTCGGTGACCTTACCGTTACGAACGATACGGTAGGGGGTTTCGATGAAACCGAAGGGATTGATGCGGGCGTAGGTTGCCAAGGAGCCAATCAGACCGATGTTGGGGCCTTCAGGGGTTTCGATGGGGCACATACGGCCGTAGTGGGAAGGGTGGACGTCTCGAACTTCCATGCCCGCACGGTCACGGGACAGACCGCCGGGGCCCAGTGCGGACAGACGGCGCTTGTGGGTTAGACCTGCAAGCGGGTTGTTCTGGTCCATGAACTGGGAGAGCTGGGAAGTGCCGAAGAATTCCTTGATAGAGGCAACAACCGGGCGGATGTTAATCAGGGTCTGAGGGGTGATAGCCTCAACGTCCTGGGTAGTCATACGCTCGCGGACAACGCGCTCCATACGGGACAGGCCGGTACGAATCTGGTTCTCGATCAGTTCGCCCACCGCACGGATGCGACGGTTGCCGAAGTGGTCGATATCATCAACGTCAACGCGGACGTCAACTTCCTGGCCGTCACGGACACCCTTGATAGTGGTGCCACCTGCGTGCAGAGTGACCAGGTAGCGAATCATAGCCGCGATGTCGTCCTGAGACAGAACAGAAGCAGAAGGATCGTTAACGGGAGTATCAAGGCCCAGCTTGCGGTTAACCTTGTAGCGGCCGACCTTGGCCAGGTCGTAGCGGCGGGGGGTGAAGTACATGTTGTCCAGCAGAGCCTGAGCAGCATCAACCGTCGGGGGTTCACCCGGGCGCAGCTTGCGGTAGATATCCAGCAGAGCCTCGTCGCGGGTCTGGACGGTGTCCTTCTCAAGGGTGGCGCGGATTGAGTCGAATTCACCGAATTCAGACAGAATCTTAGCCTCGCTCCAGCCAAGAGCCTTAAGCAGGGTGGTCACGGACTGCTTACGACGGCGGTCAAGACGAACGCCGACCTGGTCGCGCTTATCGATTTCAAGTTCAAACCATGCACCGCGGGAAGGGATAATCTTCGCGCTGTAGATGTCCTTATCGGAGGTGCGGTCTGCGGTCTTTTCGAAGTAGGCACCGGGTGAACGGACTAGCTGCGAAACGACGACGCGCTCGGAACCATTAATCACAAAGGTGCCGGATTCGGTCATCAGGGGAAAATCGCCCATGAACACGGTCTGCTGTTTGATTTCGCCCGTGTTGTTATTCATGAATTCGGCCTTGACGTACAGCGGAGCCGAGTAGGTCGCGTCGCGATCCTTGCACTCTTCCATGGTGTACTTGGGGTCAGCGAACTCGGGATCGGAGAAGGACAGGGACATGGTGCCCTGGAAGTCCTCGATCGGAGAGATTTCTTCGAAAATATCTGCCAGGCCAGAAGTTTGGCTGACGGAGGTGTCACCGGTTTCGGCGGCTACAGCGGCTTTTGCCGCCCAGCGTTCGTTACCGACGAGCTGATCAAAGCTGTCGAGCTGGAGCGCCAGCAGGTTGGGTACCTGCAGGGGCTCAGCGATTTTTGCGAATGAGATTCGACTGTGCGAATCTACGCCGTTAGCGGCTTTAGTATGAGAGGTGCTCGAGGCGACCAAGATGGGATCCTTCCACAGACATGTCTGTTCGTACCCGCTCCCCCGCCAGGGGTGGTACGCGAAGAACCCTGAAAAAGACAACTTGCTAAATGGGCACCTGTGCCGTGCTGGTTAGCTAGAGTATGTTCGAGGGTACTGGGGCGTACTTAAAACCTGTAACAACCTGCCCACCGCTATATGAAGGCACAGAAGATTAGGGAAGCGCAAATATTCATACTACAGCAAGCCAACAAACTTGTCCATACCGAATATGGCCGCTTTGTGCAACCCTCCCCCTCAGAGGCCCCTTTGCCTACCAAAGGCCGCTACCCCCACTAGAACGGTAGCGGTCCCCCCTTGTTTTGGCTTCTAGCACTCCACCACGTTGACCGCCAGGCCGCCCATGGAGGTCTCCTTGTAACGGTGGGACATGTCCTCACCGGTCTGGCGCATAGTCTCAATCACCTGGTCCAGGGAAACACGATGCTGGCCGTCCCCACGCAGGGCCATCTTGGCCGCAGTCACAGCATTTGAGGCCGCCATAGCATTGCGCTCAATACAGGGAATCTGCACCAGGCCACCCACCGGGTCGCAGGTCAGGCCCAGGTTGTGCTCCATGGCGATCTCGGCAGCGTTCTCTACCTGCTCATTGGTTCCGCCCATCACCTGGGCCAAACCGGCAGCGGCCATAGAGGAGGCGGTCCCCACCTCACCCTGGCAACCCACTTCAGCGCCCGAGATAGAGGCTCGTTTCTTGTAGAGCGCACCAATGGAGGCGGCGGCCAAGAAGAAGTCCACCACAGCATCATCCACCACTTTCTGCCCGCGGTGGCGCACCGGTGGAACGTAGTTCAGGGCGTAGTGCAGGACGGCGGGAATAATCCCCGAGGCACCGTTTGTGGGAGCAGTGACAATCCGGCCGCCAAAAGCGTTTTCCTCGTTGACCGCCAGCGCTATGAGGTTCACCCAGTCGATAGCGAACTCGGGTGATTTTTGGGGATCCTCAGCCAAGAGGTCACGGTGCCACTGGCTGGCACGGCAACGCACTTTCAAAGGCCCGGGCAGATACCCCATACGCTCTAAGGAGGAACCGATACACTCCTTCATGACCTGGCGGATGTGGAGGATACCCGCGCGAACTTCTTCTTCGGACCGTACGGTTTTCTCGTTCTCCATTTTGAGCTGGGCAATAGAAAGCCCCGCGGTGTTGGCCATATCCAGCAGCTCAGCACCCGATCCGAAGGGGTAGGGAGCCTGGGTTAGCCCGCTAGAGCCAGCACTTTCCTCATTCTCTTCCACGATGAAGCCACCGCCAATGGAGAAGTAGGTACGCTCTAAGAGCACCTGCTCCCCCGCTTTTGCGGTCACCTTAATGCCGTTGGTATGACGGGGCAAGACGGTCAGCGGTCGCAGGGTAATATCCAGCTCGCGGTAGTTCACAACCGGACCTATTATCTTGGGGGTAGCTGCACCGGGGGCGCCCTCGGCAAAGGCGGCTGATGGGTAGCCGGCAAGGGGCAGAGTGCCGTCGACCTGGTTACGGTCCATGAGCGCTTCAGCTGCCAGGATATCAATAGTTTCAGGAACAAAACCGCACAGACCTTTGAGGGCAGCGCTCATAGTTCCGTGACCTGCCCCGGTGGCAGCCAGCGACCCGTACAGGTCAATGTGCACACCGGTAACCCGATCAAGATTGCCCGCATCAATCAGCTCAGCAATAAAACGGTTGCTTGCCCGCATAGGGCCTACAGTGTGTGAACTAGAAGGCCCAATACCAATAGAGAAAAGCTCAAAAACACTGATGTCATATTCCAGGGCTTCAGCCTGCCTCTGGATACTCGGCTGGGGTGTCTTGTGCCCCGGGGAAAAATCAGGGACGTAATCAATCTCCAAGAACTTTCTGGCCTTTCCTTAAAGAGAGCGGGTGGCCTTTCAAGGGGCCACCCGCTCACCAGATTCTCTACTTACTTCTGGCGGGTGTAAAAAGGTAGTTCAACAATGTCGAAAGGTGCTACCTTACCACGGATATCGACGCTGACTGTAGCTCCCGTTTGAGCGTACTCACTGGCTATAAGAGCCATAGCAATGGGGTATCCCAGGGTCGGTGAGGGAATGCCCGAAGTGATTTCACCGATCACCTGTCCCTGCTCGTCCAAGAGCTGGGACCCGGCCCGCCCGGGGCGCTTGCCCTGGGCCTTCAAACCAACCAGGCTACGGGCGGGAGTCTGCTCTGCGGCCTCGGCCAGGGCAGCCCGACCCAGGAAGTCTGCGCTCTTCTTGGTCAGGGCAATCTCTACCAGCTTGCCCATGCCCGATTCCAAGGGGGTGATGTCCAGGCCCAGCTCGTGGCCGTAGAGGGGCATGCCTGCTTCAAGGCGCAGTGAATCACGGGCGGCCAGGCCAGCGGGCAGAATACCGTGCTTCTGTCCGCGCTCGGAGGCCAGCGCCCACAATTCAGCTGCTCTCTCGTTGGCAACATAGAGCTCAAAACCGTCCTCGCCGGTGTAGCCGGTGCGGGCCAGGAGTACACTCACGCCGTTCAGTTCCAGGGGCACCGCCGCGTAGTAGCCCAGGGAGGTGACCAGCTCGGGATCAGACGGGTCCATATCCAGCACAATGGCCTCGGAGGCAGGGCCCTGGATAGCAACCAGTGAAGTGCTAGTGGTTTCGTCGGTCAGGGTCACGTCAAAGCCCTCGGTGCGAGCGCTCATAGCTTGATAATCAACTGCTACGTTGGCAGCGTTGGGAATGACCAGGAACTCTTCTTGGCCCAGCCGGTAGGTGATCAGGTCATCAATGACCCCGCCTGCCTCATTCAGGAGCAGGGAGTATTTGGCTTTGCCGACCTTGAGGATAGACATATTAGAGAGCAGGGCGTAGTCCAGGAAGGCGGCAGCATCGGGACCGGTGACGCGGAACTCCCCCATGTGGGAGAGGTCAAAGAGGCCAGCTGCGGAGCGGACCGCGCGGTGTTCTTCAACATCGTTGGTGTATTTGAGGGGCATGTCCCAGCCGCCAAAGTCGGTGAAGGAGGCACCCAGGTCGGCGTGGACCTGGTAGAGGGAGGTTTTCTGGGGTGACACGGTGAACCTTTCAGGCAAAAAGAAGGGGTGATGGAGTGCCGCCCCGCCCCCGGTGAGGGCGGTGGCAGCCGGGGCAGACTCTCGGTCGCTAGAAGGACTCAGTGGGCAGGTGCCCCAGGGTCTGGGCGCACGTCTTAAGCGCTCGGAGCTTCTAGGTCGAAGGCTTCCGTGGGCGGGCACTCGCACACGAAGTTACGGTCGCCGCCAGCGCCGTCAATACGGGCTACCGGGCTGAAGTACTTGTTCTGGCGCAGGGCCGGGAGTGGGTAGGCTGCCTGGCTTCGGCTGTAGGGGCGGTTCCACTCATCGGCGGTGACGGCCTCAACGGTGTGCGGGGCCTTACGGAGTACGGAATCTTCGGCGCTCACCGTGCCGTCAATGACCTCCTGAATCTCGGCGTGAATCTGGGTCATGGCATCGATGAAGCGGTCCAGCTCTGCTAGGGATTCTGACTCGGTGGGCTCGACCATGAGGGTACCGGGAACGGGGAAGGCCAGGGTGGGGGCGTGGAAGCCGTAGTCCATGAGGCGCTTGCAGACATCCTCGGCGGTGATGCCGGAGGCGGCGGTCAAATCTCGCAGGTCCAGGATGCATTCGTGGGCCACCAGGCCGGTGTCGCCGCTGTAGAGCACGGGGTAGAGTTGGCCCAGCTTCTTGGCAATGTAGTTGGCCGAAAGGATAGCTACCTCGGAGCAGGCGCGCAAACCATCGGCTCCGGTCATGGCAATGTACATCCAGGAGATAGGTAGCACACCGGCTGAACCGAACATGGCCTGGGAAATGGGCAGGGGTGCCTGGGTTAGCTTGCCCTGCTCATCGGCTTGGTAACCGTTACCGGGCAGGTACTTCTGCAGGTGGGCACCCACCGCAACCGGTCCAACTCCGGGGCCGCCACCACCGTGAGGAATAGCGAAGGTCTTGTGCAGGTTCAGATGCGAGACATCCCCGCCGAATTTACCGGGCTGGGCAAGTCCCATCTGGGCGTTCAGGTTAGCGCCGTCCACATAGACCTGTCCCCCGGCCTGGTGGACCAGCTGGCAGACCTCAACAACCTGCTCCTCGAAGACACCGTGGGTGGAGGGGTAGGTAATCATGATGCCCGCAATGGTATCGCCGTACTTGGCGATCTTGGCTTTGAGGTCCTCTACGTCAATGGAGCCATCGGGTGCGGTGGCAACACCGGCTACGCTCAGACCGGCTAAGGCGGCGGAGGCAGCGTTGGTGCCGTGGGCGCTCATAGGGATCAGGACCACGGTGCGCTGGGTGTCGCCCCTGGCTTCGTGATAGGCGCGGATAGCGCGTAGGCCGGCGTACTCACCCGATGCCCCGGAGTTAGGCTGCAGGGAGATAGCGTCGTAGCCGGTAATCTCAAGGAGCCAGGCGGAGAGTTCCTCAATCAGGGCCTTCCAGCCGGCGGCCTGGTCAGCGGGTACGTTGGGGTGGATTCCGGCAAATTCAGGCCAGGAGATGGGTTCCATCTCGGAGGCCGCGTTGAGCTTCATAGTGCAGGAACCCAGCGGAATCATGGTGCGGTCCAGGGCCAGGTCCTTATCAGCCAAAGAACGCAGGTAACGCATCATGGAGGTCTCTGACCGGTAGAGGTGGAAGACCGGGTGGGTCATGTACTCATCGGTGCGCAAGAGGGTTTCAGGAATCTCGTAGGCATCGCTCTCCCCCAGGGTGCCGCCCAGGGCAGTGACCAGGTCTTGGAGTACCTGCTCGCTGTGGGATTCGCCCACCGAAATGGAGATGCGGTCAGCGGAGAGGCGGCGGATGTTGATTCCGGCTTCCAGGGCTTTATCTACCAGCTGGTCGGCCTGCCCGGGGGCCTCAAAGGCTACGGTGTCAAAGAAAGTCTCGTGGACCGGGCGCAGGCCTACCTGGGCCAGAGCTTCAGCGACCCGTGCCGCCTTATCGTGCAGGCAGGTGGCAATGGCGCGCAGACCTTCGGGGCCGTGATAGACGGCGTAGGCACCTGCGGCAATAGCTAGCAGGGCCTGGGCAGTACAGATGTTGGAGGTGGCCTTTTCGCGGCGGATATGCTGTTCGCGGGTTTGCAGGGCCAGGCGGTAGGCGGGCTTACCGAAGGCATCCTTAGAGACACCGACCAGACGACCGGGCAGGTTGCGTTCCAGACCTTTGGTGACGGCCATGAAAGCGGCATGGGGGCCACCGTACCAGAAAGGCAGACCGAAACGCTGGGAGGAGCCAACAGCGATATCGGCCCCCTGGTGACCGGGTGCAACCAGCAGGGTCTGGGCTAACAGGTCAGCGATGACGGTGACTAGGGCACCACGTTCTTTGGCGGCCTGGATGAGCGGGGCGATATCTCGGACCTGGCCGTCCTGGCCCGGATTAGAGATGATGATGCCGTAGAGGTCGCCCTCGGGCAGGCCCTTTTCAAAGTCGGTAATAACGAAGTCAATGCCCAGGGCTTCGGCGCGGCCGCGTACCACGGCCAGGGTTTGGGGTAGGGCGCGGGAGTCGATGGCGAAGAAGCCGTTTTTGACCTTGCGGTTGGCTCGCTGCATCATGACGGCGGCTTCGGCGACTGCGGTTGCTTCATCGAGCAGGGAGGCGTTGGCGATAGGCAGGCCGGTCAATTCCATGACCGTGTTCTGGAAGTTGAGGAGGGCTTCTAGGCGGCCCTGAGAGATTTCAGGCTGGTAGGGGGTGTAGGAGGTATACCAGCCGGGGTTTTCTAGGATGTTGCGGCGGATGACTGCGGGGGTGATGGCATCGTAGTAGCCTGCTCCAATCATCTGGTGCTTGACCTGGTTAAGGGCAGCGTAGGAGGCAATTTTTTGCTGGGCTTGGTGCTCGCTCAGGGGTGCAGGCAGGTTAAGGTCATCGGCCAGGCGGATGTTGGCGGGGATGACCTCATTGATGAGGTCGCTCAGGGACTCGTAGCCGAGGGCGGAAAGCATGCTTTCCTGGTCAGCGGAACGGGGCCCAAGGTGGCGGTCAAGGAAGGACATGGTAACTCTCCAAGGTAAAAGTTAAACCTGCCTACAGGGTGCCCTGTAGACGGTGTCCTCCCCGCTCTGTTACAACCTGAGAGTTTTGGTTCGCGGCTTTCCTTTCACGCCTGGAAAGCGGGTGCGAATTTTGCCCCTTCGGTGGGGGTTTGACGCCCCTCTCCAGAGTTGCCTTAGCTGAGCGGTACGTGTGCCTGAGAGTTTCCCGGGGAGGGTTTGCTCCTTCGGCGCCGGCCTGGCGGTCCCTCAACCGCCGGGTATCCGGTCTCTCCCGCGCCAGTTATTAGCGACGTTTTAGTTTATCAACCCTTATTGTGCCACACATTACACAGGGGTACCATACTGGGGTACCAGATAGGGGCACAGAACTGGTTTGAAGAGTCTCAACGATTAAGCCAAACACCGCCCCTGCCCGTAGCAGAAGCGGTGTTCACAGTGGATAAAAACTGGAGTTTAGGCTTTTTTATCTGACTTCATCCAGAGTGAGATAGCCAGAGAAACCAGGCAGGCAGCAGAGAGGGCAAGAAGGCCCCAGGAGTAGTGGCCGGTTGATGTGTAGGCGGCCCCCATAATCAGCGGAGGGAAATAACCGCCCAAACCACCAGCGGCAGAAACAAGGCCCGATACAGTACCGGTTTCTTGAGGCTTAACAACCTTACCCAGCCAGCCATAGATGGTGCCGGTGCCAAAGCCCACAAAGATAGCCATCAGCACGTGTAGCAAGGTATTGGCTGCGGTACTGGCAGGTTCAAAGGAGATCAGTACGGCTAGAACAGCCATAGCTAAGAAGGCTATCAAGGTGGTGAGCTTGCCCCCGAACTTATCTGCCGCTACGCCACCGCAGGGCCGGGCAAGCACGGCGCAGACGGCGAAGAGGGCTGCGAAGCTACCACCTGCAACGGCTTCGTAGCCGTAGACGTTTTGCATGTAGGTGGAGAGGAAGTTGGAGAAGGCAACGAAGGCCCCAAAGACTACAGCGTAGATGAAGCAGAGCTGCCAGGTGATGAGTTCCTTGGAGACAGCAAGGATCTTGGGCAGCATTGGTTGAGGGGTGCGGGCCTTCATAACCGGTGAATCACGGATAACCAGCCAGACCACTGCTGCATAGGCCAGGGCTACACAGGCCATAATGACATGGGTTGGGAAATAACCGAAGGCTTTGAGCATGCGAGGGTTGAAAAAGGCCGCGCAGGCTGTACCGACCATACCCATACCGAAGATACCCGTTGCTAGACCCTTGCGGTGGGGTTCAAACCAGGCGGCTGAGAAAGGGATTCCAACAGCAAAGATAGCGCCCCCGATGCCCAGGAAGAAGGCGGTGACCAGCAACAGGGTGAAGTTACCGGTTTGTCCAACTAAACCGGTGATGAAGACCATGGAACCGGTGAGGGTAAGCATGATGGTAAACATGATCCGCCCACCAAATCGGTCGGTGAGGGCACCTACCGGGATGCGGGCAACAGAACCTACGATGACGGGAGTTGCGATCAGCAGGGAGCGCTGGCCTTCGGTCAGGCCATATTCTTGGGTGTAGTACTTGGCTAGGGGGCCAATCATGGTCCAACCCCAGAAGCCGATCATGGAGGCGAGCGCCGCCATAATGACGTACTTGAACTGGCCAGCTAGCTGTGGGTCTTTTGCAGCAAGAGCTCTTGTAGACATAGTGTTTTCCTTAGTATCAGTCTTTGAAGCAGGTGATCTGTCTCAATGGGGCGGGGATTCCCTGCAACCGGCTGGCTGGGGCTGGAATGAATTGCGACGAGCCCCGGGCCAGGGGCAAGAAGGATAGCCGGCTAAGGGGAATCCTCGCGCCTTTCTTTAGTGGTGGTGGTTCTGCCGTTCGACGGCGCGAGCGTCTTTGTTGACAGAGTCTGCGGTTCCTACCGGTGACCAGCCGCGCTGGTAGTTGCGTTTGCCGCGGGAGCGGTAGACGATGTAGGGCCGGAAGATGTAGTGCAGGGGTGCGGTGAAGGCATGGACCAGGCGGGTGAAGGGCCAGAGGCAAAAGAGGATCATGGCGACAACCACGTGGATGTGGAAGGAGGTGGTGGCGCTGGCCATGGCTTCGACGTTGGGTTGGAAGTAGAAGAGGGAGCGGAACCAGACGGAGACGGTTTCGCGGTAGTTGTGGTGACCTTCGATTTCCATGGCGTTGAAGAGGGTGGCAACTGATCCGAGGACGATAGCGCTGGTGAGGGCAACATACATCATTTTGTCGTTCCAGGTGGTGGCCCGGAAGACGGTTGCGCTGGTGCGGCGGCGGTAGATCATGGCGAAGAGGCCAATGAGAGTGGCGACCGCTGCCACTGAGCCAAGGATGAGAGCGTTGAGGTGGTAGAAGTGCTCTGAGATGCCTACGGTATCGGTCCAGGACTTGGGAATAATCAGGCCCACGATGTGACCTACTAGAACCACGAGGATTCCGTAGTGGAACATGGGTGAGGCGATGCGTAGAAGTTTGGACTCGTACATCTGTGATGAGCGGGTGGTCCAGCCGAATTGGTCGGTCTTGTAACGCCAGATGGTGCCGCCGATCACGGTGGCTAGGGTGATGTACGGGAAGATCCCCCAGAGGAAGAAATCAAGGGCGTTCACTGGTGTGCTCCGTTCTGTGTGTGGGGCATAGCGGGGGCGAGACTGGGTGGGGCGGTGTTTTTGTCCGCACCGATCTTCGCTCCGGGGGTTTGCTCGTGGGGCAGAAGAAGAGGTAGCAGGCGGGGGTCACCCGGTGCTAGGGAGAGGCCTACGCTCTCTGCCGGTGGCCCTGCGGTGACGAGTTTTTGTACTTCCTCCTGGGTTTGGGGTGAAACTCCAGGCAGGGTGTGGCAAACAGCTTCAATCAGCCGGTGGTAGGGCAGCTTGTCATCGCGTAGGGCTAGGCGCAGCAGTTCCAGGGAGGGTCTGTAGGCCTGGAGGGCGGCCCGCCCCGCCCTGGCGTTGACCAGGGCGGTGAACTCAAGGACCATGGGCAGGTAGTCGGGTAGTTCCCCGTGCAGGGTGGTGACCATGCCGGAGTCCCGGTACATCTGTTTGAAGCGGGTGAGAGCCTCACCGCGCCGCCGGGTGTCACCTTCGGTCCAATAGGACAGGTGGAAGGCGTGGCGGCGAGAGAGGTCATATTCCTGCACATACTCGGCCTGAATTTCTTCCAGGCTGTGCTCTTGGTACCAGCGGCTGATGGCGGCAACACCTTCTAGAAGGTCGGTATTGCCGGTTTCAGCGGCGAGTTGGCTGAGTTCAGGTAGTAGGGCCTGGGTCTCTTGGCAGGGGTAACGCATGAGCACGGAGGTGACCTGGTAGATCACGGCGTCCTCAGGGGCACCACTGCCCCAGTCCATGTCAAAGGGGTCACCCGATGCCGGTAGTTCGGGTTCCGCCTCAGCCGGGGTCCCTTGGATGAGCTTGGAGAAAAAACCAGCCATACCTAGACCTTCTTGCTGCCGGAGGTATCGGGGAAGAGGGAGTCGGGGCGGGTTTTGCCGTCCCAGAGGAAGATATCGACTTTGCCGTCGGCACGTTGGGCGTTGGCGTAGCTGCCGGCCGATACGGGAACCGGGCGGTCACCGGGGTCGGTGAAGGCGCTGTCGTAGAGCATGCCGGGGCCGCCGTCGGTATCCAGGGAGCAGCCGATTTCTTCCAGGTTGTGGGCATCTTCCAGGTGGGCTGGAGGAATGACGTAGCGTTCCTCGTACTTGGAGATGGCCATGAGGCGGTACATCTCGTACATTTGGGCACCGGTCATGCCCACTGCCTGGGCGATGTCCTCCTTGCCAACCCCACCTAAGGTGATGTCACGCATGTAGGCACGCATAGCGGCCAGCTTCTTGAGCACATTGACCACGATGGTGGTGTCCCCGGCGGTGAAGAGCTCGGCTAAGTATTCCACGGGAATACGCAGGGCATCGATAGCACCAAAGAGGTTGGCCTTGCTCTCGGCATCGTGACCCTGCTCCTGGAGCAGGTCGATGATGGGTGAGAGCGGCGGGACATACCAGACCATGGGCATGGTGCGGTATTCGGGGTGCAGAGGGAGGGCGATCTTCCATTCCTTAGCCAGCTTGTAGACCGGTGACTTCTGGGCAGCTGTTATCCAGGAGTCGGGGATACCCTGTTTGGCGGCCTCGCGGATTACCTCAGGGTCGAAGGGGTCAAGCATGATGTCCAGCTGTGCCTGGTAGAGCTGCTTTTCGTCGGGAACGCTGGCGGCCTCGGTCACCCGGTCAGCGTCGTAGAGGAAAATGCCGATGTAGCGCATGCGGCCCACGCAGGTTTCGGCGCAGACGGTGGGGATACCGTGCTCGATACGGGGGTAGCAGAAGGTACATTTTTCGGCTTTACCGCTCTTATGGTTGAAGTAAATCTTCTTGTAGGGGCAGCCGGTGATGCACTGACGCCAGCCACGACACTGGTTCTGGTCCACCAGCACGATGCCATCCTCCTCGCGCTTGTAGATAGCGCCGGAGGGGCAGGATGCCATGCAGGAAGGGTTGAGGCAGTGCTCGCAAATGCGGGGCAGGTAGAACATGAAGGTGCGTTCGAACTCGAACTTGATCTTCTCTTCTGACTGCTGGCGCACCTTCTCAACCAGGGGGTCCAGGTGGCCGTTTTCGGTCGCGCCGCCCAGGTTATCGTCCCAGTTGGGGCCCCACTCGATGGAAGTGTCCTCACCGGTAATCAGTGACTTGGGGCGGGCGGTGGGGAAATCATCGCCCAGCGGTGCGCTGGTCAGGTTCTCGTAGTCGTAGGTCCAGGGCTCGTAGTAGTCCGAGAGCTCGGGCTGGACCGGTGAAGCAAAGAGGGTAAAAAGCTTCTTGAAGCGGTTACCGCTCTTGAGTTCTAGACGGCCGCGCTTGTTGAGAACCCAGCCACCCTTCCACTTCTCCTGGTCTTCGTAGCGGCGGGGGTAGCCCTGGCCGGGGCGGGTTTCAACGTTGTTGAACCACACGTACTCGGTGCCAGCCCTGTTGGTCCATGCCTGCTTACAGGTCACGGAGCAGGTGTGGCAGCCCAGGCACTTATCGAGCGCCATAATCATTGATACTTGGGCCATAACGCGCATTAGTAGGTTACCTCCTGCTTGCGGCGGCGGATTCTGGAAACAATATCTCGCTGGTTACCGGTAGGTCCCAGGTAATTGAAGGCATAGGACTGGTGGGCGTAGCCACCGATAATGTGGGTGGGTTTAACCATGATGCGGGTGACCGAGTTATGGATACCACCGCGCTTGCCGGTGCGCTCGGCCTTGGGCACGTTGACCAGGCGTTCCTGGGCGTGGTGCACGTAGACAACGCCTTCGGGCATACGGTGGGAAACCACCGCACGGCCCACAAAGACACCGTTGGTGTTCTCGCACTCGATCCAGTCGTGATCTTTCACGCCAATCTTTGCTGCATCCTGAGGGCTCATCCAGGCGTGGGTGCCACCGCGTGAGAGCGTCTGCATGTAGAGGTTGTCGTGGTAGGAGGAGTGGATAGCCCACTTGTTGTGGACGGTGACGTAGCGGACGGCAACGGAGAGGTCGCCGGTCTCGCCCAGCTCGGGCTCGCCAAAGAGGTTGTGCATATCTAGCGGGGGGCGGTAGACCGGGAGCTGCTCCCCCATCTCGCTCATCCAGTCGTGATCCAGGAAGAAGTGCATACGACCGGTCAGGGTGTGGAAGGGCTTGAGCTGCTCAATGTTCAGGGTGAAGGGCGCGTAGCGGCGGCCACCTGTTTCTGAACCTGACCATTCGGGTGAGGTGAAGACGGGAACCGGGCGGTCCTGGGTGTCGCGGAAGCGGATGCGCTTCTCTTCGTTGCCCTCGGCCAGGTGGTGCATCTTTTTGCCTACCCGTTGCTCCAGGGCTTTGAAGCCCTTAAGGGCAACCGGGCCGTTGGAGGTACCCGAGAGCGCCAAGATGGTGTCGGCCAGCTTGACGTCGGTATCTAGGGCGGGAAGACCCGCGCCCTTACCGCTGCCCATCACGCCGTGTTCTTGGGCTAGGGTTGCCAGCTCGTCGTTTACATCGACGGTCACGAACTTGGTGGTGGTTCCCAGTTTGGAGAGCAGGGGCCCCACCGAGGTGTACATGTCATAGAGAGCTGGGTAGTCACGTTCCACCACAGTAAAGACCGGCATATTCTTGCCCGGAATGCCCTGGATCTTCTGGTTCTTCCAGTCCGGGGCGTGACCACCGGGCTGGGCAATCTGGCCGGGGGTATCGTGCTGCAGAGGCACAGAGACCAGGTCCTTACGCACCCCCAGATGCTTCTTAGCCAGCTTGGAAAAGACGTAGGCCAGTTCCTTGAAAATCTGGTGGTCGGTCTTGGTTTCCCAAGGCGGGTTAATTGCCGGTGAGAAAGCGTGAATGTAGGGGTGCATATCGGTCGAGGAAATATCGTGTTTCTCGTACCAGGTAGCGGCAGGGAATACGACATCCGAGGACAGGGTCGAGGAGGTCATGCGGAAGTCGGTGGTGACCAGCAGGTCCAGTTTGCCCACCGGTGCATCGTCCTGCCAACGTACCTCATCGGGGCGGTTCTCGGCGTCCTTGCTGATCTTGGCGTTCTCATTACCCAGCAGGTGGCGCAGGAAGTACTGCTCACCCTTAGCCGATGAACCCAGTAGGTTATTACGCCAGAGCATGAGGGTGCGGGGCCAGTTAGCCGGTGCGTCGGCGTCTTCAACGGAGAACTCCAGATCCCCGGAGTTCAGGCGCTGGGCTACGTAGTCAGCGGGTGACTGGGCGGTACCGGCCTCCGTTGCTTCTGCACCCTTATCAGCCAAATCCAGGGAGTTCTCGGGGAACTGCGGGTAGAAAGGAGTCCAGCCCATGCGCACGGCGCGGGCCAATAGGTCAGCGGTATGCACGCCGGCCAGTTCGCCCTTGGCCAGCGGTGACTGAAGCGAATCAGCAGAGTATCCGTCCTGACGGAACTGGTCGGTGTGCATATACCAGAAGCTGGTGCCAGCCTGGGTACGCGGCGGGCGGTACCAGTCCAGGGCGTTAGCCATGTGTGCCCAGCCGGTAATCGGGCGGGCTTTCTCCTGGCCAACGTAGTGGGCCCAGCCACCACCGTTACGTCCCTCGGCACCGCACATCATCAGCAGGGCCAAGATGGAGCGGTAGGTGGTATCACCGTGGTACCACTGGCAGATACCGGCGCCCATGATAATCATGGTACGACCGCCTGAATCAATGGAGTTCTGGGCGAACTGACGGGCAGTACGAATCACAGCATCGGCGGGTACCGAGGTAATAGCCTCCTGCCAGGCAGGAGTGTACTGGGTCTCTGCGTCCTCGAAGTTCTCTGCCCAGTGACCGGGCAAGCAGGGGCGGCCCACCCCGTACTGGGCCAGCATCAGGTCGAAGACGGTGGTAACTTCGTGGCCCTCAACAATAATGGTGGGAACGCCACGGGTCACGACCTTGCCTCGGCCTGAGGGCTCATCAAAAGCGGGGAGCTTAAGCTCAGCGGCACTGGTCAGGGTAGCTTGGGGCAAATCTAGGATAGAGAGCGCCGGCCTTACCCCCTCTAGGTCAAGGTTCCACTTACCCTCGTCCTGAGCGTTGTAGCGGTAACCCATAGAACCGTTGGGCACCACAACCTCGCCGGTTTCACGGTTGAAGAGGACGGTCTTGAAGGCGGCATCGGCAGCATGACGGTGAGCGGCCAGGTCAGCGGCGGTCAGGAACTTGGAGGGAACCTTGCTACCATCTTCACGGGTTTCTAGGGTCACCAAGAAGGGAAAGTCGGTGTAGGTGCTGGTGTAGTCCTCAAAGAACTCCACCCGCTGGTCCACAAAGTTCTCTTTGAGAATGACGTGGCCCATGGCCATAGCCAGGGCGGCATCGGTGCCGGGCTGGGCGGGGAGCCATTCGTCGGCAAACTTGGTGTTGTCGGCGTAGTCCGGGGAGACAGAGACAACCTTGGTGCCACGGTAGCGAACCTCGGCCATCCAGTGGGCATCGGGGGTGCGGGTCACCGGAATGTTGGAGCCCCACATCATCAGGTAGGTAGCGTCCCACCAGTCGCCGGACTCCCGCACATCAGTCTGGTCACCAAAGACCTGGGGTGATGCTACGGGCAGGTCGGCGTACCAGTCGTAGAAGCTGGTCATCACACCGCCCATGAGCTCGATGTAGCGGGCACCGGAGGCGTGGGACACCATGGACTTAGCCGGAATGGGCGAGAAGCCGATGTTACGGTCAGGGCCGTAGGTCCTAATGGTGTGAATCTGGGCGGCGGCCACCATTTCTAGGGCTTCTGCCCAGCTACCGCGCACCAGGCCGCCCTTACCGCGCGCGCAGGTGTAGGCACGGCGCTTGGCCGGATCCGAGACAATGGAGGCCCAGGCTTCGACGGGATCCCCCAGGCGGGTGCGAGCCTCGCGGTACATTTCCAGGAGTACACCGCGAATGTAGGGGTACTTCACGCGGGTGGGCGAGTAGGTGTACCAGGAGAAAGCCGCGCCACGGGGGCAGCCGCGCGGTTCGTATTCGGGGCGGTCGGGGCCGACTGTGGGATAGTCGGTTGCCTGGGCTTCCCAGGTAATCACACCGTCTTTGACGAAGACCTGCCAGGAGCAGGAGCCGGTGCAGTTGACACCGTGGGTGGAGCGGACTACCTTGTCGTGGCTCCAGCGGTTGCGGTAGAAAACGTCACCGGAGCGGCCACCGGTGAGGAAGGCGGCGCGGCCGTCGTCGGTTTCGTCCCACTTGGTAAAGAACTTGCCGAATTTGATGAGCTTATCGGTCATCGGCCCGTCAGGGCCTGCTGTGTGTGATGCCTGCTGAGTCATGAGTTTTAGTTTACCCAATAACTCGCATAAAAAATACCGAATAAAAATGTGCGCTAATTACCCTCCGCTACCCAGCAGAAAACGGCCTATTGGCCGGGGTCTATCAACAGCTTTGAGAGGGGCGCCGCCACCCTTTTTTATTCCGAGCCCCCAGCACTCAGCCAGGCGTCCAGGCCACCCTCTATGCTGTAGAGGTCACTAAAACCTGCGGCCGTCAGCAGCTTAAGCGCCTTGAGGGAGCGCACTCCGGTGGCACAGTAGAGGGCATAGCGGCCCTGGCGGCTGGGCAAAATAGCATCAATCGTCGGTTGCAGGCTGGTGTCCTGCCCAGCTTGCTCAATAAGAGACAGGGGTAGGTTAAAGCTCCCGGGCACAGCCAGCGCCCTATGCTCGTGGGGTTCGCGCACATCAAGGAGCGGCACATCGGCAAAATAAGGGGAACCGATGATATCTGACCAGGTAACCTCAAGGCCGTACTGGTCAGGCTCGGCACCGTCCGGTTCAGGGAGCTGGTGCGGGCCTGTATTAAGCGCGGAGTTCTGGGCGGCCTCCCCCACCGGCCCGGTGGCAGAAAGAGGCTGGGAGGTCTGAGCACTAGAACCTGAATACGCCCGAGAGGCAAGCAGCGGAATGTATTCCCACCTGCCGGTGAGCCCGCTGTAGTAGCCCACCTGGCCCAGCAGGGGTTGCCCGATACCGGCAAGGAGCTTGACCGTTTCAAGGGCCATAGCTGTGCCCACCACCCCAGCCAGGGCACCTATTACGCCGGCTCTTGCACAGTTAGGCACCGATCCCGGATCAGGTTCTGCCGGGTAGAGGTCCTCATAGCGGGGGCCGCGACCCGCCCAGAAAACACTCATCTGAGCATCAAAGCCCAAAATAGCGCCCCAGACGTGGGGGATGCCCAGGTGGGCCGCCGCACGAGAGGCTGTGTAGCGGGTTGGGAAATTATCGCTACCGTCTACCAGAACATCAACATCAGCCAGCAGATCAGCGGCGTTCTCATCACTTAGCCGCACTTTGAGGGAGTCAACCTGCACCAGAGGGTTGAGTTCACGCAGGGTCTGGGCCGCCGAATCAGCTTTCGAGCTACCCACCCGCGCGTAGGAATGAATAACCTGACGGTGCAGGTTCGACAGCTCAACCGCATCATCATCGAGCACCGTAATACGGCCAATCCCCGCGCCAGCCAAATACAGCAGGGCCGGGGAGCCCAAACCGCCCGCACCAATGACGGCAACATGAGCCCGGCTGAGCTTTTCCTGGCCTGCCTGCCCCAGCTCGGGTAGGATCATCTGCCTCCCGTAGAGGCGGTAGGCAAGGGGCGGGAGTTCGGGTGAGATCATGCGTTTTCCTTCCGGCTACCGGGCGGGGGTGTCTATACCCACCCACTGCACTGATCCGTCGGTTAGTTCCTGTTCTTTCCAGATGGGCACCTGAGCTTTGATGCGGTCAGCGGCCAGGGAACAGGCGGTAAATGCGGTCCCCCGGTGGGCAGCGGCCACCAGCACAGTCAAGGCTGACTGCCCGATAGGGATAGGGCCTACCCGGTGGGCGGCCCAGAGCCGGATCCCCGGGATCTCCTGTGCTACCGCTTCAAGGACATCTGCCAAAAAGTCAGCGGCCTGCGGGTGGGCACTGTAGGACAGGGCACGGACAGCCTGCCCGTGGTCGTGGTCGCGCACTATACCGTCAAAGACCACCAGGGCCCCCATGGCAGCTGTCATGGTGGCCGCCTTGGCCTCTACCAGGAGCGGTTCCAGGGGCTCCTCGGTCACGGCAGTGAACACCACCTGCGATTCGGTAGGTTCTAGCGGTTTGCCTGCATAGGGGTTAGCCGTCGAAGCATCAAGCTGGGCATTCGGAGCGTCTTTAGTGGTCATGATAGTCCTCAAGCTGGCGGCAGATATGGGAGATAAGCGGGGTGAGTACCGTACAGCCGTCGCGCACCCCGCCCTTGGACCCGGGCAGGGTCATGATGAAGCTACGCCCGATCACACCGGCCACCCCGCGCGAGAGCACCGCCGCTGGTGTGTTCTGAAGCCCCTGCGCCCAGAAGGCCTGCATGATGCCGGGTACTTCTTTTTCTAGGTGGGGGCGTACAGCCTCTACGGTCATATCGTCACTGTTCAGGCCGGTGCCACCGCTGGTCAGGATAAAGGTGGGCAGGTTCCCAGCCTTGACCAGCTCATCAAAGTAGGGGCCGAAATCAGCATCGGCCACCACCACGGGGGCAGGGGTTTCAAAGCCCATCTGGCGCAACCAGTCAACGGCCAGGGGGCCGGATTCATCGGTGTAGATACCGCGGGCGGCGCGGGTGGAGGCCACAATCACCAAACCGGTGGAGTCGCTCGGCAGGGTGTAGGCCTTACTCATCATTCTTTGCCCCCTTGTGGGCGGCGGGCGATTGGCCTGCAACCGTCCAGTCACCGGACTTACCGCCGCTCTTCCCAAGCACACGGATACCGCTGATAAGGGCCTGCTTATCGACTGCTTTGACCATGTCATAGAGTGTCAGGGCAGCGCCGCTGACGGCAGTCAGGGCCTCCATCTCAACCCCGGTGACCCCGCGGGTTTTAACCAGTGCCTCAAGACGGATCCGGTCCTCCAACCGTTCAAAGTCCAGGGTGATTTTACCCAGGGGTAGGGGGTGGCAGAGGGGGATAATATCGGAAGTTTTTTTAGCCGCCATAATGCCTGCAACCCGGGCCAAGGGCAGGGCATCGCCCTTGGGTAGGTCGGCACCGTAGATTTTGTCGATAACATCGGGCCGGGTGATCAGGTAGCCCTCGGCAATAGCGGTGCGGGTGGTGCTATCTTTACCGGTGACATCGACCATGTGGGCGGTGCCGTCAGCTCTCAGGTGGGTTAGGTTATTGGTGTGGGTCATAGCGTCCTTGGGTTCTGCCGATGATGACGACAGCAATAAATAGGTATCTATTATACGGTATTGGTTTTTGTTGCTCAGAGCTGGTAGTAGCGCACGGTCTCTCCCCCCTTATAGGTCACGCCGGGTTCCAACTCAATCAGGGCATTAGCTTGAGCCGCGCGGTGGAGCAGGTGCGAACCGGTGGCCGTATCCGGTTCGACCAGAGCCTGCCGTGCTCCGCCCTCGGTCACCAGGTAGCGTAAGCGTGCGCGCAAGAACTGGGTCTTCTGGGCAGGAGCCTGTATGCGCTCTCCCAGCACCAACCGGCCTACTGTGCGTTCGGGTTCCTGGCCTTTGAGCCTGCCCAGGACGGGGCGAATAAGGAGGTGATAAGAAATCAGGGTGCTCACGGGGTTACCGGGTAGGCAGAGCACCGGGACGGTGAGGCCCGCTGTTTCCAGCAGGGCGAGCCCTTGGGGGCCTGCAGGCTGTTGGCTGACATGACCAAACCAGCAGTCGGTGACGCGAACTCCCTCGGGTGAGCGCTCAGCCAGGTGTGTTAAGGCCCGGCGAATGACCTCGTATTTGCCGTGGCTAATCCCGCCGCTGGTTACCACCAGGTCAGGCTTTTGACGGGCCAGCTCCCCCACCAGAAGGTTGATAAAGCTCTCCACGGCATCGGTGGACGATACCCGCTGCACCTGGCATCCGTCCTCCTGGGCAAGGGCCTGCAGCATAGGTCCGTTGGCATCAAAAATACGGCCAGCCTGCAGCCGGGTGCCCCCGTTAGTCAGCTCATCACCACCGGTGACGACTAAGAGCCGGGGCGGGGAGTAAATCTCTACTTTCTCTATGCCCTGGGCTGCTAAAGCTCCTGCGAGCGCCGGAGTCACGGTGCTCCCGGCAGGTGCCAGTAGGTCACCGGCTTTAATGTCCTCGCCGGTACTGCGCACAAACTGCCCCGGTGGGGCGGGGGCAAGTTCCACAAACTCCCCCTGAGTGGCAAAGCCGGCATCATCGCCCGGTCCGCTGAGGGGGCGGCTTTGTTCCACAGGAACCACAGTCTCATAGCCTTGGGGCAGGGGTGCGCCGGTCATGATGGGGTAGGCAATACTGTCGTTGATTTCTAGGTTTTTCGGTGCAGAACCGGCGGCAATGTCCTGCCCCACTCTAAAGGTTCTGTTAGCTTGCCCACCGGCCTGTGCGGTCAGGGCGTAGCCGTCCATCTGGGAGTTGGCGAAGGAGGGCGCGGGGTAAAGGGCCTGCAGATCGCTGGCAAGCTGACGACCTAGGCATTGATCCAGCGGTAGGATTTCGGTGCGCCGGTGCAGCCTGGTGACCAGCAGATCGCTGACCGCCTGGGCGTAGTCGCCCGGAGCGATAGGGGCACGGTCTGGCAGGGAGCTGGGCAGGTGGGTGGTCACGGGCGAAGCCTTCCTTTCAGTCTGCGAAGCCACAGGGCACAGCCTAAGGCGGCCAGAATCATCAGGTAGAGGGCAATGAGCATGAGCGCCCCGCCCAGGGCTTGGGTCATGTCGTTGGAGCTGAGCGCCAGCTCGATAGCTAGGGGGATGGTACGGGTGGAGCCCGCCACGTTACCGGCGAAAGTGACGGTGGCACCGTATTCTCCCAAGGCCCGGGCAAAGCTGAGGACGGCGGCTGTGAGCAGGCCCGGGGCGGCCAGCGGCAGGAGAACCCGGCTGGTGACTTCGGCAGGGCTGGCTCCTTCGAGCCTGGCGATTTCTTCATATTCCACGGGTAGTGCTCTGAGGGTGGTGACGGTGGTGGCGATAAAGAAGGGCAGGGCAACAAAGATTTGGGCCAGCAGGACGGCCAGCGGGGTGTAGCCCACAGATAGACCTGCGGTTTCGAGCCAGCTACCGACCAGCCCCCGTCTGCCCCAGAGGAAGAGTAGCGCCAGGCCCGAGACAACCGGTGAGAAGATAATGGGGGCGTAAATCAGCCCGCAAAGCACCCAGGTCAGGGGTAGGGCGCGGGTTCGTTCAAGAACGGTTGACAGCACCAGCGAAGTAGGAGTTCCCAGGAGGGCGCAGATAACGGTGGCCCCCAGGGCGGTGAGTGTTGAGAGACAGGTGGCTTCAAGTACTCCGGGGTCGTTGAGTAACTGGGGTAACTGCCGCCAGGGGATTCTGGTGAGTAGGGCAAGGAGCGGGCCCAGGATGAGCGCAAGTACTGCAAGGGCTGGTAGAGCCGCATGAGCTGGTACCGAGGTAAAGAGCTTTGCTCGACCTCTTGCGGAGGTGTCCCTGTTTTTGCTCATGGAATCTAGTTTAGGCGGGGTTGAAGCCGTAATGGGCAAGAATGGCGCTAGCCTGTTCTGATTCGGTCAGCCAGCTGGCAAAATCTCTGGCTGTGGGGTTAGCCTGCCCCGCCTCAGTGAGGGCCATGGGGTAGCTATTGGATTCCAGACCGGGCAGTTCAATAATCGTAATGTTTTGGCTGGCGGAGAGCGCCTTAGCATCGGTGGAGTAGATAAAGCCGGCGTCGGCTTGGCCGCTTGAGATTTTGGTGGCAACGGCTGAGACGTTGGCTTCTTGGGTGGATTTTGCCGGTGTGATATCGGTTTGGGCCAGTTCTTGCTGGGCCAGTCGACCGCAGGGTACCTGGGGTGCGCAGAGGGCGGTAATGACACCGGGTGAGGCAAGATCATTGACTGAGCCGACGCTCGCTGGGTTGCCCGGGGCTGTGGCTAGGACGAGTTTATTGCTTGCAATGACCTGCGGACGGGCTTGGGCTAGAGCGTCTATGTTGGCTTGGGCTGTCTTCATGGTGGCGGTGTCTGCCGTGATGAGCAGGTCAGCGGAGGCTCCTTCCACCATCTGGGTCACCAGTTGGGACGAGCCTGCGTAGGTGGCGATAATCTCTACGTCAGGGTGTTCGGTGCGGTAGGCGGTTATGAGTTCTTCACCGGCTTGTCCCAGGGAAGCGGCGGCAAAGACCGTGACGGTGTGATCTGTCGTCTCTATTTGGGCAGAAGATGAGGCGCAGGCTGCCAGAGGCAGGGTCAGGCAGGCCAGGACGCCGATAGTGGTTCTGATACGGGGCATTATGACTCCTGGTGGCCTGGGCAGACTGTTTTCTATAGATTAGTGTAGAGCAGAGTGGTGTTCGAGCTCAGGTTTCGATACCCTAAATATTACATTTTAAATACGAATTAACCTGTGGAAGTGTGGGTATGCCCCAGTCCTCTCAAACCAGTGACGCTATTAGCCTGGGGGCAAGTATCCCGGTGCGAGTCCCCCCAGCAGGTCGTGGCTCCGGCCTACCAGCCAGCGGCCCCCTTGCTGACCGCTGGGGCAGGGTTGCTACCGATTTGCGCATCTCACTCATGGATAAGTGCAATCTGCGCTGTGTCTACTGCATGCCGGCAGAGGGTCTTAACTGGCTCCCTACAGCCAGCCTTCTAACCGCCGATGAAATCTTCCGGCTGGTTGATGTTGGGGTGCGAGATCTGGGTATTGAGGAAGTTCGGTTTACCGGAGGGGAGCCGCTGGTTCGTGCCGATCTGCCGCACATTATCCGCCAGATTCGCTCGGCTTACCCCCACCTGCCTATCGCTCTAACCACCAACGGTATTGGCCTAGACAAGAAAGTAGACGCGCTCCTTAAGGCAGGCCTGAACAGGGTCAATGTTTCTCTGGACACCATCTGCCCCGAAACCTTTGCTCAGCTGACCCGCAGGGATAAGCTAGCCAGCGTGCTAGCCGGTATTGATGCGGCGGCTCAAGCGGGTCTGAGCCCTATCAAAATCAACGCGGTTCTGATGCGCGGCATCAACGACGCGCAGGGCCACCAGCTTCTAGCCTGGGCGCTTGAGGGCGGCTACCAGCTCCGCTTCATTGAGCAGATGCCCCTGGATGCAGACCGCTCCTGGACCAGGGAGGGCACCATCACCGCCCATGAGATCCGTGACAGCTTGGCCGCCCACTACGACATGGTTCCGCATGGTCGACCCAGGGGAGCTTCCCCCGCCCAGCTCTGGGAGGTTTTCCCGCTGGGGAGCACCGGGCAATTGCCGGAGCTGTGGCCGCAGGCCTTGGGTCAGGTCGGTATTATCGCGTCAGTGACCGAGCCCTTCTGCTCGGCCTGCACACGCACCCGGATTACCGCTGACGGTAAAGTGCGCTCCTGCCTATTCTCGCTGACCGAAACCGATCTTATGGGCGCCCTGCGTGGCGGTGCAAGTGACCGGGAACTAGCCAATATCTGGCGGGGTGCCATGTGGACCAAGCCCAGGGCGCACGGTAAAGACCAGGCAGGTTTCGAGGCCCCCGACTTTACCCAGCCCGATCGTTCCATGAGTGCCATTGGAGGCTGACCATGCAGATTAACTTTTTTGCCGCGGCCCGAGCGGCAGCTGGTGTTCCCTCGCTGACCCTAGAGAGCACTGAGCTAACAGAAACCACCTTAGAAGCCCTCACGGCTTACCTGCTAACCCGGTACCCGGGAGCTACTCCCTCGGGTCAGACCCTAGCCGATATTCTGCCCCAGTGCACTTTCCTGATTGATGGGGTGGCTACCTCCGCAAAGGGCAGCCTTCGGGGCGCAAGCAGGGTCGATGTTCTACCTCCTTTTGCTGGCGGGTAAAAGAAACATGGAACAGCCCCTTTCTTTTTCAGCCCTGATTCTGGCCGGTGGGCGTTCGAGTCGGTTGGGTGGAGCCCCTAAGGCCCTGCTCACGGACGGCCATCAGACCCTGCTAGAGAACGTCCTCTCAGCCTGCCAGGGAGCCAGCTACCGTGTGGTGGTTGGCCCAGATTCTCTGCCTCTACCCCGCCAAGTGCTGATTACCCGTGAAAGCCCTGCTTTTAGCGGGCCCGCCGCTGGAATCACAGCAGGTACCCGCGAACTGGTTAAGCATCTAGCACCCGAAGCTCAGCACCAGCACTGGGTTCTTCTACTTTCCTGCGACCTGCCTCGGGCGCACAAGGCCGTGCCTGTGCTCTTGGCCGCCGCGGCTCATGCCCCCCTGCAGGTACAGGGCTTCTGGGCGCTAGCAGAGGGCATCACTCAGCCGCTGCTGGGTATCTACCGTCTCGATTCGCTCACCGCCGCCTTTAACCGGGACACGGCTCATGCCTCAGTACGCCGTTTCCTGGTACAGCTCGCACCGCAAGAAATCCCCCTGGAGGCAGCCTGGGCAGCCGATATTGATACTTGGGAGGCGGCCCGTGCCGCAGGCTACAGCTACCCAGCCCCATAAGAACCTCATAAGCCCACACATCCCTTAGTCCGCCACTGCCATCGAAAGGCCCACCCTTGCATTCTGTGAGCTGGAACCATGCCCGTGCCCTCCTCTACCGCGACGGTCAGGCTCTGCCCCTACCCACCGAGTGGGTACCCCTGGGGCAGGCCATCGGGCGGGTTCTTGCCGAGCCGGTGCGCACGGTCTTACCGGTGCCCCACTACGATTCATCGGCCATGGACGGTTTTGCGGTGAGTGGCCCGCCGCCCTGGCAAATTCTCTGGCCAGCCCCGGCTGAACCGGGTGAGAATATCCACCGGCAGGTTAGCCCCCTCCTCCCCGGCCAAGCTAGGCCCATTCTGACTGGCGGCCTACTCCCGCCGGGGGCCGATGCAGTCCTGCGGCAGGAAGAGGCACTGGTTACCAGCCATAGGCTTAGCCCACGGTCGGGGGCTTTCTCCCCAGAGCGCCCCTACCCGGTAGCCGGGGCAGATATCCGCAGGGCCGGGGAAGAACTGCCCGCTGGCTCACAGGTAGCACAGGCCGGGACTCTGCTCAGTGCCCGCCATATCGGCGCCCTTGGCGTGCTGGGTCTTGATTGGCTGACTCTGTATCAGCAACCCCGCATAGCTATCGCCTATACCGGGAACGAGGTCATTACCAGTGGACTGCCCCAGCCCGGTCAGGTTCGGGACGCCTTTTCCCTGCAATTCCCGCAGATTCTTGCAGACTTTGGTGCTCGCTGTGTCAGCACCACCCGTCTGGTAGATACCCAGGAGGACTTCTTTACCTGGCTCACCACCGCCGAGGCCGACCTGCTCCTGCTGACCGGTGGCTCGTCCACTTCCAGCGCCGACTGGCTGCGCCGTACCCTGGCAGAAATGGGCGCTAACTATCTCTTCGAGTCAGTCTCTGTGCGCCCGGGCCACCCCGCTCTGGCCGCCAGGCTCCCCCACACCGCCAACCCAGCAGCGCCCCTGGTTCTGGGCTTACCGGGCAACCCGCTTGCGGCTCACACCGCCCTCTACTCTTATTTGCCTGCCTGGGTGGCAGGTTGCTACGGGCAAGATCTTCAGGAACTGCCCCTAGGCACCCTGGCAGACGCTATCCCCGGCTATCGGAAAGCAGAACTCCGGTTGCTCCCGGTTACCCTCGATACACGGGCCAATGGCCATGTGCTTACCCCGCTTGCCAAAACCCGCTCCCACATGCTCACCAGCTTTGCCTATGCGCAGGCTCTTGCCCTGATCCCTGCCCAGGGGGCTGAGGCAGGTTACCAGGTGCCTTATCTTCCACTTGTCTCTGCGCACTAAGCTGACTTATGAACCTTGGGGCTTAGCCTGTGCTTTTTCCAGCTGGCTGATGGGGGCAGGGTGGAGCATGCCCAGGGTAGGTTTACCGCTTTTGAATTTGAAGAGTTCTACAAAACCGTGGCGGGAGTATAGAGCGGCATTTCTGTAGGTTGAAGCTTCCAGGTAGGCCGGGTACTCACCCAGCTTTTCCCGGCGAAAATCAAGCAGTAGTCCCCCTACCCCCTGGTTGCGGGCTGTCTCGTGGACGCCGATAGTGTAGAGGTACCAGTGATCAAATTTGGGGCGGGCGGCCAGGAGCCTAAGTTCGGTCATGGTTGCTCGCAGTAAATTGCGCCCCAGCACCTTGTAATAGTCCGGCAGGGCCATAATATCGGCCAGCAGGTTACCTTTCTGTCCCTGGGGTGAGAGCCACAAGGCCGCCCCCACGATTTTTCCCTCCCGGTCGGTGGCAACGTCGATCAGCCCCTTAGGGCCGTAGGTGGTTCGGATCTGGAAGTCGAAGAGAGCTGCCACCAGATCTGCTCGGCCTTTGCCGCCTACTGCCTCACTCATCACCGGGTCATCTTTGAAGGCGTTGGTGAGAGTTTGGGTTACTGCTGGGTAGTCCGCTTCGGTAGCTTGACGGACGGAATATGCTGGGGTGTTCATGGCGCTAAACTCCTGAATGTATCTGTTTTTCTTCCCTTACTTTACAGCCCGGTCGGGATCTTCAATGAAAAGATGGGGTGTTAAGAAAAGGGAGTTTTCCTTGGCCGAGGTCCTTATAAGTTAGGGTTTTGTACCCGGTGACGCTAGCCCTCAACAGGTTCCTGGGTTCTCTATTCTCAGGGGCACAGAGCTAGCTGAACTATAAGAGCTGCATGATCAGAACCTCCAATAACCCGACTTTGCACAGAGAGAGCGCGGGCGGGGTCAGGCTGGTTTATTAAAACATGGTCGATAGGAGCCCTTAGCCCAAACCGGTTCAAGATCCCATTAACAGGCCAGGTACCTTCAACCGCGTCGGCGGATAGAGCCGCGTCTTTACCCGTCAATGATCCAAGCCCCGCGTAGCTGGCCAAGGAACCGTGTAGCAAAGTGGCGTTAAAGTCGCCGGCTATAAGGTCCACCTGACCTGCGCTAGCTACTGCTTCGATAGTCTCCAAATCTTCTTGCCACCTGCTCATATAGGTTGGTATGGGTGGCGCAGTGTGAACCGCCAGAAGTGATGGCCCAGCACCTTCAAGAGGTTTCAGTAAAAGCGCTCCAAAGGTCATAGGGATGTCACTAGCACTGTAACGGCCCAAAGGATCTTTAACGAGCACCAGTGTGGGCGCAACAAATTCCGCAGTGCTTGAGGAGTTGAAAAGCTGGTAGCCTTCTACCCCACCGGCAAGAGCTGGGGTCTGTGGTGAGACCTCCGGAAGTACAAGAAAATCGGGGTTTTGCGCCAAGAGTTCCGCGAGATCTTGCTCTGTGAGTGTGTCCAGGGCGTTATAGGTAATGACAGTGTATTTGGTGGTATCTGTGCAGGCTATCGCGGATCTCCCCCTGATCTGGTAGCGCTTGGCCCCGTAAGGGTCCATAAAAGCGGTTATGCTGGCAAGTCCCATCACCAGGGCGGTCCCGCCAGCAAGCACCCTGGTCAGCCGCGAGACTTTCTTGCGGGAAAGTGTAAACAGCGCAAACAGTGCCAGCCCACTACTTACCCAGGCCAGGAAAGCGGGGAAAGCTATGGCTTGAGCTAGCGGCAGCTGTACACTCAGCCAGGAGATAAGAGGAGTTCCTGGCAAAAACAGGATAGACACCCAAAGTAAGCCGGCTAGCAGTAGTAATCCCCAGAATAGCTGTGCGACGTATTTACCCATGCCCTCAGTATAGGGACTGGGCTTTAAAAGCCGCAGGGGCGGCTCCCACTTTCGTGGGTGCCGCCCCTGCGCCAAAGATTAAGAATCTGAGAAAGATTACTTGAGGGTGACGGTTGCGCCAGCGCCTTCGAGAGCTTCCTTAGCCTTCTCTGCGTCTTCCTTGGAAACACCTTCGAGAACGGGCTTGGGAGCGCCGTCAACCAGGTCCTTAGCTTCCTTCAGACCCAGTGAAGTCAGGGCACGAACTTCCTTAATAACGCCGATCTTCTTGTCGCCAGCAGCTTCAAGGATAACGTCGAATTCGGTCTGCTCTTCAGCAGCAGCATCGTCGCCACCGGCAGCACCGGCAACAGCTACGGGAGCAGCAGCAGTAACGTCGAATTCTTCTTCGAATGCCTTAACGAATTCGGAAACCTCAACGAGGGAGAGTTCCTTGAATGCTTCAATGAGTTCTTCGATTGAAAGCTTAGCCATGAGTTTGGCTCCTTCTGTAATCTCTTGCAGGCTCTTGTTGGCCTGCGAGCTGAAAATTTTTTGCGGGTGACCCGGTGGGTCAAAAGTCTCTTGTTTAGCTACAGCAGAAGCGATTACTCAGCTTCGGGTGCTGCGCCTTCCTGCTCTTCGAGCTTGATACGCAGAGCGTCAACGGTGCGAGCAACCTTTGCGATTGCGCCCTTTGCGCCACCTGCGACCTTGGCAAGAAGTACCTCGCGTGATTCGAGGTTTGCAAACTTGTTGATACCAGCTTCGTCGAGAGCTTCGCCCTCGAAGTAACCGCTCTTAACGATCAGCTGGGGGTTAGCCTTGGCAAAGTCACGCAGACCCTTCGCAGCATCAATGAAGTCGCCCTTGATGAATGCGATTGCGCTCGGGCCGTGGAGCTGACCATCGAATGCATCGATACCAGCTTCCTTAGCCGCGATAGCGGTCAGAGTGTTCTTTACCACGGCGTACTCGGTCTCAGCACCCAGTGCACGACGAAGGTTCTTCATCTGTGCAACGGTGAGACCACGGTACTCGGTGAGAATTACGCCGTTCGAGGTTTCAAGGAGTTCCTTGATCTCGGAAACAGCAGCAATCTTATCCTGTGTTGCCATGGTGTTCCTTCCAGTTCTTAATCCCGCCAGGCCAATAAAAAATGCCTCGATGCGCAGGCAACGAGGCATAATACTTTCCAGCAATTTCTGGTCAGTATTTCTGTTTCGGCACCTACGCAGGTGGCTTATCAGCCCTTACCGTACCCTGTTCAGGCACAGACCGGCGGTCTTTGGTTACTCCATCTAACCACGGCCGGCTACTTTAAAGCAAGCCGTGCGCTAGGTTAAGCGGGCTTAATCACTTAAAAGTAGTGCAGGTTCTCTGCATCAACTGCCCAGTACATTGTTTTTCCCAGCTCTACCCAGGGCAGGCCGGGCAGAACAGCGGTGATAACCATACCTGCGGGCAGGCACAGAAGCCCTTGTGCTGTGCTCAGCTCAGTATCTCTGGCTATCAAGGCCTCCACCCGGGTTCCTGAGGTGTAGGCCCAGGTACTCCGAGGTATGACCGGCAGGGCACCCTGCCCTGCCTCATACCTAAGTGAAAATCCGTGGGCGGAAATGCCGACCGTCATAGTCTGCCCCTCCAGTTCAGCAGGTAGCTCGTTATAGAGCGGGTTGAGCAGGCGGGCTACTTGCAGGTTTGCGGGCTTCTGTAGCAGCTGGCGGGCAGGCCCCGTCTGCACCAGTTGTCCTTGCTCTATAACAGCAATTTCCTGGCCCATCTGGAGGGCTTCATCGGGTGTGTGGGTCACATAAAGGCCGGTAAAGCCTAGCTGGTGGTGCAGAGTGAGAATATCAGCCCGGATAGCTTGGGCTAGGTGGGGATCCACGTTAGAAAGAGGCTCATCAAAAAGCACCAGGGGGGTTTTGCGCACCAGGGCGCGGGCTATTCCGGCCCGCTGGGCTTGGCCGCCAGAAAGCTGGCTCGGCTTCTTATGCAGGTACTCCCCCAGCCCCAGGGTGCCGATCAGGGAGGTAAAGTGCTCGCGGTCTAGGGCGGGGGCCTTAGCTAGCCGGTAGGCAAAAAGGATGTTGTCTTGGACGTTAAGGTGGGGGTAGAGCACTGGCTCTTGGAAGATAAAGCCTACCTGTCCGTTACTGATAGGTTCACCGGCGTAGCTGACGGTACCGGTGTCGGCTTGTTCAAGCCCGGCAATGATGCGCAGCAGGGTTGACTTGCCGCTACCGGAAGCCCCCATGAGTGCGGTGACTTGCCTCATTGGTATGGTCAGGCTGAGGTTGTTGAGAACAGCCTCCGAGCCGAAGCTCTTGGTGAGGGCATCTATACGCAGGGAGACTGGGGTCATGCTCTTAAGTCTAAAAGAAAGGCAGGCCCCGCACACCGCGGAGCCTGCCATTCTTTCAGGGTTTGAGCACCCTGGTACCGAAACCTACTTAGGCTACGGTTGCGGGGTCTACGGGTACACCGGGGCCGAAGGTGGTGGCGATGGTGACCTTAGAAATGTAACGGCCCTTTGAGGATGAGGGCTTGAGGCGGTTGACCTCTTCCAGAGCTGCTTCGAAGTTCTCGGTCAGCTGCTGCTCGGTGAAGGAAGCCTTACCGATCATGAAGTGCAGGTTGGAGTTGCGGTCAACACGGAAGTCAATCTTACCGCCCTTGATGTCTGCAACTGCCTTAGCAACGTCCATGGTGACGGTACCGGTCTTGGGGTTGGGCATGAGGTTACGGGGGCCCAGAACCTTACCCAGACGACCAACCTTGCCCATCATGTCGGGGGTTGCAACTGCTGCGTCGAAGTCGACCCAGCCACCGGCGATCTTTGCGATCAGTTCGTCTGAACCAACGTAGTCAGCGCCTGCTGCTTCTGCTGCTTCTGCCTTCTCGCCTGCGGCGATAACGACAACGCGGGCAGTCTTACCGGTGCCGTTGGGCAGGTTGACGGTACCGCGTACCATCTGGTCTGCCTTACGGGGATCAACGCCGAGACGCAGAGCGACCTCAACGGTTGAGTGGGGCTTGTCTGCCGCGATTTCCTTTGCTACTGCAATAGCCTCGGCGGGTGCGTAGAGCTTGTCCGCTTCGATCTTGGCTACAGCTGCCTGGTACGCTTTGCTGCGCTTTGCCATCTGCTTTTCTCCTTTGCAGGTGTGGTCTCTTATGAGCCGCGCTCGGCTCTGCCACATGCCAACCGGCTATCTGCCGGTGGGCTCTTACATATATGTCTTGGTGAGGTTTTGAGGCCTCGGTATCTAGCCTGAGCTAGGGGGAAGGGTTTTAGCCTTCGACGGTGATACCCATGGAACGGGCAGTGCCGGCAATGATCTTTGCGGCAGCATCAATGTCGTTAGCGTTGAGGTCTTCCATCTTGGTCTGGGCGATTTCCTTGACCTGATCCATGGTCAGTGAGCCGACCTTCTGGGTGTGGGGAACGCCTGAACCCTTAGCAACGCCTGCAGCTTTCTTGATCAGCTGGGCCGCCGGAGGGGTCTTGGTGATGAAGGTGAAGGAGCGGTCCTCGTAGACGGTAATTTCTACGGGGATGATGTTACCGCGCTGAGATTCGGTTGCGGCATTGTAAGCCTTGCAGAATTCCATGATGTTGACACCCTGCGCACCGAGCGCGGGGCCAACGGGGGGAGCCGGGTTAGCGGCGCCTGCCTGGATCTGCAGCTTAATGATGCCTGAGACCTTCTTCTTGGGAGCCATTGATATTTGGTCCTTTTCTTAGCTGGTGGACCGGTACACAGGAGTATGTACCGGGCGGTGGCGGGCCATGGCGACGGCCCAACCGTGCAGTGTGCGCCAAGCGTGCGCGCACACATACAGTCCTCTATCTTAGTCCTTTAAGACTTTTTAAGCCATTGCCCCGGGGAGCCTGCGGGCTGGGGTCTTGCTCACAGGCGGGTCAGTGATTCAATGGGGTCAATCCGGGCGGCTTTGCGCGCCGGGTAGATTCCGGCCAAGACACCTAGCGCTAGGCCAACACCGGCTCCCATTCCTATCACTGCGGGGCTGATAATGGGTGTCCAGGAATTAAGGAGGCTGAGGATGGCAATGGCGTTGATGGAGAAGAGCACACCGGCAAAGGATCCCAGCAGGCTGGTAATGATGGTTTCTATGGCTAGTTGCAGGGTAATACCTGCCGGTTTAGTGCCAATGGCTAGACGCAAACCTATTTCTTGGCGGCGCTCCATAACCCCTACCAGGAAGGTGTTCATGGTACCCACTGCGCCGATGACCAGGGTAATCAGCGACATGGCAATCAGCAGAGTTTTCTGCTGCTCGTCCACGGCGTTTTTCAGGGTTTCGGGTGCAGGCGGGATACTAGCGCTGTAGGCAGGGCAGCCCAAAAAGGCAACAAAAAACCGCCCGGCCTGAGCCTTAGAGCTCAAACCGGGCGGTACATGTTTTATACCCTCTAGGGGTTACATCTTAGTGACCTGTGAGAAGTTCAGGGTCACAGGGGTCTCACGTTCGAAGACAGAAATCAGTACCACCATCTGAGAAGCCGCAGCGTTAATCTCGGAGATAGTAGCGGGCATACCCTCAAAGGGGCCGTCCTTAACGGTGACAGCCTCGCCCACCTCGTAGCCGGTCTCCACAGCGGGAGCGGGCTTGGGCAGTTCGCCTGCTTCGGCCTGCTCAGCTTCAAAGACGGGAGCCAGCATATCTACAACCTCATCCAGGCGCAGGGGCACAGGGTTATAGGCGTCCTGTCCAACGAAGCCTGTAACACCGGGGGTGTGGCGTACTACACCCCAGGTTTCATCGGTCAGGTTCATACGCACCAGGGCGTAGCCGGGAACACGAACACGGCGCACCAGTTTCTTGGCGGTGTTCTTGACCTCCATGACCTCTTCCATGGGGACCTGAACCTCAAAAATGTCATCTTCGGCGTTCAGAGTCTGCACTCGAGATTCCAGATTGGTCTTAACCTTGTTCTCGTAGCCAGCGTAGGTGTGAACAACGAACCATTCACCCTCCTGGCGGCGGAGCTTAGCCTTAAACTCTTCCAGCGGATCTACAGCAGGTTCAGTGACTTCCTCGGCGGAGGTAGCTTCTTCTACCTCTACAGTTTCAGTCTCTGCCAGATCCTGGTCGGTTGCCTGCTCTGCAGGTTCTACAACCTCTTCGGCTTCAGTGTGCATTTCCTGCTCGGACACGCTTTCCTGCTTTCGTCGTTGGAGTTCTATGAGGAGCGCCGTGCGCCCTACATACAAAAGATTTTATGGGGTGGGGCGGGCTTAGAGCCCGGCTCTACTACAGTTAGCTGATGCCATTGCCGAAAAGCCAGAAGGCGCCCTGCCCGAAGAGGTAGTCCAACCCAGAGATGAGCAGGAGCATAAAAACAACGAAGGCAAGAACAACAATCACATACTGCACCAGTTCTTTACCGGTGGGTGTAGTAACTTTTTTGAGCTCTGCGAATACTTGGCGCAAAAACTGGAAAATACGACCGAAAAAGCCCAGCTTCTGGTGGGCGCCTGGTTCATTAGAATCGGCGGTCCTAGCGGCGATTGATTTAGCCATGTGAGGCCCGCCCCTTTCTAGACTCATCATGAACCGTTCGGTTCGATTGACAAAAAACCTGTGAGGCAAAAGCAGGGCGGACAGGACTCGAACCTGCAACCTGCGGTTTTGGAGACCGCTGCTCTACCAATTGAGCCACCGCCCTTTGAAGGTTACCCCTTCAAGGATGACCCAGGCGCACGGGCATAGGTCAATAGTTGTTCGGTTGCGAACAACGGTACCTACTTTAGAACATAATTTTCTCTTTGGCAATTTGAGGACAGCCCTCCCCAGCCCCACAGCCAACCACCTATGCTTAAGGGTGTAGGCCTCAGCATAGTTTTTGTTGCACCTACAGGCATCAACCACCCAACGGTCCTAAGTCACTAGGACAGAAGCGAGAACCCTCCCATGTCTCAGCGCGTATCCCGCCGCATTGGCGCTATCGCCCCCTCGGCCACCCTCGTTGTCGACGCGAAAGCCAAGGCACTCAAGGCCCAAGGACGCCCGGTGATTGGCTTTGGCGCCGGTGAGCCTGACTTCCCCACGCCCGACTACATTGTCGAAGCCGCCCGCAAGGCTCTGGATGACCCTAAGAACTTCCGTTACACCCAGGCAGCAGGCCTCCCGGAACTCAAGCAGGCTATTGCAGATAAAACTAAGCGGGATTCCGGCATTGAGGTTGACCCCTCACAGATTATTGTGACCAACGGCGGCAAGCAGGCCGTCTACCAGGCTTTCGCCACCGTCATCGACCAAGGCGATGACGTTCTCTTGCCCGCCCCCTACTGGACCACCTACCCCGAGGCAATTCGCCTGGCTGGCGGTAACCCCGTCGAGGTCTTCGCGGGTGCCGACCTTGACTACAAGGTCACCCCCGATATGCTCGAGGCCGCCTACACCCCAGCTACTAAGGCCCTCATTTTTGTCTCGCCCTCCAACCCCACCGGCGCGGTCTATTCCCCCGAAGAAACCAAAGCCATTGGTCAATGGGCACTGGCTAAGGGCATTATGGTGCTGACCGATGAAATCTATGAGCATCTCACCTACGACGGTGTCCCCTTTACCTCCATTCTTAAAGCTGTGCCCGAGCTGGCTGAGAACACTGTTATTCTCAATGGTGTTGCCAAGACCTACGCTATGACCGGCTGGCGTGTGGGCTGGATGATCGCTCCGGCTGATATCACCAAGGCCGCTACTAACCTACAGTCCCATATGACCTCCAACGTCAACAACGTAGCTCAGCTTGCAGCACTTGAAGCGGTCTCCGGCCCACTCGATGCTGTCCATACCATGCACCAGGCTTTTGATCGTCGCCGCAAGACCATTGTTGAGGGCCTGAACGCCATCGAGGGTGTTCGTTGCCCCACCCCCAAGGGCGCTTTCTACGCCTACGCCGATGTCACCGGCCTGCTCGGTAAGACCATTGCGGGCAAGACCCCGCAGACCTCGGCCCAATTAGCCGAAATTATCCTGGAAGAAGCCGAAGTAGCGGTAGTGCCGGGTGAAGCATTTGGCCCCTCAGGCTACCTGCGCCTGTCGTACGCGCTAGGCGACGATGATTTGGCAGAGGGCCTGGCCCGTATGCAGAAGCTACTCGCTACAGCCCAGTAGAAAACTCTCAGTCGGCGGGTGTACCCTGCGCAAGCTCACCTCTGGTAGCTTTATGTCTTTCATATGCGGTTGACATCAGCTAGCTCTTGAGTCAGTTTGCTTTGGGTACACCTGCCACTTCTTTTACCGGCCTCCCACCCACAATAAAATCGTTTTTGACCCTAACGTAGAGGCTGAAAACATATAACCCAAGCTATCCCACAGCTACCCACTCAACCCCAAATTTACTAGAATAGAAAACAACAAAGACCAACATGTCGGTTGCTCTCCGGGAGAAAACCGCCTAAGGTCCCACCACCACCGTTCCCCACCAGGAATATTTAGGAGACTCTCCATGAAGATCGGTCTGCTCACCTCCGGCGGCGACTGCCCCGGCCTGAACGCTGTCATTCGCGGCGCCGTCCTCAACGGCATCAAAACCTACGGCGACGAATTCGTCGGCTTCCGCGATGGCTGGCGCGGCGTTGTGGAGGGCGACTACATGGATCTGCCCCGCACTAAGGTCCGCGGTCTGGCCCGCCAGGGTGGCACCATTCTGGGCACCTCCCGCACCAACCCCTTCGACGGACCCAAGGGCGGCCCCGAAAACATCGAAATCATGATGGAGCGCAACGGCATTGATGCCATTGTTGCTATCGGCGGCGAAGGTACCCTAGCAGGCGCAAAGCGCCTAGCCGATGCCGGCCTGCCCGTAGTTGGCGTCCCCAAGACAATCGATAACGACCTCCAGGCAACCGACTACACCTTCGGTTTCGATACCGCTGTTTCCATTGCAACCGACGCGCTGGACCGCCTGCGCACCACCGGCGAGTCCCACCACCGTGCCATGGTCGCAGAGGTTATGGGCCGCCACGTTGGTTGGATCGCCCTGCACTCCGGCATGTCCGGTGGCGCCCACGCCATCCTGATTCCCGAAGTCAAGGTATCCATGGAAGAGGTAGCAGGCTGGGTCAAGGAAGTTCACGACCGCGGTCGCTCACCCCTGATCGTTGTAGCTGAAGGCTTCATCCCCGAGGGCTTTGACGATGTACTGGCCGGCAAGGGCCAGGAAAAGGACGGCCGCCCCCGTCTGGGTGGCATCGGTGAGTGGGTTACCCAGGAAATCGAACGTCTGACCGGCATTGAGACCCGCAACACCATCCTGGGTCACATTCAGCGTGGCGGTGCGCCTACCGGCTTTGACCGCGTTCTCTCAACTCGCCTAGGCATTCAGGTTGTGGATATGATTCACGATAAGGAGTGGGGCAAGATGGTTGCCATGCAGGGTACCGAAATCAGGCGCGTAGACTTTGCCGAGGCTCTGGACGGCCTCAAGAAAGTTCCTGCTGACCGCTACCAGGAAGCCAAAGTACTTTTCGGTCGCTAAACAGGCGGGCGACAAGCTGTATAGAGAGGGCGCTACCCTTGGTTCTGAAATTTTTAAGAATCAAAGGTCGGTTGATGTAGCTGGTGACGGTAGCCAGGCCCCCCGGATTGCTACCGCAGTCCCCATCACTAGTCCCCATCACTTTTGCAGACTAGGGTATCGAGGCCTCAGCTAGCGCTTGGTCTGCCTTGAAGATGACGGCTTCAACCAGGTAGAGCTCCTAGCCACCAAGGCTTACTCAAGGCTCACATACAGATTTAGGCCCCGGATAGCTTGCACAGCAAGCTATCCGGGGCCTTTAGACTGCCTGGGTTTTTCCCTAACTCAGGAACTGGCCTTTGGTACGCCGCCCCACCACCTGGCCGGCGTCGGGAGCAACAATCAGAGTCTGCGAGCAGGCGTACTCAGTAGCCGGTGCAGGGTTGCCCTGCGCATCAAAGTCGCCGCCGTCAATAGCTCGTAGCTCAGCATCGGGAGCCACCGACCTTTTCAGAAGGGCTAAGGCAATAGGCCCAGCTTCATGGTGCAGGGCAACAGAGGTAATGACACCCACCTGCTTGGCCCCGTTCATCACGGGGGTCCCTACCGCGGGGAGAGTATGTTCAGAGCCATCAAGATCCAGGAAAGTCAGGCGACGGGGCGGATGCCCTAGGTTGTGCACGCGCGCCACTGTTTCTTGGCCCTTGTAGCAGCCTTTCTCCAGGTGGACTGCTGTACGCATGAGGTCAAGTTCGTGAGGAATTGTTTTCTCATCAGAATCCACCCCCACCCGGGGACGCCAGGCCTCAATGCGCAGGGCATCGGCGGCCCAGGAGCCCGCTAGCTGGCAACCGTCAACGGCATCGAGTAGGCGGTGAGCAGGAATGATAGTCAGGTACCGGTGGTAGTCAGCTCCGGGGTGTTGGTTCTCTTCAACCGCGCTGTAACTGTAACCGCCAGCAGCAACACCTGCTGCCCAGGGGTCCTGCCAGATGACTCCAGCAGCCAGTGCCGGGGAGGCATCCTTACAGGTGCGAGGGTCCACCGTCGAGCCAAGAACAGCGTAGCTCTCGGTTAGGTCGGTGACTTCCACCTCTAACATGAACTTCATGCGCTTGAGGTAGTCCGCCAGCGGGGCGGCCTGAGCGCCTTCGGTTATCAGCCAGACCCTACCCCCCTGCTCCACTGCATAAGCGGAAAACTCAATGCGCCCCTGCGGGGTCAGCAAGAGAAGCTCAGTGCTAGACCCCTCCCCCAGGCCAGTAAGCACCTGGGTCGAGAGTGTCGTCAGCCAGCTCAAACGGTCAGGACCAGCCACCGTCACAATACCCAGGTGGGAGTAGTCCACTAGGGCCAGCTTGCTTCGGCGGGCAAGCGCCCGCTGCTCGGCAATCGGGTTACCGTAGTGGGCGGCGACACCGGCATCGGCTCCCGATGCAGCAAAGGCACCGGGACGGCGAAGCAGGGGGCTACTGTAGCCGCTGGGGCTAGTCAAGGTTCTCTCCACCGAACATGGTGGTGCCCAGGTCGTCACCGGTCATAGAAGAAGTCTTGCGCAACTCTGCTGATGCGTGCTTTTCTAGCTTGCCGGTGACGGGGTGAGCGGTTTCCCAGTCCCACATGAGGTTGCCGTTTACCAGGCCCCAGAGCCGGACAGAACCTGCGTATTCTTTGGAAATGTCATCTTTGAGCATGTTGCCGGTCTGCATACGCACCACCGGGCCTTTAATCATGCCCACATAGTTTTCAGTCAGCCCGCCGGGGTGAGCAATGGTGGCAAGCAGGTTAAAGCCGCCGTCTTCATTACGCAGGGCTTCTACCGATTCGGCGTCCTGGTGTACTGGGACCACTGCTGCCGGGACCAGCCCGGGGCCAAGATCACCGTCTACCTGGGGTCGGTCAATCTGCCAGAAGCCGGTTTCAAGGGTGATGGTGCGGAGCTTCTTGCCTGCATCATCAAGCAGGAAGCTCTCAGCCCTGTACTCGATAAAGGGCAGGCCCTCCTGGGCGAAGGTAATAATTTGCCCGAAGGGGGTCTGTTCAGATCCTTCGTACCAGAGGGAGCCGGTACCTTCCCAGGTACCAAGCAACCAGGAGAAGGGGACGAGCTCGGGGGTAAGGTTGGTGGGAATTTCAATAGCCATACCCCTTAGTCTAGTAGCTGCTTGACTCCGTGAGCTGGGCTTAGCGGTCAGCGTAGGTCGGGCAGAGAAAAGGCCCCCGCGCTTCGGTGCGCGAGGGCCTGATGGTTTCTACTGAAAGCTGTTTACTTCTGCCCGCGGAAAAGACCGGTGAGCACAAAGCCGATGCAGGTGAAAATAGCCAGACCTGCCAGCCCCAGCAGGACGAGGAAGAAAATTTCTAATGCAAGAATACTCATGTGGCTAGCCTATCACGCGCGTGAGGAAAGTCGCACATACATACCCAATAACTCCGATGAAAGCTACCGGCGTGACACCCAATGTCACTGCCCCGCGGCGAGGTCCTTCTTTGGGGCCTGCCGAGATGACCCGGATCCCGATGATGCCCAGCAGGATACCTACGCCCACACCAATCATGACAACCGGCTGAGCGGTTTCGGCGTGCTTGGCTAGAATAGCCAACCCCACCCATCCGGCAACAGAAACAGAGGCCAGTACCCCTGAAACACAGCTAATCACCGACTCCAGCTTGCCCTGTGCACCCTCACCGCGGGCAAGCTCAGTCATAAAGCTGGAGACAATACCAACAGCAGCAATAGCTGGTAAGAAGGTAAGCGGGGACTCCCCGGGGTTAATCCAGGCATAAAGAACCGAAGCTAGCCCGGATAAGACAATAATGACCGAATGTGACGTTACGCGGTGGCGCCCACGGAGTTCAGCAATACCGGTGGCAGCAGGCCAGCCGCCAGCGATGAGAAGTACAGCACCCAGACCGGCTGCTGCCGCAACTGTTGGCGAGATAATGGCAGAAACCACCAGCGCGAGAAGGGCAAGCACCCCTGAGAGAGCAACCAGGGTATAGCGGGAGCGCCGGGTAGCACCGATTCGCCCTAAGGGCCCTTGGTAAACAGTTTTCTGCTGAGCTCGGCGGAACCTACTGAGCTCAGGAACAAAGGTTCGTATTGCTCGTGTGGAGTTCTCTTTGGTGGTCACAGTAGCCTTCGGGGTGCGGTAAGTGATGGGCCGGGTTCATAATCCCGGCTTTATCTTTATATCTTCCCGTATTACGAGCCTTTTTATCAACGTCCGGGTACCGCGTTTTATACTGGTCAAGAGTTGCTGTATAGCGAGGAGTGATGGTGTGCTGCATATTGTCGTGTTGAGTGATTCATCGACCGATGGCGCTGACGTCACCCAGTCTTTGGGTTTATTAGCACACCGGTTTTCTGTATTGCCTTTAGGTTCCTCCCTTGCCCCTATCCAGGGTTTGGGGCCGGATGTGGTCATGGTCGATGCCCGCGAGGAACTGGTCGCTGCTCGCAACTGTGCCCATCTCCTGAAGGGAGCCGGGCTTAATGTGCCCTTACTGATGGTGCTAACCGAGGGCGGCATGGCGGCTGTAGCAGCTCATTGGATGGTTGATGATATCGTTCTTGCATCGGTTGGACCGGCTGAGCTAGAAGCCCGTCTACGCCTGCTATCAGCTTACCGTGATCACCTAGCTCAGGCTCAGGATTCTATTATTCGGGTGGGGGGCGTAACGGTTGACGAGGCTTCCTATTCGGCTCGTTTGCAGGGCTCACCGCTCAACCTGACCTATAAGGAATTCGAACTCCTTAAGTTCTTGGTCCAGCACCCTGGCCGTGTTTTTACCCGCTCCCAGCTTCTATCTGAGGTGTGGGGCTATGACTACTACGGCGGCACCCGCACCGTCGATGTTCATATTCGCCGTTTGCGTTCCAAGTTAGGGCCTGACCACGAACAGTTAATTACGACGGTGCGCAATGTTGGCTATAGCTTCAACTCCCCCAGAGGTGAGTCTCGTTAGAGTAAGGAGGAAGGCTCATGGTGAGTGGAGGAGGTACCTATGAAGGCTCTTGAGGTGGTTGAATCTACCTTTGCTTCTGACTTACCCCAAGGCATGCAGGCCCTAGCTAGCTTGGCCCAGGGACAGGACGGAGCAGCTCCTTTTTCGGAGCAGGCCCATGTTGAAGTTATCCGAGCAGTGAACCAACACGAGGCGGTTCCGGCTTCTGCCGTGAAGGCCTTTGAAGCGCGGGTAGCAGACCAGCTTGTAGGCTTAGCGGTGCTTGTTCTTGAAGGTGATACCTGGGTTCTTGAGGCAGCAGTAAGCCCTCAAATGCGCGGGCAGGGTATCGGCCTTACTCTAATTACCTCCGCTCTTAAAGCTCTGGAGGGCCAGCCTCTAGCGGCCTGGATCCACGGAGGCCCGCAGGAGCAAACCCCCGCTCTGGAAGCTGCCCTTGCTATTGCTCAGCATTTAGGGTGGAAGGCAAGCCGGGAACTCTACAAACTAGAACTACCCCTAACCGAAGCATCGAGGCAACGCATCCTTGACCTAGCTGATCAGGCTCAGCTCCCCCAAGGTCTCGAACTTATCACCTACTCACCGGAGCAAGCCCATCACTGGGTTGAACTGAATGCACGCGCTTTTGCGCATCACCCCGAGCAGGGCAGGCTGACCCTAAAGGATCTGCAGGTTCGCACGGAATCTGCCTGGTTCAGGCCCGAAGGTTTCTTCTTGGTTCATGTCTCTGACAGTACCGCAGAGGCAGAATCTAAGTGCGGCTCTGCCCTGGCCGGCTACCACTGGACCAAAATCCCCACAGACCAGGGAGCAGAGCCAGAAGGTGAAGTCTATGCCATCGGCATCGACCCCCGGTGGCAGGGCCGGGGCCTGGGTAAAGCCCTCACCTTAGCAGGTATGGCTTACCTAGCTCAGACAACCGACGAGCAAGGAAAAGCCCTAGACCGTATAGTTCTCTATGTCGATGCAGATAATACGGCGGCAGTCAGCCTCTACCGCTCTCTCGGTTTCACCCCGCTCACCGTTGACCGACAGTACCGACCCGGTGCCCCGGCAGAAGCCACCCCCTCAAGATCCAGCTGACGGGCACCCCACCGGCCCGAAGCCACAAGACCCACACTTTGTATTGACCGCAACCGCGAAAGGCTCACCATGACCAAGGCACCAGAAGAGATACCCAACCGCATCCCCATCGGGAGTGACATCAGCAAGCTAGAACGCGCTGAAACACGCGTAGACCGTATCGATATAGGAAAGAAAATTAAGCTCCCCAACCTCGAGGGTGACTTTGGCTCCGATCGTTTCCTTGACCGCGAAATAAGCTGGCTAGACTTCAACACCCGGGTTCTCGAATTGGCAGAAGATCCCAACCTCTACTTGCTTGAACGCCTGAACTTCCTCTCTATCGTTACCAGCAACCTCGATGAGTTCTTCATGGTCCGGGTAGCCGGGCTCAAGCGCCGTATCGCCACCGGTATCGCCATGCCCTCAGCCGCAGGCCTCACCCCTGAAGAGCAGATGGAAGAAATCGCCGAAGCCGCTCACGCCCTGCAAGAGCGTCAGGCACGGGTCTTCCACGAGCAGGTCTACCCAGAGCTCGAAAAAGAAAACATTCGCATTGTCGGCTGGAGCGATCTGAGCACCGCTGAGCAGGACCGCCTCTCCAACTTCTTCCGAACCGATGTCTTCCCGGTGCTCACCCCGCTAGCCGTTGACCCGGCCCACCCCTTCCCCTACATCTCCGGTCTATCGCTCAACCTGGCGGTCATTGTCCGCAATCCCCAGACCGGCAAGGAACTCTTTGCCCGTCTCAAGGTCCCCGAAACCATGGACCGGATGGTCGCCGTTGATGGCTCACGCTCGGTACGTTCATCCTCCGGTGAGGTACGCTTTATCCCTCTCGAAGTGATTATCGCTGAGCACCTCGATATTCTCTTCCCCGGCATGGAAGTACTGGAACACCACGCCTTCCGTGTAACCCGTAACGAAGACCTCGAAGTAGAAGAGGACGATGCTGAGAACCTTCTCAAAGCACTAGAGAAAGAACTGCTCCGCCGCCGTTTCGGCCCGCCGGTACGCCTAGAGGTTGAAGACACCATCAACCCAACCATTCTGGAACTCCTGGTCTCCGAGCTAGGCATCGATGAGCACGAGGTCTACAAGCTCCCCGCGCCCCTGGACATGCGCGGTCTCTCCGATATCGCTAAGACCAACCGCCCTGCCCTGCACTACCCCAAGCATGTAGCCCACACCTCCCGCTGGCTCAACGCCAACGAAACCTCCAAGGCTGCCGACGTTTTCGCCGCAACCCGCGATCACGATGTCTTACTCCACCACCCCTACGATTCCTTTGCGACCAGCGTTCAGGCCTTCCTCGAGCAGGCAGCCTCTGACCCCGCTGTACTGGCTATCAAGCAGACCCTCTACCGTACCTCCGGCGACTCCCCCATTGTCGATGCCCTCATCGAAGCAGCCGAAGCTGGCAAACAGGTCCTGGCCCTGGTCGAGATTAAGGCCCGCTTTGACGAGCAGGCCAACATCGAATGGGCCCGCAAACTGGAGCGCGCCGGTGTTCACGTGGTCTACGGCATCGTGGGCCTCAAAACCCACTGCAAGCTCTCCCAGGTGGTCCGCAAGGAACCCGATGGTCTACGCCGCTACTGCCATATCGGCACCGGCAACTACCACCCCTCCACCGCCCGCTTCTATGAGGATCTCGGTCTGATTACCTGCGACCCTCAAATCGGTGAGGACGTCTCCAGGCTTTTCAATCAGCTCTCCGGCTACGCTCCCAAGACAACCTACAAGCAGTTGCTGGTTGCCCCCCGCTCCCTGCGCTCGGGCCTGATTGACAACATCAATAAGGAAATAGAACACAAGCAGGCCGGTCATTACGCCAAGATTCAGATTAAGTGCAACTCGATGGTCGATGAGGCTATCATTGACTCCCTCTACCGTGCTTCACAGGCCGGAGTAGAAGTCAATGTACTGGTACGCGGCATCTGTGCCCTACGCCCCGGTGTTCCAGGGCTCTCAGATAACATCAAGGTGCGTTCGGTGCTGGGGCGTTTCTTGGAGCACTCCCGGGTTTTCACCTTTGAAAACGCCGGTCAGCCCAAGACCTACATCGGCTCAGCCGATATGATGCACCGCAACCTGGACCGCCGTGTTGAGGCCCTGGTACACGTTAAGGAACCTGCCCATGTGGCTTACCTGCTCCAAATGTTTGAGAATTACCTCTCGGACAAGACAAGTAACTGGCACCTGAGCGCCAACGGTTCCTGGGAACGCCATCATTTGGATGCCGAAGGTCAGCCTCTGCGTGATGTCCAGGCTTTCTACTTGGCTAGCCGGAGCAAGAAACGCAATAAGCGCTCCTAACAGTTAGCTTTGACAGGATAATTTATCCGCCCGATTCCCTCTCCAGGGCAGTCGAGGGAATACAATGTCCTTGGGTTAAGGCAAGGTTAACCCAGGGACATCTTAAATGCCCGCCCCACTATTGGAGCTCCACATGCCGCACACAGACACCTTTTACACCGCACACACAGCAGACGGGGAACTATCTATCCGCCGAGGTCCCCGCAACAAGGCCGCCGTCAATGCTGCTGGCGCGCTAATTTGGCGGCGTCACCACGACAAGCTCGAGGTACTCATCATTCACCGCCCCCGCTACGATGACTGGTCCTGGCCCAAGGGTAAGCAGGATCCGGGGGAAACACTGCCCGAGACCGCTGTGCGTGAGGTCCGTGAAGAAGTGGGTCTCCAAGTCACGCTAGGCGCACCGCTTGCGGTGACCGCCTATAAGGTCAAGGGAAAGCCCAAGGAGGTCTACTACTGGGCCGCCGAGCTCCCCGCTGGTGCACGGGCACAGGCTGATGAGGGTGAAGTTGATGAACTGCGCTGGGTAAGCCCCAAGCAGGCACGGGCGATGCTGACCAGCCCCACCGATAAGGAACCCCTGGATGCCCTGCTCCGTTTAGAGTCCGCTCAGGATCTCAAGACTCGCCCCGTAATTGTGATGCGGCATGCTAAGGCCAAGCCTCGTTCTAAGTGGGCAGGGGCAGAAGGCGAGCGCCCGCTGGCCGCTACAGGCAAGAGACAGGCTCTGGCTGTGGGGCGGTTATTACAGGCTTGGTCCCCTGAGCGGGTTGTTTCCTCGCCCTGGGTCAGGTGCATGCAAACGGTCTACCCTTATGCTAAGGCAAGTGGCCTGACCATTAAGGAAAAGCGCGGGCTGACAGAGGACAGTAATAGACGTTCACCCAAGCATGCGCGTAAAGTAGCAGAGTCGCTCTTTGAGAAGCGTGACCGTTCTGTTGTCTTGTGTACCCACCGTCCGGTACTCCCTACGGTCTTGGAGGTGCTGGGTGGGCATTTGGGCAAGTCTCTGCGCAAGCATCTGCCCGCTGCTGATCCCTACCTGAAGCCGGGTGAAATGTGGGTCATGCAGGTGTCGGTTACTCACCCTATGACCGTGGTTTCTTTAGAACAGATTAAGCCTTTTGATGACTGATTCCTTGAGGTGAGTGCCCCCGGCGCTCCCTGCCCCCTTGACTGAAAAGAAGATAATGACTGTTCCCACCCCCTACGAAGACCTACTTCGTGAGATTATGGCTACCGGCGATTTTAAGTCTGATCGCACCGGTACCGGCACCAAGAGTGTCTTTGGTCGCCAGCTGCGTTTTGACCTGTCGGAGAGTTTCCCGCTGATTACCACTAAACGGGTTCACTTTAAGTCGGTTGCTCTTGAGTTGCTCTGGTTTCTGCGGGGTGAGTCCAATGTGCGGTGGCTTCAGGAACGCGGTGTGAGTATTTGGGACGAGTGGGCTGATGAGGACGGCGAACTGGGCCCGGTCTACGGCGTACAGTGGCGTTCCTGGCCTGCCGGGGATGGGCAGACCATTGACCAGATTGCTAAGGTCATTGAGTCGCTCAAGACTAACCCTGATTCTCGTCGGCATATCGTCACGGCCTGGAACCCCGCTGAGGTCGATGATATGGCTCTGCCGCCTTGTCATGCGCTTTTCCAGTTCTACGTCAAGACCCGCCCGGATGGCACCCGTGAGCTCTCGTGCCAGCTCTACCAGCGGAGCGCCGATATGTTCTTGGGCGTTCCTTTCAACATCGCTTCCTACGCTCTGCTGACCCAGCTTATTGCCGGGCAGACGGGTATGGTTCCCGGTGAGTTTGTGTGGACCGGCGGGGACTGCCATATCTACTCCAACCACTATTGGCAGGTTGAGGAGCAGCTCAGCCGGCAACCCTACCCTTACCCCAAGCTGATCATCAAGAATAAGAAACCCTCCCTATTTGACTATGAGTTTGAGGACTTTGAACTGGTGGATTACCGGCACCACCCCACCATCAAAGCCCCTATCGCGGTCTAGGGGCAGGCTATGAGCGTAGCTGAAAGAGATTTGCCGGTACTGGGCGCCATCTGGGCCCAGGCGGGCAAGGGCGTGATTGGTCGGGCCGGTGATATGCCCTGGTACGCGCCCGAAGACCTAGCCCACTTCAAGCAGGTTACCTGGGGGTTCCCCGTGATTATGGGGCGCGCTACCTGGGAGTCCTTCCCGCCTCGTTTTCGTCCTTTACCGGGGCGTCCTAATATCGTTATTTCCTCCTCCCTTTCTGACCCCACCCTCCGCGACGGGGCTACCTGGGTACCCTCCTTAGCCATAGCCCTTGAGCAGGCGGCCCAGCTAGCACCCGATGCCACTGCCTATTGGGTGATTGGTGGCGGTCGTGTCTATGCGGAGGCTCTCACAGCTCGGAACCTGCCGCAGGTAGCTGGCGGTTGCGTGAGCCGAGTGGAAAGAACCGTCTTTGGCCTTGAATTAGAGGGCGACACCTACGCACCGGCTTTAGATGACCGCTGGGAGTTACTTGCGTCCACCGATACGCTCACCAGCGTTAAAGGCTACGGCCTTGAAGCCACAGGTGATAAGGTCGCTCTACCCTACCGTTTTGAGAGCTGGCGGTTACAGGGGTAGCCTTTTCCGTGTCTACCTCGCTTTGGGCTGTAACACGAGGCTGTTCCCCTCACGCGTGCAGCGGAATAAAGCTAGACTGAAACCATGACTTTTACACCCGGTGATTCAGTAGGTTTTGTAGGCTACCGTGGCATGGTGGGCTCCGTCCTCATGCAGCGCATGCTCGAAGAAGGAGATTTTGAGGGTATTAGCCCCGTCTTCTTCTCTACCTCGCAGGCTGGTGCCCCCGCCCCTACCTTCGGCGGGGCCCTTGAAGAGGCCACTCTCAAAGACGCACACGACCTGGACGAGCTGCTTAAGCTTCCCGTGATTGTGACTGCTCAGGGTGGCGACTACACCAAGGCCGTTCATTCTGCTCTGCGGGAGCGCGGCTGGCAGGGTATCTGGATTGATGCAGCCTCCACCCTGCGCATGAACGATGATGCTGTGATTGTACTTGACCCCATTAACCGCGATGTTATTGACCGTGGCCTGGACTCTGGCGTCAAAGACTTTATCGGCGGCAACTGCACCGTCTCCTGCCTGCTCATGGGCTTAGGTGGCCTGTGGAAGCAGGGCCTGGTGGAGTGGGGTACTTCCATGACCTACCAGGCGGCTTCCGGTGGCGGTGCCCGCCACATGCGCGAGGTCCTCAAGCAGTTCGGTGACCTGAACGGCACCGTCAAGGCTGAACTGGCTGATCCCGCTTCAGCGATTCTTGAGATTGACCGCAAGATTCTGGACAAGCAACGTTCTGGCGAGCTGGACACCACCCAGTTCGGTGTACCGCTTGCAGGTTCCCTCATTCCCTGGATTGATTCAGACTTGGGCAAGGGGCAGTCTCGCGAAGAGTGGAAGGCAGAGGCTGAATCCAACAAGATTCTGGGCCTTGAAGGCGATAGCCGGGTCGCTCTTGACGGTCTGTGCGTCCGTATCGCAACCATGCGCTCCCACTCACAGGCACTCACCCTCAAGCTGACCGAAGACCTGACGGTTGAGGAAATTGAGAAGATCATTGATGAAGATAACCAGTGGTCCAAGGTAGTTCCCAACGAGCGCGAAGCAACTATGCGCGACCTTACACCGGTAGCGGCCTCTGGCACCCTGGACATCCCGGTTGGCCGTATCCGCAAGCTGAGCATGGGACCTCAGTACATCAGTGCTTTCACTGTGGGTGACCAGCTCCTGTGGGGTGCCGCTGAGCCGGTGCGCCGCATGCTGAAGATTGCGACCGGCACCCTCTAAAATAGAGCTATGACCAAGCCTCAGATGCCCCCAATTCATGAGTCCCATCAGGAGCTCTGCGGGGGCATCCGTGCCTTAAACTTCAGGGTGGATAAGGCATCGGATGTTCCCCCCTATTCGCAGTTACGGCGCGCAATTATTGCGGCTAGATTTGATGGCCGCTTGGCGGCCGGTGACAGGTTACCCCCTATGCGGGCTTTGGCGGCAGAAACAGGTCTAGCAGTCAATACCGTGGCCAAGGCCTATAAGGAGCTTGAAGCGGCTGGGGCTATTGAAACCCACGGGCGAGCCGGCTCCTTTATTACGGCCCTTGATTCCACGGCCCACAAGGCTCAAACGCTTACCGAAAAGTATGTAACTGCCATGCGCAAGCTAGGCTACGAAGACCCCAAAATCCTTGAGATTATTGGCCATATGCTGGGGTTAGAAGAAGCATCAGAGGGCTAGCCCCTTACCTAAAAAGGGCCCATGCACCAGGTGGTGGTGCATGGGCCCTTTGAGCTGTTTTAGCGGCCGGGTTTGCTTGTGCGGTAGTGGCATCCGCTGGGGCAGTAGTGGCTATGGTTGCTCCGCTTAGCCCATCGTTGGGCAGTTTTACGCCGGTGCCTGCGGTGGCGAGCGGCTTCAAAGGACCGCCAGGTGGCAAGCACCTTGGCACGGACCCAGAGGTTGAGCCGGTGAGCCCAGTGAAACTCGGTACCCCAGAGGCTCATGCCCATGAAGATAAAGAGCCAGCCCGGCCCAGGGGTAACCAGCATGATGATGCCGGCAAGAATACAGAGAAAGCCCAGAAGAATGACCAGGGCCCGATAAAGCAAGAGGAAAAGAGGGTGACGGCCCATAAAAGCACGTACCCGCTGCATCCGCCGGTGCAAGAGACTCCCGTCGCTACCGGCAATTTCCCGTTCAAGGCTCATAGCGTAACGTCAGGGGCTAGAGTTCAAAACCAACGACAACGGGCTCAGCAACCAGATACACGCCAAAGCGTTCTTCAACACCGGCTCGCACAGCTCGCGCAATAGCGGCAATATCGGCGGTAGCCGCACCGCCTCGGTTAGTGATGGCCAGGGTGTGCTTGGTTGAAAGTGAGGCGCGACCGCCGGAAAGCTGCTGGGCCTGGCCCTCTAGACCAAAGCCTTTCTCAAAGCCAGCCTGCTGAATCAACCAGGCAGCACTGAGCTTGACCTTACCTTCAACCGTTTGGCCGGTGGCTGTGGTCACCGGGTAGCGGGGAGCGTCCTCGGGCAGAGTATCAAGGGCGGCGCTATCCACAATGGGGTTAGTGAAGAAAGAGCCGGTGGAGTAGGTATCGCGGTCTGCCGGGTCAAGAACCATGCCTTTCCCCGCGCGAAGACCCAGGACAGTCTTGCGCACCAGGGCGGAGCTGGCACGCTCCCCCACAGTAACGCCCAGCTGGCGGGCAAGCTCAGCGTAACGAATGGGGGCAGACATGCTACCGTGCGGTAGCTGAAAATCAACGGTCAGCACCACATAGCGGGGTGTGCCGTTGACGCTTGACTGCTTGAGGATTGAGTCACGGTAAGCGAACTTGAGGTCGGCGTTAGCGAAAGTTTTGTAATTGCCGGTTTGACGATCCCAGGTACGCACCGAAGCAATGGTGTGGGCGACCTCTGAGCCGTAAGCACCGACGTTCTGCACGGGGGTTGCGCCAACGGTACCGGGTATACCGGAAAGAGCCTCAATACCGGAGTACTGGCGTTCTACGGTGTAGGCGACGAAGGCATCCCAGTTGTGCCCTGCTTGCACGCGCAGGTTGGCGCCGCCGCAGGCGTAGTCACCGATATTTTCGATTCCCTCCGATGCGATGTGAAGCACCGTACCGGCAAAGCCCTCATCTGCCACCAGCAGGTTAGAACCGCCGCCGACAAGGAGCAGGTCCTCCCCTGCCTCATCGGCGGTGCGGAGAGCGGCGATAATTTCTTGTTCTGTTGTTGCGCGGACGTAGGTGCGGGCGGGGCCACCGACAGCGGCGGTGGTCAGTTCACTCAATAGCTTCTCAGTCACGGGTTCCATTCTACCGGCTGGTAGCAAGCCAGTATGTACTCATTCCTGGGTCCTTCCAGATAAGCTCCCTCTGAGCCTGCTGGGTGTTTGCTAGATCCTGATAGCAAGAAGCTCATCCCTATCTTTTCTGGGTGTCAGCTGGCTAGTCAGCACCAGCGAGAGCAGCACAAAAATAAGCACGGCAATCAGCCCCTTACGAATACCGAAGTGCTCGCCTAGTAAGCCCAGCAGGGGCGGGCCACCTAAGAAGGCTGTGTAACCGATGGTAGAGACAACCGATACCCGCACGGCGGCTTTCATCGGGTCGTCGGAGGCCGCCGACATACCGGTAGGGAACCCCAGAGAGGCTCCCAGACCCCAGATCAGCAAACCCACAAAACCGACTTGGACCTTGGGAGCAAAGATAAACAGGCTCAGGCCAGCGATTGCCAGGGAGCAGGTTATCCGCAAAATAAGTACCCGCCCGTACCTGTTGAGTAGTGCCGTCCCACCGAATCTGCCAACCATCATGGCCACTACAAAGGTGAAATAGCCCAGCGAGCCGATTGTCTTGCTGGTGCCGTAGTCATGGGTGAGGGCTAGGGCTACCCAGTCATTTGCTGAGCCCTCAGCCAAAGCTACACCCAGCACGAAAAGCCCAATCAGGATCGTGTGCTTATCTCGCCAGGCATCACGGACCTTATAGGCCCCAAGGGTTGCGAGCGCCTTGGTATCGTCCTGACCGTAATTTTCGGTCTGGCAGCGGGTTAGCGAGAATGCAACCAGCGCTGCCACCACCACCGCATAGCTCATCATATGGGCGACGAAGGGGAGCCCTAGCTGGGTGCCTAGAGCGCCCAGAGCTGCACCCATGACGGTGCCAATGGAGAAGAAGCCGTGCATAATCGGGGTGACGTACCGCCCCAGGGCTCGCTCGTTGGCGACCCCCTGCACGTTGGAGGCTACGTTCGACACTGCGCTCCCCAGCCCCTGTAGGCTCAGCCCCACCAGGGTCATGGGGACGCTCATATAGTAGACACCGCAACCGATCAGGGCCATACCGGTAACAGTTGTTGCGTAGGCGGCGGCTATACATCGGATCGCGCCGAAGCGGGCTACCAGGGCACCGGAAAAGCTGACAGCGCAGAAGGAACCGGCGGTCATGCCCAGAAGGAGCAAACCCATAGGTCCGGAACTCAGATTCAGCCCGGTAGCTAGGTCGGGAAGACGGGTAAGTAGCGCCGAAACCACCAGGCCGCTGGCGAAGAAGAGACTAAGGACAGCCCGGTACCAGGTACGAATCTGGGTGTCAGTCAGCTGATAAGGGACTGTACTCGATGTGGGCATACCAGGGTGTTTTCTCTCGTTCTAATTCTTTGTGTCGGCTGTCTATTCTAGCGCTCTGCTCATGCACCCTAAGGGGGGGCATGATGGGGACACCTTGAGAAGTAAAACAGTAAGCACTCACGGTAGGCCGTCTCTTATTCACCGATATTAGTGGGGCCTTCCTCTTGCAAGAGGAGCACCCCTGGCATTTTTAGCCCCCTAAGGAGACTAGGCTAGCTGGACCAGCGCTTGGGCTTTCATGAGCACTTTCTGCTCTTTGCCCTGGGCGTCGGGGGCAGTGACGGTCAGGTCGACGCGGGCGGTGCGGTTTTCTTGGTCCAGGGCACCGATTTTACCGGCCACAGAAATGACGTTGCCGCCGCTGGCAGGTGAGCTCTCCCCCTCTGCGTCGGGTACCGGCACCGGCTTGGAGAAGCGGGTCTGGTAATCCACAATCGCACCGGCGTCCCCCACCCAGTTGGTCACCAGCTGGATAGCCACACCCATGGTAAACATACCGTGAGCAATCACCCCGGGTAGCCCCACCGCATTGGCAAAACGCTCGTTCCAGTGGATAGGGTTGAAGTCCCCTGAAGCACCGGCGTAGGCCACCAGGTCTGCGCGGGTCACGGAAATCTGACAGGCACCAATCTCAGTACCCTTTTCTAGGGTCTCAAAAGTTATAGCAGTCATGAGTCCTCCGCCCGAACCAAAAGTGATGAGTAGCAGGTAGCTACTTTTTCACCGGAAACCGTGGTGATTTCTTCGCGGGTGCTAAGCATGGCCCCAGCCCCCATCACCCGCAGGCTATCAACGTGAACTTCAGTCAGGAGCTTATCGCCCGCTACGATGGGGCGGTGGTGGGTAAAGCGCTGGTCAGCGTGAACCACGCGGGAGAAATCGATACCAGCCTCGGGGTCAGTAATCAGAGCCGCGTCGGCCTTCTGCGCCAGAATAATGGCGAAAGTCGGTGGTGCTACCAGGTCGGTGTAGCCTGCCGCTTGGGCGGCCTGCAGATCGAAGTGCAGGGGGCTGGTCGCTTTAACAGCAGTCGCAAATTCACGGATTTTTTCACGGCCCACAGCGTAGGGCTCGGTGGGCGGGTAAAGGCGGCCCACAAGGTCTTGGTTAATAGCCATAGTCCTACTCTAGGCCCTAGGCTTCCACTCTTTAAAATATTTGCTAAATTTTCCCAAATTGTAGCCCTGTAGCGACTGCGGCCCTGGGCGCGAAAGAAGCCAGGGTGTAGAAAAAACCTCCCCAACCGTGAGATTGGAGAGGTTTTGAAGCTGAGCCCCGACCGGGAATCGATCCCGGGACCTCCATCTTACCAAGATGGCGCTCTACCACTGAGCTATCGGGGCGTAGCGGTGGACGGGCTCGATCCGTCGACCTCACGATTATGAGTCGTGCGCTCTAACCAGCTGAGCTACACCGCCATGTATGTGCCTTATTACGGGCTCATACCAGAGCCCCGACCGGGAATCGATCCCGGGACCTCCATCTTACCAAGATGGCGCTCTACCACTGAGCTATCGGGGCAACAGATAATACTCTACGGTACATCTGAGCCTGCGCGCAAACTGAAAGCCAGATTTTTCTGGGTGTTCTGAGGCACAGCCTTTTTCTTGTGTAAGCAAGGGCAGAAGAAGGCCCCTCCTGCCCATCCCGAGGCTGGCATAACCAACTAAGGAATAGAAAGCCAGGAGGGGCTCCCCCTTACACTTCTACGAGAACGAGCCTTTCAAAAGTCTCTAGGTTCTCACGGCACAAAGGTTTAGAACTTCTTACGGCCCTTTTTCTTACCGCCGAAGCCGCCACGGTCATCACGGTCATAGCGCTTACCAAAGCCACCGCGGTCCTCACGATCAAACTTCTTACCACCGAAACCGCCGCCGCCCTTGGGGCCACGGTCGCGCTTGATGTTGATGAACTCGCCAGCAACCTGGGTGTCACGCAGGCGGTCAAAGAAGTCACGGGGTAGCTCAGCCTCAGGCAGGCCCACAATGGTGAAGTGCTGGCGGATATCAATCGAACCGATCTGCTTACCGGTCAGGCCACCCTCATTGGTGAGGGCACCCACGATAGCTGCGGGCGAAACGCGTGATGCGCGGCCTACATTGAGCTTGAAATCAACCATGCCTTCGTCCTTGTGGCGGCGGCCGCCACGGGGCTTATCATCACGGTCAAAGCCGCGGTCATCACGATCGCGGGTCTTGCGCTTGGGCTCAGGAGTTTCTTCGGCCAGGAAGGGGCGACCCTGCTGGGCGATAACAGCCAGTGCAGCTGCAATCTCTTCGCCTTCGACGTCGTGTTCCAGAGCGTAAGCATCAATGAGGGTACGGAAGAAGCTCAGGTCTTCACTCTCAATGGTGTCAGTAATCTGCTGAGCAAAGCGCTGCTTGCGGGTGTCGTTGACGTCATCAACAGTGGGCATGTGCATCTGCTCAACCTGCTGGCGGGTAGCCTTTTCAATCTGGCGGAGCATGTACTTTTCACGAGGGGTCATGAAGAGGATAGCTTCGCCTGCACGGCCTGCACGGCCGGTACGGCCAATACGGTGCACGTAGGACTCAGTATCGTGAGGAATGTCGAAGTTAACAACCAGTGAGATACGCTCAACGTCTAGGCCACGGGCCGCAACATCGGTCGCAACCAGGATATCGATACGGCCTTGGCGCAGAGCCTCAACGGTTCGTTCACGCTGAGCCTGGGGAATGTCACCGTTGATGGCGGCGGCCTGGAAGCCACGAGCCTTGAGCTTTTCAGCTACTTCTTCGGTTTCTTTCTTGGTGCGTACGAAGGCGATGATGCCGTCGTAGTCCTCAACCTCAAGCACGCGGGTCATTGCCTCGAGCTTGTGGGAGTGCATGACCTGCATGTAGCGCTGACGGATATTGGCGCTGGTGGTGGTCTTAGACTTGACGCTTACTTCAACGGGGTTGTTGAGGTACTTCTCCGCAATCTTGCGAATAGTCTTGGGCATGGTGGCGCTGAAGAGGGCTACCTGCTTGGTGTCAGGAGTTTCTGACAGGATTGATTCAACGTCCTCGGCAAAACCCATGCGGAGCATCTCGTCGGCCTCATCAAGTACCAGGTACTGGAGGTTTGAGAGGTCCAGGGAGCCCTTCTTGAGGTGGTCAATGACACGGCCGGGAGTACCGACAACAACCTGTGCGCCGCGCTTGAGGCCGGCTAGCTGGGGGCCGTAGGGTGAGCCGCCGTAGACGGGAAGAACGGTGAAGTTCTCCATGTCGGTGGCGTAAGAAGAGAAAGCTTCTGATACCTGTAGAGCCAGTTCACGGGTGGGTGCAAGAACCAGAACCTGGGTGTCCTTGGAAACACCATTGACGTCGGCGAGCTCAGCCAAGGTGGACAGGGCAGGCAGCGCGAAAGCAGCGGTTTTACCGGTACCGGTCTGTGCCAGGCCAACAACGTCGCGGCCTTCAAGAAGTAGGGGGATAGTCTGTGCCTGGATGGGTGAGGGCTTTTCGTAGCCTACCTTTTCCAGTGCCGCGAGGACGCGTGCATCCAGGCCTAGATCAGTGAAGCGGATACCCTCGTCATCAGACTTTTCGGTCTGAGTTTTGGGGGCAGTATGGGTGTCTACAACCGGTTCCTGGAAGACAGGTTCAGTTGCGGTTTCTGCGTTCACAGCAGTATTTTCAGTCAATGTATTCCTCATCGAGTGGGGTTGTGCACGCACCGGTTTGTGTGGTGCGTTTACGGGTTTCCCCGTGGAATGCTCGCGAGGGGCCTTACGCTTAGGTGAGGTCTTCGGTTCGTGGGCGCTGTAGCTAACTTGGGTTGCGCGCTTGGGCGAGCTGATTACACATCAGGTTCTCTATCGTTGGTTCAACGTTCTGCTTAGCCAAAGTATGGTCGTTGAACGCGCGTAGCCCTGTGATTAGTTGCCTAGCTGGGCGTGAGCGCTAAGAGAAAATTTCGGGGTTCCCGATTCTTACACTCTCAACTCTACCCTAGTTTGTAGGTTTTGGTTCCCTGTGGTGATAGAGGGTACAGCGCTTAGTCGGCCCGGACGGCTATCTCAATTGTCCCGATGGTTCGGTAGGGCAGGTAGGCTGCTGACCCGTACCTGCCTGTGGAATAGGCTACGGCACTCGAGGGCGGGTTGCTGCCCCATGCGCTCCCCATACGGTCGATGACCACATAATCTGGGGCGGGTTCACCGGAGTGTCCGATCCAGTAGGCGGTGTGTTCTGGGACCAGGTAGGTCAGTACCGAGAGGTCAGCGGCCACGGTACTTCCCTGTGGAATAGCCGCTACAGCTTCTGCTTTCATCTCATCGGTCAAGCTGAGCGTGGAGCTAGCAAAACTAGGTTGGCCCAGCTGGGCAAGAGGCTGCCAGGGCAGGGTTCCTAAAGCAATAAGCAGGGTGAGAGCGGGCAAGATAATAGGTGCCTGATGCTTCATTCCATCCAGGAGCGACCTGCGGGTACCAGCCAGCGGGCCCTTGCCGAGGGGGCGGGCAGGAACCTGAGTACCTGCCTGCGCCCGGGCCAGAGTGTCCAGCAGGGCGGTGAAGATGATGGGCATGAGAACCAGGTTGTAGTGCCAGGTAGGTTCCCAGTAGCCTTCTTGCGGTGAGAGCAAGCGCCAGATAAGGGTCGGTACCGCCACCCAGGCAATGGGGCTAATAGCCCAGGCTAGAACCCCCGTGAGTAGGAGTAGGCCGAGAGTTGCGCTTTTCTGCCAGGGGTAAAAGAGCTGGGCGAATGCTCCCAGGGGGTCTCCTAGAGCGGCGGCGACGTCAAGCTTATCGGAGTAGTCGAAGACTCCCCCTGTGTTGAAGTAAGGCAGGATCAGCCCGATAGCAAGCAGGGGCCAGATCAGCCCCCAGAGGGTAAGCAGACTAGCTTCCGCCACAGCCGGGGTGCTCATCCAAGAACGCAGGAGCGTTTTGCTCCGTTGTGTCAGAGTTGCCGGAGCAGCGCTTGCAAGAGGAAAGAGGATTCCTGCAGCTGTGCGGAACCATCCTGTTCGCCAAAGAATAACCAGACCGATAGCAAGAACCGTAATTCCCATGTCCTCTTTGACAAACACCAAGGGGAATGCCCAGTAGACAGCCCGGCGTAAAAAGGGGCCGCGCTCGGTTTCAAGCCGCATGATCGCTAGGTTGCCCAGGCTCATGACCAGGAAGGGTAGGGCGAAAGCTACTTCGTGGAATTGAACAGAGACAGCTTGCTGGATACCGAAGCTCAGGGCGTAGGCTAGCCCGAGTGTAAGAGCCGCCCAGGGCTTCACTATTTTTTGGGCAAACCTGATCAGCAAATAGACAGAGAGAGCGACCAGTCCGTTTTGCACATAGAGCAGGGTCGCTGGGCTGGGCCATAACCAGTAAAAGGGGGTCAGGGCAATGGTAATGGGGTGAAAGTGGTCCCCCAGGAGGTTAAAGCCCTCCCCCTTGATAGGAACAATAGGGGCCTGACCTTGGGAGTAGGCTTTGGCAAGCTGGGCGAAGATTCCTAAATCCCAGGAGGGCACAAGATAGTGCCGCCACTGGAACCAGGAGTAAGTGCTGTAGAGACCAAAGACTGCCAGAGCTAGGGTTGTTGCGGCAATTCGCGCAGGAACCGGCTGGGGGTGCTCAAGCAGTTTCTTAATGGCCATTGTTCTTCTCTGTTGGGGGTGCAGTCTTTGGTAAGTATAGACAGTCAAGCTGAGTAAGACTTATCGGGTCTTCCAATATGCCCGGCACATGAGACGATAGAAAACATGTTGCGCGCCTCTTTTGTTCTGGAACCAACCCATGCGGTGCACCTGGGACAGACTTTTGCACCCTTGCAAAGAGGCCAGGCTGATCCGCTGATGCGAGCGGTTTCCACCCCCGCCGAGACCATCCACTGGGCAAGTGCTCATGAGCAAGGCATCAATATCCTCCTTCGGTGTGCACGCCCAGCAGGGGCGGGTCTATCTGCCCCGTTCAATGTGACGCTGTGGGCACCCGGTCCCTCCTCGTCCACACATTCAGGAACCCTCTCCCCAGCCAGCGCTTTGGAAGCCTTCGCTGAAAAGGTTGGAGGCTGGGTAGGCGAGAATGACTGCTGGTCGCCCTTCTATGCTTCCCCTGCCTGGCAACAACTACCCGAACGCCTCAAGCAGGCAAGGGCAGAGGCTCCGGGCCTAAGACTCCCCTCCATTGGCCTGCTTTCCCAAAATCTTCTGCTCGCTATCTCAGAACAGCGGGTAACTGGTATAGAGGCGATGGGAGGTATGCGGGCACTCCTTGGCCGATACGGCCAGCAGGCCCCTCAGACCGGCTACCCCGATCAGCCGGCGGATTTGCTCTTTTTTCCCCCGGCTGATGTCTTTGCACAGATTCCTGAGTGGGACTACCACCGGGCTGGTTTTGACCGTTCGCGCTCCTCTACTATGGTCCATTATGCGCGCCAAGCCGCCTCTTTCGAACGGTTTGCGGAAGAAAGCACTACAGGGGAGCTGGCCCAGGTTCTTGCTGGGATACCGGGTGTCGGCCCGTGGACAGTTGCAGAAACACTCCAGCGGTACTGCGGCCACCCCGATGCCGTCAGTGTGGGTGACTACCATTTAGCCCACCACCTTACCTACGCCTTTGACGGGGTCCGCGGCGATGACCACCGCATGTTAGAACTCCTAGCCCCTTATGCCGGGCATCGGCAACGAGTGGTCAGCCTCATTAAAGCCACCGGTATCCACGAACCCCGCAGGGCGCCCCGCTACGCCCCGCAAGACTTCCGTTCCTTCTAGCTCCACGACATAGCAAAGCCATCGAACTCCCCTGCTGGGGGAGCCCGATGGCTAAGGTCTATAAGTATTTTTTGAAGCTTAGTTTTCTTCGGCCTGCTGGGCGGCTTCTGCCTCAGCAACCTGCTTGTGAACCTCAGCCATGTCCAAGCCCTTAACCGCCTCAATGATCTGGTCGAACTGTTGAGCGTTCAGTGCACCGGGCTGGGAGAACACAAGGACACCCTCGCGGAAACCCATCACAGTAGGAATTGAGGTGATGTTGGCGGCCGCGGCCAGCTGCTGCTGATCTTCGGTATCGACCTTGCCAAAGGTAATCTCGGGGTGCTTCTCAGAGGCTTCCTCAAAAATGGGGCCAAACTGCTTGCAGGGGCCACACCATTCAGCCCAGAAGTCGAGGAAGAGGATATCTGATGATTCGACCTGCTGGGTGAGGTTTTCCTGGGTAATTTCAATGGTTGCCATGATGAACACGCTACCCCTTTTACCCCTGCATGTCTAAAGCCCGGTGCCAGTTTCTCTGATAATGAAGAGGAGTTAACAAAAAATCCCATCTCGTGATGAGATGGGATTTTCGCTGTGGCAGATGAGGGATTTGAACCCCCGTAGGCAATGCCAGCTGATTTACAGTCAGCCCCCTTTGGCCGCTCGGGTAATCTGCCGTATTCAATTTCTTGAATCATTCGTATCAACGAACAGTAGATTACTTTACACACTTTTGCCACGGTTGCCAACTTGGCACCCCTTTTTGTTGCCAAGCCCACTTCTAGAAAGAAGGAGCTCCTGCAGTCATGACTGCAGGAGCTAGTGAGCATATTGTTTTCCGCTAGGACGTCAGTGCGGATTCCTGCTCTAAAAGAAGCGTGATTTCAAGGTTCTCCAAGTAGGCGTAGGCTTGGTCCGGGGTACACATGCCACCCTTGATTTCTCGCTCGAGATTCTCTTTAACACCCTCAAAACGAGCAATGATGGCAGGGTCCTTCAAGGTAGACCCTAGCTCGGGGGCAAAGAGTTCCGCTTGCTTATGCTCTGCCCCAGCGTTGGGAAGAGCTTCAAAGAGGAAATCGTCTGCAGACAGATCTGCCATGAGCGCTTCATAAGCCCTCTGTATGCTTTCGTCTGTTACTGCAGTTATCTGGTGCGCCGCCGGAGTGGTTCCTGAGCCGGACGGTATGCCGGCTTGAGCGTGGGCAGCTGTTTTCTTTTCAGCCATACTTTCATCCTTTCAGAGCAAAATGAAGTTTTGCTGAGAATGGAGTCACATTTTTATAACGATTCTAGAAATATGCTGACAGCCGCTCTAACAGGGTACGGTTATAGTGAGAAGCACTCAGGTTCAAAAAACCTTGTGCCCCAGCCCCCTGACTATTACTTACGAAAGAGGTGCCCTGCATGGCAAGCGACTCATCATTTGACGTTGTATCTAAGGTCGACAAGCAGGAAGTTTCCAACGCGCTCAACCAGGCCCAGAAAGAAGTAGCCCAGCGCTATGATTTCCGTGGCGTTGGCGCTGAGATTGATTTTTCTGGCGAAAAGATTCTGATTAAGGCTAATTCAGAAGAACGTGCCCTAGCTGTTCTTGATGTCTTCCAGTCCAAGCTGGTTAAACGCGGAATTTCTCTTAAGTCCCTGGATTCCGGTGACCCCTATGCATCGGGCAAGGAGTACCGCATTGAGTCTTCTATCAAAGAAGGTATTGCCCAAGACCAGGCCAAGAAAATCACCAAGCTGATTCGTGAAGAAGGGCCCAAGGGCGTCAAGGCAACCATCCAGGGTGACGAGCTCCGTGTCTCATCTAAGTCACGTGATGATCTGCAGGATGTTATCGCTCTGCTGAAGGGTGCTGACCTCGAAGTTGATCTACAGTTTGTCAACTACCGCTAGATTTTAGCACGCGCTTCACTCAAGCACATAGAAGGTGCCCTCTGTTCTTTGAAACAGAGGGCACCTTTCCCTAGGCAGGGCAAAATATTCACCCGCTTACTGACGCGAAAACGGCAGGGCTAGATTTGCCCCTTGGCGCGCGCCATCGCTTCAAGTCTGGCGATGCGGTCAGCCATGGGAGGGTGCGACGCCATCAGGTTCTGAATCTGACCCGCGCGGAAAGGGTTGGCGATCATCATCGAGGCTGTGCCAGCAACTTTAGGGTTCTCAGGGTCCAGGGGGTAGCGCGAGACACCGTTTTCAAGCTTGTGCAGTGCAGAGGCCAGAGCTAACGGGTCATCGGTGAGCTGGGAGCCGTCTTGGTCGGCATCGTATTCTCGTGTGCGGCTAATTGCCATCTGCATTACGCCCGCCACCAGGGGTGCCATCACAGCAAGAAAGAGCGTGAAGATGAGCCCTCCACCGCCCCGGTTGTCATTGTTTCGGTTACCGCCAAACATCAAGCCAAAGCTCATGACCTGAGAGATGGTTCCCACCACAGAAGCCAAAGCCGCAGCGATGGAGCCAATCAAAATATCCCTGTTATAGACGTGCATCAGCTCATGCCCGATGACACCGCGCATCTCACGATGATCAAGGAGCTGCAAGATCCCCTCGGTGCAACAAACGGCCGCATTCTGGGGGTTACGCCCCGTAGCAAAAGCATTAGGGGTCAAGGTGGGAGCAACGTAGAGACGCGGCATTGGTTGATTGGCCTTGGCTGAGAGCTCCTCAACAATTTCGTAAAGACCGGGGACCTGATCGCGAGTCACGGGATAGGCGTTCATGGAACGGATAGCGATTTTATCGGAGTTCCAGTAGGAATAGGCCACCATGCCCACGCCCACCAGGCCCATAATCATAATCCACACAGAACTACGGGTATAGGCAGCTAGCCCCGCCCCAATGAGCAAGAGAAAACCGACCATCGAACCCAGTAAAAGAGCAGTTTTAAGCCCGTTGTTATGGCCGTGCACCCTATTACACCTTTCTCAGGAAAGTTATTGTTGCTTTATAGACTAGGGTCTTTAGCTGGGTAGAGGCTGTGCTTTTGCGAAGAGCATATTATGACCGGCCTAACTCATTCAGGAGGCAGGCCGGTAGCTATCTTAATGTCTCCTAGACGCAGGTAATCTCTGTAATCGCCTCTAGCCCAAAGTAGCTCTCTAGAACATAGAGCGCATAGGGGGAGTCAAGAATAATCTGCGGAATGTAGGTTCCGAAGCTGACCAGACTACCCGAATAGATATAGGTAATCCTGCACATACGGTTGTCATTGACTGGGCTACCGATTGTATCCCAGGGCACCTGCGCCATCCACTTGTAGTATTCGGGGGTTCCTACCCAGTCCTTGGGGTCGGGAACTCCAGGGTCGCTTGGCTCAGCTGGGTCAGCTGGGTCAGCTGGGTCAGCTGGGTCGGTCGGTATAGAACGATCCACTGGAGTGTCAGGATCAGCAGGTTCTTTAGGCTCAACTGGGTCGCTTGGCTCAACTGGGTCGCTTGGCTCAACTGGGTCAGTTGGCTCAGCTGGCTCGCTTGGTTCAGCTGGCTCGCTTGGTTCAGACGGGTCGGTCGGTATAGAACGATCCACTGGAGTGTCAGGATCAGCAGGTTCTTTAGGCTCAACTGGGTCGCTTGGCTCAACTGGGTCGCTTGGCTCAACTGGGTCGCTTGGCTCAACAGGCTCTGTTGGTTCAGCCGGGTCGCTTGGCTCAACTGGGTCGCTTGGCTCAACAGGCTCAACCGGGTCGGTTGGCTCAGCCGGCTCAGTTGGCTCAGCTGGGTCGGTCGGCTCAGCTGGGTCGGTCGGCTCAACAGGCTCAGCTGGGTCGCTTGGTTCAGCTGGCTCAGCCGGGTCGGTCGGCTCAGCCGGCATAGAACGATCTACTGGAGTATCAGGATCGGCAGGAGCAACTGGCTGGGTACGGTCTACAGGATTAACAGGCGCTACAGATTCCCCCGGTGGCTGACTATCCACGGGCAAAGTTGATCTTACCGGGGTATCGCTCTCGGGCTCAGCTACCGGAGGCTGCTGAGTATCACCGGCTCCAGCGGCACCATCTGGCTGGTTTGAGAACACTAAAGAGCTCGCAAGATCGGCTGACTCCTTAGACGCCCCATGAGCCCCCATCGTGTCATCCTGCCAGGGACCGGTCAGAGCAGAGAGAGTCTGACCTTGAGGGGTTTCCACCGATGGTCTTCTTATTACGCTAGTACCTGCTGAAGAGTCAGCGGCATCCCCAGCGCTTGCGCGACTGTGAGAGGCCTTCTGCCCCAGCTGCCCGCGCGGTGAAGCAGCAGAATCAAAAGTCTGGGTATCCACCAGCATGCTAGGCGCTGATGCAGCAGGAGCCCTAAAAGATTCTACGGGGACGCTCGAGCCCGAGCTTTGGGGCGAATCAACAAGAGCATCAACGATGCCACCTACCTCTTCCGAAGGGCTTGAAGCTGGTGCGGTTTCAAGCTGAGAATCGGCACTAATCACCGTTGAATTAGAGGACGAGCTATTGACCAGTGCTATGCCACCGGCCACCGCACCAATAGCGGTTACAGCGGCAGCGGCCCCCACCAGAGAGGGTTTGGAAGAAGCCCAACGTCCGGGAATCAAAGAGGCAAGCCCCGCTCCCCCACTGTGACTTGCACCAGCCAGGGCTACACTACCACCGGCGATGTACGGGAGAATAACCTTAGAACTGTCAGTAAGAATCGGCGTAAGCCCTGCAAGCACGGGGAAAACCCACGTACGCATAGTCTTGTTGATACCGATCAGATTCAGGTATTCAGAAGAGCAAAATGAGCATGTTGAAAGGTGAGCTCGTAGAGTTTCGCTACGCTTCTTAGTCAGCGAGCCACGGACCATAGAGCTGAGGTGAGGTGAATACTGCGCGCACTCAGCAGTTTTGGGAGCGTGTTGATGTGCTCGCAGAAACCCCTCGCGAAGGCTTTCCCGTGCGCGAGCAGCAAGAGCGGAAACAGCATTAGCCGACAGGTTCAGAGCTGTAGCTACTTCACGGGGCTTTTTATTCTCAACCTCGGTCATCCACAGAACAGACTGCCAACGTTCCGGCAAACTGGTGAATGCAGAAATCAGTTCATCGGACTCATGCAGTTTAAGAACAGTCTCATCCAATGACCCAGCCAGCTCTAGGTCATGCTCTTCGCTCAGCACCTCTTTTTGCGCTATAAGACCGTTCTCAGCAGCCAGATGCGCGAGAGTTGTGGCAAGATATCCGCCCATGAAAGCGCGAGGGCCCTTGCCATTCTTAAGAGCCTGCAAAATTCTGACGAAGGCCTCAGATACGAGATCCTCTGACAGAGTCTGGTTTGAGGTATGCCTATAAGCAATGGCGCGCGCCATGACCACATAGCGCTCATACAAAACACCAAACGACTCAAGCTGACCCTGGCGAACTTCAGAAAGCAAAACTTCGTCGGCAGGGCCAGACTGGCCAGTTTGAGCAGAATTGTATGATCGCATAAATCTCCCCGTGTAGATACTAGCCGCGCTAAGGAAAACGACTTCCTTTCAGCTTATCGGGATTTTCTGCGTTACGGTATATTTCCCCAATATGTAAAGCGCATGCAGGCCATCAGATACCGCACGCCCTCTTTAGCTCATGAACTAAACACTATGATTCCAGTCACCAGCAAACCAAGACACCATGCGACCCTCATGATGTTTTCCGTGTACAGAACCCGCGAACGGCCCTGTACACGGTAAATGCTTGCGCAGCATGCAGGATCGCTTCATTATCTGGTTCCAGCAGCAGCGACCCGGCACCCGGTGACAGCACAATGCTTTAGCGCTGGCTATCAAGGGTCCCTAACCTTGATAGCCAGCGATTGCACTCGCTCAATCCCCACGATTGATGAGCGCCCATTATTCCCTTATGCCTGGCAAGGCTTCCCATAGCGCCGCCAGGTTCTTGCTATCCTCAAGCCCCAGACAGCTTGTAGGTAACAGCCGATGATTTTCACCATCACTTATTAAGAGCGGTTTCCCCTTGTTTCATGACGCGAAATTTAAAAAAGTTTGAAAAATTTTTTACCGTCAACCAAAAATCTATCGCGGCGCTCCTGACACCACAAAACTTTCTTCAACAACTTTTCTCGCCAGAACGATTCCAGAGCATATCCGCCAAGAGGCCTAGCAGCAAAGCCTTTCAAGCAACACCCCCGCCGGGAAGAGGTAGACCTGATCTACAACACAGCCAGAGCCTATTGTGAAAGATTCATAATAAGGGTAGGATGGTGACATGATGTCAACAAGGAGCATGCCTGCCACCGCAGGCTGCCAGCACATGCCAGAAGCCCCGAAAGCACCAGCTAGCTCCCACAGGGAAACCTGGTCAGCTCAGCTCAGAGCCAAGGGGCGTCGCGTCACAAAGCAACGACTCGCTGTTCTGAGCGCAGTTCACGAAAACCCGCACTCAACGGCCGATGCAATTGTTACAGCAGTGCGCCAAGAACTAGCCGGTATCACAGTCCAGTCGGTCTACGTGGTCCTAGCTGATCTAACTGACATCAAAATGCTCCGTAAATTTGAGCCTCCAGGGTCAGCAGGGCTCTACGAAACCCGTACCGGAGATAATCACCACCATGCCTACTGCATCCGCTGCGGAAAAGTGGAGGATGTAGACTGCGCGGTTGGTGAGGCACCCTGCCTGACCCCCAGCGATTTTCACGGCATGGCCCTGCTCAGCGCAGACGTTCTCTACCGAGGCATTTGCGCCGACTGCCAGAAGCCAGAAGAAAAAGATGTAGCGCTCGCTCAGCAACAGGCTGCACAAGAACTCACCGTTAGCTAGCGCTCACAGCTCCGGTCGTTTCCCTCACCTCTCACGGTGAAGAGCTCCAGAGCATAACCCCACACAGGAAAGTAGGAGAAATGAACAATCCGATTAAGCCCGGTTCATTTACCACCACCGCTCAAGGTGCACCCGTTGCATCAGACAACGATTCACTGACTGTAGGCAACGATGGCCCCATCGTCCTGCACGATGCCTACACCGTTGAAAAGCTCGCTCAGTTCAACCGCGAACGCGTACCCGAGCGTGTCGTTCACGCTAAGGGCACCGGTGCCTTCGGTGTATTCGAAACCACCGAGGATGTCTCACAGTACACCCGCGCAGCGCTCTTCCAGCCCGGTGTTTCTACCGAAATGGCTATCCGCTTCTCAACCGTTGCCGGCGAACAGGGGTCACCTGACACCTGGCGTGACCCCCGCGGCTTCGCCATCAAGTTCTACACCACCGAGGGTAACTACGACCTCGTAGGTAACAACACCCCGGTCTTCTTCATTCGTGATGCCATCAAGTTCCCCGACTTCATTCACTCACAGAAGCGTATGCCCGGCAGCGGCCTGCGTGACAACGACATGCAGTGGGACTTCTGGAGCCTGCGCACCGAATCAGCTCACCAGGTCACCTGGCTGATGGGTGACCGCGGCATCCCCGCCACCCTGCGCCACATGGATGGCTTCGGCTCACACACCTACCAGTGGATCAATGCCGAAGGCGAGCGTTTCTGGGTCAAGTACCACTTCAAGACTGACCAGGGCAACGACTTCCTCACCCAGGAAGAAGCAAACCGCATTGCAGGCGAGAACGCTGATTACCACCGTCAGGACCTACACGACGCTATCGCACGTGGCGAGTTCCCCTCATGGACCCTTTACGTCCAGGTCATGCCCTACGAAGATGCAAAGACCTACCGCTTTAACCCCTTCGATCTGACCAAGGTATGGCCGCACGCCGACTACCCCCTGATCAAGGTCGGCAAGATGACTCTGAACAAGAACCCCGAGAACTTCTTTGCCCAGGTTGAGCAGGCTGCCTTCTCACCCTCCAACTTTGTTCCCGGTATCGGCCCCTCCCCCGACAAGATGCTCCTGGGTCGTATCTTCTCCTACCCCGATGCACACCGCTACCGCGTAGGCACCAACTTCGCGGACCTTCCGGTTAACTACGCTCGGAATGCAGAAGTAAACAACTACAGCCAGGACGGCGCTATGCGCTACTCCTTCAAGACTGCAGATACTCCGGTCTACGCACCCAACAGCCTGGGCGGCCCCCACGCTGATCCTGCACGCGCCGGTGAGGGCTCCTGGGAAGCCGATGGCGCACTGGTTCACGCAGCTGCCACCCTGCACGCAGAAGACGACGACTTCGGCCAGGCTCGTACCCTGTACACCGATGTTATGGACGAGGCCGCTCAGGAACGTCTGGTCTCCAACATCGCGGGCCATGTTGGTGCTGTGAAGTCAGATGAGATCCGTGAACGTGCATTCAAGTACTGGGACTCTGTCCATGAGGAACTCGGTGCTCGTGTACGCCAAGCAGTAGCAGGTAAGTAGCCTGCCAGGTAGCTACCTTGCTTAGCCAGGTAGCTGCCCCATAAAAAACCGCCCTGCGGTGTCCTCTTGGATACTGCAGGGCGGTTTTCATGTTTGAAAGTACCTAAGCTTTAGCGCTGAAGCCGCACTTAGGCGATGTGCTTGGGTGCGTCCTCGGTCTTGCGGTTCTTCTTCTCGAAAGGCCACCACCAGGCGACATCCCCCAGCAGGTACATGGTTGCAGGAATAAAGGTGGTCCGAATCAAGAAAGCATCCATAGCCACGCCCAGGGCCAAGGCAAAACCGATAGGCCGCACAGCTGTCAGGTGTGAGAAGACGAAACTGGCGAAAACCGCGACCATAATGACACCGCAGGCAGTCACAACCCCGCCACCCTGCTTGTAGCCGATGGCGACAGCATCCAGAGCAGTATGGCCCTTACGGTAAGCATCACGCATGCCGGAGACAATGAAGATTTGGTAATCCACGGAGAGACCAAACAGAATACCGATGAGCAGGATGGGCAGGAAAGCCAAAATCGGACCCGGCTGGGTTACCCCAAAGAGGTCACCCATCCAGCCCCACTGGTAGACGGCAACGACAGCGCCAAAGGAGGCCAGGGTTGAGAGCAAGAATCCGATGGTTGCCATGACAGGAACAATAATTGACCGGAAGACAAGGGCCATCAAGATCAGACAGAGCAGAATAACGACAGAGAGATAGAGTGGAATTGAAGTAGAAATCTGCTCAGAAATCTCGATGTTAGCTACAGTCTGCCCGGTTAAGCCAATACTGGTTGCCGTGGCTTTCTCCGCAGGCTCAACCTTATCGAGCATTGCGTGCACAGCATCCTGGGTGCTCTGGGCTGAGGGGCCTTCCTTGGGGAAGAATGCCAAAACTGCGGTGGCGTTGTCTTCGCTCATCCCTACGATAGCGACACTTTCGATGTCCTTGTTATTAAGCTTGCCGGCAACGTTCAAGGCAACTAGGCGCAGGTGTTCCTGGTCACCCGGAACGGAAAGGGTGACACCGGCAAGGATAGGCCCGTTAAAACCCTCACCGAACTTGTCACTAATGGTCTGGTAGGCGCGGTAGGAAGTTGAGTCGCTAGCCTGGTAGGAACCATCGGGCAGACCAAGTCGAAGTGAACTGGTCGGGATAATGGCAAGAATCAAAATCGCAACTGATACCAGTGTCATGGTAATAGGATGGCGGGTTACAAAACCACCCCACCCCTTATAGGCAGCCTCAATTTCAGCGAATGCTTCACGGCGGTTACGTGGCTTGTGAGTTTTGTCTGAGATCCGGTGCAGGTCCTTGCGGCGCTCTTCCTGCTGCTTCTTGGTCAAAACCTTGGTGCCCAAGAGAGAAAGAACCGCAGGGACCAGAGTCAAGGACGAAGCAACAACCAGCGCAACAGAGAAAGCACCCGCAAAGCCCATGACGGCCAAGAATGGTAGACCGGTCAAAAAGAGAGCAGAGAGTGCAACGATATTGGTCATACCCGCAAAGAGGACAGAATGACCTGCCGTTGAATTAGCTATTGCAACAGCCTCCCGAACATCGACTCCGTCCATAAGTTCTTCACGGAAACGATGAAGAATCAGCAGAGCATAGTCAATGCCAATCCCTAGCCCCAGCATCAAAGCTAGAACCGGGTCGGTAGCGGTCATGCCGATAAAAGCGGTACTGGTGTAGACCAGGGCAACTGCGGTACCCGCCCCGATAAGTGCCAGAACAAGAGGCAGACCGGCTGCCACAACTGTACCGAGAGTAATCAGCAGAACAACGAATGCAACCGCTAGACCAATCGCTTCCGAGGCACCAAAAACTTTAGAAACGTCCTGGTCAAGCTCGTAGCTGTAGTTGACAGTAATGCCCTTGTCTTCAAGCGCCTTGAATGTTTCAAAAACCTTCTGACGGACTTCCGGAGTCAACGAGTTAGTGTCCTTGTTAAAGGCAACACTGACAATTGCTACGGTTCCGTCTTGGCTGACAAGGTTGGCCTCGGCCATGGCATCAAGTTCACGCTGACCGGTATCTACTTTAAGCTTGTTGGCCCTTAAGGTGATACGGGCCTGTTTCAGGCTTTCTTCCTGTGCAAGGAGGTCTGGGGCAAGCTCTTTGAGCTCTTCCTGGCTGATATCTGTAGGCAGAGCGGCCCGAGCTTGATCGACCTTAGCCTGGCCTTGGCTAATCTGAGCCTGAAGCTGATCTAGCTGAGCTTTTGAGTTTTCAAGGGTAGTAGTTGCCTGGGCGATAGCGTCTGCCGCCTCAAAGGGATTAACGGAACCTGCAACGTCCTCAACCTGGTGGGAAGTATCGACCGCCTGTGCGATGGCCTGCTTCTGCTCATCGGTGAAACCGCCAGCTGACTCAAGCACAACGTAACCACTAGAGACACCGTTATCTGGGAGCTTAGTCTGAAGGTCCGCACGGACAGCATCGAACGATGCTCCGGGCATGGTATAGCTGGCTGTTGCACCCCGAGCTAGTGTCAGGGCACCAGCTCCAGCGATCACGAAGAGCACCAGCCACAGTGCAATGGCTGCGCGAGCATGGTTGGCTACGGTGTGGCCAATTTGGCGCAGTGCACCGGTCATTGGAGATACTCCTGGTGTGTATGACTAGTTTGGTTTACTGCGATTCTACTACTGAAATAAGCTCGCAAATTTGAGTCATAGGCAAGGTAGCGTGCGGAGCAAGGGCGTTAATGCGCACAGCTGTACTAGCACCAGCAGCCAATAATTTGAGCATGTCAAGGGCCGGGGCACTTCGCACCTGCAAGGAGGGATCAAGCGCAGCAATCTCTGCAACAGTGGTAAAAACCAGTGCAACAGACTGGTCCTCTGAATCCTCATTTTTGAGGATGACTGGGCGACCTGCTGGATCATCGGCACGGACACCCATCAGGAGCGTGGAAGCCGGAGCAACCAGGGCAAGGAGCAGGTCGTGCATGTTCCCCTCCATAAGCGCCCGCTGTACTGGCATATTGTGGGGCGAACCGACGACCCACTGAATCTGAGATTTTTCTATGAAACACTCGTGTCTACTACCGGGGTCAAGTACCAGGACGTCAATTGACGCATCGTGAGCTACCTGTAAAAACACTTTCATAGCGTGCTCGGTAGTCAAACGCGGTATATCTAGACCGAGGACATCCACGGAATATTCGCAGGCCCGTTCCTCCGAGGAATAAGCTGTGAGCGCACGCATGCCATTCGACAGGCGGAGAACCTGATAGCTGGTCTGGAGCTGGCCTTCGGAGTTATCGACGCTCTGGGAGATGTCCATGACCAGGTTACCGCCCTGGGCAGAACGCACAACATTGGCAAGGGCCTGGTCACTCCGGTCCTGGGAAAAGGCCTCGAGGGCCTCCACCAGGTAGGTGTTGGCGGTCTTTGCAGGCTGCGCCTTGGCCGTATCATCCTTAAAACCAGGAGCGCGACGACCTGCCAGGCGTGTGGCGGCCCAGTCCGGGATATGCTCATCCGCACGCGGGAAGGTTTCAAAATGAGTGCGGATATCGCGACCGGTCAGGCCCCCCTCGCCCTTCCAGTCAACAGGCTCCTGAAGGCGGTCATAGGACGCACCAATCTGGTATTTTGGCTCGGGCCAGTCGCTCGCGGTGATGACCACAGAAGCAGTGAACCAGGTTCCCTCATCCTCTGCATAGCAAGCATGCTGTAGCTGTTCAATAGCCTCAAGGATTGGGCTATCAGATTTAAGCGGGCCCACACTTCCCAGGTAATCGTCTTCATCGCGAGATTCAGTGATTCTCACAAAGACAGTCTCTGAGAGCGGCTTAATATCTAGGACCAGCTCATTCCAACCGGGCTCTACGGACACTACCCCCAGCATCCAGCTCCCAATTGAGTTAAGAGCATCTTGAACCATGGTGGGGCGTTCAATCTCTGCGTATCTGGGACTATAGTGCGACATGAAATTCCTGAATTGTTTGGGACGAATACCTCCACACCCGTTGGTGCCATATGGGAAGAGGCTTACCAATACCTATCAATACCTATCAATACCTATTAAAGCAAGAATTCTTGCACTTGATATGCGTGTTCCTTGTGTTTGGTCAAGTTATTTGCGACTACCCTGTCTAAAAAACATGTGGCAACCGTAATATTTATTTTTAGCCGCACGCCCCCTGAATTTGTGTCTTTCTTGCTCACGGAAGAGGGAAGGAACCAAGTGGGTAGAACCTGGTAAAAGATAGAAAATACAGGTCCCCACGGGTATAAAAGGTGCGTGAGCACCCCAAGAGTTGCTAGCCTTAACCCATGACTAAAACACTGCAGGATCTGATTGATGATTCGATCTTCATCTCCACCGAGTACCAGGCCCGTCTCGCTGAGATCAGCGGCGACGCAGAATGGACGGTGGATTTCTCTGCGCCGTCATTCACCCTCCAGTCTGATGCTTCCGTACGTCTCACCCCTTACCTGTTGGGCACTGAGTCTGAGAACCGCGGTTCCTGGATTTGGTCCTGGCAAGAACTCGGTCACTTCCCTGACCGCGTTGTTTCGGCAGCAATCCAGGCACGTGAAGGCGGGGCACAGCACACCATTACGGAACTCACCACCGATGAGCTCCCCCTGGACTCCGGCCTAGCGCGCAAGCTCACCCTCGCAACCAAGGCACTGACCGGCATCTATGCCCACTACCCCGTCACAGCTGGGGCAGGTGTCCGTGCATGGGTCCTTCTCGAAGGCTCTCAGCTTGACCTGGATGCCCCCACCGTTAACCGCATGGGTCAGGTCATGGCTCAGGCCCTGCAGACCGGCACCGCTGTTAACCACTTGCGCGCTGTTGACTCCTATGCCAAGCTCCGCGGCGCACATATCGCCTGGGACACCGAAGCAACCGCTGTCATCACTGCGGCAGACGGTGCGCTACGTCTTTGGTTCGATAAGGGCAAGATTTCGGGCATTGAGGCAGCCGAGCCCCAGGTCGGGGCCGATGAGCTAGCCCGTCTTGCCAGTCAAGCTCGTGATCTGCGTGAACAGCTCGAAGCAGAACGCCAGGGTATTGAAACCCTCGCCGCGCGTGAGGCCGCAGCTCAAATGGCCCAACGAGAAGAAGCCGCCCGTCTAGCCGCTGAAGAAGCAGCACAAGCAGAAGCGCAAGCTGAAGCGCAGGCAGGTTCCGAGCAGGAAGAGGCTACCGCAGCCGAGCCTCAGACCTTTACGGAAGCTCCTACCCAGGAATCCGTGGCAGAACAGAGTGCCCTCGAAGATGAAGTCGAAGGTACTATCACCACAGACCGTGTCTACCCCAATGCGGACCAGCCCTATGACCAGGACCCTGCCGAAGATGTACGCCCGGGCCGTGTTACCACCAGCACTATTGCTGAAGAGAACATTGTGCAGGACCAGCCTGCCGCCCCTGTGCAGAGCGCCGAAGAGCCTGACGAAGCCCAGCAGGCGCCCACGGGTTACGAGTCAGCTGAAGACACCCGTGATGCACGGGAGATTCGTTTGGCAGGTCAGGCACCTGACCTTGAGGCCGAACGCGCTGAGGCCTCTAAGAAGCCCCAGCCCAAGGAAGATAAGAAGGGCTTCTTTAGCCGCTTCTTCGGTCTGTAAGACCAAGATACCCCTGCTCTAGGGGTTGTCTCTGGCGGTGGCTCCCCCTATAGGTGGGGGCCACCGCCTTTTCTATGGTGAGCATTCGCCCAAGGAGCTAGAACTCCCCCGCCCATAGAAAGCACTGACCTATACTTGCAGGGACCTAATGAATCAGCACAGAAAGAAAAACAGGTGCCTACTAACCAGAGAAACTCGGGTATTCTTGCAGCTTTCCTCTGCTACCTTATCTGGGGCCTCTTCCCCCTCTATTTCCTGCTAACGGTACCGGCTAGCCCCCTCGAAATTGTGGCTGAGAGGGTGCTCTTCACCCTGCTTTTCTGTGCTTTCCTGATACCGGCAACCCGTCAGGTTCAATCACTCATGGCAGTACTTAAGCGCCCCAGAAAGCTCCTTGTGCTCGGGGCCGCAGGCCTACTCATTTTCTGTAATTGGCTGCTCTACGTTATCGCCACAACAAGCCACAATGTGATGGAAGCGTCACTGGGCTACTACATCAACCCCATTGTTTCGGTAGCGCTCGGCGTTCTCTTCCTGGGTGAAAAACTCCGCCCACTCCAGTGGGCCGGTATCGCGGTAGCTGCCTTAGCAGTGCTTGTCATGTGTTTCTTTTACGGCTCAATCCCTTGGTTGGGCCTGGGCCTGGCTTTCAGCTTTGGCCTCTACGGTCTGCTCAAAAAGTACGCTGGAGCTGTCCCCGCCGTCGTGTCGCTGAGCGTAGAGACCCTGGTTCTTGCACCCATGGCAGCTGTCCTACTTGCTCACTTTGCCCGCCGAGGTGATCTTACTCTGTTTGCTGAGGGTCAGGCTCACTTTTGGATTCTGGCTGCCTCGGGTCTAGTCACAGCGGTTCCGCTCCTGCTCTTTGCGAGCGCGGCCTCGCGGGTTCCGCTGTCCCTGATCGGCATGATTCAGTACCTCACCCCGACCATGCAGTTCCTGCTGGCTCTCTTTGTTACCCATGAGACCCTCACCGCTGGCAGGTGGGTAGGTTTTGGCCTGATTTGGGTAGCCGCAGTTTTCTTTATAGCCGACTCGTGGAGAGCCCAGAAACCACGGTTAAGGACCTAGCGTCTACGATTGCTGGGTGGGGTTCAGCACACGTGAGAGGAAGAGCTGGGTGCGCTCCTGTTGGGGGTTGCCGATGACCTGTTCAGCGGGGCCTTCCTCTACCACAACACCGCCGTCCATGAAGACCACGCGGTCAGCCACATCACGGGCAAAAGCCATCTCATGGGTTACGACCACCATGGTCATGCCCTCGGTAGCCAGCTGGCGCATGATACCCAGAACATCACCTACCGTCTCGGGGTCCAAAGCACTGGTGGGCTCATCAAAGAGCATGAGCTGGGGGTTCATAGAGAGGGCACGAGCGATAGCTACGCGCTGTTGCTGACCGCCAGAAAGCTGATCAGGGTGCCGCTGAGCCTTATCGGCCAGCCCCACCTTCTGCAGGTTAGCCATGGCAATTTTCTGGGCCTCGGCCCGGGAACGTTTGAGCACCTTAATCTGCGCTACCGTACAGTTTTGGAGTACGGTCAGGTGCGGGAAGAGGTTGAACTGCTGGAAGACCATGCCCACAGAGCGGCGCATAGCATCGACATCGACGTCGGGGTGGGTCACCGCATGCCCTGCTACCTCAATAGTTCCGCTGTTAGGTGTCTCCAGCAGGTTGACGCACCGCAGAAGAGTTGATTTGCCCGAGCCGGAGGGGCCAATCAGGCAGACAACTTGGCCGGGAGCTACGGACATATTGATGCCTTTGAGGACTTCCACCTCACCGTAGGATTTATGCAGGTCGGTAATGGTAACTGAGGCAGGTACAGGATTTTCGGTCATGGCTGTATTCCTTGAAACGGTAGTGGCGGTTACGTGCGGGAGCGGGCCTGGGCACGCTTCTCGAAGTGGCGGGCAAGGAAACCGAGCGGGACAGTGATAATCAGGTAGCAGACACCGGCAAGAACCAGCGGGGTCAGCCCGGCACCGGAGCCGGAAATTCCTTCGCGACCAAATTTGGTGAGCTCATACTGGGCAACAGACATACCGAGTAGGTAGACCAGCGATGAGTCCTTGGTCAGCAAGATAATCTCGTTGGTCAGCGGGGGCAGAACGATCCGGAAAGCCTGGGGAATAATAACGGTCACCATGGCGCGGGTATGGCTCATACCCAGTGATCGAGCGGCCTCATACTGGCCCTTGGGCACAGCCTCAAGACCGGCCCGCAAAACTTCACCGATGTAGGCCGCAGCTACCATACCCAGGGCAAGCATCACGGTCACATAGTTGTTCAGGCGTAGCCCAAAGGCCAGCGGAATACCGTAGCCAAAGGCGATAAAGACAAGAAGCGCGGGCAGGCCGCGGAAAAGCTCAATGTAAAGCGATGAAATCCACCGGTAGGGTGCGATAGAAGAAATCTTCATGAGGGCAAGCAGAATACCGCCTGACAGACCCACCACAAAACCCAAAGCCGTGTAAATCAAGGTGTTCTTCAGGGCAACAGTGATGATGTTGGGGAACTGCTTGGCGATGATTTCAGGGTTAAAGACCTTCTCACGCAGGGTTGCCCAGTCGGCAACAAGAACAATGATCAGGGCGATCACTGCCAGAAGAGCATACTGGGAGTAGCGGGCATAGGTCTGTTTCTGCCGGGTAGACAGTGCCATGGTTCTCATCCTCGGTTACGTGCTGGGGGCAGGCTCCTCTGAGCCCACCCCCGGTTTCTTAGAAGGTAGCTACCGCAAAAGCGGCTACTTACTGGGAAAGACCCAGGTACTTTTCCCGCAAGTCAGCTAGGCGGCCGTCGTCTTGCATCTTCTTCAGAGTCGCATTGGCAGAGTCCAGCAGTGCAGTGTTTTCGGTGGAGACAGCGGCAGCAATCTTTTCGTTGGTCTCAATCTCCTGAGCTACTTTGAGGCTGCTATCTGCGGTCAGCATTTCAGACAGAACAGTAATGTTACCGACCACGGCATCGACCTGGCCGGTCTGCAGGGCCTGAAGGAGCAGACCGTTGTCCTCATACTGGACGGTGTCAGCGCCGGCGTCCTTGGCGTACTTTTCACCGCTGGTGGCCTGCTGGACGCCGACCTTACGGCCTGACAGGTCAGCTTCACCGGTGATAGAAGAATCGGCGGGCACCAGGATTGCTAGATTGTCATCGACGTACGAGGAGGTGAAGTTCATGACGGTTTTGCGCTCATCGGTCACAGTGATACCGGAAAGCGCGATATCGCACTGACCGGAGGAGAGCGCAACACCTGACTGGATCCCCTCGAAGCTGGTGGTGTACATTTCGGCTTCTACAGCCAGGTCTGAGGCGATAGCGGCGGCAATGTCAGCGTCAAGACCAACAATTTTGCCGTTTTCTTCGTACTCGAAGGGGGCGTAGGGAGGGTTAGTGCAGACGGTGAGTTTACCCTCAGAGATCAGGGATACCCCGGACTCAGTTGTGGCGGAAGTACCTGATGAGCCACAGGCGGTTAGGAGCAGGGCAGTAGCGGCAAGTGCCAAGGGCGCCTTCTTCATGGTTGGTTACCTCATTCATACGGTGTGTAAGTGGGTTAGCGTTGAAGTTCATTCTGCCCCCGAATGATTAAAAATGCAAACATATGCATGATTATTCATAATGGTGTTTCATCGCTCACCAATATGAGCTTTTGCCCTAAACGTGACAAAATAGCTAGGGTGAACCGAGCAGACCTTAACAAAAAGACCACCGATATCGCCTCCATGTTCGACCAGGTGGCTGAACGCTACGACCTCATGAACGGCATTATGTCACTGGGGCAGCACCTCTACTGGCGTAAGCAGACCGTGGCCGCTGTCCATGCCCGCCCCGGCCAGAAAGTCCTCGACGTAGCCGCAGGTACCGGCACCTCATCTGAGCCTTTTGCCGATGCCGGCGTAACCGTCATTGCCGCCGACCTTTCCGAAGGCATGCTCGCCGTAGGCAGGCGCCGCCGCCCCGACATCGAATTCGTGCAGGCTGATGTCACGGCCCTCCCCTTTACTGATAACGAGTTTGACGCCGTCACCATGTCTTACGGTCTACGCAACGTCGCCGACTACCCCAAGGCACTGCGGGAACTCTACCGAGTCACCAAACCCGGCGGTCGAATCGTCATCAACGAATTCTCCACCCCCACCTTCGGCCCCTTCCGCACCCTTTACCGGAACTACATCATGAAACTGATTCCGCCCATCGCGCGCAAGGTATCCTCCAACCCCGAAAGCTACGAATACCTAGCAGAGTCAATTCTGGCCTGGCCCAACCAGGACGAACTGGCCCGCCACTTTGCCGAAGCCGGTTGGCAGGATGTTCGCTACCGCAACCTCACCGGCGGTATCGTCGCTCTACACCGTGCATACAAGCCCCAAGCCTAGACCAGGTAGACTAATAGCAGCCCGAGCACGGCCCCCGGCCGATAGTGTACGACCCAAGAAGTGTGAAAAATCATCGTGACTGACTCCACCAGCTCCCCCGTGAGCGCAGAAGCATTCATGCCAGAGGCTGATTTCAGTCTGCCTAAAGGCTTTGAACTCATCGCGCAGGACGCTGAACTGGGCCCCAAGATCCTTGAGGCTCTCACCGAAATTGAGCAGCGGCTTGAACGCTCGGTAAATCAGACAAACCACCTGGCAGATGTTGCTTCCCGCCACCTACTCTCCGCCGGCGGCAAGCGGATTCGCCCCCTCCTGACCCTTCTGGCAGCAGAAGCTGGCGGCGGCATCAACGACCGGGTACTGGATGCGGCCGTGGTTGTTGAACTAACGCACCTGGCTACCCTCTACCACGACGATGTCATGGACGATGCCCCCAAACGCCGCGGGGTAGACACCGCCCAGAATATCTGGGGTAACTCGGTAGCTATTCTGACCGGTGACCTCATTTTCTCCCGCGCTTCGCTCATAGTTTCCGAACTGGGCGGGCGCGCCCTAGCTGTTCAGGCTCAGACCTTTGAGCGCCTCGTGCTCGGCCAGCTCTTTGAAACCACCGGCCCCGAGAAACATGAGGATATCCTCAACCACTACATCAAGGTCATTGAGGGCAAGACCGGCTCCCTGATTGCCGCCGCAGGTTCCTACGGCACCATCCTTTCTGACTCCCCCGAGTCCCTTATCCAGATGCTGGCCCGCTACGGTGAACTGGTAGGCGTAGCCTTCCAGCTTGCCGACGATGTCATCGACGTAACCAGCTCGGGTAAGTCATCGGGCAAAACCCCGGGCACCGATTTGCGTGAAGGTGTACCAACCCTACCCACCATTCTGCTTGAACGGGCAGCATTAGCAGGTGACCAAGAAGCCCAGCGTATCCAGCAATTAATTGAGGGAGACCTTACCAGCGACGAGGCTCTAGCCCAGGCCGTAGCCGCGCTCTCAGCCCACCCGGTCACCCAAGAAGCCTGGGATATTGCCTACCGGTGGGCCGATGATGCAATCGCCGCTATCGAGCCGCTACCCGATACGGTTATTAAGGAAGCACTCAAGTCCTTTGCTCACGCCGTTGTGCACCGAGACTCCTAGAAGCTATGCCGCGTCACGGCAAAATTTTATAAGCCCGGCTAAGATACATGGCCGGGCTTAAATTTATAGCCCGAAAACTTCCACTATCTGAGATTTTTTCGCGCACTTGTCCGCTCTTCGAAGATACTACAAGAAAGATTAACAGGATTCTGCCAGGAGCCCACCCCGCTCCGAGGCCACCGCATCACCTCTTAGCGGATTCCTTATGAACCAGCCACCACCCCCGGCACCAGTGTTCACACCACCGGTTGCGCCTCTAGCAGGTGCAGTTTTAGTTTCTATCCATGAGCGAGGGACACTCACATGAGTACGACCAAGACCTCAGCGCCTCAAAAACGAGAAGGCTTCTCCAGCCGTAAGGTCTTTATCTTTGCCGCCATCGGTTCCGCCGTTGGCCTCGGTAACATCTGGCGCTTCCCCTACGTTGCCTACGATAACGGCGGCGGTGCCTTCATGATCCCCTACCTGGTTGCTCTGCTGACCGCAGGCCTACCTTTCCTCTTCTTCGACTACGTCATCGGCCACCGGGCACGTGCCTCCTCCCCCCTGGCTTTCCGCCGTCTGAACCGCAAGACTGAGTTCATCGGCTGGTGGCACATGGGCATCAACTTCATTATCGCTATCTACTACGCGGCGATTCTGGCATGGGCGGCCCGCTACCTGTTCTACTCCTTTGATCACGCCTGGGGTGATGACCCCCAGACCTTCCTCTTCTCTGAGGTCCTCCAGGTAGCTGACCCCGCCGGCCTCACCTTTGACTTCGTACCCGGGATCTTGATTCCCATTGTGGTGATTTGGGTCCTGCTCGCAGTCATTATGTCCTTGGGCGTGCAGAAAGGTGTCGGTCTGGCTAACCTCTTCTTTATCCCCGTCCTAATTATTATGTTTATCGTGCTAGTGGGCTACTCACTGACCCTCAATGGCGCTATGACCGGCCTGGACGCTCTCTTCACACCGGATTGGGGTGCCCTCACCAAGCCCGAAGTATGGGTTGCAGCTTACGGCCAGATCTTCTTCTCGCTCTCCATCGGCTTTGGCATCATGATTACCTACGCCTCCTACCTCAAGAACAAGACCGACCTGACCGGTACCGGTGCTGTCGTTGGTTTTGCTAACTCGTCTTTCGAACTCCTGGCAGGCATTGGCGTTTTCGCAGCCCTTGGTTTTATGGCAACCGCAGCTGGAACCTCAGTCTCTGAGGTGGCGACCTCCGGCATCGGCCTGGCTTTTATCGCCTTCCCTACCATCATCTCTCAGGCCCCCGGTGGTACCTTCATTGGTGTGCTCTTCTTCGGTTCCCTGCTCTTTGCAGGCTTTACCTCCATGATTTCAATTATCGAGGTTATTGTTGCGGGCGTTGAAGATAAGTTCAATCTGGGCCGTGTCCGCTCCACCCTGTTTGTGATTGCACCTATCGCTCTTATTTCAACGGTGCTGATGGCAACCACCTCGGGCCTCTACGTTCTGGATATTCTCGATAACTTTGTCAACCAGTTCGGTATTCTGGCAGCAGGCCTGGTCTCCATCATTGTAGTGGCCTACCTGCTCCGCGGCCTGCCCATTCTGCGCAATCACCTCAATGAGCGTTCCTCCTGGAAGATGGGTCGCCTGTGGATGCTACTGCTGGCAGTTATCACACCCATCATCTTGGGCTACTCACTGATCAACACCTTTATCGGCCTGATGAAGGAACCCTACGGTGGCTACCCTGACCAGATGCTCAACATCTTCGGCTGGGGCATGGTCATTGCTCTTCTTGTAGCAGCTGTCATCCTGTCGATGTTGCCTTGGTCAAAGACCTCGCGTGCGGCGCTCACTCCCCCTGCTCCCCCGATCTCCGGTGGCAAGGTTGTGCATGACCACGTTGATGCTACCGTCAAGAACCTAACCGCCCAGGGAGGTAAATAATTATGAGCTCATCAGCAATCATCATGCTCATTGTTGCTATCGCACTCATCTGGGGCGGGCTAGCTACCGCTCTGGTTCACCTGTCACGCCACCCCGATCAGTCGGGCACCGATGATGAACAGGCTGATACTTTAGCCCCCTGGGCCCACGAAGCCTAACTCCTGCTCACCCAGCGGTAGAAACAAATGCCGGGGTCCACACCAGTCAGTGTGGACCCCGGCTTTTCTCTGCTGTCTGAGCGGCTAGGGGGTAACGACCCGTAGACTAAACCCGTTATCTCCCCAGGCTCCGGCTAGCGCCTGCAGATTTGCGGTGTGTGGAGTCGTAAAAAACCGCTGAACGGTTGCAGTGTAGCGGGAATCTGCGGCAAGGGTCCCATGTTCCAGGGTAGAGAAAATACCGCCGCCCCGGTCATCGTAGACCAGCACCTCAACATCGGGCTTACGTTCCAAGGGGCCAATGTTAAGCGAGCCGACATCGTGCAGGAAGGTCAGGTCGCCCAAGAGCACACGCACCTTCCGCCCCAGCCCCAAAGAAATACCAGCAGCAACTGCCAGAGTGCCATCAATACCCGCTAACCCGCGTTGAGCAAAAACGAGTGGGCTCGAAGCCGCAGAGGGAGCAATCAGGTCTAGGTCTCGAATCAGATTAGAGGAACCTAAGACCAGAACGGCATCATCAGAAAGGCATTTCTCCCAGGTATCAAGGGCCGTAGAAAGAGCAGCTGTGCGGTCAGCCGAGTCGCTTAAATCCCCTCTATAGGTGCCTGCCCGGTAAGCTGCTACCCGCTGGTGGAGTTCTTCTTCCTGTATTTTGCCCTTTTCTAGCCAGCCCTCTAACCAGCCAGCGGGAGCTTGCCCAGCAAATTCTGCCAAACCCTGGAGGGTAGGTACCAGGTGCAGATCAAGGGCTCCAGGCTCATGCCAGGGTGCAGGAACCGGAGCATAAAGTGCTCTTTCAAGACCTGAATTGGCCATCAGGGCGGCAACAGGACGTGAGAGTGTGGGATGCCCAAAGATGACAGCCCGCTCGATGGAACCTGCCAGCTCTCCAGCTAGTAGCTGGCGGTAGGCGGGTACAGCAACCGGCGAGAACCTAGCCTGGGAGGACGGTTCGGCTAGAAGCGGTAGTCCCAATTTTTGAGCAAAAATTTGAGCCAGAGGCCCCGCCCCGTCCCCGGCGATCACAACGGTAGGGTAACTATATTCAGGCAGTTGGGCTGAACGGGGCCAGCTCTGGGCAGAAAGGTCTGGGTTTTCGGGGAGCAGCCGCACTCCCTGCTGTGCAAGCGGCACGAGACTGTGCGCCCAACGCCGTAGCATCTCTTGCTCGGTAGGGCCTGGGGTGAGCGGAGTATCAAAGGCCAGGTTAATCTGCACCGGCCCACGGGGTTGGTCTGCTGGGAGATTCCAGTTACTTTCGCTCCGCCCGGTCAAGGACGCTAGCGCCCGATTAAGGTCGCCGCTTTGGGGATCAGCAGGGTCAGCCGAATAGTTTTCCAGGGTGAGACTGGCACGCGTGTGGGCCGGTGCCAGCCCAGCTTGTCGGGTAGTTTGGTTGGCCCCTGTGCCCTGGAGGTGGGCGGGTCGATCCGCCGACAGTAGAGCAAGGGGGAGGCCCGAATGGTAGGCCTCCATGAGGGCGGGTAGGCACTCCCCTACCGCAGTACCACTGGTGGTTATTAGTCCCACAGGTTGACCGGTGGCCTTTGCTAAGCCCAGGGCTGTAAAGGCCGCTGAGCGTTCATCGATTCGCACATGGGCTTCAAGAACTCCGGCATCGGCTAGCGCCCCCACAGCATAGGCTAAAGGCGCAGAACGAGAACCTGGGCAGATAAGAACATGCCGCATACCTGAACGGATCAGGGTATCGAGCACGCTGATTGCGGTGATAAATGAGGGCGCTGGGGCGGAAGTCACCCCACCATCTTACTCACTTGTGCCAATACTTAGCTTGGGCTCTCTCTTTCCAAAAGTCGGTAGCAGGCAAAAATACGTTCATGCCACCAGCGCTGGCGATCCGGTGGTGCTAGAAGCTGATCGAGCAGACCGGCATCGGGTTCTACAGTAGGTAAGGGAAGATTACCGTTCTCTGCCACGAGGGGGAAAGCAGAAACGTCCTGCTTGAACAGCGACACCGTCCCCAAACCGCAGCCAAAAGGTAGCTCCGGCAGGGCCGCCGCCAGAGCCGCCCCAGTACGAATGCCCACCGAACTTTCCAGGGCCGAAGAGACAACAACGGGTAGGCCTGCCCGGCGCACGATCTCCAGCGAACGGCGAACCCCACCCAGAGGAGCGGCCTTAATGACCAGCAGGTCTGCAGCTCCTAGTCGCGCTACAGTGAGCGGATCATCGGCTTTGCGGACCGCCTCATCGGCGGCAATCCGCACGCCATTTCCACGCCGTCGCAGTTCTTCTCTCACCCTGGCCAGACTCTCGATGCCGGGCGTTGGCTGCTCCGCGTACAGCAGGTCATAATCCTCCAGTTCCATGAGAGCGTGAACTGCCTGCGCCTCGGTCCACCCACCGTTTGCATCCACTTTTAGGCGCGCCTGGGGCAGAACCCGGCCAACCGCTTTCACCCGGTTAAGGTCTTGGGCTAGAGATTCTTCAAAGGCTAGGCCGGCTTCGGCCACCTTAATTTTGACCTCACGAACCTCCCCGCAATAGCGGGCCAGCACACTTTCAACAGCCTGAGGATCAACAGCAGGAACCGTAGCGTTGAGAGGGATACTATTTCGGCGGGCATCGGGGTAGGGCAACCAGGCAGCCTCAAGTGCAGAGGCAAGCCAGGCGGCAGCCTCAGCAGGCTCGTATTCCGTGAAGGGAGCGAACTCCCCCCAGCCCGCCGGTCCCTGAATCAGAGCGGTCTCACGGACCTCAAGCCCCCGGAACCTTACCTTCATAGGAAGGGCAAGGACCCTGGTGTTGGCTAAAATCTCATTGATCGGGGGCAGGGTCAAGGAGGTAAGCTGTAGCGATGCTGTCATAGGCTCTAATCTACTCCGAGCATTGGCTCCATGCTCCAACCCAGGACTGCTAAAATTTTGAGGGTTAGATTGCCACCCAAACCTTAGGCTTTCTCCCAGGAAAGTCCCATCTGAGTTTGGCAGAATGATATAGCGAGCCCAAGCTCGAGTACTCAATGAATTTATTTATTTGGACTCGTTTCAGCGTATTTTGCTTGATAGGCTCGTGAAGGTACCTAACAGGCGGCAGAAAGGTAGTTGGGGTTTACTGTGAGTTTTAAAGAGCGAGACACCCGGGCTATCTCAGGCGTCCCCGACGATGCTACCGAGGTGCTGGCTACTCCCACCGTAACCACCCGTGTGGTGCCCCAGCCAGAGGGCCAAGACCCCACCATGCTTCTTTCCGCCCCCACCCCCCATAAGGGCCCTACCGCCGTAGAGGATGCAGACGCGACAGTTGTGCTACCGGTATCCGCCCAGCAAACAGCGCCCCAGAGCTCCCAAGATAGTGCACCTACCGCCCCTCTCGGAACCTTTGATCCCGATCCCGATGCGACCCTTGTTCTTCCCTCAAGCCGCCCAGCAGCCCCCACCATGGCTGACCCTACCGTGCCACTCAAACGCGATGAGCTCAAAACCAAACTGCAAGAAAGCGGTTTACAGGGAATAAACGCCGCCAAAACTGGTTTAGCCACTGCAAAAGCAAAAGCAATGCAGACAGCTGAGCGGGTCAGGCAGGAACGCGCAGCACGCGCAGCAAGTAACGCCCAAGAACGCCCGGTAGCCCAGCAAACTCCAACGGCGCAGCAAGCCCCCTTGACTGCCCAGCGCCAGCCCCGGCCCCTCTATGCCCCGGCTCACACTGCACCCGCCCGCTCCTACCAGCAGGCTCAGCCGCTACCGCCCCACATGCTGGGGGTACCCGGCCAGCCGGTCGAAGCACATGCAGGCGAGAACTCACCCTCCGGCCGACTCCAGATGCTCACCCCGTCACATATCAGGCAGACCAGGCCCTCCCTCTGGACCCTCATCCAGCACTTCTTTGCCGCCGGAACCCTCTTCTTCCTCATGGTTGCCGCTTTCTTCTTCTTCGTCGGGACATCCATTGGCCAAGAACTCGATGAAGTCTCCTTCCAGGAGTTCTCCTACCAATTCATGACCTACACCGACCAGACATCCAGCCTGCTCGACTCCATCCCGGCCGCAGCGGGAATTATTGCGGCCGTTGGCATCCTCTTTGTACTGGTCTGGAAGCACCGTTTCCTCCCGGCGCTCGTAGGCCTGGGCATGGCCTTGGGCGCTAACCTCTCAAGCCAAGTGCTCAAAAATTACATCATCGTCAAACCTGACCTAGGCATCCAGGAAGCCCTCATTAACTCTGCCCCGTCAGGTCACACAACCTTTGCGGCAGCCTCCGGTCTAGCGCTCTTCCTGGCCTCGCCTAAACGGTTCCGGCCCACTGTTGCCCTCCTGAGCATGTGCTTCACCGTAGCAGCAGGTTATTCAACCGTCATCAACGGCTGGCACCGCCCCGGTGATGTCATAACAGCTATCACCCTGACCGGGCTCTGGGGAGTCCTCGGCCTTGTGATACTGCGGTTCATGCGCTCCGAAGAACTCGACATGAGCAACACCCAGCGTTCAGGTCTCATCCTGGTCCCGCTGCTCTCCATTTCAGGGTTCTTTGTTGGTTTTTGCGCCGCCGCCCTCTATTGGGTCACCTACACCAACCCGATTCCCGGTTCAGCCTTTATGGCAGCGCTCTGCCTCATCGCTTCGGTGGCAGCCTTTACCACCTGCATCCAGGTTGCCCTGCTCCGCCCACAGAATAAGCAACGTAGCGCCTACAAGCGGGTATGGGCCTACTAAAAATTCCTATACCTGAATAAGACGGATGGCCGCCCTTTGGGCGGCCATCCGTCTATCAAGCTATTTCTGTGCAGGTTCTTCCGGTCTCTGAGGCTAAAAGCCTAACCCCGGCCCAGAGTAATAGGTCCGGTCAGACCACTAGCGACATTCTCCTGGAAGGTAGCCTCAGAAAGGCCCTGACCCTGAGCCTCAAAAGCCTCAAGTTTGAGCAGACGATCCAGCAAAATACGGGTGGAGCCCCCCGAGTACGGTAGCTGGTACATAGAAGCTGTAGTAGCACCCTTAACCTTTTTCAGGGCAGAGTCAGCGATGCTTTGGATAGCATCTTCCATAGTGCTAGCCATACGCTCAATAAAGGAACTCTCCACGGGATTACCGTGACCCGGAACAAAAATCCGGTAACGGTCCAAACCAGCAAGGGTTCTCAGCGTGCGCACCCAGTGTTGAGGGTAAGAATCGTCAAAGGCAGGATCAGAGCCCTGCTCTACCAGATCACCGGTGAAGAGGACATCGTCCACACCCACCAGCACGTCACCGTCGGTGTGGGCAAGACCCAGATACATAAGAGTTACCGCGCGCTCACCGAGCTCAACACGGGTAAAAGCCGGGCGGTTACCGTCACCGGGGAGCAAACGGTTGGGAGTCACAAGTTCGGTGTTGGGGCCCTGATCGTGCGCCATCTCCGGCTCCAGGACCTCAACATAAAGACGCTGGCGATCACCATAGGCCTCAATAGCGCGGGCCGCTCGGGGGTGAGCCCAGAAATCGTCCACACCGTCGGCTTTAAACACAGCATTGCCCATAAAACGGTCGAAGTGGGCATGGGTGTTAACGACTACCAGAGGGAGGTCAGTCACCCGGCGCACCGCTCGCAGAATCTCCGCGCCCTGACGTGGGCCTGCACCGGTTTCAACCACGAGTGCTTTCTCGGTTCCCACAATGAGCCCCGAGTTCAGGCGGTAGTTGTCCGTTGAGATCTGATAGATACCATCGGCAATTTCAATAGTTCTAGCCATACTCTCTAAGGTACTTGAATTCTGAAGGTCGCTCCCCCTTTATTAGCTTCTGAGGGGCTTATTTCTTGACACACTCCCCTACGTGAAACTGCCTAGCCATGTCAGCGCAATCTTTTGTCACATATTCACCACAGTGATTTATGCCCGATTCTGAGACATGAGACCCTAAGAGGCCCCTATTTCCCCCTAGAGGCGCAGGATGGCCCTGTCCCAGCTACACTGGTTGCATGCCTCAAACACACCCCGACCCCCTCCCTCCCTGCGGTCGCTATGCGCCCTCACCATCGGGTGACCTGCACCTGGGGAACCTCCGCACGGCCCTACTGGCCTGGTTATTCGCTCGCTCAGCCGGGGGCAGGTTTGTCATGCGCGTTGAAGACCTCGACCGGGTTAAGGCAGGGGCTGCTGAAGGCCAGCTTGCCGACCTCACTGCCCTAGGCATTGACTGGGACGGTAAGACCCTCTACCAGAGCACACGACTACCGGCCTACCGGGCCGCTGTGGAGAAGCTACTAGCGGAAGGTCTGGTCTATGAGTGTTTCTGCACCCGCCGCGAAATCCAAGAGGCTTCCTCAGCTCCTCACGGTGCACCGGGCGCTTACCCCGGCACCTGCCGCAAGCTGACTGAAAGCGAACGCACCGCCCGTCGCGCCCAACGACCGGCCGCCCTTCGTCTGCGAGCGCACACTGATTCTTTCACCGTCACCGATTACTTCGCGGGGAGTTATACCGACGCTGTAGACGATTTCGTGCTGGTGCGTAATGACGGCACCTACGCTTATAACCTGGTCTGCGTTGTCGATGACGACTATCAGGGTGTGACCCAGGTGGTGCGAGGCGATGATCTGCTCTCCAGTGCGCCCCGACAGGCCTACCTGGCAACCCTGCTAGGCCTTGGGGTGCCCACCTACGCGCATGTGCCACTAGCCCTAAACACCCAAGGCAAGAGGCTAGCTAAGCGGGATGGCGCTGTCACCCTTGCCCAGTTACAGGCAGCTAGGGTAAGCCAGGCTGAGATTCTACGGATGATTTCGGGCTCTATCCCGCTCCCCCCGATCACTGCTTCAGGCGGTAATACCAGCACCCCGCATCTGCCTGAAAGCGCCGCTGAAATGCTCAGCGTCTTTTCACCGGACAAGATTGGCCGGGCCCCCTGGATCGTGGTTGATCCCCTCCTGGAAAGTACCTGCTGCCTATAAAGCCTATGAGTAACCCAATAGTTCAGAACCCCAAAAGCCTGCGTGAGCGTATCCCCGCCGAACACCGGGGTACGGCTGCCTTCCTGCTGATTTTGACCGGCTCGTTGGGAATCCAAATATCGGCAGCTATCGTATCCCCTCTCTTTGAGAGCCTGGGGGCCAGCAGGGTGGCGGCCCTCCGTACCCTCATTGCGGCGGTTGTTCTCTGGGTCTTGGTGCGCCCTAATCCCCTGGCCCTGGGTAAAAAGGACGCCTGTCAGGTACTGGTATACGCTCTAGTCCTAAGCCTCATGAGCGTCTGCTTTTATAATGCTGTGCACTACATCCCTTTAGGGGTTGCTGTCACTTTTGAGTACCTAGGTGCTTTCACGGTAGCTCTTCTAGGAGTAAGGAGGCTCCGCGACGGGGTCTTTGCCCTGGTAGCCCTAGTCGGTGTAGTCCTGATTGCCGGTCCCACGCTAGCAGGTGGCTATCACCCCCTGGGCTTTATCTGGGCGCTAGGAGCGGCAACTGCCATGGCAGGCTACACTCTCTATTCGGCACGGTTGGGTTCCGCATCACCAGCCACCAGCGGACTCAAGGGCACGGCTCTGTCCCTAGCTTTATCTGCCATGCTCATGCTCCCCCTCTCGCTTCCCGCTGTGCCAGAACTCGACAGTGGCACCTGGTTCAAGCTGGCGCTCTCCGCCATTATAGGTGTGGCGCTGGCCTACTCAGCCGATAATATCGCCGGCCAGCTAACCAGTGCCGCCGTTATTGGCGTCCTCTTCTCTATCGACCCGGTAGTCGGAGCCGCAGTAGGAACTGTTTTGCTCGGTGAGATACTCACCCCCTGGTCCTACCTGGGGATTCTGCTGGTGGCGGCCTCCGGGGCCTACATTGTATGGCGCACCAACCGCTTGGCGATCGCCCTTAGCGCCGCCGTCAACGGACATAGCACATCCTAAGGGTGGGTAGAAAAATGAGGAATTGCTAAGCCCAGCTCAAGGCTGGTCATCACAGATTCGAAAGCATGGGAACTTCCAGGAGAAAGTGTCAAAATGACCTATAAGGTGTAAGCTAACCCACAGGCTAAAATCTTAGGTTTGACCTAGCTTCAAGTAACCTCACAAGGGTACTTGCCACCTGACCATACCCACACCAGTGCCCCACCGCCGCCGTAACTATGGCTGGCCTCTATGGGAGCGCGTAACATCCAAGAGGAGCTCATGAGCAACACCACCTACCAGTTGGTGGCCCTGGCCATCTACTTTGCCGCCATGATTGGCATCGGCATCTGGGCCAAAACCAAAAACAACAACCTCGATGACTATGTTCTCGGCGGTCGCTCCCTCTCCCCAACAGCCGCCGCTCTCTCAGCCGGAGCCTCAGACATGTCCGGCTGGCTACTCATGGGACTGCCCGGCGCGCTCTACATCACTGGCCTGGCAGAAGCCTGGATTGCAGTCGGCCTGACCATAGGTGCCTGGCTCAACTGGAAATTTGTTGCTCCCCGTCTGCGGAGCTACACCGAAGTATCGCGGAACTCCGTGACCGTCCCCAGCTTCTTCCATAACCGTCTGCGCGACCCCTACGGGGCCATCCGCATCTTCTCTGCAGTGGTTATCCTTATCTTCTTCACTTTCTACGTGTCCTCTGGCATGGTGGCCGGTGGTGTTTTCTTCCAGTCCACCTTTGGGGGCAACTACCACACCGGCATGGTGCTGGTGGCAGGCATTACCATGCTCTACACGCTCTTTGGTGGCTTCCTGGGTGCCACCTACACCGACATGGTTCAGGGTCTGCTCATGCTCGTAGCGCTCATTGTTCTACCTATCATGGCGCTCTTCTATGTGGGCGGCTTCTCGGGCCTAGAAACCACCATCGAGTCCGTCAATCCCACGGCTCTTTCGCTCTTTGCCGGCACCAGTCTGCTGGGTATTCTCTCCTCCATGGCCTGGGGCCTGGGCTACTTCGGGCAGCCCCACATTATCGTGCGCTTTATGGGTCTGCGCACCGTAGCTGATGCCCGCGCCGGCCGCCGTATCGGAATCTCCTGGATGCTAGCGACAATTATCGGCGCTATGAGCGCCGGTCTGATCGGTATCGCCTACTTTGCCCGTCACCCTGAGGCTCAGCTAACCGACACCAAAAACGCTGAATCAGTCTTTTTGGATATGTCCCAGTATCTCCTGCACCCCCTGCTCGCAGGTTTTGTTTTGGCCGCCGTTCTCGCTGCCATCATGTCTACCCTGTCTTCCCAGCTAGTTGTCTGCTCCTCAGCGCTGGCCGAGGACCTCTACAAGCTCACCAGCAAGGGCAAGGAGCTCTCCGCCTCCAAGGGGCTGTGGCTGGGCCGCGGTGCTGTTTTAGCTGTTGCTCTCATTGCGGCCGCCCTGGCCTGGAACCCGGATTCGTCGGTCCTGTCCCTGGTGTCCTTCGCCTGGGCCGGCTTCGGTGCCGCCTTTGGCCCCATCGTCCTGCTTTGCCTCTACTGGCGTAAGCTGACTGTCGCCGGTGCGGTTGCCGGTATGCTGGCAGGTACAGCAACCGTCTTCATCTGGGGTTACAACGACACCCTCTCCGGTTACATGTATGAGATTGTCCCCGGCTTCCTGATTAACCTGCTCGTGGCCTACCTGATCTCGATAGCCACCTACAAGGGTGACTCCGTTCAGGCCCAGGAAATCAACCAAGAGTTCGACCGCGCCGTGGAACTTACTCGCTAACAAGCGCCTCAGCCAAGAGATAAGACCGCCCCGCTATCTGCCCCAAGGCAAGGATAGCGGGGCGGTTTTATGTCCATTCCTAACAGCAGGTACAGCAGTGGCAAGCGCCCCTCTTGCCCGGCTCGCTCACACCCGCTGGGCAATGTATTCCAGCCCCCAACCAGCTTGCCTGCCCCCGTGCGCCTGCTTCTGTACTTGCCTGGGTAAACTGGTGGCATGACTAACCAACTTCCCGCACAAGTTTCCGATATTTTTGACCCCCACTCCTGGCGACTGGTCGAGGGCTTTGAAGACCTTACAGACATCACCTACCACCGGCAGGTAGAACGCAAGACTACCGGCGAAATTGTGCGGGACCTTCCCACCGTACGGATCGCCTTTGACCGCCCCGAGGTCCGCAACGCCTTCCGCCCACACACCGTTGATGAGCTCTACCGGGTACTGGATCACGCCCGCATGACCTCCACCGTGGGCACCGTACTTTTGACCGGTAACGGCCCCTCACCCAAGGACGGCGGCTGGGCCTTCTGCTCCGGCGGGGACCAGCGTATTCGCGGCCGCGATGGCTACCGCTACGCCGAGGGCGAGACTCGCGACTCCATCGACCCTGCCCGCGCGGGCCGCCTGCATATTCTGGAGGTCCAGCGCCTGATTCGTACCATGCCCAAGGTGGTCATTGCCCTGGTCTCCGGCTGGGCGGCAGGTGGCGGACACTCCCTGCACGTGGTCGCGGACCTGACCATTGCCTCTGAGGAGTACGGTAAGTTCAAGCAGACCGACGCAACCGTGGGCTCTTTTGATGCGGGTTACGGCTCGGCACTATTGGCGCGGCAGGTGGGCCAGAAGTTTGCGCGCGAGATTTTCTTCCTGGCCAAGGAGTACGATGCCCAGCGTATGTACGAAATGGGTGCGGTGAACGAGGTAGTGCCGCACGCTGACTTAGAGAAGAAGGGCCTGGAGTACGCGGCGCATATTGCCCGCCAGTCGCCGCAGGCTATCCGTATGCTCAAGTTCGCCTTTAACCTGCCCGATGACGGCATGGTGGGCCAGCAGGTCTTTGCCGGTGAGGCAACCCGTATGGCTTACATGACCGATGAGGCGGTAGAGGGCCGCGACGCCTTCTTAGAGAAGCGCGATCCTGACTGGGAAAGCTACCCCTACTACTTCTAGGATTCTCTTCCCCACCGGTTTTACCCAGATGCGGGGTTTCCTGTCGAATGCGCGGCTTTCTCGCGCAATTGGAAGGAAACCCCGTATTTCTTTGCGCACTTTACCTTGTCGAATAGGTTCAGCATAGGTACAGTTTCCTGTACAGGAGGATTTTATGAAAACTATGACCTACACAGAATCACGTTCTAGATACGCCCAGGTACTTGATTCTGTGGTTGATGACCGTGAAGAAGTAATCATTACCCGCGCTGGGCGCGAACCTGCCGTAATTCTTTCCCTGGCCGAGTACGAGTCTCTCAAGGAAACAGCTTATCTTTTGCGTTCCCCCGCCAATGCACGCCGCTTACTTAACTCAATTGAGGAGCTTGAGTCTGGTCAGGGCAAAACTCATACCCTTGCAGAAGGTTAGCGAGCCTATGAAACTGTTGTGGAGTGAGAGCGCCTGGGAAGATTACTTGTGGTGGCAGGCCCAGGACCGTAGGGTGCTTAAACGGATCAACGCCTTGCTCAAAGATATTCAGGGCAATGGCAATGAGGGCATTGGCAAGCCGGAAGCTCTGCGCAATAATCTTTCGGGGTACTGGTCCCGCAGAATAACAGAGGAGCACAGGCTGGTTTATAAAATCGTTGACGACACCATCAGAATCGCGGCAGTCAGGTACCACTACGAATAGCCTCAACGAAAAATCAGATGGACGCACCAAAACTCGGCTTTTACAAGGCAGTGGATAGATTCAAACCTCTAGGATTCGGGGAGAACTTGAAGTTATTTTCGACAGTGGCAAAGGGATGAGGGTCAAATTGCTTTTCCCAGGTACAGGAAATTATCGAGCAACGAAGTATAGTTAAAGTTAAAAATATCAAACTTTAATTTCTGATGATTACCTGTGCTCCTGGTAAAACCCAGAGAATCAAGCTTGATACAGCTTAGGTCGCCCAAAAACCTCCGTAAGTTTAAGATTCACATTGATTATCTCCAGCTAGCTTGTTTATCGACTCTAAAACATGGTCATTAACAACGAAGTTTAAAAAATTTGAAAACTGAATCTGTATTTCATTCAGGCCTTCCTCAAGCCGTCCAACACAGGAAGTCCTTTATATACAGTTTCTAGTGCCGATTCGAAGTCACTCCAATTTGGTGTACCATCGTCTTTCAAGCCCTCCATTTTTCAAGAAGTAAATTTTCTTCATTAAAATTACTCATTTTTAAAAAAATAATAGAATGACTCAAAAGAGGTGGCACACTTACTCCCTACATGTTTAAGAGCAAATATATCAAAACCGTTTCCAACCAGAAACACAATTCGATTATCAATTTCATTTCCCACCAGGCCCTCCTAGAAATACCGGCGTTCAATAATTATGTGATATAAATTCAAACCATTAAACCCCTGGAGATAAAGCAGTATTTGCTGTTGGCCCAGGCTCCTTTTCTTAGGAGCACAGAGTTGGGGTACAAGCATCTATCGGGTGCAGGGATGCCCTTTGCTTATGTTTTGAGGCTCCCGAGCAAGGATTATTCCCTTATCATCAAGAATGCGCTCACGTATTTTCGCTGTATTCCTTCCACCTGCGCGGTTTCTCTCGCGCAACTGAAAGGGGGCCTCCGCATGTCGGTGCGCAAGAGGCAACAGCTACTCTGCCTCTTGCCCACCCTGAGCGCGGCGGCGGTCGATGGCCTGTTCTTCAAATTCCAGCTCAATGACGCGCAGCTTATTCTTGCGCACCCAAGTCAAGAGCACCACAATGGAGAAAACAAAAAGAGTCAGCACTGCCACCAGGTAGACCAGGCCAACAATAGTGATAACCAGTTCACCAGTAGTGGGTGCCAGCGGGTTAGCCCCGTCTGCAAGAATCAGGCTCATGGCTACTTGCCTCCCCTAGCATCAAGGTCCTGTCCCAAGCCCAGGCGCTTACGAATTACCCGGATCTCAGCTTTGTTCTTCTTGTGGAAAACCAGCATGGCCCAAAAGACCAACCCAAAGAACGCTAGCTGGATTAGCAAGGCAAAGACCCCACCAGCACCAATAGAAAACACTATTTTCCTTTCTTCTACCAGGGGCCACCCCTAGCATTACTGTTACCCACAACACTATCAAGCGGATTGGGCTAAGAGCCACTCACCGCCCAGGCGTAAACTGGAGAACATCATGCACAGACACCAGCTCACCCCCCTACCTGCACCGCCCCTGCCCAGCCCGGGCTCCGCCGTCATGGTGGATGGGGCACCAATCGGTGCAGTAGAGGAACAGGTGGAGCGTTCCCTGGCCCTCTTTGGTAGGGCCTTTAGGCAGGTTGATGAAAACCCCACCACTCCGGCGCTTGTCGTAGCCACCAGCGGCTCTACCGGTCGGCCTAAAAAGATTGTGCTCTGCGCAGGTGCCCTCCGTGCTTCTGCCGACGCAACCAGCAGGGTAACCGACTGCAGTTCAGCCCAGTGGCTCCTAGCTCTACCGGTCCACTATGTTGCCGGTGCCCAGGTGCTAGCCCGCTCAGTGCTGGCAGGTACCCGGCCCGTACTCACCCGTTCCATTGCTGAGGGAACCAGCTTTAGTGCCCGCGACTTTGTAGACAGTGCAGAGCGGCTCACTGCCCGCGAGCGGCTGGTATCCCTCGTGCCGACCCAGCTCCACCGGCTGCTTGAAACACCGGATGTCGCCCTGCGCCAGGCCGCAGTGGACGCCCTGCGTTCCTTCTCGGCTGTTCTGCTCGGTGGTGCCCCCTCCAGCGCCCAGCTGATCGCGACGGCCCGGCAACTACATCTGCCCGTTATCAGAACCTACGGTTCAGCCGAAACAGCCGGGGGCTGCGTCTACGAGGCTACCCCCCTGCCCGGTGTGTGCGTGCAGATAGAGCCGGCGGAAGATACCAGCGCACCCGGCAGAATCTGGTTGGGCGGGCCGACCATTGCCAGCGGCTACGCGCAGGACCCCCAGCGCACAGCCGCACACTTTTTCATCGACCCCAGCGGCACCCGCTGGTACCGCACCGACGACCTCGGTAGTTTTGATGCCGCCACCGGCAGGCTCACCGTGCAGGGGCGAAGCGACGATGTGCTCATCTCCGGTGGTATCAAGACAAGTGCCCGGCAGGTGGCCGCCGCTCTCGAAAGCCACCCGCTCGTTCAGGAGGCCCTGGTCTTTGGGCTCCCCGATCCTCGGTGGGGTCAGGTTATTTCCGCCGCCGTGACCCTAGCCGGAGCAAACGATGCAGCCGCCAACCACCGGCCTGAAAACCTGGACAGCGAACTGATGGAGTGGGTTGCCCACCAGCTGGGCCCGGCCTCAGCACCCAAGCTCATTGACTTCTTCCCGCAAGGCTTCCCTATCCTCAGCACGGGCAAATCCGACCGGAAAACAGTCAAGGACAACCTGGCCACGCGGTGGGCCTCACGCACCGGCTAAACCCCTAGCCCAGTAAAAAGTGGGATAATAGGGTGTTTATGTGGGTTATCCCCGCCAATTACCCCGATAAAGTACAAGGAGCAAGCAGTGGCAACAGTTGCACAGTGGATTGAAGGAGCGCGCCTACGCACCCTCCCTCTGGCCGCCGCACCTATCATTGCTGGCTCCGCCGCCGCCTACGAAGTCAAGGAGTTCAGGCCAGAACGGGCTCTACTGGCCTTTCTGGTGGCCTTTTTCTTGCAGGTGGGGGTCAACTACGCCAACGACTACTCCGACGGCGTTAAAGGAACAGACGAGGTGCGCGTTGGCCCCCTGCGCCTGGTCGGATCGGGAGTTGCCAAGCCCTACCAGGTCAAGCTAGCTGCCTTCCTCTGCTTCGGTCTTGCCGGGCTGAGCGGCCTGGGGCTGATCATGCTCTCCCAGCAGTGGTGGTTCCTGGCCATCGGTGCTTCTGCGGTGCTGGCGGCCTGGGGTTATACCGGCGGCAAGCACCCCTACGGCTACCTGGGTCTAGGCGATATCTTTGTCTTTATCTACTTTGGTTTGGTCGCTACCCTGGGTACGATGTTCACCCAAACTGCCCAGCTTACTCTCACCGCCTGGGTTTGTGCCGTGGCTATGGGGCTCTTCTCCTGCGCCCTGCTCATGGCCAATAATGTCCGTGATATACCCACCGACATTGAGGCCGGCAAGAGGACCCTGGCTGTCCGCCTGGGGGACAGGGTTTCACGCTTGACCTACACCGTAGAGATGGCCCTGGGCTTAGGTTTAACTGTTCTGCTGGTCCCCAGTAATCCCTGGTTTGTTCTCACCTTTATTTTGATTGGCCCGGTCGTTCATTCCTGCCTGGTAGTGCTCTCCGGTGCCCTGGGGCTGCAGCTCATTCCCGTGCTCAAGCAGGCGGGCTTTATAGCCCTCTGCTACTCAATTTTTATTGCCCTAGCGGTGATACTCCACCCCTTAGAGATCTTCGCGGAGCGGGCTACGGTCTTTACCGGTTACTAAAGCCAGCTGGTGATTCAGAGCCCGCATAAGATAAGTACCCCATCAACGCATCAGGGACGCCCCGGTGGGGCGTCCCTGATAGTGTTTTAGAGGCTCTGATGTGAGCGGTTGGCCTCGTCGATTTGGTCTTCGACGGCCTGATCTTCTTCAGCGATAGTAGTCTTCTCATGGGGCTTGCGCTTGAGCAGACGGTTAAAATCGCCAGCGGCGGCAACATGCAGGCGGGGGAAGGCAAGGTAGCAGATTGCGAACCCAATGATGACACCGCAGATAGCGGAGAGGTAAAGGCCCGCCCCAATATAGTAGGCGGCGAAGAAAGCTAAAGCCGCAAGACTGAGTCGGAGCAAGGAGTACTTGAAAAAATTCACTCCCCCAGTCTACCCTGCCCGGTCGGTTTACCTCGCTATCAGCGCACAAGCTCATCTAGCGGGCTGGAACGTGCCACACTAGAGGGTATGGGTAGAGCTATTTTGATTATTGGCGGTGCCGCACTGCTAGTGGGTGTGTGGATTTTTTCTGTTCTGGATGCCGCTCAGAGCGACCGGGGCCTGGTAAGGACCCTACCTAAGGGGGCCTGGCTGGTTGTTTTGATTCTGTTCCCCTTACTGGGGTCTGTGCTCTGGTTCTGGTTGGGCAGGCCGCCTAAATCACGGTACGGCTCTTTCGGCACGCCTGTTGAGAAACCGGTGGTAGCCCCCGATGACGACCCCGAGTATCTTCGTTTTCTTGAGGCTAGGGCCAGACGAGAGAAGCAGGACCGCGAGCGCAAAGGGCTGAAGAACCCTGCTGACGCTGAGCGGGCTGACCCTCAAGATCCCGAGGACCCCGACCATAAGCCAGAAGATGGCAGTCCCTCATAAACCTGAGCCCCCGTAGCAGTTGCTACGGGGGCCTCATTTTTGCCGGTTTTCTAGGCTTGATTTTCTAGGCCAGGGGCTTCTGGGCCTTATGGTAGGCGCACCAGCTTTTACGGGCCTCCGTGACCAGCAGTATCACGAGCAGGAATAGGATGGGTAGTTTCCAGCTAAGAGCCTGTGGGTCATTGACGGCAAAAGCGCTGTAGGCCCAAAAGCAGCAGGCCCCTAGGCTAAGCGAGGCTCTCAGGAGGTTGCGGTAGGGCGGGACCTTGCCTTGCCCGGCCAGTGAGCGGGCATAGGTAACGGGATCACCAAACTCTTCTAGGGCACTACTTTGGCTGAAGGCTAGGTGTTCTCTCACGCGGTAGGCTTCTTCGCGGGCACGGGCTTCGGTCATATCGCCCCGGGATCGCAGTTCCTGGATGAAAACGGATAGCCAGGCAGCTTCATCACCGGGCACCAACTCCTGTGCTTTGTGCGGTGAGGGCTCTGGGAGGTGTTTGAAGGCTAAGGCTCCCAGTAGACCGAGAACAGCTGCAATCAGTAGGAGCCACCAGGGGGAATAGCGGGTGCTGGTAGCACCGAGCAACCCAAAGACGCCCGCCGTTGCCCCAGAGCCAAGGAGCGTGAAGAGGGCACAGGCTGTAAGAGCCTTGACAAACCCCCAGCGCCTATTGGCCCGCTGGTAGAGGGCACCTACCCCTAGGGTAAGGAAAGCCAGAAGCAGGGGGGCCGCTAGCATCCCTATTTTGGGGTCGGCCTGGCGGTCGCTCGGTAGCGCTAAGACCAGCAGGAAGAGAAGAGAGTAGAAGGCCCCCAGGCACAAACCTAAGCCAATAAATTCTTTCAGGCCTAGGGGTGTGTCTTCAAGAAAGACCTGGGTTCCCTTGTCGCGCCAGAGCGCAATTTTGTGGGCGGCCCATTCCTGCGGCGGGCCGTAAAGTTGGGCTGGGCTTTGCCCGGTTGCCTCTACCTGCCGGATAACGCCCCGCACTGCGCTTTCGCTGGTTACGGCTTTGACGGAGTTGGTGGCTAGGGTGGCGAAGGCGGCCTGTACCCAGTCGGTATCTTCAGACAGATCACTAATCTGCCTGATCTCTTCGGTCAGTCTTTCGTAGGGGGTCCTTGTCATAGCTCCTCCTTAAAATCTTTCAGCCAGTGGTGGCAAGAGCGACAGGCAGAGCACCCAGTTGCTGGGCCAGTTCCGCCAGCCGGCTGCGTTGGGCTTCTAGATGGTGGTGACCGGCACCCGTAATGGCGTAGAGCCTGCGGGCGGGCCCCTTCTCGCCCTGAGTCCAGCTAGTAGTGACAAAGCCTGCGTCTTCTAATTTGGAGAGAGCTGGGTAGAGGGAACCGCCCTTAAGCTTGCCGTACCCCCACTGCTCGAGGTGTTGGGCCAGGCCGTAACCATGGGCTGGTGCGGCTTCAAGGCAGGCCAGGATGGCCAGGGGCAGGGTGGCTCTGATCAGAGCCTGGGGGTACATGCTGTTTGCCATAGTCCGCTCCTTTCATCACTAAGTAGAACATGTACCTAGATAGATTTCAAGAGTTACCCTGGGAACCCACAAAAAAAGCCGGCCTCTTCCCTGCCCATCAGCAGAGAAGAGACCGGCGCTGAGCACCTAGCCCTAGGAACGCTTACAGACCCGAGTAAGAGTGCAGGCCAGAGAAGAAGACGTTCACCACGGTGAAGTTGAAGATAATGCAGAGATAGCCAGCAATAGAGAGCCAGGCGGACGGCGGGCCAGACCAACCCCGGGTTGCACGGGCGTGCAGGTAGGCCGCGTAAACAACCCAAATAATAAAGGTCCAGACTTCCTTGGTGTCCCAGCCCCAGTAACGGCCCCAGGCCTTTTCAGCCCAGATAGCACCAGCAGCTAGAGTAAAGGTCCACATCGCAAAACCCACGGTATTCAAGCGGAAAGCAAAGTTTTCCAGCGCGGTAGCCGAGGGAATCAACCGCATAAAGCCCATACGGGTCAATGAGGTGTCCTGGTCGGCCAAAATCTGACGCTCACGGGCCGTCTGCACAAGCTGAAGAACTGCCATGGCAAAAGTGATGGTAAAGACCGCAGAGGCCAGCACCGCAATGGAAACGTGAATAACCAGCCAGTAGCTTTGCAGGGCGGGCTTAAGCTGGCCCACCGGTGTATTAAAGCCCATAGTGGCCGCTGTCATCATCACGAGGGCCAGCCCCGAAACCAGAGTGCCCACAAAACGTAGGTCACGGAAAACCAGGAACACCAGGAACACAGCAGTCACCAGGAAAGCACCGGTAGTGCAAAACTCGTACATGTTGCCCCAGGGAACCCGGTGAGCAGCCAAACCACGGGTCACCACACCAGCAGCGTGAACAAGGCAGCCCAGCACCATGATAGCTACCGCAGCACGCGCAGCCGGACGACGCTCACCGCTACCATAGCGCATATCCGAATCTGCCACATGGGCGGAAATCTTAGCGGTGGCCACACGCTGGTAGCCCATGCCACGAGCACCGGTTCCTTGCTCGGTACTGCTGATAACTGCAGCAGGCACCGAAGCGGACTTGCCGCCCACGCCTGCTCCCACAAGTTCCTTCTTGGACTCCTGGGCGGCTTCAAGCCGTTTGGTAATGCGCGAGTTAGCGGCAACATCCCAGCTGAAGGCAATGAAAGCAAACATGTAGGTAAGCGCCGCAAGGTACATAAAGAGTTCACTCCAGCGGGCGAACGTTTCGTTAATTTCTGGCATAGGCTTCTCGATTCAAAAGGTGCTACAAGCAGGGTTAGGAGGCCGAGGCCTGTATGGGGCGGCGCACCTGCTGAGCCGGTGTGCACGGGTGGTTATGCTTCATCAAATTCTAGTCCCCATCGCTCAGCGAGCAAGTCCGTGAGCTTATCTGCTTCTAGGCTTAGACGGGGGTCTTCACCACGAGCCAGCAGGGCATACTCGACCGTGAGTGCGCGCTCCGCGCCCTCCCCTGTTTCACGGGCCCGCACCCAAACACGGCGGCGAGCCACAAAGAGCGAAATAATCAGGCCCGCAAAGAGCAGGATAAAGGATGCCAGTGCTAGCGGGCGGCCCGGATCCGAGCGGATTTCTAAGCCAGCGTACCGCTTGACACCCAGGAACTCGACAGTGCCGTGTCCGTCGGGCATGGTGGCTTTGGTATTGCTTGCATCAAGGACGATACCGTTGCCCTGGGCCATGGTATTCAGCCCGGTTAGGCTTTCAAGGTCAAGCACATAGACATTCTGGGGCACCCCCTTATCGAGCCCCAGGTCACCGGTGTAGCTTTGAAGAACCAGCATGGGGTTATAGAGGTCTGAGTCGATTGAGGTCGGTGCGGCCCCGGTAGTTCGTTCGCCGGTAGGCAGGAACATACCCACAAAGCCCAGCTGGTCGGGGCTCGCGTCGGGAACCTTAAGAACCACCGATGACAGGTAGCTCTTACCCGCCGGTAGGCCTACCACGGGGCCTTCAAAAGCTACGGTACCGTCGTCATTGCTTATTTTGATGACGGGAGCATAGCCGTTTCCCAGCAGGTAGATGCTGGTGCCCTCAAAGTAGATAGGTTCATTGACCTTGAGGGTCTGCTGGCGGCTTTCCCCCTTGGAATCAGTGAGAGTGAACTCGGCAGAGTAGTCAATATCGTCCCCGTAGGTGGGGGAACCTTTCTGCCGGTCGTACTCTACCGTCATGGTATCCATGGTCGCGGCGTAGGGGACCAGCCAGTCGGGGTTGTAGTTTGTACCGGGGCTGAATGAGTCATAGCTCATCAGGGAGTTCACAAAAGTTTCGTCTTCCGCAACAATCTTTTGGCCGCTGTAGCCAAAGAGGGAGCCAACAGCAACGGCGACCAGCACCCCCATCATGGCCAGGTGGAAGAGGATATTGCCAAGTTCGCGTAGATAGCCACGTTCAGCCGCTACATTGACAGCGTCTGCTTCCTGGCGGATCTCTACCCGGTAGCGGCGCTTCCTGAGGATAGCAGCAGCGTCTTCAATGGCTTGCTGGGCTGTGAGCCCTTCGGTGCCCTCGCCCAGGGGAATCATGAGGGTACGGTGCTGGGGTAGGCGGTTAAAGTTCTTGGGCGTGCGCGCAGGAGCAGAGCGCATCGAGCGGAAGTGTTTGAGAGCGCGAGGGATAACGCACCCAATCAGCGAGATAAAGAGCAGAATGTAGATAGAGGCGAACCAGACTGAAGAAAAGACATCGAAGAGCTGGAGCTTATCGGCAATAGGGCCCCACGTCTCGTGCGCTTTGATGTAGTCATTGACCTTTGCAGGGTCCTGAATACGCTGGGGAAAGACCGAGCCGGGCACAGCGGCAACAGCCAGCATGAGCAGCAAGAAGAGCGCGGTGTTCATCTTGGTGAGCTGCGTCCAGGCCCAGCGGAGCATTTCTAGCGGCCCGAGTGCCGCCGCGTCTTGAGTCTCAGCCATGATTTCCTTGAGTAATGAGTGCGGGTATTTGTGTGGTGGTGAGTACCGATACTTAGATAGGGAGCTGGTAGACCGGAACCGTAGCTTGGAACCAGGACATCATGGAGGTCCAGGCCCCCGTGGCTAGCAGAATACCGATAAGAATCAGCATGGCCCCGCCCAGTTTCTGCAGGAGTAGGCGGTGGCGGCGTGCCCACCCCAGGGTGTTAACACCCCTGCTGATCCCCAGGGCTACCAGCAGGAAGGGAATACCCAGCCCTAGGCAGTAGGCCAGCGTCAGAAGAATAGCTTTAGTATTACCTGACCCGCCGGTGTAGACAAGGGTTTGGACGGCGGCAAAGGTGGGGCCGATGCAGGGAGCCCACCCCAGGCCAAAAGTCATCCCCAGAATCGGTGCTCCCCACAGCCCTGCCGGTGGTTTTGCCTCGATTTTTCGGTCCTTCTGGAAAAAGTTGAAGCGCCCCATAAAAATCAGGCCCATCAGAATGACCAGGGCTCCCAGGAGCACATCAACCCAGCGCTGACCGCGTAGCCAGGGGGCGGCACCCAGTTGAGCGAGTACCACCGACATCAGCACGAAAATCAGAGAGAAGCCGAACACGAATAGGCTAATCCCAACCAACATGCGGATGGTTCGGTGGCGGGCACTCATCTGGCCACCCGATAGGCCCGTAACGTAGCCAACATAGCCGGGTACCAGCGGTAGCACACAGGGCGAGGCAAAGGACACCAGGCCGGCTAAAGCCGCCAGGGGCAGAGCCAGCCATAGTGAGCCATCAAGAACTATTTGGCCGTAGTTAGGCACTGATTTGGTCTTCGAGCAGGGTTTTGAGAACCGATTTATCAATCTGCCCTAAGATGCGGGCGGCTACACGCCCTTCGGCATCGAGCACAACAGTAGTGGGCACGGCCTGAGCAGGAACATACTTGCTCATGGCAAGGAGCACCTTGCCGTTCAGATCCCTAAAGGAGGGATAGGCAACCCCGAATTTTTTCTCGAAGGCTTCAGCGGTGCCTTTTTCATCGCGCACGTTAGCACCGTAGAAGATAACTTTCTGGCCATAGCTCTCATGAAGCTCGTTGAGCCAGGGAGCTTCAGCGCGGCAGGGCGCACACCCTGCGTACCAGAAATTGATCAGGACCGGCTTACCGCGCAGTTCTGATGCTCGAACAACCGAACCATCAAACAGCTCACCCTCAAATTCAACGGGTTGCCCCCGCTCCCCCTGCGCGTATTCGGTGACGCTACCATCACCGGCAATATATCCCTTAGCGTCCCCCGCATCAGCCTGGGATGCCAGAGAATCTTGGCCTTGCGAGCAGGCAGATAGAAGCCCCACAGTGCCCAGAGCAAAGAGCCCCAGAGCCTGCTTACGGCTCACTCGTAGGTCAGAAGGAGTCAACATAAAAAGGGGTCTTTCGAGTCAGAGGGTGTGAGGATGCAACTGGGCTATTATGACCCGGGTAACTGAATAACACCTGAGTACAGCTCCGCAGCAGGCTCAACATAAGAGAGTTTTGGCTTGCCAGGAGCAAAAATATTCTTGAACTTAAGGCTGGTAATGGAAGCCAAATTACACTGGCGTGCGCGGGGGTCATGCGGTAGCAGACCACCCTCCACCGAGGTGCGGGCCATCCAGATGGGGAGCTGGTGGGACACAATGATTGCCTCGGCGCCATCACCCCCCAGCTCATAGGCTGTGCGTGCGGCGTCCTTAATGGCCTCTGCCATACGGGCAACCTGTTCCCTGTAGGGCTCACCCCAGGAAGGACGCAGGGGGTTCACCAGGTGCTTCCAGTGTGAGGGGTTCCCCAGCAGCTCCTGCTTATTGACATGCAGGCCCTCAAAGTAGTTATCGGCTTCAATCACACGTTCATCGGGCTGAGCGGTCAGGCCCAGGAGCTCTTCAATCGGTGCGGCAGATTCCCGGGTGCGGGTGAGCGGCGAACAGACCAGGTGCACGATATTGGCCCCGGCATCGGAGCGGCGCTTAAACTCTTCAGCGCTCAGACCCACCATTTTCTGCCCGGTCTCGGACAGGTGGTAGTTGGGTAGGCGCCCGTACACAATACGATCCGGATTGTGCACTTCGCCGTGGCGCATCAGGTGGACAGTAACAGTAGCCTGTTGTGGTGTGCTCATATACCTAGTCTCTCAGACGCGGCCAACAAGCGCTAACCCGACCTGAAGAGCCCGGGTATCTCTTGGCCACCACTGTGGTCTGTCAGGGCTTTGCCTGGCCCAACGTTTTTAGCCAGCCAGTTTTTTCTCCAGCAGGCGAGCAAGACGCTTGGTGTTGATTTGCCAGAAGTCCTTAACCTCCCCGTCCACCCGCAAGACCGGAATCTCGGTACGGTACCGCTCCAAAAGGTCGGGGTCATCCTCAACGTTAATCTCGGTAAAACTCAGGTCAAAGCCTGAGACAACCTCCTGGGTTGCCTGCCGGGCAGATTCGCACAGGTGGCACCCTGGCTTGGTCAGAAGTTCAATAAGCGGTGTGGCCATAGTCTTTACTCTATCGCGCCAGCGCCTCTCGCCACACTTTAAAGAGCGTGAGCCCCGCACCCAAAGGTGCGAGGCTCACGGTGAAGAATTTACTTCTTATTGCGGCGCTGGTGGCGAGTCTTACGGAGAAGCTTGCGGTGCTTCTTCTTCGACATACGCTTGCGGCGCTTCTTGATAACTGAACCCATAGGATTCACCTCACTTATTAAATAGAGTGGTTGATACCCGGCCGACACCACCTGATAGTTCAGGTGTGTACGGTAGCTATCCGGGGGTTATACCGGTATAAACGCTCCCTTACACACGCTTTTGGGCACAAAAATACCCTCCGCGTGAAAAAACGCTCTCTGTCAAGAGTACAGGTAAACAGGACGTTCCGAGGCCCGTTCACCCTCAAGTGAGAACATTTTCTCGTTGCATTTCCCACACTGAGCCTTTAGCGGCGGTTTTTCTTAGATTTCTTTTTACCCTTTTTCTGGCTCAGGATACTCCCGGCAGACGCAGCAGTACCCGGCTCAGTAGGTTGGCCAGTCTGTGCCGGTAGGGGCTCCTCGGCCTGGCCGTTCTTAACCTGCGAGGTCTCATCCTGCCAGGGAGCACTCTTGTGCAGGTCCTCATCCTCCCAATCAGAGTAGTCGGCTGCACCGTCATCCTCGGCAAGGGGGTCGATGTACTCATACCCCTCAAACGAATTGGTTTCAGGCTCATCAGATATATGCAGGGTATCGTCCACATCGCGGGAAGGCTCTGCGGGCACAGCCGACCTGACCGGAGATTTCATCTGCTTAAAACCAAAGTAGTTAACGATATCGAAGAGCTTCTTAGAAGCTACCCTGCTGGGGCGCTTCGGCTCAGATGCGGCGATTTCTCTTGCAGGCGCAGGTGACTCCATGACCTGAGCTTCAGGTGCATGAGCGACCTGCCCAGTCTCACAAGCAGGTGCGGCCCCTGATTCCCTAGGGTTGGCCTCAGTACGACGAGCTAGCTTCTTGGCAGCAGCCAGACGAGCTTCTTCGTTTTTGAGCTTCTCTTCAAGGTCTTCTACCGGAACCCTCTGGACCGGAGCCGATACCTGCTCAGCAACTACAAGAGGTTTGTCTTCTTGGCCGACCGGTTGCCAGTCAATGAGGCGCCGGACCGGGACCGGCTTGGGCGAGGTCTGGCGCGGTGGAATCACCGTTGCGCGAACAACGGGGCTGACGGTACCGCGACGCTTACGCGTAGCGCTACCGGTTGGTACAGCCCGCTCTTCTGCCAGCGCGATGGGCTCAGGACGATCGGGCTGCTGGTCAGGCTGTTCAGATACAGCAGGTTCACGGGACTTCTCTTCCTCGCTATCCAGCACAAGATCAGGCTCAGGAGTTTCTGCGGCCTTAGCTTGCGGCTCCTTTTCCGAACGCTCTGCCGGTTCTTGGCCCTTGGGCTCTACAAGAGCCTGGGCGCTCTCAGCTTCAGCAGTATCTTCGCTAGCTTGAGGGGTCGCATCAGCCAGGACCTCCTGTGCAGTCACAGCTTCGGCTACTTCGGGAGCATCTTCTACAGGGGCCTCCTCCAGCGGAGCTTCCGGCGCGGTTTGCACAGGCGAGGCGGTAACCGGTTCGGGCGCAGGCTGTTCTTTGCTCTTCTCTAGGACAGACCGCGCAGGCGAAACAGAAGACTTAATGGGCTGAATCGTTGCCAGAGCCTCAAAGAGGTCTGGCTCAATTGCACCACCCCACTGCTCCGGCAGGAGCCCCTTGGCATCAATATCCACGGGTTCCAGAGTGAACTGAGGATCCTCATCCTCCTGCCCCATGTCCTCTGGCAGATCAAGCCGGTGACCTGCCTCAGCAAAACGCTCATGCAGGTTAGCTCGCAAAAGGGTCTGAGCAAGTGCAGGATCACCAGAACGAGCCGCATCGACAATGGCACGGTACTCCATACGCAAACGAGCCGATGTCGCACTCCACAGAGGAACCCGGTTAACAAGCTCAAACCGTGCTTCAATCATGGCATCGCGCAGCGTAGCCAACAGGGCAGAGACCAGGGCGTTACCCGACAAACGACCCAGCTGAATATGAAAATCAGCCTCAAGGTCGTGGAAATCGCTGAGACTGGTAGCGGCATCCTGCATGGCCCCGACAATCCGGTCAAGTTCGGGGAAGGCAGACTGGTCAAAAGACGGCCCGGCCAAGGCGTAGCTTTCCAGGAGCAGGCAGGTGTTTAACAGGTCCTGGCGCGGGGCTCGTGAACTGGCCAAGTAGAGGCCGATGGCAGGGCCAGCCGATGATGCCGGCTCACGCAAGAGAACGCTGATGATGCTCTTCTTGCGCCCCTCATAAAGCCTTAGCACCCCGATTTCTTCGCAGTGCTTAAGGCTTTCACGCATCAGATTTTGGCTGAGACCCACCTCGCGGGCCAGCACTCTGTCATCGGGTAGTTCATCTCCCAGATGCAGGTTTTGGTTAATCAGTTCATTCTCAATCCAGTCGAGAAACTGCTGATGGTGTGCCATATAGGGTTGTGTTTTCTCTCAGATAGGGGTCTATGGAGTGATTAGCGCGCGCTGCGACGGCCCCAGCGAGCCAGCTTTGACAGCAGACCGCCTTCTTCAGCGGCTTCTGCTGCCTGCGCCTCTGTGATAGATGCGCGTTCCTGCGATTCCGCAACAGCAGCCTCAGCCTGGGCATCAATATCAGTCTCAAGCTTTGAAAGAGCAGGCTGAGCTTGGGAGAGGCCTTGGGGAACAAGCGGATTCTCGCCTGGAGAAACCTGTTCGTCTTCAGAATCTAAGGTGAGGTTCCGAGCCATCAGCTTAAGCTGAAGAGTTGCCTCAGTTTCAAGGTCTTCTGCAGCAAATGTGTTATCTAATGTTGCAGATAGAGCCTTGGTACTTTCTGCTTTCTGCCTGGGGAATACCTGTTCCTTATCAATAATCCCGTCAGCTTGCTCACCGGTGTACCGGTCAAGGACCGGGGTGAAAGCAGTCAAAGGAGTAATCAAAATACCGGCATTCCTAGGGTGAGGAACAAGGGGGGTATCAACCTGTTCCTGGGTAACTTCAGCAGTCACGGGGGGCTCTTCTTCGGTTTCTTCTGGCTCGCTACTTGTAGCAAGCGGGCTAACCTTTTTTTCGAGGGATGGGGGGCTGGCCGTGCTGACCTGCTGGTCGGCAGGGTGAGCCCTTTCGTCCTGGGGGGTGGGAACAGTTTGGGACTCTCCTGTTTGGAGAGCAGGGGCATCGATGAGGGTCTGAGCCCAATCAGTGATAGTAAGGAGGGGCGCTGGGGTAATTGAATAGAAACGCTTCTGACCTACGGCCTCGGTTTCGACAAGACCGGCAGTTCGTAGGACTTTAAGGTGTTTAGAAACAGTTGGTTGGCTAACGCCAAGCTCCTCGACCAGTTCACCCACAGCCAATCGCTCGACAGCAAGTGCCTGAAGAATGTGTCGCCGGGTCGAGTCAGCGATAACAGCAAAAACGTCGTCTTTCATACTGACATCATATACGTATATATACCCACAATTGCATGTTTTACCAACAGAAGGGGGGACATGCCTGCACCTTATTGAAGCGGAGGGACTTTTACCCAAAGGGTAATACTTAGATATTCTAGCTTACCCTGCCACACCAGAAATATTGACTAGTCATACCAGGGATCCAGACCCCACAGTGGAAAAACCTCCTTGCGGGTGGCCATAATTGAGCGGTCGATACCGCTTGCAGGGTCAAACCCGACCTCCCACGAAGACCACCACAAATCCACTGGGTCCCCCAAGATAGTGGGCACTTTCGTCCCGTAGCGCTCCAACATATATTTTTGCCAGGCTTTCGGAGTGGGTATATTCACATCGAGAGGCTGACCCGCGGCAACAGCAATAAGGTGACTCCAGGAACGGGGTACAGCGTTATAAATCGAGTAGCCCCCTCCCCCGGTAGCTATCCATCGGCCCTCACACAGCTCATCGGCAAGCAAAGAAATATGGGCGGCAATCTCACGCTGACCGTTAATGCTGACCTTCAGGTGCGACATGTCATCGTCCATGTGTGAGTCGCAGCCGTGTTGGCTAACAATGACCTCTGGCTGAAACTCCCGTAAGACGCTGGGGACGATTGCGTCGAAGGCTCGGAGCCAACCAGAATCAGCAGTTCCTTCGGGTAGGGCAATATTTACCGAGGTTCCCGCCGCAAGGCCCTCCGGCCCCACCTCGTTTGCAAACCCGGTGCCGGGAAAGAGCGTCATGCCACTCTCATGCAGAGAGATAGTCATAACGTTGGGATTATCCCAAAAGATGCTCTGAGTACCGTCCCCGTGGTGGGCATCCACATCGATGTAGGCAACTTTTGAAACACCCTGTTCCAGCAGGTGGCCGATACCTACAGCGCAGTCGTTATAGATGCAGAACCCGCTCGCCTGATCCCGCGAAGCGTGGTGCATACCGCCACCAAAATTAACCGCATGTTTTACAGCACCAGTCAAGATGGCCTCTGCCGCCTGAAAAGTTCCACCAGCCAGTCGGGCACTTGCTTCGTGCACCCCCTCAAAACCAGGGGTATCTTCCGTCCCCAAACCACAGTTTGCAATGGTAAGACTCGGGTCAGCACTAATCTTCTGAACCGCATCAATATAGGAGTAATCATGCGCTAACATGAGCTGGTGAACGTTAGCCATCTCTGGCTCTTCGAGCTGGATTTGCGGCAGGTCAAAGATTCCCAATGCGCGAGCTAGGGATGCCGTGGCATCGAGCCTGGAAGGGTGCATAGGGTGATAGTCGCCAAAATAGTAGTTAGCCATGTGGGGACTCCACAAGACTCGCAGGTCAGTTGGCGTCAGACTATCGGTTGCTGCCACGAGCACTACCCCCTAAAGGTTATTTAAGTCACATTTCTCATTAAACACTCTAAACCCCATCGACAGCGGAGCCTACCGATATGACACGCACACTAGGCTAGAAAGAGAGGTGAACCAATGAACAAAATCGTGCGCCAGCCCCCGAAACCCGAGGACCATAGCACCCTCTTCAAAATCAAGGAAAGAGTCCCTCAAACAGTCATGAAAGAGGCTGACCAAGATGCCCACCCTCTCCAAACTCTCTTATATAGATTTCGCGAGCTAGTAGATCAAAGTGTGGGAAATTCCTCCTCCCGCATAGCTATTGCAGCCTTTGTCCTGGTCATCTCCGCCTTATCCTCGCTCCTTTACACCCCCTGGGCCTCCCAGGACGGCCACTCAGTAGCCCTCCATGATGCGGTTTTCACGGCAACTAGTGCTGTGACCGTTACCGGTCTTACCACTGTCTCCACGGCTGACCAATGGAGCACTTTTGGGCACCTCGTTATTCTCGTCGGCGCACAGGTCGGGGGCCTGGGGACCCTCACATTCACCTCTATCCTGGCTCTGATCGTTGGCAAGAAACTTGGATTACGCTCAAAAATCATCGCTCAGGAAACCCTCAACATTGGCCGTTTGGGTGAAGTAGGCTCAGTCCTACGCACAGTAGCCTTCACCTCTATCACCATCGAAGCCTTTATTGCCGCAACCCTTATTCCCCGCTTCATATTTTTGGGCGAGCCCCTGAGCCAAGCCACCTGGCACGGAGTCTTCTACGCGATCTCGGCCTTTAACAATGCAGGCTTCACCCCTCACACAGATGGCCTTGTACCCTATAGCCATGATCTGTGGGTCATTACCCCCATAGCCTTAGGGGTCTTTATCGGCTCCCTGGGCTTCCCAGTCATCCTGGCCCTGCGCAAGAATCTGCACTACCGGGGGTGGAACCTCAACGCCAAGCTCACCCTGCTGGGTACCTTCCTGCTCTTTATGATGGGTTCCCTAGCCTGGCTGGTTCTTGAATGGAACAACCCCAAAACTATCGGGAGCATGACCCTGGCCGATAAGCTACTGAACGGAATATTTGCTTCTGTCATGACCCGCTCTGGAGGCTTCAACCTCGTAGAGATGTCAGACATGAACCCGGTGACAATGCTGCTGACCGATGTACTGATGTTTGTCGGCGGAGGCTCAGCATCAACCGCTGGTGGTATCAAGGTCACCACCCTGGCCGTAGTTTTCCTAGCCATTTTGGCCGAGGCCCGTGGTGACCAGTTCGTTGTAGCTTTCAGAAGAACCATCCCTGACGCTGTACTACGCATCGCAATTACGGTCATCATGATGAGTTCTGTCTTTGTACTCCTGGGGACTGCCGCTATTATGCTGATCAGCGGAGCCAGCCTGGATAAGTCACTCTTTGAGGTTATCTCCGCTTACGCCACCTGTGGTCTTTCAAGCGGGCTCTCACCTGATTTGCCAGCGGCAGGGGCCTACGTCCTTTCCCTGCTGATGCTGATTGGCAGAGTCGGTACCGTCACCGTGGCAACGGGCCTGGCTCTACGTTCCCGCCGCCGTCTATACAAGTTCCCCGAAGAAAGGCCCATCATTGGCTAAGAAAGAGTCTCGCACAACCCACAGCGCCCCGGTTCTAGTAATCGGGCTTGGCCGCTTTGGGTCAGCTACCGCGGCACAGCTCGTCCACCAGAATAAGGAGGTTCTGGCTGTTGAAAAGGATTCCGCACTAGTTCAGAAGTGGGCAGGGGAGCTGACCCATGTGGTCGAAGCAGATGCAACAGATATCAACGCCTTACGCCAGCTAGGCGCTCAGGACTTTAGCTCTGCTGTGGTTGGCGTAGGGACCTCGGTTGAGGCCTCTGTGCTCATCACAGCTAACCTAGTGGACCTAGGGATTGAACGCATCTGGGCCAAGGCGATTACGCCCTCCCACGGCAAAATTCTATCCCGTATTGGAGCACACCGGGTTGTTTACCCAGAGTCAGACGCCGGCGTCCGCGCCGCCCATCTGGTCTCCGGTCGTTTGCTTGATTTTATTGAGTTTGACGATGATTTCGCCATCGTCAAAATGTACCCACCTAAAGAAACCCACGGCTTCACCCTGGCAGAATCAGACGTTAGGTCCAAATACGGTGTAACAATCGTGGGTGTAAAATCCCCCGGCGAAGAGATTACCCATGCAACCCCCACAACAAAAGTCTCTTCACGAGATTTACTTATTGTCTCTGGGCAAGTAGATCTTATTCAGCGTTTTGCCTCAAGGCCCTAAATTCTCCACCCAAAGGTTGCCCTGACTAGGATTCAATAAACCTCAACCTAATATGTATATTGAGCTAATTTCTGAAAATTTTTCTGTTTTTTCTAGGACAACAAGGTGCATAATCCTACGAACTAGCCTATAGTTATAAATACCTCTAAAGGTGCGAGTGATTACTGAACGGTCCGCGAACCCGTTCAAGTAGCCAGAGACCTGATCTCTATGGTGGTTCCCCCTAATGCCACCGAGTTCAGGTTGAAGGCATTCTCCATCCGCCAGATCCCTACTGGTGGGTAGAGAGCTAAAGGCCAGTCCGGTTCCCTACGGACTGGCCTTTTAGTTTGCCCCCAAGAAGTTTCGCTACCCTCAAGGCTGAAATCTTGTTATAGAACTTGGTAGCACAGTATGCTCTTATGCTCAAACAGTCTTTAGGTGCTAGTGATCCTTGCTACCGCCGCAGAATTCAGCAGTCATCTCATCATTGCGCTGAACACAAGCCCGCATAGCCGCCTCAGTTAGTTCAAAGAGACCACCCTCAGTAAAGGTCCGGATAGCCCTGTCTGTGGTCCCCTTGGGACTGGTGACGGCCTGGCGCAGTGACTCGGGATCAGGGTCAGCCTCCAAGAGATAGCCCGCACCCGCCACGGTTGCCGCGGCTAGCGCTGTGGCTGTTTGCTCATCAAGGCCTAACTTCACACCGGCGGCGGCCATTGTCTCGGCTAGTAAGAAAGCATAGGCAGGCCCAGAACCAGACACAGCGGTGACAGCACCCATCTGTTCCTCTCCAACCTCAAAGACCTGCCCTGCTGCCGCCAAGATATTGGCCGCTACCTCCTGCTGGCTAGCACTTACTGACGCACCCACCGAGATAGCAAGAACCCCCTTGCCCACACGTGAAGGAGTGTTTGGCATGCAACGGATAACAGGTTGTCCCTCAGGCAGTGCTGCTGTCAGGGCATCGAGGGTGATACCTGCGGCCACCGATACCACAAGGGTGCTGGGGTCCAGTACCGGGGCGATCTGCCGGGCAAGGTCAAGAATAGCGTAGGGTTTGACGCCCAAGAGCACAAGGTCTGCCCCCTGGACAGCCCGCAGGTTTGCTTCGGGCTCTGTCTCGTTTGCCAGTACCAGGACTTCTGAGCCTCGCTCCCCCAGCTTCTTCTTAAGGGGCTCGATGCTAGCTACGGAGCCGACAGTAGCGCGAAGTGTTGCAGGATCAGCTCCACCGGCAAGCAAGCCTGAGGCAATTGCCCCGTTCATGGAACCCGTTCCCAAAAAAGCTACAGTAGTCATGGTAGATGTTGTCCTATCGGTAGGGATCAAAGAGAAAGCCTGCACGAGGCAGGTTAGCGGGCCAGGTGGGTGCGCGCAAACTGAAGCGTCTCGTAGAGCCACCCGTCACGCTCAGCCGCGCCCTTGGCCTTGCGGGTCGATACCTCGGCACACACCACGCCCGCAAAGTCGGTCGTCGCAAGGTACTGTAGCGTCTCAGCAACAGGCTGACTACCGTGCCCCGGCACCAAGTGCTCATCCATGAGCTTATCGCCAGAACCATCGGTCAAATGAAGGTGCCCCAGGCGAGAGCCAATCCGTTTAACGGCCTCTAAGGAGTCATCATTGGCAGCTGCCGCATGGGAGAAGTCCCAGGTAATCCAGTCATAGTCAAAGCGAGAGGGCTCCCAGTGCGGGGCGTACATCTCGATCGCTTTCCCTTTGAATGACCAGGGGTACATGTTTTCTACCGCGATTTTAACGCCCTCATGTTCAGAGATTTCGCGGACACCGGCCACAAAGTTCTTGGCGTAGGTCTTCTGCCATCGGAAAGGTGGGTGCGCAACAATCACGTCAGCTCCTACAGCCTTGGTCATTTTGGCAGCCATCTGCATCTTGTTCCAGGCCCGGCCCCACACCTGCTGGGTCAGCAAGAGAGTCGGTGCATGAATAGCAGAAATTGGAATCTGGTACTCCTGCACCAGGTTCAGCAGGTCGTAGGGCTCCTGACTCAGAGCGGTGTGAGTAATCATGACCTCTACACTGTCGTAGCCAAGATCTACAGCCGTTGAAAAGGTCTCGTGCACCCCCAGAGGAAAAAGGCAGGAGGTCGAAAGCGCCACAGGAATCTGAGGTCGCGGCCCTTCTGTTCCCGTAGTAACAATAGCAGGCTCAGCAGAAGCTGGGTTGAGCTGGGAGTCAGTCATAACAAGCACCGTTCATCTACAAACCGGCTTACCTAGAAAGGAAAGTTTCTACCGGTCAGCAGGATATCAGAGTCTAATTACGGACGAATTCTTCAAGTGAGCGGGGGTCAAGCATGGAGTAAGAACCCTGCTGGGCTAGGTAGTTCATGCGGCGCAGGATCAGGCCCTCACGCAAAGCCCAGGGGCTGACCCGCATAACTCCTACGCCAAAAACATCCATAGCCGTCTCAGCTGCAATAGCGCCGGCAAGCATCTGCTCAGCGCGCACCTCAGACACCCCCGGCAAGTCCACCCGCTCAGACGGTGCCATGGCCTCCATACGACGGGTCCACAAGCGCAGATCTTCTAAACGCATTTCACGCTTAACATAGGGGCCAGCAGAATACGGGGCAGCACCGCAAATACGGGCCAGGGAGCGGAAAGTCTTGGAGGTACCCACCACCATGTTGGGCTCACCGTAGGCAAGGAGCTGGGTGGCAACAGGCTCTAGGGTTTCACGCACATACTTACGGAGTTTCTTAATTTCCTTGGGTGAAGGGATCTCCGAGCTAAACCAGTCCCCGGTTAGGCGGGTAGCGCCCAGGGGCACCGAGATAGCGTCATCGGGGTAGGCATCCATGCCGGTAGAGAACTCAAAGGAGCCACCGCCAATATCAAAGTTGAGGATACGGCCAGCACCCCACCCCTGCCAGTGGCGCACCGCGTGATAGGTAATCGCAGCTTCCTGGTCACCGGTAATCTCGGTCAGGTTCACCCCGGTGGCATTCTGCACGTGCTGAAGGACCGCAGGGCCGTTTTTGGACTCACGAATAGCGCTGGTAGCAAAAGCTAAAAGGTCCTCAGCTCCCTGCTCGATAGCATAAAGCACAGCGCTCTTGACAAAGGCTGTCAGCCGGTCGCGGCCCTCGTCGGTGATCTTCCCATCCGCATCAATGTAGCGCACCAGTTGGAGGGGCTCCTTATGGGCATCGGTATAGGCTTCGGGGCGCGAACCCAGCTGCCCCTCAATCAAGAGCAGGTGGCCGGTATTTGAGCCGATATCAAGCACGCCGAGTCGCATGGTTCCCCCAGGATAGGTGAAAAGAATAAGGTTCCTGCCTACCAGTCTAAAGGACGCACCCCGCGCGGCCGGCCAGCTCGATCCCGCAAACAGCTGGGGCAGGAGCCTAGCTCCTGCCCCCATCACCCGCTGGCAGGGCTTAGCCCCTACTCAGCGGCTTCTGTAGCTGTTGTCTTCTTGGCTGTTGTCTTCTTTGCAGGTGCCTTCTTGGCAGGGCTCTTCTTAGCGGTGGTCTTCTTAGCGGTAGTCTTACGCTTAACCGGGCCCTTGGCGCGCTTCTCAGCCAAAAGCTCAACCGCACGGGTATGAGTCAGTGACTCAATTGTCTCGCTCCTAGGCACCGTAATATTGGTGACACCGTCGGTGATGTAGGGGCCAAAGCGGCCGTCCTTAACCACAATCTTCTTCTCAGACACCGGGTCAACACCCAGCTCAGCCAAGGGGGGCTTAGCCGCCGCCCGCCCACGCTGCTTAGGCTGAGAATAAATCTCAAGGGCCTGCTCCAAGGTAATCGAGAAAATCTGCTCCTCGTTTTCCAGCGAGCGCGAATCCGTACCCTTCTTCAGGTAGGGGCCAAAACGTCCGTTCTGGGCGGTAATCTCAAGGCCCTCAGCATCGCTTCCCACCACGCGGGGCAGACTCATGAGTTTGAGCGCGTCCTCAAGGGTGATAGTTGCCAGATCCATACTCTTGAAGAGGGATCCGGTACGGGGCTTTTCAGGCTTAGGCTTCTTCTTGGGCTTGGGCCTACCGTTCTTGTAGTACTCGGTGGGCTGGGCCTCCATCCAGGCGGCGATTTCTTCTTCGCTCATCTCAGGGATCAGCTCGGTGACGTAGGGGCCGTAGCGGCCGTCCCGGGCTACAATAGTGCGCCCGGTCACCGGGTCTACACCCAGTTCACGACCGTCCTGTTTGCCCTGGGAGATCAGCTCTGCGACCTTCTCCTCGGTCAGCTCATCGGGAGCCAGATCATCAGGCACATTAGCGCGGACCGGGTCCTTAATCTCGCCGGTCTCGGTGTCAATTTCGCCGCCCATCTCAAGGTAGGGGCCAAACTTACCCACGCGCAGATTGACTCCGGGGGCAACCTCAATGGAGTTAATAGCTCTAGCGTCGATATCACCCAGGTTATCGACCATAGGCTTGAGGCCGCGCTGGGCCTCACCACCAAAGTAGAAGTTGCCCAACCACTGGGTGCGGGCTTCTTCGCCGCGTGCAATGCGGTCCAGATCCTCTTCCATCTCAGCGGTGAACTCGTAGTCCACATACTTGGCAAAGTGCTCTTCAAGCAGGCGTACCACCGAAAAAGCCGTCCAGGAAGGTACCAGGGAACCAGCCCGGTGATGAACATAACCCCGGTCCATGATGGTGGAGATAACGGCAGCATAGGTTGAAGGGCGACCAATACCCAGCTCGTCCATGGCCTTGACCAGGGAGGCTTCGGTGTAGCGGGGCGGAGGCGAGGTCTCGTGCCGGGCAGCCTCAATATCGCTGGCGTTCAGCCTATCGCCCTGGGCAAGCTGGGGCAGACGTTTCTCACTCTTCGCCTCGGCGGCCTTGTCTTCCTCGTTGCGCAGGGCATCTTTGCCCTCCTCATAGGCAGCTAAAAAGCCTCGGAAGGTAATGACAGTACCGGAGGCGGCAAACTCGGCATCGCGCCCATCACTGGCGATAGCGCCCAAGCGGACGGAGGCGGTTGAACCCTTAGCATCAGCCATCTGAGAGGCAACGGTACGCTTCCAAATCAGTTCGTAGAGACGGAACTCATCGGGGCTCAAGGCTGATTTGACGGCAGCAGGGGTGCGGAAGGTATCACCGGCAGGGCGGATTGCTTCGTGAGCTTCCTGGGCGTTCTTAGACTTAGAAGCGTAGACGCGCGGTGAGGCAGGTACAAACTCGGCACCGTAAAGTTCCTTGGCCTGGGCGCGAGCGGCCCGGATTGCCTGATCTGACAGGGCAACGGAGTCGGTTCGCATGTAGGTAATGTAACCGTTTTCGTAGAGTCGCTGGGCAACCTGCATGGTCGAGCGTGACGAGAAACGGAGCTTACGGGCTGCCTCCTGCTGCAGGGTGGAGGTCGTGAAAGGGGCAGCAGGACGGCGGGTGTAGGGCTTGGTCTCGACCGAGCGAACCGCAAAATCAGCAGAGGCCAGAGCGGTAGCCAGCGAACTAGCGGCGGCCTCATCGAGATGGGAAACCTTAGAAGCCGCAGAAGCCTTTAAAGCGCCGTTATCGGCAAAATCCTTGCCCGTAGCAACACGGGCACCATCCACAGCAGATAGCTTAGCGCTAAAGCTCTCAGCCGATGCGGTCGTAAAGGTGCCGGTCAAATCCCAGTAGCTGGCAGAGCGGAAAGCCATGCGCTCGCGTTCACGCTCAACAACCAGGCGGGTGGCAACAGACTGCACGCGGCCCGCAGAGAGGCCACGCGACACCTTGCGCCAGAGCACGGGAGAGAGCTCATAGCCGTAGATACGGTCAAGAACACGGCGGGTTTCCTGAGCATCCACCAGGTTCTCATCGATCTCACGCAAATCCTTGAAGCCACGTTCAATGGCTTCCTTGGTGATTTCTGGGAAAGTCAGACGGTAGACGGGTACCTTGGGCTTGAGCACCTCAAGCAGGTGCCAGGCAATCGCTTCGCCCTCACGGTCCCCATCGGTTGCCAGATAAAGCGCATCAGACTCTTTGAGCAGGCGCTTGAGCTCGGTGACTTTCTTCTTCTTATCAGAATTGACCACATAGTAGGGTTCAAAGCCGTTCTCCACGTCAACAGCGAACTTACCCACAGGGCTCTTTTTCAGCTCATCGGGCAGTTCAGAGGGCTGAGGCAGGTCACGGATGTGGCCCATCGAGGACTCGACAATAAAGGCATCTCCCAGGTAACCGCTGATTGTTTTGACTTTAGAGGGGGACTCTACAATCAGCAGTGACTTGCCGTGCAGGGGGGTTGCCTTGGTGGGCACTGGTGGCTCCTTGAGGTTGACAATAGGCGTGTAAGCACAACAATAGCCGACAGACAGCACTTCCTGTCCACTTAGGGTCATGTGACCTTAGAGGGCTCTTGGCACCCATCATGCTGGCCGACCTATGGTGTACGGGGTTCTGGGGCTGGCTTAGAGCTCGTCGGTCGGTTCTTCACCGATCTCAAATTCGCGGCCGCTAATGCTCACCGGCTCAACCTCAACCCAGTTGGTCTTGTAGGTCGGTGCGTAGGCGCGTAGCCCCAACGATTCAATGGCGGCAAGGTCAGCTTCGCTGGTCAGCCACTGGGCATTCCCGTGTACTACCACGGAGCGGGCCATACCATCTTTGACTTCATCAATCTCAAAGGCGGCCTTACGGCTAATAACGACCTCGGACAGCTTCTGCCCAGCTGCGGTACGGAAGTAGATTTTCTTCTGGTGCACCACAAAATTGACGGGGTAAATATCGACTTCGCCGCTCACGGCTAGGGCAAGACGCCCAAACTCATGCGAGCTTAAAAGCTCCCAGCAGCGGTCTTCGGTCAGGGCTTTAATCGGGTTCTCTACCATAGCCCCAGTCTAGTCACCCTGCTCAAGGCGCAGAAAACTCTTCTCCAACAGTTCACGAATGTTACTTATCAATTCCTGCTGGGGTGAAGCGTCCTGCCAGTCCAGCAGAGTGGCTAGGGCATTGACAATCTGGCCCACGCTGAGTTCCCCATCGCAGGCCGAGACGAACCCGCTTGTTTCTGTGGTTTCTAAAATGGTGCGGCGTAAACCGGCACCGGCGCGGAGCAAAATAAGGGACGGATGCTCAGAACCGGGTGACAAGTGGCGCTCCTCGGTCACATCCCCAGCTACCACCAGATGCTGGGCTAGGAGGGCTTCATCATCCAGGGCAGTCACCGCATCATAGTGGGCAACGGCCTCAGTGATAAAGGAGGCAATGGGTTGTTGGATCGGGTAGGTAATTTCCTCAAAACGGTGCAGGCGCTCCCCTGCCGCCTGCAAGTTGGGTCGGCGCAACCAGATCATGCCAAAGCCGATAGCGTCCACGCCTCGCGCGGCAAAGTCGCGCAGATAGTCAGTATAGGCCTGCTCGTAGTGGGCGGGGTCGCGGTTTTCGCTGGCATCACGCAACCAAGTCTCAGCATACTGCTCCGGGGCAAGGACTTCACGCTGAATAAACCAGGCCTCCGCTTCTTGACCTACCCAGTCGCGGGGGCGGGCCGACCAGTCGGCCTGCTCACCGGGGCCAGCCACGGGAATTTCCCAGTTACCCAGCATCTGGGCACGCCCACCGGGGTTCAAGACCTCAGGGAGCTGGCGCACCAAGGTTGACACGATGCCATCCCCTGCCATACCACCGTCGCGGTAGGTGAACTGGTCTGCCGGGGTCTCCCCAGAGCTACGCGGTGTAATGACAAAGGGCGGGTTAGAAACCACCAGGTCAAAGCTCTGCCCGGCTACCGGTTCCAGCAAAGAACCGTGGAGCAAGCTCACCCGGTCCTCCAGCTTCTGCGGGTCAATCTCTAGGGCAGGAGCATTAAGCAGAAGGTTAAAGCGGGTAAAAGCCAATGCCCGCTCCGAAATATCCGTTGCGGTGACGTGACGGGCGTGGGCCAGCAGATGGAAGGTCTGGATGCCGCACCCGGTGCCCAGATCGAGCGCCCGTTCAAGGGGAGTGCGCTCGGTGAACTGTGCCAGGGTCAGGGAAGCATGACCGATACCCAGTACATGGTCCTTCCGCAGAACGCCGGGGCGCTGGTGCGCACCCAGATCGCTAGCAACATAGAGTTCAGTGCCGTCGTCAGCGGCGTGGGGGCGCAGGTCAACCGAAGCCTGAAGGGAACCTGAGGCAGCGCTTTCAGCCAGGCCAAGCTCTACGAGAAGATCGCATAAACCGGCCCCCAGAGCGGCTTCAAGCTCAGCAGACTCAAGCACCTGCCCCATCAGGAAGAAACGCACTACCTGCGCCAGCGACTTTTCACCAAGGCTAAAAGTAGAGGCTGTTTTCTCGTACCCCAGCACCTGGTTCAGCCTGTAGATACCAGGTGTGAGCTGGTCCCGGGTCATGGCCTCAAAAGCGCGGTCACCCAGGAGGGAGGCAACCCCCTCATAGGTATAGTTGACCGCTCGCAAGGCAGTATGGAGCCTGACCAAAGAAGAGATATCGGCGCTTACCGGAGCACCAGGAACACGAGAAAAATCAGTAGTCATCACCCTACCCATGTTAACCGTAGAGAAACCCCAGCCGCACGCACAGATCCGGCCCCTAGCCACCGCACCGCCAAACTAGGCCTCCATTGATGGGGCAGAACCTACCACAAACAGCTAGCACAGGCTAACGTAGAGGTATGTTATTTGCTTTCTCTGTAGCCCCCACCGGAGGCGGCGACCCCAGCGGCTCCGTCCACGACGCCGTTGCCGAAGCCGTCCAGATTGTGCGCGACTCAGGCCTACCCCACCGCACCGATGCCATGTTCACCACCATCGAAGGTGACTGGGACCAATGTATGGCCGTCATCAAAGCCGCCACCGAAGCCATGACCCGCTACGGCAACAGGGTTTCCCTCGTGCTCAAGGCGGATATCCGCCCCGGCCACGACTCCGGTGAAATCACCGGAAAACTCGACCGGCTCGAAGCAGCCATTGACCAGCGGGCCAGGAGCTAACAGTGCGTATCTGGTCCATCACCCCTGCCCTGCTCGATGCCAAAGGCCTAGTCGCTTGCTGGCGTGAAACACTCTTGGCCCAAAAAGTCCTCCAAGGAAAAACACGCGGCTATACTCAGCACCCCCAGCTAGACCGCTTCAAAGCAAGCAATGATCCGCTGGCCTATATCTGCGCCTACCTGCACGGCCTTGCCGACGAAGCTGACACGCGCGGCTACTCCTTTAACCGGTCACTCCTGGTACTGCCCAGAGATAATAAGCTGGAAGAGCTAGAGGTCACCGAGGGACAGCTAGAATATGAGCTTGCTTTCCTTACCCACAAAGTCAAAGGGCGCTCCCCCGACTGGTTCGCCCAGCATTTCTCCACGCCACCGCCAGCATTACCCCACCCTCTTTTCAAGGCCGTACCGGGCGGTATAGAAACCTGGGAAAAAGTTAAAGAGGGAACTTCGCCTTCTTTTACCGACAAGTAAGCTAAAGTCTTTCTTATGGCTAATGTAGAAAAAATTGCCGAACTCGAAAAATCCATTACCGACTGGAAGCAAAAAGCAGCCAACGGCGGCCCCGCTTTCATCGAAGAGATTATTGCCCGGCTCGAAGAACAGCTGGCAGAGGAACGCAACTCGTAAGATAACCCACGGCATTACCGCCCCATCAGGGCACCGGTAAGACCTCATAGAAATACCTTCCGTGCTAGCGCACCGGAAGGTATTTCTCTTTCTAGGTTCTGTTCTCTCAGGGCAACTACCTTAGGCTAAGACTCAGAACTGCGACTATGCAGAGAGTCCGGTCACCGCCTGCCACAGGTACATGCGATAGTTCTGCCCCTGTATATCACCCGGCCCGTACACCTCTAGACACACACCGGTAGGGGTCAGGTTTTTAGAGGGGATAAAGGTCTGAGCCAGATAGTCAAAACCGGCCTTAATATGGGCAGGCGGAAGACCGGGCACCAGGGGCCCCTCCACCAGTACCGTAGCGTACATGGCACCGGGGACCACCACACCCGTCAGCCCCAAAGCCGCAACATCTTTAATACCCCCGGGAACAATAAACCCGGCAGTATAGGTCACCCCAGAATCGTCGGCATCTGGCATGAGCACGCCCACCCGCTGAAGCTTCTCCACAGCCGCCAACCGCTGGGCAGCCAGCTGAGCCTCAGCCTCTGTCTCGCCGGCACCCAAATGATCATAGAGTTTCTTCCACCACAGCGAAAAATCGCTCGTCTGCCTAGCCGGCTCGGTCACGCCCGCCACCATAAAGGTCCCATACTCAATCAGGGCTGTCTCATATGTCTGCTCTGCTGTCATGGCTCACTACTCTAATACCCCGGCACCAGAGCACACAAAAGGGGCCGGGCAAAAGGTCGATGCCTCTTCACCCAGCCCCTAGCCCACGCTTGAATAGGTAAAAGTCTTAGCCGCTCACGCTCTCAAACTGGGCCAGTGCCTTGGTCTCACACTCGGGGCACAGCAGAACCAGGTCGCGGTTACCGTCCACATCGAGGTTGACAAAACTATTAGCAGGAGCCTGGCAGTGCTCGCACTCACCAATAGTTACGGTATCGGGCGAGAACTCCACGCGCTGACGCTTGTCAAAGACGTACAGAGAGCCTTCCCATAGCCCCGAGTCACCAAACTTTTCGCCGTAGCGCACGATGCCGCCGTCAATCTGGTAAATCTCCTTGAAACCCCGGTTCTTCATGAGGGCGGAGAGAATCTCACAGCGAATACCGCCGGTGCAGTAAGTAACAACCGGCTTGTCCTTGAGATGATCGTACTTACCCGACTCAATCTCCTGGATAAAGTCGTGGGTGGTCCGCACATCGGGCACCACAGCGTTCTTAAACTTGCCAATCTTAGCTTCAAAGGCATTACGCCCATCGAAGAAGACAACCTCATCGCCACGTTCTTCAACCAGCTGGTTAACCTCTTCGGGCTTCAGGTGGACACCGCCACCCACTACACCGTTCTCGTCAACCACAAGTTCATCGGGGGCACCGAAAGCAACAATCTCCTTGCGGGCCTTGACCGACAGGCGGGGGAAATCAGCGGAACCACCATCGGACCACTTCAGTTCCAGCTTCTCAAAGCCGGGGTACTGGCGGGTCGTCTTACCGTACTGTTTGAGGGCGTTAACATCGCCGCCCAAAGTCCCATTAATGCCGTGCTTGGAGATGAGGATACGGCCGGTTAGGCCAAGCTTCTCGCACAGGGCGCGCTGCCACAGCATGACAGCCTTGGGGTCGGTTACGGGTGCAAAGCAGTAATAGAGGATAATTCGTTCTTGAGCCACGCACCCATTCTAGTTCTTCTTGGCCTAGTCTGCCCGATACCACCGGGCAGATAAGCCATAAAAGATGAGCTAGGCCCCCAGGCGGAAGCGCCGCCCCGTCATGGACACCGGAGTTAGCTCCACCAGTTCCAGCTTCTGGCTATCAAGCCAGGGTTCCAGGTTGAGCTTGCCGACGTAGTCAATCTCGCGGCTATCAGTCAGGAGGCGGGCCCGGGCAAACACATTCACTGAGTGCGCGCTCTTGCCCTCAACCCGGTCAAACTGTAGGGTCACTTTTTCATCAAGTAAGAGCTGGGTAAGCTTGCTACCGGCTGCCGTGCGGAAGAAAATCTTAACCCCGTCCGTCACAATATTCAGCGGGGTAATGTGCACGAAGCCCTCCTCGCCTACTGTGCCCAAACGAGCAAAACGAGTGCCTTGGATCAAATCCCACACCTGCTCATCGGTGAGCACGGTAACCACAGGCTCCTCAGGAGCTGACTGCTGACCCTTAATGTTCATTGGAATACTCATAACTCCCATTATTCCAGTTCTATAGCATAGCTCACAGCCTTTACGCCCGGTTGGCGGGATAAAGGTCAGGCACAGGGGCTCTTGGTTTGCCCTGGGCAGCTCCCCACCATGCTCAGCGCCAGTCACCTCTGCCCTCAACAAGAGGTAGGAACACAGTACAGGCAGACAGGACAGGTCTGGGAAACAGCAGCAACAGGCCAGGCAATAAACCACCGACTAAGCGGTGCCATAATAGGGATGTGCCTACCCAAACCCCGCAGGAAAGCCCCGGCTCACGGGCACCCGCCCCCCAAGAGCTCTTACTCGTGCTGGAACAGCTTGGTCTGACCGAGCTCCCTGCACAGGTCAGGCATGTGCGCACCCTGCCAGCCCAAGAGGCACAGACCAGCCCCTGGCCGAGCTGGGCCCACCCCGCTGTCGTTGAGGCCTTCCAATCTTTGGGCGTGGATGAGCCCTACCTGCACCAAGTCCAGGCAGCCACCCTTGCCCACGATTCCTCCGGTAGCAGGCACGTCATTCTTGCAACGGGCACAGCCTCCGGCAAGTCACTGGCCTATCAGCTCCCCGTGCTCGATGCCCTCTACCGGGGCGAACACGAATATCAGGGAACCGGCTTTGATACCGGCAGGGCAACAGCCCTCTATCTCTCGCCCACCAAGGCGCTAGCTGCCGACCAGCTCTCTTCCTTACGAGCTCTTAACCTGCCAGGGATTGCGGTGGAGGCCTACGACGGGGACACCCCACGCGAAGACCGCCGCTTTATCCGCGAGCGCGCCCATCTGGTCCTGGCTAATCCGGATATGCTTCATCACGCTATTTTGCCTAACCATGCCCGGTGGGCAACTTTTCTGCGCAAGCTCAAATATGTGGTGGTTGATGAGGCGCACGGCTACCGGGGTGTTTTTGGGGCGCACGTCTCTCTTGTGGTGCGGCGGCTGCGCCGAATCTGCCGTCATTACGGTGCTACTCCCGTTTTTATTGGGGCTTCTGCTACCAGTGCGGAACCTGCCGAGTCTTTTGCCCGCCTCATTGGGTCGCGCCCTCAGGCGGTCACTGCAATTACCCGGAGCGCCGCACCCAGAGGATCCACACAGGTGCTTCTGTGGGAGCCTGAGTTTACCGAGCCTGACACGGTTCGTGACCGGCTAGCGGCTCCAACTAGACAACCGGCGGGTGCGGGCGAAAACGGTGCCCCGGTCCGCAAATCAGTTATCAGTCAGGTAGCAGAGATGATGGCTGACCTGGCGGTCAGTCGCACCCGAACCATCGCCTTTATTAAGTCCCGGCGCGGGGCAGAAGCCATAGCGCAAACGGCCGGGCACTACCTCGATGAGGTAGAGCCGGGTCTCTCCGAACGCATAGCCGCCTACCGGGCAGGCTACCTGCCCGAGGAACGTCGTGCACTGGAAATCGGTCTGAGGCGGGGGCACATACTGGGTATTGCCAGCACTTCTGCCCTGGAGCTGGGCATAGATATTGCCGGGCTGGATGCCGTGCTCGTAGCCGGCTGGCCGGGGACCCGGGCTTCCTTCTACCAGCAGATCGGGCGGGCAGGACGAGCCGGGCAGGACAGCTTTGCAGTGCTCATCGCCAGCGAAGACCCCCTAGATACCTACCTGGTCCACCACCCCGAGGACATCTTTGACCAGGGTGTTGAAAAGACTGTCTTTGACCCGCACAACCCCTACGTCCTGAGTCCCCATCTGTGTGCGGCAGCCGCCGAGATTCCCCTGCGCAGGGAAGAACTACCCATCTTTGGGACTAGCACCGAGCGGCTTTTGGAAAGCCTGGTCTCCCGAGGCTACCTGCGCCAGCGGGCTACCGGCTGGTTCTGGACCCACCCAGAGCAGGCCAGCGACCTGGTAAATCTGCGCGGTGGTGGCGCTCCCCTGCATATCGTGGAGAGCGACACCGGAAGTGTTATTGGCACCATGGACCGGGCACAATCCCATTCCCAGGGCCACCCCGGTGCGATTTACACGCACCAGGGTAAAACTTTCCTGGTAGAAGATTTAGATGAAGAGAAGGGGGTTATCACCGTAACAGCGGCCAACCCCGACTACTACACCCAGGCCCGGGACGTCACCGAGGTCGCCGTACTGGCAACAGAAAAGTCTCTCCAGCAGGGGCAGGTGAGCCTGAACTTTGGCCAGGTGCGGGTACGTTCTCAGGTGGTGAGCTACCAGAAGAAAAGCCTGGTGGGGCAACAGGTTTTAGGGGACGAGCCTTTGGAACTAGAGCCCCAGCTCCTCCAGACCCGCGCCATCTGGTGGTCCATGCCCGCTTCGCTACTCCAGGCAGCGGGTATCCATGAGAAGGATATCCCCGGCGTGCTTCACGCAGCCGAGCATGCCGCTATTGGCCTGCTCCCCCTGGTGGCAACCTGTGACCGGTGGGATATCGGCGGGCTTTCAACAGCCTTCCACATAGACACTGAGTTGCCCACCATTTTCGTCTACGACGGCCACCCCGGAGGGGCGGGTTTTGCCGAGCGTGGTTTTGAGCGGGTAACCCACTGGCTCCGCGCAACCCTGGACACCATTCTGGCCTGCGAGTGTGAGCTGGGCTGCCCCTCCTGCGTGCAGTCCCCCAAATGCGGTAACCGCAATGAACCGCTCCACAAGAAGGGAGCCGCACAGTTATTAGCTTCCCTGCTAGTAGAAGCCGGGGAACTCACCGAACAGCAAGGTGCCGATCTACTGGGTGCAGTGGCTCAACCCGGTACTGACGAACCTGGCAGAAGCAGCAACCCGAACCGGACTACGGCCCCGAACCGGACTACGGCCCCGAACCGAACTACAGCACCGGGTCGAGCAAGCGCGCTCTCTCAGGCAAGCACACCAGATCAGCTACCTCCGCTTGAGCAAAGTCACCGAGAGCTCACCGTCACGGAGTCTCTGACCGGCCACAAGGATAGTGGTGACCCCTTCTAAAGGGTTTACCGGTACTGAGCTAATCGCGGTGACCGGTACCTAAGAACCACTTAGCCCGGGTGGGCCAGCCCTAGAAATACCCTGGGCTGGCCCCAGAAAGGCGAAGGGGCCAGCAATATCGACCGAGGTGCGGATATCCGCTGTACCGGCCAGGCCCGGTGGAAGGGCGCAGGCCACCAGGTTGACCCGGTTGGCCTGAGCTACCTCCTGGGCTCTATCGCAGGGATCCCCCGAGGTCAGCCCGCGAGCGGCATCGGCAGCGGCTAGAGCCGCCAGGTCAGCGGCCTGGGCCGCCCGGTGGTTAGCCGCTAGGACGCCTATGAGCCCGGCGCAGGTAATCCCCACTATGAGCAGGGCGCACACCATACCCACCACCGACAGGCTCCCGCTCCCCCGCTCGGGGGAATCCCCGAGCAGGCGGGAACCATGACTGCCTGCGCAGGGGCGGGTCACGGAGTTTCACCGCCCTGAGCTCTAGGTTCGGTAAGAGCCCAGGCATCGGTATTCAGCTGCCACCCACTGATCTTTCCAATGAGTCCCGGCGCTGGCCTACTCACGCTCACACGGGTCATACCATCCTGCTGGCCGATAGTAACCCTAGCCTCCGGCTCAACATCCTGGACAATGCGGATTACCGTCTGTGAGTCTTCACCGCGTGCGGCGGCACGGGCACCCAGGCGGGCCCCCTCTTCCAGCCGCAGCTGGATCATGCCGGTGGCGGCAGCACCCAGAACCAGGGCAAGAATGAAAACCACAGCGGGCAAGGCCACAGCGAACTCTGCGGTAGTCGAGCCCCGTTGGCCCTCGGTGCGGTCAAGGGTGGCGGACATGAGGCTAGGCCCCCGTTGAGAGTGCTGTTTGAACGATATTCAGGAGCATCTGCCGGACTTCATCAGATTTGAGGATAACCACTAGCAGGCCGGCAAAGCCCACGGCTGCTAACATGACGATGCCGTATTCAGCAGTGGTGGCGCCAGCCTCAGGGTTATCAAGGCCAGCATGAACTAGCTCGCCGGTAAGCGCTTCATCAGCGCCCGCAGGCTCCATCCGATGCTGTTCCGTCGTAGCGCGGTCCCGAGGTGCAGAAAAACGTGACATGTTCTATCTCCTTGTCAGAGTCAGTGGGCTAGATTCTCTAGACCATGCGTTTTTGTTGCCCGATCAGAACCCGGGGGCAAGGGGTGCGGATACCGTTGGAAAAGAAGCAGGTCCTGACCGGGTGCCTCTAGCCTGCTCCCGCTCACGCACCGGGTAAAGGCTCATTCACCCCTGTGGATAGACCACTACTCCCCCGGCGCGTCGCTCTGCCCACCTAGCTCTCAAGGGTTCTTCCTACTCGCCCGGCGAATTGGTGTTCCCAAGACACTGTGTAACGCGCATTTTTCTCTTAAGCAGGCACCTGTGAACACCGCCCCAACCCCACCGGTTTCTTAGAAGAGGGTCGGTAAAAGCGCTATCAGCACGGGGATTACCCCCAGACAGATAAAAGCGGGCAGGGAACAAGCCCCCAGGGGAACCACCAGTTTGACAGCTAGCCGGGCCGCAGATTTTTCGTGTTGCCGTTGCCGGTGCCTGCGCTGGCGGTCGGCCAGCACCCTCACTAGTTGGGCGCTGGGCGCACCTGTTTCTAGGGCCATACCCAGACAGTCACGCACCGGTGCCAGCCCCTCCGGTCTACTCTTGCCCCAGGCTTGCTCCCAGTGGGCACCGGCGTAGAGCTTAGCAACCACCACTGCTAGTTCGGTGCGGTACCGCCCCTGCTCAAGCTGGCTGAGCTGTTCCAACACAGCGGGTACAGAGAGCCCCGCGGTGAGCATCGTGGCCGCCAGGTCCAGGTAGAGGGCGGGGCTAAGAGCAGGCAAACCCGACTCCGTATTGCCTGCAGGAACCGGCGGGCGCGGACCTCCCTGTTCTTGCGCCTCCGTCTTCTTTCTGCCGCCGAGCACCCAGAGCAGGCCAGCAGACAGGAGGCAGAGCAGGCTCAGACAGAAAACCAGCAGCACCACTAGAGCTCACCCCCTTCCGCACGCCCAATCAGCCGGGAAGTCCACCGGCTCCCCGCGTAGGCTAGGCCCAGACCGGTTAGTCCCACCAGGGCACCGCCAAAGGAACCGAGTAGAACACCCAGAGGGTCGGTACCCATGATGATGCCCAAGCCCAGCCCCAGAGCGGGTAGCCAGGACAGGATCCGTCCCGTTGCCTTGGGACCGCTCAAAGCGGTTTCTCGCTGTTGACGTAGGTCGATTTCCGTCTCGTAGTAGCGGGCCAGTCTCTCAAAAACTGAAGCAAGAGAAGCGCCGGTTGTTTGCCCCACCTGCCAGCAGGCGGCCAGAGCTACCACACCATCCCGCACAGATTCCCGGTAGTCAGCGGTACCAGGGTGCAGGCATGCCGGGCCCAGCGGAAGCCCTTTCTGGGCGGCCTCGGTACAGCACTCAAAGAGGTCCACCATATCGGCCAGGGCGCGGGCAAGATCCTCGTCCTGCCAACGCTCTGTGCCCCACCGCGCCACTGGCCTCATGCTCGCTATTCGGGTACGGGTTTCTTCTAATGAACTAGCCAGGTTCCGGCCTACCATAGCGCAGGCAAAAGCCGGCGAACAGCCTGCCTTAAGCAGGGCCGCCATTCGCCAGATAGCGTCAGGCCAAAGCTCTAACTCATCCAGAGAGGGTTTGTTTCCCCGGCGCGCCCTCAGAACCAGGTGAGTTAAGCGGGTTTCCAGCCCTCCTAGAGGGCCGGGCAGGGTGCTGGCCGGTCCTGTTTTCATCGGTATTCCCCCAGGCCGGAGGCGGCTTTAAGGCCGCTCGCCTCGGGGTGCCACAGCAGAAAACTGCCCCGGCGGCGAGCCTCCACTGTACACACCGGCTCTACCAGCAGGGCACCTGCACTCCCCCGCAGCCGGTAGACACCGCGCACGAACCGTTGCCCTTCATCCCGCTCCAGGTGAATAAGATAGTCCAGAGCAGTCTGGGCTTGCAGGGCCACAGCCTCCTGGCTCACCCCCGCTAAAGCCCCCATGGCATAGAGGCGGGCAGGTACAGCGTCGGCAGAGTTGGCGTGTAGGGTGCTCCCGCTCCCGGAGTGGCCGGTGTTCATGGCGGTCAGCATGTCCATGACCTCAGCCCCACGGCATTCCCCCACCACCAGGCGACTCGGGCGCATACGCAGGGCCTGGCGAATCAGCTCGTCCAGCCCCACGGCACCGCGCCCTTCGGCATTAGCTACCCGCGCTTGCAGGCTCACCGTATGGGGGTGCTCCAGATGTAGTTCGGCAGTGTCCTCCACCAGCACCAGCCGCTCATGGTCAGGGGCCTCCTGCAAGAGGGCCCGCAGAAGCGTGGTCTTACCGCTGCCGGTTCCCCCGCTCACCACCAGGTTGGCACGACTTTTCACCAGGTAGCGCAAGAGCTGTTCCAGGTCCTTACCCATCATGCCTTTCTCACGGAGCTGGCGCAGTTCGTAGCGGCGCTCGCCTTGAAGACGGATAGAAAGTAGGGTCCCGCTTTGGCTGAGCGGTGGCAGAATCGCGTGGACGCGTGCACCCTGAGCGGTCTGGACGTCGGCGGCGGGGTAGGCATCATCTAGGCGGCCTCCTGCGGCCAGAATGAGGCGGGTGGCCAGTGCCCGCACGTCCTTGTCGTGCTCAAAGGTGATGTTTGAGCGGTGTAGGCTGCCTGCTGCTTCGTACCAGACCCGGTGCGGGCCGTTGACAAAAATATCGGTGAGTTCGTCAATGTTCAGGAGCTCTTCGAGGGGCCCTAGCCCGGTGAGTTCGGCTTTGAGGCGGGCACCTGCTTGGGGTGCTATCTCGCGCTGGGGTTCACCTGCTGAGGTGGTTTTTTCGGCTTTTTCTTGTTCGTCCAGGACCGTATCAATGAGGCCCTGTAAGCGGGCGGGGTCGGTCATGGCCTCTAGGCTCAGGCTGTCGGCGGTGAGCTGTTCACCCGGTTTATCTGCGTTTTGTTCCACCGGGGACTGGTTCCGCGCTTTGGGTTCTTCCCCGGGATTTTCCTGCTTTGGGCCGGGTAGTTGGGCCATGTCTTGGGGCTCTAGGTCAAAGAAGCGGCTGCGTGCTTTGCGGACAAGGATTTGGATCTGGTCGTCAGGGGCGGTGTCAGCACCCACCCGTTCATCTGTAGTTTTAGCTTGTGAAGGCATGATTTACCTCTGGGGTTCAGCCCTACCCGCTTCTTTTCCTGCCCTCTTTATGCCACAGATAAAGCGCCAGGTCTAGCCCCGCCTGGCAGGCTGTGGATAAACCGGGGGCGATGCCCAGAGTTCAGTGCTGTGTCTGCCAACTGGCTTGGGGCTGGTGTTTAAGCGGTGTTGGCAGAGACAGCACTGGGGTCAGGTGGGTGGCTTGAATTGCGCTGTGAGCGCTAGCTAACCGGGCAAGAGGGAAGGCTTGCCGGTCTACCTACCCAAACGTACGGTGTGTTCGGGTCTGGCGCTGAGCCAGGGTTGAGCCGTGTTTTGGGCAGACCCCATAATAGAAGAATGTATATAGTGCTCGGCCCCGTAGCTACCCCGAATCGGGGGGATAGCTGGGAGGCTATAACTCTCAGCGATACCGGTGCCGGTAGCCGCCGCACTTTCCCCCGCGCTAAGCTCCCTGATTTTATTAGGGCGGTGGAGGACCAGAACCCGCACCGGACTATTCGTTGGACGTGGGCTGATTCGCGTCTGGTGATGCCTCAGCTCTTGACTGCGGGGGTGTCGCCGGCGTCCTGTCATGATCTGCGGCTGGCTCAGCGGATTCTTGTTACGGCGGCTTCTAATGCGCAGAACGCGATGAGCTATACCCCTACTCTTGATGTGGAGCGGCTGGTCCCTGAGCCTGCTGGGGTGATGCCTGCGCGTCAGCCCATGGAGGGGCAGGGTTCCCTGTTTGATGATGAGTTGGCCGGTTCTTCTCTGTCCAGTAAGGCTCCGCAGGAGCCGAGTGCCCAGGCTTTGGTCGCTGAGCTGACGGCCCAGCGTGCGGCTGTGGCGACTTCCCCTCACCCTTCGCGTTTGGCTCTGCTGTTGGCCGCTGAGTCTCAGGGGGCGCTGATTGCCGCTGAGATGAAGCACTGGGGTATGCCCTGGAACCGTGCTATCCACGAGAAGATTCTGGAGCACGAGTTGGGCCCCCGCCCGGCGGGGTATGACCGGCCCTCTAAGATGGAGGCTCTTGCCGCCCGTATCCGTGAGGAGCTGGGGGCGCCCCATCTGAACCCTGATTCGCCCCAGGATGTGCTCAAGGCTTTGCAGGCCGCTGGGCATTCGGTCACGACTACCCGTAAGTGGGAGCTGACTGAGTGGGCTAATGCGGTGCCGCACCTGCGTGAGGATCGCTGGCAGGTGGTGCGGCCTTTGCTGGCTTATAAGCGGTTGGCTCGGCTTTACACGGCTAATGGCTGGAATTGGCTTGATGCCTGGGTCAGTGACAACCGCTTTTACCCTAGCTATGAGGTGGGTTCGGCGGCTACGGGTCGTTGGGGTGGGCATGGCGGGGGTGCCATGCAGATCCCTAAGGACGTGCGTCCTGCTGTTCGTACTGAGGAGGGCATGATCCTTACGGTGGCCGATGCCGCGCAGATTGAGCCGCGTATCTTGGCGGTGATGAGCGGGGATCGTGCGCTGGCTCTTGCGGGGCGGGGTAGGGACCTGTACCTGGGGATAGCTCAGATTGGTGAGCGCACCGGTAGTGTGCTGAATGACCGCCCCCACGCTAAGGTTGCCTTACTGGGCGCTATGTACGGGGCTACTAGCGGTGAGGCGGGCCAGCTCATGCCGCACCTGAAAAAGATGTTCCCGCAGGCTATAGCTTTGACAGAGCGGGCCGCCGCTCTTGGTATGCGCGGTGGGCAGGTGAGCACTTATTTGGGGCGTACTTCCCCTGCGCCTTCGGCCACCTGGTTTCAGGCTCAGCGCAGTCAGGGTACCGCTGCCGATGAGCGTGCCGCTCTCTCTGCGGCCCGCGCGCAGAGCCGGTTTACCCGCAACTTCCTTATTCAGGGTACTGCCGCTGAGTGGGCTCTTATCTGGATGGCACAGATTCGCCGGCGTCTACGTACCGAACGCCGTTTTGGGCGGCGTTTGCAGTCGCGCCTGGTCTATTTTTTGCACGATGAGATTATGCTTTACGGCCCGGTGGGTGAGGCGGCTCTCTGCACGAAAATTGTGCGGGAGTCGGCGCAGACCGCTGCCGAACTGATTTTTGGGAAGACGGATGTGGAGTTCCCGGTAACGGTTGTGACCACGGATGACTATTCCACCGCCAAGTAGCTCGGTCGTCGTAGCTGGTATGACTGTTAGCTGGCTTGGGGCTGGCGTTTAAGGGCGCTAACGCGGCACATGGTATCAAAGCCAGCAGATGGTGTTCCCGTTAGCTGGCTCGGGGCTGGCGTTTAAGGGCGCTAACGCGGCGCATGATATCAAAGCCAGCAGACGGTGTTCCCGTTAGCTGGCTCGGGGCTGGCCTTTAAGGGCGCTAACGCGGCGCATGATATCAAAGCCGGCAGACGGTGTTCCCGTTAGCTGGCTCGGGGCTGGCGTTTAAGGGTGCTAACGGGAACACCGTCTGCGGGGTTATAAATTACCGATCTTCTAGGTGTGGTCTTCCCGCGTCTGTTCCCTGTCCCAGGGTTCTTCCCAGCCCAGTTCTTCAAAGACCCGGGAGAGCAAAATCCCGGTAAAGCCCCAGATGGTGAAGTTCTGGTCCGCGCTGGTTACGTCAAAGGCCGGTGACTTATGGGTGGTTCTGCCCCGGCGCACAGTGGCGGTGTGGCGGTTAGCTGGGTCGAGCAGGTCAGCCACCGGCACACGCACCACTAGGGCTGATTCTTCCCTGTCGACTGCTTGCACGGGGGTGGGTAAATCCCACCAGCCCAGTACAGGTGTGACCCGGTAGTTGCTGACTGGTAGGTCGATGGGTGGGAGTTGCCCGAGCAGGCGCACTCCGCTGGCATCTAGCCCGGTTTCTTCGACGGCTTCACGGAGGGCTGCTACCTGTTCTACTGTCTGGCCGGTTTTCTTCGCCTGGTCGTAGTCTTCGGGGTCGATGCGCCCACCGGGTAGGGCTGGTTGCCCGGCGTGATGGCGTAGCCCGTCGGAGCGTACTAGTAGCAGCAGGTCCAGGTCGCTGGTGACGGTGGGGCAGGTGCGGTGGTGGGCTGGCGCGGTGTCGAGCAAGCCAAAGAGTACGAGTACGGCGGCGGGTTTGATGGTGTGGGGGTCAATTGCGCCGATGTTCCAGTTTTCCCTCTGTTTGACAAGGGCGGGGGCCCTGTAGGCCAGGTCTGTGAGCTGGGTGAGGGCGGGGTGTTCTCCCGCTTCTGACGCAGGAATCTGGTTGGGAGCTTGCGGGTTTTTAGGCACTGAGTGAGTACCCTTCTGCTCGCAGCTGGCGGCGGGTGGCTCCCTGGAGGAAACGTAGGTGTAGGCGCTCACGGCCCGGTGCCATCTCGTATTTGAGGAGTTTGGCGGCTTTGGTTTGGTCTGTTTCGCCGGTGCCGTAGGCGGGGCAGAGGTCAGCTACGGGGCAGGCTCCGCAGGCTGGTTTTTGGGAGTGGCAGATGCGCCGCCCGTGGTAGACCAGCCTGTGGGAGAGCTGGGTCCAGTCTTTGGGTTCAAAGAGTTCTGCTACCGCCTGCTCTACTTTGGTGGGGTCTTCTTGGTCGGTGAATCCGAGCCTGCGGGAGAGCCTGCCAAAGTGGGTGTCTACGGTGATGCCTGGCTTGCCAAAGGCGTTGCCGAGCACTACGAAAGCGGTTTTTCGGCCCACGCCGGGGAGTTTGACCAGGTCTTCGAGCTTGCCCGGCACTTCCCCTTTGTGTTCAGCTACAAGTTGGGCGGCCAGGTTGACGATTGATTTGGCTTTGGAGCGGTAGAAGCCTAGGGGTCGCACCATGTCTTCGATGTCTTCGAGTCGGGCGGTTGCTAGGGCCTGGGCGTCGGGGTAGCGGGCGAAGAGTTCGGGGGTGGTGGCGTTGACGCGCACGTCGGTGGTTTGGGCTGAGAGTACGGTGGCGATCAGGAGCTGGTAGGGGTTATCGAAGTCTAGTTCTGCGACGGCGTAGGGGTAGGTTTGGCCCAGGATGCGGTTGATTTTGCGGGCGCGGCGGGTGCGGGCTAGGGGGCTTTCTGCCTGATTTGTGGCGGTGGCGCGGGCGCGTTTGCGGGCGGCGGCCTCGGCGACTGGGGTGGGAACGGTGCGGATTTCTAGGAGCTGGCGCTCAGTATCGGTGAGGGGTGTGGGTTCCTGGTCTATAGCTGTTGCGGATGCTGGTGTCTTCTTGGACTGGGGCATACCTAGAGATTACCCGTAGAAGCGACAAGCTGATGTTCGGTGTCAGTTCGCTCAACACGAACCCTAAATTTGTGACATAAACTACAGATGCGCTATTGTTGGGGAGAAAACCACAATGTGGCCTAAGTCTATGACGCCACACACAGAGGAAGGCATATTGATGACCGACACCCAGGACGTCTTTGCACCCAGCCCCGAATTCTCAGCCCAGGCCAACGCCCAGCCCGGCATCTACCAAGAAGCCACGGAAAAAGGCCCCGAATTCTGGGCGGAACAGGCTCGTGACCTGCTGACCTGGTACAAGCCCTTCACCCAAACCCTCGACTGGTCCAACCCTCCCTTCGCCAAGTGGTTTGGCGACGGCGAGCTCAACGCCTGCTACAACGCCGTAGACCGCCACGTTGAAAACGGCCTGGGCGAGCGCACCGCCCTGCTCTTTGAGGGCGAGCCCGGCGACACCGCCTCCTACACCTACGCCCAGCTCAAAGACCAGGTATCCCGCGTAGCCAACGGCCTAGAATCTCTTGGCGTGACCAAGGGTGACCGTGTAGCCATCTACCTGCCCATGATTGCCGAAGCTGTGATTGCTATGCTGGCCTGCGCCCGCATCGGTGCCGTCCATTCGGTAGTATTTGGCGGCTTCTCGGCGGATGCCTTGCGTTCCCGTATCGAAGACGGAGAGGCCAAGCTGGTTATCACTGCCGACGGCTCCTACCGCCGTGGTAAGCCTTCTATGCTCAAACCCGCCGTCGATGCCGCCCTAGAAAAGGGGGGCTCCAGCGTCGAGCACGTCCTTGTTGTTCAACGCAACGGTGAGGAGATCAGCTGGGTGCAAGGCCGCGATGTCTGGTGGCACGAGCTGACCGCTGAGCAGTCAACCGAGCACACTCCCTCACGCCAGAACGCCGAGGACCCCCTCTTTATCCTCTACACCTCCGGTACCACAGGTAAGCCCAAGGGTATTCTGCACACCACCGGTGGCTACCTGACCCAGGGCGCTTTTACCCACAGGAACATCTTTGACCTCAAGCCTGAGACAGATGTCTACTGGTGCACCGCAGATGTTGGTTGGGTAACCGGCCACTCCTATGTTGCCTACGCTCCTCTGGTCAACGGCGCCACCCAGGTCATTTACGAGGGCACTCCCGATGCCCCGCACCGTGGCCGCTTCTGGGAGATTGTGCAAAAGTACGGTGTGAGCATCATGTATACCTCCCCCACCGCTATCCGCACCATGATGAAGTGGGGTGAGGACATTCCCGCCAAGTACGACCTGAGCTCCCTGCGCGTACTGGGTACCGTGGGTGAGGCTATTAACCCCGAGGCCTGGCGCTGGTTCCACCGGGTCATTGGTGGGGGCAACTGCCCCATCGTTGATACCTGGTGGCAGACTGAGACCGGGGCCATCATGGTCTCCCAGCTCCCCGGTATTACCGTGGCTAAGCCCGGTAGCGCCCAGCAGCCTATCCCCGGTATTACCATTGACGTGGTCGATGATCTGGGCGAGTCCCTGCCCAACGAACAGTCCGGCTTTCTAACCATTCGGGAGCCCTGGCCTTCTATGCTCCGCACTATCTGGGGCGATGATGACCGTTTTGTCGATACCTACTGGTCTCGTTTTGAGAGCATGTACTTTGCCGGTGACGGCGCTAAGCGCGACACTGACGGTGACCTGTGGGTACTGGGCCGTGTGGACGATGTCATGAACGTATCGGGCCACCGCCTCTCCACCCCCGAGATTGAGTCGGCCCTGGTTTCACACCCGGCTGTTGCCGAGGCCGCCGTTGTCGGCGCTAGCGACGAAACCACAGGCCAGGCCGTCATGGCCTTCGTCATTCTCAACGACGAGGCTAAGGCAGCAGGCTACGACGATGCTGAGCTGGCCGAGCAGATTCGCGCCCATGTGGGTGTGGAGATTTCACCCATCGCCAAGCCCAAGCGAGTGCTCATCGTGGAGGACCTGCCCAAGACCCGGTCGGGTAAGATTATGCGCCGCCTGCTCAAGGACGTAGCCGAGGACCGCCCGGTCGGTGACACCACCACCCTGGCTGATCCCACGGTCATGGAGTCCATTGAGGCTAACTTTAAGAAGAGCTAGCCCGGCTAATCCCCTGAGCCTGTTTCCAAGGCTCATGGCTGGGGCGACTACCGTAGCCCGGTGAAACCCAGAAAAAATATTTACTCTAGGTCCGCCTCTTGTTTACCTGCAACCGAGCAGATAAACAGGGGGCGGGCCCTTTTATGTGAAAAACTAGAACCTATGGCACATAGACAGACCGCATCCAAGCTCATTTCCGTTATCAACGGACCCAATCTCAACCTCTTGGGAGCGCGTAAGCCCGAGGTCTACGGGCACACCACCCTGGCGGATATTGAGGCCACCTTGCGCCAGCAGGCTGCGGAGCTGGGTTTTGAGCTGAGCTTTATGCAGTCCAACCATGAGGGCGACCTGGTGGACGCTATCCAGGCAGCAGGCACCCAAGCGGCCGGGATCATCATTAACCCGGCAGCCTACACTCACACCTCTCTTGCCCTGCACGATGCCTTGGAGGCCGCCGAGCTACCGGTGGTGGAGGTTCACCTGTCCAATGTGCATAAGCGAGAGCCTTTCCGCCACCGTTCTTTTGTTTCTCCGCAAGCAACCGCTGTAATTACCGGTGCCGGTGCCCAGGGCTACGAACTGGCCTTGACCTTTTTAGAACGGCAGTTGAGGAAGTAGCCTCATATGCCCTGGGCGCTACCTCTTACCCGCTTTTGGCACAGGCTAGCCTACCTAGACGGCACACTGGCCGGTTGCGACCGCAAGAGAGCCAGAGTGCACCTGGCTGAGCGCCTCCAGCAGAATCGATGAAGGAATAGCGTAACCGGTCTGGCCCTGGGTGGATTTAGCAAAAATCATGGCCATGACCTGACCATCTTCGGTGAGCACCGGCCCACCAGAGTTCCCCTGCTGGACATGGGCCGCTATCTGGTAGACCAAGCGGGAGGGATTCGTTTGGCCTGTACTTGCATTAATGGTCTGCGTATAGCCTAGGCCCTGGACGGTTGCTGAACGGCTGGCAAAAGGCCCTCCGCCGGGGTAACCCATAAAGGCAACGGTGGTTCCTGCGGCCACCTCAGCACCTTGGATAGGCAGGGGGGCAAGAGCCAAGTCAGGGGCACTGATAATAGCAACATCCTGCTCTGCATCGAAGTAAACCACCTGGCCGGTAGCTGCCTGCCCGTTACGGCCCAGTAGGGAGGGGGTACTGACACCGGCAACAACGTGGGCGTTTGTTACCACCAGCCCACCGTCCACCGCAAAGCCTGAGCCTTCTGATACGTAGTTGCAGGCGTTTGCGGAACCCACCACCTGCACAACCGACTGGCTAGCAGTTTCAAGTGCATCTGTTTCCAGCGGGTCGCTGGGGGCTTCCTGCTCGGGGTAGAGAAGATGCGATACCTCAGGAAGGCCGGCGGCCTGGACGAGCTGACCCTTAATCTCTGTCACCTTTTCCTGGGCGGCAGGCGGTGTTACCTGGAGCAGCCAGCTAACCACCTTAGATTCAGAGGTCAGGGCGGTAACGGTGGGAATACCGAGCGGTCGGACCACCAGAACAAGGGTAACGATGACCAGAGCGCTCAAAAAGATGTTGAGCAGGCCACCTGCAAGGCGCTCCAAACCGCGCAAGGGTGTCTTATCGCTAGCGCGGCGAATCAGGTTACCTACGGTCATCCCAAGGGTTTGGCCAAGAATCAAACATCCTAAGGCAGTGCCCAGCCCCACTAACAGATACCAGTGAGAACTCACCTGGTTGATAGCCCACGGGGTTGCGTAGAGGGCAGCTAGGGCACCGGCGATGAAGCCGACGAAGGTCCCCAGAGTAACAAAAAGTCCTTGGCGTAAACCGGCAAGAAAGTAGATGCCGATAATGGCAAGAATTACCCAGTCAAGGATGGTCATATATCTCCTTAAGAAAGAGGGAGGCAGACTCAAGTATTTAACCAGGTAATCTGCACGGCTACCCGTAAGGGTTTCACAGCCTACCGGCTCAACCTGAAAATAGCGGGAAAGGACGGTTAAAAAAACTCTGGTAGTGCTCGGAACAGCAATCTTAATGGGTGTCCAAAGCCACGAATATCATGTAGGCTCTAAAGTAGTTGAATAAGTCACAGTTAAAAGTGCTGTGTGATGAACTAGGCAAAGACTATGCTTAGGTAGTCCGTAGCCCTCAGGAACAGGGTTCGCGCTTAAACTAACCAATCATCCCCCTAGGAGTAACAAAAGAACCATGGATATTGAAGTACTACGCCGCGCGCCACTCTTCGCTTCTCTCGACGATGAGGCATTCGCCGCTCTCACCGAAGACATCACCGAGGTAGACCTTTCCCGCGGTGCCACCCTCTTCTACGAAGGCGATCAGGGGGACCAGCTCTACTTCGTTATCTCAGGCAAGATGAAGCTGGGCCGCACCGCCTCTGATGGTCGTGAAAACCTGGTAGCTATCATGGGTCCCGGAGAAATCTTCGGTGAGATGGCCCTGTTTGACCCTTCACCCCGTTCTACCAGCGCAACCGCTGTTTCCGAGACTCGCCTGGCAGGTGTCAAGCATGAGTCCCTGCGTAAGGCTATGGAGAAGTCACCGAATATCTCCGCTCAGGTTCTTCAGGCACTGGCCCGCCGCCTGCGCCGCACCAACGAAAACCTGGCTGACCTGGTCTTCTCCGATGTTCCCGGTCGCGTTGCTAAGGCTCTGCTGGATCTGGCTGACCGCTTTGGTCGCCCCGCAACCGACGGTGTTCTGGTTGCCCACGAACTGACTCAGGAAGAGCTGGCTCAGCTGGTTGGTGCTTCCCGCGAGACCGTTAACAAGGCTCTGGCTGAATTCGTTTCCCGTGGCTGGATCCGTCTGGAAGCTCGCGCAGTGGTCATTCTTGACCTGCAGCGCCTGCGCCAGCGTTCACGCTAAGGCAAGCTCCCCTCAAGGAGGGGTAGAAACATAAAAACCGGGTGAGACAGTTACTGTCTCACCCGGTTTTCGTTTCTAGGCCTTAGCTCTTGAGGAGAACAAGAGCTGGGACCTAGCACAGCCAAAGGATTATAAAGACTTCTTCAAATGCGCCCCCGACCTGAACACCCGCAGATAGCCCTACGTATAGAAAATTTCTGGCCTTAAAGCACACAGTCAGAACAGTAAACACCCCACCGCTTTAAAGTTCTTTGATAAAAGCCAGGGACTTCTTAGTAGAGCACATTCTGCTCTTGTTTTGCCTGAATAAAGCTAGTCATAAAAAACTAAACTTTCTTTTCCTCTACTGACAGGTAGCAGGTACCTGTGACGTCCCGTTTAACCTCGGGTAGATAGAGGCTAACCTGGCGGCGTTTTGAGAGAAAAGCCACCGCACCAGAAGCCCCCGCGAGCTGTTCAAGCAGGTACATAACGCCCGGGGTAACGAGCTCCTGGAAGGGTACCCCCACGGTGTCCGGCTGACCGATTTCATCGCCCAGGGCAGTACTTGAGGGAGCCGCGGTCAGGTCGCGAGCGCTCACCCAGCGCCCCCAAATGCCCTTTCCAGCAAGGAGAGAGGGGCTCTGCCCTACGGGGACAGCGCAGGTGAAATAGTGCACGTCATAGCGTTTGTGAAAGAAACCCGGGGACTGCCAGCGGGCCAGAGGTTTGAGCAGGTCAGCCCTAATTTTTAGGCCCCTGCGTTCAAGGTAGTCCGCGAAAATTTTCTCCTGCTGGGCTACCGACTGACGTGAAGTCATGCATTCATGGCCGCTGGTCAGTTCGATGGTGGACAGCTCATTATCACCGGCCAGCAGAACACCGGTCTCTTCAAAAAGTTCACGGATAGCGGTCACTACAACAGCGCTTGTAGCTCCCAGGTCTTCCTGGGCAAAACTCTTAGCCCAGTATTCGCCACCGGGCCCAACCCAGCCTAGGGGAGCGTAGTCTTGACGAACCCCCAGACCGCCGGGGAAAGCTACCCTACCCATGGGGGATTTAACCCGGTAGGTCATAAAGGTTTCCACGCCGTTGGCACCATCTCGCACAAAGACCACTGCGGCGGCAGGTTTAGCCGGGGCTTGGTCACAGGCACCCTGGTCAAGCCAGGCGCGGGCGCAGTCCTGCTGACTGGGAGGAATCGGGTGGGTTTTAGCTACCGGCACGCGCGGGACGGCCCCCGTTCCCGCGGAGTAGGGGCGCGAGGCGGAGGCAGGGGCTACCTGCTTAAGGGCACCTGTGTACATGGACTGGTTAGGCATATTCCACGATAATTTCGACTTCAACCGGTGAATCGAGCGGGAGTACTGGCACGCCGACAGCTGAACGGGCGTGCACACCGGCATCACCGAATATGTCGCCTAGCAGCAGAGAAGCGCCGTTGATGACAGCAGGCTGAGCGGTGAAAGAGGGGTCAGAAGAGACGAAACCAAGGACCTTCACCACCCGGGTCACGCGGTCAAGGTCACCGATCACAGACTTCACTGCGGCCAAAGCGTTGAGTGCAGAGAGGCTAGCAAGTTTCTGGGCGGTCTCAGGGTCAACGAACCCTTCCTGACCCTTGTCGGCTACCTTGCCAGTAGCCGGAAGCTGGCCTTGCACGAAGGGAAGCTGGCCCGATGTGTAAACATAGTTGCCACTGGTTACAGCGGGAACGTAAGCGGCCACGGGAGCTGCCAGTTCGGGGAGCTCAAAACCAAGCTCTTTAATGCGGTCTTCAATCTTTGACACGGTAAGCCCTTTCTCACAGGGTGTCCGGGGGCATAAAACCGGGCTACAGGCCTTATGGCCCGAACCCGGTTCTGGTGCGATGTTTAGTTAGTTGCCTTCTTGCGCTTAAAGTAGGCGATCGGATTGCCCTGAGTGGGGGCAACCATGTTCCCTGCCGGGGTTGCACCGCTGGGCGCGGCACCGGGCAGAATTGCCACAAGCTCCCAGCCGTCTTCACCCCAGTTATCGAGGATCTGCTTGGTTGCGTGAATCATCAGGGGCACTGTTGCGTATTCCCATTTTTCCATAGCACCAAGCCTAGACCACCCGGGCCTAAAAGACGAAGAGGCCGGGCCTCAAGAGTAGGTTTTGAAACAACCAAAGCCTTCGGTGCGCCTACTGTGCACTACAGAGTGGAGCCGGGACAGCGTCTTGTGGGGTGCTAAAAGGGAGCTCCACACGGAGGCGAGCCGGTAGATTTTGAGGGACTTTTCCGGGCTAGTCCCCCGGCCCTGTGGTGCGCTTTGGCCGGGGAGCCGATAAACTGGTTAAATGGCTTCCTCTAAGAACGTTCGTACACGGCGCCGCACTCCGGGCGATTTCATTCAGTTTATTGCACTGAGCATTATCTCCGGCTTCGTAGTTGCTCTGATTCTGATACCACCAACTACCGCGATGAGCGCAACTATCAACGCATCCATGAACTGGTTTAAGGCTCTGCCTGTCAGCATGAGCAACGGGCCGCTCTCGAAGCCCTCTGTTATTTACGCAAGCGATGGCAAGACCGAACTTGCTTCTTACTATGCTCAGAACCGCACAGAGGTTTCTCTGGATAAAATTTCACAGCATATGAAAGATGCCATTCTTTCCTCAGAGGACCGTAAGTTCTACGAGCACGGGGCTGTCTCACCCCTGGGTATTGCACGCGCTGTAGTTAACAACGTGATTAACCCCGGTAACCGCCAGGGTGCATCTACCCTGACCCAGCAGTACGTCAATAACCTGCTGATTGATGCTGCCGAGCAGTCTGGGGAAGAAGCGGGCACTCTGGGTGCCAACAAGGACTACCTAGACAAAATCAAGGAAATGAAGCTGGCCATTTCCATGGAACAGAACCTGAGCAAGGACCAGATCCTTGAAGGGTACCTGAACATCATTAACCTGGGTGGCTCTAACTACGGCGTGGAAGCCGCCGCCTACTACTACTGGGGTATTTCGGCCTCTGAGCTGGATATCTCCCAGTCAGCCATTCTTGCGGGTATGGTGGTCTCTCCCAACATGTACCGCCCCGATGAGAATCCCGAACTTGCCAAAAAGCGTCGGGACATCGTACTGGGCACCATGCTCCGTGACGGCAAAATCACTGAGGATGAATACTCTGAGGCGCTCAACGAGGACGTCAACCTCGATATTCACACCACCCCCTCAGGCTGTTCTACGGCTGGAGATTTCGCCCATTTCTGTGTTTACGCTGTTACGGATTTCTTGAATGATGAAACCTACGGCGCAACCGAAGATGACCGTAAGAATGCCCTCTACCGGGGCGGTTACAAGATCATTACCACCGTTGACGTTAAGGCCCAGAAGGAAGCCAAGGCCCAGGTAGAAGCTACCCAACCTTCCACCAACAACCCCGATAAGGTATCAGCGGCTCTGGTTTCTGTAGAGCCCGGTAGCGGAAAGATTCTTGCCATGGCGCAGAACTCCGGCTACGGTGACTCCGTCAAAACCAATTTCGAGGACAACTTCTACAACTTCAACGTTGATATTGCCCACGGCGGTACTGCAGGTTTCCAGCCCGGTTCAACCTTCAAACCCGTGTTTCTTGCCCAGTGGATCAAGGACGGTAAGGGCGTTAACGCCACCATTGACGGCACCTCCCTGAACTACCCCAAGTCCTTCCGCTGGCCGGCCTCCTGCCAGCCCAACGGGTACATTATTTCTGAGGATGCCGAGGGTTTCTCCTTCAGCAACGCAGAAGGGGGCCTACGAACCTGGAACACGGTGGCCTACGGCATTAAGAACTCTATTAACTCCTTCACTGCCAAGATGGTATCGACTACCGATGCCTGCGCCATTAACGACCTGCGGGCCAAGCTCCGCATCACCGACGGGGCCGGCGAGGACCCCTACGAGATCACCCGCCCTTCCTACATGCTAGGTGGCTGGGAAAAGGGTACTACGCCCCTCACCATGGCTTCGGCCTACGCTACCTTTGCCAGCGGTGGCACCTACTGTGAGCCCCGCTCCCTCACCAAGGTCTCCAAGAACGGCAAAGAGGTCAAAGGCTATAAATCTACCTGTGAGCGTGTACTCGATGAAGACGTTGCCAATGGCGTTAACTACGTCCTTGAACAGGTGCTAGTCAGTGGCTCCGGCTACCAGCGCGGCATCGGGCTAGCCGGTGCCTCTGCAGCTAAGACCGGTACTACCAACGACTCCACCCAGACCTGGATGATTGGTTACACTCGTGGCATTGCCACCGCCTCCTGGGTAGGTAACGTAGATAAGGGTTCCCGCTCCCTCAACGGCCTATCCATCAACGGGCAGCGACTTAGCTACGTGGACGGTGCCACCTACGCCGGTGCTCAGTGGCAACGCTATATGCGCGCTGTAGCTAAGAACTACAAGACTGACGCTTTCACTACACCTTCGGCTAAGGTGCTTGGCACCAACCAGTAAGGAATGATGTGAATTCTCTGAATTCTGCTCATGTGGCGGCTTCGGCTGGCACTCTGGCACGATCCGCAGCAGCGGTTCTTGGCGCAGGTGCTCTAGCTGGGGCCGCCACGGCCGCTTATGCCCACTTTATTGAGCTCAATAACTTCACGATTCGCACCGAGACTCTACCGGTACTTCCCGCCGGTAGCCCCGACTTTAAGGTTCTGCATATTTCGGATATGCACATGATTCCCGGCCAGCGGCCTAAGCGGGATTTCATGCATTCGCTGGCCGAGCTGAAACCGGACCTGGTTATTAATACCGGGGATAACCTCTCCCATATCAGTGGGCTACCCGCCCTGCTCGATGCGCTGGACCCACTCCTGGACTTCCCCGGAGTCTACGTTCCCGGCTCCAACTGCTATTTCGCGCCGGTCGCCAAGAACCCGGCCCGCTACCTGTGGAAAAAGAACACCGGGGACGAAGCCAGCCAAGAAACCCGCGCACCCCTACCGACCCAGGACATGCACGATGCTTTCGATGCTCGCGGCTGGTTGGGGCTCATTAACCGCTATGACACGCTCACTCTCAAGGGTCTGCGCTTGGAGTTCTCCGGGGTCGATGACCCTCACCTGGACTATGACCGGCACCCCGGGTTCTCCCCCACCGCCTTTGAGCGGCAACCGGCACCAAGCCTGCGCCTTGGTATCTGTCACGCCCCCTACCTGCGTACCCTCAATCGTTTTGTAGCGGACGGCGCCCAAGCAATTTTTGCCGGACACACCCACGGCGGGCAGGTCTGCCTACCCGGTGGCCGGGCACTGGTTTCTAACTGCGACCTGCCCCCGGAACGCGCCAAGGGAGTCTCCCTACAAGGTAATATTCCGGTACAAGTTTCTGCCGGACTGGGTACCTCCCGGTTTGCCCAGGTGCGGCTCTTCTGCCCGCCAGAGGCCGTACTGGTCACTTTGACCGCTCCCTAAGCACGCACACTAACGGTTCTCTTCCTCAACCACAGACCGGAAGAAAAGGTAAACATGTCATTGCGCCTCTTGCGGGTTAAGCCTCTACCCACACCTGAGCCAGCGCCTTTTGTTGACACAAACGAACACGACCTTACACTCTGGCGTTACTCAGGCCCTATCCGGGGGCGCTGGTTTGCCGGTCTGCTGGTGGCTATCACCAGTGCTATTGTGGCAATCTCGATACCGCAGGTCTTGGGGTGGATTGTTGATTCGCTCCTCACCGATCAGCCCACCGTACAGGCTATCTGGGTCGGTGGTGGCATAGTCTTAGCCTTAGGTCTGCTCCAGTCGGGGCTTTTCCTCTTACGCCGCCAGCTGGTCGTTGAGCCGGCTTCGGAGGTGGAGAATACCATGCGGGTCAGAATCTTTGACCGGCTCTTGCGTTCACCCGTTACTTTCCACGACCGCTGGCCATCGGGCCAGCTACTGACCCGTACCATGTCCGATTTGGGCACGGTGCGTCGCTGGACGGCCTTCGGCCTGATTCAGCTCATCACCACCGCTATCCAGGTACTGGTGGGAACGCTCTATATGTTTGCCGGTTCCTGGCAGCTAGCCCTCATTTTCCTAGCCAGTCTTCCAGTTACTGTTTTCTTTATCTGGCGGTTTGTACGTACTTTCCGCCAGCTCACCCGTGCTTCCCAGGAGAAGGCAGGTGACCTAGCAACCTCTGTTGAAGAATCTGTGCAGGGTATTCGTGTGCTCAAAGCCTTAGGAAGGGGCGATCATGCCTTAGCTGGCTTTGCGACCAGCTCTGCAGAACTCAAAGACCTTGAAATCCGGCGCGGTCGGGCTACGGGAGCCATGCGTATGCAAACAGCTATGACCAGCGGCCTATCACTGGCGCTTGCTTTGATTGTTGGTCTTCAGCTTGTCGCGGCAGGCTCATTGAGTGTTGGTAGGCTAACAGGGTATTTTGCTACGGTAGTCATGCTGACGGGGCAGGTGGAGCGCAGCGGTATGCTGCTTTCCATGTACCTGGCTGCCAAGGTTTCCATGGACCGCCACCGCGCTGTCATGGTCGGTGCACCCGGTGAAGAGGTGGAACTTGTGGCTGGCTCACCCCTTAGCCCCTCAACAACTCAGGCCGCAGCCCTTCGGTTTGACCGGGTGGACTTTAGCTACGGCCCGGCTGAGCGCCCGGTCCTAAGGGGCTTCAGCCTGGATATTGGCCCCGGCGAGATTATTGCCCTGGTCGGTTCCACCGGCTCTGGTAAATCGACCGTCTTACACTTGGTCCAGCGGTTGTACCAACCCAATTCCGGGGCCCTTTACCTGGACGGTCACGATATTGCTTCCCTCCCCCTGCCGGAGCTTCGTTCCTCCGTAGCTATCGCTTTTGAGGAACCCGTTCTCTTTTCCACCAGCGTCCGTGAGAACGTCCTCCTGGGGGTTCAAGACCAGGGCCTCACCGAGGCAGAACTGACCCGACGGCTAGAGAATGCCCTTAAGGTTGCTGCCGCAGATTTTGTTGCCCACCTGCCGGAGGGGGCAGAAACGGTGATCGGTGAAGAGGGGATGAGTCTTTCGGGCGGTCAACGTCAGCGGCTCTCCCTTGCCCGCGCTATTGCGACCAATCCAGCGGTGCTCCTGCTCGATGATCCGCTCTCGGCACTCGATGTCACCACCGAAGAACGCGTCATTGACCAGCTCAAACAAGAGCTCACCAAAACCACCACCCTGCTCACCGCGCACCGGCCCTCAACGGTGGCGCTGGCCGACCGGGTAGTGCTACTCCAGGACGGGCAGGTTGCCGCAGTAGGAAGTCACACCGAGCTACTGGCCCGAGCTGACTACCGGGAGCTCATGGCACCCGAAGCCCCAGCACAGGAGGGCCTGGCATGAACCCTGTACCGCCCCGCGAAGACCGGGTAGAACTCAGCGCAGAAGAAGCAGGCCTGGTACGCCGCCGTTCCCTGAACCTGCTGGTAGAAATCCTAAGACCCGTGCGCGGCCACCTGCTGTTAACCCTGATACTGGTGGTCATCGCCATGGGGCTCAACACGGCCATGCCCTGGCTCATCTCACAGGCAATTAACACCACCATAGAACCGCTCAGGGGTGGGGATCCGGGGCCAGCTACCCGGGTTGTCCTGCTCTACGCGGGAGCCGGTCTTATCTCGGGTATCTGCCTTTACACCAACATTCTGCTGACCTATAAAATCTCGCAGAACGCGCTCTTTGAACTGCGGCAACGCATGTTTGCGCACTCGCAGAAACTCTCGGTGAGCTTTCACGAAACCTACACCTCCGGGCGAGTTATCTCCCGCCTGACCAGTGACCTCGACACGCTCCGGCAGTTCTTGGATTCTGGGCTCTCGGAACTTGCCTCCATGCTCCTCAGTATTGTGTTCACGGTACTAGCGCTCTGCCTGATGGACTGGCGGGCCGGTGTGGCCCTGGCCTGTATCGGCCTTCCGGTTGCCCTACTTACCCTCTGGTTCCGCCGCAATTCGACTCTGGCCTACCGGGCCCAGCGTGTGGCATCAGCGCGAATCATTGGCCGTTTTTCGGAGACCTTTACCGGCATCCGCGCAGTCAAAGCCTTCCGGGCAGAGGCGACCGCCCGCGAACAGTATGGGCAGGCCGCCGAAGAGTACCGGATGCGGGTTATGCAGTCCGTTAAGCTCCACGGCATCTACATGCCCACCCTGCAGGCTCTGGGCAATACCTTTGTTGCCACGGTCCTGGTGATTGGTGGCTACTCCATTTTGGGCGGCTCCATGCAGGCCGGCACACTCCTGGCTCTAGTGATCTATGCCAACCGGGTCTTTGAACCGATCTTTATGCTCTCTGATTTCTACAACCTCTTCCAGTCGGCAGTTTCTGCCCTTGAAAAGGTGTCCGGCTTTCTGGCGGAAGAACCTGATGTTGCCGAACCCGAGCACCCGGCTCAAAGAAGCAGGCCGGCCCAGGGGTATTTGGTCTTTGATGAGGCCGAATTTGAGTACCTACCCGGCAGACCTGCTCTCCACCGACTTAACCTAGAGGTAGCTGCGGGCCAGCACCTTGCGCTGGTAGGAGCGACCGGCGCCGGTAAATCTACCCTGGCAAAGCTGGTAGCCCGCTTTTACGACGTCACCCAGGGCTCTATCCGCTTGGACGGCCTAGACCTGCGAGAGCTCAGCGACCATCAGCTCCGCCGCGAGGTTGTGATGGTGACCCAGGAGGCCTACCTGTTTGAGGGCACCGTTGCCGATAACATTCGGCTGGGCAACCCGCAGGCCACCGACGAGCAGGTTCATGAGGCCGCCCGTAGGGTGGGGGCCTACGATTTCATCACCGCCCTACCCCAGGGTTTTAACACCCACCTGGCCAAGCGCGGTGGTCGTGTCTCCGCCGGGCAAGGCCAGCTCATTTCCTTTGCCCGCGCCTTCCTGGCTGATCCCGCCGTGCTCATTCTTGATGAGGCAACAGCCTCCCTTGATATCCCCACCGAGCGGCTGGTTCAGCACGGCCTTGGTACCCTGCTGGCGGGGCGCACCTCCCTGGTCATAGCCCACCGGCTCTCCACGGTGCTCACGGCCGACCGGATCCTGGTGATGGATGACGGGCGGGTGGTTGAGGACGGCTCCCCCAGCACCCTGGTAGCTCGCGGCGGGCGGTTTGCTCGGATGGTTGAAGCCTGGGAACAGAACCAAGGAACTGACCAAGAAACCTAAGTAGAGCGCAACCCAGTAGGCGATTTTGAGGCTGTGTTAAGCAAGAGAAACCTTCCCTTATCCGCCCCAAGGCACTGTTGGCGCAGTTCTTACCCCCGCTCTATTTCAAGCAGACAAGACCCATCGTTTGCGGGCTACACCACAGGCCGATAGATTGAGGATGTGCACGGCTGGTCATCGGCGCCCAGCACTGCTCTTCAAATGTCTGCGCCGCCCCAGCCAAGGAAAATCACCGATGAGTGTCGCTTCTGCAAGCCAAGCCCTCTCCCGATCTGCCACAGATTCAATCGCCGCTTTCGCAGCTGAGCTAAGGGATATCACCCACTCCGACTTCTTCTCCAATTCGTCGCTCGACCGGCTGGCTATGGCTCACGATGCCTCCCACTACCTGCTGGTGCCCGGTGCGGTAGTCCGCCCGCAGTCAGCCACCGATATGGGTAAGATTTTCGCGGCCGCTGACCGGCACAACCTACCACTGACCTTCCGTTCTGGCGGTACCTCCCTCTCGGGTCAGGCCGGTACCGAGGGCCTGCTCATAGATACCCGCCGCCATTTCCGCGGCATCGAGGTACTCGACGGCGGTCAGCGCGTTCGGGTTCAGCCGGGCGCCACAGTGCAGGCAGTCAATACCGCCCTCGCACCCTACGGCCGCAAGCTGGGCCCCGACCCGGCCTCCATCAGCGCCTGCACCATCGGTGGTGTGGTTGCCAACAACTCATCTGGTATGTCATCGGGCACGGAATTCAACACCTACAAGACCCTGGACTCTATGGTCTTTATCTTGCCCTCGGGCACTGTCATTGATACCGCAGAGCCCGATGCCGATGCCCAACTGGCCGCCCAGGAGCCCGCCCTGCACGAGGGTCTGACCCGCCTGCGCCGCCAGATTCTGGATAACCCAGCTTCGGTGGCAAAAATTCAGCAGCAGTTCTCCATGAAGAACACCATGGGCTACGGGCTCAACTCTTTTGTGGACTACGAACTACCCGTCAAGATTCTGGAACACCTGATGATCGGTTCTGAGGGTACCCTGGGTTTCGTCGCCTCAGCCACCTACCGCACCCTGCCGGTACTTTCCCACGTCACAACCGGCCTACTCACCTTCAGCAATCTTATTGATGCCACCAAGGCTATCCCCCAGCTCGTTGAAGCTGGCACAGCAACCGCCGAGCTGCTGGATGCGACCTCTATTCGGGTAGCCCAGCGCACCGGGCAGGTCCCCGAATCTCTAGCCGCTATTGAGGTCATTGATCATGCGACTCTCCTGGTTGAGTTCTCGGGCAATAGCGCCGAGGAAATCACCCACCAGCAAGATCAGGCGGCCCCCATGCTGGCCGGTTTACCGACTGTCCTGCCGGTGCGTATGACCTCCGATGCCGCCGAGCGCAACAAGCTCTGGGCAGCCCGCCGTGGCCTCTACACCACGGTGGCAGGCGCCCGACCCAGCGGCACAAACGCCCTGCTCGAAGACGTCGTGGTGCCCGTTGAAAAACTGGGAACTACCTGCCAGAGCCTCTCAGAACTCTTCGATGCCCACGGCTACCAAGACTCCGTCATATTCGGACACGCCAAGGACGGCAATATCCACTTCATGCTCAACGAGCAGTTCCGCGATGCCAAGCTGCTCAAACGCTATGAGGCCTTCACCGAGGACATGGTGCAGCTCATTCTCGATGCGGACGGCTCCCTGAAAGCTGAGCATGGCACCGGCCGTATTATGGCCCCCTATGTGCGCCGCCAGTTTGGTGATGAGCTTTACCGCATCATGTGCGAGCTCAAAGCCCTGATTGACCCCAATAATGTCTTTAACCCCGGGGTGGTGCTCTCGGATGACCCGGCCAGCTACATCCAAAACCTTAAGGTCGCTGAACCGGTGGAAGAAGAAGTGGACCGCTGTGTCGAATGCGGCTACTGCGAGCCGGTCTGCCCCTCTAAGGACCTGACGCTGACCCCACGCCAGCGCATTGTTATTCGCCGGGAAATTCAGGCAGCCCAGGCTGAGGGCAATACCGCTTTGGCTGACCAGCTTGCCACCGAGTACACCTACCACGGTGTGCAAACCTGCGCGGTAGATGGTATGTGCCTAACCCGCTGCCCGGTGCAGATCAATACCGGCGACCTGGTGCGCAGACTCCGTTCCGAACAGCAGAACAAGGCTGCCGCTAAGGGGTGGGACCTGGCGGCCAAGAACTGGGCGGCGGTTGATTCAACAGCCGGGCTCGCGCTGACTACCGCTAAGGCTCTGCCTTTCCCCCTGCCCAAAACTGCCACCGATATCGGGCGCAAACTCCTGGGTACAGATCTGGTCCCCTCCTACAAGAAAGACCTGCCCGCAGGCGGCAAGTCTCGCGCACCCCAGCCCAATCCCCGCGCCGAGATTGTCTTCTTCCCCGCCTGCGTGGGTGCCATGTTTGGCGGTGTAGATTCCACCGGCGCACCGGCTCCCAGCGCTACCGAAGCTTTCACAACTCTCTGCCAGCGGGCCGGTGTAGAGTTCACCGTGCCCGAGGGCATCAAGTCCCTGTGCTGTGGAACCCCGTGGAAGTCAAAGGGGTACACCGACGGCTACCAGCACATGGCCGACCGTGTTCTCGACATTCTTTGGGCGGCCAGCCAGGGTGGGCGCCTCCCGATTGTCTGTGATGCTTCCTCCTGTACCGAGGGCCTCCAGGTCATGAAAGAAAAAGCTGCCGCGTCAGGCCCCGGAGCATCTGGGCGCGATTACTCCCAGCTGACCTTCATTGACTCGGTGGAGTTTGCCGCTGACCGCCTGCTCACCGCGCTCACCGTCACTGGCCCCATTGCCTCGCTTGCTCTGCACCCCACCTGTTCCGTGACCCATCTGGGCATTGCCAGTAAGTTTGTGCAAGTGGCGCAGGCTATTTCACCCGATGCTGTAGTGCCCCAGGCCTGGGGTTGCTGCGCCTATGCTGGGGACCGGGGTATGCTCCACCCCGAGCTGACCGCCAGCGCCACCGCCGCAGAAGCCGCTGAGGTCAATTCCCGCAGCTTTGAGGCCTACGCCTCCACCAACCGCACCTGCGAGCAGGGCATGACCGAGGCCACCGGCCATACCTACCAGAACATTCTTCAACTGCTCGAAAAGGCCACCCGCTAGGCCGCTATACCGCCTTAGCCCCGGAACACCGGTTTGCGGTGGGCCGGGGCAGGAGTTATGATTGAACAGTTGTTCTAACAACATCGGGATGTGGCGCAGCTTGGTAGCGCGCGTCGTTCGGGACGACGAGGCCGCAGGTTCAAATCCTGTCATCCCGACAGCTAGCCCCAGTTTCTTAACAAGGAAGCAGGGGCTTTTCTTGTGCCTAAAGTTTGTTCCCTGATAGGGCAGGTCAGCAGGTGGTCATTGACCATACCTGTTGCCTGCATAAAGGCATAGACAGTTGTGGGCCCCACAAACTTAAAACCCCTAGCCTTGAGGTCCTTACTCATAGACTCGGATAGGTCGGTTCGAGCCGGTACCTGTTCTGAGCTCTTCCAGAAGTTAATGATGGGCTGATAGTTCACAAAACTCCAGAGGTAATTATCAAAAGATCCAAACTCATGGCAGACCTCAACATAAGCATGTGCATTAGCCAGAACCGACCTTATTTTGAGTTGATTCCTAATAATCCCCTCTGTCTGCATGAGACTAGCGACCTGCTGGTCCCCATAGGTCACTAAAACTTCGGGGTCAAAGTCCGCATAGGCCCGGTAGAGTGACTCTATTTTGGAAAGCACGGTATACCAGCTGAGGCCTGCCTGTTGCCCTTCCAGATTAAGCATGGCCAAGAGGGCCCTGTCATTGTGTTGGGGTCTGCCCCATACCCTGTCGTGATAATCACGCTCAATTTCGCTCTGGAGAGCCCAGGGGCATCTCTGCCTGTCCAGCATAAAAACTCCCTTTCGAACTTTTCCCTGATGCGCTGCCGGGTAGACTTGACCGAAGAGTAGTCCCGCAGCAAGACGTCTAGGGGCAGCAGCAACAAGGCCACCAAGATTTACTTGATAGATACAATACGTTAGCTAGGGGTAAATGCTTTGGGCTTCGTGTGAAAGGGTAGCACCATGTCAGTAAAAATTCTTATCATCTCCGGCTCAGACCGGACAGGTTCCTTCAACACCCAGCTCGCCGAGCAGTTCGCTCAAACCGCCCAGGCTAGGGGCCTTGAGGCAGAAGTCTACAACTACTCCCATATACCCTTACTCAGTCAGAATGATGAGTTCCCCACCCGAGCTATTATTGCCCAGCTCCGCGCCGATATTAAGCAGGCAGACGGGCTACTTATTGTCTCTCCCGAATACAACGGCGCTTACCCCGCTCGCCTCAAAAACCTGATCGACTGGGCCTCACGGCCCGATCCTGCTGAAGCCCCAGGAACTCCCACTGTCCTAGCCGGTAAGAAGGTGGGTATTGCCTCGGTTGCCAACTCCAGCTACGGCAAATTTGCTCTCAAAAGCCTGGAGCATCTTATTAACTTTGTAGGTGCTGACCTGATGGACAGCCAGGGTCTCGGTATCCGCATACCGCGAGAGGCCCGTGCAGAAGGCAAACTGATTCTTGATTGGGAGCAACAGCAGAAAGCAGATACCTTCATAGCTAACTACCTGGCCTTTATCCACCAAGGATAAATTTTTACCAGCTTCTAGGAGCTAAGGACTGCAAAGGCAGCGGGCAAAAAATTACAAGAGCACTCCGGTCACCGGAGTGCTCTTGTAATTACGATTATCGCCTTGGGTTTACCTTCCTAGCCTGAGAGTTTAGAGGGCCACCAGATTTTCTTACCGAAGTCCTCTACCAGGGCCGGTATCAGCAGAGCCCGCACAACGGTAGCGTCCAAAAGCACACCAAAGGCAACGATAAAGGCCAGCTGAGCCAGGAAGATGAGCGGGATAACGCCCAGGGCAGCAAAGGTCGCAGCCAGTACGATACCCGCTGAGGTAATCACCCCGCCGGTTGCAACCAGGGCGGTGCGCAAGCCTTGCCTGGTATCCGTGAGCAGGGTTTCTTCGCGTACCCGTGTCATCAGGAAGATGGTGTAATCAATGCCCAGAGCCACCAGGAATACGAACCCGAAGAGAGGCACGGTGGGGTCTGCGCCGGGGAACTTGAAAATATGGTTAAAGACCAGGGCTGAGACTCCCAGCGCAGTCAGGTAGGACAGTACCGTGGCGGCCACCAGAATGAGCGGAGCTAGAATCGAGCGCAGGAGCAGCATTAGAATCAGCGAAATAACTGCCAGCACCACCGGGATAATCAGTGCCCGGTCATGCTGGGCACTGGTGATAGTATCCAGATCCGATGCGCTAGCACCGCCCACTAGGGCCTCAGGAGCCTGGCTCTCAAAGGCTTGACGGATCTCCAGAATGGTTGCTTCTGCCTGCGTGGAATCAGCCGGATCAGCAAGGGTTGCTTGGAGCATCACGCGGCCCTTTACCTCGGTGGGGCTGGCAGCAGCAAAGATGGGGGGCAGACTCTCAGCAGAAGCCCCTACCGGCACGGTTCCTGCCGGGGAATCAGCAGAAATAGCGGAAACCGAGCTGACACCCTCAAGGTGATCAAGAGCAGCAATAGCCGCATCTTTCTGCGCTAGGGGCACGATAATGTTGGCCGGGGAGCCAGTGCCACCTGGGAAGTGTTCAGCCAGCACATTTTGGCCGTCCCGAGCCTGGGAGGCACCCAGTACCAGGTCGGACTGGCGTACGCCCTCTGCCTGGAAAGTGGTGGAGAAGCCCGCAAAGACCGCCAGCAGAAGTGCGGTAGCCAACCAAACCTTACGGGGTTTAGCCGCCACGAAGGAAGCGATGCGCGACCACAGACCGGTAGAGGCCTCGCGCACCTGGCCTGCATACTTGGGGCGGGCAGGCCAGAAGGCAACACGGCCAAAGAGAGCCAGTACGGCGGGCAGGAAGGTCAGCGACGCCAGCATAGCGAGCGCAATACCGGTTGCGGCCACCGGGCCCAGTGCCTTGTTCGATGCAAGTTCTGAAAGTAAGAGACAGAGTAGACCGGCGATCACGGTTCCACCGGAAGCCAGGATTGGTTCTAGGGAGCCTTTCCAGGCTACGGTAGTGGCCTGGAAGCGGGAGCTGTACTGGGTTAGGGCTTCACGGTAGCGGGCCACATAGAGCAAGGAATAGTCAGTGGCCGCACCCACCACAAGAATGAGCAAGATGCCCTGAACCTGGCCGTTAATCATGACCCAACCAGCATTAGCCATATGCCAAATCACGAAGATAGCTCCCGAGAGCGCAACCACCGATGATGTCAGCACCAAAATGGGTAGTAGTGGTGAGCGGTAAACCACCAACAAAATAATAAAGACAACAACCAAAGCCACTATCAGAAGCAGGCCGTCAATGCCGCCAAAGGCTTCCGTCAGATCCGCGGTAAAGCCAGCCGGTCCGGTCACATAGCCGGTCAGTCCATCGGGGACCTGGCTGATATCTTCCCGGATTGCTTTTACAGTGTCACCGGTTTTACCCTCGGTGCTGATAGGCAGAATGATTTCGGCAGCCCGTCCATCCTCTGAGTAGATAACGGGTGAAGCCTCACCGGTGAAAGTGTCGTTCTGGGCCAGCCGGTCGGTAAGACCTTCCAGGTAGGTGCGCTGAGCGTCGGTCAGCTGGCCTTGGGCCTCAAATACCAGAATTGCGGGAATGGCATCGGTTCCCAAGAAGTCGCCCTGTTCTTGAACGACCCGGGTTGATTCAGCCGAGGCAGGCAGGAAGTCAGTTTGTGAGTTAGTGGAGACCTCAGAAATTTTACCGAAGTAGGGGCCACCCACTCCGGCAACCCCCAACCAGACCAGGGCGAGGGTCAGGGCGATCAGAACCCTAAGCCAGGTATGTCGGGGTTTCTGCTCTTTTGTGGGATCCTGTTTCCAGGGAGCCGTGCGAGTTAGCTGTGGCATAGGGGTGATGATTCCTTACTTCATAGTGCCTTGGCCCCTACTCTACTACTCATCGGCTCAGTAGCACTCAAGGCTAACCCCGTACGGCCCAAACCGTAGCTTCTGGTTCATGGGCCGCTAGCCGCGACCCGATACCCAGGCCAGAGCTGTTTCGAGGGGGCCACGTCTCAAGAAGGTGTGCCCCAAGAACCGTTGCCAAGCCCAGGCGAAGAGTAGAGCCAGAACAATCAGGCCGAACATCATGGGCCAGGAGTCATCACGGGCAGGTAGCCCGTAGCCCACGGCATAGACCGAATAGGCAGCTAGAACCGCGATCTGAAGAACATAGAGAGAAAGGGTCATACGACCGGCCGCCACCAGGGGAGCCAGAAACCCTTCACCTTGGCTCAATACTCGGGCCAGCAGACAAGACCAGCCCACCACCGCGAGGCAGGCACTGAGGCTAAACCCAATTTCTAGGCGGCTGGAGGTGTAGGGCAGGAATTCTGGAACGGCAGTTCGGGAGTACCAGAACAGCAGGCCTGTCAGACCGGTTCCGGCAACCGCAACTGCGGCATCTCCCACAGCTCCCCAGCTTTCCAGGCCAGCGGCCAAGATAGCGCCCAGGCAGGCATAGGTCAGCAGGGTGAGCACCTGGTAGCTGTGGCCGGTAAAGGCCCAGTCGTAGAGGTAGGCGGTGTAGCTACCGTTGAGGGTAGCCTGAGCGGCATCTGCGGCAAAGTAGGTGCGAGCCGGGGCCGCCCACCACCAGCAGGCCACCGCCAGGGCACCCAAAGCCCAAGCTGGCAAAAAGACCAGGGGTGCCATGATGAGGCTGAGCAAGCCCAGGTACTGGAGCACAATATCCACCTGAGCCCCCCAGCTACTGATATAGAGCCCCAGAGCGATCAGGGCAATTGCACGGACAACAGAGCTAGCAAAGAGACTTGGGAAACCCATGCGCTGGGATGAGTAAAAAGCTGAGGCCCCCAGAAGCAGAGCGAATAGGGGCGCAGTCAGGAACTCACTGAGGTTAAGTAGCCCAGCGGGGCCACCCGTCGGGGCAGTGTGGGCAACAAACATGCTAATCAGGGCGATACAGCGCGCCAGATCGATACCAATAATTCTGCCCGCTCCGGAATGGTCTGGCATAGTCCTCCCTCACATTTACTCAGAGATAGCCTAACACCGACTCATAAGGCGGTAGGGTAGTCGCTGGTCACTAGTCTTTTACAAACGACATATGAGAGGACGTTCTATGCCCTTTGGAGCGAGCGAAACGACAACTCTTCTTGCCGCTGGTTCCTCAACAACCAGCGAATATATCTCCATTTTTTGGATCTCGCTGGTAGCACTCCTGGCTCCTCTAGCCAGCAACCTGGTCCGCAAAAAGATTCCAGACGTTGTTTTCCTCATCATATTTGGCACCCTGATCGGCCCTCATGTCTTAGGGCTTGCCAGCGGTGACGAAGGGGTTTCCCTCCTCAAGGACCTAGGGCTGGGTTTACTCTTCCTGCTAGCCGGTTATGAGGTCAACACAGCCTCACTACGCGGTCGACAGGGTGGATTTGCCGCGGGCGCATGGGCTGTGAGCTTCACTCTGGGCTCGCTTCTTGCCATGGTTTTGACCGGTTTCAAAGGGGATCTGTCGGTCTATGCGGTCATTGGTATCGCCATGAGCTCCACAGCCTTGGGCACCCTCCTTCCCTTACTGAAAAGCCACGGCAAAACGGGAACTACGGTAGGTGAAAGCGTCATGGTTCACGGGGCTATCGGTGAGGTTCTGCCCATCTTTGCTATGTCCTTGCTCCTTTCATCGCATTCTCCTTGGCTGGCTGCTCTGATTTTGGTGGCCTTCATGCTTGTTGCCCTGTTCTCAGCAATTCTGCCTCATCGTCTTTTTGAAAAAATTCCTGGCTTAAGCAGAACCATGGCCGCCGAGGCTAACACCACTAGCCAAACCATGCTCCGCCTAGCCATGTTGTTGCTGGCTACCTTGATGATGGTAGCTGCTGTCTTTAATCTCGATGTGGTGCTAGGAGCCTTCGCCGCAGGTGTTATCTTACGCTCGCTGACCCCAGATGGAGCCTTCGAACCATTCTCCAAACGCCTAGAGGCCCTGGGCTTTTCCTTCCTGATTCCCCTTTTCTTCGTGTGCTCCGGCATGGGAATCACGGTCTCAGTTATCTGGGAACAGCCCCTGACCCTAGCAGCCTTAATCCTGGGTATTCTCTTAGTACGCGGGCTACCGGTAGTTCTAGCTGAACGGTTCTTAGACACCGGCTCAGGCTTGCAGACTCCTCAGGAGCGGCTCCAACTGGGTCTCTACGCCTCAGCTGGCCTGCCCATGATTGTGGCGGTCACAGAGGTAGCGCTAGCTCATAACCTCCTCACTGAGCACAATGCTTCTCTGCTCGTAACCGGCGGTGCCCTAACAGTTCTTCTCTTCCCCTTATGGGCATCCGCTATCGGAGCAGTTGCTAAGGGTAGCCCCGCCCCCACTCCGGAAGTCTCCAAGGACTCAAGAGAACTCCGGAGCGCCAAGAAGCAAGAGCGTTCGGCTGCTGTGCAGGCAGCAACCGGCGTTATGCCCCTCGTTAAAGAGAAAGGGGAGTAGCTACCAGATCATCAGTGGTAGCTACTCCCCCAGGGCCTAACCAAAAGGCCTATTTGAGGATAATGACATCCAGGGTGCGAGGGCCGTGTACGCCCTCCACGCGAATCAGCTCAATATCGCTGGTTGCTGACGGCCCCGAAATCCAGGTCACAGGCCGGGAGAAATCCAGGCGGGAGACAGTCTCGGGAATCAGCTCCACAACAGTATCCAGGGGAACCACGCAGATGTGGTGGTCGGGCACCAGCGAGATCGCGCGGCGGCCTTCCTGATCGGTACTGTTGAGCGCAATAGTGCCGGTCTCCGCGCAGGAGACGGTGGATGAAGTCACCACAGCGTCAACGGCGTCGAGTTCACGCACAGACAGAGCACCGGGCTTGTTAGCGTTGCCCGAATCCACCATGCGGGAACGGGCGGCGGTGTCTTCAGGCAGCCACTGACTCTTCAGGCCAGAGGGGACCACGTAGCGAGCTGACTTGCCCAGCAGCTCAGCGATACGCTCGGCAATGGTTTCCTCGGTTTCCTGGTAGACATTGGCCTTGTAATCAACCAGGCGGTCAATCAGAATCTCGGTGATCTCCTCAATACCTTTGTCGCTCTCGCGGCGGTAGTTGCGGATAGGTTCAGCGGGCTGAGGGCTGTCCCATAGGGAGGCGCGGATGCGACCCAGGATTTCTGCTTTTGCATCAGACATTAGTTAGCCTCCTTGGGGGCAATGGGGTTAGCGGCCGCGGCGTTAGCGTGGGCCTCAGCGATCTTTGCCTGGTTAGCGGCTATAAGTGCCTGAACATCAACACGCTCGCCAGCTACACGCTGGGGAGCCTGCCCGCGTTCCTTCTTCCACTGGTTACGGAAGGAGGTCTTGGGGGGTTCAGGAATGTCACGGTAGTCGGTCCAGCCGCCCACAATACCGGGGAGCTTGGTGATCTTGTGATTCTTGCCGGTAATCAGCTTGGAGGCAGGCAGACCCTTGGTTGCCAGTGCCATCATCTTGCCCGAGGAGAAGAGCTTCTTAGCGCCAAACATCATGGCATCCATCTGCAGGTGGCGGTCTTTCTTGCCACCGGCAAATTCGCCCTGAGCCTTTTCGGCGTCCACAGCCTTACCGCGCAGGTGAACCAGCACTTCGGGGATGTTGATTTTGACGGGGCAAGCGTCATAGCAGGCACCGCACAGCGATGAGGCGAAAGGCAGGGTCGCGTTATGTTCGTTCTCAATGCCGCCCAGCTGGGGTGAAAGGATAGCACCAATGGGACCGGGGTAGGTGGACCCGTAGGCGTGGCCACCTGCCCGTTCGTAGACGGGGCAGACGTTCATACAGGCTGAACAGCGGATGCAGTGCAGAGCCTGGCGGCCTACCTGGTCAGCCAGCGCTGCGGTACGGCCGTTGTCCATAAGGATAACGTGCAGGTTCTGGGGGCCGTCACCCGGTGTGACACCGGTCCACATGGAGGTATAGGGGTTCATGCGCTCACCGGTAGAAGAGCGGGGCAGGAGCTGGAGGAAGACCTCGTAGTCCTGAACGGTGGGCAGAATCTTCTCGATACCCATGAAAGTAATCAGGGTTTCAGGCAGGGTCAGGCACATACGGCCGTTACCTTCGGACTCCACGATGGTCATGGTGCCGGTATCGGCGATACCAAAGTTTACACCGGAGATAGCGACCTTATTGGTCAGGAACTTTTCGCGCAAACGGAAACGTGAGGCCTCGGCCAGTTCAGCAGGGTCGTTGCTCAGGTCGGGGTTGACGCCCTCAATCTTCTTGAGGAAGATGTCACGGATTTCGGTACGGTTGCGGTGAATGGCGGGTACCAGAATGTGTGAGGGGCGGTCGTTATCGCCCAGCTGGACGATTTCTTCTGCCAGGTCGGTCTCGATGGCTGAGATACCGTGCTCTTCGAGGAACTCGTTGAGGCCGGTTTCTGCGGTCGCCATGGACTTGATCTTGTTGACCTCGGTGACGCCTTCAGCCTGGATCAGTTTGAGGGCAATCTCGTTGGCCTCATGGGCATCGCGTGCCCAGTGGACATGACCGCCCTTGGCGGTAAAGTTACGCTCAAATTCTTCCAGGTAGGTGTCTAGGTTGGCCATGACCTTCTGCTTGATCATGGAACCGGCGGTGCGTAGGTCCTGCCAGTCTGATAGCTCCGAGATAACAGCGGCACGCTTGTTGCGAATCTTATGGGTGGCAAAACCCAGGTTGGAGCGCAGCTGCTCGTTCTGAAGCTCACGTTCTGCGTATTCAGGGAAGGGCTCAAATTCGAAGATATTGCCCACGCCGTGACGAACTTTGGGCATACCGAGTGCGGTGCTTGACATGGTTTATTTACCTCCTGCGGTGACAGCAACGGGGCCATCGACCTTGAGCGGGTTGTCCTTGGTGGATGCTAGGATCTCGGCGTAGTGTACGGTGCGCACAGCTGAGTCCTTGCGGGAGAGGGCGCCGCCAATGTTCATCAAGCAGGAGGCGTCGCCACCGGTGCAAACTGAAGCACCGGTCTTTTCAATGTTTTCGACCTTGTCGGCAACCATTGCGCCGGAGGTGTCAGCATTCTTAAAGGAGAAAGTGCCACCGAAGCCACAGCACTGATCCAGGCCTTCAATCTGGGTGTACTCCAAGCCTTCGACGGTGCGGATGAGGTCTTCTTGGCGGGTGCCCAGACCCAGCAGACGCATGCCGTGGCAGGATGAGTGGTAGGTGACTTTCTCGGGGAAGTAGGAGCCCAGCTGCTCGGCAGCATTGGTAATACCGCAGACATCAATCAGGAATTGGGAGAGCTCAAAGGAACGAGCGGCCAATGAAGTAGCGGCCTGAGCGGTGGCGGTATCGCCTGCACGCTCAGCAATCATGGGTTGCTGGTGCCCCAGAGAGGCAACGCAGGAGCCAGAGGGCGCTACAATCGCATCAAAATCCCATTCTTCAAAGGACTTTACGTGGTTCTTGACGATGGGATAAGCATCGTCAAAGTAGCCCGAGTTGACATGCATCTGGGAACAGCAGGTCTGACCCTGCGGAAAAACAACCTCGTGACCGAGACCTTCCAGAATGTCTACAGTAGCCTGAGCCACCCTGGGGTACATTGCGTCGACGATGCACGTTGAAAACAGTGCGACACGCATCTTAATTTCTCTCTTCTTCAGTGTGGCAGTGAGCCTGCCTGAGGCCTAACACGGGCAGGTGAAAAACACGGACTTCGTGATGGGAAAGGCTAGACAGGCAGATGCCCGTTCGATTGGCTTCTTTATCCTTCATTTAACACGATAAATAAGAGATTTTAATACTTTAAATAGGTCATATTTTCTTGTGCAAAATAAGATAACCTTGCCCTGCCCTCTCCTGCCAGAAGTCAGGGGCGGAGGCTAGGAGGCTACCCACCCCCATAGAACACACAATCTCACCTGAAACAACAAAGCAAGAAGCCTGGAGGCGGCCAAGGGAGTAGAAAGCCACAGGAACGGAAGGTGACAAAAATTTATTCCCTCAAAAGTTGGTGAGCGTGAGAAGTCTCATGTATCGTAGAGCCCGAAAACAATGGTCTGACCACATGCGGTTAGACCACAAATTTTTTTGGCTTCTCCCCGCAGCTTAGGGCAGGAGCACTCACCACACATCACATAAGGAGGACGCAGTGGAAAATACCTATACCGCTGTAACCGACGCAGTCGGTGGTAGCCTCGCGCTGAGCGCCCTGGTCTCAGCCCTGCCGCTACTTGCATTCTTTATCATGCTCCTAGGCGTCAAGGCTCGTGCCCACGTCTCAGGCTTGGTCTCACTTCTCGTTGCTATCCTCGTTGCCGTCTTCGGCTTCGGTATGCCCTGGGATTTGGCCGGCATGTCCGCTTTCCGTGGCGGTATCTACGGCATCTTCCCCATCGTCTGGGTTATTCTCATGGCTATCTGGTTCTACCAGATCACCGTGCTCTCAGGCCGCTTTGAAGACCTGCGCCGTACCTTCGACCTGATCGGCGGCGGCGACCTACGTATCCAGGCCATCCTGATTGCTTTCTGCTTCGGCGGCCTACTCGAAGCTCTGGCTGGCTTCGGTGCCCCCGTTGCAATTACCGCAACCATGATTCTGGCCCTGGGTGTCAAGCCCCTCAAGGCAGCTACCACCGTTCTGATTGCTAACACCGCACCCGTTGCCTTCGGTGCTGTCGCTATCCCGATTACCACCGCAGGTGATGTTGGCGGTAAGTCAGCAGCCGATATCGCAGCAATCGTTGGCCACCAGGCTCCCTTCATCGCTTTCTTCGTACCCTTCATCCTGCTCTGGATCCTGGACGGCGTTCAGGGTCTCAAGGATGCCTGGATGCACGCAGCGGTTATCGGCGCTTCCTTCGCTATCGCTCAGTGGTGGGCCGCAACCTACTTCGTCTACCAGCTAACCGATGTTATCGCCTGCATCGTCTCCATCGCTACGGCTGTTGTCTTCCTACGCTTCGTCAAGCCCCGCGGTGTTGAGGGCGTCCGGGAGCGCTACGGTATCACCGGTCCCATCGAAGCTGAGCACCTGCCCGGTCGTCGTATCTGGATGGCGCTTATGCCCTACCTGGTTGTTGTGATCATCTTTGGTCTGGCCAACCTGATCGATGATGTTGCCAAGTGGCTCAAGAGCACCGCGATCACTTTCGATATGCCCCTGCTCAAAGACCGTCTGCTCACCGCCTCAGGCGAGCCCGTCAAGACCGTTTACGCCTGGCCCTGGTTGAGCAACCCCGGTACCTACCTGCTGATCTCGGGCATCATCGTTGCGGTTCTCTACTCCATTTTCAACGAAAACGGCAAGTACAAGATCTCCCTGGGTGATGCTTTCAAGGAAATCGGTGCTGTTGCCTACAAGATGCGCTGGTCAGCAGTAACCATCGCCTTGGTTCTGGCTCTGGCCTATGTCATGAACTACTCCGGCCAGACCGTCGCTATCGGTCAGTACGTTGCCTCACTGGGTGTTGCCTACGCCTTCCTGGCTCCCATGCTGGGCTGGGTCGGCACCGCTGTAACCGGTTCAGATACCTCAGCTAACGCCCTCTTCTCCAAGCTCCAGGTCACCGCGGCTGAACATCTGCAGGCTAACGGTATGACCGGTGCTCACCCCGAGCTCATGCTGGCTGCTAACACCACCGGCGGTGTTGTCGGTAAGATGATTTCGCCCCAGTCCCTTGCTATCGCCGCTACCTCGGTTGATATGGAAGGCCGGGAGTCCGAAATCTTCAAGGCAGTTCTTGGCTGGTCTATTACCTTGCTCCTGGCGGTTTGCCTTCTGGTCTTCCTGCAGGCAACCGTTCTCAGCGGGGTTCTTGTTGAGCCTTACATCACCGGTGGCCACTAAGTTTTAGTAGCCCACCGCTGAGGTAGCACTCAGTAACCCCATAAGGGCGGAGCAGTACCGGCATCAAGAGCCTGTACTGCCCGCCCTTTCCCTTACCCCAGGCCCTTCCCAAACCGAAAGTCAGCGCGTGAAAGACAAAGAACCCACTTACACTGCTCTGCTTGAATCCATTGAAAACCGGCTACGCCACGGCCAGCTCCGCCTAGGTGACCGGCTCCCCGGTGAACGGAGCTTGGCCGAAGAGTACGGCATCTCCCGCGCCTCAGTCCGTGAAGCCCTGCGTATTCTCAGCGCTGTGGGTCTAATCCGTTCCGGTGTTGGCTCAGGCCCTAAATCCGGTGCTGTCGTCGTTTCTCAGCCTTCCGACGCGCTGGGCTGGGCTCTACGCATGCATATCGCCACCCGCACCCTACCGGTGGCAGATATTGTCAGCACCCGTGTTCTGCTCGAAGGTGAGGCGGCGGCTAAAGCCGCCACCCAGGCCCACCTGCCCGAGCACGCCGAGTCTTTAGCAACAGCCCGCCGCTACCTCGAAGAGATGGATAGAGACGACATCTCCGATGAGCGTTTCCACTTCTGCGATACGCGTTTCCACTACGAGATTTCCTCGCTGGGGAGCAACATCGTTATGGATACCGTTATCGACTCACTTCATCTGGCCACCGTCAGCTACGTGCAGGAGGCCGTGCCCTACCTGGAGGACTGGGCTAGCACCAAATCCAGGCTCCAAGAACAGCACCGGGCCATCTACAAGGCCGTAGCAGCAGGCAATGCCCAAGCTGCACAAATGCACGTGACAGAACATATCCGCTGGTTCTATGCGCTCTCCGAGATTGGCGCTACCCACGCCGACTATCATCGCAAGGTCCGTGACCTGGCCTAAGCCCGCAACACCTATGTCACAGCAAAGGGGAGGGAGCCTAGAGCACTCCCTCCCCCTGTAAGCCGAGCCGCTAGGCTACAAACTCCTGCCCGGTCAGCCGTTCGAAGGCTTCAATGTAGCGGGCACGGGTCTTTTCCACAACATCGGCGGGTAGCTCCGGCACGGGGCCAAGGCCATCCCAGCCGGATTCTTCGCTCTTGAGCCAGTCGCGCACATACTGTTTGTCGAAAGATGCCTGTGGGCGGCCGGGCTCGTAGTCTGTGGCATCCCAAAACCTCGATGAGTCGGGGGTCAGGACCTCATCACCCAGGGTAATTTCGCCCCGGTAGGAGTCTGTGCCAAATTCAATCTTGGTATCGGCCAGAATGATGCCCCGTTGACGGGCAATTTTCTCGGCGGTTTCGTAGACGTAGAGGGTCAGCTCCTGCAGGCGGTCAGCGATAGCCTCCCCCACCTCTTCATCGAGTTCCTGGCGGGTGATGGGTTCATCGTGCTCCCCTACTTCGGCTTTGCCGGTGGGGGTAAACAGGGCCGGTTCGAGACGGGAGCCATCGACCAGTCCGCTAGGTAGCTCGTACTCATTGACCTTGCCGGTCTTCTGGTAGGAGGCCAGCCCGGAGCCGGTCAGGTATCCACGCACGATGCACTCTACCGGGAACATGTTCAGTGACTTACAGATCATAGCGCGACCAGCAACAATCTCGGGGACATCGGTGGAAAGCACGTGGTTAGGTACCCCCTTAAGCTGGTCAAACCACCAGAGGGATATCTGGGTGAGAATCTTCCCCTTGTCAGGGATCTCGGTAGGCAGTACCTGGTCAAAAGCGCTGATGCGGTCGGAGGCAACCACCATCACGGCACCGGCACGTAATTCAGCATCGTCTTTAAGGTTGATACCTGTGACATCCTGGGTATCTTCGGCGGGGATATATAGGTCGCGTACCTTGCCAGAGTAAACGTGCTTCCAGCCTGGAATATCAAGAGGGGTATGGTTCATCGCGTTCTCCTGTGGGTGAGCATGAGGGGTAAATGAAGCTATAAAGGAGTGACTGCCCGCCGGTGGGTACGGTGGGCAGTCACTCACAGCAGTTTAGGGGGTGGGAATGGTGATCCGGTTTTTGACAGCGGCCAGGGCAATATCGGTACGGTATTGAGCGCCTTCCCACGAAATCTCTTGGACCCCAGCGTAGGCGGCCTGGCGTGCTTGATCAAGGGTTTGGCCCAGGCCAACCACGGCTAAGACGCGGCCACCGGCAGTCACGGTCTCGCCGTTCACGCTGGCTGTGCCCGCGTGGTCTATGTGCACGTTCTCCAGGGCGGCGGCCCTTGCAAGGCCGCTAATGGGGTCACCCTTGCGCGGGGTATCGGGGTAGTTCTGGGAGGCAATAACAACGTCCACGGCGCTCCGGGGGTCCCAGTCAAGCGCGAGGTCAGCGGGTAGCTCACCCTTAGCGGCGGCAAGAAGTAGAGCACCGAGCGGGGTGCGCAGACGGGCCAGAACGACCTGGGTTTCGGGGTCGCCAAAGCGGGCGTTAAACTCAATGACCCTGATACCGCGGCTGGTAGCGGCTAGACCGCAGTAGAGTAGGCCCACAAAGGGGGTTCCGCGACGAGCCATCTCATCGACGGTGGGCTGGGCGACCCGTTCAATAACATCTTCAACAAAGCCTTCGGCGAGCCAGGGCAGTGGGGTGTAGGCACCCATGCCACCGGTGTTGGGGCCACGGTCGCCGTCAAAGATTCGCTTGAAATCTTGGGCTGGGGACAGGGGCAGGCAGGTAGTACCGTCTGAAATGACAAACAGGGAGACTTCGGGGCCGTCCAGGAACTCTTCAATGACTACGCCACCTCCGGCGGCAAAGCAGGATTCGGCATGAGCCAGCGCAGTATCGTAGTCATCGGTGACCACAACGCCCTTACCTGCGGCCAGGCCGTCATCTTTCACAACGTAAGGGGCACCAAAAGAGGTCAGCGCTGATTCGGCTTCTGCCCGGTTAGTTGCAATGTGAGCCATAGCGGTCGGCACACCGGCACTTGCCATGACTTCTTTAGCGAAAGCTTTAGAGCCTTCAAGCAGAGCAGCAGCTTTGGAGGGGCCAAAAACGGGGAAGCCCTGCTCGCGCAGAGCATCGGAGACACCGGCGACCAGGGGCGCTTCGGGACCAATAACCACTAAATCAACGGCCAGATCGGTCGCAAGTGCGACAGCTGCCCGGGGGTCATTAGCATCAATTGCGTGAACGGGGACATCGGCTGCAATCCCGGCGTTACCGGGGGCTGAGTGAATCTCAGTGACAGCAGAATCTCGTAGGAGAGCTCGGATAATTGCGTGTTCGCGACCGCCAGGGCCCAAGACCAAAACCTTCATTCTTTTAGGCTACCGGCTAGGTCACGTTTTTATATACCTTTCAGGGCTTTCCTACCACATATTGAGCGGGTTTTTTCATATCCTGACCTCACCGCTCGCTAGGACTGCCCGCTACACTTGAACCATGCACACTTTTCAGGCCGGTAGCGCAGCAGAACTCGCAGTCATTACCCGAGGCAACTTTATAGAGTCCAGGCATGTGGGCTCCCTGGTGGTGCTCTCCCCCAGCGGTGATACAGCCCTGACCTTGGGGGCACCGGAGGAGCTCATCTACGCGCGGTCTGCCCTCAAACCCTTTCAGGCTATTGCCTCAATGAACGCCGGCGCTGAGCTTCAGGGCGCACAGATTGCCCTAGCTTCAGGCTCCCACACCGGCTCCTTTGAGCACATGACGGTCGCCCAGGGCATCTTGGCCGAGGCCGGCCTGAGCGCAGATGACCTGCTCTGCCCGCAGGCCTGGCCCACCGATGAGCCCAGCTACCAGGCCCTCCTGAAAGCGGGTCACGGCAAACAGCGCCTGGCCTTTAACTGTTCCGGTAAACACGCCGCCTTCCTGTGGGGCTGTGTCAAGTCGGGCTGGCCTACCGAAGACTATCTTTCCCCCGATCACCCCCTCCAAGAGCTGGTAATGCGCACCATTGAGCAGTTCACCGGCGAGGAACCCCAGCACATTACCGTGGACGGGTGCGGTGCCCCGCTCGGTGCAACTTCTCTCACTGGCCTAGCACGCGCCTACAGCGCTCTGGGTTCAGCGGTGGAGAACATTAAGGCCGATGCCCGCGCCGCCACCGTTGCCACCGCAATGGTGGACTACCCCGAGTACGTCCACGGCCATAACAGCTCCGATACCCTTTTGAGTCAGGCGCTCGATGCCGTGGTCAAGCGCGGTGCCGAAGGCGTACTGGCTATTGGCCTGCGGTCCGGGGCCTCTGTTGCTCTGAAAATCTTGGACGGTTCCAACCGTGCCGCTCCCCTGGCCGCTGTCCGGGCCCTCCAAGCGGCAGGCTATATCGACCGGGAACTTGCGGACCGGGCTGTGGCCGCAACAACTTTCCCCATTACCGGTGGTGGCGCTGCCGTGGGAGCCATCGAACCGGGCAGGGCTTTTGAGGGACTGCTCTAGTGGCTATCCGCCGCAAAATATCGGAGCAAAACGGTGCCGCCGCCCTGGCCCAGGTAAGGTTAGCGCTCACCACAGGCACAAGCGACGGTGAAAGAACTCAGGCCTTTGCCGCCCTACCCCGGTCGGTGCGGGCCACCGCTGTCCGCTATTCCCTAGAGGAACTGGCCACCCTGGCACCGGGAAATTCGGTTGAGGTACGCGTTCCCCCCTACGGGGTTACCCAGTGCATTGCCGGGCCACGGCACACCCGCGGCACTCCGCCCAACGTGGTCGAAACAGATGCCTACACCTGGTGTTGCCTTGCTCTGGGGCTGGTCCGCTGGGAGCAGGTTCTTTCTAAAATTTCTGCTTCGGGTTTACGATCAGACCTCAGCGAGCGCCTGCCCCTCTTCTAGCCGCGCTCCCGGAAAGATAAACCTTGGTATCGTTGGTGTCTATGAGTCTTCTATCTAAATTCCGTCAGCCCACCGAGCCGCAGGCTCCCCTTACTGAGCAGGATAAGCAGGCCGCCCCCGGCCAGCACTTCTCACCGGCCACAGCACCTGAGCGCGCCCAGCTTACTGTGCGTAGAGCTCCCTCCTTGCCTGCCTTCGCTATCACCGGTCTGCTCATTGGCCTGGTTGTTGCTTTTGTGGTTACCGCGCTGGGCCCGGAGAACCCTAGCTACACCTTTGCAGCGGTCTTCGGGGTCATGGCCGTTATCTTTGGCACCCTCTGTACCGCAGCAGCCATCGGCCTGGCTCTCTTGCTGGAGCGTCGTTCAATCCGGCATACCACCACCTACAAAGCTATCAGTACCAAAGACTAAGGGTTTCTTGGCGACACTCTCTTCATAGATGTGGATACCTGTTATCACCTAGGTCGCAGACAGGTACACTAGGAATGTTCGCTCGCTCACGTTTATCCCAGGCGTGAAGGCGAGATAACCACCACAGAAGAGATGGAAAATCCACCTTGGCTCGTCCTGACGGAAAGCTCTCCTTCGACCTGGACCCTGTAGACCACGGCCCCAAAGATGAATGTGGTGTCTTTGGTGTATGGGCTCCCGGCGAAGATGTCGCAAAACTTACCTACTACGGCCTATATGCCCTCCAACACCGAGGCCAGGAATCTGCCGGTATCGCAACCAGCGACGGCAAGCACCTCAGCGTGTATAAAGATATTGGTCTGGTATCCCAGGTATTCGATGAGACCACCCTCAATGCTATGCAGGGGCATCTATCCATCGGGCACTGCCGTTACTCCACTACCGGTGGCAATATCTGGCAGAACGCCCAGCCCACTCTAGGGGATACCCCGCACGGGACCCTGGCCCTGGCCCACAACGGTAACCTGGTAAATTCGGCTGATCTCTACGACCGACTCCTGGCAAAAAATGGGGGTAAACGCCCCGAACGTGGTGAACTGGCCCAGGGTAACACCACCGATACTGCGCTTGTTACGGCGCTCCTGAAAGAACACAGCTTCGAGAGCTTAGAAGAAGCGGCACTGGACTTACTGCCCACCCTGTCGGGGGCCTTCTGCCTGGTTTTCATGGACGAACAGGCCCTATATGCCGCGCGTGACCCGCAGGGGGTCCGTCCTCTGGTCTTGGGTAGGTTGGATCGAGGCTGGGTCATTGCCTCTGAAACTGCCGCCCTCGATATTGTGGGCGCCTCCCTGGTACGAGAAGTCGAACCCGGTGAGTTCATCACCATTGACGAGGACGGTTTACGTTCCCAGCGGTTTGCTTCAGCTCAAGCCGCCGGTTGCGTCTTTGAGTATGTCTATCTGGCCCGCCCCGATACTACGATTGCCGGTCGAAGCGTCTACGAATCCCGGGTGGAAATGGGCCGCCAACTTGCCCGTGAACACAAGGTTGAAGCTGACCTGGTCATGCCCACACCGGAGTCCGGAACGCCTGCGGCTATTGGCTATGCCCAGGAGTCTGGTATTCCTTTCGGTAACGGCCTGGTCAAAAATGCCTACGTTGGCCGTACCTTTATTCAGCCCTCTCAAACTATCCGGCAGCTGGGTATCCGCCTTAAGCTGAACCCTCTGCGTTCGGTGGTTGAGGGTAAGCGCCTGGTTGTTATTGATGACTCGATTGTTCGTGGCAATACCCAGCGCGCCCTGGTACGGATGCTCCGTGAGGCAGGAGCCAAGGAGGTTCACATTCGAATTTCTTCGCCTCCGGTCAAGTGGCCCTGCTTCTACGGTATTGATTTCGCTTCTCGCTCTGAACTCATTGCTAACGGGCTGACCATTGATGAGATTCGTCAGTCGCTGAGTGCTGATTCCCTGGGTTATATCTCCGAAGATGGCATGATTGCAGCAACCGAGCAGCCCCGCGAACGCCTGTGCACTGCCTGCTTTACCGGTAAGTATCCTATTGAGCTTCCGCATGAGGACCGACGCGGTAAATCTATTCTGGACAAGGTCGCCGGTGGCCCCCTAGCAGGAACTGCTGCTGAGGTGACGGTAGAACGCCCAGTAGCCCATAAGCCTGACCACGCCCAGGCTATTTCTCTTGAGACTCGGGCCGGGTCCCGTTCACTGGAAAAAAAATTTGAGGAACCGGCCCAGCAGTCGCAACCTGCACGGCCAGGCTGCGAGCCCGGCCCCGACGCTGAGCTTGAAGATTTGGTACTCCCCCAAGACACACGCCCTGCCGCTGAGTGCGGCACCGACCGAGAGGCAGGCTGATGAGCCAAAACCAGAACGCAGTTACCTACGCTTCGGCGGGGGTTGATGTTGAAGCGGGTGACCGCGCCGTTGAACTCATGAAAGACGCTGTTAAAGCAACCCACGGTGCCGGTGTAGTAGGCGGAGTGGGTGGCTTTGCTGGCCTGTTCGATCTCTCGGTGCTCAAGGGCTATAAGAAGCCCTATCTGGCAACCTCCACCGACGGTGTGGGTACCAAGGTTGCTATTGCGCAGAAGCTCGATATCCACCACACCATTGGGCATGACCTGGTGGGCATGGTGGTTGATGACATCGTGGTAACCGGTGCCAGGCCGCTCTTTATGACCGACTACATCGCAACCGGCAAGGTTGTGCCCGAGCGTATTGCCGATATTGTGCGCGGTGTGGCTGAGGGCTGTTCTTTGGCGGGTACTGCCCTGGTAGGTGGTGAAACCGCTGAGCACCCCGGCTTGCTGGCTGAGGACGAATACGATCTTGCCGGTGCTGCGACCGGCATCCTTGAAGCCGATGAGCTCTTGGGCCCCGACCGGGTGCGCGAGGGCGACGTCCTGATTGCTATGGCGTCTTCCGGTATTCACTCCAACGGCTATTCACTGGTGCGTAAGGTGCTCTCTCTTGCGGGCTGGGAGTACCAGCGGCAGGTCCCCGAGCTGGGCCGTACCCTAGGTGAGGAACTTCTGGAGCCTACCCGCATTTACACTGCTGACTGCCTGGATCTGATTGAGGCTTTCCCCGTCAACGGTGAGGACGGCCAGACCGGTTCCGGTATCCGTGGTTTCTCGCATGTGACCGGTGGCGGCTTAGCCGCTAACCTGGCACGCGTTCTGCCGGTAGGTACCGTGGGTATGGTAGACCGCTCCACCTGGGAGATTCCGGCTATCTTCCGCCTGATCGGGGAACTAGGATCTGTGCCCCGGGCCGACCTTGAGCGCACCCTCAACCTGGGTGTGGGCATGATTGCCGTGGTTGACCCCTCGGTGGCTGATGCCGCTCTTGCCCGACTCAACCAGCGGGGTCTGCCTAGCTGGGTGCTGGGCACCGTTGAGGCCGACACCGGCCAGCACAGGGATAACCCCGACTATGTGCAGGGCGCTAAGGGCGTAGACGGCGGTGCCGCCGTGCTCCTTGGTTCCTACCGCTAAACACAGAATGAAATGGCCCGGAGCTTGTGTTCAACCTCCGGGCCATTGTGAGCATTTTTAGGAGTCAGTCAGCCGATTATAGATTCCTTGGACGGTACGGGCGTTCTGTGCCCAGGTGCGGGTTCGAGCAAAAATACGCCCCTGCTGGGACATACCCCGGCGCAGGTCCTCATCAGTTGCCAGAGCGCACAGTTGCCGGGCAAAAGAGCCGGGGTCCCCTGCACTGGCGATTAGGCCGGTGGGTCCGGTCACCCGGTTCTCAACAAGTTCGGTCAGCGGGGCTAGGTCGCTCACAAGCAGAGGCCGGTTCAGCGCCATAGCTTCAATGGGTTTGAGCGGGGTGACACTCTGGCAGACCCTATCGCGGGTTCGGGGCACAGTAAAAACGTCGAGAGCCTGGTGGGCTGTGTAGGCGGTGTGTGGGTCTACTTTACCCAAAAAGACGGTGTATTCTTCTAGGCCCAGGGAGCGGGTCAGAGCTTCAAGACGCACCCGGTCACTACCGTCACCGGCCAGCATCAGCCGCGCGTCAATACCCTGCTGGCGCACCACCGCTAGCGCCCGGATGAGGGTATCGAAGCCCTCATAAGGCACCAGTGAGCTAACCGAGCCGTACCAGAAGCCCTCAGCGCTCAGCCCCAGTTTCTGGCGGGCCTGAGCCGGGGTCAGGTCAAGGTCAAAGAGGCTCTCATCAACGCTGTTGGGAACCACCGTGATTTTTTGAGGCTCCAGGCCCCGTTCCACCAGGGTACGCTTCATGGTCTCGGAGAGAGTAATGAGGTGGTCAGCGGCCTGCATGATCTGGGTTTCCCGGGCGCGGGTGAGAGCGAACCGTTCGCTGGCGGCGGCGCTCTCGCGGCGCGCCTCAGGCTGGTGGGAAAGCCAGGTTTCTTCCAAGATACCGCGTACCTCGTAGACCCAGGGGATATTCCAGTACCGGGCCAGGGATCGAGCCACCAGCCCGTTATGGAAATGGGTGGTGGTATGGATGAGGGCTGGCGGGTTATCCGCGTAGCTGTAAGCTAGGTGCCTGACCCACTGCTCGATTTTCTGGGGCTGATACGACGCCAGTTTCCAGGGTAGGTGACGCCGGTAGGTAATACCTTCGACCCTTGCGGTGGGGAGGGCATCGAGCTTACCGACGGTCACGGGGTAGCCGGTGCGGGTCTCTGCCCGCAGGTTTACCCCGCGCTGAGCCAGGGCGGTCAGTAGGCGGTGGGTTCGTAGGGTGTAGCCAGACTGGGTTGCAGGTAGAGAGTTAGTAATCAGGTGCAGGGCAAAGGGTCTACGACCGGGCCGAGCGGCGCCGGTAGCCGGTGAGTTTTCGTTCAGCTGGGGAAACCATGTTTCTTGCAGGAGGGTGGCCTCAGCTGCGAGTTTTTTAGCCAGTCTTTTCTTTCCGCTGGTGTTTGCTATCGCGCATGCTTCGGTCAGGCGACCAGCCGACCACAGCGCCCGCGCCAGGGTAACCGGGGGCAGGTTCTTGTCGTGTTCCAGGTCAACCAGGTTGGCAGCAGCCAGTACCTCCCAACCCAGCCGGGTGCTGATACTATCTGCGCGTCTTTGCCCTGCCCGAAGGCGCTGTTCTGAAAGCGCCAGTGCTTCCTTATCCCCGGTCATCAGTGCGCCCATGGCTTGGGTTCCTACCCAGGGTGTACGGCTCAGACCGGTACCCAGAAGCTGACGGGGGCCAGCGGGGAGCCGCCGCGAGGCTTGAACCGCAAAAACGGCGGGGTCTGTGCCCAGGGCACCCACACTAATACGGACGGCAAGAGTCGCATTCTTTGCCAGGTAGGCTAGCTGTGATGCTCCTTGTGGCAGGCTCATGAGTGTGTCCTGCCTGTCTCTACCGCCTTTTCGAGCACCGTGAGGTAGCGCTGGGCTAGCTGGTCGTAGTTATAGTTCTTGAAGATAAAGTCACGACCTGCATGACCCACCTGGAGCAGTGAACGATCGGTTGCCAGGCGGCACCACAGGTCGGCCAGTTCCTGAGGGTTCTCAGGCTCTACCAGGGCACCTACCCCCGCCGCTTGCATAATGTCAGCAGCTTCGCCGGTGACCAGGGCTATGGGAAAACGGGGCACGGTCAGCAGTTCATACAGTTTGGAGGGTACGGTGCGTTCAAAAGCCGGGGTATTTTTGAGCGAAACAATCGTGGCATCACACCATTTATAGTTTTTACGGACCTGCGAGCGGGGCTGTAAAGGCTGGAACTTGACGGGTAGGTTCCTTGCCCTGGCGTAGTCCTGGAGCATCTGCCGTTCTGCTCCCTCCCCCACAATACGGAGTTTAAAGCGGGTCTCGGGTTGGGCTTTTTGGGCCAGTTCTAGAGCCTGCAAGAGGGTGATAAGCCCCTGGGAACGACCAACCGTCCCAGAATAGAGCAGACGGAGTTGCCCTGGGCGTTGGGGGGCCGGATCTATCCTGCTGTGAAACATAGTTGGGGTGACCCCGTTAGTGATAGTTACGACCTCCTGCATGTTGCGCCCACGCAGTTTTCGGGCGAAGCGGTGAGTAACGGTAACCAGTACGTCGGCCTGCCGCTGCGCTCGGGTAAAGGACCGTGAGAAGCGGCGCTTTACCCGCTCACGCAGGGCGATACCACTGATTTCTTGGCTGGGTCTGGCCACAATATCGGGCCAGGCATCGCGCAGTTCAAGAACCAGGGGCACACGCAGAAGCTTTTTAATAGCGATACCGGCGTAGGCCGAAGGCAGCCCCGGGACGGTTGCAACAACAACATCGAAGCGATCCCCGCCGAGAGCCAGGATCAAGGCTTTACCCACCGAGCTGGTAGCGGTAATAATCTGATCAGCCAACCGGGTTACTCCGGAAGGACCGTGGAGAAGATAGGGAAGACGTAAGACGCGCTCCCCATACTTACCCCGGTGAATACGCGGAGTATCCCGGTGCTTTTCACGCAGGAATCGGCTGGCCTCCGCATCCGGGTAGTGGGGCGGCGGACAGAAAACGGTCACCTGGTGTCCTGATTTCTGCCAGCGTTTTACCAGAGCCGACCAACGGCGCTGAGGCGCACCAATTTCGGGCGGATAGTAGTGCGTAACGACAAGTATTTTCATTGAGATGATGTGTGCTGGGTGTGGTTGGCCAAGGGCGATTATTGGGTCTGTAACTACCTCAACTGTACCCCTTTTAAGCCCTCCTATGCCTGTCAAAAACCCTCGTCTTGCCTCTTCTCCTTGGGACAGTATTCCTGGGGGCATAAAATAAAAGGGCCTGCTAGCATTTGCTGCCAGCAGGCCCTTTAGGGCTGGGTGAGGTAAGAACCCGCATCATAAGGAGGCGGTCTTACTTCTCCAGGTATTCATCGGCGTACTTATCCACATAATCCGAGTAGTCGTCCTCATCATCGTAGTGATGAGCAGACGCCTTAGGCTTGGATTTGCCACTTGTTCTCAGTTCACGTTCGAGTGCCGTGTAATCAGTATCGGGGCTGAAATATTTCATCTCCCGAGCCTGCCGAGTTGCTTTAGCCTTTTGACGGCCGCGCCCCATGGCGAGACCCCCTCTTTATCGCTCGTATCTGGCTACCCATCCGTGCTCAAGGGAGAACCAGAAAATCTTTCAGTCTTTTCCGTATACAAGGGTACCTTGTTTTAAGCATATTTGCTTGTCTGTTCGCCCAGTGAGATGTAAGAAGCATAAAAAATAGGGAAGAGCCCTCATATTACGAGCTACTTCCACCCAGGAAGCTCACCCTTTTACGCTCTAGATTCAGAGATTTAGTCTCCAGAGTTAAGTGAGTCTTGAGGAATTGCCCCTGAGCAGATAAAGCGCTTCTGCAAGGTCTTCGCGCCAAAGATAGGTTGCGCGGCGATCAGCGCGGCCCGGTCCGCGGTTAATGATGGCCAGGGGCTTTCCTGCGCGGACGGCATCGAGGGCTATCTTGTAGCTACTCATGACAGCCAGGGACGATCCGAGTACGAGCAGGGAGCGGGATTGCTCTAGGAGGTCTTGGACACGGGTTTTTCTGGTGGCGGGGACGGGTTCGCCAAAGTAGACCACGGCAGGTTTGAGGCGGGTAGAGCCGCAGGCAAGGCAGCCGACCATCTGAAAGTCGCGGATAAAGGTAGCGTCTAGGTCTACATCACCGTCGGGGTTGACCTGTAGGGAAGGGCCGGTGACCCGCTCAAGGTAGCCTGGGTTAGCGTCGTTAATGCGAACATCAAGGCTGGTGCGGGCTTCTTGGGCGCCGCATTCGAGGCATTGGATGGTGGAGAGGTCTCCGTGGAGCGGGAGCACGGTGCGGCTCCCGGCAGCGGTGTGCAGGCCGTCTACGTTTTGGGTGATGATGCCGGTGAGGTGCCCGCTGTTTTCGAGCTCGGCCAGTAGGTAGTGGGCGGTGTTGGGGTGGGCGCGGCTCATCTGCCGCCAGCCGACGAAGGAGCGGGCCCAGTAGCGGTGGCGGGCTTGGGGGTCGTAGAGAAATTCTTGGTAGGTCATGGGCCGGTGGTTGCGCAGTGATCCGGCGGGGCCCCGGTAGTCGGGTATTCCTGAGCCGGTAGATATGCCTGCCCCGGTCAGGGCCAGCACTGCCCCGTCGGTAAGGAGTTCCTGGATGCCCAGGCAGGCAACTTCGGGGTCGGTGGGCGGGGTAGTTTCGTGGACGACCCGTTCGATAGAGCGCAGGGCGGCGGCGTGGGTGGCAGCGATGTGAGCCTGCTCGGTCAGGTGGGTGGGCTCGCCCGCGTAGCGGGTATCGAATCCTTCTCCCCGGTGATGCGGTTGGTTCTCTCTCACTCTTCCAGTGTAGGTGAGTATCTCCGCAGCATCAGCCCTGGCAGGTGCAAGGGGGAGGCAAGCTGGCTGGGGCTGACATGAATTGTTCAGCGAGCGCCAGCGAGCCGGGCAGGAAGGAAGCTTGCCGACCGACCTTGCACCTGCGGTGAAGGAGGGTTAGCTGGCTGTAAGGACCAGGCCTTCCACGGCTACATCGGGGTTAATATCCACCCGGACGGTGTCGCCGTCCTTGATAGTCCCTGCAAGGATTCCTCGTGCCAGGCGGTCACCGATTTCTCGCTGAACCAGGCGGCGCAGGGGACGGGCGCCGTAGGCGGGGTCGTAGCCTGCTAGTCCCAGCCACTCGGTGGCGGCGGGGGTGACATCCAGGGTCAGTCGGCGGTCCTCCAAGCGGCGGGCCATGGACTTGATTTGCAAGGCCACGATGGAGGACAGGTCCTCTGCGCTCAGTGGCTCAAAGATGATGAGCTCGTCCAGGCGGTTGAGGAACTCCGGTTTGAAGGCGGCGTTGACCGTGTTCATAACTGCGCTCTTGCGGCTCTCATCGTCCAGGTTCTGGTCAATCAGGAACTGAGAGCCCAGGTTGGAGGTCAGGATGAGGATGACGTTACGGAAGTCAACGGTGCGGCCCTGGCCGTCAGTGAGGCGGCCGTCGTCAAGAACCTGGAGCAGGATATCGAAGACTTCGGGGTGGGCTTTTTCGACCTCGTCGAGTAGAAGGACGGAGTAGGGGCGGCGGCGGACTGCTTCGGTGAGCTGACCGCCTTCTTCGTAGCCGACGTATCCGGGAGGGGCCCCGACTAGGCGGGCGACGGCGTGCTTTTCGGCGTATTCGCTCATGTCAATACGGACGAGGGCACGCTCATCGTCGAACTGGAACTCAGCCAGAGCCTTGGCCAGCTCGGTTTTACCGACACCGGTGGGGCCCAGGAAGAGGAAGGAACCGATGGGCCGGTCGGGGTCGGAGATACCGGCGCGGGAGCGGCGCACGGCATCGGCTACGGCGGCGACAGCTTTCTTCTGGCCGATCAGCCGTTTGCCGAGTTCTTCTTCCATGTGCAGGAGCTTTTCGGATTCGCCTTGGAGCATACGACCAGCGGGGATACCGGTCCAGGCGGAGATAACTTCGGCGATTTCGTCAGCTGTGACTTCTTCGGAGACCATGGATTCTTGCTGGGCGCTGCTCTCTGCCCGCTGAGCTTCGGCCAGTTGCGCTTCAAGGGCGGGGATTTCGCCGTAAAGGATCCGGGAGGCTTCTGCCAGGTTGCCTTCGCGTTGGGCTACTTCTGCTTTGGAACGCAGCTCGTCGATTTGGGTTTTGAGGTCGCCCACTCGGTTGAGTCCGGCTTTCTCAGCTTCCCAGCGGGCGTTGAGGGCGTCGAGTTCTTCCTTCTTGTCGGCCATATCTGCACGTAGGGCATCTAGGCGTTCGAGGGAAGCGGGGTCGGTTTCGTTGGCGAGCGCCAGTTCTTCCATGGTGAGGCGGTCTACGGCACGGCGGAGGACGTCGATTTCTTCGGGTGCCGAGTCGATTTCCATGCGCAGGCGCGAGGCGGCCTCGTCGATCAGGTCGATGGCCTTGTCGGGGAGCTGGCGGGAGGGAATGTAACGGTTAGAAAGGTTGGCGGCGGCAACCAGGGCGGAGTCTGCGATGGCTACCTTGTGGTGGGCTTCGTAGCGTTCTTTGAGGCCGCGTAGAATGCCGATGGTGTCTTCCACAGAAGGCTCACCGACAAAGACTTGCTGGAAGCGGCGTTCCAGGGCGGCGTCTTTTTCGATGTTTTCGCGGTATTCGTCCAGGGTGGTGGCACCGATCAGGCGTAGTTCGCCGCGGGCTAGCATGGGCTTGAGCATATTGCCCGCATCCATGGAGCCCTCACTGGCACCGGCACCGACGACGGTGTGGATTTCGTCAATGAAGGTGACGATTTGGCCTTCGGATTTTTTGATGTCTTCGAGTACGGTTTTAAGGCGTTCTTCGAATTCACCACGGTATTTGGCACCGGCGACCATGGCACCCAGATCCAGGGAAATAAGGGTTTTGCCGCGCAGGGTTTCAGGTACGTCGCCGGAGACCATGCGTTGGGCTAGGCCTTCGACGACGGCGGTCTTACCGACACCGGGTTGCCCGATCAGTACGGGGTTGTTCTTGGTGCGGCGGGAAAGTACCTGTATGACGCGGCGGATCTCGCTGTCTCGGCCGATGACGGGATCGAGTTTGCCTTCGCGGGCGATGGCAGTGAGGTCGGTGCCGTACTGTTCGAGGGCACCGAAAGTGCCTTCAGGGTCGGGGGTGCTCACGGTGCGGTCTCCTCGGACTGGGGGGATGGTTTCTTCTAGGGTTTTTTCGCTGGCACCTGCGGCGGTGAGGGCACGGGCGGTTGCGTCGTTACCTGCAGCTAGGGCGAGCAGGAGGATTTCGGTGGAGATGTAGGTGTCCCCGAATGTTCCGGCTTTAGCCTGGGCTGTTTGAATGGCGCTCAGCAGGGCCCGTGAGGGCTGTGCTTGGGCGGTGGATTCTCCTGATGCTTTGGGGAGCTTGGAGATTTCAGTGGATGCCGCAACTGAGAGTGCATCAACATCGATCCCTGCGGCTTTGAGGACCGCAACCGCTACGCCCTGGCGCTGGTCAAGCAAGGCTTTGAGCAGGTGGGGTGTATCGAGGGTGGGGTTGCCTGCGGTTTGGGCGTTAAGGTTGGCGGCCGATAAGGCCTCTTGGCTTTTACTGGTGAATTGAGCTGACATTTTTCTCCTGAGCTAGTAGGTCTTTTCCTTAAGGTTGAGTGTACTTCACTCAACTCATAATTGAGTCTACTACACTCAACTTATATACACCAGGTAGCTGAGGCCTTCCCCACCCTTGACCCACCGAGCAAGAAGGCCAACCCACCGAGTCAGGCTAGCTCAATCCAAGAAATCATATATGGATTCTGCCCGCTCCAATTCTTCCTTGACAGCATCATCGACACCGCGGGAGACCGATTCAGCTCGCCGCCAGTTGCTCAGGGAAAGGAGCAGGGAGGCAGTTGCAAAGGCGTAAGTGAGGATACCGGCTGGGTTGCCGAAACCGGCTGAGAGCCCAATAAAGTCACCCCCCAGTAGTGACGATGCCGCCGAAACAACAGTTCCATCCAGGCGGTCGGGGACCAAAAAACCGAAGATGAGGGCCATCAGCCAGGTGGCACCCCAGACAAGCGCGGTCGTCGGCGGTAGACCTGCCCGTTTACCAGCTTTTTGTAATTTCATTTCTTTGCCCGAGAAGTAGGCTGCCGCTAGCATCAGACCCGCCAGGATCGGCCCTAGTGAGATGGCGAAAATTGGCAGCAGGCTACCACCGGCACCAAACAGGGAGCGCCCAGCAACCACCCACAGGGCCGAGAGAAGTGCCCAGGGAACAGCCAGGTAGAAAATAGCCCTGGTCAGGAGCCCGCCCTGTCTCATCAAGTAGGGGTGTGACCGGGCCTCACCAGGAGCACCCGACTGAGGGCCCTGCGGAGGTAGGTGATTGGCTGAGGTTTTTTGCATTTGGCTCACTCCCCCATTTTAGGCCCACCCTTCTTAGTCCTCACAAGAAGCAGGTACCACAAAGCCGGGGTGGCCCACCTCTTGACGGTGAGCCACCCCGGCTTTTGAGTTGCGAGGGTTACCTGCTAGCTGAGGTTACCCTGCCCATCTTCGAGGTGACTGCGCAGGAACCACTGGAAGAGCTCCAGTTCGGCAGTCTGACCGATCAGCAAATCTTCGGTAATAGGGTCAATATCGCCCACCTTAGCAATAGCAGCACGGTGGTCTTCGATAACAGCGCTATAGACGTCATTAAGAGCACGAATATGGGTCATAGCGTCAGCACGGTCAACATCATATCCGGCCCAGGTGCGCTTTTCTACCAGGTCGCCTGAGAGACCGTTGGGGGAAACACCCATGGTAGCCATGCGCTCTGCGATGGCATCAACAAAGCCGCGCACCTGGTCTACCTGGGGGTCCAGCATTTCATGGACTGCGATGAAGTTGGGGCCAACGACATTCCAGTGAGCATGCTTGAGGACCAGGTGCAGGTCATTGAGGGCGTGCAGGCGGAGCTGGAGGACGTCAGCTACGTGGTGGCCAGACTCTTCGGTGAGGCCCGGTACGGTAAATGATGCGTATTTGCTCATGATTCTTAAACTTCCTGTTAGGTAATCAGGTCGATCCCAAGCTGTGGGTTTCGGCCTGCTGTGTAGTTCCAACCTTACGCTGTCCCTGCCGCCATTTCAAGGCTTATTCTGAGTAAATCATAATAAGGAAACCCTGATTTGACAAGGTATTCTGCCTAAAACAGAAGGTAAGCAAGGCTAACCTCAGCGCAACTGACTGGGTACAACACTCCCCCCAAAGGGATCTTAGCCAGCCCCTGCTCTACCCACCAAAGACCATAAACCATTTATGTGATTTACAACATATCCCCCGGGGCTCTAGCTGACCGTTGCCACCGGTCCCAGTCTATGACTAGAGTAAGAGTCAGCCACAGGGGGCTCGCCCCAGCGCTACCAGCTCCAGACCTAAGAGTAAAAGATCGTGACAGCACCCACCCCATATACTGCCCCCTGCACAATACCCAGCAAGGCCCAAATTCGCCGCTGGCGGCGTTATTTAGCAGAAGAAATCTCCGAAGCTCGCATTTACGCTGCGCTGGCTGAACGCACCCACGGTAAAGAGGCAGAAATCTTAGGCCAAGTAGCCCAGGCCGAATACCGCCACCAGAATCACTGGCGCCAGCTTCTTGGAGAACACGCTTTTCCTGAGCCCAAACCTTCGGTCTCGGCCCGTATTCTTGAACTTCTAGCCAAAAATTTTGGCTCAGTCTTCGTTCTTGCCCTAGCCCAAAGAGCCGAGGGACGCTCCCCCTACGCGGAGGATCCCGATGCAACTGAGGCTATGGCAGCCGATGAGGCTATCCATGAGGAAATCATTCGAGCCCTTTCTACCGCTGGCCGAGAAAAGCTTTCTGGCAACTTCCGCGCCGCTGTCTTTGGCGCAAATGACGGCCTTGTCTCTAATGCTGCGCTCATCATGGGTGTTGGCGCTAGCGGGGTCAGCAACTCTATGATTCTTCTTTCTGGTGTCGCAGGCCTGTTGGCAGGCGCGCTTTCTATGGCTGCCGGTGAGTTTGTATCGGTCCGTTCCCAGCGCGAGCTACTCGACGCCTCCCGCCCCACCCAGGTCACCCTCGATGTAGCCCACCAGCTCGATATTAACCAGAATGAGTTAGAGCTGATTTACAAGGCCCGCGGTATGAGCGAGGAGGCAGCCCGCCACCGTGCCATGGAACGCTTTGGGCACTTCACCTGCGACTGCGACCCCTCACTCTCTTTCCGCGACCTTGAGGAGGATCAGGAAGCGGGGGTAGAACACGGTGCGCTGGGTAGCGATGTGGGAGCTGCCGCCTCAAGCTTCTGCTTCTTTGCCTCCGGCGCTCTCATTCCGATCCTGCCCTACATCTTTGGGGTACAGGGTCCATTCGCTATGTTGCTAGCCATGTTGCTGGTAGGCCTTGCCCTCATGCTAACCGGTGGCGTGGTGGGCCTACTCTCCGGTGCTTCACCTTTCAAACGTGGCTTACGTCAGCTAGCTATTGGCTACGGAGCTGCCCTGGCTACCTACTTGCTGGGTGCTTTATTTAACGCAACAATCGTATAATCGAAAATATTGCAGCCCAAGTTCCTTGATGAATTTAATTTAATCTCACAGTTATTAACTGTGCCTGATGTTTTGTGCCTTAAATTCAAACCGTAATTTTGTATCAACCAAAGAATTATTAAAAATTCATTCCAGATGTATATTTCTGTCCCTGGGCGCCCACCCGATTTGGACTTGTGATAACTGGAATAACTCATTCCTGGACTTGATAGGCCAATAATACCCGAAGAAGCTACACTGACAAATCATCTCGCTCCACCCTGAGAACCAAAGCAAGGCCATACAGTAGTTTGAACGACTCAATATACCTAACAGTAATAATACACAGTGAGCCACAAGTACTTACGGGGCATAAGGGGGGCTATACCTGTTCTACATATACCTACTAATGCTTGAGTGCCCTCCCGGAAAATTATACTTTACGTGGGATCCTACATGTATCGGGTCTGCATCCAGCCGTAGTCAGCGAAATCTTTAGTATACCCATTGGCAGTGGTAAAACTACCCTTGAAGCTAACATAGTAACTTCCTAGATCCCGGGGCACACAAATGTTGCTGTTGTAATTGACCCTGGTAGTAATCTGAGAATTGGGCCAAGTGCTTGCCAGTTCAGTGGAAGCAGTCCTACCTCTATTTACACCAATATAGGTAAAAGTAAATACATCGTACTGAGACTCCCGCCCACCGGGAACACTCATCGCCACGGGACCAGAAACAATGTAGGCACCCCCCGTTACAGTTATGCTCCTAATGGCCCCAACGGGGAAAGCCACCCTTAACTGAAGGCCATTTAAGGTCACCTCAGTTGCAGGTGATCCATCACGCTCAATGACCCCAAAACCGGGCGAAGCACCCCGGTAGCTCTTGTTAGTGTAAAAGCTAAACCCCGTAAGTATCCCCTCGGATGAAGGGCATGACCAGGAAGTAAAGTATCTGTAATTTGCAAACCAAGATGCAGTGAGCTGGTAATTAAGCGTTGAAGTCGATGCTGCATAAGCAGGAATAGTCGAGGTTGCAAGAGCTACTGGCGCTGCCCATGCAGTACCCTTTGTGAGAGAACGTCGAGATATAGGCTGACTCATAATACATTTCCCCTAAATACTTTCATATTGGTGCTAGAATTTCAATCTAGCACCAAATGAAAGATTTTACCAGGTCCACCTGAGTGAGATTAATTAAGCGGATAATTTGCACCAAAAGTTTCCTGGCAATTGAAAATAACCCTCACCTTAATGGCTAGGCACCGATAGCCCTAAGGCTAGCTTTTGTGCTTAAAGAAAAAATATTAGGGTGCGAAAAAGAGGCGGAGGCTCAAAATATCTTGAGACTCCGCCCGTGGTTTGCCTGCGAGAAATAGCAGGCGGTAAAGTTTTACCCTAGAAACTGAATATTTACAGATTCCCTCGGGCAAAAATCTCACGCATGAGCTGAGCAGCCTCAGAAGGAGTCTTACCCACCTTCACACCAGCAGCTTCCAAGGCCTCCTTCTTAGCCTGAGCGGTACCCGAAGAACCGGAGACAATCGCACCAGCATGGCCCATAGTCTTACCCTCAGGAGCGGTAAAACCAGCCACATAGCCAACAACAGGCTTGGTCACATGAGCCTTGATAAACTCAGCGGCACGCTCCTCAGCGTCACCACCAATCTCACCAATCATCACAATCGCTTCGGTCTCAGGGTCAGCTTCAAAAGCCTCCAGAGCGTCAATGTGGGTGGTGCCAATAATGGGATCACCGCCAATACCGATAGCGGTGGTAAAGCCAATATCGCGCAGCTCAAACATCATCTGGTAGGTCAGGGTGCCTGACTTAGATACCAGACCGATTTTGCCCTTGCCGGTGATGTTGGCGGGGGTAATACCCACCAGGGATTCACCGGGGGTAATGATACCGGGGCAGTTGGGGCCAATGATGCGGGTGACCTGCTTGCCCTCAGCATTGACCTTGCTCTTGGCGTAGGCCCAGAATTCGGCAGTATCACCTACGGGCACGCCCTCGGTGATGACAACCACCAGGGGAACCTCAGCGTCAATCGCTTCAATAACAGCGTCCTTGGTAAAGGCCGGGGGTACAAAGACGATTGAAACGTCTGCGCCGGTCTCCTGGATAGCTTCAGCCACAGAGCCAAAAACCTTCAGCTCGATGTCCTGGCCCGAAGCGTCCTTGTGAGTAACGGTGGTGCCAGCCTTGCGGGCGTTAACGCCGCCCACAATCTGGGTACCAGCGGCCAGCATACGGGCGGTGTGCTTAGTACCTTCACCGCCGGTGATGCCCTGAACGATGACCTTAGAGTCCTTGTTCAAAAAGATAGACATAATAAAAACCTTCTAAATCTGTGTTTTCGCGGTGAATTAAGCGTTGTAAGCCAGCTCGGCGGCCTTATCGGCACCGGAGTCCATGGTCTCGGCCAGGTGTACAAGCGGGTGGTTGGCCTCAGAAAGAATGCGGCGGCCTTCTTCCACGTTGTTACCGTCAAGGCGAACGACCAGGGGCTTGGTTGCCTTATCGCCCAGGATCTCAAGAGCCTGAACAATACCGTTAGCAACAGCGTCACAGGAGGTAATACCACCAAAGACATTGACGAAGACAGACTTGACCTGCTCATCGTTGAGGATGATATCCAGACCAGCGGCCATAACCTCAGCAGAAGCGCCGCCACCGATATCCAGGAAGTTAGCGGGCTTGACCTTGCCGTGGTTCTCGCCAGCGTAGGCTACAACGTCCAGGGTGGACATAACCAGGCCCGCACCGTTACCGATGATGCCGACCTGACCATCGAGCTTGACGTAGTTCAGTTCGTTTTCCTTGGCCTTGGCTTCGAGGGGGTTCTCTGCGCTCTTATCGACCAGGGCCTCGTGATCGGGCTGGCGGAACTCTGCGTTATCGTCCAGGGAGACCTTGCCATCCAGTGCCAGAATCTTGCCGTCACCGGTCTTGACCAGCGGGTTGACCTCCACCAGGGTGGCATCTTCCTTCTTGTAGACCTCGCCCAGCTTGACCAGTACAGCGGCTACAGCCTGGCGGGTGTCCTCGGCAAAGCCAGCTGTCTCAACGATTTCAGCGGCCTTAGCGGGGCTAATTCCCTCAATGGGGTTGATGTCTACCTTGGCCAGAGCCTCGGGGCGCTCAACGGCCAGAGTTTCAATATCCACGCCGCCTTCCACCGAACACATAGCCAGGTAGGAGCGGTTAGCCCGGTCAAGCAGCATAGAGAAATAGTACTCTTCGGCAATGTCAGCGCCCTGAGCAATCATCACGCGGTGAACGGTGTGGCCTTTAATGTCCATGCCCAGAATCTGCTGAGCATACTCGTAGGCTTCATCGGCGGTCTTAGCAACCTTAACGCCGCCCGCTTTACCGCGGCCGCCTACCTTGACCTGTGCTTTGACAACGGTGACGCCACCAATTTTTTCGGCAGCGGCTTTTGCTTCTTCTGGGGTGGTAGCTACGATGCCCTGGAGCACGGGTACACCGTGCTTCTCAAAGAGATCTCGTGCCTGGTATTCAAACAGGTCCACAGGAGTGTCCTTCTTCGTCGAAGTCGTGCCGGGCCGTGTGGGCCAGGCCTTTACAAATGCGAAGCCTCCACGTGCCCCCAGCGAGAGCCAGAGCACACAGAAGCCTCTCCATGAGCAACTTTAGCGCACTTCACAGCAAGGGAGCTAACTTATCAAGTTATATTGAGCGACCCAGTTAAGTACGATCGAGTTAGCAGAGCTAGGCTCAGCTACTTAAGGAGGGCACAGGCATCCAAGATATTGACCAAGAACGGTGCTGTGTCTGAAGCCCTCGGAACCATGAGGTACTCCATCTCATCAATACGCCATAGCATAATCCTGGCTTCAGAAACCCGGCAGCTCATGGCCTGCCCCGGTTTAAAGACATCGGGTGGGAAGTCAAAAGCTACAACTTGGTCAATCACCTGCGCAGCTGCTTGCCCGCTAAGGTTAAGGACGGTGCGGTTAACTGATACATCAAGAACCAGACCCTCATCATTCCCTAGGGCAGTAGCTAAAGCTCGCCCTAGTTTCACCGGATCAACGCGGGTCACGACCAGGTAGACCCCTGCTTCGACATAAAGGCAGGCTACGACCTGTCGGGTACCGTAGAGCATGTAGCGGGCTAATGCGTCACCGCTGACCTGGCCGGGTAATTCGGGGAGGGAAACTCCCAGTACCTTTTCTAAACGGTGAGCGGCGGAGCTAGCAGGGTCCACTTCAAGCCGGAAGAGCGACAGGTCAGATATTTCCTGAAGCTGGATACGGGTATCGGTGACCTCGTCCATGGCATGAGCGAACTCCTCAGCAACCGAGGGCAAACTACTGTCATTGTTCATCGAGCTACCTCATTGTGGCATGATAGAGAACCGGCAAAGGCATGATACCCCCTTAGGGCGCTAGCGGCCACGATTAGCTATCTTTCTTGGTCAATGGCGCATAGCGCAGAAGCAGTCGCTTTTCTTCACGGGCAAAACGAACTTTAGCCACCGTTTTGTCTCCTGCCCCTTCAAGTGCCAGAACCTTACCCTCACCGAAAGTTGTGTGCTCTACAGTATCGCCGACGGAGAGTAGGGGAATTTCCTTATTCTGCTGTACCCGCGAGACCTTGCCTGCTGCGGCGGCATAGCCGTAGGAGGCAGAACCGTTCACTTCAGCTATCGAGGGGGAAGACCTGCGCTGAGGTTGATCGAAGCGAGCAGAGTAGCTAGAACTTCCGTAAGCCGGTGTGCCAGTTTCTGACCGCCAAGCGCCCCTGCCGCCAGCGTAGGCACCGCCGTAGCTAAGGCCACCCATCGAATAAGTGGAGCCGGTACGTTTCCATTCGATAAGTTCCTCGGGAATCTCTTCAAGGAAAGGAGAGGGTGGGTTGAACTGGCTCTGGCCCCACATAGACCGGTTCTCGGCACGAGTCAGGTAAAGCCGTTCCATCGCGCGAGTCAGGCCAACGTAAGCCAGTCGGCGTTCCTCACTCATCTCCGAGTCATCGGTCAGGGCACGCTGGTGAGGGAAGAGTCCGTGCTCCATACCGGTGAGGAAGACCACCGGAAACTCTAGGCCCTTAGCCGTGTGTAGGGTCATGAGGGTAACTACGCCCTGAGAACGAGCCTCGGCAACCTCTGCCGCAATCTGAGCAGCGCTGGGGCCGCCTTCCTGGTCCTGCTTTGGCTTGTTGGGAATCTGGTCAGCGTCAGCGACCAGGGCAACGTGCTCCAAGAAGTCCTCGAGGCTTGCACCGGGGTTATCAATCTCAAACTCGCGGACAGCATCTACCAGTTCCGATAGGTTTTCTACCCGGGACTCGTCCTGAATATCCTTGGATTCACGCAGGGCAGCCAGGTAGCCGCTCTGTTCCAGGACGGCTTCTAGGCAGGTAGCGGCAGACTCGGTCTGTGCGATCTGGGCCAGGTCGTCGATGAGCTGGGAAAAAACGGCCAGCTTCTTAACCGCGGCAGAGCCCAGCCCCGGAACTTCGGTACCCTGGCGCAGGGCTGCCATGAAAGAGATGCGGTTGACTCGTGCGTAGTCGGCAACCACACTCTCCGATTTAGTTCCGATACCGCGCTTAGGCTCGTTGAGAATCCGGCGCAGGTTGATATCATCATCGGGGTTGACGAGAACTCGCAGGTAGCTCAGGGCGTCTTTAATTTCTTTGCGTTCGTAGAAGCGAGTGCCGCCCACCACCCGGTAGGGCAGACCAACTCGCATGAGCATTTCTTCCAGGGTACGGGATTGGGCGTTGGTCCGGTAGAAGACCGCAATATCACCCGGCGCGGTTCCGTACTCGTCACGCAGGCGGTCAATCTCCTGGGCGATATACCGTGCTTCGGCCTGCTCAGATTCGGCCACATAGCCGGTAATTTTTGCGCCATCACCGCTGGCTGTCCAGAGTTTCTTGGGCCTGCGGCCGGGGTTGCGTTCAATCACGGCATTAGCCGCGCTCAGGATGTTCTGGGTTGAGCGGTAGTTCTGTTCCAGCAAAATGGTGCGAGCAGTGGGGTAATCCTGCTCAAAATCGGTGATATTGCGAATATCAGCACCGCGGAAGGCATAGATGGACTGGTCAGAGTCGCCCACAACGGTCAGCTCTGCCGGAGGGTAGGCATCGGGGTAGGGCCCTGGCGCACCGGGTTCCGGGCCTTGAGCGGGAGCCCCCACCAGCTGGCGAACGAGCTGATACTGGGCATGGTTGGTGTCCTGGTACTCATCCACCAGGATATGGCGGAAGCGGCGGCGGTAGTATTCGGCTACCTGCGGGTGATTCCGAAGCAGGTTGACGGTTTCCAAGATCAGGTCATCAAAGTCAAGTGAGTGGGCCGCTTTGAGACGTTCGGTATAGATGCTGTAAACCTTAGAGATGGCAGCTTCCCAGGGGTCGCTGGGGGAGGTTTCCTGGGCAAACTGCTGGGCGGTCATCAGCTCATTCTTCAGGTTGGAGATTCGGTTGCCCACGGCCTTAGCGGTGAACTTCTTAGTGTCCAGGTTGAGCTGTTTGATAATCAGGGTTAGCAGACGCTGGGAGTCGGCAGAATCGTAGATTGAGAAAGTTGTTTTAAGGCCCAGGTTCTTAGCTTCACGGCGAAGTAGACGCACGCAGAAGCTGTGGAAGGTGGAAATCCACATATTTTGAGCTTTTGGCCCAACGAGGTCGGTAATACGTTCACGCATCTCTGCGGCCGCTTTGTTGGTAAAGGTAATAGCCAGGATCTGACCCTGGTGAGCACGCCCGGTCGCCAGCAGGTAGGCAATACGGTGGGTGAGGACGCGGGTTTTACCGGATCCTGCACCAGCAACGATGAGCAGAGGCGAGCCAGCGTGTTCAACGGCTGCAGCCTGGTGCTCGTTCAGGCCTTCAAGGAGCCTATGCGGTTGGACCTGCCAAGCGGGCTGACGGGAAGGACCACCCAACTGAGCACCACCCATCTGGTAGGAGGGTGGCAGGAAGTCGAGCTCAGCCAGATCAGCTGGGGCGGTGGGAACCGGTGCAGGCTCTTGACTAGGGAGCCAGTCGGATTCATCGTAGTACCCTCCCCCAGGTTGGCCCATAGGCGGGGCCTCTTCTGCGCTTTCGCCCTGAGGCCTGGGTGCCCGAGAGGTGGGCATAAAATCATCGTCATCAAACATGGTGGGCTCTTTTCCTGATTCAACCGTCAAATAACCATTTTAGGCGAACATACTTTCGAGGCCCCAGCTTTTAGCTGACAGATAAGATAGACAGTATGGGTCTTTCAAAAGGTCAGAAGAAGCGCCTCTATGGCGAGAATACACAAGTGCACTCCCCTGCTCCCTCTCCGCCTGCAGCACGGTCCAGACTAAAGGCACAGGCAGAACCGCGGGTTATCACCGACTACAGCGCAGCGGAGTTAGCTGCCCAACCGGAAAAAGGCGGCGGCTCCTATATCTTTGTGGGAGTGGCTTTCGCGGTCACAGCCCTCTTCCTTCTCTACTACTACCTCATCTTATTGCCCGGTATTTCGACAGTTGCAGGTGTGACTGCCCCTGAACTCATGGCTAGCTTTGATGCTGAGCACCTACAGGCTCTGGCATCTGGCCTGGGCGAAGAAGGTATCCGTAGCTACCAGATTGTGCACCGCTCAACGGGCCTGATTTTACCCCTCATTTTTGCTTTTACCTGGTGGAATATGGTTAGGGCTTCCCGCTTTGAGCTGCTTCTGGGCCGGCTGATGCTCGCCCTTCCTCTTGCCTACGCCGGTGTATTTATGGCCGGCGGTTTTGCGCTGGATCAGGCTATTGCCAACCCGCTCAGCTCCGCTACAGCTTTGGCTTCTTTGCTCATAGCACTTCGCTGGGGACTCTTTGTACTCTGCCTGCTTCAGCTAGGGTATCTGGCTGTACGTCTTGTCCGCTCTAAGGTTGATGCTTTCTCACGCGGTGAGCTACCCGGCCAGTCATAAGCCTGAGTTCGGGGTCAAGGAGTACCCCGGCAAGGGGCTTTGAATGACGAGCTCACACACGGCCTGTATTTAGAGTTAGCTCCTCAATGCTGTAAACTGATGGGGTTGCCTGCCCTCGTAGCTCAGGGGATAGAGCACCGCTCTCCTAAAGCGGGTGTCGATGGTTCGAATCCATTCGAGGGCACAGACAGAGAAACCCACCTACTCTGGTAGGTGGGTTTTTCGCGTTTAGACCTCAGCTTATGAGAGAATGAACATTCTTTTTATAGCCCTAGCAGCCCTTTTCCTAAGGGAGCTTCTGCTGCTTTTTACGGTAGAGGGCACGCGAGATCAACAAGCCGATGACGATACCCACACCACCGGTAATCGATACCCACATAGCAGCGTGGCCAACCAAAAGGGCGATAAGCAGACCAATAACAATTCCGGGGACCGCCCCGGCAATCATACCCACAGCCATATAGGTAAACTCTTGATCCGATGCGTTCCTGGGGCTTTCAAATTGAGGTGCCATAGGCTATATCCTAGCTGCGCGTAAGGGAATAGAAAAAGGGGATAAAAAATGCGCCCCAGCTGGTCGTCTGGTGCGCATTAGCAGGCTTAGGCCTACTGGGGGGATCCATACCGTGTGATGTGTGGTAGGAATTCTTTAATACTCACAGCTTTCTCTTACGACCAGGAAAACTGTGGTTGGACTACCTCAGGGAAGCCGAGGCTATTCGCCTTGGCAGGACCCTAGGGTGAAGTCTTATTAGATACCTGCGGTGTAGTAACCGTCAACAGGCATGAAGCCGCCACCGTCAACAGCGGTCAGCATGGTGCCCTGTGAGGGGTTCAGCGCTGAGATCATCTGGCCGTTGCCAACGTAGATACCAACGTGTGCGTAACCGTTAGTGAAAACGATGTCACCGGGCTGGGGGTTAGCGGTAGGGGTGAGCTGGGTTGCCATAGCGTAGGTGTAGGCGGTCAGGTTGATGCCAGCCTGAGCGTAAACGTAGGATACGAAGCCTGAGCAGTCCCAAGCCTTGTAGGACTTGCCACCCCATACGTAGGCGCCACCGAGGCCGTCGTAAGCAGCTGCCAGAACGGTTTCACGAGCGGTGGAGAGATCGACGTTGCTGGGAAGCTCAGCGACGGTGTTGGACTGAGTGGTTACAACAGAGGTATTTTCTACAGGGGCAACGGTTTCGTAGTTGTAGCTGTAGGAGTTGTAAGCCTGGTTGTCGTATACAGCCAGCGCAGGAGCGGACTGAACGGGAGCGGTAGCGGTTTCTGCTACTGCAAAAGCGTTTGCGGGAGCAACTGAAGCGGCCAGCATGGCACCTGAAGCTGCAACGATACCTGCATTGCGAATGATAGTTGACTTAGTCATTGTGTTTTCCTCCATTGCCGGACGAGGTGAGCTGTCGGGTTCGAACATGAAGTACGCTCGGCTACCGGTGAAGGTAACTTAACCCCAAGGGCTCCTAGTACAGGATCCCAAAGTTGGGTCCCCCGCTTCTGCCTGATGATGTTTGTGAGTGAACCTGTGAACCGTGGCAGAACTAGGCGTTCAGTCCGCAGGGTGCTAATCCGACCAGTGATGAGCACAAATCAAAACACTACACACACTTTCAGATATTGTCACGTTTTGATTACAAAAGTCGCGGCTTCCAACCCTAGAAAGTAAGCAGGGTTACCTATTGCCTACAGGTCACACCTCGGGAACAAAGCTCTGAAAGCTATCAAAAAACCCGTTCTGACAAGCTGAAATTATGGTGACTGGGGTCATATAAAGAAGAGTTTTTTACCCCAGGAGCCACCGCACCCTCCCATCAGGGGGCACCAATGAGAAACCCGCCACTTAATTAAAAAACTTCACTGGACGGTACTATTGAGGGCCCCAGGACCCATCACCGTGCCCCCTACCGCCTCCCGGAAGCAGTGAATATAACAGTTTGATAACAAAAAAGAGGCCTAGGCGCTCGCCCAAGCCTCTTTTCTGTTACCAAGATGTTACCTTTTGACGACGATAGCTTCTGCTACCTCAGCGTTCAGGATCAAGGACTCATCTTCACCATCGGCGTGCACCAGAACGGAGCCGTCCTTACGCCCCACAATAGAAACAGTTGCGCCGTAGACAATTCCTGCATCACCTAAGCGCTTTAATAGCTCAACATCTGTCTGAATAAACTCTGGCAGACGAGAGACGGTAAACCGGTCATCCTCATCGGAATCTTTAGCCGCAATCGACATGGTGACTGTACGTCCATCGTTCTCTTGGCTCTGTGCACCCAGCTCCTCCAAACCAGGAATAGCATTACCGTAAGGCGAGAACTTAGGTTCGTTGAGGAGTTCCAGGAGACGACGTTCCACTCGCTCGCTCATCACATGCTCCCAGCGGCAGGCTTCTTCGTGGATGTACTCCATTTCTAAACCAATCACATCGGCCAGTAGGCGTTCAGCAAGACGGTGCTTACGCATTACCTCAACAGCCTTGTGGCGGCCTTCATCGGTGAGTTGAAGAGAACGGTCGCTCGCTACAGTCAACAGGCCGTGTCGTTCCATACGGGCAACAGTCTGGGAGACGGTAGGCCCAGAGTGTTCAAGGCGTTCGGCGATTCGAGCTCGCATAGGGGTAATACCCTCTTCTTCAAGTTCGAGCACAGTTCGCAGATACATCTCAGTAGTATCAATCAGGTCAGTCATGCCTTCTCCTCTCGTTCCGAGCCCACCCCGCTAGGGCTAGGCAAACAGTGCAGTCATTATCATTAATTGTATGCCGTGCCCAGGCTTTTGGGTGTGACCCTACCCGATCAGGTTTGCACAGTTCTACCCTCTTACTTCTCACTCTGTAAATTTCAGCCCCTCTTTTGCGGTTCTTGCCCCGCCCTAGCCGACAAGCACCCCTATCACCGTCACAATAGAAAGAGTAGGACAGCAGATAGCACCCTCCCCCTTTCCACGCATCCGCTATCTGCGCTTAGCCCCTACTTTTTACGAGGAGACACCGTGACCGACTTCCCCACCATTCCATCCCATATGCTCCCAGCCGATGGCCGTTTTGGTGCCGGCCCTTCAAAGGTTCGCCCCGAACAGCTTGCCGCTGTTCAAGCGGCAGCCCAGCATCTTATGGGAACCTCCCACCGACAGGCCCCTGTCAAGAACCTGGTCAGTGAAATCCGTGAGGGTCTGCGTTCTTTCTACTCTGCGCCCGAGGGCTACGAGGTAATTCTTGGTAACGGCGGAGCTACTGCTTTCTGGGATGCCGCCACCTTTGGGCTAATCGAGAACAAAGCCCAGCACCTCACCTTTGGTGAGTTCGGCTCTAAGTTCGCAGCCGCCACCCAGGCCGCTCCTTTCCTGGCAGACTCTACCGTCTTGACCAGCCCTGCAGGAACTAGGCCGGTTGCCCACGCTGAGGAAGGTGTTGATGTATACGCTTGGCCTCACAACGAAACCTCAACCGGTGTTTTCGCACCCGTCAGCCGCCCCCAAGGCGCCGGTGAAAACGCCCTGGTTCTCATCGATGCAACCAGCGCCGCAGGAGGCCTTGACCTTGATATCTCGCAGGCTGATGTCTATTATTTCTCAGCCCAGAAGAACTTTGCCTCCGACGGCGGCCTCTGGTTGGGGCTCTGGTCACCCGCCGCCCTGGAACGGGCACAGCGGATTCAGGACTCAGGCCGCTGGATTCCTGACTCCCTCAACCTGGTAACCGCTATCGATAACTCACGCAAGAACCAAACCTACAACACCCCCGCACTGGCCACCCTGATCATGCTCAACGAACAGCTCAAGTGGCTCAATGAACAAGGCGGTCTAGCCTTTGCATCGGCCCGTACCGCTGACTCAGCAGGCAGAGTCTACCGCTGGGCAGAAGAGTCAGACTTTGCCAGCCCCTTTGTAGCCAATCCGGCAGAGCGCTCAAACGTGATTACCACCGTGGACTTTGATAACAGCATTGACGCGGCAGCTATCGCTAAGGCGCTACGTGCTAACGGTATCGTCGATACCGAGCCCTACCGCAAGCTGGGCCGCAACCAGCTCCGCATTGCGACCTTTACCGCGATTGACCCCGACGATGTATCAGCTTTGCTGAACTGTATCGACTACCTGGTCGAGCAGACCGCGGGCTAAAAAGCTTCCGGCCCTTAAGACCGGGCCGCCCCGTTTCACCTCCTAGAGGCAGTGCGGGGCGGCTTTTTATGCCACGTGAAAGTCTAGCGTGGCTCCTGGATATCAATTGCAGCTGTCACAGGCGGCGGCTCAGTGCCCTCAGCAGCGGGGCTTTGCTGAGCGCGCAGAACCAGGCGGGTAGGTAATGAGCGGTCATAGCGCAGGTGCAGGTGCCGGTACTTCATAATCCATACCAGCCCCAGGAGAGCGGCCAGGAAACCCGACGCAGAGGCCACACCCAGCCCCCAACGCGCCCCAAAGATATCGTTAACCAGCCCCACCAAGGGAGAACCGATAGGGGTTCCACCAATAAAGACAGCCATATAGATACTCATAACCCGCCCGCGCATTTCAGGCTCGGTGGTCACCTGCACATAGGCGTTGGCAGAAGTAATAATAGTCAGCGCCATCAACCCCAGAGGAATCAGTGCCAGAGCAAAGAGCCAGAGACTGGGAGCTAGCGCCGCGAGCGCTGTAGCCACGCCAAACCCCAGGCAGGATGCGAACATGAACCGCATCCGTGGGGTATCTCGCCGAGCAGCTAAGAGTGTACCGGCTACCGAGCCGATAGCTACCACCGAGTTCAGCACACCGAATTCCCCGGCACCCTGCCCAAATTCGGTGGTTGCCATGGCAGCAATGTTGAGGGCTGTGTTAAGGCCAAAAGTGCCGATGAGGAAGGCCGCTACCATCACCACAACGATGTCGGGGCGGCACCTAAGGTAGCCAAAGCCGTCACGAATACGGCTCTGGGCCGCCGATGAACGGGGCAGAGGCCTTAGCTCCGAGGTACGCAGAGCGAGAATAGCTGCCATCATGGCAGCAAAAGAGAAGGTATTAATCAAGAAGACCGGCCCCGTACCCACAAGAACCACCAGCAAACCGGCGAAGGCCGGGCCAATCATGCGCGCCACGTTAAAGGACATGGAGTTCAGGGCAACGGCGTTGGGTAGGTCTTTATCCGATACCAATTCAGAAACCAGGGTGGAACGTACCGGCGCGTCAAGGGTAGAAACCAGGCCCAGGGCGAGCGCAAAAAGGTAGACCTGCCAGATAGCAACATGCCCAGAGAGCACCAGTAGGCCCAGGCCGAGGGCAAGAAGCCCCATAAGGCCCTGGGTCCACATCAGAATTTTCCGGCGGTTACCCCGGTCAGCTAGTGCACCGGCGTAGGGGGACAGCAAAAGCGGTGGGGCGAACTGGAGAGCTATCACAATACCCATCTGGGTAGAGTCATGGCTGGACAGGTCGTTAAAAACCAGCCAGTCCTGGGCTGTACGTTGCATCCAGGTGCCGATATTAGAAATTAGGGCACCGATAAACCAGATTCGGTAGTTAAAAATCCACAGTGACCGGAAAGTTCTAGGCTTTCCGGTCACAGGTGGAGGCCCTGATTGCAACAGCCCACTCATTCTTGGGTAGCGGCCACCGGGGTTGAAGCTGACTTACTCTCGGCATATTCGCCCTCAAAGTCTGCCGCGTCGCCTTCGGGTATTTCCTGATCGTAATCAAGGTCCTCGCGGTCTTCGGGGCGCAGGCGGTCAGCCCAGGGAACCCAGGCAGGGGCAAGAAGAGCATCGTCACCCGGTATCAGCCCAATTTCGCAGACGGTTGCGACCTTAGAACGCGGGGCGCGGGAGAGCGTGGCAAACCAGAACCAGCCCCTGTAGCCAGGGAGGTCACATTCAAAGAGGTGGGTGGTGAGCCGCTCTTCTTCACCGCGCAGGTGGTGGACCGGGCCAATAGAGTTTTCGGGTGCAATGTCAGCCAGCCCCGCAAGAGCTACATCTTTAGCGGCGGCAAGGACGGCATCAACTTTGCTGGTTCGACGCCGGCGGGTAGGTAGGCCCAGGGTCGGCTCGGGAGCCGGTGCCTGGTCCTTTTCAAGCCCTAAACCCTGCTCCGCAGAAGAATCAGGGGCAGGGGGTAGCAAGAACTTATCGCTACCGGTTTCTTGGAGCCCGTCTTTTACCACTTCAGTCATACCCTCTATTAAAGCAGGCTAGCGCGAGTTGTGGGGTTTCCCTCCCACTACCTTCTCAGAACGTGCCCTCCGAGGCGGCCTAATCTTGATACCTTATTGGGTATGGACTCTGACTTTTCTGAAACCCCCGAGCTCCCCTACGGCAAGACCATCCGTTCTTTGGGGGTGAGCTCTCTTGCCCTCATGATTCTGGGTGCTATCTCTGGGCTGGCTATGCTTCTGCTTAAATGGGCGACCGGCTCAGCTCCCCATATCCTGAGTATTATCCCGCTGATGGTGCTCCCGGTCGCTTTTATGGCCTTATTAGCGGCTCTTTTCTTTACTCTGCTTCGCCGCCGAACAAGCTAGACTAGAGCTGTCCCTCTCGGCTCGCGTTTCTGCGCGCATCAGACCCAACCTTTCCCTAATACCCAGCAAAGCGCCCAGCTGTGCACAGGTAGCGCACAGGTAATAAGCGCACAATAGAACTGTGAACATCAAAGAACCTGAAGCAAAATTATTGGTCGTCGATGACGAGCCCAACATTTTAGAGTTGCTGGCAACTTCCCTGCGCTTTGCAGGTTTTGAGGTTGTTACGGCGTCCAACGGGCGTGAAGCCCTTGATAAGGCCGAAACTGAGTCCCCCGACCTGGCCGTCCTTGACGTCATGTTGCCTGATATGGATGGCTTTACTGTCACCCGTAAGCTGCGTAGCTCCGGCCGCCTCTTTCCCGTGCTCTTCCTCACCGCTAAAGACGACACCGAGGACAAGGTCACCGGCCTTACCGTCGGCGGTGACGACTACGTCACTAAGCCCTTTAGCCTTGATGAAGTGGTAGCTCGGATCCGCGCCGTGCTGCGACGCACTCAGCCCCAGCACGAAGAAGATTCACGCCTGCGGGTTGATGACCTAATTCTTGATGACGATGCCCACGAGGTTTTCCGTGGCGACCGCGAAATCGACCTCTCCCCCACCGAATTCAAGCTGCTGCGCTACCTGATGCTCAACCCCAACCGGGTGCTCTCCAAAGCGCAGATTCTTGACCATGTGTGGGAGTACGACTTCAACGGCGACGCCTCTATCGTGGAGTCCTACATCTCTTACCTGCGCCGCAAAATTGACAACGATCCGGAGCTCCCCCCGCTCATTCACACCAAGCGTGGCGTGGGCTACCTGTTACGGACAGCTAACAAAAATTAAGGGGTAAGAGTTTGCGCTCTCGTCTCTCTGTGCACCGGCTGGGTTCGCTTTCATTGCGGACCCAGTTGGTGCTTTTAACGTCTATGCTCCTGGCCCTAGCCATTTCGGTCATGTCTCTGGTCGCTATTTCTGCCATTCGAGCCAAGATGATGGACCAGCTCGATGATGAGATTGAGGCCAGCTACAGCTACCTGGTCACCGCAGTGTACGCAGACCAGCAGCTCTCTCAAACAGAGGGAACTTTTATACCCTACGAGGCCTACCTACTTGATAGCGACGGAAAGATTGTGCGCCCGGTAGCCACTCTGGCCGACGAAACCTCCTCGCCCCTGATCTCTGGGCTGACCGCTGAAAACGTCAAAAAATACAACAAGGCAGCGCTGACGGTCCGCTCGTCAAGCGGGCACACCGAGTGGCGCCTGATTGCTTTCCCTGTGGAGGAGACCCATCAGACCCTGGTCATTGCAGCGCCGCTCACCCAGATCAACCAGACCGTAGCCATCGTAGGCGGCCTGACCTTACTCTTTGGCGTGGCTACTTTGCTTGCCTCCATAGCCCTGACCTGGGTCATTGTCACCCGAGCCTTTGAGCCGCTGGCAAGGGTAGAACAGACCGCCGCCCAGATTGCGGCAGGCGATCTTTCTCAGCGTATCGAGAACTACAGCCCCTACAACGAAATCGGCCATCTCACTACCTCACTCAACACCATGCTCTCCCATATTGAGGAGGCCTTTGACGCGCAAAAACGCTCTGAAGTTAAAATGAGGCGCTTTGTAGGCGATGCCTCGCATGAGCTCAGAACCCCACTGGTGTCCATCCGTGGTTACTCTGAGCTTTACCGTATGGGCGGGCTACCTAACGACGAGGCTGTTGCTATGGCTATGGACCGGATTGAATCCGAGTCAAAGCGCATGGGCCAGCTGGTAGAAGATCTCCTGACCCTGGCACGGCTAGACGAACGGCGAGTGACAGAGAACGCTCAGGTAGACCTGCTCAGATTAGCCCAGGATGCCGCCAACGACGCCTTTGCTTCTGAACCCGACCGAACCATTGAGGTAGTCGGCCTCGAAGGCGCAGAGGCGCTTACGGCCCTGGTCTGGGGCGATGAGCAACGGCTACGCCAGGTGCTAGCCAACCTCATGACCAATGCCCTGCGTTACACGCCCGCCGGCTCCCCCATTGAAATAGCGGTGGGTTCTGTTCCCGGTATCGACGGTAGCTGGACCTCCATGCTCCAGGTGCGAGATCACGGCCCGGGCATCCACGGTGAGGATGCCGAACGCGTCTTTGAACGGTTCTACCGGGCAGATACCTCCCGGACCAGGGAGACAGGCGGGACTGGCCTGGGCCTGGCGATTGTAGCGGCTATTGTTAGCCAGCACGATGGCTCAATCAGTATTGAAGAAACCGAAGGCGGCGGTGCCACTTTCACTATCAGGCTCCCCCAGTACAGCACCCATACAGGCCCGGTTGCTCTCGCCCGGCAAAAATAGGCGGTCTTGCCCCGGGAGAACACTTGTGTATAAATGCCGGGCGAGCTTCATATTGCAGACGCATTTACATCATTTTGGGCTTACGATTGACGTTAAACACCCCGGTTTAGGTGGCCCACCCGAACCGGGGTTTTCCACACCAGCACACGGGGGTAGTCCGCGCCAGGTGAGGGGGCTAGTGTCAAAACACCGGTAGCCAGTTAGACACCGGCACCGGTAGCCAACGACCCAATCTTTATGCAAAAGGAGAGCCTCCCATGGCACAGTTCAACGTCGATGCAGACCTCATCGCCAGCAAGTCAGCCCAAGCCCGCGGCCAGGTAGATACCATCGTTTCAGAGGTCAATGCGCTCACCACCTCCCTCCAGAATCTGCAGGGATCATGGACCGGCTCAGCCTCTGCCAACTTTCAGGGGGTCCTAACTAACTGGCGCAATACCCAGCGACAAGTCGAAGAGTCCATTGCCCAAATCAACGAGGCCCTATCACGGGCCGGCATCAACTACTCCGATACCGAACTGGCTAACGCCTCAATGTTTGTCGGCTAGGCTCGGGTGTCCTGGCGGTAGCGGAGCTTCCAGCTACCGCCAGTAAGCACCCAGGTACTTGAACGGATCAGCAGGCCCTTATCCGTAGGCACTCTGGTTACTAGCAGGGTTGCCTCAGTACCTAACTCAGTTGCCAAGACTTCCTCGACAGGCCCGCTACTAGCACAAGCACGCAGACGGTAGTGAAGGACCGTATCGCGGTCAGTTACCTGGCCTGTTGGAACAACCCAGGCTAGCTCCGGGTGAAGCAAGCTGCCCAGTAGCTTTTCAGACCCATAGATTGAGGGGTTCAGCGTTTGCAGTTCGCAGCTACGGGCCTCTTCCACCGCGTCATCAGCTACCTGCTCTGTGGGCGCTAGAGTCTCAGGGTCAGGGGTATCTGCCGCGGAGTCATCAGGAAACTCTTGCGAGCTCTCACCCTTACCCCAGCCAGGCCCGGTCAGAGGTTCCACGCCATCGCGGTAGGCTTGGGCAGCCTCATTAGCTCTCCGATCAGCCGCCTCATTGAGGGGGTGGCCGGTGTGGCCCTTGACCCACTCAAAAGAATAGGAGCGGCCCTCAATGGCGGCATCCAGTGCCTGCATGAGGTCAAGATTCTGTACCTGCTTACCGTCCGCTTTCTTCCAGCCTTTCTTCTTCCACCCCGGCAACCAGCGGCTAATAGAATCAATGGTGTATTTGCTATCGCAGATAATGTGCAGATGGGTTTCAGGAAGGTGCGCCGTAGCCTCGAAGAGGTCCAGAACAGCTTTGAGTTCACCCATGTTATTTGTCCCGTGAGCCCACCCTCCGGCGGCCCACCGGGTTTCGTCAATGTACCAGGCCCAGCCTGCGGGGCCGGGATTGCCCAGGGCAGATCCATCGGCAGCAGCAATTATTTTCTCGGTCATGGTTCCTCTACCCTCCTACGGACTAGCCATTCCATTCTACGCCCGGCTATAAGAGGGTAGGCACAGCTAGAATAGGAGCATGGTTCACGCTTCAATAGTTGACGGGGCAAGTCACACCCGACTGGCTCTCTTTCTGATGCCCCCGGAGACCTTGCGGAGCGGGCACGGTGTCAGCTGGCTGGCCTACGTCGGTATGACAGAGCAGAAGCGAGCCGCAGAGTATGCAAGCCCCGAAGAGGCCATGAGCTACGCGGCCCAGCACACCCTCATGCGCTGTATCGCTGCTACCGTACTCGGGGTAAGGGATGCAGAAGCCTCACAGATTCCCGTAGACCGCTCCTGCAATCTCTGCCTGAAGTCAGCAAGCCACGGAAAACCCCGCCTTGAGGGAGTAAACCTGAACATGGCGCGCGCCCTTGGCCTGGCAGCCGGTGTGTACTCAGCATCCGATACTGCCCTTGGAATTGACCTGATTACGGTAAGAGACCACTACTTTGACGGCTTTGACCGTATTGCACTAGCTGACTACGAAAAACGTGTCGTGGATTCGCTCCTACCGGATCAGGCCCGGCTGGTACGCCAGATGCTCTGGTGCGCTAAAGAAGCAGTTCTCAAGGCCAGCGGACACGGACTATCTGTTAAACCTAACCAGGTGATGCTAGCGCTACCGCCCCTACCCACCGATATCGGTAGCGTCCACGGGCTCACAGCAGGTGCCAAAGCCTACCTACCGGAGCAGGCAGAAGCGGTACCTTTTTGGATTACCTGGCAGGTCTACGAGGACACCCATCTCGTAGCTGTTGCTAGTAAGGGACCTCACCATCTAGAAGCACAGAAGGTAACCGCTCCCTATATGGTCAAGCGGGCTCTCACACCCCCGCTTTAAAGACAGACCTTCATCGGAGCCTCTAGTCAATCAGTCAGAGAAACTGCCAAGAGTCAAACGCCTGGCCTGGCTCATTTCTGCCCCTACTAGTGTGAGGCTCTTGGTGACCTGACCAGTGCAGCCTGAGCTCTCTGAAGCCTATGCTAGCTGAGCGAATAGCGCTCCAAGAGCACAATTGTCTCGTAGTGGCTACTGTGGGGGAACATGTCCATAACCCGGCCCTTGACCGCTTGCATCGAAGGCATCTGGTGCAGGTCCTTAACCATGGTAGCTAGGTTACAGCTTGAGTAAATAACCCGCTCGATACCGCTGGCCTCAATCCAGGTCGAAAGTTCAGGGCCAAGGCCGCGACGGGGCGGGTTAAGCACCAGCAGGTCGGGTACCTGACCGCTTTCTAGAGCATAAGCCCTGGCATCCTGAGCGGAAAACTCAATACCGGTTAGGTCGTACTCGGCCACCGCCCGGCGGGCTGACTCGATAGCCTCAGGGCTGATTTCTATACCGGTAACTTTGGCCTCTTCGGGCATGACCTGCGCCGCGTGGAGGGCAAAGCCGCCCACACCGCAGTAGAGGTCCCAGAGGGTATTGGGCTGGGACTCCTTTACCCATTCCTGCCCCTGGCGGTAGAGAGCTGCTGAGACCGCTGTATTGGTCTGGAAGAAGCTCTGCGGGCGTAGGTGGAGCGTTAGGTCGTTGACCTGCATCGGTAGGGTCTGGCGTTCGCTCAGGATGATTTCTTCGTCGCCCTCCACCAAGGCGATATGTTCCCTGAGCAGGTTAATACTAAGAACCGCGAGCTGAGGGAGCTGGGTGTGGAGCCAGTCAAGCTCGCGCCGGATAGGTACCAGTAGTTTCTTGGAACGAAGCACAAAGCGAATGAGAAGCTCACCGGCCTCAGAGGCCGTCACCAGAATATTTTTGAGCTCGCCCTTACGCCGGGCAACGCTATAGGGGGTAAGCCCCGCCCGGCTAATTAGCTCCTTGAGCACCGGGAATGTATCTGCTACAGGTGCGGTGTAAAGCTGACAGTCGCTCAGGTCTACACTCGCACCGTCCCGGCTCAAGATACCGAGCCTTGGTTCCTGAACGCTTCCACCCACCACCAGCTTAGCCTTGTTCCTGAACCCGGTTTCAGCACTCGCCACCGGTGCTAGCCACTCGATACCGGGCCACGGTGCCATCAGTTTGCGGGCATCGCTCTGCTTCCCCTCAAGCTGTTGTGCGTAAGGGGTAAGAATTAGTGAGCAGGAGCGGCACAGGCTGGCATCGTAATAGTGGCATTGCATAGCGTGACTATCTTACCGCCCCCTGTAAGCAGGCGGTAACGGAAGATAAAAGCCGGCACCCCGTTCCGGGGTGCCGGCTCAAAAGGAAAACACAATCACTATTAACTTTTAGCCACCGGTCCCAAAGGCAACATCCTGGCGAAGGGCCTCATTGCTCTTCTTCTCCAGCTTGGTCCACCCATCTGCTAGGTAGGCACCCAGCAAGAGAGCCAGCAAGCCTACGATAATTGCGTAGAGAACAAGATCCACGAGCGTGGCCATGAGCCTCACACCTTTCAGTTTCGCCTTTGAGACTGATGAGTAAAACTTAGAGGAAACCTCTTAAGTGATTTAAAGAATACTCCCAATAAGTGTGAACCACAATACCCTTATCTGCATTTTTTAGTCAGCGTCCTTAAAAGAGAACTCCGCCCACCCCAAACGGGGCAGGCGGAGTTCTCAGCTCAAAGAGCGGCTACTTACCAGGCAAGCGGCAGACTACATCATGCCGCCCATGCCACCCATGTCGGGGGCAGCCGGTGCCACACCAGCAGGCTCAGGCTTATCGGCAACAACAGCCTCGGTGGTCAGGAAGAGACCGGCAATTGACGCTGCATTCTGAAGAGCTGAGCGGGTGACCTTTACGGGGTCGTTAATACCGGCGGCCATCAGGTCCTCGTACTCACCGGTTGCGGCGTTCAGGCCGGTACCAGCAGAGAGGTGACGGACCTTATCGACGACGACGCCGGGCTCCATGCCAGCATTGAAAGCAATCTGCTTGAGGGGAGCGTCGATGGCAACACGGACGATGTTGGCACCGGTTGCCTCATCGCCGGTCAGTTCCAGCTTCTCAAAAGCCTTCACGCCAGCCTGAATCAGGGCAACACCGCCGCCGGGAACAATACCCTCTTCAACAGCGGCCTTAGCGTTGCGGACGGCGTCCTCGATGCGATGCTTGCGTTCCTTGAGCTCAACCTCGGTAGCAGCGCCGGCCTTGAGCACAGCAACACCACCGGCAAGCTTAGCCAGACGCTCCTGCAGCTTCTCGCGGTCGTAGTCAGAGTCAGAGTTAGCGATTTCGCCACGGATCTGAGCAACGCGGCCCTCGATGGCCTCAGGGTCACCTGCGCCTTCGATGATGGTGGTCTCGTCCTTGGTGACAACAACCTTGCGGGCCTGGCCCAGCAGGTCGATGGTTGCGGTATCAAGTGACAGGCCAACCTCTTCGGTAATAACCTGTCCACCGGTCAGAATAGCGATGTCAGCCAGCTGAGCCTTCCGGCGGTCGCCAAAGCCAGGAGCCTTAACGGCAACAGACTTGATGGAGCCGCGCATCTTGTTCAGAACCAGCAGGGCCAGGGCTTCGCCCTCAACATCCTCGGCAACAATCAGCAGGGGCTTACCGGCCTGCATGACCTTCTCCAGAACGGGAACCAGGTCCTTGACGTTGGAGATCTTGGAGCTAACGATCAGGATGTAGGGGTCCTCAAGGACAGCTTCCTGACGGTCAGCATCGGTAACGAAGTAGCCAGAGAGGAAGCCCTTATCAAAGCGCATACCCTCGGTCAGTTCAAGGGTCAGGCCGAAAGTATTGGACTCTTCAACTGTGATAACGCCTTCCTTGCCGACCTTCTCCATAGCCTGGGCAATGAGCTTACCGATTTCGGGGTCACCAGCGGAGATAGATGCGGTTGCGGCGATTTCCTCTTCGGTCTCAACTTCCTTGGCAGAAGCGAGCAGTTCAGCGGTAACAGCTTCTACAGCCTTTTCGATACCGCGCTTGAGGGAGAGGGGGTCAGCGCCAGCGGCAACATTGCGCAGGCCTTCGCGGACGAGAGCCTGAGCTAGAACGGTTGCGGTGGTGGTACCGTCACCGGCAATGTCGTCAGTCTTCTTTGCGACCTCCTTGACCAGCTCAGCGCCAATCTTCTCGTAGGGGTCTTCAAGTTCGATTTCCTTGGCGATGGAAACACCATCGTTGGTGATGGTGGGGGCGCCCCAGGCCTTCTCCAAGACAACGTTACGACCGCGGGGGCCGAGAGTTACCTTTACTGCGTCTGCGAGGGTGTTGAGGCCCTTTTCAAGACCGCGGCGTGCTTCTTCATCAAAAGCAATCAGCTTTGCCATATGGCTTTCGCTCCTTCTGGAACATTAGGTGTGAGCGCGATTAGTCGGTGCCCGCGACGGACGGCGCTACCGGGGCCGCCATAGGGGCGGCACGGGGAGGACCTCACCAAGAAATCGCTCAGGTGTTTTACTCAGAGCCACCCGGGTGCAGAATCTAGCACATGATTTAGCAGTCCAAGCCTCTGAGTGCTAACTACAATCTTGGCACCTGAGCCCAGAGCGCGCAAACCTATTATTCGCTTTGAGAAGCCTTAATCGCCAACAGCGCACAAAGCTACAGCTCCCGGGCTTAGATCTTGCTTAGCCCTGTGTGTATGTTCCAGTAGCAGAATCGTAGATATAGGCACCGGCAGGATTCAGTACATAGGTGCCGGTAGCAGGGTCCAGGCTGTAGCGCTGGGTGTTCTGGGTAGCGGTTCCCGTAGTCGCTGAGGCTGGTGAACTGGCATCAGTTCCGGAGTATTCAACGTAGGCACCGGTAGCGGGGTCCACACGGTAGAGAACCTTACCCGAGGCCAGGGCCTCTGTCTTGCTAGTGGCGGTGTAAGTCCCGTTCACCGGGTCATAGACGTAGAAAAGCTGGCTATCCCCTGTTGCTGTCGAGGTGGCAGCATCCGCGCTGGCCACTTGGGTCTGCTCTGCGAGCGCGGTGGGGTCGAAGTCTGCTCCGAGCACCACATAGACCTCACCGGTCTCGGCCTGGAAGTCTTGGTTGATGTAGGCAATACCTAAGAGGTCAGCGACTTCGTTGGCTTCTGATGAGGCCCCGGTAGCAAAGTAAACCATGGACTCGGTGGCATAGGTACCGGTCCAGTTGGTGGTTTCAGTAATCTTGTAGTTTGCTTTTTGCAAGACACTGGCGGCGGTGCTGGCTGAGCCTTCGGGGGCGCTTGAGTTATAGACCGCTACGGTAACGCTAGCTGGGTTGGTGCTGGGGCTGGCATCGGCGGTAGCTGTTGCGGTGGCTCTTGCCGATGCGGTCGCGGTTGTGGTACCCGGGCCAGCAGTCCGGGGCGAAACCACGTACATGATGCCGCCCACCAGGAGGGCGAGAATACCGCTGATGATGACAGCCAGCAGGCCAGCCCGTGAGGTTGAGGTGTCGGTGACTCGTCCGCGGTAGGCACCCCGCCGGGAGGAGTTTTCTTCGACATCATCGAACTCGTCACGGGGGTAGGTGTTCACTGGTCGCCTCTTTCGGTGCACGGTTGCTACGGGGGTCAGCTTCTAGGGTACACTCCCCCGCCCTGTTTTAGGTGAGTCGGTTGCGTGTGAGCCGGAGCTTGCGGGTAAGGGCCGGTTCAGCGGCAATAGCGCGCGGATTATCGATCAGTGCATTGAGTTGCTGGTAGTAGGCAATCGGGCTCAGCCCCAGGTCTTTGCTGATGGCCTGTTCTTTACTTCCCTGGTACTTGAAGCGTTTTTTCTCCATATCTAAGATGGCGCGCTCCTGCTCGGTAAGCCGGTGGGTAGAGCTAGTCTGAGACTCTGGTGTGGGTGAACCGGCTGGCATGTTCATGGGTCTTCTTTCGGTGGTCTAGTCTTATAGGGAGAATACCGCATACAAGAGGAGAACAAGCGCCGTGCCTGCTCAGCCCCTACACGAGATTATGGACCCGGACTGGGCGCAGGCCCTGGCACCCGTGGAGCCTCAGATTAGGGCTATGGGTAATTTTTTGCGGGCCGAGCATCAGGCTGGCCGGGCCACCCTGCCCCCTGGCCCGGATATTTTTAGGGCCTTCACCTACCCCATGAGCCAGGTCAAGGTTCTGGTGCTGGGTCAGGACCCCTACCCTACCCCCGGGCACGCTATGGGGCTAAGTTTCTCTGTACGTCCCGAGGTCAGGCCGGTGCCACGTTCCCTGCACAATATCTACAAAGAGCTCAACACCGATCTGGGCATCACGCCCCCGGATCACGGGGATTTACGGGCCTGGAGCCAGCAGGGGGTCATGCTCCTCAATAGGGTTCTTTCGGTGGGTGCTGGGGCCGCAGGTTCCCACCGCAACCTGGGCTGGGAACAGGTCACTACCGCCGCTGTTCAAGCCCTGGTAGCCCGGGGCAGGCCGCTGGTAGGGCTACTGTGGGGCGCAGATGCCCGCTCCTGCAAACCGCTACTGGGTGGCTACCCCTGCGTGGAGTCACCGCACCCCTCGCCGCTCTCTGCCTCGCGGGGTTTCTTTGGCTCTCGACCCTTTAGCCGCGTCAATGAGCTCTTGCTCGCTCAGGGGGCCTCCCCGGTGAACTGGGCTCTCTAAAGCCCTGAAGCAGATCGGAAAATCTACCGGTCTCAGTTATCTATCCCACTCAAGGCGGCAGCTGAGAATGCCACCCCTGGCCGGCTCCTAAATGATAGGGGAAGATCTGGGCTCACTTTAGCGGTCCCGAGTATCTTTCGGATCTTGTTTTTCTGTTTGGAGCTGACCCGACGCTTGCTGAATAAAGTACTGCATCAGGTAGCTACCGAGGACCACCCCGGACGCCATAGAAAGGATAATTGAAATTGCCGCAACCATCCCCGGCACACCAGTCGAAGGATTAGCCTCTACGGTGAAGATATAAAGGCCCCGGAAAATGGAAAGACCGGGCAGGAGAAAAGTTAGGGCCGGTACATAAAAGATAGAGGCTGGGGCCTGCAAGCGGTAAGCCAAGAAGGTGCTCATGAGGCCAATGACCAGAGCCGCAAAAGCGGTATTGGCACGTCCTGCACCAGCCCCAAAAAGGAAAGTGTAGCCCTGGTAGACCCAAAAACCACTGGTAGCAATCAGTAAGTTCCATAAGAGTGTCTGCCAGCGGGCGTGAGTTGTGACCGCAAAAGCCAGGGAAGCTAGCATAAAGAAAAGGTAGCTTACCCCCAAAGAGGCCCCCACAAAGCGGGTCTCGGTAATATCTAGTTCTCTAATGTCTAGAGCTGTCAGGACTGCCACCGCTGAGGCAAGCCCCACCACAATACCCAAAAATGACATGCCCGTCGAGACGAACTTACCTGCTGCGGTCAGCGGGAAACCGTTGAGGGCGTCCTGGACTGTTGATACTAACCGGGCGGTAGGCAGAAGCATGATCAGGCCCGCAGCCACAATGTGCGGTGCGCTCACGTGGAGCCCCAGCTGGGAGAAGATAGACGAGTCATCGGAAATAAGAATAGATGCGAACGTTACGACGCCCGCGCCCGCAGCCATGTTGAAGAAGCTGGGCATCTTGAGACGTGAAATCACACTGTTCACAAAGTGAATGGCCAAAAAGACGATACCGCCTACAGCGCCCGCCGCCAGCGAACCGCCCAGAGCCAGCACCAAGGAGAAAGCCGCTAGCATGTTAGCCAGCATGATAATCATGGGCGAGTAGGGCTTCTTAGCAGTATTAATGCGGTGCAGGCGGCGTTCAGCCCGATGCCGTGGCAGATTGCCGGCGGTAATCTCGGTGATTAGCTTATAAATGTCATCTAGGGCCGCATAGTTCTCGGACCAGGAACGAACCACGCGCAATACCGTGTGGCTAAAGCGTTCTTTGCTCGAGGACATGGCTCCAGAGCCGGAGAAGTCAATTGCCCGGGTCTGATCATCAACCTCATCAATATCGGAGACGTAGTTGATAATAACCGACTGGTTAGTGATGTCGATTTCAACGTCTTCCAGACCATAGGCGGCGCACACCGCAACGATTGCGGAGTCCACATCAACCGTATCTGCCCCGTAGTGGAACATGGTCTCAGCCAGTCGCAGGGAGAAGTTGAGGACCTCACGCGCTTCTTCTTTCTCGCGCACATACTCGGCCCGGTGGGCGGAGGCGATATTGAAAGGGCGCTGGGCCAGGCGGGCGATGCCGCGCATCGGTTTGGTCAGGGACTGGTCCGTGCTCACAAAAGACTTAAGCGACGAACGCATACGCGAAGGCCGCTTGGGTGCAGTCAGGGGCCGTGCCACGGTATGAGCACCCGCTACCGAGGGGTAGAAAGCCTTCTGGAGTCCGCCCGTCCTTGACGCTGTGGGCCTATCATCGACTGGTGGAGGTGTTGCTTCCGTGCTGGGCGGTTGGGCCTGGTTGAGACTCAGGTCAGTGGCCGGCCCAAATGCGGAAGGTACCTGATAGGTTGGCGGTGCTAACTGGTCAAAGGCAGATGCTGGAGCGGGGCTTGCGGTAGGGCTATCCTGCCCCTGCACCGGTGAGCTGGGGGCATCCCCCAGATGAGCCAGGGCATCGCGAAGCTTGGGATCGCGCACCTGAGCCAGGGACACTACCGGAAGCGCACCACCTAGCGACCGGGGGGCCTCCGAGTCCTGGGCAGCCATCTGCCCCGTAGCGGGTAGCACAGATACGGCAGTGTCGGCACGGGGCAGAAGCCCGGTTTGTCCAAAGGCACCGCTATCTTCTGTGTTATCAATACCTGTTTCAAATGCAGAGGCAGAAGGGTAAGCCTTCTGCTGCAAGCCGGTAGAGCTCTTGCTCACTGAAAGGGATACTCCTTCCGCCTCATCGGTGAAAGTTCAAGATAACCGCCAAAGCGGTTCGTGCTGGTTTAGTAGAAAGGCTGACCGGTCTTACGAACCCAGAGCTGACGCATGACCTTCTCAACACTGGTGTTCCAGGCCTTATATTTGAACGGTGAAAGCACCTGGTCCCAGACACCAACGTAGTCGATGACCTCCTTGGTGAAGGAGGTCTTAAAGAGACCCAGGCCGTAGTGGTGGTGTTCCTTGTTCTTCAGCTGGTCCTTTGGCGGGGTGCCGCAGAAGTCGTAGCTCTTGATACCGAACTCTTTCATGAGGTCAGTCAGCGCAGTCCACTGCACCTGGTGGGAGTCACCGTACTGCTTACGCCGGGGCTTGGAACCGCCGTCCTTGTAGGTTCCCTTTTCCCCGTAGCGAATGACATAAGCGCCCACGGAAGGTTCACCGTCTTCATAGGTGAAGTAGAGGCGCCCCTGCCCGGCCTTTTCAAAGGTGGTCCAGAAGTCACGGTAGTAGTCGTAGGAGCGCAGGTTCACCTGGGCGTTGCCCTGGCCCACAGTGTCCATGAGGGCGTACATCTTCTTCATGTTCTCTTCAGTTAGCGGCACGCGCTCCACCTGGCAACCTTCGCGCAGTGAACGACGCACGGCATTACGACCGCGTGAGGAGAGCGACTTGAGGACCTCCTCTTGGCTCTTATCGGTTGCCAGAATAGCGGTGGAGTCATTGGGCTGAATATTCCAGCTCTTGACCAGGCCGCTCTTAGCCATGAGAGCCTTGGTGGTTTCGTCAGCGATAATATCGGGTTCAATCTTGATAGCAAAAACGCCGAGCTTTTCGCGGGTGACGAATTCGCGGTTAGCGTCCAGGATCGCGGGGATCTCTTCAACAGAGTTCACGCCGGGACCCTTGATCATGTACCAGATCTTGCCCAGGGCAGGAACAGACTTTTCAAGAATCAGGTTGTAGCTGGCGAAGGGAGCGCTCTCACCGTTCAGGACGGTGGTGCCTTCGTAGACCAGGTAGAGGGGCTTCCAGCCGTGCTTGGCTTTGACCGAGGCGAAGGAAGCTGACTGCAACAGGTTACCGCCGCCGGGGCTGGCGATGACGTGTTCATCCCATTGGGCGATTTCGGTGTCTGTGGCGAAGCGGGCGGTGAAGTCTCGCAAGGTCCCTCTTTTTCAGGTTGGGTACGCGGGTGAACGCGAAAAATTCTAGGTTCAGTGTTCCAGTTTATCGACTTGTCGCTAACCCGTGTAGCCCGCAAGGCGGGTAGGGTGCGTGTTTTATGCTAAAACACAGCCTGGCCCCTGCTCCATACGGGGCGGGGGCCAGACATGTAAATCAGTTAGCGACACAGTATATCGTCGCCGTGAAGCTTTAATTACTTGGAATCGTAATCAGCCAGCAAGTCACCGTACACGGTGACTTGGGAGCTGGTGAAAGTGGTGCGGTGAGCGAAGCGAACCCCGTAACCGACCACGATGACACACAACTACTTCAGATAATTACTCGGCGTCGTGGTCGGTCTCGAGGATCTTAACCAGGCTGTCGAGTGCTTCTTCAGCGCCTTCGCCTTCTGCACGCAGAACGACCTTGTCGCCGTGCTTAGCACCGAGTGACATCAGGGAGAGAATGGAAGCTGCGTCCATTGCCTCGTCTGCGGGCTCACCTTCAGCGGCGATGGTAACTTCAACGGGGAGGTCACCTGCTGCTTCAGCAAAAATCGCTGCGGGGCGGGCGTGCAGGCCAACACGGCTTGCGATGGTGGCAATACGTTCTGCCATGGGATTCTCCTTATAAAGAGTGCGGATTTGTTGTCCACTACTGAGTCTAAATCAGGGGCAGCACCTTTGGGGCGTGTTACCCCTGATTTTGACGACTTTTATTCAGCAATGAACGAGTTGGTTTAACTTACAGACCGAGCTCATCGAGGATGGGCAGTTCAGAGCGAGCTGCCGCCTTGGCTTCAGCCGATGAGATCTGGCTCAGTGCCTTGTGAGCAATCTGTTGTGCCTTCTCGGGGGTAACCGACTTGAGCACAGCGGAAACAGCGGCCATAGCGCCAGCATTCATGGAGAGGGTATCAACACCCAGACCAACCAGGACAACAGCCAGTGCGGGGTCAGCGGCAGCTTCGCCACAGACCGAGACGTACTTCTTCTTACCGGCAGCTGCCGAGGCTCGCTTGGCGCCTTCAACAGTTAGCTTGATCATCTTCAGGACGGCAGGCTGCCAGGGGTTGTTCAGGTGAGCCAGGTCGCCCAGCAGGCGGTCAGCGGCCATGGTGTACTGAGTCAGGTCGTTGGTACCGATAGATACGAAATCAACCTCACCCAGGATAGCCTCAGCGTTTACAGCGGCGGCAGGGGTTTCTACCATGACACCGCGGGTCTTCAGACCAACCTCATCGAGCATGTTCTTGAAGTTACGGGCTTCGCTGGTCGTTGAAATCATCGGAGCCATGACCCAAATGTCAGCTTCGGTGCCGTCAGCTGCTGCCTTAATAGCCTCAAGCTGACGCTTAAGAACACCGGGCACAGTCCAGTCGGTGCGGAAGCCGCGAACACCCAGCGCGGGGTTCTCTTCTTCCTTGACGTTGAGGAAGGGCAGGGGCTTATCGGCACCAGCATCGAGAGTGCGGACTACGATGTGCTTGCCGGGGAAGGCATCAAAAACAGACTTGTACGTTTCGGTCTGGGTCTCCACCGAAGGCTCGGCATCGTAACCCAGGAACCCGAACTCGGTGCGGAGCAGGCCAACGCCTTCTGCCTTGAGGCCGGCTGCCTTCTCGGCGCTCTTGCCGTCACCGACATTAGCGTAGAGGGGTACGCGGGTACCGTCGGCCATCACCCCAAGACCGTCGAAGTCTGCTAGTTCCTTGCGGTTAGCGTACTTCTGCGCCAGGTCGCGGTGCTCAGCGGTGACCTCGGTTTCAACGACGCCTTCGTTAGAGTCGATGTAAACCTCGGTACCGTTTTCAATCTCGGTAACCCCCTTAGCGGCAACGATAGCGGGCAGACCCAGGCCTCGGGCCAGGATAGCGGTATGAGCCTGAGGGCCACCGTCAGAGGTAATCAGAGCGATCACCTGCTTAGGGTCCAGGGTTGCGGTATCAGCCGGTGCCAGGTCAATAGCAGCTAGGATGAAAGGCTCAGATGACACCGGAATACCGGGGGCCTGCTGGCCGGTCAGCTCAGCAACGATGCGGGCGCGAACATCGTGGATGTCGGTCACACGCTCAGCCATGTAGCCGCCCAGGGCAGCCATCTGGTCAGCAAAAGCCGATGCGGCTTCCCATACAGCGAGTTCAGGTGCCTTACCCTGCTTCTCCACAATCTGGATTGCGCTCTTGAGCAGGGCGCGGTCAGTTGCCATCTGTGACGTGGACTTAAGCACTGCCTTGCCGTCACGGCCCGCATTTTCAGCACGCTCTAGCAGACCGTTCTTGACAGTCTGGGCAGCGGCCTTAATACGTTCAGCAGCCTGCTCGGCAGTCTCCTCAGCTGACAGCTTCAGAGATGAAGAGGGGGCCTTGATAGGTTCAGGCATCTGCAAAACTTTGCCAATGACGCGTCCGGCGTAGACGCCGACGCCAGTGTAGGTAGTCATAGTGTTTTCCTTAGTGTTGGAGGGGTTTAGGCAGTTGCCTCGGCCTGACGACCGGCAAGTGACTTGAGAACAATATACATGACAGAGCCGACGATAGTGCCTGCCAGAGCCGCAAGAAGGAACATGACCGGATTCTGCACAAGAGCGATAATCCAGACACCACCGTGAGGCGCAGGGGAAGCAACACCAGCACCCATGGAGATAGCACCGGCAACAGCGGCACCAACCATCGATGAGGGGATTACGCGCAGGGGGTCAGCGGTCGCAAAAGGAATGGCACCTTCGGAAATGAAGGAGGCACCCAGCAACCAGGCGGCCTTACCGTTCTCGCGCTCAGGGGCGCTAAAGAGCTTGGGACGAACAGTGGTTGCCAGAGCCATAGCCAACGGCGGCACCATACCGGAGATAATGACAGCGGCCATGACCTGCTGGGAGGCCAGGGTACCGGCGGATAGGCCTGCGGTCGCAAAGAGGTAGGCGGCCTTGTTAACGGGGCCACCCAGGTCAAAGCCCATCATGGCGCCCAGGATAAGGCCCAGCAGAAGGGCAGAAGCACCGGTCATGGAGTTCAGCCACTCAGTCAGTGAGCTGGTAATCCAGGCCAGGGGTGTACCGAGCAGGAAGAAAATCAGACCGCCTGCAAAGAGAGTAGCGACCAGCGGGGTAATCACCACGGGCATCATGGATGCCATCCAGCGAGGTAGCTTCAGCAAGGAGAGCCAGTAGGCGCACAGACCGGCTAGCAGGCCTGCGACGATACCGCCTAAGAAACCACCACCAACAAGCACGGCAACAGACCCGGCAATGAAGCCCGGTGCGATACCGGGGCGCTGGGCCAGACCGTAGGCGATATAGGCCGCCAGAATCGGAACCATAGCGTTCAGGCCAAAGGCCCCAATCAGGTGTAATGATGCCCCTAGATAGAGAGATAGGGGCACTCCATCAAGGTTCAAGAGGCTGGGATGTGTAACTGAATCATCTTTAAGCCCCAGGATAAGCTGAGGATCAACATCACCTAGGTTGGGCATGGTTACTGCTTCGAGCATGAAGCCGATAGCCAGAATAATGCCGCCAGCGGCCACAAAAGGAATCATGTAGGAGACACCGGTCATCAGTGCCTTATAGATGCGACTACCCCAGGGGCCGCCCTCATCGGCTGATTCGGAGGAGTCGGCGGAGCTAGGGGCAGCAAGGCGCTTACCGCTGGGGCTAGCGGCCTCGGCCAGGGCCTCTTCAAGCATGACCTTGGGTTCGTCGATAGCGCGCTTAACAGCCCCCTCAACAAAGGGTTTGCCGGCAAAGCGCTCACGACCGCGAACGGGCAGAGCTACAGCAAAGACAACGGCATCTGCTTGATCAATTTCAGCCTGGGTCAGCTTTTCACCGCCGGAGGACCCCTGGGTCTCCACCTTGAAGTCATAGCCCAGCTCTTCGGCGGCGTATTTGAGGCCGTCAGCTGCCATATAGGTGTGGGCGATACCGGTGGGGCAGTTGGTCACAGCCACAATCTTCTTACGGCGGGCAGAAGACTCGGTAGCGGCTTCTGCCACGGGGGTAGCTGAGGGAGCTTGGGGTGCTTTCTCGCGCACGCCCAGAGCATCCTCAACCAAGGCAAGGACCTGGCTGGCGGTTTTTGCTTCGCGCAGTGCAGCGGTAAAGGACTTTTTCATCAGTGAGCGGGCCATCTGAGAAAGAATCTTCAGGTGGGCTTCATCCCCGTCTGCCGGCGCGGCAATGAAAAAAATGAGGTCAGCGGGTCCGTCCTGGGCACCAAAGTCAACGGCGGGTCTAGGCCGGGCCATTGCAAGGGTGGGTTGGGTAACGGCCTGGCTCCGGCAGTGAGGAATGGCGATACCGCCGGGAATACCGGTGTCGGTTTTCTCTTCGCGGGCGCGGGCCGCCGCGTAGAGGGTGTCATAGTCGGTGGACCGGCCAGCTGCGGTGACCAGCTTAGCCAGATGCGCTATAACCTCAAAGCGGGAGTTTCCGAGGTCCTCATCAAGGCTGATGAGGTCCGCAGTGATCAGAGCAGACATGTGCTCCTCCTCGGGGTATGGGTGGGTGAGTAATACTGATGTGTCTTTTGGAGTTATCTACAGAACCAGTTGGCGCAGGGTCACCAGTGCAGGTGCAGTTGACTCCACAGTAGGCACCTGGGTACCGGGCAAAGAAGCGGCGGCTGAGCCGTGAGCTACTGCCTGGACCAGGCATTCAGGCAGAGTTTTGCCCTCTTCGTGGGCAATGAGAAAACCTGCCAAGGAGCAGTCCCCTGCCCCGACGGTGGAACGAACTTTCACCGGCTCGTGGACTGCGTGCCAGGCACCTTCAGCAGTTACCAGTACAGCGCCGGCCCCGCCCAGAGTGGCCAGGACCATTTCGACACCGCGGTCTACCAGTTCCTTGGCGGTAGCGGCGCTCAGCTCGGGGTTCTTTTCCAGTTCGTCGGCCATCTCTAGCTTGCCGACCAGTTCGGCCAGTTCCTCGGAATTGGGCTTAATGAGGTTGGGCATACCGTCCAGGCCAACCAGCGCATCACGCAGGGCCGCGCCAGAGGTATCGACAGCTATTCGGGGTGCTTTTTCGCCCAGGGATTCGCGGATAGAGCGACCCACGACCGCGTAGTAGTCGGTGGGCACACCGGCAGGCAATGAACCCGCCAGAACCAGCCAGGAAGCGTCAATGGTTTCTTTAATCATCAGACGGGTGAGCTGTTGCTGGGCAACGTCATTCAGTGGCTGACCGGGCGCATTAATCTTGGTGGTGGTGCCATCGGGCTCAACAACGGTGATGTTGGACCGGATGGGCGAGCCAATCGGCATATTCACAAAGGGAACACCCTCGTCTTTGAGACCGGCCAGGACGGGGTCCTCAGCGTCGCCGGGGAGTACCGCAACGGTCTCAAAACCGGAGATATTGAGAGCACGCGCGATATTTACGCCTTTGCCGCCGGGGTCGGAGGCCGCCCCGCTGGCGCGCTGAACGGCTCCGCGCTTAATTTGGTGGTCTAGCTCCACGGTGCGGTCCATACTGGGGTTAGCGGTTAGGGTTACGATCATGCGATAAGCACCTCTACATTGGATTCTTCAAGCGCGGCAGCAAGTTCACCGTCGGGCGCTTTATCGGTAATAAGCGTGTCAATATCGCCTAGACCTGCGAACCGGACCAGGGATTCCTGGCCGAACTTTGCGGAGTCACACAGTAGGACGACGCGACGGGCAGATTTAACGATGGCGGTTTTGACGATAGCTTCGTTCAAGCCGGGGGTACTGAGCCCAAACTCGGCGTCCAGCCCGTTCACACCGATGAAGGCGATATCGGGGCGGATCGTTTCGAAGTGGGCGGCGGCACGGGTTCCTACAGCGGCCCAGGTCATTTTGCGGAGTTGCCCACCCACCATATCGAGCACGATGCCATCAGCCTCAGCAAGTTTCACGGCGATGTGAAGCGCATGAGTAATAATCAGGCGGTCGGCACCAGATTTAAGAGAAAAATCAGCGGCCGCGATACGGTCAGCTAAAATTTCGATAGTTGTACCTGCATCAAGAACAACGGCCCCGGCATCGGAATCGCGCAGTAGCTCGTAGGCACGCAGAGCAATTTTCTGCTTTTCGGGGGTGTTCATGTTTTGGCGCAAGGCTATGGAGGATTCAACGGATGTTGACTGCTCTACAGTTACAGCACCACCGTGTACTCGGCGCAGTTTTCCATCGGCTTCGAGCGCGGCGAGGTCACGACGGACTGTTTCCATCGTGACTTCGTAGCGTCTAGCCAGGTCTGCGCCGTTGACACGGCGTGCTGAAGCTACCAGCTTTGCTATTTCGGCACGTCGTTCTTCAGCGAACATGTCTTTATCACCTTAAAGATTGAGATGGGCTAAATAACCCTATTATTAGTTGATTTTATGTGGGTTTTTGTGGGTAAGTCAATGTAAACCCCTAGAAAAAAGGGCTTCAATCGCTCTTTTTGTTGCGTTTTGCTCTCGTTTTGAGCAAGCCTAAGGCGAAAACCCAACCGATAACACAGCCTAAAAAATTGGCTAAAACATCCAGCGGTGAGCTGGTTCGCCCCGGCATGAAGTGCTGGATACTCTCAATGCTAAGGGTAGAGACTAGCCCGCCTAGGGGAATGAGCCAGAGGCGTTCGGGGCGCAGGAGACAGGTAAAAAGTAGGCCGCCGGGGATGAACATGACCACGTTGGAAAGCCATTCAACCTGCCCGTAGCCGAACCAGGCAGGTAGCCACCCCTGGGCGTGAGCATGAGCCAGCAGGCGGGCTAGAGTTTGGCCGGTATCGCCCGAGTCAACGTGTACAGGCCAGAAAACCATAAAGGCTACAGCGGCAAGGTAAAGACCTACCAGGGCCCACCCCAGGGCTTTAGGGTAGCGAGCCACTAGATTTTGCCGTTCAGCAGGGGCTCAGCATTCTCGTTCCAACGGGCCAGCCCCACCAGATCTACCTGAAAGGGTTCAGCGTTAGCGATGGTTCCAAATTCGTAGCCGTGGGTGGCAGAAAGTGCCCGGCGAATCAGGGAACCGTGGGACACCGCAAGTACCCGCTGACCGGGGTAGTCCCGGGCGATCTGACGCAGGGTCTCGATTCCCCTGGTGTAGACAGAGCGTTCGCTTTCAACCCCGGCGTAGTAGGCATCGGGTTCCCTGCGGGCCTCAGCGGAAATATCGAGCCCTTCTGCCTGACCGTAGCCACGCTCCACCAGCCCCTCGTAGGTGCCTGCAAGGGTCAGGCCAAAGGCAGCAGCCATAATATCGGCGGTTTCTTGGGCCCGAGAAAGCGGGGACGAGACCACCACATCAAAGGTGAAGCCGCGCTCAATCAGGGAGCGGGCGGTGTCACGGGCCTGGGATCGGCCGGTATCGTTGAGGGGAATGTCGCTGGATCCCTGCATGAGGCTGAGCTTGTTCCAATCGGTCTGACCGTGGCGGATCAGCATAATGGAGCTGGCGCGGCGAGCCGGTGCTAACTCGGTAACCGTGCCGTTGTCGGGAACCGGGACTTTCTGGCCGGTGCGTGAGCTCATCAGGCGGGAGATGAGCATACCGTGAACGGCGATAATCAGGTTCTTACCCGGGTAGTCAGCTTCTACCTGTTCCAGGGCCTGCTCTACCCTGTTGAGGAAGTCCCCCAGGGGTTCAATATCGGCGGTTTCGTTCTCGACAGTTTCCCATAGCTCAGGGTAGTTTTTGATGCCTTCGAGGTCTTTAAAGGAGCGCTCTGCTAGACCCTCGTAGGAGCCCAGTACGGGCAGGCCCAGCTCATCGGCAATAATCTGCCCGGTCTCTGCGGCACGGGAAAGGGGTGAGGTGACTACGCCGTGCCAGGTGAAGCCGGGGTCTGTTTCTTGCTGGATGTGGGCGTACTCACGCAGGTTGAGGGCAGCCTCCTGGGCCTGGGCACGACCGGTGTCGTTGAGGGGTATATCGCTAGAACCCTGCAAGCGGCGCTCTAGGTTCCAATCGGTCTGTCCGTGTCTGATAAGTACGCTAAGCATGGCTCCCATTATCTCAGGTGTGAGCGATCCCAGCAGGTTTTATCCGGTGTTAGCTTGCTCTAGACTCCGGCCCAGGTATTAAGCCTTGTTACATTTACTAGCATTTAATTCAGAAAATGTAACAAGGCTGGTCTTCACAGGACATTCACCTAATTTGCGCTGAGATCAAAGACCCTGTCACAGCGTTGGGCTACATCCGGATCGTGGGTCACAATAATCAGTGTTTTGCCAAATTCACGGTGTAGCTGAAGCATTTCAGAGATAGAGGCAAGCGCCAGCTCCTTATCAAGGGAGCCCGTGGGCTCGTCAGCAAGGATGAGGTCTCCCGGCTTAAGTAGGCATCTGGCCAGCGCCACACGCTGTTGCTCCCCGCCCGAGAGGGTAGCTACCTTCTGATTAGCAAGATGGCCGATAGAAAGCCTGGCAAGAGTATCTGAAATGCGCTCACGTTTTTCTGTTAGGGGCTCTTTGACGTATTCCATACCGAGCAGAATGTTCTGTATAACAGTTTGGGAAGGAATAAGGGCGAAGCTTTGAAAAAGGTAATTAATGGTGTTGCGACGGAGCATCATTGCCTGGCGGGTACGGACACCGGGAGCGGGGCGACCGGCAATTGTCAGATTGCCGGAGGTAGCGGTTTCGAGTAACCCAATGATATTCAGCAGGGTCGATTTACCGGAGCCTGATCTTCCCACAATTGCTAGTGAGGTACCCTCAGCGACATGTAAGGAGATGCTGTTCAGCACTACTCGGTCGCCAAAGGTTTTAGAAAGATTGGAGACTTCCACAAAGTTTTCCATAGTTCACCTTCCTATGATTCTTTAATGAGGCTCACCATGTTTGAGTAAGCGAATTTTTGAGCAAGTAGGTAGAGGAGTACCGGCTGACCAAGCAGCATGATGAGCGCCAGAATGATACCCACTTGGGAGGAGGCCAACACCATTACCGCTAGACCCCCAAGGTTGGTCAAGATAACCAGTAGATAGGCAGGTTTGAAGGAAGCGAGGAGGGAGTGCCCCAGCAGTCGTAGCACCGCTATCTTATTCCTGTTAAGAAGTGAGTAAATGCCGGTAAAGGCACTCAAAGCCACAGCTACCAAAAGAACCAGCAGCAAGGTCACTGTGCCGAACAGCTGAAGGTACTGCCGAAGGCTTTTCTGCAGACCGGCAACAAAGCTCTCAGAAGAGATAAAGACCGGCTGATTATCTGCCAGACCATACCGTGATAGATAGGCCGCTGATGTGTACTGGTTAACGGCTTCTTCTGACAATTTCACATAGCTATCTGCCAGGCCGGAGGCTGCCAAACTTTCTGATTCGAAATAGGTCATATTTGCTGCGGTTGCCACGTAAATCACTACGTCCCGGCTGCGAAAGTCCTGCCGGGGGTCGGCGCTCCACGTAAAGAGTCCCTCACCGGGAGAATAGCTGTCGAGATAACTTACCGGGTTCTGGGTAAAAGGCGTGCTGATATCTTGCTCTGCTTGCCCCTTCCTCAGAGCTTCGGCTTTCAGCCAACCGCTAATTGAAGCTAGGTCCTCCTGATTAAAGTGATCCGGCAGGAGAAAAACCTGTTGCCCCGCTTCGGCACGCTCTAAAGTCTCTGCCGGTATCTGAAGGCCAATTTTCTGCAGGTAGCTCGGGGAAGCCGCCATGTACCAGAATTCTCTGGTGGGTACTTCTTCCCCAAGTTCTCTCCATTGCTGAAGCAACTGCTGATCGACGTAGTAGGTATTGACCAATGAAACACCGCTTTCGTTCTCTATCGATGCATACCAACGGTAAAAATCTGCAGCGTATTCGGTGGACTGACCGGTAAAGCTCGTACTGTCAGAGCCCGCGCTTTGGGAGTAAAGAATATACTCATCGGCAACCCGGCCCCATTCCCTCTGCACCGTAGCAGTCTTCTCTACTTCTTTGAGAGGACCATCAAGGTAGGAAGCTGTGATATAAAGCCCTGCACTGGTAGCGACAAAAGCCCCTGCCAGCATGAAGGCAAAAAGCTTTTGCGGTGTGTAGCCCCGAACCGCATGGATGGGCTTCATGCCAATAACTACCAGCGAGGAGAGCAAAAAGCTCAAGACCGTGATAAAGACCGTAGCTCCAAAGGGGTAAAAGAGGGCAGGGAGCATCTCCACGCTAAATCCAAAGCTGTGGAGGGTCAGCCAGCTACCGAAGAGAGTAATCAGTAAGGCTGGGAGGAGGCAGTATAGGATGGGTTTGAAGAGATTAATCAGGTAATCAGTTTTTGACCAGCCCAGAATGAGGTAGGTACCCAGTTCTTTTGCTCCCTGGGTGACATAGATGAAAAAGACCAGGGTCAGCAAAAGAGCTAAGGACAGCACCGCAAGGGTAACGAATACAGGTAGAAGACCTGCGTCCTTAGCATGACCAGATAGTGGGGTCAGCAGGTTTTCTTCGCTACTACCGGTGAGGGTAGAAAGACCGCTCACAAAATCAGCAAATTCCTCTTCACCGAGGCCATACACGGTATAAGAGCCGTTAATAGTACCGGTTTCTTCCACTAGGTCGCTCAGCTTCCCCAGGCTAAAACCGGGAGCAAAGGTGACCTCGGGTAAAGTCTCCAGAGTATCTTCTGAAACCTTATAGAGACCCAGAGTTTTTCCCTCTTCTGCGGCCAGAAGCTCCGTTAGATTTTCCCTGTTTAAAATACTGATGCCCAGGTAGTCCAGTTCCGGTACAGAAGTTAGATGAGCTCTATCAGCCAGGACACCCCAATGGGTGCCCGCCGCTGAGCCGTCCACCGCTGAGAGTTTGTCATCGGCCCGTACCAGAAAAGCCTGCCGGCGAGTAGTTTCTGTCTCTAGGTAGCTCTGTACGACAGCAGTGTTTCCAGAACTAACACCGGAAAGAGTAAAGTGTTTTCCCTCAGCTAGATAGCCTTCAAGAGTAGCGGTATAGGCATCTGCTCTCACCAAGGCGAAAAGGGCGGCGCTGGCTACAGCCAGTAAGAGCACAAGAGCACAAGCACAATATTTAAGAGTATGCCGCATGGTGTCATTATCTCCTTGTACTATTTAATTAGCCGCGACAATTCCAATAAGCAGTTGCTTGACCAAGACCAACATACTGGCTCGCCGAGGCAAGCACACCAGGCCTCTTCCACCCTGAAAAAGTGGTATTAGCAGTCGCTGAGTGGTCATACACTCCACTCTGCACATTGGAATAGCTATTCACACCCCAGCTACGACCATGATCCCAGCTCACAGCGCTACCTTTGTAATAAACAGTAGCCGCTTCAGCTACAGTGCTGGCACCCATCATAGCCGTCACTGCAAGCACCACTCCTGCGGTAGCCTTCAACATTTTATTCCTCATAACGATCACTTCCTTGTGATCAACAGTGAGACAACAACACCATGCGTGAGATAAAAATAACAAACAAAAGTGATTTACGCAATATTTCTACATGTTTTTCTTTCATATCTCCGGATGGCTGGGGTACGCCATCTGTCACCATGGCCTAGCAATGTGAGAGCATGGAACTATGTTTGAGTTCTCCTTAAGCCCCGACTGGGCACCGCGTTGTGCTGTCTTTGACTGTGACGGCGTCATTCTGGATTCCGAAACCACATGGGGACAGATCCAAGGCCAGGTCTTTAAAGGCTGGGGAGTCGATTACACCCCTGAGCTTCAAGCTTCCCTGGTCGGCTACACTGCCTACGACGTTGCCCGCCGCCTAGCAGAACTCTCCCAACCTGCAGGCCTCACAGACCTGGGTAAGCAGGAGCACTACCAGCAGGTACTCACCGATCTCCTAGCCACCGAACGTGCCACCATCGAAGCCGGAGTCGATGAGATTCCCGGAGCCATTGCCCTGATCAAAAAACTGGCTCAGCACATTCCCGTAGCGGTAGCCTCCAACTCAACAGCACCAGTCCTCGAAACAAAAATCCGGGCCGCAGGCCTATCAGATGTCCTCACCACCTGGGTTTCCTCCGACGACGTGGCCAAGGGCAAACCAGCGCCCGACATCTACCTGGAAGCTGTCCGCCGTCTGGGTGGAAGGCCAGAGCTGACCCTCACCCTTGAAGACTCCGTTGCAGGCCTCACCGCAGCTATTGCCGCAGGTACTCAGCCCCTTGTCTACCTGGGTGAACCCACCGATAAACCGCTCTTGCTTACCGCCGGTGTGGGCCGCTGCGACTCCTTCACCGACCCCCAGCTCCTGGCGCAGGTAGAGCGCTGGTTTTCTACCGGGTCACCTCAGTAAACTAGAGCCAACACTTTTGCCCGCCAGCGCAAGGAGCAGGTCATGAACCACAAGGATTCCCAGAGCAAGCCCTCCCGCTACGGTAGGCGGCTTGAGGACCTCTCCGAAGACGAGCGCGCCTACTATCGGGAGTTCCTCCCCCCGCAGGCCACCCCCACTCCCCCGGCTCAGCAGCTGCCCCCGCTTAAACCTGCCCGGCAGGCTAAGCCCCGCACCAAAAACCCTTGGTATTGGGCGCCCCATTTACTCACCGCTATCGCCGTCGTTTTGGGGCTCATCTCCTTCCTGGTCATCCCCGAAGTCTACAGCCATGTAAGTGCTGACCTTCGCCGCAACTACGTCATCCTGTGGGCTGAGCTGGCTATGTTCTTCTTGCTCCTTGCCGCCCTGCTCTACGGTATTTTTGCGCTGGCCGCCTGGAGTGATCACGATGATGTAGACGACGACAGGCTCATTCGCCCCACCGACTACGCCGAGCAGCTCTGGGAAAAAGAGATAGAGCACAAGCGGGGCAAAGGCCCAGGAGATCTCTACGATTCGTCGTGGATTAGCGGTAAAAAGTAAGACGCACCTTTAAAAATATCTACCCCGCACCGAGGTGCGGGGTAGATATACGGTTAGGGTTTCTTGCGCCTGTCAGCAGGCTGGCACTCGGCTTAGAAGAGGCTCAGCTGGCCGTTTCTCAGGCGCTTACCTGTTCACGACCGGCAAGCTCATCGGCGCATGACTTTACGGGCCAGCATATTACCAACCAGCTGAATAAGCTGAACCAGAATAATAATGACCGCAACAACGCTCCAGGTCACAACCTCGTTGAAGCGCTGGTAACCATCGACCAGGGCAACCTTACCCAGGCCACCACCACCAATGTAACCGGCCATAGCCGACATATCGACCACGCCAATCACCAAGAAGGTATAACCCAGAATCAGGGGGCCAAGAGCCTCGGGAATCATCACGGTCAGCAAGATACGGGGCTTTGATGCCCCCATTGCACGGGCCGCTTCAATCACGCCAGGATCAATAGAGACCATGTTCTGCTCAACGATACGGGCAATAGCAAAAGTTGCGCCAAAGACCATAGCGAAGATAGCGGCGTTCACGCCCAAGCGGGTCCCCACGATAGCCTGAGTGAGCGGCCCCAAAGCCGCCAACAGAATAATGAAGGGAATAGGGCGGACAACGTTCACCACAATATTCAGCACAATGTTGACACAGCGGTTAGCCAAGATATTGCCCTGGCGGGTGGTGTACAGCAAGACCCCAAAGAAGAGGCCCAGCGCACCGGCCACCAGCATGGTGAAGCTGACCATGTAGAGGGTATCACCCAGGGCAGGGAGCAGTTTGCTGTTAATAAATGTTGCGTCCATGCTAGCGGACCTCCTGCACACGGGTGACGGTCTTAAGTTCAGCGATAACAGCGTCCAAGCTGGTTACATCGCCAAGAAGTTCAAGAGTTAGGTTGCCGTAGCTCTTACCCTGCAAGGTCTCCAATCCACCCTGCACAATGTTGAAGGAAACATTGCGGCTCCCCAGGTAAGAAAGGACCTTACCGATACCCTTATTACCCTCAGTAATTTCAATGTTAATGAGGTACCCGCGGTGACGCTTCTTAAGTTCAGCGGCTTGGGCACCAACGGGAAGAGACTTGACCGCGGTACCCACAAAACGCTGGGCGGTGACGGTCTGAGGAGCCGAAAAAACGTCGTAGACATTGCCGCTTTCAACGACCCTGCCCTTCTCCATGACAGCCACACGGTCAGCGATAGATGAGACAACATCCATCTCGTGGGTAATCACAATAACGGTGATACCCAGCTCCCTATTGACTTTCTTGAGCAGCTCAAGGACCTCAGCGGTGGTCTCAGGGTCGAGGGCGCTGGTTGACTCGTCAGCCAGCAAAAGTGAGGGAGAGGTCGCTAGAGCACGGGCAATACCCACACGTTGCTTCTGACCGCCTGAAAGCTGATCGGGGTAGTTCTTAGCCTTATCCGAAAGACCCACAAACTCTAGGAGCTCCGCTACACGGGTAGTACGCTTAGCCTTATCCCAGCCCGCAACGATCAGGGGAAACTCGACGTTACCCGCCACCGTGCGAGAGTGCATGAGATTGAACTGCTGGAAAATCATACCAATGTTGGTTCGGGCCTGGCGGAGCTGGGACTCACGCTTACCGGCAATCTCTAGACCATCCACGGTCAAAGAACCACTGGTGATACTTTCCAAGCCATTAATCAGGCGAACAAGGGTCGATTTACCGGCACCGGAGTAACCAATGATGGCGAAGATTTCGCCTTTGTTGATGGTCAGATCAACATCGTCTACTGCGGTAACGGTCTTCTTACCGACCTTAAACTCTTTGGTCACTTTCTTCAGCACAACCATAGGCTCGGAGGCCTGGTTGTCTGGTACTGCTCGTTGTTGGGTCATCTCTTCTTCTTTGTAAGGTTTGGGAGGGCAGCTACCCCATCACGGAGAAACCTCAGGGGAAACAGGAATAGGTAAAGCGGCAACCGCCCTAGCCTAGTCCAACATTCTGCCCCGGAGGGGCAAAAAGTCTAGCCTACCCCAAGTTGGTTGCCGCCCTTATTGCCTGCATCACGCTGTGTGATTAAAACCGAGGACTACTGCTTACGCTTCTTAGCTTCCAGGTCGGCAAGGGTTGAACGCAGGTCTGCCAAATCGGTGTTAACCTCAACTGCGGTTCCCTCAGTCTCTTCCTGGACAGCTGCCAGAACCTCATCGCTGTGGAAGAGTTCTACGATCTTCTTGTAGGTTTCGTTATCAGCGTCATCTGCGCGGGAGACGAAGAGGTTGACGTAGGGGCGAGCGCTGTCGTTAGCGGGGTCGTCCTGAGCCAGAGCGTCCTTGGGGTTAAGCCCAGCATCTTTCAGGAAGTCATTGTTGATGACCGAACCGTCCACTGATTTGAGAGCAAGAACGGTCTGAGCGGCATCAACGGGGGTGACTTTAACCTTAGAGTCAGCGGTGTCTACATCGTCCACGGTGGGTGAATCGGTGTCTTTGGTGAAGGACACAAGACCGTTAGCCTCAAGCAGAAGAAGAGCGCGAGCTTCATTAACGGTGTCGTTGGGGATAGCGATTTCAGCGCCCTGGGGCAGTGCAGAAATGGAATCGTGCTTCTCAGAGAAGAGAGCCATGGGGTAGATCACGGTGGGGCCAACAATCTGCAGGTTGTCGTTGGCCTCAACGTTGTAGTTGGAGAGGTAAGCGATGTGCTGGAACCAGTTGAGGTCAATTTCACCGGTACTGAGCGCGGGGTTGGGCTGAGTGTAATCGGAGAACTCAATAATCTCGATATTGATGCCCTCAGCCTTGGCCACTTCGACCAGCTTGGCGTTGGAGTCAGATGCGCCGACAACACCGATCTTGATAACATCATCGGCTGATGAAGCGGAGGCAGGAGACGCTGAGTCTGATGATGAGCCGCAGGCTGCAAGACCAAATGCGAGGGGTACGAGAGCCAAAGTGGCAACAAATTTCTTCACGGCTATGAATCTTTCTGTTGGGAAAATTGATGGGTGCGGCCACGATTCAGCGTTTTACCGGGGGCTGTTGGCTGATGTGGTTTCGGACGCTGGTTTCAGCGACTCTTCTATTAGAACACTCCACAATGGTCAGGCTAGAAATCAGCCCAAAATTGGGTCATATTTCACCTATCTGTAAGCAACAAAAAGTTACACCGTAACAGTGCGTCATAAAAGGTATATAGGAGTTAGCCTTCTGCCAACCAGTTGGCCTGCCAAGAGGTCAGTCTCTCGCGGATACCCACAAAGTGCTCTCTCATCAGTTCGGTTGCCGCATCGGCATCTCGGTCCCTAATAGCTTCATAGAGCCGCAGGTGGGCTTCCAGCAGGGTGCAGGTCTGTGCTTCATCCAGTGGGGCAACGGTATCGAGTAGGCCGGCAATATTGTTGTAAACCTGCCAGAAGATATCCAGTAGTTTGGACAGCAATTCGTTACCCAAGGGCGCAAAGATAGCAGCATGGAAAGACTGATCTGATTCTGCCAGCCAGACCCCGTTGTGGACGCTTTCTTCCATTGCGTCATAGGACTGTTTGACACGTTGGAGCTGTTCTTCGGTCATCACCGGAATAACGGCGCGTAACAATCCAACTTCAAGAGCCTCCCGGACCTCCACCAGTTCCAGAGCCTCTTGGCCACCGTGGTAGAGCGCTAAACAGCCTCGAAAGCTCAGGCCTCGCGCCATAGAAATAAGGACCTGACCACCGACAAAGGTTCCAAAGCCGTGGCGAACCTCCACAATCCCCAGCGCTTCTAGAACCTTAAGAGCTTCACGAATGGAGTTTCGCCCCACACCTAGTTCATCGATCAGTTCCTGTTCGCTGGGCAGGGGGTCCCCCTGGCCTAACTGCCGCTTAAAAATTAGCGAAATTATCTCATTCTGGAGCTGCTGTTGGCGTTTCTGCGCGGCGCTGCGGTGCACCCCCTCAGGGTGGAGAAAACCAAGGTCAGGGACGTATGGGGCGGGAGGAAGAGAGTCGTGGCTGTTCATAACGTGCTCTTTTCAGTGTGTTGATATTGAGGGCACCCAAAACACTATCCGGCAGGACTACTTCCACCGGATCCTTCTACTACTGTAGGAGCCCTTGCCACCCAGGGACAGTTTCCATCCGCAAGGTAAGAGGGTGGCGTCATATTTTGATGACTTTTCCTGCCCAGCTTGACCGATTTGGATACCCATCACTACCATACAAGATATAGGTAGGACATCCTACCTCTACCTTATTTTTATCACCCCCTCCCTACCAGGAGCGCAGCCCGAAGGAGTGCGACATAGATGTCACAGCTCACCCAGGTAAAAGAATTTGATACCTCCCGCCGTAGCTTTTTCAAAATCGCCGGTGGAATCAGCGCAGCAACAGCTTTCGCCGCATCCATTGCCGCATGCGGTGGCTCATCTAGCCAATCATCCGGCTCAGCCGCTGGCAAAGAAAACAAAGACGGCTCCATCACCGCAGCAATTGCCTACGATGTGTCCACCACCTTCGATCCCTCTCAGGCATCGGGTGCGGCTCCCTTCGCAGCCAACCTGCACATCTTCGAAGGCCTCTACGGTCTGGACCCGGCAACCCGTGAACGCTACAACGCACTAGCAACCGGTGACCCCGAAGTTGTTGACGAAACCACCTATCGCGTCAGCCTCCGAGAGGGTGCTACCTTCCACGACGGTGCAGCAGTTACTGCCAAGGATGTCGTTGAAACCTTTAAGCTCTACACCTCCGAGGAATCTCTCTTTAGCCAGTTCCTCTACTTCATCGACGGAGTAACCGCAGTCGATGACAGCACCGTAGAGTTCAAGCTCAACCAGGCTTTCCCCCTCTTTGCTGACCGTATCTCCCTGGTTAACATCATGCCGGCCAGCGCTAGTGCCGACCTTGAAGCATTCGGTGCTAAGCCCATTGGCTCAGGCCCCTACAAGTTTGTCTCAGCTACCAAGGGTGACCACATTGCCTTTGAACGCTACGACGACTACAACGGCCCCCGCCCTGCCCTGGCTAAGACCATGAAGTGGCTCATTCTTTCTGAATCTTCAGCCCGCGTCACCGCCATGAGCTCACAGCGAGTTCAGGCTATCGAGTCAGTGCCCTACGACAATATCCCGGTCCTGGAAAAGACCAACGGCGTTACCGTGGAGTCAGTTCAGTCCTTCGGTCTGCTCTTCATGATGTTCAACTGCCAAAAGGCTCCCTTCGACAAGAAGGAAGTCCGCCAGGCACTCTTCTACGCAATCGACATGGACAAGGTCATCTCCACCGGTCTGCTGGGCAACGCCACCGCAGCCACCTCCTTCCTGCAGAAGGAGCACCCCGACTATGTTGAGGCTTCCACCGTCTACACCTACGACAAGGCCAAGGCCCAGCAGCTCCTTAAGGATGCAGGTGTGGATAAGCTCTCCATCACCCTGCGCACCACCGACCACGACTGGGTCAAGCAGTGCGCCCAGCTGGTTCAGGAATCCCTCAAAGATGCCGGTATTGAGGTTGCCCTAGAAGACTCACAGTCTTCCTCCCTCTACTCCGACTTTGTCGATAGCGGCGACTTCGATGTGGTCCTGGCCCCCGGCGATCCCTCGGTCTTCGGCAATGACCCCGACCTGCTTCTGTCCTGGTGGTACCGCGGTGCTACCTGGCCTGAGAAGCGCTTCCGCTGGTCCTCCACCCCTGAATACGCCGCCCTGCAGAGCGCAATGTCTGCCGCGGTCACATCAGAGAAGCCCGACTGGAAGGCCTGCCTGGACATCGTGGCAGAGAATGTACCCCTCTACCCCCTCTTCCACCGCAAGCTGCCCACCGCGTGGGCTACCGACAGCCTGGTTGACTTCAAGCCGCTCCCCACGACCGGCCTGTCATTCCTGAATGTCGGCACCACCCAGGCTTAGCCTGGGATCCGTGAGCGGGCTCCCCCTCCACACATGATTTGAACCGCTCACAGTAATCGCTCATTGAGCACCTGGTTGCCTGCCCGCCCGGCCCCTAGGCCGGTAGCGGGCAGGCTCAGCCAGCCCTGGCGCCTCACCGTGCGCTAGCCACACCCACCTCGTTCTTTCTCTTGCAGGGAGTGACTCTCCGTGTCAAACTTTCTTAGGCTCCTCGGCAGACGCCTGGTAGCCCTGCCCATCATGATTTTGGGCGTTACCCTTCTTGTCTTCATCATTCTCCAGTTCACTCCTGGTGACCCCGCCACTATTGCCCTGGGCGAAGGCGCATCGGAAGAAGCTAAAGAAGCCTACCGAGACTCGCACGGTCTCAATGACCCGCTCTATGTCCAGTACTTTGCCTTCCTGGCACGGCTAGCTCACTTTGATTTGGGTATGACTACCCCACCCGCTCAGCCTGTTATTGACCAGATTAAGGTCGCTTTCCCCACAACCTTGCAGTTGACCTTCCTGGGGGTTATCATCGCTGCTGTGGCTTCCTTGGTCCTTGGCGTTGTTGCCGCCCTTTACCGCGATCGCTGGCCCGATCAGCTGATCCGTGTGCTGTCCATGGCCTCCATCGCCACTCCTTCCTTCTGGCTGGGTATCCTCATGATTCAGTACTTTGCTCTGGGCCTGGGCTGGTTCCCCACAGGTGGTTCCGCACCGGCAGGTAGCGGATTTGGCACCTGGCTTTTGCACATGTTCCTTCCGGCAGTGGCTCTTGCTGTGCCCGTCAGCGCATCGCTGACCCGAACCGTTCGTACCTCCATGGTGGAAGAACTCGACAAGGACTACGTACGCACCGCTATCGGTAACGGTGTCCCCCGCAAGGAAGTTATTACCAAGAACGTACTCCGTAACGCCCTCATCACCCCGGTCACCGTGCTGGGCCTGCGCATTGGCTACCTCCTGGGCGGCGCGGTCGTCATCGAGATGATCTTCTCCCTCAATGGCATGGGCAACCTCATCTTTATCGGTATCACCGGTAACGACATCAACCTTGTCCAGGGCGTTGTACTAACCATCGCCATCACCTTTGTTCTGGTCAACATTGTCGTTGACCTGCTCTACCTGCTCATCAACCCACGAATCAGGAGCGTCTAATCATGCGTAGCGGACTCGCAGAACGCCTCTCAGCACCGGGCATCCGATTCAAGGCGCTCCCCGCTAGCTCAAAGCTAGCTCTCACATTCATCGCCCTTATTGCCCTGGTTGCGCTCTTGGCACCCTGGCTAGCTCCTCACGATCCGCTAGCCTCCACCGGCGCACCGATTGGTGCACCCAACTCTGAGTACCTCTTTGGTACCGACCGTCAGGGCCGCGATATTCTCTCCCGCCTCATGTACGGTGCCCGCGCTTCCCTGCAGGTAGGCCTCGGTGCTGTTGCCCTGGCACTGATTATGGGTGGAATCCTGGGCTCACTTGCAGCAACCAGCTCTAAATTTGTTGCAGAAGTCATCATGCGCATCATGGATGTGCTCATGGCCTTCCCCGGTATCGCTCTGGCCGCTGTCTTGCTGGCCTCCCTGGGCAACTCTGTTGGGACTATTATCTTCGCTATTGCGGTGGTCTACACCCCGCAGCTAGCCCGCGTTGTCCGCGCCCAGGTGCTGGCAGCCTGGGACGAGGACTACGTCCGTGCAGAGCGCGTTATGGGTGCCCCCCGCTTCTACATCCTGCTCAAGCACGTGGTACGCAACACCATCGCCCCGGTGCTTGTTTTTGCAACCGTTATGGTGGCCGACGCTATTATCTTGGAGGCTTCGCTGTCCTTCCTCTCCGCCGGTGTACGCCCCCCTGAGCCTTCCTGGGGTAACGTCATCGCAGACGGTCGCGCTATCGTACTAGCAGGCGGCTGGTGGGCCACCACCTTCGCAGGTGGCGTTATCTTGCTCACCGTGCTGGCACTTAACGTGCTCTCTGAGGGCATGACCGATGCCATGGTGAACCCCAAACTCCGCCGTAAGGTCAAGATCGAAGAAAATAATGAACAGCCAACCGCCCAGGCTCTAGCGGCATCTGCGGCCCTAACCGTACGTGACCGCAAGGCTAGCGCTGAGCTTGAAACTGTTCTGCAAAAACTCAAAATGACTGAAAGCCGCAGGGAAGACCGCCTCATGGCAGATCCTTCAGCTCGAGTCATACTTGAGGTCAAAGACCTTTCTATCTATTTCCCTGAGCGGTTTGGCGACACCCCCGTGGTTGACCGCGTTTCCTTCACCGTCACCGAAGGCCAAACTATGGGCTTGGTCGGTGAATCAGGTTCCGGTAAGTCCATCACCTCACTGGCTATCATCGGCTTACTTGACCGTAAGGCCAAGATCACCGGCTCCGTCCTCTTTGAAGGTCAGGAACTGGTCGGTGCCAGCGAAGCCGAGTTCCAGAAGCTCCGCGGTGCCGTGATTTCCATGGTCTACCAGGACGCCCTGAGCTCTCTGAACCCCTCCATGCTGATCAAGGACCAGATGGAGCAGCTCACCCGCCGTGGCGGCCGCAAGAGCCCCGAAGAACTCCTCCGCCTGGTCAAACTTGACCCGGAGCGTACTCTAGCCTCCTACCCGCATGAGCTATCTGGTGGTCAGCGTCAGCGTGTTCTCATCGCCATGGCACTCTCCCGCTCCCCCAAGCTGGTTATTGCCGATGAGCCCACCACCGCACTCGATGTAACCGTGCAGGCAGAAGTAATCGACCTGCTCAATGAGCTGCGTGAGCAGCTGGGCTTCGCCATGATCTTCGTGTCCCACGACCTGGCCTTGGTAGCCCAGGTAGCCCATCGTATCTCGGTTATGTACGCGGGCCAGATTGTAGAAGCCGGCGCAACCAGCCAGCTCTTGACCAACCCCCAGCATGAATACACTCGCGGCCTTCTGGGAGCAGTGCTTTCTATCGAGTCCGGGGCGGAACGGCTCTACCAGATTCCCGGTACCGTGCCCTCACCCTCAGATTTCTCAGCAGGGGACCGCTTTGCACCCCGTTCACTTCGACCCGATGCCGACCCCGAGCAGAAGCTGGTCTTCACGCCTGTTGAAGGCGACAGCGACCACCTCTGGGCATCCCACCTCACCACCGCACAGGAGACAGCATGAGCAACCCAGCTGTAACCCCCGCAGACAAGAGCCTGCTCAATACCACCGGCCGGGCTGCAGTGAGCCGTGTCAGTGAGCCCATCATTGAGCTCAAGGACGTCCAGGTTCACTACCGAGCCCGTAGTGGCGGTATTCTCAAGCCCACTATCGTCAAGGCTGTTGACGGGGTAAACCTCACGGTTCGCCGCGGTGAAACCATCGGCCTGGTCGGTGAGTCTGGGTGTGGTAAATCCACCCTGGCCTCTGTGATTGTGGGCCTGCAAAAGCCCACCGGCGGTGACGTCCTCTTCAAGGGTAAGAGCGTGCTCAAGCGCAATGCTGCCCTGCGTAAAGAGTTCGGTTCCGATGTCTCGATCGTCTTCCAGGACCCGGCCACTGCGCTCAACCCCCGTATGACCATCCAGGACATCCTCAAGGATCCCCTTGATGTGCACGGCATTGGCGATAAGTCAGGCCGTGACCGCCGAGTGCGTGAGCTCCTGGCGCTGGTGGGTCTACCCGTTTCCGCCGCCGATGCTCTGCCCTCCCAGATTTCTGGTGGTCAGCGTCAACGCGTAGCAATTGCCCGCGCCCTGGCTCTGGAACCCAAGATTATTGTGGCCGATGAGCCCACCAGTGCGCTGGATGTGTCGGTGCGTGCCCAGGTGCTCAACCTGCTCTCAGACCTTAAAGAAGAGCTCTTCTTGGGTATGGTCTTCATCTCCCACGATATCCAGACCGTTCGCTACGTCTCAGACCGTATCTGCGTCATGAACAAGGGCAACATCGTCGAAGAGGGGACCGCCGAACAGGTCTTTGATACCCCCAGCCAGGATTACACCCGCACCCTCTTAGGGGCTGCACCCACTCTGCTCCACGTCTAAAAGAGACAGCGGCTTTCAACTCAATAATTTAATATTCCAGGAGAAGAATCACATGAGCTCCCCGCTTTTTTCCGGCCTTATCCCGCCACTTCTAACTCCCCGTTCCGCCGACGGCACCCTCGATTTGGGCTCCCTGGAGCGACTGATTAACCACCTGATCGAAGGCGGTTCACACGGTATTTTTGCCCTGGGTTCATCCTCTGAGGTGCTTTACCTAACCAATGCTGAGCGAGAAAAAGTGCTCCGCACCTGTGTAGAGACCATTGCAGGGCGAGTCCCTCTCATTGTCGGAGTTAACGACATGACCACAGCCCGTGTTATTGACGAAGCCCAGCGCCTGCTTGCTATTGGTGGCGACGCGATTGTGGTCACCAGCCAGTTCTACGCTGTAGATAATACCTTTGAAGAAGACCGACACTTCCGCGCTATCGCTGATGCTGTAGATGTACCGGTCTTCGCCTACGACGTTCCGGTACGCACCAAGCAGAAGCTCCCCCTGGGCTTGCTGGTTCAGCTGGCCAAGGACGGCGTAATTGCCGGTGTTAAAGACTCATCCGGTGATGACGTTGCTTTCCGCCAGCTCGCGCTTGCAACCGCTGATATTGAGGGCTTCGCCGCCTTTACAGGTCATGAGGTGGTCTGCGACGGTGCTCTGCTCTCAGGTGCGGCAGGCCTCGTACCGGGCCTAGGCAATGTTGACCCTGCAGGCTACCGTCGTCTCTTTGATGCGGCTCAGGCCGGGGATTGGGAGAGCGCCCGCAAGGAGCAGGACCGCCTAGCCAAGCTCTTTGACATTGTTTTCGTTCAGACCCCCAGCGTCTCAGGCGGAGCGGCTGGCCTGGGTGCTTTCAAGACCGCACTACAGATCATGGGAGTCATTGAATCAAACACAATGTCTCAGCCCATGGAGACACTAGGGTCCGAAGAGGCAGAGCGGATTCGCGCTATCCTTGCCTCAACGGGGCTCCTCTAGGCCGGGTTTAGCACACCCACTGAAGGGACAAGGATGAGTAACCCCCAACACGTCGCCCTGGTCGCTGACCTAGGAGGCACCAAAACCGCGCTTGGCATTGTCAGTTGCACAGGCCAGGTTCTCCACCGTGACCAGATACCCACTTTGGCTCAGGCTGGTGGTACTGAGCTGGCCCGGCACACGGCTGAGGCGCTCAAAAAGCTGGGTGCTACTGCCCGTGAGCTAGGCTATGAGCCCCTTGGGGTGGGTATTGGATCTGCTGGCGTCATTGGCTCCGAGGGGCAGGTCATCACGGCTGCCAACCTGATTAAGGGCTGGAGCGGCACTCCCCTAGCTTCTATTCTCAGTGATGTGACGGGTCTGCCTGCCTACGCGGTGAACGATGTCCACGCTCATGCCTTGGGTGAGGCCTGGCTCGGTGCTTCCGCCGATGCTGAAAGCAGTCTCATGGTGGCTTTTGGCACAGGTGTGGGTGGCTCCTATATTGTGGGAGGCCAGCAACTTCACGGAGCGCATTCCCTTGCGGGACATGTGGGGCACTTCTCATCCCCCTGTGCTCTAGATATTGCCTGCACCTGCGGAGGAGTGGGGCATGTGGAGGCTGTCGCCTCAGGCACCGGCATCGTCAATAGCTATCGCAGGCTGGGCGGACCTACTGAGGTTGAGAGCCTGGTTGAGGTAAAAGAACTTGCTACTACCGGAGATACTCATGCCCAAGAAGCTATTGCGCTAGGTGCGCGGGCAGCGGGTATCGCACTCGGTGACCTGGCAACTATCCTGGACCCCCACCTGATTCTTGTCTCCGGGGGCGTGACTAACCTGGGCGATCTCTGGTGGCAGGGCATGGTGCAGGCCTACCAGCAGGCAGCACTTGGACAGGCTACCGAAACCCGCATTATCTCAGCTTCACTAGGTTCAGATGCCCCGCTTCTGGGGGCGGCAAGCCTGATCCCGGATTTCATTGTCAGAGACTCATCAGGAGGTTAGGATTCACCGTGTTTACAGCTCAAGAACTGATTGATTCGCTTGCAGGCCAGCTCATTGTCTCCTGCCAGGCTTACCCCGGTGAGCCTATGCGCGACCCCCGAACAACCGGGCAGGTAGCGGCTTCTGCAGTGATGGGAGGCGCGGCCGCTGTCCGTGTACAGGGGTTGGCTGATATTCAGTTCACCCGCACCAGCGTTGAGGTCCCGGTCATTGGCCTGTGGAAAGACGGGCATGAGGGTATTTTCATTACCCCCACCTTGCACCATGCCCTGGCAGTAGCCCAGGCGGGTGCCCATGTGGTCGCGCTTGATGGCACTAGGCGTGACCGGCCCGACGGGCTCAGCCTCAAAGAGGTAATTGACGGGGTACACGGGTCGAGCCCATCACTGGTCATGGCAGACTGTGATTCTCTCGAAGCAGCTGTTGCGGCGGCGGAAGCCGGAGCTGATTTTATCGGCACCACCCTGGCAGGCTACACCGATGCCCGCCCCAAGACCGCTGGCCCCGACCTTGAGCTCCTGGAAGCTATTGCCGCACAGGATCTTGGGCTACCGCTTATTGCCGAGGGCCGGATCCATAGCCCGGCTCAGGCTCGGCAGGCTCTGGAGGCTGGTGCCCACGCTGTTGTGGTAGGCACAGCTATTACGCACCCTATTTCTATTACCGGATGGTTTAAGGACGCCCTCCAAGCATAAAAATAGGTGGGGCTACTTTCGAGTAACCCCACCTATTTTTATTTATCCAAGAAATATAGCTGGCTTTTGGAAGTCGGGGATATTTTCTTGCGCAAAACGATAATATTCTGCATTTTTTAATTGGCTGGCTGCGGCCTCATCGACCACGACGGTGACATCTGGGTGCATCTGGAGTATTGACCCCGGGCAGAAGGTGGTGATGGGGCCTTCTGCCATGCCCGCGATTGCGCTTGCCTTGTTGGCTCCGTCTGCGACCAGGACAATCTTGCGGGCTTCCATGATGGTGCCAATCCCCTGGGTTAGGCAGTGTACTGGCACCTGGCTTGCATCGCCGTCGAAGAAGCGGGCGTTATCAGCCACAGTCTTAGGTGCTAGAGTCTTGATGCGGGTGCGTGATACGAGCGAGGAACCGGGCTCGTTGAAAGCTATATGCCCATTGGCGCCTATACCAAGTATCTGCACGTCAACTCCACCTGCGGTCTTGATTTTCTCTTCGTACCGAGCGCATTCAGCATTGATATCCCGAGCCATGCCATCGAGGACATGCACCTTCTGGGAGTCGAGTCCGATTCGCCCAACAATTTGCTGGTTGACGACGCTTCGGTAGGACTCGGGGTGAGAGGGGTCTAGGCCAACGTACTCATCGAGGGCAAAAGCGCTGACAGAGCTAACGTCTAGGCCTGCTTCTACGCGTTCTGCGAGATAGCGGTAGGTAGCCTCTGGGGATGATCCCGTGGCAACTCCCCAGACCGTTGGGCGACCCTGGCGGTTATTGCGTTCCGTCACCATAGCGATTAAAGACGCCGCGTAGGCACCGGCTTGATCCTTTGAATCACAGATAATTATTTCCATATTAATATCTTACGAAAAATATATCTAGAAGCGGCAGAGGGCGCGTTTATGACACCCCGTGACACAAATTTGAAAATTCGCAAGGAATATTTTTAATAATTATTATTCCCCGAGGTTCAGGTCAGAAAAGTAGATAGGGTTTTACTCATCAGGGTAGATAAAGCTGGCTCACCGCGAAGTTGCTGGCTTGGGGTTGGTGTTGGGGGCTGTCTCTCCTTGCTCCTGCCCTGTAGGTGGTGTGGTCGTCTGCTGGCTCGGGGCTGGCGTTTCAGGGTGCAGACGACCACACCGCCTAAGGACACAGAGGGACACACCGCCTAGGGGGACAGCTACCGCAAACCCTGCTTAACGCTGAGCTAGCTCTTCCCTCACCTTGCGGCGCAGGGTCTTACCCAGCATGGAGCGAGGCAGTTCATCGACCTCGTAGTAGTTTTTAGGAACCTTGTAACGGGTCAGTCGCGCGTAGCAGTGCTCTTTAAGTTCTGCGGGGTCTAATGCATATCCTTGGGCCGGGACGATAGCGGCGGTGACAGTTTCGCCTCCGCTAGCATCGGGCATACCCACGACAGCGCAGTCTGCTACGGAGTCGTGTTGTTTAAGGACGTTTTCAATTTCGGAGGGGGAGACGTTGAAGCCACCAGTGATGATGACTTCTTTAATCCGGTCGACGATTTCTATGAAGGAGTCTTTATCGAGACGGACAATATCACCCGTTCGTAGCCAACCTCCCTCCAGCAAGGTATTGCGGGTATCTTCTGCGCGTTTCCAGTAGCCTTTCATCACCTGGGGTCCGCGCACCAATAGTTCACCTTCCTGCCCTTGTTCGAGGTCTTGGAAGGTTTCGGGGTCAACAACGCGGATGTCGGTGGAGGGGAAGGGGATACCGATGGAGCCCGCGCGGCGGGTGGAGTTGAGGGGGTTGCAGGACACCAGGGGTGAACATTCTGAGAGCCCGTAGCCTTCCACAAGCATGCCTCCGGTTGCTTCTTCCCATTCGGTGACCAGTTCGGTGGGTAGGTGCATGGCACCTGAGACTGACCAGCGGATTCCCTGGAGCGAGACTTTGCGCTGTTTTGCTTCGTCGAGCATGCGGCGGTAGATAGGTGGGACGGCAGGCAGGATGGTGGGTGGGGTTTTTTTCATGGCTCGGAAGATGAGGTCCATGTCCACGGTGGGGAAGAGTACCAGTCGTGCTTTGCAGACAGCGGAGATGGTCTGCCCCAGTGTCATGCCGTAGGCGTGGAAGAGCGGGAGCACGGCGTAGATGACTTCGTTACTTCCGGGTTGAATCCATTCTTCGCCCATTCTGCCGTTTGATTCGAGGTTGCGGTGGGTGAGCATGACGCCCTTGGGGAGCCCTGTTGTCCCTGAGGTGTATTGGAGGAGGGCGAGGTCTTGGGCGGTGGGGCGGTGGTGGTCGGCAGCTAGGGGTTGGTTCTTCATGAGCTGGCGCCAGGGTGTGGCGCCGCGTGCGGTTCCTTCGAGCTTTTCGCGTGAGGTTTTCATCTTGCCTATGGGGAGTTTGAGTGCTGCTCGCATGGCAAGTGGCATCTCTTCGATCATGTTGACGGCGTAGATGGTACGGGGGCGGATGTCTGCGGGGAGGGAGCTTATTTTATCTGCGATTTTGTCCCAGACGATGGCGGCTTTTGCTCCGTGGTCTTCAAACATGTGGCGGAGTTCTGCCTCGGTGTAGAGGGGGTTGTGCTCAACGACGATAGCGCCTAATCGGAGAATGGCGTAGAAGGCAACGATGTGCTGGGGGCAGTTGGGGAGGGCGATGGCTACGCGGTCCCCGTGCTGGATACCCGCTTTGCGGAGCCCTTCAGCTACCCGGAGGATCTGGTCACCGAGCTGGGCATAGGTGGTGGTGGAGCCGAAAAATTCGAGGGCAATTTTCTGGGGGGAGGTGCGAACAGCCTCTGCCATGAGGTGGCTCAGTGAGGTTTCAGGCAGCTTCACATCGCGGTGTGTTTCGGGCCGGTAGTTCTTCTGCCAGGGGCGGTGAGCCAGGGGGAAGGTGTCGGTCGTATCGTTATTTTCGGCTACATGCATACACAAGATTGTGCCACAGGGGTGCTTGAGCTGACATACTAAGGGGTATGGCGCAACGTGGAAACAAAGACATCACGACCGAAGAATTTCGGGAGTTGATGAAAGAAATTAACAAACGCATGATACTTGTGGGGCTTGGAGCTATTGCTCTTGGCCTGGTCATTATCGGGTTGGTGTACCTTTTGGGTGGCAACTAGGTGGAAGCCCGGCAGGGACCGTAAGAGTGTCTTTGAGCAGATGACAGCAGGTATGGGTTACCGCCCGGATCAGGAGCGCGTCGAGGTTCTGAGTCTGGTCTAAGTACCCCCTTTTTTTGATAGGTTTACAGGCAATGAGCAGTACAGATCATCGGCAGAGCGGCCAGGAAGATTTTGAGGATTGGGACGCGGTTTTTGAGGACTCAGAATCAACACGCTTGCTCTCTCCCTCGCAGCACCACTACACCGACCGGCTTGAAGAAGATACCAGGCTGCTTGAAACTAGCAGCTACCAGCAGGAGATCCTTTCAGCGACCCGGTCGGGGCAGGCTCCTTACCCTGTGGGCCGGCAACAGGCGCACCCTGCTACCGCTCAACTCCCCCTACCCCATCAGCAAACAGAGGCCGGTTGGGACCATGAGGTTGCTCCCCTACCGTCTGCTCGTGTAGCTGTCTACCGCAGGATTCAGTTCCTACCGGCTATGAGCGGTAGCCTCGTGGCTTATGCTCTGAGCACCGGGCTATTTGCCTTGGTAAGAACCGTCTTCACTGCTGTTGGTATCTCGACCTATAGCAGTCTGACGGGAGGCGCTCTGGCCGTTTCTGTTGCTTCCAGTCAGGGCCAGGCTATTCCTTGGGTAGTTGCAAGTGCTCTTATATGGCTGTTGAGCTTCGGCTGGGCAGGATATGTTGCCACCCGCATGGCTGCGGTAGCACCTACCAGGCAGGCCCTGGGGGTTCTTGCTGTCAGCTTCCTTGCGGCTCTCCTTGCAACCCTGGTGACATGGGCTTCCGCTTGGCTCCCGTCACCGCTTACGCCCAGCTTTGCCTTTCAGCGGCTTCTGGCCCCCGATCTGGCCCTTGGGGCTCTCACAGCGCTAGCCGCAGGGCTACTCGCCGCTATCGGCTCAATGCTGGGCGCGGCTCTGGGAATGAGGTATCGTCGAGCCCTGACAAGTATAAATTCCTAAAATAGCATCAACTTAGGAAGGCTCTAAGTCACCTTAAAAGCCAGGGGTTAAGAGGGGTTAAGAGGGCTTAAACCGGGCTTTAGCTGTAAAATATGTTCGTAATGTAAACAGTCTGCTCATCGCACCCATGCAACCACCGAGCAGCCACCGTCTCAGGTGAGGGTTGCACAGCATACAAGGTAAGTAAGAAATATGAGCGTAGTACGTGTAGGCATTGTCGATGACCATGAGGTAGTCCGCGAAGGTATGCGGGCAGTCGCTGCCGGCGCTAGCGAAATTGAGCTGGTAGCGGCTGCTCCCACTGCAGCTGACCTGCTGGTAGCCTTGGGGCGCAACCTCAATGACCCCTCTCATGCTGATTTGGGAAAGCTGAAGCGTGACTGCGATGTTGTGCTTCTGGACCTCTCACTTCAGGATAAGTCTCGCCCGTCAGAGAATGTTGATATCCTGCAACGGGCAGGCATTAAGGTTCTTATCTTCAGCATCGGAGAAAACCCCGGCCTGATTCGCGAAGCCCTGAAAGCTGGCGCGCTGGGCCTGGTTCGCAAGTCTGAGCCTCTTGAACATGCCCTGGCCGAGGCCAAGAATATCGCAGACGGTAAAGCCGTTGTTACCAAGGAACTTGCCGCCGCTATTGACGGTGACCAGGAGTTCTCTCGCGCTAATCTCTCCCCCCGAGAGCAGGAAACCCTGCGTCTTTATGCCTCCGGCTTTGCACAGGTTCAGGTAGCCCGCCGTATGGGCATTAAGCAGTCTGCGGTTAAAACAAATATTGACCGTATCCGCGAAAAGTACGCTCGTGTTGGTCGCCCGGCCCCCACCAAGATTGACCTGCGTATCCGCGCTATTGAGGATGGCCTGGTAGATACCATGGAAGACACCTCCACCGCAGACCGTCACCTGTAATTCGCTCACCCCTGTACCCCTAAGGATTGTGCACCTGTCTACTGTTACCGGAGGCGCCTCTAAGGACCTGGCCCAGGCTCTCCAACCCTCAAGAGTCAATCGACTCCGCGCTTTCTCGCTGAAGTCGCTCAACCTCACTAGCGGCCAACAGCCACTGATGGGGCCGAGCTCCTTTGGTCTCTATTGCACCCTAGAAATTGTCTATTCCCTCATCGCGGTCGGCCTGCTCCTGCAATCTTTGGCCAATATTTCCGAGAACCGGGGCGGGGACTCTCTCTGGTACCTGGCCATTATCCCTGTGATAGTCACCCATGCCTCTTTGCTCATGTTCAACGGTGTGCGTAAAGAGGTTTCGGCCAGGACAGTTAATTTCATGCTTGTCATTGCCTACGGCACCTATATAGTGTGGCCTTTGAGTATCGGTGCCCAGCATTCGGCTATCCCCTGGTCCTGGCTTTTTGGTATCTACGCCATGCTGGTTCCGGTCTTTGAGGAAGAATCACGGGACGGCATTACCCACAGCATTGCTTTACCCGCACTACTGATTATCAGCTCGGTGGCTTCCCATCTTCTGACCGGAGTCCCCTTGAATCCCACCGAGCTGATTATCCGAGCTTGCTATTTGTGTTTTACCTGCGTTCTGCTAGCAGGTCTTGCGCGGTTTGCGCTCAAAGCCGTTAGGGAGTCTGATAGGACCTACTACGAGACGCTCTCAGCCCAGCTTCTACTCAACCGTTCACGTGACTATTCCCAAGAGCTACAGAACTTTGACAAGCTGGTGCACGATAATGTGATGGCCGCCTTGCTCGATGCCAGCCGCAACCCCGGGGAACTCCCCCAGCGCACCCGCCTGCTGGCACGCCGAGCTATTGATGTTCTTGAAGAGGAAAGCCTCAAGTCTCAGCCCCAGCGCCCCATTACCTTCCAGGCTCTGACCGAACAGATCGCTGAAGGCGTTGAGCCCTGGAACCAGCGCCTACGCTTTATCTCAGACTCCATGGAGAAGTACCCCCTAGCGAGCCCCGACTCTACGCTGCCCTATACGGCGGCACGCGCTTTTACCCATGCGGTCACCGAAGCTGTTTCGAACTCCGCCCGGCACTCAGGAACCCGCACCACACAGATTTCCATTCGTACCGAGCTGCGCAGACCCTACAACTCGACCCGGTCCGATGAGGAACGCCCCTATGTGCTCTGCACTATCTCGGATAGAGGCCAGGGTTTCTCCATGAAAGATATTGATTTCCGTCGCCTGGGTGTGCGTGTTTCTATGATCCGCAGCATGGAAGAAGTAGGTGGCAAGGTCACCATCACTTCTGCCCCTGAAAAGGGAACAACTGTCATTGTCCAGTGGCCCCATGAGGACCCCGATGCTGGTTAAGTACTATCGTTCCCGTCAGCTCACTCTGCTTCTGAGCGCTGTCACTCTCCTGGTTCTGGGCTCCTTCTTCTTCTGGTACTCCCAGTACACCACCAACCGCGCTCCTCACTGGGCTACCATCATCAGTCTCTACGCTATTGCCACGCTCCCGGTCTTCTTGCCCACTCAGCGGCTGGCTCTACCCGATGCGATGCTTCCCCTTATTACTATTTTGGGGCTACACAGCGTGGATATAACCTTGAGCGCTATGAGCCATTCAGTCACCTTCTCTAGCCTCTCCTGGCCGCTTATGGCCTATACTCTGCTGGCTATGGGTCTTGTTTCCCGCAGGCACACTTTCTACGGCTGGCTCTTCTTTGCAAGTTTTGTATTACTGGTGCTGAGCTGGCACAGCAACTACTTCTTAAGCCGGATCAATCTTTCTACCGAGTTCTATATCCCTTTCCTGCTCATGGTAGTCTGCACCATCGTGCCTCAGCAGATTGAGCAGGCCGTCTCTAAGACCCGGCAGGCTCGCAGTATGCGCATCATTGCCGATGCGGGCCGTACCGAAGAAGCAGATATGAGTGCTATTGCAACCCAGCGTGTGCAGGAAGTGCGCACTCTGACTGAAGACATGCTTCACCGTATTGCCTACAACGAATCACCCGTGAGCCGTGACGAAATGGACGAGTTTCGGTTTACCGAAGCTCAGCTGCGTGACACTATCCGCGGTCGCTATATCGTCAATAAGGAAATTCTTCATGCGGCCTGGCTTGCCCGCCAGCGCGGTGTCAAGGTAGATATTCTCGACGAGCGAGGAAGCGCTCTACCTGCCCGGCTCTCGATGATTCTGACCCAGTGCGCGGTCGACCTGTTCGATAAGGCCTCGGGCGGGACTATTACGGTTCGTGCTTTCCCTGCTGATGACCAGATAGCTGTCATGCTGGTGCACGATGGTAACTCAGAGGATGAGGAGCCCAGCGCAATCGAAATTTCTCAGACTGGCCTGGTTGAAAGGTTCTAAGAACCCCAGCCTACTCGGGGACACTCCCCCCGGCTTTTGTAGGCACCTTTGCCTTATTCAAAGAATTTTCTGAGGGCAAGCGTAGACCTATATGAGGACATACAAGCTGAGGTTACCCAGACTAAGATTTTAAGTAACTTGATAGCTGTTCAACGATGAGTCGGGGGACTCAGCTTTCTGGTGACGTTGGGGGACTGATCCAGAAAATGTAGAACAGCAAGTCAAGGGCATAAGGTAACCTACGGGGCCTGAACTTGTCCGGACCGATGTGTCCGGGGATTCGGATTTCTTGGGGGAGATAATTCGAATTCTGCTCCAGGTTTCGTACCTTGGCGTTGTGAGGCCTTCACCTGTTTCGGGTGGGGGCCTCGCCTCTTTAATCCTTTCGGGAGCAAGAGGTATCAAACCGCCTGCAAAAAGGCTCAGCCCGCGCATGCTGCCAGCTGAGCCTTTGAGTGTCTTTGGCAGATTTCTACCCTACATATCGAGGAGGAGGGCTGGTTCTTCGAGGATAGAGGCAACATCGGCCAGGAACTTAGCCGAAAGGTCACCGTCCAGCACACGGTGGTCGAAAGAGCCACCCAGGGTGGTGACCCAGCGCGGGATAACTTCCCCGTCCACGACCCAGGGCTTCTGCTTGATCGTGCCGAAAGCCACGATAGCGGCCTCACCGGGGTTCAGAATAGGCGTTCCGGTGTCGATGCCCAGGGAACCGATATTAGTGATAGTCAGGGTGCCTTCCTGCATCTCAGCAGGCTGGGTCTTACCCTCGCGGGCCCGGGCACTCAGGTCATTCAGCGCTACAGCCAGCTGACGCAGATTCATGCTCTGGGCGTCCTTGATGTTCGGTACCATCAGGCCGCGAGGGGTAGCCGCCGCGATGCCCAGGTTCATGTAGTGCTTAATCTGAATCTCTGAGTCGGTCCAGGTGGCGTTGACCTGCGGGGTGCGCGAGGCCGCCCAGATAACGGCCTTAGCAAGAATCAGCAAGGGGGTTACCTTAACACCCTCAAACTGGGGTGACTTCTTGAGGCGCTTGACGAACTCCATGGTGCGGGTAGCATCCACGTCCACAAAGATAGAAACGTGCGGGGCCTTGAAGGCGGAATCCACCATAGCCTTGGCCGTAGCCTTACGAACGCCCTTGACCCGGATACGCTCGATGCGGTCACCACCGGCCCCGGCGGGAATCCAGAAGCTGGTGGGGTCGGCGTTATCGGTAAAGTCAGCGGTTTCTGCCAGGCTCAGGTGGGCCGCAAAGTTGAGCAGGTCACGCTTAGTCACCTGTCCCCTGTCGCCGGTGGGGGTCACCTGTGCCAGGTCAATGCCCATTTCCTGGGCAGCCTTACGCACCGGAGGTTTGGCAAGAGCCTGGCGGCGGGGAACCTCAGAGTGTTCAGCCCCGGGCAAGTGTTCTGCTGTGCCCAGACGGCGCAAGACTCCCCCCATGCCGCTCTCTTCAAAGAACTTGCCTGCGCGAGCAGGCAGGGAAGTCAGCAGGGGCTTGCGCTGTTCAGCAAGCTGTGCTGCAGCAGCCAGGGGCGCCGGAGGCGGGGCAAGAGGAGCTGGCGAAGGCGCATTCTTCTTGCGTGTACGGCGCTTAACGGGATCAGCCTTAGGGCCTGAGCCCACCAGCGCGGCACCGGCACCGGGGTCCTTCTCAGCCTTAGCCTCAGGAGCGGATACCGCCTGAGCGGAGCCCTCAGCGCTAATAGCGATAATGGGGGTGCCGACCTCCACGCTCTGCCCCTCGGCAACCAGAAGGTCCTGCACCCTGCCATCGTAGGGCGAGGGAAGCTCTACCACGGACTTAGCCGTTTCAATCTCAACGATAATGTCGTTGAGCTTAACAAGATCACCGGGAGCTACTTTCCAGCTCAGGATTTCTGCTTCGGTGAGCCCTTCGCCCACATCAGGAAGGTTAAAAATCTGTGACATGGTATGTGCCTTTCGTGGGGGCTAGTAGGCCAAAGAACGGTCGACGGCTTCGAGCATACGGTCGATGCCGGGCACGTAATCTTCTTCTACCTTAGAGACTGGGTAGGGCATGTGGTAGCCGCCCACGCGGATAACGGGTGCTTCAAGGTGGTAGAAACAGCGTTCGGTGATTGCCGCAGAAATATCGGAGCCCAGGCCACCAAAGGTCGGTGCCTCGTGGGCTACTACCAGGCGGCCGGTCTTCTGCACAGAGGCCTCAATGGTCGGGACATCCAGCGGGGACAGCGAGCGCAGATCCAGCACCTCAATATCGTGTCCGTCTTCGGCGGCAGCTTCTGCTGCGGCCAGGGCAACGGGCACAAGTGGCCCGTAGGTGGCGATGGTCAGTTCGGAGCCTTCCCTGACGACCTGCGCGGTAAAGGGGTCAAAGTTGGCGTCAGCAAAATTGACTTCGCCCTTCATCCAATAGCGGCGTTTGGGTTCAAAGAAAATGACTGGGTCGGGGTGGGCGATTGCTGTGCGGAGCATCCAGTAGGCATCGTGCGGGTTAGATGGGGTGATGACGCGCAAGCCCGGGGTGTGGGTGAACAGGGCTTCGGGTGATTCTGAGTGATGCTCGATGGAGCCAATCATGCCGCCGTAGGGGATACGCACGGTCACGGGCACCTGGTACTGGCCGTGGGTTCGCCCGTGCATCTTGGAGAGCTGGGAGGTGATCTGGTTAAAACCGGGAAAGACAAAGCCGTCGAACTGAATTTCGGGGACGGGCCGGTAGCCGCGCAGGGCCATGCCGATGGAGGTGCCGATAATACCGGCTTCACCCAGGGGTGAGTCCATCACACGGGTAGGGCCGAAGGTCTCTTGTAGCCCCTCGGTTACGCGGTAGACGCCGCCCAGTTTTCCGATGTCTTCGCCCAGGGCTAGCACCTTGCGGTTGCTGGTCATCTCGTCGTGGAGGGCCCGGGTAATAGCCTTGGCCAGGGTGAGGGTTTCTCTTATCTGCTCGGTCATGTCTTTATTCCTCTTCGAACCCTTCGGTGTAGGCGCGGTGGAAGGCTAGGTCGTCCTCTACCTGCTGGTGGGGTTCGGTGTAGGCCCGGCTGAGGTAGGTTTCAAAGTCTGCTGGCTGGCTAGCAAGCACAAAGTCACGTACACCCCTGACCTGGGAGTCAGCAAAGTCAGTGACCTCAGTGAAGAAGGTGTCGTCCGCGTACCCGGCTGAGCGCAGGTATTTTTCGAGTCGGGTCATAGGGTCAAGCTGAGCGAAGGCGGCCTCGTCCTCGGAGGCGCGGTACTTGGTGGGGTCATCGGCGGTGGTGTGGGGGCCCAGGCGGTAGGTTTCAGCCTCAATCAGCACGGGGCCTTGTCCCGCCCTAATTTTTTGCATAGCGTAGCGGGTTGCGGCATAGACGGCGAGCACATCGTTACCGTCTACCCGGATACCTTCAAAGCCGTAGCCGGCGGCCCGGGTTGAAATGGGCACGCGGGATTGGACGCTAAAGGGTACGGAGATAGCCCACTGGTTGTTCTGCACAAAGAAAAGGACCGGGGCGTTGTAGCTGGCCGCAAAAATCATGGATTCGTGGACGTCGCCCTCGGTGCTGGAACCGTCACCAAAGTAGACAACAACCGCAGGTTTCTCGGGGTCGGTAGCCGGGTCGGTGGCTTGCCCCTGTCCGGTCTGGTACTGCCCGGTTTCGGCCTGGATTTGGGCATCGAAGTTAAGGCCCATGGCATAGCCGGTGGCATGGACAACCTGAGCGGCAAGGACCAGAGTGTAGGGGTGCACATTGTGCTTTTTAGCGTCCCAGCCCAGGGTGCCGGTGCCGGTAAAGAGCGGGGTAATTTCGGTGGGGTCAATCCCCCGCTCCAGGAGCACGCCATGCTCGCGGTATGAGGGGAAGATGTAGTCGTTAGGTGCCAGTGCACGGGCGGAGGCTATCTGGGCGGCCTCCTGCCCCACAGACGGAACCCAGAGAGCTAGCTGACCCTGCCGTTGCAGGGAGGTCATTTCACTGCAAAAACGGCGGGTGAGCGCCATGGTACGGTACATGTCTTTGAGATCTTCGCCGGTGAGCTCATCGGCAAAGGAGCTAAAGCTAGCGTGAGAGCTAGTAGTTCCGGTTTCATCCAGAAGTTGGATTCGCTCCGGGGTCCCCCAGGGGTTCTGGGGGCTTTTTGTTTGTGACATGCGTGTCTCCGGGTCCAGGTCTGTCTTTTTCTCTTGTTTAACCCTACGCCCGCTCTCGGCAGGGCAGGGCCTTATTTTTAGAATTTTTGACTGTTTCTTTACAAATAATGAGTTTACACAGACTCTGGCTCCTCCCCTACCCCGCAGGTTTCAGGGAGAAGCCAGCGCCGGAAAAATCCCCTTATTGGAGGGCAGGAGCTACTGAACGGTGAGGGAACTTTTCTGCAAGGGTGAGCAGGCGGGCGTTGGCCTGATCTTCACCAATGCTGACGCGTACGCCCTCACCAGCAAAAGCCCGCACCGAGAGAGCATGTGCCTCGGCCTGCTGAGCAAAGGCAGTTGTGTGTTCACCCAAGGGTAGCCAGACAAAATTAGCCCTGGTTTCGGGAACCCAGTAGCCCAGCTCCTTGAGCCCGGTCACTACTTTTTCGCGTTCAGCTACCAGGTGCTCTACCCGCTCCATGACCTCATCGGCGTGCTCAATGGAGGCGATAGCCGCCTGCTCAGCAATTGTTGTAACGGCAAAGGGGGTAGCAGCCACCCGCAGGTAGGCGGTGATATCGGGGTGGCTGATGGAGTAGCCAACGCGCAGGCCCGCTAGGCCCTGTGCCTTGGAGAAGGTGCGCAGCAGCACCACATTGGGGTAGTCCCGGTAGATATCCAAGCCGTTGAGGGGCGGCTCCTGGCCCTCAGGGATTTCAGAAGCGGCACAGAACTCAAAGTAGGCCTCGTCAATAACCACCAGCAGGTCCTGAGGGACCTTACGGAGGAAGTCCCGCACCTGACTTTCAGTCACTGCTGGGCCGGTAGGGTTGTTGGGAGTACAGATGAGAATAACGCGAGTGCGGTCGGTGATAGCCGCCGCCATGGCGTCAAGGTCATGGGCGCCGTTGGGTAGGTTGGGTACCTGGACGCTCTTAGCCCCGGCGAGACCCACACAGATGGGGTAGGCCTCAAAGGAGCGCCAAGCGTAGATGACCTCGTCCTGGGTACCGTCTTCGTTGGCACCGGCGAAAGTTGCCAGAATCTGGTTGAGCGCACCCAAGCTACCTGCTCCGGTCACGATGTCCTCGGGGTCAACCCCCAGGTACTCACCCAGGCGGGTGCGTAGGGCGGTTGACAGCGGGTCCGGGTAGCGGTGGGCAGTGTCAAAGTCAGCAAGCACCTGAGCGACAGAAGCAACCGGCCCGAAGGGATTTTCGTTGGAGGACAGCTTGAACCGTTCTAGCCCTTCCACAGTGGCAGGGGGCTTGCCGGCAGAGTACTTGGGGAGTCGAGAGAAAACGGGGCGGGGGCGCACACCGTCATTTTGAGTAATCTGAGTCATAGACCCAATTCTAACCAACCAGCGCCCCAGGGAGAACGCCCCAGCATCACAGCTGGCAGGTAGCCTTGCCTTTCTGATAGAGTTGCTTCGTCCGCGCAGGCGCGGCTGGCCTCCATAGCTCAGGGGTAGAGCATTTCCCTCGTAAAGAAAAGGTCGTCGGTTCAAATCCGACTGGGGGCTCCATAAGACGGCTAAGGGCCGCTTCCGAGAACACTCGGAAGCGGCCCTTTGTCTCTACCAGCTCGGTCAGCCCCGGCTAGCAGAAAGCTCTAAGACCGGTCCTCGTCAATGTGATGAGCCGTGCTGTAGCCAATCAGATAAGCCCACATCCAGGCGCTTACCGGCACCAGAAAACACAGCGCTAACAGGCTGGTGTCATTGTCAAAAATCCACCGGTAGAACCACCAGATTCCCGCCGAAGGAACAAGTAGTAGCGCAAAGAGACGCAAGAACCCGGGTGCGTAGCCCCCCTGAGGGGTTCTGCGGGCTTGAAAACCAAAATAATTTTTCACGGTGCTTATCTTTCTTGGCTCACCTAGGGAAAACTCTAGCTACGCCACAGGCCATAGGTCTTGGCAAGTGATGATACTTTTCGGGCACGCGCCAAACGTGGCAGATAGGAACCGTCCTTGGGTACAGAATCGCCTTCGCTCTTCTGCAAAAGCTCCCGCGCCCAGGCAATTTCGTCGGCGCTCGGGGCAAGCCCCAGATTGATAGTCTCGGTCTGTGCCGGGTCCAAGGTCAGTTTACCGGTCATGCCGTGGCTGGTGGTCACCGCGCAGTCCTTAAGCAAGTCCCCGCTGTGCTTGCCCACAGAAGGCCCATCAATCGGGCCTGCCAGCCCGCCCACGCGGGAGGCCAAGACCAGCTGTGACCGCGCATAAGCCAGCGCAATCGGGTCGGCTGAAACTCCGGTGTCGCGGCGGTAGTCACCCACACCAAAAGCTAGGCGGAAGGTACCGGGAGCCTTGGCAATACGCACCACATTCACCATGCCCAGGGCGGTCTCAATCAGCGCGATGACCGGAGTACCGGCAGGGAGCATCATAGCGGTACGAGTTACATGGTCAGGGTGTTCGGTCATAGCAAGCATGACCCCCTTGAGCCCCTCCGCACGGTTCAGCGCTTCAAGGTCTTTAGACCAGTGTTCACTGTCAATCGCGTTGATACGCACCCAGGCCGAAGCCCCCTTATTGAGCATGGCAACGATGTGCTCACGGGCAGCATCTTTGGCTTTCTCGGGGCAACCGTCCTCAAGGTCAATGATGACCGAATCTGCTTCTGATTCCAGGGCTGCTGCAATGGTCTGTTCGGTTGCATCAGCTGATACTAGAAGCCAGGATCGAGAAAGTCGGGCGGGCAAAGATGCGGCGCGTTCGTTGCGGTGGAAATTAATCACGGGATCCTCGTTAAGGTGGGTCTGACCCTCTCAAGTCTACCCCCGCAAGAGCTACCCGCTGCGGGTTCTTCCCGGCCCGCCTTAGAGTGTGAGCAAACGCCCGTCCACCATATGTAACTGGCCGGTAGCCAGCGCGGCCTGCTCGGCATCGTGGGTAATCATGAGCGTGGCAGTATTGAACTCGGCAGTGACCTGTGCCAGCAGTCGCACAATCTCTTCCGAACGCTCACTATCTAGGGCACTCGTTGGCTCATCGGCCAGCAAAAGCGCTGGCTGGCTCATCAGGGCGCGAGCAATATTGACTCGCTGACGTTGCCCACCCGAGAGCTGGTGCACCTTGCGGTGGCTGGCAGCAGAGAGCCCTACCAGATCAAGAAGGTCATGGGCCTGTGACCTAGCTGCCCGTAGCTCTGCCCCTCGAGCTCCCCCAATGCGTGCTACCAGTTCTAGCTGTTCTGCAGCGGTGAGTGAGGCAATCAAGTTGGGTTGCTGGAAGATAATGCCGATGGTGGTGCGGCGGAGTTCAGCTAGCTGGGAGTCCCGGTAGCCGGTGGTATCTACACCGTTGATGAGGCGGCTACCGGAGGTAGGGGTGATCAGCCCCGCCGCCACAGACAGCAGGGAGGATTTACCGGAGCCAGATGCGCCGGTCAGGGCAAAGAAGTCACCCCGCTCTACCGTCAGGTTGATGCCGTCCAGGGCGCGCGCGGTCAGGGTTTTTCCGGAGCTATCAACCCCGTCGGGATAGTCAAGGGTGATATCGCGTAGCTCGAGGGCGGCGGCAGCTGCGGCTTGGGTAGGTAGAGAGCCTGGCAGTACAGAGGTCATGGGTTTACCTTTCGGGATTAGATCAGAATTAATTAGTTGCCACCCAGGGCGAGCATGGGATCAACGGTTGCTACACGCCGTAGAGCGATAAGGGCACCGCCCATACCTAAGGCCCAGATTCCAGCTGCTGGTCCGGCAACTGTCAGGGGTGAGAGCTGGAAGGGTACAGTGCCCGAGACGAGAGCCCCTAGCGCCCAGCCAGCTAGGGCACCGCTGAGAGTTCCTAAAGCCAGAATTAGGCCAGCCTGGGCCAGGGCATCACGGGTCAGGAAAGCACGAGAAGCACCTAGCGCTCGCATGAGGGCGATATCCCGAGTGCGCTGAATGGTCCACACAGTCAGGAAGGAAACGATGACTAGGGCAGAAATACCGTAGAGGAAGCCCTGCATGGTCGTCAGTGAGCCGTGCTCTGATGAGTAGGCGGGCAGGGCCGCAAAGGCTTGCTTGGTGGTCAGTGCCTGGGTTCTGGTTGCTGTGGCCGTGGCATCTACATGGCTAGCGCCCTGAACTGCTAGCACTGTTCCCAGTACGGCATCTGGCCCTGTGGTTGGGTTCTGGTGGGTGAGCTTCTGCCAGGTGCTGGTGGTGATCCAGCCTGCGGGGGTGTGGGAGTAGTAGGTGTCTTCAGCGATACCTGTCACAGTGAGTTCAGTACCATTCACGCTCACGGTATCACCCACCCCTGCACCTAGGTCGTGGGCCTGGCTCAGGGGGAGGACGATCTGGTCATCAGCTGCTTCAGAGCCCTCATGCAAGGGAGCGGTGGAGGCGGGCAGCTGAGAACCCTGGGGGGTGGCGATGAGGGTCATGGGTGCGGCTCCTTTGCCCTCAACCTTAGCCGTCAGGAAGCCCACCGGGGTAACCCTGTCTGCCTCTTCCTGCCATTGCTGGGTGAGACTGGTAGTCACACTGGAGTCAGTGAAAGAAGCCTTAGCTCCGGCTGTATCGGAGGCGAAAATAAACCGGTCGGCCCCCATTTTTTGGAGGGCATCGGTGTTTTGTCGCCCCAGCCCCCCGGTCAGCCCCGTCAGCATAACCAGGAGCAGGGTAATGAGGGTGACCGTTGCCCCAATAAGGGTAAATCGGCCCTTAGCAAAGAGGATATCGCGCCAGCCAACAAACATGAGATTTTACCTTTCAGAAGACAATCCCCGTATCAGGGGCTATATCTATCTGACCAGTTCACCGACCCTTACTACATCGGGGTAAGGGTTGAACCTATAATCAACCGTTTGGACGATAGCGGGGGAAGCGAGGTGAGGCTCTGAGAGGGCTAGACTGGTTGGGGTAAGACTTGCTTAGTTCAGTAAGGATGCTCGTGCCCCTTGCCCCACCCGCCTCCGCTGCCTCTGGCGGTAGCAGGCAGACGTTACTGGTGCTCACTACTCTGAGAGTGAGCTTGCACGTCATGTTCGCTTTCCTACTCATTTTTGGTGCTGTTTTGGCTCTAGTGGGCAGCGTCTACCAGCCCCGCCACACCGCTATCGGGGTCCTGACACTTACCCTGGGGGCTATCTACCTGGCAGGTACGGTCTATGAGAAGCGGCGCGGCCTACCTCAGCGGTTGAGGCTGGCAGGTTTTCCCTTGGCCTCCGGTGGTACTTTGCCTTTTAGCCCGGCTCATCTCTGGTTGCTTGTCATTACAGGTTTGTGGCTGGCGCTGATGTGTTTGGATAGCTCGTTTACCTGGGCTGTTTTCCCCGTCATGTTCCTCTACCTGCACCTCTTGCGACCTCTAGCCGGGGTGCTGGCTACCGGTGCGCTGTGCCTTCTGGCGGTTGCTTTGCCTTTGGTGGGCCCTGCCGGGTTCGGCCTGGATCGTTTACGGGCTGAGGGTCTGACTCCGGGGTACCTGGTAGGCCCTACGCTGGGGGCTATCTTGGCTGTAGTTATCTCTTTTACCTACCGGGCACTGAGACAGGATGCAGCCCACCAGTTTCGGCTAGCTGAGCAGCTCAGGGCGGTGCAGGCCGAGCTGGCTCAACAGCAGTACCGGGCTGGAAAGATTGCTGAGCGCGAGCGCCTTGCCCGGGAAATACACGATACTTTGGCCCAGGGGCTATCGTCGATTGTTCTGGTGTCCCGTGCGGCCTCAAATGCCTTGGCATCAGGTGATACTGCGCTGGGGAGGGAACGATTGCAGGTAATTGAGCAGAGCGCGTCCACTAACCTGGCAGAAGCCCGCCGTTTTATTCATGACTTAGCTTCGCCCGCGCTGGATAGTTCTGTGGTAGGTGCTTTGAGCTCTTTGGTCGCTTCGACGCAGGCCACTCAGCAGGCGGCGGGTCTTGACTTCCGGTGCTCTTTGACCGTTGATGGTGATGAGTCTGCGGTGAACCGGCTGCCTGAGCCGATTGCCTCTACCCTGGTGCGGGTAGCCCAGGGTGCGTTGGCGAATGTTGCTGCCCATTCTCAGGCCAGTCAGGCGGTGATGACGCTCAGCCTGTGGCCGGGTGAGGTGGCACTGGATGTGTGCGATAACGGGGTTGGTTTTGACGTTCGTGCGCTCTCACCGGTAACGGATAAGGCTGAGGTTGCCCTAGCGGAGGGTAGCACCGGCTATGGGTTGATCTCTCTGACTGCCCGGGTAGACCAGGTGGGTGGGACCCTGAATATTGAAAGTTCTCCTGGCGCTGGTACCGCCTTGTCTGTCCGTTTACCGGTAGAGGGTGTACTGGCTGCCCCGGCTTCTGGAGGTAACTATGACTGTTAAGGTTGTGCTGGTCGATGATCACCCGGTAGTCAGGGCTGGTTTGGGTGCCTTGTTTGCCGGGTTTAGCGACATCGAGGTAGTGGCAGAAGCCTCCGATGGGGGTCAGGCTGTTTCGGTTGTACAGGAGCTAACCGTACGGGGCGAGGCCCCCGATGCGGTGGTGATGGACCTTCAGATGAAACCTATGGGCGGGGTGGAGGCGACTCGTCTGCTGGTGGCTATGGGGGGTCCTCCAGTGCTGGTGCTGACTACCTTTGATACGCAGGCCGATATTGTGGCAGCTGTTGAGGCCGGCGCTCTGGGCTATTTGCTCAAGGACGCCCCGCCAGAGCAGGTGCATACGGCTGTACTAGCTACGGCGCGGGGCCAGAGGACGCTCTCGCCCGAGGTCATGGCGGCGCTGGTGGACCGGATGCAACGGCCTACTGTGACTCTTTCAGCGCGGGAAACTGAGCTTCTTGAGCTTGTTTCTACCGGTGCAACCAACAAGGAGCTTGCGCAGAAGCTCTTTATTTCGCAGTCCACGGTAAAGACACACCTGGTGCATATTTTCACCAAGTTGGGTGTGGATAACCGCACGGCCGCTGTGGCGGCGGCACGCGCGCAGAACCTCATCTAGTTGTATGGTGCGGGTGTGGTAGCTCCCGTGTAAGGAGGAAGGCCTGCTTTGTGCCCCGCCAACTGGCTCGGGGTTGGTCTTCTAGGGCCTTGGCGGGCACAAAGCAGGCCGGGGTGGATACCTTCTCGGGCAGAAGCCTAAGACTTCTGCTTGTTCCAGGGAATGACAACAGGGGTGTCAGCTGGAGCGGGTGCTGGCTTCTGGTCTTGCTTCCAGCTGGCCCCAAAGCGGCGGTCTTTAAAGCGCTGGACGGGGACCTCAACCATGAGGTAAATCAGTACACCCGCGAGAAGGCCGGGGGGCACCAGAAGAGCAACCTGGGCCAGAAGGGGCAGGTCCTGCAGGTGGCCTTCGATTGCTTTGAACAGCACATCGTGTACCAGGTAGATACTGTAGCTCGACAGGCCAATGAGTTGCAGGGGCCGCCAGGCTAAGAAGCGGTGGATAGCCGCGCCCAGGGGCTGGCGGGAAGCTACCAGCCCCCAGAGCATAATGGTGGAAGCTGACCAGGCCTGGAGCGAGTAGCGCACGGTTTCGCGGAAGGTTGTATCGCGGATGACCAGGGTCATCAGGTAGACCCCTATGGCGGTGAAGAAGACCCAGTTACGGCCCAGGAGCGGGATAGTGTACCCGTCTCGTGTCAGGCCCCCGGAAGGCATGTAGTGCTTGCCTGCTAGGTGGCGTCCTCGGACCATTTCATCGTCGCTGTATCGGTGGTACCAGAGGGCGGTGAGCATGCCGATAGCGATTGCTTCAAGGCGGGTATCGGTGCCGAAGTAGATGCGGTCGCTGCTGGCACCGGCATCGAACAGTGCCCACCGTGACAGGGCCGAGTACAAGATAAGGGATAGGCCCAGCAGCGTCAGGGCCTTCCGGTAGTTGCGCCAGCGCACCATGAATAGCCAGAGGATGGCAAAAACCAGGTAGAACTGCTCCTCGATGGAGAGCGACCACATCACGTGGCTACCGGGTAGCACGGTGATGTGTGAGTCCAGGTAGCGCAGGTTGAAGAAGAAGAAAACCTGGCCCAGGACGTCAAGGGGGTCAAGGGTTCCGCCGAGCGCCCAGTAGACGATGGTGGGCAGGACTATGACGAGGATAAGGGGAGGGGCAATTTTGAGGAAGCGGCGGATGTAGAAGCCCGATACATCGAATTTGCCGGTTTTGTCGCGTTCTCGAAGAAGCAGGTAGGTGATGATGAAGCCTGAAATGGCAAAGAAGATGGTTACCCCGGAGCCGCCCGGCACAAATTTTAGCCCTGCGTGTGAAAAGACCACAAGTAGCACCGCAAAGGCGCGCATGGCGTCTATGTGGGCGTAGCGGTTCATAGGCTTACTTCTCCCCTAAAAGCGTGTGTGATTGTGCCTTCTTTAAGCGTAATTGCACGCGCGCTAACTTTACCTGTACTTTGGTCTTCTTAATAGGTACGGTTTAGGGGATATTTACGCGGTCTTGGCGACAAATCCCGGAGTGTAAAAAAGTTCTCCCCTGTCAGAAGCTAAGAGGCTGTTTGTTGCGCTTCACAGCGTGCCTGCTCTAGGTAGGTTTCTGCATCGCTAATGTGCTGTTTGACGGTGTCGATTCGGCGGGCGATGCTCTCAGTTCGGGTGCATCCGTTCAGGCAGTCACCGGCGCAACGGGTCATGGCTAGGGCCTCAGCGGTAAGGGCCAGTGCGTTGCCTGCTCGGGAGAGTGCGCGGTGCAGATCGGAATATACGCCGGTGGGTGAGGCGGGGATGTCCTGGGAGTCGCTGGGAGCTAGCCGGTGCGCTTCGGCGGCAACGATTCGAACCCTGGGGAGCAGGTCAGCTAGCTCGTTGGCAAGCGGCACGATTTCTTCGAGTGTGGGGCCTGCTGGGACGCGCTCGAGGATCTGGTGAAAGCGGTCAAGCCCTCGGACGAACCGGTCGTGGGTTCTGCGCCAGAGGCCTTGCCCAAGCTCAGCGTCGTCACGACGGCTTTGCAAGAAGTCTTTGATGCCCATTGCTTGGCCCTTTCTTACCGGTTCCTACTTTCTTAGGTTACCCTAATTTTTTCGCCTGCTGGTCACCAGCCTATGCAGGGAGGCCGCTACCCCAACTTTTGGTGGGGTAACGGCCTCTGGGCTACTTGTTAGCAGCAGCGGGCACCGGGGTTACGGTCCAACCCGTCGGTGTATTCCCGCCAGAACTGGCGTTCGGTCATGGGCTCCTGGTTGCAACCGGTTGCTCTGTGGTGGGCCAGGTACTTTTGGTACTTGTCAGCGCCCATCACTCCCCCGGCAAACCAGCGAGCCCGTGAGAGAAAATACCGTATCTTCTGCATGGCTCTCCTAGTGGCCGCTGTGGCTTGCTGAGCCGCTGATCTGGTCGGGGTACTTCTCGTAGAAGGCCTTCCATTCCTTTTCCAGTTCACGCTCGGCCGGGGTGGCGAAGAGGCCAGCCGGTGCGTAGATGGTGGACTGGACATAGGGGTTCTCGTGGCTCTTCTGGGCGTGACCGTTTTTGGCCTTGAATACCTCCAGGACGGCGGCAATCACCACGATCAGGGTCAGCACCACGAAGAGAATGGAGAGTGTGCCCTGCACGAAAGTGTTGCGCACAACGGCTTCCATTGCTTCCACGTTCTTTGCCGCGCCGAGGGAGGTTTCACCGGCGGCTAGGGCCTCCTTGAAGCGGTTGTGATTAGCCCAGTAGCCCACTGCGGGGTTGGTGGAGAAGATCTTCTGGTAAGAGCCGACCACGGTAACCAACAGGTCGAAGGCCAGAGGCAGGGCGATAATCCAGAGGTACTTGAAGCGGCCCTTGTTAGCGGCTATCGCTAGGCAGACAGCTAGGGCACAGGCAGCCAGGAGCTGGTTGGCGATACCGAAGAGCGGGTAGAAGGTGTTAATGCCACCCAAGGGGTCGGTTACACCCAGAATCAAGATGGATCCCCAACCTGCCACCATAAGAGCGGTGGTAATCCAGGCACCTGCCCGCCAGTTGTGGTCGCGGAACTTGGGGAAGAAGTTCCCCAGGGTATCAGACAGCATGAAGCGGGCAACGCGGGTACCGGCATCCACAGCGGTCAGAATGAAGAGAGCCTCAAACATGATGGCGAAGTGGTACCAGAAGCTAGTCAGTTCGAACCAGGGGAGCATCTTGCCCAGAATGAATGCCATGCCCACGGCCAGGGTAGGTGCGCCACCCGTGCGGGAGACGATGGAATGCTCACCCACCGCATCAGCTGTACCCTGTAGTAGCTCGGGTGTGACCTGCACACCGGTTAGACCCAGTGAGTTCACGAAGAGAGCTGCCGATTCCACGGTGCCGCCTGTGGCACCTGCTGAGGAATTCATGGCGAAGTAGATACCACGGTCAATGGTGACAGCTGCAACCAGGGCCATGATAGCGACAAAGGACTCCATGAGCATGCCGCCGTAACCGATAAAGCGGGTCTGGCGTTCTTTTTCAACCATCTTGGGGGTGGTACCCGAAGCGATGAGCGCGTGGAAACCGGAGAGCGCACCGCAGGCAATGGTGACAAAGAGGAAGGGGAAGAGGGAGCCTGACCACACCGGGCCGTCTGATCGGGAGGCGAACTCGCTGACGGCGGGTACGGTAATTTCGGGGCGGACCACGATGATACCCACGGCCAAGAGCACGATGGTGCCGACCTTCATGAAGGTGGAGAGGTAGTCGCGGGGTGCCAGCAGGAGCCAGACGGGCAGAACAGCGGCGATGAAGCCGTAGATGATGACACACCAGGCCAGGGTGACCCGGTCAAGGTGCAGGTATTGGGCGCCCCATTCGGTGTGGCTGACCCAGCCGCCGCTGATAATAGCGGCCATGAGCAGGACGAAGCCGATAATTGAGATCTCACCGACCTTGCCGGGGCGAATGTAGCGCAGGTAGACACCCATGAAGAGGGCGATAGGGATGGTCATGCCCACGGAGAATACGCCCCATGGGGATTCACCCAAGGCGTTGACAACCACCAGCGCCAAGATGGCGGTAATGATGATCATGATGGCCAGGGTTGCCAGAATCGCAGCGTAACCACCAATGGTGCCAAGCTCTTCCTTGGCCATCTGGCCTAGGGAGCGTCCACCGCGGCGCATTGAGAAGAAGAGAACCAGGTAGTCCTGGACTGCACCGGCCAAAATAACGCCGACGATAATCCAGATGGTCCCGGGCAGGAAGCCCATCTGGGCAGCTAGGACGGGGCCAACCAGGGGGCCTGCGCCAGCAATTGCGGCGAAGTGGTGCCCGTAGAGTACGCGGCGGTCGGTGGCGGCGTAGTCCTTACCGTCAGCATCGTACTCTGCGGGGGTTGCCCGGCGGTCATCGGGCTGAGCCAGTTTGGCTTCAATGAACCGGGCGTAGAAACGGTAGGCGATCAGGTAGCTACAGACGGCGGCAAAGACAAACCAGATAGCGTTCACGGTTTCGCCACGGAAGATAGCGATCATGGACCAACTGACTGCGCCAAGCAGAGTAATCAGTACCCAGATAGCGATGGTTTTGGGGGTCCAGGTGCGGTGTTCTTGCTCTAGCACCTCGGGGTCTATGTAGGCTTGCGGGCGTTCCTGCTCCGCAGTTGAAGAACTCTGTTGTGTCATGGGCTCACTCCAGTGTGATCGTGCGTGTTCCGCCAGTTTTAATGCGGTGTGCGTGCTCACACTATACCGAGCTTTGGGTGATAGGTCACACTGCTTCGCTCATGTGACATTTGGTTTAGAGCGCACCTACCTGTAACCCCTCTTTAGTCATGCGCTGATGCGTCAGGGACCAGGAGAATTTTACCCCGGTGAGCCCCGGATTCGAGACGGGCATGGGCTTGGGCGGCCTGCTCCAAGGGGAAAACAGAGTCGGTATGAAGGCTGATGGCGCCGCTCTCGATTAGGGGCCAGACAAGTCTGTGCACACCGTCCACAATGCGCGCCTTATCGTCGGCACTTCGTGAGCGCAGGGAGGTGGCATGCAGGCTCAGCCGCCGCGGTAGCATGTAGCCCAGGTTCAGCTCACCTTTAGCGCCGCCCTGAAGTCCAATCACCGCGAGGGAACCGCCCAGGGCCAGGGTTTTGATGTTTTCTTCGAGGTAGCTACCGCCCACCACATCGAGAATGTAGTTGGCCCCGCGTTCTTCGGTTGCCTGCCGCACGATCTGGCGGAAGTTCTCGGTGCGGTAGTTAATGGGGTGGGCACCGAGGCTCTGAACATAGTCGCACTTTTCGTCGGTGCCAGCGGTTGCGAAAACCGTGAGGCCCAGTGCCTGGGCTAGTTCAATGGCGTGGGTGCCGATTCCACCGGTACCCCCGTGAATGAGCAGACTGGCCCCTTGATTGGTTTGGGGGCTGGTGCCTACCCCGAGGGTGAGCACCAGGTTGGAGTAGACCGTTGCGGCTACCTCTATCAGGCCGGCGGCATCGCCTAAGCTGACCCCGGCAGGTAGGGGCAGAGTGTGCGCTAGGTCCACCGCGACGTATTGGGCGTAGCCACCTCCTGCAAGCAGGGCAACTCTTGGTTCCCCGACGAGGGCCGTATCCACTCCGGGTCCGACCGCTTCGATGACACCAGATACCTCTAGCCCGTAGATGGAGCTTGCCCCTGGCGGTGGCGGGTAGAAGCCGCGACGTTGGGCAAGATCGGCCTGGTTAATGCCCGCTGCGGCGACTTTGAGGAGGACCTGGCCCGGCCCTGGCTCAGGAACCGGCATCTGGCTGACGCACAGAACCTCGGGGCTTCCGTGCTCAGATTCAACAATGGCCTGCATGCTCTCCCCCTTTTTTTCCTGCCCCTAGGCAGGCGGTTCAGCTAAATCGTGCGGTGGGTATTGCCTGACTTTACTACCCTAGCGAGAGCAAGGGCACAGAAACTAGTATTTTGCTTTATGCTCCAGCCTGTGTAACATGGGATGAGTGCTTTGAGCACATTTGGATGGTTGTCCGAGCGGCCGAAGGAGCTGGTCTTGAAAACCAGTAGGCGGCAACCCCGCCTCAAGGGTTCAAATCCCTTACCATCCGCACCTAGCCCATCTTATGTATCTTACGTGAGATGGGCTTTATCTTTAACAGACGCTAAGGAACGGTATGACCAGCTACCCCAATCATCAGGTATACACCAAGAGCCCCCAGCAGGTTGAGGCCGACAAAGCCGCTCAGACTTCTACGATTCTTGGCATCGCCGGCCTCATAATATTCGGCTTTATTTTAGGGCCGCTGGCAATTTGGCAGGCTAAAAAGGCAGAATCCCTGGGCAGCGCTGCCACTATTGGCAAGGTCACCGGCTGGATTGCTCTTATCTACAACGTACTGGGGTTTATAGCCCTGGTTGGCTTAGTCCTCCTAGCCATGACCGCTAGCTCATCTACCGGCTACTAAAGCTTAGGTTTTGACCAAGCTTCTTTTTGTCGCTAGACTGGTCTAAGCTGTGGTGCTGAGCCAGGTTGACGGGTTAAGCTGAGCAGCGTTAGGAGACGTGCCAGAGCGGCCGAATGGACTTCACTGCTAATGAAGGGTCGGGGTTAAACTCGACCGGGGGTTCAAATCCCCCCGTCTCCGCTCTAAAGCCCGCCTACTCGATGAGTAGGCGGGCTTTTTCGTGTTTGCTCTCCCCCCCTAGTCACGGGGCCTCTGGTTTAGAAGCTAACGCAGTGGATCAGCTGAGCTTCACCGTCCACCAGCTGCCCCCAGTCCCCTTGGACCTGGAATACAGCCAAAGTGGCCGGGGCAAATCCGTAGGAGGCATCCATGAGGGCCTCGTAGTCGGAGTCGGGCCGGGCCAGTTGCAGGGTTGCGTCCTGCACACCGGGTAGGTGGGCAATTAGCATCAGCGAATGCACGGCCTCGGGGGTGCGGTTAATAGTGGTCAGTAGCTGGGAGGCAGGCGCGTTATAGAGGCGCTCATCCAGGCTAGCAGTGGGCGCCTTCTCCCCCAGCGCTTCGGAAACCCAGGTGGTGGTCTGCCGGGTACGCAGGGCGGCTGAGCTGACCATCATCTCGGGGATTAGGCCCTGCTCTACCAGCCAGGCACCGGCCCGAGGGGCTTGGGAGTGGCCACGCCGGGTCAGGGGGCGGTTGAAATCATCCAGCCCCCAATCAGCCTCGGCGTGGCGCATGATGATGAGGGTGCGGGCATCGTGGCGGGGCAGAGCAAAATCGGTCATACACCTATCCTAGTCGCGGTTGCCCAAGAAGCCTCTGAGTAAGTAGATAGTCTCCTGGGGCTTCTCCGAATGAACCCAGTGGCCCGCTCCCCTAATCACAGAGCGCCGTACCAGGGGGAAGAGCCGGCGCATAGGCTCAAAGTCTGCTGGGGTGATGTAGGGGGAATCGCCACCGGCGATCCAGAGCACCGGGCCCTTGTACTGCTGTTCTGTTCCCGGCCAACCCATAATCTGCGCTAGGTGCTCACGGAGCATGACCAGGTTGGGCTCCCAGCTGTTGCCGCTCTTGGACATTTTTAGGTTTTGGAGCAGGAAGGCTCTCACTCCTGCTGCAGGAACGGTGCGGGCCAGGTCAGTATCGGCCTGTCCCCTGGTGGTGTAGGTGTCGATGGGTAGAGCCAGCATACTGTCCATGAGCACCTCGAAGCTACCCTTGGACTCACCGGGGGCGATATCAATAACGACCAGCTTGCTGACCAGGTGCGGGTGTCTCAGGGCAAGGAGCATAGCAATTTTTCCGCCCATGGAGTGCCCCATGACGACCACCGGCTCACCGGCGGCATACTCGGCTACAGCTTGGGCGGCCAGGTCAGCCATCTGCCGGTAGTCAAAGCTATCGGTCCAGTAGCTTGAGCCGTGGTTGGGTAAATCAACGAGCAGGGTTTGTACACCCTCGCCCAGGTTTTTGGCGATAGCGGTGAAGTTCTTTCCCCGCCCCAAAAGGCCGTGCAGAAAGACGGTTTTGAGGGGGCCTGAACCGATGACGGTGGTCGCAAGAACAGAAGCAGTCATACCCTCTACTTTAACCCCATCGGGCGGCACACCCGGCACCACCACAAACGGTAAGGCCACCCCCGCTCGGTGCAAGGGTGGCCTTACCCTTATAAAGGGTTCTGGGCTGAGCTGGGCTCAGCTGGCAAATCCGTTTAGATGGAGTACTCGGGTGCGGCCCAGACAACGACCTCGGGGTGCTCGTAGAAGCGGTAGCCCTGGCCACGTACGGTGCGTACGGTGTTGGAGAGACGACCCAGCTTGGAACGCAGACGGCGGATATGAACGTCGATAGTGCGCTCGTTGGGGACTTCCTCGGCATCTCGCCACAGGCTGGTCAGCAGTTCTTCGCGGGCGACGGTGCGCTGGCCGTTTTCTACCAGGTAGTTGAGGAGCTCAAATTCCTTGTAGGTCAGGTTGAGCATCTCACCGTCCAGGTAAACTTCACGGCGGGAAAGGTCAATGAGTACACCGACGGAGTGGGTGGGCTTTGATTCATCGGCCGTGTGGTGGCTAGTGTGCTGGCCAGCTTCGGGCTGGTAGTGCACTGCGGTGGGGTCGCCTAGAGCATTGCGAACCACTTCGAGGTCGCTCCCCTGCGCATCGGAGGGGGCTAGGGCAACGGCGGCATAAGATTCAGCGCCGGGGACCTGGTTCTGCACGTAGACGCGGGTGTCCTGAACGATGCGGACCAGTGAGGTGCCCTGCGCTGCAGCGGCTTCCTCACTTAGGCCAACGTAGATCACGAAGCCACGGGCCTCATTTTCTTGAGCTACTGCTCGCTGGGGTTCTGGCTTGTAGGTCATGGGGCGAAGATTAGCTGGCTGCTGCCTGATTGCTCGGCCTTGATTCGGTGCGCCCTGCTGGCGCTGTGCGGCAGAACGATTGCGTTGCGATATGTGAACATATCCCGGTGCGCCTGACATTTGCCTACCTTCTCCCTGTGTATCGAGCATTCTAGTGTGTGGCTCAGCTAGACTGCACATCCCGTGCGTGAGGGAGTTGTCGCTGTCTAGCTTTAATCGTTGTCCGAATTTGTAATTAAAGCAAGGAACATTCAGATAAATTTTTAACTAATCTACCCGTATTCACAGGGAAAGGGCCTTGTTCAGGGACCTGCGAGCACCAATTTATACCCTGAGTTCTCAATAAGATCGATGTGGAAAGGCCTCTCTATCCCATAAGCCGCTAGTCACAGAATCCAGCGCTCAGGGGTGGGGACAGCTCAGGCAGGTCAGCGGTTCTTTGCAGAACCAAGCCAACCTGCCTGATTAATATGTGAGAACTAGGGGCGGCACCTTGGCCCGTAGGCCAACTGTTCTTACTATCGCACCCTAGTCGGCTACCCCGTAGAGACGGTCACCGGCATCACCCAAACCAGGAACAATATAAGCCTTTTCGTTGAGGCGTTCATCCTGAGCGGCCAGGAAAAGGTCAATATCGGCCATACCCTCAACACCGCGTTCCAGAGCGGCTATACCTTCGGGGGCACCCAGCACGCACACGCAGGTAATACGCTCAGCCCCGCGAGCGCGCAAGAACTTGATGGCCTCAATCAGGGTGCCACCGGTAGCGAGCATGGGGTCAAGCAGGTAGACCTGGCGGCCAGTGAGGTCTTCGGGCAGACGCTCAGCGTAGGTGACAATATCCAGGGTTTCTTCATTGCGGGCCATGCCCAAGAAGCCAACCTCGGCGGTGGGGATAAGACGGGTCATACCTTCGAGCATGCCCAGGCCCGCTCGCAGAATGGGGACGATCAGCGGGCGCGGGGTTGAGATGTGCGACCCGACGGTTTTAGCCACGGGAGTTTCAACCTCAATGGGTTCGGTGCGGATCTCGCGGGTGGCTTCGTAGGCGAGCAGGGTTACCAGCTCGTCAACCAGCTGCCGGAAGATAGGTGAGGGGGTGTTTTTGTCTCGCAGGACGGTAATTTTGTGATCGACCAGGGGATGATCCAGAACTTTAATACGCATAGTTAAAACCTATCAGCTCCTAGGCCCTGGGGGAGGGCACCATCAGCCTCTAGCCACACCTCACCCTGAAGGCTAGGCCTAAGCACATCTGGCAAGGAGACTGCCAACCCCTAGCCTGCTAGAAGGCATACCAGCATGACTACCATGGCACCAGAAACCCCCACCTCCCTGGGATCTTTTCCCTTGACCTCTTTCATCTGTCGCTCGGACTGTGTAGGGTGCTAGGGCCTTTGAAAGTTTTAGTTGTTCCCTGACTTTGAACGGAAACTTGCCTGACTATGGGGCGCTCGCAGGCTTCTAAGCTAGGCCCCCCTTGTTGGCCTCCGGGCAGGCTTCTCTGGGTCTGCTTGTCACCTGCTTTGATGCCAAGTTGTTGGGCAAACAAGTATCACAGAGACATTTTAAGGCATAGAAAAACCCGCCTAACCTAGCTTCTACTAGTCTAAACGGGTTTTTCTTTGTGGCGGTGACGGAGGGATTTGAACCCTCGGTACGGGGTTACCGTACACAACATTTCGAGTGTTGCACCTTCGGCCGCTCGGACACGTCACCAAACTCTGGAAAGTTTACCCTAGATGCCCCAGCGCCTCAACTTAGAGCCAGTGCCAGCACAGGCCAAGACCGGTTCGTGGCCTAGGCAGGGCCCAGGATGTAACCGTCGACGGTGAGCATAGCCAAGTCTGCGGCTTCGCTGGCACTGCGCTGGGCACCGTGGCGGGTTTCGTCCATCGAAAGCATGAAAACAGCACCGAATATAATCAGCGAAAGCCCCTCAACGGAACGCTCCTTATTCACCCTGTAGCGGGTCGAAAGCCTACTAATCAATTCACGGACAAACCGCATAATATCGGCACGGATCAGGTCGGTAGTTGGCGACCATTCAGAGCCAGCTCGCCACAGTTCCGAGACCCACAGGCGCGCAAAGCCGGGGTGCTCCCGCAGGTAGACAATAGCCGCCTCAAGAGCCTGACGGAGAGAGACCTTGGGGTCTAGCCCCCTATCGCTCGCCATTGTCATTTCCGCCAGCAGCAGCTTAGCGCCGTACTGCAGAAGTTGATCGATCATGGTCTTCTTAGACCCAAAGTTGTAGTAGACCGTACCTTTAGAAACACCGGCCCGTTCAGCGATGTCTTCAACGGTAGTCGCTGTAGGCCCGCCCTGGCTCATGATATCCATGGCAGCTTGAAAGAGCTTAAGCTGGGTTTTGTTGGTCCGCCCCGGGCGGCGGGTGCTGGCTTGGACAACAGGTGCCTGGTGTGCATAAACAATGGCGTTCGCTTGAGTGCTGTTCACACCCGCCCCCTCTTTTATTTGAAAAAATCAGTTACCTTTTGCAAATATACAGGATAGTGGGCAAGAAACAGGGTCTTGCGAGCACATGAATAGCGTAACCTTAACTACCTCTGTTGGCGGAAGAAAGTGGTCAGCAAGCTAGCGCACTCTGTTTCAAGCACACCGGGGTAGAGCTCTACCCAGTGGTTGACTTTCCGATCACGCAGAACATCGTAGACGCTCCCAGCCGCACCGGTTTTTTCTTCCCAGGCACCCATCACCACGGTAGGGATACGTGCCAGCAAAATTGCGCCAGCACACATAAGGCAGGGTTCCAAGGTAACCACCAGGGTGCACCCCTCAAGCCTCCAGCTCCCCAGGTGCTCAGCCGCCTCTCGAATGGCTAGGACCTCAGCATGGGCGGTAGGGTCAGCATCAGCTTCACGCCGGTTATAGCCCCGGCCGATTACCTGCCCCGAGGCGTCCACAAGAATTGCCCCGATAGGGACGTCATCGCTGACCAGGGCACAACGAGCCTGGTCAAGGGCCAGGCGCATGAGGGCTTCGTGGTCGCGGTTGCGGGGGCGGTCGCTAAAGATAGTGGGCACGGTCACCGGCTCTCATATGAAAAGGGGTTCTAATGGGTAATAGCAAGGGCATAAGGTAGCACGGCGGTGGCACCAGCCTTGCGGAGCATACGGGCAACAACCGTACTAGACCAGCGGGAGTCAATACGGTCAGTCACCAGCAGGACCGGACCGGGGCTACTGGCAAGGTAGTCTTGCACTCGGTCGGGAAGCCGGTAAGCACCCAGCACACCGGCGCATCTAAAGACGCTGTTGCCACCAAAGTGCTCTGGCTCTTTGACCCATTCCATATCGCCCAGGTCGGTGAGCTTACCGGCGGCCGCTAGCCCACGGGCTAGCGAGGACGCCAGGGCAGGGCGCACCGGGGAGGGCAAGCCCACCACAGCTACAGGGCGCTGTTCCCAGTCCCAGTCTGCAAGAACTTGAAGACTGGCACGGCCTAGATCTACGGGTACCGGCCCGTCCAGAGGGCTGCCGTCGGGGCCGGGGGCAAAGATTTCTCGCAGGCGATTGCCCCAGCCCAGGTCAGTGAGCCTGGCAAGGGCCCGGCCTGCTTGGGCCCGCTCCTGCAGGGCGATTCTGCCCCCAAGAGGCTTACCATGGTCCGTGGTTGCCTCAGACACCAGAGAGCCCAAACCGCTAGGCCACATGGCGCGCGGCTCAATTTCAACACCAGTACGGTTGAGGGTAATCCCTGCTTGCGCGGTCAGTGCAGGGTCAAGGTCGCTGGGGTACCAGGGGCCAGCGCACACATCGCAGATACCGCAGGGTTGGGCGGTGGTGTCATCAAGCTCTTGGGCTAGGAAGACCATACGGCAGGTGCTGGTGCGCTGGTAGTCCAGCATGGCCTGCTGTTCACGCAGGCGCGCCTGGAGCACACGTTCATAGCGGGGAGCATCGTAGTGCCAGGGAGCGCCCGTGGCTACCCAGCCCCTCTCGGCCCGCTCAACAGCGCCCTCAACCGCGAGGACCTTCAGGAGCAGATCCAGGGACGAACGTTTGACATCCACGCGAGTTTCCAGCGCCGGGACGGTCAGTTCCTGCCCCGCGGAGCTTGCTTGGCGAAGAGCGGCAAGAACAGCACCGGTGTTCTCGGGGGTGGGCATACTAGCAGTTGCGAAGTACTCCCAGATTTCCCGGTCTTCTCTACCGGGCATAAGTAGTACGTCGGCCTTGATAGCACCGCGACCAGCGCGCCCGACCTGCTGGTAGTAGGCAACCGCGCTGGAGGGTGCGCCCAGGTGAATCACAAACCCCAGATCCGGCTTATCGAAACCCATGCCCAGGGCGCTGGTAGCAACCAGGGCTTTGACCCGGTTCTCTTTGAGGGCTTCTTCGGCTTCTGCCCGCTCGTCCGCATCGGTTTTCCCGCTGTAGGGCAGTACCGGGTAGCCTGCTGCGCGCAGGGCAGCGGCGGTGTCTTCGGCAGCGGCCACCGTGAGCGTGTAGATGATCCCAGAGCCGGGTAGGCTCCCCAGGTGGGTTGCTAGCCAGCCCAGCCTATCGGTGGCGGTGGGCAGATGCAGAACGCCCAGCCGCAGAGAGTCACGGGAAAGTGGGCCGCGCAGAATAAAGACCGAGTCAGGGCCGGCTTGCCCACCCTGCTGGATTGCTAGTTGCTCCGCAACATCCTCAACTACACGCTCATTAGCGGTGGCGGTAGTGGCCAGAACAGGCACACCCGCTGGCAGGTTGGCGATAAGGTCACGGATTCGGCGGTAGTCGGGCCTAAAGTCGTGGCCCCAGTCAGAGATACAGTGGGCTTCGTCAATCACCAACAGGCCACAGGCGCGCACCAGCTCAGGGAGCCAGTTCTGGCGGAAGTCCGGGTTGTTCAGGCGTTCGGGGCCCACCAGCAAAACGTCTAGTTCACCGGCGGCCAGGTCAGCGCGGATTGCCGCCCATTCGGTCACGTTCGATGAGTTGACCATAGCGGCTCGTACACCGGCGCGGGCGGCGGCCTGCACCTGGTCGCGCATCAGGGCCAGTAGCGGGGAGACAATCAGGGCGGGGCCGCTGCCCTGGCGGCGCAGGAGCAGGGCCGAGATGAAGTAGACCGCAGATTTACCCCAGCCGGTGCGCTGGATCACCAGGGCGCGGCGGCGGTGCTCTACCAGCGCTTCGATAGCCTCAAACTGGCCGGGGTGGAACCGGGCCTCAGGGGCGCCGGTGAGCTGGGCGAGCAGGTCCTGGGCCTGCTCTTTAAGGGGTGCACTACTGGCGGTGGAGGTCATGAGAGCCTAGCTTTCCGGGGCGGGGTTGACGATCGCATCCCGCAGGTAGTGGTAGACCTCAGGCACATAGTGGAAAGGGGCCAGACCCCACTGGTGGCCGGGGTCAGCTACCACAAGGTCTGCGGGAACATCAATGATAGGTAGGCCCCGCTGCGCCACATAGTCGTAGTAGGGCACCGTGAGCTGGTTGGCTTCTTGGGCGCTAATTCCCATGCTGAGGGGGGTGGGCTCATGGGCACTGGTCTGTTCGGCCCAGGGCAGGCGCAGAAGGCGCACCTTAGCAAGGGCACCGTGTTCGGTCAGTGCCTCAATAAACTCGTCTGCTTTCTCGCACCAGCTCTGGAAATGCTCTTCAGCGCCTAGGGCAACGTGGGTGCCGTCCTCAATCAGGCCCATAGCCGGCTTGGAGGCAACCAAGTCGATAGAGCGGGTCACAACCTCACCTGTGCTAAACCAGTGGACCCCGTGACGTTCATCGAAGATATCCCACAGGATCAGGTCATACTGGTCTGCGGTCTCTAGCAGGGAATCCAAGGATTGACCGGCCCAGTCGGCGCGAAGCATCTTATCTTGAAATTTATTGCTCAGCTCCAGGTCTGCAGGGAGCTTATAGCTGGCATCGGTAGCCCACGAAAGCAAGGAGTGCCGGGCGGTGTAGCCGACTACCCGATAGTTTTCAGGCAAATACTCAGCGGTATCGCGGGCAACACAAGAGCCGTAGATAAAGACTCTCTGTACCTGATTTCCTACTGTCATGCTCTCCCTTATGTATTCGCCGCTGACGGTGCGGTAGGTTTATTGTATCTGCCTATTTGAGTCAAGGAGTAGCGGTGCCCCAGCTTTTGTCCCCCTCTGAACTACGTCGCGCGCTCTGGCACTTTCGCCGAGGAGGCCTGAGGCAGGTCCGTAAGTTCAGGCGGCGTCAGGTCATGGCAAACCACTTTGGCGGTGCGGCCTTTAGTTCCCGCTCCCGCAGCGGGGGCAAAGGTTTAGGCCTAGCCAGCGAGGAAGCCGTCGGCGCGGTCCCCCAGGTCAGCAAGGACCGAAAAACCCCTGCTGGCTACCGTCTTGACTTCCTGCCCCTAGACTACCCCAGCTACCCTCCGGTTTTTGAGGGCTTAAAAGTGGCTACTATTCTGGATGATTTTTCTGCGCTGGCCTGGGGTTTTGAGTTCACCACTTTAGCTATCACCCCGGAGAACTGGCGAGAGGTCCTAGAACGCGAGAAGCCTGATTTTCTGCTGGTGGAGTCTGCCTGGGCCGGTAACGACGGTACCTGGCAGTACCACCTAACCGGGGAATCAGCCCCGCGCCCTGCCGTCAAAGAGCTTCTGGCCTACACCCGGCAAGAAGGCATCCCCTCTGTTTTCTGGAACAAGGAGGACCCCCCGCATTTTGAGGACTTCCTTGCTACTGCCGCGCTTTTTGACTTTGTTTTTACCTCCGATAGCAACATGGTCACCCGCTACCAGCAAGAGCTGGGGCATGAACGGGTCTATCCTCTGGCTTTTGCCGCCCAGCCAGCAGTGCACAACCCGGTGCGCCCCCACCACGGGGTAGCAGAGCGCGGTGCGGCCTTTGCAGGTTCTTACTTTGCCCATAAATACCCTGAGCGCCGCGAGCAGATGGACTACCTGCTCAAGGGTGCCCGCACCGGAGCGGCCCAGGCCGGTGAGCCTTTTGAGATTTTCTCCCGCTTTTTAGGTCAGGACGAACGCTACCAGTTCCCCCAGCCGCTCACCGAGCACGTCGTGGGCAGCCAGAGCTACCAGCAGATGCTGGTGGCCTATAAGGCCTATAAGGTCTTCTTGAACGTCAATTCGGTGGTGGATTCCCCGAGCATGTGCGCCCGCAGAATCTTTGAGATTCTAGCCAGCGGAACACCCGTACTGACCAGCCCCTCAGCCGCTATTAACAGCTACTTTGACGAGACTATGATCCAGGTGGCAGGTACCGAAGACCAAGCGCGTCAGGCAACCCGCGCCCTACTAGCAAGCGGTGAGTACCGGGACCGGCAGGTTCACCTGGCCCAGCGACACATCTGGTCACAGCACACCTATTCCCACCGGGCACTGACCATTCTCAATGCGCTGGCAAGCCAAGGAAAGCTGACCGGGCCCTTCGCCCTGGGGCAACCGAGTGTCAGCGTCATTGCCTCTACCTGCCGCCCTGAACAGGTGGAGCACCTCCTTGAACAGGTAGGCCAGCAGACGGTGCAAGCTGAACTGGTTCTGCTGACCCACGGTTTCACCCTCGATTCTCGCACCTTCCAGGACCGTGCCCGTCAGGCCGGGATTGAGCGGGCACGCCTGCTGACCGCAGGTAGTGAACGCTCTCTGGGCTACTGCCTGAACCAGCTTGTTGATGCGGCACAGGGGCAAGTCCTTGCCAAGATGGATGACGATGACCTCTACGGCCCCCACTACCTGGAGGACTCCCTGCACGCCCTACGCTTCTCCCGCGCCGATGTGGTTGGCAAACAGGCATATTATATGCGCCTGCAAGGCCTTGAGGCAACGGTGGTACGGGCGGCAGAACGCGAACACCGCTTCACCGACTTCGTCGCAGGCCCGACCCTGCTAGGTTACCGTAGCATCTTCCAGGCCCACCCCTTTGAGGACGTCTCCACCGGCGAAGACACCGCCTTCTTAGAATCTGTGGCTCAAGCTGGCGGGCGTATTTACTCCGCTGACCGCTTCAACTTTGTGCAGGTACGCAGAGCAGCAGGGCAGGGAGCCAAGCACACCTGGGATATCAGCGACTCCCGGGTTCTGGCCCAGGCACGGCTCCACCACTACGGCCTCAGCCAGCAGCACATCTTCTTCTAAAGCCCCCGGGCTCAGTCCCCTCCCTGAAAGGTACCTATGGCTGGTCTCTCTAGCTTCTTTCGGTTCACCCAGCGCTCCCTGAACGAAGACGACACCAGGGGCGCTATCAGCACCGGCTCCGACGAGGTAGCTCTGGGCCGGGTCATTAGCCAGGTCGATGAGGACCGTGTAGCGGCAGGCTCCCAGATTCTGGCGGGCATGCTCTTTGGCAAAGATCTCTCTGCCCTGCCCCCGCACTGGAAACAGGCACAAGCCTACGGGGTAGTTTCCCCCGCGCTCGCGCAGGAGTGCAAGCAGAACCTGGTAGCGCTCAACCCCGGCTGGGCCTACGCGGTAGCGCCCACCCTCAAGGCCAGCTACTTTCTGGTAGAAACCCGCGCCCTGACTCAGGGGAGCTGGGCGGGAACCCTAGAGGCAGGCGGCGAACACCTCTTCGACGAGCTCCTGGCCCTGATTTCCCAGGCCAGGCGCTCCTACACCACCCCCGTACTGATCGATAATGCAAGGGTGCCCGCTGGCCCACCGGCCTCCTTTAGGCTGTTGAGCGCCCACCAACGGCTCCGCAAGGCGGTGACAGCCCAACTAACTGACCTCCAGGGCGCCGACTACGCCCTCTCACCCTTCCTCCAACAGCTCTTGGCCTACACCCAGCAGGACCACAGGAAGGCCCGCCCATGACCACCGCTCTCATCTACCGGGGCCGAGGTAAGAATCTCTCTGGCCTTGACCAGGCCGCGCTCAGGCTCCAAGTAAACCTGCATTCTCTAGGGTTTGAAGCACACGTCCTTGCCCAAGAGCAGCCGCTCGCTACCATCACCGATGAAGTCCAGGCCCAGGCAGGCAAGACCCAGGCCCAGCTGGTGTTTGTGGTCGGTTACAGCGCCGCTTTCGCGGTGGCCCAGCAGTGGAACCGGCAGCTACCCCTGGTCGCGGTTCTGCCCGATATTCCCAGCCACACCGAATCCCTCTACGACAGCACCAGCCAAAATATAGAAACCATCATTCGGCTGGCCGACTACACACTGGTCAATGACACAGCCTCCCGCTCCCTCATTGAGTACTCAGTGCCCGGGGCCGACGGCTCGGTGGGCACTCTGGCACACCTTGAACCGGTACTCCGTATGCTCAAGCTCCAAGACCTGAGTTTCCCACCGCTCAAGGTCCTCATCAGTAGCCACGACTTCCGGTTCACCCCCGGCATTGTTCGTATGCTCGAAAAAGCCAATAAGGTGGAGGTCAGGCTTCAAGAGTGGGCACTCGAAGAGGCTGCCCCTACCGATCACAACCACCAAGAACTCATGGACTGGGCCGATGTGGTGCTCTGCGAATGGGCTGGCCGTAACGCCATCTGGTACTCCCACAACCTGCCCGCCGGTAAACGCCTGCTCATTCGCCTGCACGGTTTTGAGGCTCAAGCCGCCTGGATTACCGACCTCAATTTCAGCCGGGTAGACCAGCTCATTCTGGTCTCGGAGTTCTACCGGCAGCAGGTGCTCTCCCTACACCGCTGGGACCGGCACAAAATCAAGGTCATCGGTAACTCAATCGAGTTTGATGCCTTCAGCCGCCCCAAGCGGCAGGACGCGCCCTACCACCTGGGCATGCTCGGTTTCACGCCCTTCCTCAAACGCCCTGACCTAGCGGTGGAGGTCCTGGAGAATCTACTCGCCCACGATGAGCGTTACATGCTCCACCTGCGCGGGCGCGCTCCCTGGCGCTTCTCCTGGCTGTGGAACAAGAACCTGGCAGAAGTGGATGCTTACCGCCAGCTCTACCAGCGCATCGGTAGTTCCCCCCAGTTACGGGAGCACCTTGTCTTTGAAACCCAAGGCGCTAACGTGGAATCCTGGTTCAGCAAAATCGGGTGGATCCTTTCGCTCAGTGACCGTGAGACCTTCCACCTGGCCGCTGCCGAAGGCATGGCTTCGGGCGCAGTCCCCCTTTTCCTAGAACGCACGGGGGTGACCGATATTTTCTCGGACCGCTGGGTCTTCCCCTCAGCTGAGGCTATAGCGGACTACATCGTAGAACATACCTCCCGGCCCCTGTGGGCTGCCCAAAGTGCCGCCGCGCAGTCCTACGCCACCCGGTTTGACTTTCAGGAGGTCGCCCAGGAGTGGGCTAACTCAATCTGCGGGGTGGAGGGCGCGTGAGTGCTAGGTTCTCGGTCATTATTCCGGTAGCCGATTCTGGCCCCTACCTGGCCCAGGCTCTGGAGAGCCTGCGCTCGCCGCTGGTGGAGCGTATTTTTGTGGTGGCCGATAATGCAGAAGCTCTAGAAGCTACGCGGGAGCTAGCTGCCACCAACACCAAGGTGCGGGTGCTCAGGACGGGGCAGGGGAATGTTTTTGCCTGTAGCGCTGGGGCCGCCCGCAATGTGGGGCTGAGGGCGGCGGTAGCTGAGTCAACGGACTGGGTGGCCTTCTTGGATGCGGACGACACCGTGTCCCCAGGCTACTTTGAAGCCCTCGGTGAGCTGATAGCCCAGCACGCCGACCAGGATTTTTCGTCCAGCCCGCTGATTCACACCAGGATTATGCGCTTGGACCAGCAGGAACACGGTGCTGAGCCCCAGGAGGTTCACCCCCTGCGCTACCGGTTTATGCAGGGTAGTCGGTGGGTGAGCCTGACCGATGAGCCACACATGATTGGTACTTCGGTGGCGGCGGCTGTTTTCAACCGGCAGGTGCTTGCAACTACGGGTCTGCGGTTTGATGAGGGGGTTAACTGGTCTGAGGACTCTGACTTTATCGTTCGGCTCCTGCTGGCCTGCCGGGCAAGAGGTGTGGGTGTGTGCGCGGGTGCGCGCTATCTTTACCGGGTGGGGCACCAGCGCTCCCTGACCAGCGGTGCCTGGTCTGCTCCGCTCAAGTACACCCTGCCCTTCGAGCGCTTTTACCTGCCCTGGTCACAGAGCTCTAGGCCCCTGCCACTGTGGTTGCAGAACCAGCTCCTCTACGAGCTGGCCCACTACCTACAGATTGACCGTCAGGTGTTCTCGCCCGCCCTTGAACTACCTGGGCAGGTCCGCAGAACCTGCGCCGGTTACATAGAGCAGATCTTGGGGAAGATTGACACTAGCCTGCTGGAAGGCTTTGCGGTTCTGCCCCTGGGCTTAGACCGAAGGCAGCTCTTGCTGGCTCGTTCTGCCCAGGTGGATGCTCTGCCCTATGCACCGCTGACCAGCCGCCAGGTGTTCTCTTATGCTAAGCGGTCCTGGCGCCCGGTACAGAAGTTCACCTATTTCTACCGGGGCGATGCGCTCCCGGCAGGCCAGGACGTACCCGCAGAAGTCTTTATGGTGCAGGGCCAGCCGGTAGAACCTGTAACCGCTAAGTGGGTGAGCCACACTCTCTTTGGTGTGGAGTTCGTGCGGGAACGTATTCTCTGGTTTGAGCAGGCCCCTAGCATACGGGTCGCTGGGTTTGACCTAAAAGTTAGCCCCTACGCTGGTACACCGCTTCTGCTCCGTCAGCTTGCCCAGCCTCTTGCCCAGCCCACTCCCCCGCCTTCTACCGAGATGGCAGAGAGGCCGTCCTTGCTCATGCAGGCTAAGAAGGGCCTGTGGCGGCTCAAGCGGGCGCTCACGAGCCGTTCAGGTCAAGGGTCTGCCGCACCGGGCCAGGTTCAGCCCGCGCAGGTGCGGCAGGTCTGGGTGTACGCGGATAGGGAGCACCGGGCCGGTGATAATGCGGAGGCTTTTTACCGCTACGCCAGCGCCCACGCGCCCCAGGTGGAGCACGTTTTCTTGCTCTGCAGGCAGAGCCCCGACTGGGCCAGGTTGGAGCAGGAGGGGTTCACCCTGGTAGAGGTGGCTAGTGCCCAGGCTCAAGAGCTTGGCAGGCGAGCCAGTAACCTGCTGATCAGCGATATTAGTGCCCCCAGGTTAGCCCCTATTTTGGCTGCTTTAGGGCCTGATCAGCGGCTTATTTTTCTTCAGCACGGTATTTTGCGGCGCGATCACTGGCGTTGGCTCAACCCCCGCCGGATTGACCTTATGCTCACTACCTTGGACAGCGAAACCCAGGCCATTGTGGGTGATGGGTCCTGCTACACGCTGACCCGCCAGGAGGTCTGGCAGCTGGGGTTACCCCGCCACGACCGCCTGTACGAGTTAGCTGCCGGTGAGGTTCGGCGCGATAGGGTGCTGGTGGCCCCTACCTGGCAGCAGAGCCTAGTGACCGCCACAGATGATGAGGTTCGGGCCTGGGTAGGCTCCTGGGTGGGGCCTTGGGTTGAGGCCTGTGAGCGGCTGGGCCAGCGCGGTGTGCGCCCGGTCTTCTTTGTGCACCCCAACATGGAGGAGCGGGTGGCTCACTTGGGTGAGGGTTTGGGTGTTGAGCTGGTTTTTGGCCACCAGTTCCAGGAGGCGCTGGTGCGCTCGTGTGCCCTGGTGACCGATTATTCGTCCGTAGCCGATGATGCCCTGCTGGTGGGTGTGCCGGTTGCGCTGGTGGTAGCGCCCGATGACCCCCAGCTCAAGCGGGCCAGGAATCTGTTAGAAACCCCCGGCGTGACTCTCATCAGACCTGAAAATCTGCAAGAGCTCGCAGTTTCTTTCCTGCTTACCGGCAGTTCTGCCCGGAAAGCTAAGACCCTCAAACCTGGCAAAGACAGCTGTGGCAGTTTACTGAGTAACCTTCAAGGCAGCCTCTCACTATGGCTCTAGTTAGCTGCCCCACCGCTCAAGCTGGTAGAGGTCCCACCTCAGCTACTTCATCGCCATGCCCTACCTCAGCCCGCAGCTACTACTAAACCGCTCGCAAGGTAACGTCCGATGATTTAGCGTCAATGGAAACATGGAGATTCTTGATATCTAGAGGGATTGTTACCACATGACGAAGGTGTAAGAGCCCCTGGTCTGGAACGGTGTGCTTCCTTATGGACTCGCCCACGGTTGAAACCACCTGGCTTCCAGGTGGCGCTTCAACCTCCGCCACCAGCTCCCGTGTAGAACCCGGGACGTTACTCCGAAAAGCACCGTAAGTTATGAGCTCGTTGAAAGGATCGCCGGAGTGGCTGGTTAAGATATCATCACGGTTTTGGGAGCTTTTGTCAGCTACTGAAAGCCCACTACAGGTGAGAACAAGCAACTTACCCTGGTCTCGCAAATCGACAATATGGTCAAGAACCCCCTCAAAAGTCTTGATATCCATACAGTTGGGGCTGTCCAACTTGTTGGAGTGCCACATGAGGACCGTTCCTACCTGCCATTGAGCCACACGCTCTAGCAGTTCTTGGGCCCTTTCTAGGGTGTAAGTATCGAGGCTGTAATGGGTCTGTCCGTCTACAGGAGATCCTGTCAGGCTCCTGTAAAAAGTATTTTTAAAGTAGCCAGAAGCCAAACTGTGATGGGCTAGGACCAAGCGTCCCGCCTCTGTAGCCCAGTTCTGCGGAGTGTGAGAGGGCATAAACCCGTCGAAGGAAATCTGGGCACCACCCGGAGGGGCAAAACAGTCGATAGGGATGCGGGGCATCAAGCTGCGAAGCTGATAGAGCGGCGCAATAAGCTCCCGATAAATGCCCTTACTCCCGGAGGCATCACCATGTGTAGCTCCGTGGTTCCAGATTTCGCCCCCGTACCGAATTGCATGCTTCTGCATCAGGGGGAATTCTTTTTCCTTGATCTGCCCCTTATGGATGTGCGATGAGGTAGTAACGCGAGTATAGGGCAGACCGCGCTCAACGATGAGAGGTAGCACCTTGTGCCGGAAGGCAAAGGGAGCATCATCAAAACGAAGAGCCACCGCCCCTCGACCCTGGGTGCCAATAACCCCTCCTTTGCGTGCCATTAACTGTTGACGCAAAACCTCCCGGGGAGGAGGTTCTGGAGCTTGCATTTTTTCATCTACCCAGAAATTGATCACTCGTTTATAACCCATGGGTTGGTATAACTTTCCTCTATCCTCAAGAGACCAGCAATTCTTAACGCAGCCAAAGCCAGCATGACGACCTTGATGTCATATGCCTAGCTAATCCGCTGAGCGGTTGTAGCATCAAAAAATAGTCGCTGTTTCCTTCATGATCTTTACGATAAGAAACGGCATTCAGGGTTGCAGCATCCAGTTACTTCCGCTTACTTTTCTTCCCCGATTTTCTAATACTATTTTTTCTGGCTGAGAAAGTAGCATCAACTTTTTCCTTAGCCCGTTGACCTTCCTGCCCAGTGGCTACGACGGTATCGCTTGATGTTTGAGCTAGAGCAACTCTCGGGGCAGTCCCAGCCGATAGAGTCGGACTCTGGCTCCTCCCCTGACTCACCTCTTCGGCCTTGAAATGCTCTGGAGCCTTAGGCAATCTCAAGATATTCCCATCAGTCTGGCTGTTGCCTACAGCTTCAAGGCTCTGCATTTCTCTTTGGGCACTCTGCAGAACATTCAAACGGCGTTTTCTAATCCAGTTGCTATAAGGTCTACGGCTGATGTTTAGGTTGCTAGCAGCGTGAACAAGTACCACTTGAACATGCACCCAGTCTGTTTTAACTAGTGCTTTCACCTGGGTAGCATCAAGATTACGGTTATGGAGAACGATCCGGAGGCGCTGACCCTTGAGAGTCATCACACACCGCAGGGCAAATAGGTTGGCAAAAGTCATCTCGTCCTGCGACGCAACGATAATGAGGGTCTTAGTGGGATGGGTTTGCTTGGCCGCCGCTCTAATCTTTGCGATGTTAGTGATGTCATCCACAAAATGGACTTCTACAGTCCTGCCATCAGCCTGAATCGGCTGAGCCACATATTTGAAACGACTATAGGTGGCCCCATTAACTATGGCGTATTCCTTGACGACCCCCTGAGTATCATCCAATATGGGCTGAAACTCTGAAATAAGCTTATTCCTATGCTCCGGTGAGCGTTCAAGATGGTTAGGGAACCGCCCCTTATAGACGGAACCGTCTGCGCCCAAACCAACAATCGTATTGATCGATTCAACCGGGTCATAGGCAGGGATAATTCTTTGGCTTCTGTCAGAATATTTAACAAAGTCATAGGAATGATCCGTTAGCAGAACCCTAAAGACGCTTCTCCCTAGGTTGCCTTCCAGGTACCAATTGATAGGGTCTGTACGGCTAATTCCTGTCTGAATTCTGGCCTGTCCAAAGATAAAGGATTCATCGGAGAAGGTCCGCAGGGTTTCAGCCCTAATCTCCTTGACCGTGGAGACTCCAAGAAAACCTCGCATGATATTGAGAATTGAGGGCAGTGCTGTTCTCGCTACGTCTCCATGCTTGCCGTTGATTCTGTGTTTGGTCAGACCAGGAATATCACGCGCAAACTCGATGAGGGAGTGGTTACTGAGTTCATCAGAATTGGTGTAAAAATAGTCGATTTTCCGACCTTCACGGAAGTATCTTCTTAAAATACTCTCTGGCTGTTCAATATTGTGAATTTCAGGAACCAGGAATAAGTTGTTCCTAAAGAAAGGTTTATTCATATAGTAAGGCAGATTCATCTGCGGAACAGCAACCACCAGCTGAGCACACGGGTATTCCTGGGCATAGTAAATAGCTATTGACCCTCCCTTAGAGGCACCGAAGAGTAGCATATCTCGGTCCTGCAAGTTGTACTCACGCAAAAGCGAATCTATGGCAGATTTGACCCTACTGTAGAGAGGTCGCCCGGCGCTGTCGGTAATCATGTAAGTACCAGAAACCATGTAGCGATCCTGGAAACAGACCATCAGGGTGTCCTTGAGATCTTTATCTGTCAAGGCCTTTAGATAACTGACAGAGTAGGGGATTCTGGTGGTCGATGGCCCAAAACCGGGGAAGGTAATGATGATTTTTCGGGGATTAACTTTATTTCCTCTGAGAGAGTAGAAAACGTCCCCGTGTTGCTCTACACCATACTTGAAGTCATAGTCAGTCTGCTGCTGGGTCGAGAAGGCCCCCTGGCTAATAGCTAACGTGAACGGAGCGTCTATAGACAGGCTAAAGTTCTCAAGCCTACGGGACGAAACAACTATATTTCTATATTCAAGGGGGAAACCTCGGGCAGGCTTTTCAATTTGGTTGCCGTATATGAGCTTATTACCTTGAAAAAGCTTAAATCTCTTGTCAAGGTGATTTTCCCAGTCCTTGATAGTCAGCTTTGCGAAGTACTTACCCTCTGGAAGACGCTCGGATGAGAGACGTCCAAAAATTTCTGAGGAGTTAGTCCGTTCAATCCCGGCAGAGACCAGAGCGCTTCTTCTCGAGAGGGAATAAATCTCCCGGGCGATGCTTCGTGATACGTCAGAGAAAGCAACCTTCTTGGCAGCGTTCCTAATTTTCCTCTTGTATAAAAGTACTCGTTTATTCATTTTTAAAGACTCAGCATCCTTTCGACAATCCGAGAATTAATTTTGGATAGCTCTACACCCTCAAAAAATACTGCTCGTCGCTGTTCATATTTTTGGTCAATCTCTTTGTATTTGCCTGAAATAATGTGGTTGATTATTTGCTGGTGCTGGGTGAAAAGAGGCCCCATCGCATCATCTTCGTAGCTAAGCCGTGCATCGTAAGGCTGATCGTTGAAGAACTCCTCTGCATCCCACTGGTAGTAAGCAATGGGGATTCCTACGAAGGTACCATCAATGACCGCTGAGCTGTAGTCCGTAAAGATAAATTCAGCTGCTGAAATCGCGTCGCTGTAGCTCAAATCCGACAGCTTGACCCTATCTGAGAAATTGAAACAACCAGATCTTTTAGCGGTATTAGGGTGTAGCTGTACTATTAGTTCCTTATCGTTTTCTTCAAGGAATTCTAGCAAATTTTCATCAGTGAAAATATTATTGATTGATTTAAAATAATCTGACTCCATGAACTGCTCTGTAGAGCTGTTTTGCAGATTAAAACGCCATGTTGGCATAAATAGCAGATGCTTAGTCTCCCCTACCTTCTTAGCCAAAGTTTCAAACCTTGGGAGGCCAGAGTTTATCGTCTCTTTGGGAGCAAGAGCTGAGAGGTAGTCATATTCCACCTTGCCCGTAGAAACAAACACATCAAAGAACTTAGATAGAACCCAGTCAGTCATATCGTTGAGCTGCACCCCGTGCTGAAGGTAGACAAAACGTGAATTTGCCAGGCTCTTACCTCTATAGTTGAGTGAGTAGATCTGGGATGAAACGACCAGGTCGGAGATAAGGAACTTCTCGTAAAACTCCTCATTGAATATAGGTATAAGATTGAAACCCAGTGACAGCAGGCGTTCCCAATCCTTGGACTTGGGGTTCAATGCGAAGTATGCGTTATGGTAATTAGGGTAGTTTTTAATAAAGTATGCGTATAAGTGCTCAGCATTATCATCAGCCTGCATTGGGCGATCAAAGAAGATAATTGTTGAGTCAGGGGTTATGGGGCTAGAGTAGAAATCATACGACTTCGGGTTGTTAAAAGATGCCCTTTGCTCTTTAGGAAGATAGGATTTATAGACCTCAACCTCACTCCCAGCAAAATCAAGACTATAGAGCAAGAAATTATCTTCGCCCGGGTTTTTCCGGTTGAATTCTAGATATATATCTGAGTCTGATAGCTGCTTATAGAGATATTGGTCCTGGACGGAGTCTGCAAGCCAGATCAAGAAACCTGTCTCAAATGAATGTAACGCTTCCGAATACTTATAAATCTCATCCAGGCGATAAAAGTTTATTATTTCCTTGAGATGGATGATAGATATATCGGTTGAATTTTTCTGGCGGACCCCCCGCAAGAAAAGTATCACCAACCGAAGTATATACAGTCGCATCTCCAGCGAGCCTGTAGAGGCGACGGGGAGAATTCTCTTTATTCCACGGTTTATCTTCAGACCATTTGCTACCTTAGTAACAGATGAGACAGAGTAACCAGCTTCCAGAGGGGTAATTTTTTCAATACCCCAGTACAGGCGGTAGGCAATGTATAGGGAATGTATATCAATATCGCGAAATACATCTAGAATATGAGATAAACGACTTGTGTTGAAGGCTATGCCGAAGATATCTGTGTCTCGACTGTAGTAATAATCCAAGTCATTTTCTTTGATGATATCGGTCTGGGGTAGCGCGCCAGTATAAATTTTAGGCTCTGCAAGGAATACACTGTTCTGGTTCAGGTACTCAAGCATCTTTTCCAGGTAGTCAGGCCTTATGATGTGGCTCGAGTCCATAAAAATAACATATTTGCTGTCGAGGCTCTGAACCAGTTCACGTAGCCGATGAACATCCAGCTGTTGGTCTACAACCTCGATACTGTAGCTGTTTTCCCACAGCAAGGAAGCACGCATGATATAGCGGTATATCTCTGACTCAGGATCCAACGCTGTGGTTGCTTGCACAACAATTGTGAGAACTTTCCTCTGGTCAGACATAGTCTTCCTTACTCATTGGCTGCTTCGTTTTTTGCATCGAAACCTTATGGGGGTTCTTCCCCAGGCTACGGGGTGGAGTTATCGCCAGTTTAATACTACAGCTCTGCCGCCAAGTAATCTCACGAGCTGCTTGTGGGGTTTAGCCGACATCCACGGTATAAACTACTGCACTGAGGTAAATTAAGTGTAATACCGAAGATTTCTTCTGAAAGTTTTGATAAGTAGTCATGGATTCCCCCACTATTGCCTTCATCGGTCTGGGCTACATTGGCCTGCCGACAGCTGTCGTCCTAGCTCAAAGCGGGGCGCGTGTGATCGGCGTGGACATCAACCCTGCAACCGTTGAGAGCATCAGCAAGGGTCGTGTCACCATTGTGGAGCCTGGTCTTGACCAAGCCCTCACAAGCGCCCTGGCAAGCGGCAACCTGACCGTCACCACCCAAGTTCCCCCGGCAGATACCTACATCATCGCTGTTCCCACCCCCTTTACCGAGCAGAAAGACGGCGACCTCAGCTACATCATGGCCGCCGCTAGTAGTATCGCTGCCCAGCTCAGGGGCGGGGAGCTGATTATTCTTGAATCGACCTCTCCCCCCACAACCACCCAGAAACTGGCCCAGCACATTATCTCGCTGCGCCCCGACCTGGTGGCAGATGGGCAGGAAAACCCCGGGGGGAAACCTGTTATCTACTTTGCCTACTGCCCCGAGCGTATCCTGCCCGGTAAGGCACTCCAAGAGCTGATCAGCAACGACCGGGTAATCGGCGGGCAGACCCCCACCGCTACCCAGCGGGCCCAGCAGATCTACGCACGGTTCTGCACCGGCCAAATCCTAGCCACAGACGATGTCACCGCAGAGATGGTCAAGCTGACCGAGAACTCCTTCAGAGACGTCAATATCGCCTTCGCCAACGAACTGTCGATGATTGCCGCCCAGCTTGGTGTGAACGTGTGGGAGCTGATTGACCTAGCCAACCACCACCCGCGGGTTAACATCCTGCAACCTGGCCCCGGTGTTGGCGGGCACTGCATCGCAGTCGATCCCTGGTTCATTGTTGCCGCCGACCCCCACAATTCGCGGCTGATTAGAACGGCCCGTCAGGTCAACGACTCAAAACCGGGCTGGGTTATTGAGCAGGTCCAGGCAGAAAGCGCCCACCTGGATCGCCCCACCATCGCCGTACTTGGCCTAGCCTTTAAAGCCAACATTGACGATTTGCGGGAATCCCCCGCTCTGGAAATCCTCACGGAGCTGACTCACCAGATTCCGGGGGCACGGTTGCTGGTAGTTGAGCCCCACATCGACCGGCTCCCAGCCCACCTCAGCCAGCTGGGGCAGGTTGAGCTGACAGACTGTGACCCCGCCATAGCCCAGGCGGATCTGGTGCTCCTGCTCGTTGACCACGACCGGTTCAAGCAGGTGCCCGCAAGAGCCTTAGCCGGTAAAGCCGTCATTGACACCAAAGGGCTCTGGCGCTAAACCCACAGCAAACTCCTCGGGTTCACTGTCGGTCAGGCCCAGAAAGAAGCTGAGCGCCTGAACAGTTCGCTCAGCGGCCTTGCCATCACCGTAGGGGTTGGTGGCAACAGCCATGGCCCGATAGGTGTCCTCAGAATCTAGGAGCTTTGAAGCCTCTGCAACGATGTCCTCCTCACCGGTACCGACAAGCAGCACCGTACCAGCCTCAACAGCCTCGGGGCGTTCTGTGGTCTCCCGCAGGACCAGTACCGGCTTACCCAGGCTCGGAGCCTCTTCCTGCAAGCCCCCGGAGTCGGTGAGCACCAGGTAGCTGGCTTCTAGCAGCCAGATAAACTCCTGGTAGTCCAGTGGCTCAATCACCATCAGGTTAGGCAGGTCTTCAAGCAGAGGTAGGATGGTCTGCCGGGTGGCCGGGCTCTTATGGGCGGGAAAGACAAACAGGTCGGTTGGGTAGCTCTGAGCCAAACGGGCCAGGGCACGGCCAATATTTTCCATGGGGCGGCCATAATTTTCCCGGCGGTGGCTGGTGACCACAATAATTCTGCGCCCCGAGTTCAAGACACCCTCAATATCTTGCTGGTTGCTGGGCTGGCCCCTCTCCACCACAGACAGCAAGGCATCGATGACGGAGTTCCCGGTAACCCGGATGTCGCCCTGCCCGACACCTTCATGGAGCAGGTTCCGCCGGGCGCTATCGGTCGGAGCCAGATGAAGCGATGCTATCTGGCTAATAAGCTTACGGTTCCCCTCTTCTGGGAAGGGAGAGGCCAGATCACCCGAACGTAAGCCCGCCTCCATATGCACCACAGGGATCTGCAGGTTAAAAGCCGCCAATGCGCCGTACAGGGCCGAGGTGGTGTCACCCTGGACGATAATAGCCGCAGGCTTCTGCTCTTGAAGAACCCGGTCTAGCCCGCCCATAATCTTCTGGGCAATCTGGTTCAGCCCCTGGCCAGGTTGCATGATGTCCAGCTCATAGTCCGGCCTGATATGGAAGATCTCTTGCACCTGCTCTAGCATGTCCCGGTGCTGGCCGGTGGAAACAACCACCGGGGTAAAGTCAGCTGAGCTTTCAAGGGCTTTAATGATGGGAGCAACCTTGATAGCTTCGGGCCTGGTGCCGTAGATAGTCATAATAGTATGGGGGGACATCGGTTCTTTACCTTGTAATCTGCCGGTGGTGGGGGGATCTGTGACGGTTTAGCGCTCGTCTGTCTCTTCGGGGCTATCCGCAACATACCCCTGTGCTCCCAGAGCTTTGGCCTCAGCAAGGAGCTGGGCGGCTGTTTCCTTGTTTCCCTGAGCTAGGTTGTGAGCAAACCAGCGGTATTTGCGGGCTACCTGGCGGGCGTCACCGTCCATGACGAACTCGCCGTAGTCCAGCCATATAGCGCGGTTGCAGAGCTCTTCAATGGTCTGGGCAGCGTGGGTGACCAGGAAGACCGTTCCAGCCTGGTCGAGGACCTCTTTCATGGCCTGGGCTGAGCGTTCTGCGTAGGCGGCATCACCGGTGGAGAGGGCTTCGTCAACCAGCATGATGCGGGGCTTGGCCGCCAGCGAAATAGCGAAGCGCAGGCGGGCGCCCATGCCCGATGAGTAGGTTCGCATGGGCCGGTCGATAGCGGTACCGATGCCCGCTAGGTCTATGACTTTCTGCATGGCCTCATCAATGTGATTCTTTCTCAACCCCATAGCCAGGCAGCCTAGAATGATGTTCTGCCGCCCGGTTAGCTCCGGGTTAAGGGCTGCGCTCACACCTACAAGAGAAGGCCGAGACGAAGCGTAAACCGTGCCGGTCGTGGGCGATTCAAGGCCGGCAATAACCCTGAGCAGGGTACTCTTGCCCGAGCCATTGCGCCCTACCAGCCCGATGAACTCGCCCTCAAAGGCCGCAAAAGAAAAGGGTTGCAGGGCGTGTACTGTCTCTTGCTTGCGGCGGCCAAAAAGTCCGGCCGATACCTTGTAATCAACGGAAAGATTATTGACCACGATATTCGGTTGCAGGAAGCGGTCATCGTCGTAGGGTTTACCGGGGGCAAAGCTCCCCAGCTTCTCTTGGTTAGCGGAGCTCACGGCCGAACACCTCCTCTGCACGCCAGAAAATGAAGAAGCCCACCAGCAGGGTGCCAACCGTCCAAGCACCTGCACCGGCCCACGATTCAAGTGAGCCCCAGCTGTTGTTGAGTAGGACCTGCCGGTACAGGTCAATAAAAATGTAGACCGGGTTGGCCTGAATTACCTGGGCCAAAACGGGGTGGTTCACGAACCGTTCGATGGGGAAGATAATGCCCGAACCGTACATGAGTACGCGGGTCACAAAGCTCAAGAGCTGTTTAATATCGGGCAGAATAAATGCGTAGCGGGCAATAATCAGCGACAGCCCAAAAAGGAAGACTGAGTTAAGTGCAAAAACCGGGATAAACATGGCCCAGGTCAGTGAGGGGTACTGGTGGGGCGGGATAGCAATAAGACCCACAATCATAACCGCAAGGATAGGGCCCATCTGTAGAGTCTGCCGCACCAGCATCGAGAGCGGTATCGCCATGCGGGGGAAGGAAAAAGCCCTCATCATGGGCTTGCTCTGGTTCATCACGCCGGCAGCGTTATTCATAACGCTTGAGATGTACTGGAACATCAAAACACCGATGATGATGTATGCCGGGTAGTTATCTATACCCCGCGATGCTTTGAGCACTACACCAAAGAGCAGGCCGTAAAAAACGATGTCGAGTAGGGGCTTGACCAGAAGCCAGAGGGTACCGAGCCGGTGCTCGTTGTTCTGGGTCCTGACCTTGGTCCGGGAGTCGTACCAGATATAGCTACGGCGCCCCCAGAGGTCTTTGAGGTAGAGGCTCAGTTTGCTTCGCGCACCAACGGGCACGAGTCGTCCTGACTGGATATAGGGTGCCATATCGATGAGACGATAATCCACCGCCTCACGCGGTTGATAAATGACCCTGCTCGTCTTGCCCATGCTACGTTTCGCTTTTCGATTCCTTGGTAGGGGTGCCGGTTCTTCTTGAACTAGCCTCCGGGGTGTGCCCAAGCATACTGTGCTCCCCTGTCTGACGCTGGCAAATACCAGCGCGCTCACAGGCAGAAGGAGCACATGCTTGGGAGCTTACCCCACCAGTTTACTGGTCGCCTGGCCTTTCAACCCTGCCTAACAGCAAACAGGGCTGCTTTTAGGGGCGAGAAGCAAGGTAGGACTGCTGCTGAACCCACTGCTTGTAGATACGGCTGCGCTGCATGTACTCGTTCGCGGGGCGTTGCCAGAAAAAGCAGAGGGCAGCGATTGCCAGTACAGCAGCCAGAAAACTTACGAGCATGGACCAGTGGAAGAAGACGAACCACAGGATTACACCGAAGACCTCCATAGCAGTCAGTGCGGTGTAGATGGTCAGTACGATACGCGCCCAGTTATGGCCCTTGACCATGAGGTAGGCCATGAAGGCAACCGCACCGTTAATAAGTAGGGAGAAAGATAGCCCTATGACCGTGCCTACCGTTTGTACCTGTGTCTCAAAGGCGTCCTGTGATGCTACCCCATTCTGGAAATCGGTAACGCCCAAGAGAGAGGCAAAACGATCCGCTGCCTGTGCCTGGATCTCCTGGTAGAAGAAGACACCTAACAGCTCAGAGATAATAGATAAGCCCGCCATGAAGTACACCAGAAGAGCCGCAGTTTTAAGTACCTTGGGAACCAGTGGCTTCTCCATGTGTTCGGGGAGCTGCTGGCCATAAGCCTGAGCGTAGCCGGGAGCTGACCCCTGCTGGTACTGCCCAGTATGGGGGGCCTGCTGGTACTGGCCGGTGTACTGGGGCGGCTGAGGCTGATTAGGGTAGGTGTAGTTAGGCTGATCTGACATCGAGTCTGCTCCTTAGCTTCCTTTTCTGCTTGTTCCCTTATTCTCTGGCGGCACCTGCACCGAGGGGCTAGGCCGGACCATGTCATAAAGGTCTGGATATGCGCACAAGCTTCCTCTTAGAACCTACACTAAGAGTGATATAGCTCCAAGAGAGAAAGAACAAAGATGTCCGCACTACTCCAAGAATTAGTTCAGTCCGTTTCCTGTACTGTACTCACTGACCCAACTGACTTTGACCGCTACCCGGAAGATGACTCCGAAGCCACACCCGAGCTACCGCTGGCCGTCCTGCTGGCTGAGTCCACCCAGGATGTTTCTGCCGCCCTGGCCTGGGCCAACCGGCACGGGGTTAAGGTATCGGTCCGCGGTGCCGGTAGCGGGCTAGCGGGTGGGGCAGTTGCTTACGCCGGCGGCCTGGTGCTTTCGGTGGAAAAAATGACTTCCCTGTCTCTTGACCCGCTGGCCCGCCTGGCGGTAGTTGGGGCAGGTGTCATTACAGCTGATCTAGATAGGGCTGCCCAGGAACACGGGCTCTTCTTCCCGCCGGACCCGGCATCGGCGGCTATCTCAACGGTAGGCGGTAACATTGCCACCAACGCCGGCGGACTGCGCTGTCTTGCTCACGGTGTTACCGCTGACTCGGTTGTAGCCCTTGAAGTAGTTCTTGCCGACGGCAGTGTCATTCATACCGGTGCCCGTACAGCTAAAAATGTCACCGGCCTTAACCTGACCCAGCTCTTTGTGGGTTCGGAGGGCACCCTGGGTGTTATTACCCAGGCGACGGTCCGGCTCAAGCCTGTTCCTGAGGGGGAGCCAGCAACCTTCTCCGCACACTTTGATTCGTTTGAAGAGGCCACGGATACCATCATTGCCATTGCCTCCAGCCAGGAGAAGCCCGAAAGCCTGGAACTTGTAGATGCCGAGACAGCGACCATGATTGAGAAGCACCACAGCAGGGGTCTGACCATTCCGAAGGCCGCTATCGTCATGGGTAAAACCACCGGGCCACGTGCCCTAGAACAGGCTCAGGCCTTTGCACAGCGGTGTGCTCAGGGTGGTGCGATTGAGACTGCCGCTCTACCCGGGCTAGATCTCATGGAAACCCGCAGACTGGTTCATTCAGCCACCATTGCAGAGGGCTACCTGGTCTTTGGTGACACTGGCGTACCGCTAGAGAAGCTCTCCCTCTTCGTAGCAAAAATCCGGGAGCTAGAAGCCGAGTACGGCCGTAAAGTCACAATCTCTGCCCATGCAGGGGACGGCAACCTACACCCGGCTGTCTACTCAGCAGATGGGGAGGAAGGCCAGGCACAGGCCCACGAGCTCTTAGACAGAATCGGCCTTGAAGCGCTCAAATTAGGCGGTACCGTCACCGGTGAACACGGCATCGGCTCTCTGAAGATGCAGGGCATGCTCGAACAGCTCAGCCCGGCTACTCTTGCGGCCCAGCGCGCCATTAAGGCGGCGCTGGATCCCAACAATATTCTGACACCGGGCCGGGCTGTCTAGGCCACGCCCCCGGTAGGGTTTAGTTACCCTGGGTGAAGATTCCCCGCGCCTTATCTTTAAGGACTGTGGTCGCGGGGAAGATTCGCCCGCTCATAGCAATGTAGATACCAGGTTCTAAAAGCCCCAGGGCAGTTACCGCTGACCCCAGGTTGAAGCTGGCGTCAGAGGCCCGCATAGAAGCCGGTTGCATGGCCCCGGTGAGCACAACGACCTTGCCCTGTGCCTTTTTGTTCGCTTGCAGGTAGCGAGCAGTCTCGGGCATAGTGTCCGTACCGTGGGTGATCATGACGTGCTGGGTCTCTACCGCTTCGAGAGCGGAGGCAAGAACTGCGCGGTCCCGATCGGTCATGTCCAGGCTGTCGAGTTTCAGCACACTCTGTACCGTGAAGTTGATGTCGCTGAGCACAGGGCCCAGGAGCTCGGGAACGCTGGGCGGGCCAATAATAAGTTCCCCCTCTAGGGAGTAGATTTTATCCACGGTCCCCCCGGTAGTCAGAACGGTAATATGGCTGGGGTGCTGAATAGGCATCTATTGGCTTTCTACTGGTGCTGACGTGCTCTCTTACTCTGGCACGCCTAAGGGGGTTGCGGAATTGCTGGATTAAAGTCTAGTCCACGGTTTTATCTTTTCGGGGCGGTAGTATGGTCCCTAGGATTTTCCACTGAGCAAAGGAACACTATGTCTGTAGCGACTGCACCTCTTAAGCTGACCTTCCCTATCGTAGGGGCACAGTGGCTTGCCGCTCATCTAACGGCACCTAACCTGATTGTTCTGGACGCGTCGGTCGGTGACTTTGCAGGAGCAAGCGAGGGGATCCCCGGTGCCCGCGCTTTCGATATTGACGGTCAATTCAGCGCCTCCCAAGGCGTTCACACCATGCTCAGTGCACCCGAGTTTGAAGACAGGGCACGGGCTCTGGGAATTAACAAGGACTCAGCTTTGGTGGTCTATGACAGGCAGGGCATGTTCTCTGCCGCCCGTGGTTGGTTCATGTTTGTGGCCATGGGTTTTGACAACGTGGCTGTTCTGGACGGCGGCCTACCCGCCTGGGTAGAAGCTGGCTACCAACAGCTCCCTCTAGATCGTGGCCCCTTCGTCCCTGGCTCTTTCCTTGCAGAAGACCGAGAGATTTTCGTGGATGCCCTGACCACCAAGGCCATGGCGGGTCACGATTCAGCACAGGTTATTGATGCCCGCAGCGCTGAGCGTTTTGCCGGCAAGGCACCGGAACCGCGCCCCGGTTTACGGGCCGGGCATATCCCCGGTTCTGTCAATCTACCTTTCACCAGCCTGCTCGATGAACGGGGCAGGTTCCGTCAGCCCGATGAAGTTAAAAAGGCTGTCGATGAGGTTGCCGATGGCAAAGAGCTACTGATTTTCACCTGCGGTTCCGGTGTCACCGCCTGCGTGGATGCCCTGGCCGCCTATGTTTCTGGCTACCAGCAGATTGCCGTCTACGACGGTTCCTGGGCTGAGTACGGGGCAGAAGACCCCGCGGGGGTACGCCCCGTGGAGCGATAAAATGCGTGTTGAAAGCTAACTAGCTCCAGGAACAGGCGCACTACCAGCCCAAGCATAAGAAAACCCCGGTCTTCCTAGGAAGACCGGGGTTTAGCTGTGCGCCCTGTGGGGCTCGAACCCACGACCCACGGATTAAAAGTCCGATGCTCTACCAACTGAGCTAAAGGCGCTCCACTGAGACGAACTCAGCGCTTACCACTATACACGCTGAGCACCGTACCCACAAAACCTTATTCACCTGCTGGGCCATCCGCTCGGCAGGCACCCAGCAACTAGGGCTAAACTAGCAGCTATGTCAGCCGCCCGCTTTCACCGCCCCATCAAGTTCTCCACCGAAAAATTCGAGCGCTTCCAAGGCGACACCAGCCCAGAAGACCTCACAGCCGCCGCCCAAGCCTCCGCCCGCGCTCTTCTTGCCCGCGGCCGGGCTAACGAAGACCCCTCCGTCACCAAACGGCTGGTGCACTTTACCGACGAGTTCGGCATCGAAGCGGTCGCCCAGCTCTGGGCACAAGCTGCACCCGTGACGGTGGCAGGGGCCCTCTGGCGTATCTACGCCCTACGCGGCATCATCCGCGCAAACGCTCAGCTCATGAGCTACTACTACGAGCGCGGTATGCACTCCAACTACCTGGCCCAGGCCCTCGCTGGTGTGCCCTCACCTCCGACTGCCGAAGAAATCTGCTCCACCGTTGATGCCATTCTGGCCGGTGCCTATACCGGTGATTTTGATATAGCGCTGGAACGCTTTGCCGCTTTTTGCCGAGTACTCTCCTTGGGGCAGGACGATATTGCCCTAGAACTAAGGCACGGACAGTCGCTTACCGACCACGGTCACAGGCACAGCGCAGATCCTCTCCATCTGCCCTCCCCCGAGGTCAAAGCCGAAGGGGCAAGCCGAGCTCAGCGGCTCCGCACCGCGGCCCGCAAGCTCCTGGGTACGGCAGGGGAACTTGAAGAAGCCGCTGCGCTCTGGCGGGCGGGCACCCTCGACTAGCCGTTCGCCCTACCTTGTAGGCAATAGCTTCTGCCTGGCTTACTTTCTGGGCACGGCAAAGGGCCCCGGTCCACTATTTCTAGCGGGCCGGGACCCCTCACCTATCTACCTGCTGGGGTGCCGGTAAAAGTTTTACCGGCTAGCCCCTAGGCGGCCTTAGCGGCTTACTACGTTCTGGTCGTAACGGTAGATGAAGGCTGCCATAGCATCACGGGCAATCGGGGTGACGGGGCGGAAGCTACCGTCCTCCCAGCCGGTGGTGATGCCAACCGAGTTCAGCCAGGAGATTTCCTTGTAGAACTGGTCACCGGGCTTCACATCGCTGAACTTAGAATCAGCCGGTGCCGCGTAGGCAGGTTCCCCGGCCATGCGGTAGAAGAAGGCTGCCATAGCGTCACGGTTGACGTTAGCCTGGGGGCGGAAGGTGCCATCGGGGTAACCGGTGGTGATACCCATATCGTGCATCCAGGCGATTTCCTTGTAGAACTGATGGCTGGTAGGTACATCAGAGAAAGGTGATTCGCTGGGTGCGGTGTACTGGGGTGAGCCAGCCATACGGTAGAAGAAGGCTGCCATAGCGCCGCGCTCAACCTTGTTCAGCGGGCGGAAAGTGCCATCGGGGTAACCGGTGGTGATCTTCTGGTCAGCCAGCCAAGAGATTTCCTTGTAGAACTGGTCGCCGGGCTTCACATCGGTGAAACGGGGCTTGCCCTCAACTACGGAGGGGCTAGTCTCGGTGACGTTGAGGACCTCAGCCTTAGCGCCATCTTCACCGCTCTTGGTGCCGGTTAGGTCACCGCTGGCGTTGTGGAAGTGCAGGAGCAAGGCCTCATTGTTTGTAGCGCTACCGGGACCCTGGCGGTCTACGGTGATGTCGGCATCGGGTGCATCGACAAACAGGCCCTGGGCATCTGAGCTCTTACCAGAGAAAGTGAGCTCAGGTGAGTAGGGGTTGTAGCTAATCCAGTCGGTCTGGTCCACGGTGGATGGTTCGTACCAGGAGTAGGTAGAGACAGAATAGCGCAGGTTCTTGGCCTTAGCTTCATCCAAACCAATAGCCGACAGTTTAACAGGTAGCGCCATGACGTTGCTATCGAAGGTGTTGGTATCAACATCACCTAAGGCTCCGTTAAGGGGCTGAACATCCAGCAGAGTCAGCTGACCCTTATCGTAGCCGGTGGTGTAAACCAGCGGATAGTCCAGGCCGGGGAGGCGCTGTGTCATCACAACGTAGTCAGCACGGTTATCACCGTCCAGATCGATTCCCACTTCTACTGCTGTAGTCGGAGTGAGGTTTTCCCAGTTAGCCCAGGTTGAAAGGCCGATGGTCATGATGCCGTCCTTGGCTACATCTCCGCCGGAGGCCTCGAGCTCAGGAACGTTGCTGTAAGCGCCCACGTACTGCAGGTCAACGCGCTGGCTGGTCAGAGCACCAAGACGTGAGCTCTGAATACGGTCGCTCTTAGCGCCCAGCTGATAGGCACCAACCAGGGAGGTGTAACCGCCCTGATCTACAGGGCTACCTTCAAGGTCGATCTTTGCTTGGCTTGCATCGTTAGCAAATTCAATGCTTGAGGATGCAGCCTTCATATCAGCAACAGGCTTAGGAGCGATCTGAATAGGCAGACGGGTCTGCTGATCACCTTCAGTCAGGAGCAGGCGACCTGACTCAATGCTCAGATACTGGCGGGCAAAATCAAGCTGTTCAGCTCTACTTGCCGGGTCAAGTGTCTTAGCCAGCTGAGCAGGATCAACAGTCACAGTCACAGTTACCTGTGCCTTCTGGCCGGGCTGAACGGTGACGCTACCGGGGGTAGAGACAGTGACACCGGGAGTCTTTGAGGAAGCCTCGAAGGACAGTGCGTAGGTGTGAGCTACTGAGTCGTAGTTTTCTACGGTCAGGTCGCGGGTGTAGCTCTGAACACCGGCCGTGGGGAGGACCTCAACCACACCAAAGCTCTCGGAAACCTGCGCGGGGGTGTCTGAGTTATAGACCAGCACATTCTGGTTGACGGCCTGGAGAGCATCAACGCGGCCGGAGCCTACACGCTCAACGGACTGGACAGCACCGTCAGCGGTTTTCAGGTCGTGAACAGCAGAGTTCATGATCGCGGCCTTGACCTGGGGAGCTGAGTAGTTCTGGTGAGCCTGGTAGACCAGAGCGGCGATACCGGCTACGTGGGGGCTAGCCATTGAAGTTCCGGTGAAAATAGCCTTACCGTTACCGCTACCCACGGCTGCTGAGCCAATGTTGGTACCGGGGGCGGCAACATCGGGCTTGGTGAAGCCCTGGGAGCCGTGAACGCCCCTACCTGAGGATTCATTGACCCGGTCAAACTGCTCTGAGTCTACAACCAGAGAACCCACCCAGTCGCTTTGGAGCTTAATTTTTAGGTTGCCGGCCTGGGCTGCCGGGCGAACTTTCTCGGCATCACTCTTGCTGAGGCGGATACCGGGGATTGTTGCGTTACCGGCAATGCCGATATTTTCGATCTCCAGGTTAGAAGCCAGGACAACGCCCTTGGCTCCTGCCTTCTCTAGGTTGTCGAAACGGACCTTAGAGCCGCAGGGGAAGGTCTCGAAGTTATCGGTCCAATCAATAAAGACCCACTTGCCACCAAAATCAGTGCCTGCGGGGAATGCGTCACAGGCAAACTTGTTATTCTCGGGCGCTGCGACAACGGTGCCGCTAAGCTCTTCCTCAGAAGCAGCGGCATAATCGAAACTAACCGAGTAGGAGCCCTTTACCTGGCCAGCAAGGTCACTAGGAGCCGTTACCTCTGCCTTATCCACATAGGTAGTCGAACCAATCGAGTTGGCTACCGCCAGGGCGGATACAGCGTTTGCTGGGTTACCGGAGACAGAGTAGGTGTCCCCATTACCCTTAGCTGCTGAAGAGTTACCGGCGGCGACAACGCTTAGAATTCCATAGCGGGTCAGAGCATCAACCATGGCGTTCTCAGGGTCATCAATGGCACCAAAGTCGGAGCCCAGTGACATGTTGACCACATCAACACGGTCATCGTATTTACCGTCGCCGTTAGGGTCCAATGCTCGGTCAAGAGCCAGGCCCGTCAGATCGGTTGAGCCCTCACAGCCAAAGACACGCAGCCCAACAAGTTGAGCACCGGGAGCGGTGCCAGCACCGATCTTCATATCGCGCATCTGGTCTTCTGTGATCTTGGTGTAGTCACCCTTGAAGGTGCTACCGTCGGGGTTGACCGCGTAACCAGCTGCAGTGCCAGCAACGTGGGTACCGTGACCGGCGGCCTTGCAGTCTAGGGGGTTACCGTCTGGCTGAGGGACGCGAGTTTTACTGCCGTAGTCATCACCAGCTAGGTCATAACCGCCAATAAATTTCTCGGGGTCGTAGAGGCCAGAATCTGCCGCTGGCATCTCGCTCGAAGCTGAAGCCTTAGCGTAAGCCTCGCTGGTACCGGGACCACCAAACTGGGTGTGGGTGTAATCGATACCGGTATCGATCACAGCGATCTTGACACCTTCACCGGTGAAACCGGTCTGTTGCCAGGAGGCAATGGCCTTGGTATCAATGGCTGAGCCGACATTTGAAGGGTACTTGGCAACGATGGGGGAAATCTTAACTACATCACTACGCGAGGCAAGCTCACGAATCTTAGCGGCGTCACCGCGCAAGGCAACACCGCGTACGGTGTTGTGGGCAGTGTAAATAACATCTGCACCTGCGGCAGCTGCAGCTGACTGACCCTGCTTTTCAACAGCTGCGGCAATAGCCTGCACCTGCGCCTGAGCGTCAACGGCAGTTGCCTGCTCACCCTGCAGAACAGAGTCCGGCTGAGTACTCTCGTAAGCTCCCTTACCGCGGAACTGGACGAAGACGCTCACCTGGCCTTCAGCGGCCTGCATGGAGGGACTAATAACCTGGTCGCCAATCTGATGGCCAGATTGCACCATATCGTCTACCGAGCCCTGGAAGAGCCGGGCATCTTCTAGGGCACTTGCTGCGGGCAGACCCAAAGTTAGGGCCATACCCAAGCCCAGGACAGATGCCACGCTGGCGCGAGCTACCTTCTTGGGTGTGTATTTTTCATTCATTGAAGGATTCCTTTGAATCAGTGATTCACGGTGTGTAAAAGTGCGAGCGTACAATAACAATGTCGTACATCACATTCTTAGTCAATAGTAACCCAGCTTATTACCCAAATATTTAGCCCCCGCCACACACTGGTGACACAGGAGAGAAGAACTTGCACTAAGCGGCCGCTTCTGCTTTCACTAGAGGCCCCACAAAGACCCCGTACACAGCTTGACAGAGGCACCGCAGAGGAGAAAGATGTATTACAAGATGTCAGGCTGCTAAGGTAGCCCCGGGCTCCAAATCTTTAGCCGCTTCGAGCGGCCTACCGCCGAGAGGCGCTCCCAGCCTGGCATCCCTCAACTTTCATACGGCTTAGGCCGGGCACCACCCTCTTGGGCTGGCTGTCCGGCTTTTGCGTGCCCAAGGGTAGCGCCACCCCAGCATTTGTTAACTTTCTGGCGGTACCATAAGCACAAGCAGACCAGACAGCATCATCAGGAGAAACGGCAAATGCTCCAGCGCATGTTCCCCCAAGAAAACACTTCGCTAAAAGCCCTTGCCGGCCTCTCCGAACAGGTCTCAGCTTCCGCTGCCCTGCTCTCCGAAATGGTGGGTTCCCCCGAAGGCCGCTACCCCGAACTGCTCGAAAGAACACTCACCCACGAAGCTGAAACACTCGACATGCTTCTAGCAACCATGACAGCGGTCCGTAGCTCCTTCTCCACACCTATTGCCCGCGAAGATATCTACGCACTCGCTGTTTCTCTCAACACCGCCGTTGAAAAGCTCACCTCCGCCGCAAATATTCTTCACCTCTACGGCATTGTCAGGTTCTCTCCTAAGGCCGCGACCCTTCTTGACCTCATTCAGCGTCAGGCCGTACTCACCACAGGCATCATCCCCAAACTCAGCACCCTGCGCGATATGGACAACTACTGGATAACCATGCTCCGCATCACCAAACAGGCCGTAAGAATCGCGGAGGAGTACGATGCCGATATCCAGGGCCGCTACAAGCAGAGCCGCTATCTGCAAACTAGGCGGTTTATCCATAAGTTGGTTGAAGCCTCCGAAGCCATGCGCACCGTCGCCACAGAAATCGGTCGTATCATCGTTCAGGAATCCTAGTGACCCTGCTTCTCTTCGCCCTTAGCTGTATAGCCCTCATCGGCTTCACCTTTGTGACAGGTTTTCACGATGCTCCCAACGCAACAGCGATCCCCGTCAAGACACGAGCGCTCACACCCAAGGTAGCTTTACGCACTAGCGCCCTCTTTAACTTTCTGGGCATGGCCCTCACCGGCCTTGCTCTGGGATCGGTGACAACACACTGGCTTACTGTTCCCCAGGGCAAGACCGGCCTGGGCATGATCCTGGCAACCCTCACCGCCGCAGTCATGTGGGGGCTCATCACCTGGTGGTTCCGTATGCCCTCGTCCTCAACCCACGCGCTCATCAGTGGCCTTGCGGGGGCTGCCTGGGCAGCACAAACAGTAGGGCTTGGCCGTTTTAACCCCTTTTCTGAACCGCTCACCACCTTCCTCATCATTCCCCTGATCCTGGTTCCCCTTGTCCTTTTCTGTTTCTCCTGGGCCGCTGTTTTCCCTTTCTACGGGTTACTTCAAGGCACCTACCCCGCCACCGTCAACAGATTCTCCCGTATTATCCTGTCCCTGGCGAACTCCCTTATATCCCTGGTGCACGGCGTACAAACGGGGCAGCGAGCTGTGGTGATATACGCGGTTCTACTCCTCTCGGCAGGGCTGGATGTCGCTCCAACGACCTACGTTATATCGGCGATTTTCCTGGCCATGGTGTTGGGCCTGGGCACGGCCCGCGGAAGCTCCCGTATCGGCTACACCTTCGCTCACCAGATGGTCAGAGTTGACCCCCTGCGAGGGGCTATCGCCCAAAGCTCCACCGCTTTAGCGCTCGTGCTTCTGCAGTTCTTCCTGAACACTCCGGTATCGTCCTCCCACCTATCAGCATCGGCAGTTCTAGGCTCCGGGGTTAACCAGCGGTTCGCAGCAGTGCGTCTCAAAATTGTTGTGCGCATTATTTTCACATGGGTCATCACTCTGCCGGCCTGCTTCATACTCTCAGCAGTTTTGTTCTTGGCTCTCTCACCCCTGCTTTAGCTCAGGGTCTTTCCCCATAAACAGGTGCAAACCCCAACATCGCGGAGTCAGTCACCATTCGATATATTGGGAAGAGAACCTCGCCCCAAACAAGCTGAAAGTGCCATGCCAAAAGTTGCAATTATCGTTCGCACCAAAGATCGGCCTCTCTTTCTGAGGAGAGCGCTAGCTAATATCGCCGAACAGACCTACACGGACTACACGGTGGCAGTCGTTAACGACGGTGGGGACTGTAAAGTCGTAGAGCAACTGGTGGCAGAAGCTCAGGGCCTTAGGGAGGTCCAGGTCATCCATTCGGGCTCATCAAAGGGTATGGAGGCCGCATCTAATCTGGGCATCAAAGCCACAGAATCGACCTATATAGCCATTCATGACGATGATGACCTCTGGGAACCAACTTTCCTGGAAACTACCGTAGCGGCCCTGGAAGAAACCGACGGGCAGATAGTCACCGTACGCACTGATGAATATTTCGAACGTATCACCGATCAGGGCACCTTAGAATTCATCGAATCACGGCCTTTCTGGGGTTCCCTCAACGACATCACGATTCAAGACCTCATGCGTATCAACCGAGCTGTCCCCATCTCTATCCTCTACCGCCGGAGTCTGCACGAAGAGCTAGGTTACTACGACGAATCCTTACCCGTCACCGGAGACTGGGAGTTCAATATCCGGGTAGCCTCCCGCTACCCGGTACACTTTATCGACCAGAACCTCGCTCACTGGTCCAAGAGGCCCCAAGCAGATGGTTCTAATGCCAACAGCATCCATGCAGGGCAGATACTCCACGATATCTTCGACGGGCAGGTTCGTGCGCGGGCTATCCGCGAAGACCTCTCACAGCAGGGTCGGTTAGGCTCCTACCTCTTCCAGGCACACCTAGCAAATCAAGTCGATGGCAGAGTAGGGCATAATATTGATTTGACCAACCGTGTCCTTGACGAGCTGGCAGCTATCAACAGTAAGCTGGACCGGTTAGAAGAAATAACCCGTACCACCACAGAGCAGCTTAACCGCATCGAGCGGGCGCTCTCGCTCAAATCCCGCCTGGCTCGCCTGGTGAAAGGAACCCGCTAACCATGCCACGTATTCTTGTGCTCGCCGATCTAGGGCAGGTTCAGTACCATGTGGGAGACGAGGCTATGGGCATTGCAGCCGCTGACGAGCTGACCCGCCGTGGGTTCGATGTTGTCATCGCAACCCGTGACGTCGAACATTCCAGGCAATATATTGGGTCCGCAAGCGACTATATGGCAACTCTGCAGGTACCCTGGCCCCCTGCTGAACGTGAGCTTTATATTGCTGAGCTCCGCGCTCATTTAGCAGGTGCACCAGCACGGTCAGAAATCACAGATTTTGTGCGGAATGTATCAGCAGTAGACGGCATAGTTATAGCTGGTGGCGGCAATATGAACTCCACCTATGGCTGGCTACTCTACGAGCGGGTTGCCTATGCTCTGATCGCTCAGGCCTATCAAATACCCCTGGTTATTTCGGGTCAGTCTCTGGGACCGGTTCTTACCGAAGCCGATGCAAAGGTTCTGCACGAGATGCTCGATATAGCCCAGCTCGTTGGCCTGCGCGAATCTAGCTCCTACAGCTGGGCCCTGTCCCGCGGTCTTAAAGCTAACCTCATCGCAGATGACGCTACTTTCTACCAGCATAAGCAACGTTCCCTACCCGGACGCCCGATTGTTGATTTGCCCGAGAACTATATCTGTGCCACCTTCAACGGCTTGAACTCCGGGCAGTCCCGGATAATCGGTCAGATTCTGGACGATATGCACCGCCAGTACGGCCTAGGTACCGTCTTCCTGCCCCATATGGGCCAGCCCCAGCAGGAGCAACAGGGCGATGTAGCGGTTCACCGAGAGATTGCCTCACACATGTTCTCGAACCCAATTGAGCTACCGGTCGTCCATGCAGACGACGCCGTCCAGGTACACAGGGGAGCTTACATCGGTTTTTCGACCCGCTACCACCCCGGGGTATTTTCCCTCTCAGCGGGTATTCCTTTCGTAGCCCTGCTACCCGATGCTTTTACCGACATGCGGGTACGAGGAATGATGAGCCAGTACGGTGCAGAGAACTACGCTATACCCCTGGCCCTCTTAAACTCAGCAGCCCCCCTTGAGGCACTGCACGAGGTAGTTCAGCTACGCCCTGAGCTTTCTGCAAGCCTGCAAGCACGCACAAACCGCCTGAGTGCTTTCTCAGCTCAGTGGTGGGATGCCGTATCCACTGTCTTAACCCACAAGAGTAGCCATCTGGCCCCAACTATCCAAAATCTAGACAGTACTCCCACGCTTTTTACCGGTGAATGGAATCTCACTAATCTGCTGGTTCGTGACGATATTGCCGAGATTTCGCTGGCAGCCTCCCTAGCTCGCGCTGAAAGTGACCGAGCGCTTTCCTGGGACTACCAGCGTCTGCTCCAGCGCGACCGTGCCCAAGCCCGCGCCGATGAACTCGAGCGTAGGAACGCGGAGCTGGCTGATTCTCTGATTGAGGCAGAAGAAAACGCCACTCTACGCGGCTGGGTACGCCGCAAGATGCGCGGAGAGTAAAAAAGGAACCCAGCTCCCGTCTGGGAGCTGGGCTTCTTTTATTTTTTAGCCGAAACGGCCTGAGACGTAATCCTCGGTGGACTTTTCTCGGGGGTTGTTGAAGATTTCCTGGGTGGGGGCATATTCAATGAGCTTGCCCGGTTTACCCGTTCCCGCAATGTTGAAGAAGGCGGTCTTGTCTGAGACGCGAGCGGCCTGCTGCATATTGTGGGTCACGATCACCACGGTGAACTCTTCTTTCAGCTCATTGATAAGATCCTCCACGGCCAGTGTAGAGATAGGGTCCAGGGCGGAGCAGGGCTCGTCCATCAGGATTACATCAGGTTTGACCGCTATGGAGCGGGCAATGCACAGGCGCTGCTGCTGACCGCCCGACAGGCCGGAACCCGGCTTATCTAGACGATCCTTAACCTCCTTCCAGAGGTTAGCACCGCGCAACGAGCTCTCAACCAGCTCATCGGCGTCACTCCTAGAAATTTTGCGGTTGTTGAGCCTGACCCCTGCTAAGACGTTTTCACGGATTGACATGGTGGGGAAGGGGTTAGGCCGCTGGAAAACCATGCCGATCTGCGAGCGCACGGTCACGGGGTCTACTCCCTTGCCGTAGAGGTCGTCCCCGTCGAGCAGGACCTTGCCTTCGACCCGGGCGCCGGGGATAACTTCGTGCATGCGGTTGAGGGTGCGCAGGAAGGTTGACTTGCCACAGCCGGAGGGGCCGATGAAGGCGGTCACTGTTCGTGGCTCAATGGCCATGGTGATATCTTCTACCGCGAGAAAGTCACCGTAGTACACGTTCAGGTTTTCAACGTCGATACGCTTTGACATGTGTTTTCCTTTTTCAAGATGAAGTCTCTAAAGAGGGAGGCCGCTCGGGCCGGGTGCTTAACGCCCGGTCTTGGGGGCGAAGAATTTGGCGATAAGGCGGGCTGTTAGGTTCAGGATCATCACAATCAGAATCAGAATCAGTGCCGCCGCCCAGGCGCGGGTCTCGGAAACTCCGGCTGCGGTGGGGCTGGTCGGTGACATGATCTGGTAGTAGATGTAGGTGGGTAGTGTGGCCATCCAGCCGCCCAGGGCGTTCCAGTTGATGGAGGTGACGAAGCCTGCGGTTACCAGAATCGGGGCGGTTTCACCGATAACTCGGGCGATAGCCAGGGTGACACCGGATGCGATACCTGAGATTGCGGTAGGGATGACGACTTTCATGATGGTTCGCCATTTACGCACGCCCAGCGCGTAGGCCGCTTCACGCAGTTCGTTGGGCACGATTCGGAGCATTTCTTCGGCGTTACGAACTACGGTGGGAATCATGAGCACCGATAGCGCTACCGCAGCGACCAGACCCATACGGTTCATAGGGTCACCCGAGATAAGGGCGAAGAAAGAGGCGGCAAAAAGACCGGCCACGATTGAGGGGATACCCGTCATAACGTCCACGAAGAAGGTAATTGCTTTGGACAACCATTTACCCTGGCCGTATTCAACCAGGTAGATAGCGGTTAGTAGGCCAATCGGCACAGAGATCACGGTGGCAAGCAGGGTGATCTCTAAGGTGCCAAGGATGGCGTGGTAGATACCGCCCAGTACCGGTCCGGTGCCCTCGGCTGCCGCGTTGTCGTGGACGCCGGTGACGCCCTTCATGGATGTACTCAGGAAGTTACCGGAGAGGCCGGGGATGCCCCGGGCGAGTACGGTGTAGAGAACCGACACCAGGGGTAGCAGAGCTAGAAGGAAGGTGCCATAGACCAGGTAGCTGGCAAAGGCGTCCTGACCCTTTCGTTTGCCTTCAATGGAGCCTAGGGCTAGTGGCCCGGCCAGGACAAAGATGAGCGCGGAGAAAACAGCGAAGGTTGCTATGGAGAAACCCATGAGGGAGCTGGCTGCAGCGCCCAGGATAAGAGCGCCCAGACCAACAGCCGGAGCAAGCCAGCGGGGGGCCTGGCGGCTGGTAAAGCGGGATTTGCTGCTAGCTACAGACATTAGTTAGCTCCTGAGAAGTCCTTGTAGCGGGACACAATCATGCGGGCCATGATATTGACCATGAGGGTGATGACGAAGAGCACCATACCGGCGGCAATCAGCTCTGACATGCGTAGCCCGTAGGCTTCGGGGAAGTTCAGGGCGATTTCCGAGGCGAAGGTTTGGTTACCTGAGGTGATGAGTGAAGCGGTCAGTGGGCCGGAGGCTAGTACCAGGGTCACAGCCATGGTTTCGCCCAGGGCGCGACCTAGGGCTAGCATGACCGATGAGATGATGCCGCCGCGGGCAAAAGGAAGGACCGTCATCCGTATCATTTCCCAGCGAGTTGCACCTAGCCCCAGGGCGGCTTCCTGTTGCAGGAGCGGGGTCTGAACAAAAATCTCACGGCACATGGAGGTGATGATGGGCAGAATCATGATGCCCAGCACGATGCCCGCGGTCAGGATGGTTTTACCGGTCTGCGAGGCGGGACCGGCAAAGATGGGCAGGAAACCACAGTAGGTTGCTAGCCAGTCGTAGAAAGGAACAATCTTGGGCGCTAGCACCGAGGCGCCCCAGGCACCGAAGATAACGGAGGGGATAGCTGCTAGCAGGTCAATGACGTAGCCGATGCTCTGGGCCAGCTTACGCGGGGCGTAGTGGGAGATAAAGAGCGCTACACCAATACCGATAGGGGTGGCAAGGAGTAGGGCGATAGCCGAGGCAATCAGTGTGCCGATAGCCAGCGGCCCGATGTACTGAACAAAACTACCGCTGGGCAGTTCAGCCGGGTCAGAGGTGAAGACCGGTAGAGCCTGAGCCACCAGGAAGATAGCAACAGCTGCAAGAACGACTAGGATTAGGACACCCGCACCCAGGGAAATACCCGAGAAAATTTTGTCGGCCGCTGGGTTGCCGACAGCGGGCAGGTCTTGAGTTTTCGCGCGGCCACCTGCTGGGCCATGCTGCGATACTTCGGTAGTTGACATAGTAATTGATTTGAGCCTTTGGCCTTGTCTTACTGGGACGGTGCGGCTAGTTATCACAACTAGCCGCACCGTTGGCGGGGTGAGAGTTACTTAGTAACGGTGATGGACTCGACTGCCTTCTGGGCATCAGTGCTCAGCGCCGATGTCAGAGGGGCAGATGAGGCTGCGTCTGCGGCGTCCTTCTGGCCCTGCTCGCTGACGACGTAGCTCTCGTAGGCCTTGACTAGGCTTGCCTTGTCCTCATCTGAGTAGCCGGAGCAGACGATGTGGTAGGAGACCAGGACTACGGGGTAGGCCGTGGGGTCTTCGGGGGTGCGGTTGACCTGGATTGCCATGTCCTTCTCGTTCATGCCGCCTACCCGCTCTGAAAGTTCAACGGCTTTTGCGGCAGTCTCTGCGGAGAGCTCAACGTAATCATCGCCGACCTTGACGTTTACCTTGCCGAGGTTGCCGATAGCGGAGGCATCAGCGTAGGTGATAGCGCCCTCGGTAGATGAGGTGGTGGAGACAACACCGGAGGTGCCCTTGTTAGATTCGCCGGAGTACTGGGAGGGCCAGTTACCGTCTGCTTCTACGTCCCAGGCGCCGTTGGAGGCGGCTTGCAGGTACTCGGTGAAGTTCTCGGTGGTACCGGAGTCATCGGAGCGGTGTACCACGGTGATCTTGGTGTCGGGCAGGGTGACGCCCTCGTTCTGGGAGGCGATAGCTGCATCCTTCCAGGTGGTGATTTCACCCTTGAAAATTTTGGCCATGGTTTCGCCATCGAGGTTGAGGGAGTCAATGCCGGGCAGGTTGAAGGCAATAGCAACGGGTGAGATGTAGACCGGGATGTTGATTGCGCCGTCGGGGCCGCAGACTTCCTTGGATTTTTCCCACTCTTCGGTCTTGAGGGCGCGGTCGGAGCCTGCGAAAGCGGCGCCACCAGCCAGAAAGGCCTCACGGCCAGCACCGGAGCCATCGGGTGAGTACTGGACGGTACCGCCGATGTTGGCGAAGCCGGTTTCCCAGGCGGTGATGGCTGCCTGCTGTGAGGATGCGCCAACACCGGTCAGGGCGCTTGAGGGGAGGGAGGACGAGCTACCACCGGCGCTGGAGCCGGTTCCGGTTGCGTTATCTGAGCCGCAAGCGGTGAGGGCGAGTGCGCCAACAAATGCAAGTGAGCTCCAGCGAGCGAGTGACTTAGCCTTCACGGTATGAGGATCCTTTGGTTTGTGTGCTCTCTTGTGCCGACCGTGTTTGAGTGGGGCCGACAACCGTTGAACAGTTGGTCAGGTATCTAACGTCTACGACTTTAGGGAGCTTAGGTAGCAGGTGGGCTAGCACTGAGTAAACGGTGGGTGAACAGAGGGCGCACAGTGGGCGTTAAGACTGGGAAGGTGGGGTGGTGATGGGCTCCTACTAGAATGGTAGGCATGTGTTTTGGTCAGCAGGTTAGTGTCATCAGGAAGAAGGCAGCGCACCGGGGTCGCCTGGGTGTGATTCGTATGAGGGAGGGGTTCTTCCAGTCCCTTCAGATTGTGGTCTCTGGTATTGGCGCTTATCTCTTTGCTGAGCAAGTTCTGGGCCATAGGCAACCGATTTTTGCCGCGACCGCTGCAATTGTGTCGCTGGGCTATATCACGGGTGCTACGCATGCCCGCCGTATCCTTGAGGTTTCTTTTGGGGTGACGCTGGGTATTTTGATGGGTGACCTCATGATGATAGTTCTGGGTCAAGGGATTTGGCAGGCTGGCTTAGTGATGTTCCTGTCGATTATGTTGGCCCGGTTCTTGGATAACGGGATTCTTTTTACTATTCAGATGGGTTTGCAGTCTTGCCTGGTTGTCTTGCTACCACCTAATGCGGACGGGCCTTTTGGCCGCAGTCTTGACGGGATTGTGGGTGGCTTGTGCGCTTTCTTGTTGATGTTTCTCTTCCCTAAGGATCCGCGCAGAACTCCGCGTGAGAACGCCCGCAAGTTGATGAGTGCTTTTGCCTCTGTTTTCCGTGATGCTGGGACGGCAATGGAGCATTATGACGGTAAGGAAGCCTGGTATGCACTGGGTAGTGCCCGTAGGCTTCAGCCTCTCTATACCACCTGTGAGAAGGACATTATTACCTCTAAGGGGATGGCTCAGTTGGCCTGGACCGGTCGGTCACACATGAAAGAGCTGGAAGGCTATAGTCAGGTTCTAAGCAAGATTGACTATGCGATCCGTAATACCCGGGTGCTTAATCGTCGTATGGCTTCGACCATTAATAACGTGCAGATTTCGCATCGGGCAATTAGCTCAATTGCCCAGGCCCTTACCCACATTGGTGATGCTATCGGGATTTTAGGTGAAGGTATGTCTGCGCCGGAGGCTAAAACCCGTTCAGCCTGCATGATGCAGGCACGCCAGAATTTGTCGCTCTTAGCGGGGCGGTTAGAGCCACACATGATGGGTGTTCAGAGTATGGAGGCGGAAGCCCTGGTTTTAATGTTGCGCCCGCTGGTGGTGGATCTTTTGGAGGCCTCGGGGCTGACTCATGCGGAGGCGGAGTCTATGCTGGTTCCGCTGGGTGATTCTATGACTGAGCACGCTCCGACTACCAGTATGATTCCGGTTCAGCCTAGCCCCTTGAAATCGGCTCAGCAGCCCTTGGTTGAGGAAAAGCACCGGGCCGATACGCAACAGCTTACTATTGTTTTGCGGGCTAAGGACCGGGCTTCTGCACGGTCTGGTAGGCAGGAGCCTACGGGGCCACAGGCAACTGTGAAGGTGGCTCCAGAGCTGACGGCTGGCCTTGCCCGCGTGGAGAAACAGCAGGAGCTAAATACCCAGCAGCTAGCCCTTATTGAGCAGAATATTGAGACCGAGAAGTAGGTTCCCCAGCTCGGTATCGTGCCCACTAGCTGATGCGGGGCTGGTCTTCTAGGGCAGTTGCCCAGCTCGGTATCGTGCCCGCTAACTGGCTCGGGGCTGGCGTTTAAGGGAAGTTAGCGGGCATGATACCGAGCAAAGCCCAGTGTAAGTCCCTGCCAACTGGCTCGGGGCTGGCGTTTAAGGGATCTTGGCAGGCACCAGTACTGGGCAGAATATCACGATAACTAATTCCCAGCGTTGGGAAAGAGCAGGGCCAGGGCCTCCCCCAGCGATGCCACTTCGCGCACCGATACGCCGGCGGGGACGTCGCCCACACCTGCCGGGGATGCAGGAACAATGACGTGGGTGAAGCCCAGGCGTCCTACTTCTGCAATGCGTTGGCGGATGCCCGGTACGGCTCTGACTTCACCGGCTAGACCTACTTCTCCGAAGACTGCAAGTTTGCGTGGGAGTGGTTTGTCTTGGGCGGCTGAGGCGAGGGCTATGACGCAGGCGAGGTCTGCGGAGGGCTCGGAGATTTTGGCGCCACCTACGGTTGAGATGTAACAGTCGAGTTTTCCCACGCTGAAGCCGGCTCGTTTTTGGAGGACGGCGAGCAGCATAGAGATGCGGGAGCTATCTAGGCCGCTGGTTGCTCGGCGGGGCTGGGGTGTTGCGCTTTGGTCGAGGAGGGCTTGGACTTCTGCTAGGAGGGGGCGGCGGCCTTCCATGGTGACAGTGACGCAGGTTCCGGCCACCGGGTGGGGGGTGCGGGAGACGAAGAGGCCGGAGGGATCGGTGACGGGTGCTATGCCGTCTTCGTGCATGTCGAAGCAGCCGACTTCGTCGGTGGGGCCGAAGCGGTTTTTGATGGCGCGGAGCATGCGGATGTGGGAGTGTTTGTCGCCTTCGAATTGGCAGACGACATCGACCAGGTGTTCTAGGAGGCGGGGGCCGGCGATGGTGCCTTCTTTGGTGACGTGCCCGACCAGGAGAGTGCACATGTTGCGGCGTTTGGCGGCGGCGATGATGCTGGCGGCGACTTCTCGCACCTGGGTTACGCCGCCTGCGCTCCCCTCAACGTCTGTGGAGGCTAGGGTTTGCACGGAGTCAATGATGAGCAGGTCAGGGCTAACCTGTTCGATGTGGGCGAGGGCTGTGCCGAGGTCTGTTTCGCTGGTGAGGTAGAGGGTGTCGGCGAGTGCGCCGATGCGGTCGGCGCGGAGTTTGACCTGGGCGGCGGATTCTTCGCCGGTGATGTAGAGGACGTTGTGTGCTTTGCCGGTGGCTTTGCCGCGGGCGAAGGTGGCAGCTACATCGAGTAGGAGGGTGGATTTACCGACGCCGGGTTCACCAGCCATGAGGATGACTGCGCCGGGGACGAGCCCGCCGCCGAGGACCCTGTCGAATTCGGGGTTGCAGGTGCTCATATATTGGGCGACGGTGGAGTCGACTGCCCCGATGGGTTGTGCGGGGGTTTGGACGCTGGAGGCTACGGTGGTTTTGGCGGCGATGGCACCGGTGGCGGCTTCTTCGACGGTGCCCCAGGACTGGCATTCGCCGCAGCGGCCTACCCATTTAGCGGTGGTCCAGCCGCATTCGGTGCACCGGTAGGCATTGGTGGAGCGGGAGCGGGTGTTTTTTCGGGTAGCCATAGTCACAGCATAAAGCCGGGGGCTGACATTTTAGGTGTGACTTAGCTACCGGCTGACCGGTGCGGGGTGGAGACCTACATGAACCGTTCGAGCAGGGAACTTTCTGCCATGCGGGAGAGTGATTCGCGGATGACGCGTGCTCTTTGTTCCCCGATTCCTTCTACGGCGCGTAGGTCATCGAGGCTGGCGGCCATGAGGGATTGGAGGCCGTCAAAGCGGTCTACTAGGCGGTCTGCGACTGCTCCGGGCATTGTTTTGATTCCTGCTAGTAGGCGGTGTCCGTGGGGATGTAGGGAGGCGCTGAGTTCTTCGCCAAGTCCCACGGTGCGGGCGATAACGAGTAAGTCAACGATTTCTTTGTCGTTGAGCTCTTGCAGGGCAGCTACGGCTTTTTGGAGCTCTTCGGGGGTGATGTCTGCGGGCAGGTAGTCACGGAGCACGACCCAGCTTTCGGGCAGGTCGTGGGTGGCTAGTTCTTCGAGCTGGAGGGCGACCAGTCGGCCTACATCGCCCAGTTCTACAACATAGTGCCCGGCTTCTACTGCGATGCGTCGCACCATTTCCATACGCTGGAGGGTGCTGGCTACGTCGCGCAGGGTTACGTTGGCTTCGATTTCGAGGGAGGAAAGCTGGTGGAGCACCTGTTCTAGGCGTTCGGTGTAGCTGTCGAGGGTTCTGATGGCCTGGTTGGCGCGGCTCATCAGAGATTGGGCGTCTTCGACCGTGTAGCGGATTCCTTCGGTGTAGACCGAGATCAGTGACATGGAGGCGCTGACTGCGATAACGGGGAATCCTGTTTGTTTGGCGACTCGTTCGGCGGTGCGGTGGCGGGTGCCGGATTCGTTGGTGTCGATAGAGGGGTCGGGTAGGAGCTGGACCCCTGCTGCTAATAGGGTTGAGGCATCGCGGTCGCAGATGATGGCACCGTCCATTTTGGCGAGTTCGCGCACGCGGGTTGCCGAGAATTCGGTGTTGATGACGAAGCCGCCTGAGGACATGTGGGCAACGGTCTTGTCATTGCCCAGCACGATGAGGGCACCGGTACGACCGCGTAGGATACGTTCGAGCCCCTCGCGTAGCTCCGTACCGGGGGCAATCTGGGCGATTGTTTTCAGCAGGGAATCACTATAAACCGTTAGCACCCCACCTATTTTAGTGCACCCGACTGTTTCCTGCCTTAAAGACCGGTGCCCCGGCAGAGTATGCCGGGGCACCGGAAGAGAAAACCCTTAGGGTTTAGCCGGTGACGATGATGCGGATGGGCTGTGAGGCTACACCGTTGACACTTGCGGTTGCCCAGTAGTGGCCGGGCTGGATGGTTGCGGTGGTGTTGCAGCCGAGGACATTCAGTGAGCGGTTCCAGGTCAGCGGGGTGGTGTTGGTGGCACCGGCCGCGACTTCGGCGTCTGCAACGGGGTTAGCGTAGCACTGAGCGTAGTTGTAGACCTGGGCGGGGCCGGAGGTGATGTTGACATCCACGTTGTTAGCGCCACCGGTAACGATGCAGGGGTTACCTGATGTGTTGGTGTAGGTTACAGCGAGTGCGGGGTTCTGGCCTGCGGCGTAGGTTGGGCTATCAGAGGTGATGCTGACCTGTAGGTCTGCTGCGGTGCAGGCAGCTGCTACAGCGGGGGCCTCGCTGGGTTCAGCAGAAGGTGTGGCTTCAGCGTCCTCACTGGCTTCATCAGAGGGCTTAGCTGACTCCTGATCAGACTCTTCCTCTGCCTTCTTGCTGGCTTCATCTGACGCTGAGCTGTCATCGGCTTTGGCGCTTTCAGAAGCGGAGCTTTCGTCCGATTTTGCGCTCTCAGAAGCAGATGCTGATTCGCTAGGACGCTCGCTAAAATCGCTAAAGGCTGCGGCGCTGGTAGAAGCGCTAGCGGCGGTTGAGGCGCTCTCGGTGTTCTTTCCGCGACCGGCCAGCAGGCTGATGAGCCCGATAATCAAGAGCAGGATAAAAACAAGAACGAGCAGGGCGACAATGCGGCGGCGGCGGTAGATTTCGGGTGAAACCTCTTCTACCGGTGAATCAAGGTTTTCAGACATACCTCTAGACTACCGTCTTCTAGGCCAAGATAGGAGCTTTTAAGCCCCTATTAGGGGGTTAAGTCAATCGTGTTTTAGAGTGTTGGGGTGTCTTTTACTCTGCCTCTGAGCGGTTTAGCTCCACAGGACCTCAACGCTCTTCATGCCCGCATCAATTCCTGGTACTTAGAGAACCGGCGTGATTTGCCCTGGCGCACCGGTGAGAACTCTTCCTGGGAGGTCATGGTCAGCGAATTTATGCTGCAGCAGACCCCTGTCAAGCGGGTACTGCCGGTCTGGGAAGTATGGCTGGATCGCTGGCCCACCCCTGCTGATTTGGCGGCTGAGGATTCCGCGGAGGCAGTACGCGCTTGGGGGCGTCTGGGCTACCCGCGCCGCGCTTTGCGTCTGCACGCTGCCGCTCAGGCTATTGTTGAGCGCCACGGAGGCCAGGTACCCAGCACCTATGATGAGCTGCTTGACCTTCCCGGTGTGGGTTCCTATACGGCGGCGGCTATTTCTGTGTTTGCTTTTGGCAACCGGGCTACGGTGATTGACACCAATATCCGCAGGATTCACGCCCGCTTGGTCTCGGGTAGAGCTTTACCGGGGCCTTCTCTCACGGCAGCTGAAACCCGGCTAGCCGACGAGCTCATGCCCGCTGATACCCCTACTTCTTGCCTGTGGAATGTATCGGTGATGGAGTTGGGTGCTCTTATCTGCACTGCTAAGTCACCGGATTGCGCTTCCTGCCCCGTGGCTGATGCTTGTGCCTGGGTGGCCGCAGGAAAACCGGAGGCTGACTACCAGCCTAAGGGTCAGGCCTGGGCTGGGACCGACCGCCAGTTGCGGGGTGCCATGCTGGGTGTACTCCGTGCGGCCCTAGCCCCGGTTCCCTCGCGTTTACTCACTGCACCGGGCCAGCTTGATTTTGTGGTGCCCACCGAGCTGGTTCCTGCCGTAGAAAAATTACAGAAGCTCTCCCCCACCTCTGAGCAGGTAGAACGGTGCTACTTGGGGCTAGTCGCTGATGGTCTCGCCAAGGAACACAGCGGGGGCTTGATATCGCTCTAGGTTGCTAAGAACCGGGAACAGAGACAGCCACCCCTGCCAGTACTAGCAGTTGAGTACAAAAGTCAGAAGAAACTTTCTATACCTTCGAGTCATTTGCTGACTGCTGCGGCCAACATTTTGATAGGTCTTGGCTCAGAGGGAGATAATCATGCGGGTATTGCCCAGAGTATTGGGCTTGACCCGAGCCAGGTCCAAGAACTCAGCCACACCCTCATCGTGTGAACGCAGGAGCTGCATGTAGGTTTCTGGATCAAGCTCTTCCTGGTTCTCCATCACCCTAAAGCCCAATCGCCCAAAGAAGTCCACCTCAAAGGTCAAACAGAAGACACTCTCCACACCCAAATCCCGGGCACGCTCTAGCAGATTTGAGACCAAAGCAGCACCCACTCCCCTGCCCCGGGCAGCGGGGTCGGTAGCTAAAGTCCTCACTTCAGCAAGGTTTCGCCAGATCACATGGAGCGCACCGCAGCCGAGCATCTGCCCGTCTTCGGTCTCAGCCACCACAAACTCCTGGATTGCCTCGTAGTAGGCAACGTCCTCCTTATCAAGGAGGATACCCTCAAGAGCTAGGGGGCGTACAAGCGCCTGAATATTTGCCACATCGTCCACGGTAGCCCGGCGTACACGGAAAGAAGTCATACCCCCAGGCTACTGCCCCATGAGCCAGGTTAAAAATAAATCAGCCCCCGTTCCACCTATTGGTGAGGGGGCTGATTTACATCATTACACACACATACACACAAGAGTTTTCTTGTCCTGAACGGTCCTACGCACTAAGACCATTTGCTTCAGGGGCTCTGTCGAACCGTATGACTTAAGTATTGACCACTAGCCTTGAGCCAAGTCCTTAAAGACCTGGGCGCTAGCTGAAAGGTTGGTCAAGCTTTGGCATCTTTCCCACCCCACTAGCCCTATTACATCTCCAAAAGGTCACGGCTCGCTAAAAATGCTTCCGAGAAACAGTCAAAACGCTCTCTGTACTCGTGCTCAAAGATACTCCCGGCTGAGATGCTCCTCTTCCGGCAGACTCTTTCGAACTCTGCCTGCACTCCCTCGTCACTCAGTATTTCCTGGCATCGACTCAAGGCAAGCCCCCTAAAGTCTCTGCTCAGCCGGTCAGAGATGAGCTTCACCGAAGCTTTTTGGCTGTCGTAATCACACTCTTCAAGGTAAGGTCTCCCCTCACCTGAGTTAAAAATATTTTTTTCTTCTAGCTTTACCCCAGCTTCTAGAAGTTTGTGGAAGTCCTCAGCATCTTTATCGCCGTATATTTCATGCCGTATACCCCACGCAATAATCTTTAAGCCCAGCATACAATGAAGAGGAGGGATCTTGACAGCAAAGCCCTCTTGCACCTCCCAAGGCACAGCAACCCCAAAAGACTCAGCTTGCCCGGTGACATCCCATTGTTTTTCTCCATGTTTATAAATTCCATCCTGAACAAACTGACCAAAGGGAAGGATATCTACTTCCACGCCCCCGTCCATGATCCTACACAGCACAGATCTCTCTGATGAGGAGCCTTGCCCCGCCCCAGCCCCACTCTGCCGTCCAATGAGCTCGAGTTTCTCGAGGAAATCCTCCTCTGCAGTAACCGCAACGCTAAAGTCAACATCTTGAGTACTGCGATAGGGCTTTAACTTAGCCTCCAAAAGATAATGGTCGCGCACATAGGCGCCAATCATCATGTAGTTTCCTCGCCCCAGAACCTCATCCAACTTCTGAATGCGCGAGGCAAGGTAGGCGAAGACCTCCTCAGGCTTATCCTCTCTAAAGTTCTTAAAGAGTTCAGCCATCACGGCCTACCAACTTCTGCGCAATTTCTACCTGCCGGGAGTCCCCGCTTTCCAAGGCGTCAGCATAAACGAGAAGGTCGGGGGCAATCCCGTCCGGAGTCAAAATATCCTGCTCCCAAAAAATCTCACGTAGCTCCGTGTTCCCTGAGGCCGACGCCCTTAACCGGTAGGCAACAGTAATGTCCTTCCAGGGTGGGGAGCCATAAAATAAAGTCTCCAGAGGGGCAATCTCGCCTGTCTTGAGGGAAAGCGCATTTTCGCCTCCAAGCACAGCACCAGGAACTCTTCCGGCGACCACTTCTTTTCGCCATTCTTGAGGGTCCAGCCCAGTAACCAGACGAGTCTTCAAAGACGGCTTCAGAGTAGATATATAGTGCTCGACCCACCGTCTTTGCAGTTCCCTCCGCCGATGTAATCGGCGTTCTCTTCCTATGAAGGTCAAGTACCCACCGGCCTCAAGCGCTCTCAAAGTAGCAGAAACAGTCCCGACCGAGACTCGGGCAGCTTGCGCAATTTTGATAACGGTCCAGTTAAGTGCATTTGGCTTCACCAACAATACAAACAGGACCTTCAGCCCACCAACAGAAAAAGCACGGCTTATCTCAACAGGTTTTGCCCCAGGCCGATTCTTTTCACCCTCATGAGATGAAAAGTTGAGAGGTAACTTTTTGCCTTCAACCGACAAATAGACCCCTCGCCCCTTAATGAGCAAGTTACCTGCACGGTCAATAAAATTTACTCCAGCTGAAGCCCAGTGATCACGTTCCAGCGCTGACATTACCTTACGGACAACAAATAGGGCTGATGGGCCCCTATACTTCAAGGCCTCCTCAAGAGTTACCACAGCATGAGGGACTAAGGGAACAGCAGGAGCACCCTCAAACCTGAGTAGTATCATCTGTTCTCGAGCCCGAGAAAAGCTCCTCACAGAAGCCCTATCATCAAGCAAGGAGCTAAAGTATACAATAAGGTTCTCGATATCAACAACTTTATTCATATGAACCATATGATTCATTCTAGCTGAAAATTTTGAAGTGCTGAAAATTTTTGACATATATAAATATATAAATATATAATTATCAGCCAATGATTTTAGGTAAACGTCAAAGCTACTAAAAACCGCCCTGCGGCTCCCCTCTCAGGGCGCAGGGCGGCTTCTTAGGTAAGAGTCTAGAGCTGGCTGTCACCTTCCACCGTGCTCTCGGCAACGGCAGGCTGATCAGCCTTCTGATCACCTTCGCTAAAGACACGGTCAAAGCTGTCGCTATCCAGCTCACCCAAAGGGGCAGAGCTAAAGGTGAACTTAGCCAGGTCGCCCTCGCCTTCAGTGTCCACGGTAATCTTCTCACCGGGCTTGATCTCACCAAAGAGAATCTTTTCGGAGAGCGGGTCCTCCAGGTTGCGTTGCATCTCACGACGCAAGGGGCGGGCACCCATCGAGGGATCATAGCCCTTAGCGGCCATCAAAGCCTTAGCCTGATCGGTCAGTTCAATAGACATATCCTGCTCGCGCAGGCGCACGGCCAGGCGGGCAACAAACAAATCCACAATCTGCAGAATCTCAGACTCAGACAGCTGCGGGAAGACAATGATGTCATCGACGCGGTTCAGGAACTCGGGGCGGAAGTGCTCCTTGAGGGACTCCATGACCCGACCCTGCATACGCTCGTAGGTGCCTGCGTCGTCGCCCACCTGCTGGAAGCCAACAGGAACACGGCGGGCCATCTCACGAGAACCAAGGTTGGTGGTCATGATGATGACAGTGTTCTTAAAGTCCACCACGCGACCTTGTGAGTCAGTCAGGCGGCCGTCCTCAAGAATCTGGAGCAGGGAGTTGAAGAGATCAGCGTGAGCCTTCTCCACCTCATCAAAGAGCACAACAGAGAAAGGCTTGCGGCGGACCTTCTCGGTCAGCTGGCCACCCTCCTCGTAGCCTACATAGCCGGGAGGGGCGCCGAAGAGACGGGAAACGGTATGCTTTTCCTGGTACTCCGACATGTCCAAAGTGATAAGGGCATCCTCGTCGCCGAAGAGGAACTCGGCTAGAGCCTTAGCAAGCTCAGTCTTACCGACACCGGTGGGGCCTGCAAAAATGAAGGAGCCACCAGGACGCTTGGGGTCTTTCAGACCGGCGCGGGTACGGCGAATAGAGCGGGAGAGAGCCTTGATAGCGTTCTCCTGGCCAATCACGCGCTTGTGTAGCTCGTCTTCCATCTTGAGCAGACGACCGGACTCTTCTTCAGTAATCTTGTAGACAGGAACGCCAGTTGAGGCGGCTAGGACATCGGCAATAACCTCGGGGGTTACCTCACCAAAGGCATCCCCAGCCTTACGCCATTCCTTTTCTTTCTCGTCCTTCTCGGCAATCAGCTTCTGCTCTTGATCACGCAGGTCAGCGGCCTTCTCGAACTCGTTAGCAGAGATAGCCTCTTCCTTCTCGCCACGGAGCTTAGCAATACGCTCTTCCAAGATCTTGATTTCCGGGGGTGCGGTCATACGCTTAATACGCAGGCGGGCGCCGGCCTCGTCAATCAGGTCAACAGCCTTATCGGGCAGGAACCGGTCTGAGATATAGCGGTGGGCCAGGTTAACAGCGGTCTCGATAGCCTCATCGGAAATGGTGACGCGGTGGTGAGCCTCGTACTTATCGCGCAGGCCCTTAAGGATTTCCACAGCCAGCTCGGGTGACGGTTCATCCACCTGAATCGGCTGGAAACGGCGCTCCAGTGCGGGGTCCTTCTCAATGTGCTTACGGTACTCATCCAGGGTGGTAGCACCGATGGTCTGTAGCTCACCTCGGGCCAGCATGGGCTTGAGAATAGAGGCCGCGTCGATGGCGCCCTCAGCTGCACCGGCACCAACCAGGGTGTGAATCTCGTCGATAAAGAGAATGATGTCACCGCGGTTGCGGATCTCCTTGAGCACCTTCTTCATGCGCTCTTCAAAGTCACCGCGGTAGCGTGAACCCGCAACCATAGAACCCAAATCCAGGGTATAAAGGTGCTTGTCTTTAAGGGTTTCAGGAACATCACCGTGAACGATAGCCTGGGCAAGGCCCTCAGCCACAGCGGTCTTGCCTACACCCGGCTCACCAATGAGCACAGGGTTGTTCTTGGTGCGGCGAGAGAGGACCTGCATAACCCTCTCCATCTCCTGATGACGACCGATCACGGGGTCAAGCTTGCCCTCACGAGCAGCGGCAGTCAGGTTACGGCCGAACTGGTCAAGGATGGCTGACCCCGCGGGGGTGCCCTCACGGGAATTACCGGCACCAACGCCAGCGGTCTCCTTGCCACCCTCACCATTGTTGTTACCGGGGTAGCCGGCAATCAGGTCCATCACGGTCTGGCGAACCTTGGCAGGCTCAGCCCCCAGCTGGGTCAGGATCTGGTTGCCTACACCCTCATTAGCGCGCACCATACCGAGCAGAATGTGTTCGGTGCCGATGTAGCCGTGGTTAAGCTGAATAGCCTCACGCATGGAGAGTTCAAGAACCTTCTTGGCGCGAGGGGTAAAAGGGATATGGCCGCTAGAGGCCTGAGCGCCAGAACCGATGATGTCCTGCACCTGATCACGGACAGCGGCGAGGCTCACCCCGAGCGATTCAAGAGCACGGGCAGCGATACCTTCACCCTCGTGGATCAGACCGAGCAAAATGTGTTCGGTGCCGATGTAATTGTGGTTGAGCATGCGTGCCTCTTCTTGGGCAAGCACAATCACTCGACGGGCGCGGTCGGTAAACCGTTCAAACATTGAACACTCCTTGGAAACTTACTATTACCCAAAAGATTACGCGTGTTCTCTAGCCTGTGGGGGCCTGTTCGCCACGGAATGAATGGTGTTCGCCTACAAGGGAACGAAAGCCCACACCCACCCGTCAAAAATCAGAGAGCAAAAACCCTGCGCGGTATCGGGCGCTAGAAAATAATAATGGCACTTTCACGGCCTCAGGGAGTTACACAAAACATTCCCTCAGAACTCCCAGGAAGTTTCAAGTAAAAACTCCTCCCCCATTAGGCCCACAAATAATGAACACCTGTCGCCAATTTAGATGCCTTGATATGGGTAAACACAATGAATCCCGTAAAGAAATGGGGCGGAATACCTTAAGGTATTCCGCCCCATAAAAACGGGAAAGAAACTATTTACTTGTTTTCTTTACCCTTAGCAGCGTAGTAAGCATCCTGGATATCCTGGTGAATACGTCCGCGGCTAGAAACGTTATGACCGTTCTCCTGCGCCCACTTGCGAATCTCAGCAATTTCGGGATTGCGCTTGGGGGTGGTACGTGAACCAGCCGGACGGCCAGCGGTGCGCTGAGCACCATTTGCACGGCGGGCCTTAGCGGCGAACGGACGGATGGCATCGCGCAGGCGGGCAGCGTTAGCGCTGGAAAGGTCAATTTCGAACTGACCACCGTCGAGACCGAAACGTACGGTTTCGTCTGCGGGGCCACCGTCGAGATCGTCTTCAAGAATAATCTTGACCTTCTGAGCCATTGTTTTCTCCTTTTGATGAGGTGATGAAGGGAATATACACTCCGCTACTTCGGGTACCTAAGTAAAGACTAATAAATCTTTGGTTGGGCTGTGGGGTGTGTAACGAAGTTAGCCACCCTCGATGACTAATAATAAATAATACATATCATTGCACCAAATAGGAAATAAAGCCCAGATTCTTATCTCGGGTTTCCCTCAAAAAAAATTATTAAGAATCTTCGGAGCCAAAAGGATTCCTAGCCCCATCAGAGCTTTTTACTGACTGATACCACTGCTCAGCATCCTTTTGAATATCACGCTGCGCGGCTCTTTCTGTTCGGTCAGCTCGGCTCATCCACCGCAAAATAAAATAAAGCGCTACCCCAGCACAGGTGGAGGGCACTAGCCCAATAAGAAAATCCACTGTTCTAACCTTTCGCTCTCTTTAAGCCCCGGTAATCTACCCTAGAACTCTACCCTAGAACCCAAGAGTAAAGCCCGCCCAGCCTTTGCTGAGCGGGCCAAAAATCAGAGGCTACTTTTCACTTATTCAGCTTCGGGTTTCATCAAAGGGAAGAGAATAGTTTCACGAATACCAACACCGGTAAAGAGCATAATCAAACGATCAATGCCCAAGCCTAGGCCACCCATGGGAGGGGCACCGTACTCCAGGGCACGCAGGAAGTCCTCATCAAGCTGCATGGCTTCGTCATCTCCGCCAGCGGCCAGCTTAGACTGCTCAGTGAGCCGTTCACGCTGAATCACGGGGTCAATGAGCTCAGAGAAGGCCGTGCCGCGCTCCATGCCACCGATAATGAGATCCCACGCTTCAATCAGGTTGCTCTCAGAGCGATGCTGACGGGCCAGAGGCTGTGCGCTGGGCGGGTAGTCATAGACAAAGGTGGGGTTCAGCAGGGTGGGTTCAACGATCTCACCGAAGAGCTCCACGACTAACTTCTCGGCATCCCACTTAGGATCAACCGCAACGGAGTGCTTCTCCGCGATTGCGCGCAGTTCCTCAGCGCTCGTTGCAGGAGTAATCTCAACCCCCACTGCCTCGGACAGACCGGGGTAGACACCCAGCCACTTCCACTCAGCGGTCAGGTCAATGGTTCCAGCTTCAGTCTCAATCTGGTGCACACCCACAGCATCAGCGCAGGCCATAATAATTTCCTGCATACGCTTGGCCATAACGAACTGGTCAGCATAAGCCTCATAGCATTCCAGGGTGGTGAACTCAGGGCTGTGAGTGGAGTCCACGCCCTCGTTACGGAATACACGGCCAATCTCGTAGACACGTTCTAGGCCACCGACTTCGGCGCGCTTGAGGAAGAGTTCGGTAGCAATACGCAGGGTCATGGGCTGATCAAAAGCATTCAGATGAGTCTCAAAGGGACGCGCTGCCGCACCACCGTGAATCAGCTGCAGGATCGGAGTTTCCAGCTCAATATAGCCGTGGTTATTCAGTACGTTACGGACAGTCTGAGTAATCTTGGCGCGCTTAATGACCAGCTCGCGGGCCTCATCACGCACCATCAAATCCAGGTAGCGCTGGCGGACACGAGTCTCTTCGTTGAGGTCAGAATGCAGGTTGGGCATGGGGCGCAAAGCCTTAGAAGCCATCTGCCAACTGTCGGCCATGACCGAAAGCTCACCACGGCGAGATGAAATAACTTCACCCTGAACAAACACATGGTCACCCAGGTCAACCAGAGCCTTCCAATCAGCCAGGGCTTCTTCGCCCACACCAGCCAGCGAAATCATGGCCTGAATACGAGTGCCGTTACCCTGCTGTAGGGAAGCAAAGCACAGCTTGCCGGTATTACGCACGAACACTACGCGCCCAGCGATACCGACAATATCGCCGGTCGTCTGGTCAGCTTCAAGAGTTCCATCGTACTTTTCACGAATCTCGGTAATGGTGTGGGTAACGGGAACACCTACCGGGTAGGCTTCACGGCCACTTTCTAGCAGCTTCGCGCGCTTGTCGAGACGGATCTGCATCTGCTCCGAGGCGGCGTTCTCTACGGCCTTGGTCTCTGCGGGGGTCTTGCCCTGTTCAGTCAATGATGTACCTGTTCTGAGGTTGATGATAAAAGATTCTTAGTTGATTTCCATGTTATCGATGAGGCGGGTATTGCCTACGTAGGCAGCTACGAGCGCTAGGACACGTCCGCTCTCATCAAGGGGGGCCTCAAAGGTGTCAGTATCGACTACTTCGAGGTAGTCCAGGCGGACACCGTCGGTCTTATCAATCGTTTGGCGGGCCCGCTCAACCTGCTCCGGAGAGAAAGCCCCGGTGATGTACTGCTCACGCAGGGTAGCCAGAGTGCGGGAGAGCACCAGAGCAGATTCGCGTTCTTCGGCGCTCAGGTACTGATTTCGGGAGGATAGCGCCAAACCGTCATCGGCACGCACAATCGGCACAGGCTTAATAACAACCTCGTGGTTGAAATCTTTGACCATGCGCTGTATCAGAGCCAGCTGCTGGGCGTCCTTCTGCCCAAAGTACGCCTTGAGGGTAGCCTGCCCCACCATGGGCTTAAGGATATTGAAGAACTTATTGACAACAGTCAAGGCACCGTCGAAGTGCCCGGGGCGGGTTTTCCCTTCAAAGAGGGTGCCCAGCTTGCCCGACGAGACGGTAATTTTCGGATTGCCGCCGGGGTAGATATCTTCTACCTGAGGAGCGAAAATTACGTCAACCCCTGCCTGAGCGGCTAGCTCAGCATCTGCTTGAAGGGTCCTAGGGTAATGCTCAAAATCTTCACCGGGACCGAACTGAAGGGGGTTCACAAAAATCGAGAGAACAACAAGATCGTTCTGTTCACGGGCACGACGAATCAGGGTGGCGTGCCCCTCATGGAGGGCCCCCATGGTGGCTACGTAGCCAACGCTGAGTTTCTTCTTAGACTTTGCGGCTCCATTTTTCTCAACCTGTGCTGTTGCCGTGGTCATAGAAAGAAGCATTTCACGGGCGAGATCGGAGATAGTGTGTGCGATGGGGATTTGGCTCGTCACGGTGGCGAGGTTTCCTTTCGGTTTTTTGCGCTCTCCCAGTTTACCCGGCAAGTGCACTCAAGACACTATGGTACTGCTCTTGAGTTAGTGCCCCGCGAGTGTATGCTCTCTGGGCAGTCGCCTTGGCTAGGGCAAGGTAGGCAGTAGGAATATCTTCTGCGCCTTCTTCCAGGGCATAGTTTGCCAAAGTCTGGGCATGTGCCGCAACGGTATGAGCGTCACCCCGAACTACTGGGCCAGTCAGGGCGTTCTCCCCCGAGGCAAGAGCGTTATCCAGGGAGGCCCTCAGGAGCGGCTCAATATAGCGGGCGGGATTTTCAATACCTATAGAACTCAGAATTTGGAGTGCCTGGCCGGTGACTGTTACCAGGTGATTAGCGCCGTGGGCTAAGGCCGCGTGGTAGAGCGGCCGGTCCCCCTCAGCAATGATGACGGGTTCCCCACCCATCTCAACGGCGAGCGCCTGGGCAATGGGAAGGAAGGGGGCTGGGCCAGTCACCCCGAAGCTGGTGGAGTTCAGCCGCGCCAGGTCAAGGGAAAGCCCGGTAAAGGTCATGGCCGGGTGAATGGCAAGACCGATAGCGCCCTGGGCTGTTGCCGGGGCCAGGACGTTTGTACCGTGGCGGCCCGAGGTGTGAATCAGGATTTGGCCGCTACGCCAACCGTCTATCTGGGCTATTCCTGTGACAAGGCCGGGGAGGGCATCATCGGGAACTGCTAGCAGGATTACTTCGCTCTGCTCGATAATTTCGGGGACGGTCAGCACGGGAACCCCGGGAAGCAGGGCATCGGCCCGGGTGCGGGAGGCTTCAGAAACCGCGTGAAGGCCGGCGATGGTGTGGCCGGCTGACCGCAGTGCCGCGCCCAGTACCGCACCGACTTTGCCGGCGCTGATAAGACCGATCTTGAGGCGGGCCGGTCTAATGGGGCTGTTCATGGTCTTTCTTTCTGCCGATGACACTGACCTGCCCAGTCTACCTGCCGAAGTCTAGTGTGCGGGGTGGCCCTTGCGGTAGTGCTCGTAGAGGCGAGAACCCAGAATACCTAGCGGGATAAGAACAGCCCAAGGCTTACCAATCCCTAAAAGCAGACTTACCGAGAGAATCTCCAGCATCACACGGAAAAGTGCAGAGGCCGGTTCAATAGGGATAACCAGCCCCTCAGGCAGGGTTATGACCAGGTCGTAGTTATAGGTCAAGGGTGGGTTGTGTTCACCGAGTGCGGTAGCTAGGCCAAAGATAAAACCGGTCAGGGCAGAAAGTAGCGGCAGCTGGAAGACCAGAGCCATCACCAGAACATAGCAGGAAGCCGCAAGGGTGGCTCCTCCGGCAAAGCCCAGGACGGTAGAAAAGTAGGGCGCTGAGAGCCAGCCGCGCAGGGGAAGGTTGGCCGCCCACTCGCGGGTCAGCCAGCGGTAGAGGCTTGCCACCATCCAGGCCCCAACTGCAATTACCACACTGGCACCAGCCTGCCCCAGGGCAACTCCACCCAGGATAGCGAAGGGAATGGTGAGAACAAGGATGAGGAAGAAAGGGCCGGTGCTATCAGCTAAAGCAGCCAAAGACAGCAGGAGTGGGCGAGCCGAGAGCACCCGCCTTCTGAACCGTACACTCTGGGAGCCGTAGTAGCGGTAGCCGTCTGCCCCGCCCAGGTTGCGGAGCCCCTGAAAGAGGATAGCGCTACGCCCGTAAGCGCTGGTGAGGGCGTACCAGGTCAGGTTCGTTCTGGTACCGGCAAGACCATAGGCCAGCGCGCCCAGAAAGCCGCTACCCAAGATTCCCGCCGCGCAGAGCTGGGCCGTACTTGTGGGGTCGTAGCCGGGTAGTAAATCACAGGTGGTCGCAAGGACCAGTCCCAGACCGGTTACTAAAGCTAGAACGCCCCAGCCTGCCAGTAGCCGCCAGTGCCCGCTGGCCTGAACACCGATTGCTCCGTGAACCAGCACAGCACCATACAGGCAGGCAGCAGTTAGCACTGCACAGAGCTGCGGGGGTGTTAGGGGCGTAAAAATGATGGCAAATGATGTCACTACCAGCGCCCATAGCCCCAGGGCACCCCACATGGCAGGTTGTTTCCAGGGGTTCTTGCTGGCAGGGATAAGACCGGAATAGCGCCAGAAAAGCTGGGAGGGTGAGTAAGCTACCGGGCCCAGTAAGCCCAGAACGGTCACGAAGGCGGCCACCACTATAAGCAGGGCACCCAGGAAAAAGCCGGGAGCCTGAGCGTCATTGAGCGTGAAGTAGAGGTAGTGGCCCCTGAGCTGTTTGAGGGCGTACGAGATTGAGCCCACCAGCGCTAGCATCACCAGCAGGTAAAAGCTCAGGTTGTAGAGATCAACAAACCTGTCGGTGATTTTAGTTTTCATGGGACTCATCTAAGAGCAGGGGGAAGGTGAGCTTACGGGTTCCGGGGAGCATATTAAGGCTGGGTTCGTGGGTAGCTAGGCAGACAGCCCGGCCTTGGGCGGTTTGTTCCTGTGCCCAGGCGGCCACCCACTCAATACCCCGCCTATCAAGGCGTTTTTCTGGCTCGTCCAGGAAGTAATAGCGGGCTGGACGCACCAGCAAGGAGGCCAGTTTAGAACGCTGTTCCTGGCCAGAGCTTAGGGTGAAGGCCTCCCTGTCGTAGGCTTGGGGTACACCTAGCTCTTCAAGGGCATCACGCGCGCTCAGCAGTTGTGCAGGGTCAAACCCCAGCTCCTGGGCAAGAGCAGGCCCCTGGGAGGCAATCATCTCAAGGTGCTGGCCCACCGTCACTCCGGGTAGCCAACCCACAGAATCATTGATACCAAAAACCTGCAGGCGAAACTCTGGAGAAGCTGAAGTAATAGGCTGTCCATCCAGGACCACATGCCCCTCAGTCAATTCTTCCTGCTGAAGCAGGCAACTCATAAAGGTCGATTTACCCGAACCGTTGGGGCCGACCAGAGTGGAGTAGGTACCCGGCTCAAAGGTCACGGATATCTCCGAAAAAATGAAGTTATCACGGTATGACTTGGCCGCCCGATCCATAAGTAAGGATTGTTCGCTCATGAATATACACTCTACATGCGCTCAAGCACAGCAAGCTGGGATTGACGAACCAGCAAGGCTCGCGCGACCTCTGCATCAAGGTGAGATACGCGTGTCCCTAAGGCACTCCCCGCCACCGACACCTCTAGGTGGGCAAGACCTAGACGCCTTTGCCAGGGCCCCTGCCGCAAAGCAACCCCCTGGATTTTCCTATGAGGCACCATGCCAAACCGCCGATGCCACCGACCCGAACGAACCAGCAAGAACTCAGGAGTCTGCAAGAAATCGTTATACCGGTAAGTAAACCAGTCAAAAACACGAGCCGAAGCAGGAGAAACCGTAAAACCAGCACGGCCCTCAAGAGCGCCCAAGCCTTCACGCAGATGCCCAATGGATACTCCACCCTGGCTCAAAGCAGGCAGAATAAGCTGGACAATAGCAAGAACATCGTCAAAGGTGCCCACCGGCAAAAGCTCACCGGTAGCCTGTTCATCCAATTCGCTTTTACCCGCCAGCGTCACCCTAACCCGATACCAGCCGAAAAACCGCCAGAGGAAAGGCTGCTCCACCTGCAGGCGCTGGACCCTACCAGCCGGCAGGGTCTGCGTGGTGGTGTCCCACAGGCCATAACGGGTCTTCAAGCCGCTAGAACTCGTAGACAGCGAAAAGTTAAAGCCGGTATTCAACCGCTTCAAAGCTCCCGCGAAAACGCCCAGAATCACAGCAAGATTAGACGTAATGATAGTGCCGATACCCCAGTCAGCTGATACCATAAATGCGCTTAGGCCTATGCCAATAAGCAGACCCAGCCCCCAACCAAAGTTAAAAACCAGGGAACCAATCAGGCGGCCCAGAGGCACTTTAACAATAAGGCGTTCATCCTCATCTGTAAGACCCATAAAATTCTCGGTCAGGTGCTGGACTAAAGGCTCAGAAAGGTGCTTCTCCCCCTGCGCAGGGAGAGTAGCGGCTTCACCGGCTACAGTCTGGGCAGGAGCTTTGAGGGAGCCAACCTGAGCTAAGAGCTCATCACGAAGCTGACGGGCACGGCGGTAGCTCAGATACTCAACCTTGAGAGCAGAGGAATCACCATCGGCCACATCAAACTTAAGCTCTGCCAGCCCCAGCAGACGAGCCGCAAAGGGACGGTTGACGTCAATAGACTGCACCCTATCCAACCGTGCTTTTCGTTCGGTGCGGAAAATTGCCCCGCTCTTGAGATAGAGGTTCTGCCCATCCACCGCAAAACGGTAGAAGAACCACTGGCTCATCATGGGGATAAAGAAAATTAGAAAGAGAGCCAGCAGGGCCGCAAGATACCAGTAGGTGCCAAAGACAGCGGTCCAGGCAAAAAGCGCCGTGTCAGGGGGCCCACTCTTAAGGCGGGCGCTGGGGTCAGCATCAAATTCCCCCGACAGCAGGCTTTCCACCGCATGACGCCCAATGGTAAAGAAGAAGATAAAGATAAGCAGCCAGGCCTTCACCAGAGGGGATAGCGGGTGAGCACGCTGCCAGACCAGCTTCACGGGTTTAGGCTCCCCCTGTTGCTCTGTATGCTCTGTATGCTCTGTATGCTCTGTATGCTCTGTATGCTCTGTATGCTCTGTGCGCGACTCTGCCATTAGAGACCAACCATCTTGGCATCGGACAGGTCGGTCAGGACCTCGCGTAGGTTCTCCGCAATCGTACGGTCTAGCCCGGGGACGGTGGTGCTGTTGGCCGCAGTCCGCACCTCTACATTTGCTAGGTTCAGGGTGTTGAGGATAGGGCCGGAAGTCACATCAATATACTGGATGCGCCCATAGGGTATAGCGGTCACCGAACGGAACATCAGGCCCCGCCGCACCAGCAGATGGTCCTGACGTTCGCTGTAACCAAGCGCCAGCACCTGCCCTTTAACCAGAAGAGTGAGCCAGATGTTCAGGGCAAGAACCAGAGCAGGAAGCAGGTAAGACAGCCAGAGAGGCCAGTCCCACCAGCCCAGAAACCGGGTAAAAACTAACGGTAAGAAAGCAGCTCCTGTCAGCCCAAGAGACCATATTAGGCGGGCTATCAGACGCACCCGAACATAACGGGTAGAAACACCTTTCCAGGAGACCTCCGGCAGGGTACTAACACCCCGGCCAGCGCCGTCCAGATCCAAGGGAGGCAAGGTCGGGCTGAAGAGCTTTTGCTCTGCCCGGTTAGGGGAAGGCTGAGTCCACGAGATATCGTCCATGCTTATACCACCCTTTTCTGCCTCGGTTGCATCAGAGTCAAACCTGCGGAAGGGGCCATAAACCGACCCCATTCCCCCTACAGTCTACGTTTTATCGCTAGTGCGGCCCAGGGGACCTGGCTGTGGGGCAGCCTCTGTTAGTCCGCCTCCGGGTTCGTCGTCGTTCGGCGGAATCTTGCACCAGTTCTCAACAAGGATTCCGCACACCAAGAGAATGAGCCCACCGGCTAGGGCACACAGAGTATCGACCAGGGGTGACCAGGTGGCACGAGCCCCGGTTAAACCCAACTGATAGACCAAAATCGCTACCTGCCAGCCCATCATGAGCGCCCCGGTCAGAGCCATAGCCTGAGCGAAAACAGCGACCCGAGCCGCAAAGAGCGGGGTCATGTTAGTTGCCTGATTACGGGTTTCGACCCGGCTGTATTGAGCAACCTGGCGGCCCCAGTACAGGGCCACCGTGCCTACAATGAGGCAAACCAGCACAATAAGGGCGGGTAGGGATAGCTCACGGCCCCCCATCTTGATGCTCAAGAGGTTAAAAACCGAACCTGTCAAAACCCCTAGGGCGAAGGTGAGGGCAAGTGCCCGGCTCCTCAGCTTCATAGGCACACCACCGGTGCAGGATGGAATTCGCGGATCCCCCCAATATCCTCAGCGCGGTCAGCTAGATCCCGTACAGGTTCGCCCAGCAGAAGCGCATCAGGATCCATACGAGCCCAGGGTTCTAGGACAAAAGCCCTCTCAGCAGCCCGCGGGTGAGGCAGGGTCAGCTCAGGATCATCCATCTGAATAGAGGCAATATCAATAATGTCTATGTCAAGAGTACGAGGCCCCCAGCGGACATCGCGCACACGGTGATGCTTCTGCTCAATCTGCTGAGCGTACTCCAAAAGTTGGAAGGGTCTGAGTGAGGTTTCAACCTCAACAACCATATTTGCGTAGTCATCTTGGTCTGCTGGCCCACCCACAGGCGCTGTAATAGCTATAGGTGAAATCTTAGTAACGGTAATTTTTTCGTGGGAGCAGATATCGGCAATAGCCCGCACCAGAGTTTCTTCACTGTCCCCCAGGTTTGACCCCAGGGCAAGGATAGCTTTAACGGGCATTATTCTCCCTAAAAATCGTGACCGAAACATCGGCGAAGGTCACTTCGATGGGAGCCTTCGGTTTATGTACGGTCAGTTCAACAGCGAGCAGAGGGAACTGTTCTAGGATTGTTCGGGCCAGCTGTTCGGCTAGTGTCTCAATCAAGTCGAGCGACTCACCGGTGATGACAGCTCTAATCGTCTCCGCTACTTCTGCGTAGTTAACGGTGTGGGCAACATCGTCGGTAGCTGCTGCCCGGGTGAAATCGGTGAACATGGTGACATCAACGAAGAAGGGCTGCCCCGTCTGTTTCTCTGACTCAAGTACCCCGTGATAGCCCACTCCACCGACGCCGGTGAGGGTAATACGGTCGGCGCGCGAATAGTCCCGAACAGTTGCACACGAAGAGCTCTGATCTTGCATGGGTACCTTTCACCGAAAGTAGCCGCCGACTCAGAAAAGCGCCGGCGCTTTTGTCTGCAATTATGCACCCTGCGGGGAGGGCACCGGAGGACGGGCTTGATCTGCACAAGGTAGGCCTAGAGGCGCTAGATGCCCCATTTTTCAAGGGCTATAAACCTAACCGCACCCAGCGCGCAGGCCACCCTAAAGCGCTTAAAGTCACATATACATTTTTATATATGACGACTCTATGTCAGGCCTTATTCTGTGCTTTTAGCTACCTCGTGTTGCCTCTAACCAGGCGGTTCGTACGGCCAGCGCATCGGCTGTTGCCTGCACATCATGAACACGTACAGCCCAGGCACCAGCATCGGCAGCCAAGAGGGAAAGAGCGGCAGAAGCGATGTCCCGTTCGGTAGCCGACCGTTCGGTCACTTTTTCTAGGTCTAGCCCGTTTGTGGCAGCGTCGAGTTCCTGCAGAAGGCGGGCGATAAAGCGTTTGCGAGAACCAGCAACCAGTACCCTGTGCCCCTGCTCGGCCAGTTGCTCGGTGGCCGCTAGAACCTGCCAGTTCTGATCCCCCTGCTTGGCAAAACCAGGGCCGGGGTCAAGAATGATGTTCTCTGGTGCTACTCCCCCGGCTAGTAGACGCTCACGCAGCACAAAGAGCTCCCCCAGCACTTCCTCAACCACATTGGTGTAGGTGGCTTGGGTATCCATGTTCTGGGAGGTGCCGCGCGCGTGCATCAGAATGTAGGGCACACCCAATTCGGCTACGGTGGACACCATATCCTCACGCAGGCTCATGCCCGCAACATCGTTGATGATATGCGCACCGGCTTCAACGGCAGCTCGTGCGGTCTCGGGGTTGAGGGTGTCCACGGACATGACAATGCCCTCGGCAACCAGGGCTTCGACCACAGGTAGGACGCGGCGCTGTTCCTCGGCCAGAGGTACACGAATAGCGCCGGGGCGGGTCGATTCACCGCCAATATCGATGAGGTCTGCCCCCTGGGCTACCAGTTTGCGGGCGTGGCCAACAGCGGCGGCGGGGTCGTCGTAAAGCCCCCCGTCCGAGAAAGAATCGGGGGTTACGTTAAGAATCCCCATAATCAGGGTGCGGTCAGTGGGCAGGTTCTCAAAGGAGCCGTGGGCGTGGGGAAGAGTCATGGTTTCAGCGTAACACTGTGCACCCGGTCTAAAAGCAGAAAGAAAGGCACCGGCTCTATCACCGGTGCCTGGTTCAATGGCTACTTGGGCTAAGTTACGAGGGCTTGCTATAGCCGCTAACTGGCTCGGGGCTGGCGCTTAAGGGTGTGTGGGGGGGAGGGTTGGTGCCGTCTCAAGCTCAATACCGTTCCCGCCAACTGGCTCGGGGCTGGCGTTTAAGGGTGTTGGCAGGAACGGTATTGAGCTCTATAAAAGCCTACGAAGCGTTCATTAAACTCATCGCCTCAGCACGAGTGGCAGGGTCACGTAGAGCACCGCGCACCGCACTCGTCACGGTCTTAGCGCCAGGCTTGCGCACCCCACGCATGGACATGCACATGTGCTCAGCCTGCATAACTACGATAGCCCCGGCGGGGTTCAGGTGTTCAACCAGTGCCTCAATGACCTGAGTTGTCAGCCGCTCCTGTACCTGCGGGCGCTTGGCGTACAGATCGACCAGGCGGGCCAGCTTAGATAGGCCGGTAACTTTACCGTCGCCACCGGGAATATAGCCGATGTGGGCGGTCCCGTAGAAAGGAACCAGGTGGTGCTCGCAGGTGGAGTAGAAAGGAATGTCCTTGACCAGGACCAGCTCGGAATGGTCGATATCGAAAGTGGTGCTCAGGAGCTGACCGGCATCCTGGTGCAGGCCAGAGAACATTTCCTCGTAGGCCCTAGCCACGCGTGCCGGGGTTTCAAGCAGGCCATCACGCTCAGGGTCCTCACCGATGGCAAGGAGGATTTCACGGACGGCTGCTTCAATACGCGGTTGGTCTACTGCCATGAGCGATTGCCACCCAAGGGGTCGATATCTGGGTTGCCGTCGGGGCCAGCGGCACCGGGGTGCGGGTTGCCGGGTTCCATAGGGTCAACTACGGGCTGCTGGACGATACCCTGCTGGTCTGCGGGCTCAGCAGTTTCGCCCTGCTCAGGGGTGTTCTCTGCCTTAGCCTGCTCGGCGGCTTCACGTTCGCTCGGGGCCAGGACCGGGGGGAGGGTTGAGATTTCGCGGTTCTCCTTGGACAGCCACTGGGCGCGCTCGGGGCGCTTGCGGACATCCTTGAAGATTTCGGCGATTTCGTTCTCTAGCAGGGTTTCGCGCTCGAGTAGGGCGTAAGCCAGGGTATCCAGCACGTCACGGTTCTCCATGAGGATTTCGTGGGCCTCATCGTGAGCCATAGAGAGCAGGTCGTGAACCTCCTGGTCAACGGTAAAGGCCAGCTGGTCGGAGTGCTGGTTGCCGCCACCGGAGCCACCACCCAGGAAGGGGTCGGATTCCTTGGCGACCAGGCGCACGGAGCCTACCTTGGTGCTCATACCGTATTCGGTGACCATCTTGCGGGCGGTATCGGTGGCCTTCTGAATGTCGTTGGAGGCGCCGGTGGAGGGGTCGTGGAAGACAATTTCTTCGGCTGCACGGCCACCCATGGCGTAGGCCATCTGATCCAGTAGCTCGTTGCGAGTGGTGGAGTACTTGTCGTCCTGGGGCATGACCATGGTGTAGCCCAGGGCACGGCCACGGGGAAGAATCGTAATCTTGGTGACCGGGGCTGAGTTACGTAGGGCCGCCGCGACTAGGGCGTGGCCGCCTTCGTGGTAGGCGGTGACCTTGCGTTCGTGCTCCTTCATGATGCGTGAGGATCGCTGGGGGCCAGCCATGACACGGTCAATGGCCTCGTCGATGGCGCGCTCGTCAATGACGTTCCCGCCGTCGCGGGCGGTAAGCAGGGCGGCTTCGTTCATGACGTTTGCCAGGTCTGCACCGGTGAAGCCGGGTGTGCGCTTAGCGACGGAGGCCAGCTCTACGCGGCGGTCGATAGGCTTACCTGCGGCGTGCACTTCCAGGATTCGTTGGCGACCCTTAAGGTCGGGGGCGTCAACCCCTACCTGGCGGTCGAAACGGCCAGGGCGCAGCAGGGCGGGGTCAAGAACGTCGGGGCGGTTGGTTGCCGCAATAACGATGACGTTGGAGCTACCGTCGAAACCGTCCATCTCAACTAGGAGCTGGTTGAGGGTCTGCTCACGCTCGTCGTTACCGCCACCCATGCCGATGCCGCGCTGGCGGCCTACAGCGTCGATTTCGTCCACAAAGATAATGGCGGCCTTGTTGGTCTTGGCTTCCTTGAAAAGGTCCCGCACACGCGAGGCACCCACACCCACGAACATTTCAACGAAGTCGGAGCCGGAGATGGAGTAGAAGGGCACACCGGCTTCGCCCGCAACTGCTTTAGCGAGCAGGGTCTTACCGGTACCGGGAGGGCCGTAGAGCAGAACGCCCTTGGGGATTTTTGCACCCAGGCGGGTGAACTTCTCGGGTTCGGCCAGGAATTCGCGGACCTCTTCGAGTTCGGCCAGGGCCTCGTCCACGCCTGCGACATCGGCGAAGCGGACGGTGGGGTTATCTTTGTTGAACTTCTTAGCGCGCGATTTGGAGAAGTTCATAATCTGTGAGCTGCCGCCGCCCATACGGGACATGATGAGCCAGAAAAGGCCCACCATGATGACAAAGGGCAGAATCAGGGAGAGTGTGGAGGTAAACCAGTTAGTCTGTACCGGCTGGTCGGTGTAGGACTCAAGTGAGGCATCATCCATAGCTGTAATGACATCTGCGGCTCGGGGGGCAACATAGTAGAAGCTCACCGACTTACCCTGATTATCACCAGCAGCATTGACGTAGTCATCTTTGAGTTCCAGGTCAACGCGCTGGTCGCCGTCATAAATTTTGGCGCTGACTACCTTGTGGTCGTTCAGCAGGCCAATACCAACGTTGGTGTCAACGCGCGATGATGCTGCCATGGAATTGGCAAACAGCATAGGAACAGCGATCAGCAAAGCCATGAGAACCCAGAACCAGGGCCCAGAAATGAGCTTGCCGAAGAACCCCTTTTGCTTGGGGTCAGGGGTGTTATCCGTTTTCTGCACAGCCGCGCCTTCCACACATGATGGTGCGGGGGTTGCTTGAATCCCCCCGCAACTTTGGTTGCTCTGCACCCCGGTTTTTGGGTGCAGTGAGCCTCAGACCTATCTAATGTACCTAAACTTACCGGCTGCTTGCTCCCTAGCTCTGATTTTTCACCTCAGGGCTAAAGGGGGCAAGCTCCCGGGTACAGGTCAGGGGCGGAGTGTGAGCCTCCGCCCCTGACCTGAAGCTCCCCTTAGCTCTTAGGAGTAGACGTGGGGTGCCAGGGTTACGATGCAATCAAGGTTGCGGTAACGCTCAGCAAAGTCCAGGCCATAACCCACCACGAACTCAGGTTCGATATCCCAGCCAACGTACTTGACCTCAACATCGGTCTTCACGCTCTTGGGCTTGCGGAGCAGAGTGCAGATTTCCACGGAGGAAGCGCCGCGAGAGACCAGGTTCTGTTGGAGCCATTTGAGGGTTAGGCCCGAGTCGATGATGTCCTCAACGATAAGCACATCGCGGCCGGTCAAGTCGGTATCCAGATCTTTGAGAATACGGACCACACCTGAGGACTTGGTGCCCGAACCGTAGGAGGAGACTGCCATCCAGTCCATGGTGTAGTGAGCTTTGAGAGCGCGCGAAAGATCAGCAACTACCATAATGGCACCCTTAAGCACGCCAACGAGCAGGACGTCCCGCCCTTGGTAGTCCTTATCAATCTGAGCGGCTAGCTCCTTGATTTTGGCGTCGATCTCTTCTTTGGTGAAGAGAACGTGCTTAATGTCTTTCTGTACATCGAGTGCGTCCACAGTTGATCTTTCTGCTGGGGTAAAAGAGGAAAGTACCCTACCGTGGGGATTGGGTAAGGCATACGTTCACTCTTAAGTATGGTTTATGGGGCGGTGTTGAGTAAAACGATGAGGCCGGTTTTCTTGAGGTTTATTTCTTGTCGTCCCCGCTTGAGGGTAAGGCCGGGGCGGCGGCGATAAGCCTTAACGTGGCCAGGGAGCTGGAGTGGCCCTGCCACAGAATGTTCCCGGGTGAAGGTTTCTAGGGCGGCCAAGCGCTCAAAACTAACGGACTGGCCCCCAGCCTGCGCCAGAGCCAGGGCTAGGACGCGGGTACGCAGGGCTGGGTGCAGATCGGCCAGACTAGCCCGGTCAAGGAAGACACACCGGTGGGAGCCGTCTAGGGGCGCAGCCAGTGCCGGTGCTAGCCGCTGGTCAAGTTCTTGGGGGGTAGGCGCTAGTTCCTCTGCTCTCACCAGTACGCTATCCAGGGCCTGGCGGGCGGCCCGGTCCAGGTAGTTGCTATCTGCACCGGTGATTGCGGCGGTTCGCGCCAGGGAAAGGGCAACACCACCGCCCAGGTGCTCTTCAAGGTAGGGCAGAATACTGTGCCGTACCTTAGCCCGCATCAAACTCTGGTCTGTGTTGGTGGGGTCATTCCAGGGTTCTAGCCCCTCAGCCCGGCAAATCTGATCGATATCTGCCCGGCGCAGGGCCAGCAGGGGGCGCAGGTAGCCGGTGCCTCCGTCCTGCCGCCAGACAGGCATACCCGCCAGGGAACGGGTTCCGGAGCCCCGGGCTAGACCCAGCAAAACAGTTTCAGCCTGATCGTCGAGAGTATGCCCCAGGGCTATGGCCCCAGCGCCGGTTTCAGCGGCAGCCTCTTTAAAGGCGCCGTAGCGGGCTAGGCGGGCGGCCATCTCGGGGCCTTCCTTACTCTCTGCTACCTGAACGGTACGCACCAGTACCGGGTTCAAGCCCATACCTGTTAGTGTCTGGGCGGTGTCTGCGGCGACCTCCGCTGAGCCGGCTTGAAGCTGGTGATCTACCACGATAGCCCCCACCCGGATATCGCCCCGCCGGTTGAAATGCGCCAGCAGGCTAGCCAGAGCCAAGGAGTCGGGGCCACCACTCACAGCGGCAAGGATAAGGGGGGCGTTTTCAGTGCCGGTAGACGGTGCACTACCGGTGGGTGCAACTGTGCCTACACCAAAAATACTGTCGAGGACGCGGGCCACTTCGCGGCGGGCGGCCCCCACCACCGGGTTCAGGCGGCTCTTACGCATCTTGGCCATCAGCCTTAGTCTCCTGCCCAAGGACCCGCTCAACCCAGAGCATAGGCTCATGAATTTCTTTGACCGTGGGCAGGTTCTCGGGGCCCTCCCAGATACGGTTGAAGCTGTCCATACCCACCCGGTCAACAAGAGCCTGCACAAACTTCTGCCCGTTCTTGTACTGGGCCAGCTTGGCATCCATACCCAGAAGTTTGCTCATAAAACGCGGGAAGAAACCCTGGTTCTTGCTCCGCTGTTCAAAGCGGCGGCGAATTGTCTTGACGCTGGGGACGATGCTGGCATCGACCGAGTCCATCACCACATTGGCATGGCCTTCCATCAGGCTCATCACACCGGTTACTGCCTCCATGAGCTCACGCCCCCGGTCGCTCAGAAGCAGGGTGGCCCCGGCGGGGCGGGGTTCCTTGCCTTCCCCAGGGGCCTGGTGTTCTTTCATGCTACGCACCGTGCCGGTGGCGGCGGAGGCAATCCGCTCGGGCAGGTTATCGGTCGCTTGGCCCAGCTCATGCCCCAGCTGGTGAATGAGGTTGAGCAGATAGTCGCGGAGCCAGGGGGCGGCAGCAAACTGAACCCGGTGGGTCTGCTCGTGCAGAGCAACCCAGAGCCTAAAATCTGCCGGGTCAAGGTTCAGCTCTTTTTCCAGCATCATCAGGTTGGGCGCTACGATCATCAGGCGGCCGCCGCTTGGCCCGTGCCCGGCAAGAGCGGCAAAGGGGTCGTACTGGCCCAGCACACGGGTCGAAAGAAAAGCCAAGACGCCACCTAGCTCGGCTGCTCCACCGGTCTCAGTGAAGGCCTGTTCAAGGCTCGATAGGCGGGACAGTCGCTCTCCCAGTACCTCCTGGGCAATCGGGCCCAGCATCACGTCAAAGGATTGGGTATTAGCTTTAACCCAGGTGGGGCGGTCAAGGACCAGAACCTCAGAATCGTGCAGGTTGGCGGCCGCCTCAAGGCCGGTAATGGCGTACACATGGTCTACAGCTGCTACCGCCGCGTACCGCATTTCTTCGACGGCCTTACGCTTGGCCTGGGCCTGGGCGCGGGGGCCAGCCGGGGCCAGGAAACCAGCGACCTTGTGGGCCAGAGAGAGGTTGACGGGGAGCTTAGCGGGGCTAGATGATGCCTTCATGAGAACCCACTTTACCGGGTTGATTTCACCGCATAAACATCAAGCCCATTGTGGCCAGTCCTCTGGGCTCACAATGGGCTTGAATATCTAGGTCTTTAACCTTGGCTCTTCTAGGGTTTCCCCTGTAAGAGACAGAGAGGCCTTAGTGGCCTTCCTGCTTGAAGCGCTCCTGGGCTTCTGCAACCAGCTTCTCGGCAAAGGCACGGTCTTCCCAGCCCTCACCCTTAACCCACTTGCCGGGTTCCAGGTCCTTGTAGCGCTCAAAGAAGTGCTTGATTTCGTCCTTGAGCTGGTCGGCAACATCGCCGACTTCCTGAATATGGTCATAGCGCTTGTCAGCGGGTACACACAGAACCTTATCGTCGCCACCGGCCTCGTCGGTCATACGGAAGACACCGATGGGGCGTGCTTCAACCAGTACGCCGGGAACAAGGTCAACATCGAGAATGACCATGGCATCCAGCGGGTCGCCGTCTTCACCGAGGGTGTTCTCAAAATAGCCGTAGGCGGTGGGGTACTGCATGGAGGTGAACAGTACGCGGTCCAGACGCAGACGGCCGGTTTCGTGGTCAATTTCGTACTTGACGCGGGAACCACGGTTAATTTCAATAGTGACATCGAGTTCCAAGGGGAACCTCCTGGTTGAGTGGTGTACAAAGGTCCGCATAAGAGCGGCCGGTCCAGCTTATTAGTCTATCCGAGAACAGGCATGCTCAGTGTTTTTCCCCTGATAGGCGCGCTGGTGTCACCCGTATTACGCGGGAACGGTTTGTCATAGCAGGCCGGGCAAGCCAGCCGGTAGCTTACGCCCGCTACATATAACCTATATAGAGGACACGCATCTGCGCTAAGGGACCGATACATACGGAGGTTATATGACTGCTTCTCGCCAACGCCCGCTTCTGGCTTGGGCACTGACCGGTATGCTGATTGCCGGTTGTAGTGCAGCGGGCATGTGGGCGCTCCCCCGCTGGCAGGAGGCTGACCGTCTTCAGCAGCAGGCCCTAGCCCCCACCCTTGAGAGCACCCAACCCGCTCTTGAAGCGGTATCGGCTGGCACCCCCGTAGATACTGCGACTCTAAAGGCCGATATTGACCAGGTTCTGGGTTCGTTAGGCCAAGGAACAGTCTCAGCCCAGGTAGTTGATGCCGAAAGTGGGCAGGTACTCTACAGCCGCGATGCCCAGGCATCTCGTATCCCCGCATCGAATATGAAGCTCCTGGTGGACTATGCCGTCCTGGCAACCGCGCCCCAAGCTCGCCTCAAAACCTCTGTTGAGCTCAACGACCCCGCTACCCTAACACTAGTCTCCGGCGGTGACAGTCTCCTGGTTCCCGGCGAATCAACCCCAACCGCTGTTGTCGGTCACGCCGGCATTGAGACTCTCGCCCAGCGCACTATCGATGCCCTCAAGGCTCAAGGAACCACCAAGCAGAGCTTGGCTGTCAACCTTGATATAGGGGTCTTTGCTGGGGACTCCTTTAACAGTGAGTGGGCCCAAGAGGATATTGAGTCAGGTTTTATCAGTGCCGTGACACCCCTGGCTTTTTACTCCCACTACTCCCCCACAGCAGACGGCTCAGCCGCCAGCACCAACCGCCCCAAGAATGCCCCCGCAGAGGTCCACCAGAGCTTCATAGCAGCCCTGAACCGGCTGGGCCAGGCAGAAGGGCTGAGCTTTACGGCCGGGATCACCACCGAGGAACACCTTCAAGGAACAGAATTGGCAGCGGTGGAATCAGCTACCCTAGCTGAGCAGTCAGCGCATATGATGCTGGAATCGGATAACAGCCTGGCTGAAAACCTGGGCCGTAATCTCTCGGTGGTCACAGGCGGTGACGGCTCTACCCGAGGTGCCATTGATGCCGTCAGAACTATTCTGGCTGAAGCTGGTTTACCCACCTCATACACCCAAAAAGATATCAGCGGCCTCTCCATGAATAACCGGGTCAGCAGCGACCTGCTCACCCAGCTAGCCCTGCGGGCGGTCACAGGTAGCGCTTCCGAACGCCTTGCCCTTGAAGGGCTCCCCGTTGCAGGCTATAGCGGAACGCTAGGCCTGGCTACCCGGTTCAACGATGCCGATGAGGTCGCCGGCCGCGGCCTGGTGAGAGCAAAGACGGGCACACTCAACAGTGTGCTCTCACTCACCGGTTACACCGTCACCGGCTCAGGGCGGGTGCTGGTCTTCTCCGTCATCATGAACGATCTTGACGATACAAGAGCCGCTAAGAGCACGGTAGACCGATTTGCCGCTACACTCACCGACCGCTAGACAAAAACCCGCACCTACTTGTGTAGGTGCGGGTTTTATTCCTTGGCCGTTCCGGTCTTAGCTCACCCAGGTTCCGCTGCGCCAGGTCCAGTTGATGGTAGTACCGCTTTCAAAGGTGACGCGAACTACCCCATCGGCCCAGCGAGTCTCGTCGGTAACAGGGAAACCTAAAACGCTAGGGCCGCCCATGGCATACCAACGACGAGAGATTGCCCCCCGACCAGCAATTGCACGTGCTCCTGTACGCGGGGTCCAGTAGACAGAAGTCACGTAACCTCCGCGCGCAAAATCTTGACGCATACTGCCCATGTAGCTGTACTCAGAGTTCATGGGGTAGCCCCAGTTAAATTCGTACCGGTTGCGGGCAAACTTATTACCAATCGCACCGGGCCAGTAGACGTGCTGGGCTCCGTACTGGGGGGACCAGTAGATGGTTTGGTGCTTGGAGAAGTTCTGGATGAGGCCCCCACCTACTGAACCGAACTGCTCACCTAGCGGTTGCCCAAAAGCGCCTTCCCCACCGTGCTGGTAGTAGTACTGCCCAATGACACCCTTAACCAAGCTACTGTCTTCAGTCGGTTCGGGTACTGGCCCTACCGGTTCAGCGGCGGTGATGGTAGAAACGTAGTCGTTGGGGCCGCGGCCTGATTCGTAGCGGTAGATACCCACATTGCCCAGTACACGCCAAGGCAGTGAGCTGCCGTAGCCGTAGCAGAAGCCAATACCGATGACGTTTGCGTAGGGGGATAGGATGGCAGCGCGGTGAGGGGGAGAGCTCTTCCAGAAGTTCAGGAGCTGGTTGAGGTCGTCATTGTAGGAGAGGGCAATAACCTCACGAACGAAGCTATAGCCCTGAACCTTAGCATTGTAAATAAATTCGGTACCGTGGGAGAAGTAACCCGCTTTGAACTGGCGGATTGCCTCGCCTTCCATAACTCCTGCAACGGTCGCCGAGTGCTTAACCGGAGCTAGCCCATACTGGGCACGGTAGGCGTTAATAAGGTCGAGTAGGGTCTGCTGATCGGCAGCAAGCCGGTCGTGAGATACTCTACGGATATCTGATGCAGCGGCTGAGGCGGAAGTCATGGCAGAGCCGGCAGCCAGGCCGGAGAGAGTAAGGATTGCAGCCTGTCGACGAGTGGGCCGAACTGCGCGTGCAGTTTTAAGAAGACTCTTCATGCTGGCTCCTTTTTCTTGTGCAATGAGTGAGCAGATAAATTTTCTGAACACAACTTTATAGAATCGTGACCTGATTTTTACTCTTTTCACATGATTTTTTGAGTCTAGAACCATAATCATTCAGAGCTCCCCAATCGCAGAAGAAGACTCCTAGAGAGTATTTTGCCTTTTCAGGGCCTAATAATCTGCAGTTATACAGATATTCCTGACAGACGGTAATTAACCAAAAAATTAAAGCTACTTCCGCGTGGCGACCATACAAAACCGCACCTCCCAAGCAGGCCAATAAGCCCTTGACATGCGAGAACATCGAAGCTCCACACAATCAATATTTCCCCCTTCAACAACTGCTTAACAAAATAAAGGCACCCCCAATTCAACCCACAGAGCACCCGAAAGCATTGATTCGCAGCACAGGACATAGCTATTCAAGGGATTACATGTTTATCCCGTTTGATAAAAGGAGTTATTGCCTCTAAGTTTATGTTCGATACCAATTAGTAAATTATTAGAACAAGTATTCCATATTTATCGAATTGGTTCGAACCTTTTGATGACGCCCAGACGCTTAAACTGTCAGCCACCCTTGCTAGCCTTGGGTACAGGAAACCCAAGGAGCAAGATGTTCTTTATTGACTCAGAAACTACCTATGCAGAGCAAGAGGCGCGGCTTGAACCTGTCGGGCAAGACCTCATCTACTCAGCCACAGATATAGTTCTATCTGCCCAATGCCGGTTTGCTACTCTCTACACTCTCGATCAGGCACTTGGCCGGCTTCCCCGCATAGAGATAAGCGAAAATATACAGCGATCCCGCGCCGCAGCCCTTGGCCAAGCCCATGAAGAAAGAGTGCTGGCAGACTTCCTTAACCAGTATGGCCCCTGGAACGAGCTGACAGGGAGCGGTGTCTACCAGGTTGAGCCACCTACCAGCTACAGCAGGCAAGATCTGCAGGCCAAGCGAGATGAGACCCTCATGGCCCTGCATGCAGGTGCAGATGTGGTCTTCCAGGCTTCTTTCTTTGATGGGGAGTTCCACGGGCGAGCAGACTTTCTGGTTAAACAAGAAAACGGTACCTATCGTGTAGTTGATAGCAAACTGGCTCGTACTGCCCGTGTGCCCGCCCTCCTTCAGCTAGCTGCCTATGCAGACCAGCTCCACAGTGAGGGTATAAGCCTTGACCCTCAGGTTTCCTTGATTCTGGGCAACGGTGTTGAATCTCTGCACGAGCTGGCAACTATAACCCCTGTCTTTGAGGAGAAGCGAGAGCGCTTTCAGTCCCTCACCGCCGCCCATCGACTAGAGGGCCAGGCTCCGGTGAGCTGGCAGACTCAAGGGTTGGTGCCAGCTCTGAGCCGGTGCGGGCGGTGCGATATTTGCTTAGAAATGGTGCGTCTTCACCGAGATATGCTCCTGACCGCCGGTATGAACCCCCGCACTCGGCAAGCCATCTATGAAAGGTGCGGTATCACCACCATCGATGAGCTGGCGACTTTAGCCGGTAATAAGCAGCTCCCCGGCTTTGTGCGCCGCTATGCGGAGCAGGCGGCTCTTCAAACGGGGGTAGCCCAACCCGATGGTCGAGCCACTTTCCGCCGCAATGGTGTCGAAGATGAGGTCACCTACAAGCTTCTCCCTCGCCAGGCTCTGCGGCTGCTTCCCCGTGCCAGCGCAGGAGATCTCTTTATATCCCTCCGTAGCGATCCATTCTGGCACGACGAGCAGGCTACAAACCCGGTACTGATGTGGGGGCTCACCTATTCTTTTGCGGCAGTTCACCTGCCAGAAGATCCCGGTGAGCAACCCAGCTTTAGCCATTTCTGGGCGCAGAGCAGGTCAGCGGAAAACCGTCTGCTGACCGATGCCCTCAGTATGATTCACCACCAGCGTCAGCTCCACCCCGGGCTGAGGGTCTACTATTTTGGCGCTTCTACCTTGGCTGCCCTCCAAGAGCTCGTGTCCCTGCACGGTTCCGGGGAGGCTTACCTGACCGACCTCCAACGGGAGAACGTGCTGGTGGACCTGTCCGAGGTCATGCGGCGGGCTATGCGGGTCAGCACCGGGACATCCGACCTGGCAGCGCTGGAACCGCTCTACCTGAGCGGACTAGAAGAGAAACTCGACATACCCGCTACCGTCTATGCCGACTACTGTCAGGCGCAGACCGATGGTCAGGCTGAGCGGGTATCAGCGATGGAGGCCGCTCTGTCTCGTGATTCCTACCGCACCGGCCTCTCTCTACTCCAGTTGCGGGCCTGGCTCCTTGGACTGGCGGGCCGCTCCGCTGATCAGGAGATAGCCCAACCTGCTCCCCTGGTTGATGTTAATGACCTCCTGGTGCAGGCTGGGCGAGCTGAAGATGAAAGCGCAGAAGAGCGCGAACTCCGCAGGTTTGTACAGGCTGTTGATTCTGGGGGCCAGGTAGAAGGCACCCAGTTAGAGGGCACCAGGCAAGCTATCGCGATGGTGGCCGCCGCGACCGGCTACCACCGCCGCGAACGCCGCCAGTTTTGGTGGGATCACTTTAACCGGCTCACGGCCCCGCTGGAGGATTGGGAAGATACCCGAGACATTCTTCTGCTGGGCAGGCTGTCTGTCGTGAGTGACTGGCATAAGCCCGAAGGTGCCAGGTCGGTTTCGCGTGTGCTCAGCGGGGTGGCAAGGTTGGCTCCGGGGTCTTCGGTCAAGGTGGGCAACAGTAACCTGTTTGCTATGTACGCGCGTCCCTTTCCCCCTTTCCTGGAGGTGGAGGCTCGTCAGCAGGCTCTGACCTATGCGGCTCTGCATGAGGGGGTTCTGCCGGTTGAGCCAGAACGGGCGGGAGCATTTAATACCGAGATTGTGGAGCTTGCGGAAATTCCCGAGGAACAGGTCGGTCAGCCGCACCTGGTAAAGCTGACGGTACGGGAAACCCTACGGAGTTTTGGGGAGGAAGCTGCCAGTCCTTATGCTCAGCTTCCCTTGGCGATTACTCCTGGCCAGCCTATTCCTACACGTGCTCAGGAGCAGTCGCTAGCTGAGCTTGCCTTGCGGACTGCACGGTCTTTGCCCGAGCTACCGCAGTCAGCGGGTACCGACCTGCTCCTGCGGACCCCACCCCGCCTGACCGGCGGTGGTGAGCTACCTCAGGCCAGTGAGTTCGTGGAGAGCCACGGCTCTCTGGCGGGGGCGCAGGCTATCTACCGGGCAGTGAGCCGGCTTAAGCGGTCCTATCTGGCGGTGCAGGGACCGCCCGGTTCGGGTAAGACCTTTGTGGGGTCACATGTGATCGGCAGGCTGGTGGACTCCGGCTGGAAGGTGGGCATTGTGGCCCAGTCCCACGCGGTGGTAGAGAACATGCTCCTGGGCTGTATCAAGAATGGTCAGGTTGACCCCGATGCGGTAGCCAAGGGTGCGGGTAAGAGCCAGACCCCCGACTTTCCCTGGCGGGAGGTCAGTAATGCGGACGTCACTCGGTTTATGGACGAACCCGGAGGCCGAATTTTTGGCGGCACAGCCTGGGACTTTGCCTCCGACCGCAAGTTCCGTGGGGAAAGTCTTGACCTGCTGGTCATTGATGAAGCCGGCCAGTACTCACTGGCCAATACCCTGGCGGTGGTCCGGTCCGCTAAGAACCTTTTGCTCCTGGGGGACCCTGCCCAGCTCCCCCAGGTGACCCAGGGTGCCCACCCCTACCCCGTGGACGAGTCAGCCCTGGGCTGGCTCTCTGCAGGCCGGTCCGTGTTACCTGCTGAGTTCGGTTATTTCTTGGATATGAGCTGGCGCATGCACCCGGCTCTCTGCGCCCCGGTATCTGAACTTTCCTACGAGGGTAAGCTGATTTCTGCACCCGTGGGGGAACAGCGTCACCTGGACGGTTGGGCACCTGGAGTCTACCTGCGCACTGTGGAACACAGCGGAAACTCCACTTTCTCGCCCGAGGAAACAGCCGAAGTTATTTCTCTGGCGCGAAGTTTTATGGGGCAGATGTGGACCCCTAACCGTCAGAAACCAGAGCAGTCAAGCCCCTTAGAACCCGAGGACATCATTGTTGTTGCAGCCTACAACGCACAGGTAGATATGATTCGTTCTGCTCTGGTTGAGTCAGGATTAACTGACGCAGAAGGCAAGGGTGTCCGTGTGGGTACAGTCGATAAGTTCCAAGGCCAGGAGGCACCTGTGGTGATTATGTCGATGGCAGCATCCAGTGCCGGGGATAGCCCCCGCGGAACAGACTTCCTGCTCTCGCCCAATAGGTTGAATGTCGCTCTGTCCCGTGGCATGTGGGCGGCTGTGGTGGTCTGCTCCGACCGTTTTACCGACTTCTTACCTGCCAGCCCAGAATCCCTGGCCCAGCTCGGCGCTTTCATTCGACTTGAACAGGCTGCCCAATCCCTGCCTGCGCTTCCGCCGCCTGCTTCTACCACCGATTTCTCATCCACCGGGAGTTAACGTGAACCTCAAACCCACCAGCCGTAAACGCGGCCCCTACATCTTCCACTTCGAGGGTCAGACCGTGGCCCTGGGGGAAGCCCGCTACCTGCACCGCATTAACGAGCGCCTCATCGAGCAAGGCTACAGGACCAGGCCCACCTATTGGGACCAGGCCTACCTGGCTGATCTCTCTATGACCAATCCCGAAAACTTTAGCGTCGCCGCCGAACAGTTCGATCTTCCCAGCCAGGCTGACCAGCTCAACAGCGTGGGCGTGGATTGCGCCAGTAGTGAGTTCTGGTCTGCCATGTACGCTAGGGCTTTCAATACCGCGAGCTGGGGTGCAGACTGCGATGACACCCTCTATATGCCCCAGCTACCAGATTGGCTAGAACGCTCTAGAGCTTGGTCTATTGACCCGCTTGCCCCCTACGAGGGGGGCGGTGAGCCAGACCCTGCCGGTGGTTGGGTGAGGGTGCGGGAAACCCCTGGCGGTAATCAGCCGCTCGGGCTTTTCCAGCTGACCAGTAATACCTCCTTCTGGGTCTTTGGCTCTGCCCCTGACCTTAAACAGATAGTCCGTCTGTGCCGAGAACTGGCGCGGGAGCGAACCGGTTTTGATCGGATGGTCGCCTATATGGGCTATGATCTGACCTGTAGCAGCATTTGCCTGCCGATAGAGTGCCGGCGGCCGCTAGAAGAAGAACTCTTTCTTGCCGGAGTAGATGCTGAAACCCTTTTTTGGGACAACAACTAACCCCCTATAGGGCTGTCAGTAGGGCATACTTAGAATTGTGTTTGTACTGACCTTTATTGCACGTTCGAAACATGCTGACTTGGCCGCCTTGGAGTCCCGCCTTGATCAGTTGCACCCGGCAGTAGCGTTTACTCAGACCTACCCGGATGAGCTACAGGGCGCATTTGCCACCAGCGAGGATTCTCTAGCCGCTGCCCTCTTGGGGGCGCGTCAGGCGAGTTTTTGGGTGGGTATTGGTATCGGTGAGCTAGCCCAGCCCCGGTTTGCCGCCGCCCTGGGGGCGGTAAGTACCCCGGAGTGTTCGGGGCCCGCTTTGAGCCTGTCGCGGTCAGCCGTTGAGCAGGCACAGACCGGTGCACCACCGCGCGGTATTTGTCTGCACGCCGCCGGTGATTCCGCCGTCCGCGCCGACCGGGTAACCGGCCTCCTGCGTCTGCTCTACCGGGTGGCAGCGGCCCGCACCGAAGCAGAGTGGCGTGTTCTTGACCTGATTGTGCCCGGGGTACGTGGCCAGCAGAAGGCAGTAGCGGCAGCGCTCGGTATCAGTTCCCAGGCGGTCAGTAAGACCCTGGTCAGGGCCTACTGGCATGAGGAGTTGGCCTCCCGCGCACTGCTTGCCGAGCTCATAGATGAACTCAACCGTGCCCCGCAGGGAACCCACCAGCGGCCCCGACGCTAGAACGACCTAGCTTGTCAGGTCAACCGACTTTTTCTTCTGGACAGTTTCACCCACAAGGAGAGCCAGCGCGGAAAGAGCACAGATCACCATTGATGCTCTCATCAGCTCTACCAGAACCGGTGGCCACCCTGCTACTGAGGCCAAGTCTCCGAGATCTGTGAGGTGGCTGAGGCATACTAAGACCCAGACAAGAGCGCATACTCTGCCTGCCCCTCTGTGGCGAGCTAGAACAGCTATCTCCATGAAAGCCCACGTCCAGTGGTGGAGCCACGAAACAGGTGAGAGTAGGCAGGTGGCAACACCGATTAGAGCGGTGGCTGCCAGGAAATCGTCAGTCTTGATGAAGCGATCTGCCAACCAAAAGGTTGCGATTAGGACTCCCACCAGAAGGGGCGCAAGCAGGAACAGAGAGTGGGTCTCGAAGAGCCGCTCGCTGATCCCCTGCAGTGAGCTATTGCCAGAGGTCGCAAAATTCTCGCCTAAATCAACAACTGTTTCTAGCTCTAACAGCCGCGAACTGAAGTAGTTGAAGGTGGTAGCGGGAAGAAAAACAGCGCTCACCACAAGGGTTACAAGGCCGGTAGCCGATGCGACCAGGGCAGGTTTCCAGCGGGCGGTCAGCACAAAAAAGAGAATAAAGAGGGCTGGTGTGAGCTTGATTCCGGCAGCTATGCCCAGAAGCACCCCGCGCGGTAGGTAGCGCGACGGAGGGCGAGTCATGTCAGCTAAGCAGAGAGCGACCAAGATGAGGTTGATCTGCCCGAAGATGAGGTGCTGGGCAACAACATTGGAGAACAAAGAACCTGTGAAAAGAACGGTAAACCATAGCAGGTAAGACTTAATCGCCAGGTTGGGTCGGACATACCTCAGTGAGCTTGCCAGGATAAAGCCGAGGGCTAGTGCGTTGAGGAAGGTCCACACACCTAAGCCCAGAGGCTCAGGAAGCCAGCTTAGCGGGGTCAGTAGGATAGCGGCAAAAGGGGTGTAAACAAAGGGGAGACCCTGGGGTACATACTCACCGACGATGTTCTCCGCATAGATGTTGGCACCCTCGAACAGGTAGGACCCAACACCCCGGTAAACACCGTAGTCAACCGGCCCATAGACCAGTGTAGAAGACAGCAGAGCGATTCGCGCTCCGGCAACAGCGAGAGCCAACAGACAGATAGCGATTAACCCGTATCTGCTTCTAAGCGTCATGGTTTCACCGTATGCTCCGGGTAAAGCACTGCATTTTCTCTCTTAGAGTAGCTCCCGGATGATAGGCACCACGCCATCGTCATAGACCGATAAAGTCACATCTGTAGCGAGCTCCGCGACCTCGGGCAGGGCCTGACCCATAGCCACACCACGGGCAGCCCATTGAATCATTTCGCGGTCGTTGAGGCCGTCGCCAATAGCGATGGTGTGCTCTGGCTTGACGCCCAATCCTTGCCTGATCTCTTCGAGGGCTGTTGCCTTAGAGACATCTTCTGGAGAGATATCTAGCCAGGCGCTCCAACCTACAGCGTAATTGACCCCGCTGAGGCCCAGGTTGCTAATGACTTCCTTAAAATCGGCAGGAGTGTCCTCAGGTGAACAAACAACTACGCGCACCGCTGAGTCCATAGCGGCCATCTGGGTACGGCTTACTTTAGTGGTCTTAACCCCAAAGGACCAGTCTTCAAAATTATCAGTAGCATAAACGGTGCCGTCGGGGGCCTCCAAAGCCAAAGATGCCTGAGGCAGACGCTCCTTGATGGTTGTAATGGCTGAGGAAGGATCAAAACTGACCTTGTTAACGACCCGATAGCCCCCCTCTGCCCCTGGATCTATGCTCACAGTAACAGCCCCATTGGAGCATACGGTATAACCCCTATCAAGGCCTATGAGCTGAGCAATAGGCAGGGTAGCGCCTAGGGAGCGGCCGGTGGAGATCACTACATGGTGCCCGGCCGCAGCTACCTGTCTGGTCGCTTCTTTGACGGCTTCACTCATCTTCCCATCGTGGTTAACCAAGGTCCCATCCACGTCAAGGGCCACCAGGTAGTGGACCCCCGGCTCTTTCCGCCAGTCAGACTGCCGCAAGGGCAGGGTTTTCATATCTTTAATGCTGTCTATCACTCTATCTCCGTCTCTCAGGTCAGGTTCTTGCACCGGGTGCATCGCCTTGCCACAGGGTAGGCCCCCTATCAGCTGGCCCCAGCCACTAGCTATGCCAGCAAGGTTCATGGCCTCTTTAGCCGCCCACCCCTGACCAGACTATACAGAAAATCTCTCCTGTGAAAATAGAAGCAAGGCAGAGCCTAAAGGTTTATGGGGGGCCAGAGGCCTTAAACTAGAGAACATGTCTTTAGCTGACCTTTCTGAGAGCACCCAAAACTACCTAAAAATTATCTGGAGCATTACCGAACATTCTTCAGAACCGGCTAGTACCTCCGTAATAGCCTCCCGAGCCGGAGTACGGCAATCGTCTGTCTCGGATGCCATCAAACGCCTGCGCCAAGCCGGGCTGGTCCAGCACCAACCCTACGGCGCTATTGAGCTCACCGAAGAAGGCCATCGCTACGCTCTCTCTATGATTCGCAGGCACCGCCTCATAGAAACTTTTCTGGTAGAGACTCTGGGCTACAGCTGGGATCAGGTTCACGATGAGGCAGAAGTACTGGAACACGCAGTCTCAGATACCCTCATCGAACGCCTGGATCAATTTTTAGGGCACCCCAGCCGAGACCCTCACGGGGACCCCATCCCCTCCGCTTCAGGGGAGATGACCCACCCACCGATGGCTCCGCTGAGCCACTACGCAGGTTCCCAGGAGTATAGGCAAGAACTGCCCTTAACCCTTAAGGTTGAGAGAGTCTCCGACGCTAACGCTCAGACTCTCAGGGCCTGCACCCATCAAGGAGTCATTCCCGGTACTCTTCTGACCTTATGTGAGACAAACACGGGAGGCCAGCTAACCGTTCATAACGGTCAGGGCCTCCCGCTCAGACTCAGCCCAGCAGAGACAGAGGCGATCTTCGTGTCTCTGCCAGCAAGCTAGGCTACAGTTGCCATTTTGCGAGCCCGCCAGTGAGCCAGAATTCCGTGCCTAGGGGCAAACAGGTAGGTGATCCCAAAAATCGTTCCTAGAGCTAGGACTACGGTACCTCCTACGGAAACATCAAATAGGTAGCCGCAGAAGAAACCCAGTAGAGCCCCGCTTACCGATACCGCGATAGAGATAATGAACATGGAATTGAATTTATCGGTCAGTAAGCGGGCAGTAGACCCTGGAATGACCAGTAGAGCCACCACCAAAACAACTCCCACGATCTGAAGAGCCAGTACCGAAGTCACTGCCAGGGCCACCAACAAAATAGCTGAAAGGGCACGCGGGTTGAGCCCGATAGCGTGAGTGTAACCAGGGTCAAAGGCGTAGAGAATCAAATCCTTACGCTTAATCATAAGAATCGAGATCACCAGAGCAGCAAGCACTACTACCTGCACTAGATCTAGCCATGACACTCCCAGCACATTGCCAAAGAGCACTGAGTGCAGATCAACCTGAGAAGGGAAGGCAGATAGTAGGACCAGCCCGAGGGCAAACATGGTGGTAAAGACGATGCCTATAGCAGCATCTTTACGAACCCGCCCCCCAGATGAGACGGATCCGATTAAAGCCACAGCAGTAAGAGCTGCCAGAACCGCACCAATGGCATAGGGGATACCCAAAATGTAGGATATCGCTACACCCGGTAGAACCGCATGCGAAATACCATCACCCATGAGTGAAAGCCCCATCAGCACTAGCCAGCAGGACAGCAAGGCACAGACCGTGGCGGCTACCACCGTTACGAGTAGCCCCCGTTGCATAAAACCATAGCTCAGAGGCTCGATAATGAGTTCGTACATGCTAATTTGCTCCTGCCTGATTAAGGGGGTCTACTCCAAAAGCCCGAATAAGGTTCGATGGTTCTAGCACCTCTTGGGGGCTACCTCGTGAGATAACCCTATTGCGCAACAAGACAGCGCTATCCGCTAAATCCGCTAAATTAGCTAGGTCATGGGTGGAAATAAGAATACTGGCACCCGAATCGCGGAGTTCTTTGAAGAGACTAATCAGCATAGCTTCACTCTTTTTATCGACACCGGCAAAAGGCTCATCCAGGAGCAGGATCCGGGCCCCTTGGGCTAAGCCTCGAGCAACAAAAGCTCGTTTTTTCTGCCCGCCGGAAAGGTTGCCAATCTGGCGGTGGGAAAGCTGCTCAAGCCCTACTCTCTCCAAAGCCTGATCAACAGCCTGGACATCCTCTTTTTTGAGCCGCCGGGTCAGCCCCAAGCGCCCATAGCGACCCTGGCTGACGATATCCCGAACCGATAGCGGGAAGCTAAAATCAATGTCCTCGCTCTGGGGTACGTAACTGACCAAGCCCTGACGGCGGGCCTGGCGGGGGCTCAGCCCAGCAATACGGACTGACCCTGATGCAGGTACCAGACCCATAATGGACTTAAAGAGCGTGGACTTACCCGATCCGTTCATGCCTACCAGCCCACAAATATGCCCAGCCGCCAGGCTCAAGGAAGCATCACTCAGGGCAGCTACCTGCCCGTAGTGCACGGTGACATTGGAGATTTCTAACATATCCTGTGTGTTCTCTACCATGACCAGCCCTAGTCCTTTGAGCCCAGGGCATCAGCGATGAGCTGGGTATCATAACGGATCAAGTCCAGGTAGGTCGGCACCGGCCCACCTTCCTCAGAAAGAGAGTCAACATAGAGTGTTCCGCCGAATTTAGCATGGCTTTCAGCAGCGACCTGCTCCATGGAACGCGCGGAGACAGTTGATTCGCAGAAAACAGCGGGCACATTATTAGTAGCGACCTCCTCAACTATCTGGGCAATACGCTGAGCACCAGTCTGCCCGTCAGAGTTAACTGCCCAGAGGTAGGCTTCTGTTAAACCGGCATCGGCCGCCAGGTAGGAGAAAGCACCTTCACAGGTAACCAGCATGCGCTGATTGCTGGGGAGCTGGGACAGGGAATCCACCAGTTCCTGGTGAACCTCCTCCAGTTGCCCCTTGTAAGCCTTAGCGTTGTTTTCAAAGTCATCGGCGTGTTCAGGGGCGACCTCACTCAGGGCCTTGACGATGTTATCCACATAAACCTGAGCAGCTACCGGGCTCATCCAGGCATGAGGGTTAGGGTAGCCAGCGCCGGCATCCTCGGTGATGCTGATTGGCTCGATACCTTCAGTCAAGATAGCGGCCGGTGCCTTGGAATCTTGCAGGAATTTATCCAACCAGGACTCTAGGTGAAGACCGTTAGCAATGATCAGATCGGCTTCTGAAGCTTTACGCACATCTGAAGGGGTTGGGTCATAACCGTGAATTTCAGCGCCAGCCTTAGTGAGCGATTCCACCTGAACGTACTCACCCCCGATGTTCTGGGCAATATCCGCAATAACAGTGAAGGTTGCTAGGACGTAGGGCTTTTCCGAGTTGGCCTCCCCTGGTTTTGCGGAGCAGGCTGATAGGCAGATCAGGAGGAGAGCTGCGGCCATAGCGAACAGGCTCCTGCCCCAGCTTCTGCTACTGCTCTTGGCCTTATCTGCGTGAATTGTGGAAGTCATCAGTATCTTTCTTGTCTTGAGGGCGGATCGGGTCGGTTTCCGCTGCTGAACTGCTTTGTTCATAGCTTGTACCGGCCTTATCTTTCACCGCTAACAGCATAAGTTCGTCTAGACGAAGTTTTCAACGGTGACACGCCCGCACCCCGGACATCACACAACAGGGCGCCCCCTCCACAGGAGGGGGCGCCCTAAAAACATTTCACGCAAAAACCTACTTGACAGGTATTAACTCAAGACCGCCCATATAGGGGCGTAGGGCCTCGGGGATGCGCACAGAGCCATCAGCCTGCTGGTGGGTTTCTAGGATGGCGACCAGCCAGCGGGTAGTAGCCAAGGTACCGTTGAGGGTAGCCACAGGACGGGTCCCACCCTTCTTGACCTTGCCCTGGGCATCCACGGTATCGGGCATACGCTCACGCACGTTCAGGCGGCGGGCCTGATAGGTGGTGCAGTTAGAGGTAGAAGTCAGTTCCCGGAAAGCACCCTGGGTGGGAACCCAGGCTTCACAGTCAAACTTACGGGCAGCAGACGAACCCAGATCCCCTGCGGCGGTATCAATCACCCGGTAGGACAGCTCGCACTTGGCTAGCATTTCCTCTTCCCAGGCCAGCATCTGCGCGTGCATATCCTCAGCCTGCTCAAGGGGGCAGTAGACAAACATTTCTGCCTTGTTGAACTGATGCACTCGGATAATGCCCCGGGTGTCCTTACCCGCTGAACCGGCCTCACGGCGGTAGCAAGACGACCAGCCCAGGTACTTCTTGGGCCCCTTAGAGAAATCTATAATCTCATCAGCATGGAAGCCCGCAATAGCGACCTCGGAGGTACCCACCAGGTAGAGATCATCGCGTTCAAGACGGTAAATCTCATCGTCGTGCTCAACATTGAAGCCGGTGCCGTTCATGGTTTCGGGGCGCACCAGGGTGGGGGTGGTCAGCATGGTAAACCCGGCAGCGGTTGCCTGGTCCAGAGCCATCCACAGCAGGGCCTGCTCAAGGCGGGCAACGTGACCCTTCAAGAAGTAGAAGCGGGCTCCAGATACCTTGGCACCGCGAACCATATCGATGCCATCCACCAGCTCGCCGATTTCAAGATGGTCGCGGGGCTCAAAACCGTCGGCGCTAAAGTCGCGCGGCTCCCCCACCTGCTTGATGACCACGTAATCGTCCTCGCCACCGGCAGGGATACCATCAATAATCAGGTTCCCCATGCTCGAAAGCAGCGCGTCCTGGTGGGCCTGAGCGGCCTCCGAAGCCGCCTTAGCCTGGGAGACCTTCTGCGAAAGCTCCTTAACTTCTGCGAGCAGGGCCTGCTTTTCTTCCTTGGCAGCCTTACCAATCTTCTTAGAGAAGACGTTCTGCTCAGCTCGCAGGTTTTCGAACTCTACGATGGCCTGGCGGCGGGCGGTATCCGCTTCAAGGATCTGGTCGATGAGGGTTTCGTCGGCACCTCGGGCACGCTGAGAAGCGCGGAAGGCATCGGGATTTTCACGCAGGAGGTTAATGTCAATCATGCCTCTAAATCTACCGTAGTTACCCTTCCTTTTGCTGGCGGGGGTCACCTGATAGAACCGATATCCGCCAAGCTGTGCCCCTCTTGTAAGCCAGGGGTGGCAGAGGCGACACCTGACCTGCCATATTTTCAGTATGCTTAGTTCTATGCTATCCCGTTCCGCAACACTAACAGCCCTTGCCATTTCCTCGGCCCTGACCGCCAGCGGTCTCGCTCTTGCTGTTCGACATATCCAGCACAAAAGGCCCGATGTGCTACCGGTCTACCGACCCCTGCACCGTATGATTGAGCCGGGGCCACCCCAGCAGGTCGCAGTTATCTATAACCCCGTCAAGGAGCGTTCTGACTCGGTCAAGAAACTTATTACCGCAGCCCTCGAGCAGGCAGACTGGCCTGGTGCCCGCTTCTACGAGACTCAGGAAGAAGACCCCGGCCACGGCATGGCCAAACAAGCCTTAGAAGAGGGTGCCGAGCTTGTTCTAGCGGTTGGTGGTGACGGTACGGTACGCGCGGTGGCTACCGCCCTTGCAGGAACAGGCGTTCCTCTGGGTGTAGTTCCTCTGGGCACCGGCAACCTGCTAGCCCGCAACCTCAAGTTAGACATCACAGACCTGCGGGCCTGCATTAACCTTGCCTTGCATGGGGAAAACTTGGCCGTAGACATGATTCGTATGAGCTTTGGCAACACGGATCAGCTTGACCCGGTTGACTTCATTATCATGGGTGGAGCGGGGTTCGATGCCCAAATCATGACGGATACCAGTGAAGACCTCAAAGCTAAAATTGGTTGGCTCGCCTATGTAGAAGCCAGCATCAGACACATGTTCACCCGCCGTCGCCCGGCCATCATTACCGTTGACGGAGCGGAACCCATCCGCCGCAAAATACGTTCAGTCCTTATTGCCAATACCGGTAAAATTCAGGGCGGACTTAATCTTGCCTCCTCAGCTGAAGTCTCAGACGGCCAGCTGGAAGTCATAGTGCTCACACCCCGAACGCTCCTGAGCTGGATTCGCATGGCCGGGCAGTTCATCGTGCACCCCCGCCAAGCCATCTTCCCCGTAGTGGAACACTTTGTGGGCACCGAGGCCCAGGTAGACTTCCCGCAGGCGCCCCTACCCGTTGAGGTGGACGGGGACGTGCTGGGGGAAACCACCAGCCTCAATGCCAAAGTGCTCCCCGCAGCCGTGAACATCAAGGTCTACCCCGAGGACCTGCAGATCCGCTCACTCACCGACTTGCTCGATGCCCGCCAAGAACTAGCCGCCCAGCAAAAACGCTGGTGGCGGCAGGTTCTGGGCCTCTAAATATGGTGTTTGAGGGAGTCCGGGCGGCCCCCGGGGAAGAGGGATTCTACCCAACTACGAGCCGCGTCGAAAGAGCTTTCATCGTGCACAGGGTCAACCCTGGCAACCCGCTGATCCGCACGGGGGTAAGAGCCCAAAAATAGCACGCCCGGTGCTACCCGGTGCAGGCCGCGCAGGGCATCGCGTACCCGCGCATCGTAGAGGTGCCCGTCAATATCAATAGAGAAGAAATAGGCGCCCAAGAACTCGCCCGTGGGCCGCGACTCAATCCGCGAAAGGTTAATCCCCCGGGTAGAGAACTGCTCCAGCAGGTCCAGCAGGGCACCGGGCCGATCCTGCGGGAGCGGTATCACCAGGGTTGTCTTATCTGCCCCGGTAGGTTCCGGAGTCACAGCGTCACGGGCCACCAGGACGAAGCGGGTCACAGCCCTTTTGTTATCCCCAATATTGTGGGCCAGCACCTTCAACTCCGGGTGAGCCTCAGCAAGGGCTGGCGAACAAATTGCCGCATCGTAGCCGCAGTTCTGCTGGAGTAGCCCCAGGGCCGCACCCGCTGTTGATGAACCCGGCAGGTAGCCCGCTTCCGGCTTATTCTGGGCAACCCAGTTGCGCACCTGAGCCCAGGCATGAGTGTGCGTTGAGATGGTCTGAACGTCAGCCAGGGTTGTGCCGGGGTCAGCCACCAGCACAAAAGTAATAGGGACCAGCACCTCCCGGACGATGCGGAAAGACCCATCCAGGGCGGCGATAGCATCCAGGGTGGCAGTCACCCCGCCCTCTACCGAATTCTCGATGGGCACCATAGCCGCATCCGCCCGCCCCGAACGTAAGGCATCTAGCGCCGCCGGCACAGAAGACACAGGGATACGCTCAGCCTCCCGGGCACCCGGAACGGTCAACAAAGCAGCTTCAGTAAAGGTACCTACCGGACCCAAAAAGGTATAACGCATGAACCCTAGTCTAGTGGGCAAGGGCTAGGGCCTCCGTTTTTACTGAGGAGTCACCTGGGAAACAGCCAATACCGGGGCATGTTTTGCTCATAGCGCCTGCAACACCCATAAAAGACCTGCCCACCCGCAAATGACGGGCCCCAGTTATGCTGTAGACCGAGCCAGGGCAAAAAGGTCTGCCGGTATAGGACGCTCAAGCTCCCACTTAATATGCATCGGCTTTGAACCGCTATGGGACAGGTAGGTCACCGGACCTGCGAATATATAGGGAGCAGTGCCAATCCCGTCTTCTTTGGTATAGCGTATAAAAAGCAAGGGCGCCCGCCCCAGCTCACCGTGATGCTGGTAAATCTGCCCGAGGCGACTCTCTGGGTCAGTTGAATTCTGGGAGTCCCATGCGAATTCTCTTTCAGTCACCGCATAATCTTTGTACATGGTTTCGGGAGTGAAATGTTTCTCAGACTTACTGAGGTTGACCAACAAAGCGATGGTATTCGTTGCCTGTGACTCGTAGACACCCTGCACTGCGCCCGCGGGAACGGACCTCTTTTCGTTCTCGTGCAGGCCTATTGCAGCAAAAATCTCTTCACGTGAGTAATAGGCGTGTGTGCTCAGCGGAATATCTTGTGAAATAGTCAGTGATTTTTGGGGTGCATGCCTATCCGTCCCCAGACGGTAGGCCCAGATCTGTAGGAGCTCCTGAATGAAATAAGGGTGCTGGCGGAGCTCACCCAGCCCTTGGTCTAGGGTAAATTTCTTTTCTTCCTTTCCTATCTTTCCATTAGGCCAGAAGGAAAAAAGGAGCATCCAGGCAAAACGTTTCTCCCGTAGGCTAAGGTCCTTTTCCAACACATCAGTTGTCAAAAGCCGTTGATAAACAGAGGCTCGCTCTTCGTCATTAACATTAGCCAAGGACTTAATCCGATTGGAAAGATGCTCAACGACTGATCCCTTTTCATAAAGTTCTGGGATTCTGGGAATTTGCCCTGCCTGGTCCAACAGGAAGGTAAATGTTAAACCTTTACCGTTCTTTGTCTTCCGCCCATAGATATGAGCAAGTTCAAGACCGTACTGTTCGAGGTAGGGTTCCAACAGATCCGTGACGATAACTTCAAAGTTCTTTTTCTTCTGTTCTTCAACAAATACCTTGAGGTTATCGGCCAGAACTTCGATTTTGGGGTTAAGAGCATCTTTGATGCTTTTTAGCACCTGTTCTTGAGTTTTCTTATCGAGCTGGATGCTGCAGCCCGGTGGAAGATGTGGGTTTTCGACCTCGCCGGGTGTAACTACACCAGTACGAGTTAGGGAACGCATCTTAAGGTCAAACCTAAACCCTTTGGCTTGGTTACCCACGAAATCAAGTACAACCAAGACTGCCTTATCAGGGGACCTGCGTAGACCACGGCCAAGTTGCTGTTGAAAAAGAGTCGGTGACTGAGTAGGGCGAAGCATCAACAGCGTGTCCACTTCAGGAATATCTACACCTTCGTTGAACAGGTTCACTGTGAAAACTGTAGTCAGCTCATGTTCAGGGTCTTTAAGCTGCGAGATAACCTCGCGGCGCCGGTCTGCGCTATCATTGCCAAGGAGATACGTAGCCGGTAAGTGGGCTTTATTAAACTCCTCGGCCATATACCGAGCATGTTCTCTATCTACGCAAAAGCCAATGGCTCGCATACTTCCAGGGTTAGCAATTTTTTCATCAATCTGCTGCAGGATAAGGCTTACCCGCCGCTTATTCTCGAGGTAATACCGTGACAATTCACTGTCCCGATAACTTCCTCGCTCAAAGGTGAGGCTACTAAGGTCTGTTGCGTCGTTAATGCCGTAGTAGTGAAAAGGAACCAGCAGGTCGGCTTCAAGTGCGTCCCAAAGACGAAGCTGGGTAGCAAGGCACCCGTCAAAGTATTCAGCAGCAACGTTCTTGCCATCTGTTCGTTCAGGGGTGGCAGTAAGACCTAATAGCTCTTGAGGCTGGAAATAATTAAGAATTTTTTGATAGGTAGGGGCCGAGGCGTGGTGGAATTCATCAACGATAACTACGTCAAAGTGGTCTGGTTTAAATCGTTCGCTACCAGTGCCTGCAAGGGTCTGAATCGTTGCAAAGACCTGGTCATTATATTCGGGGACCATACCTCCGAAGTATTGCTCACCAAAGTTAGCATCACGCATGACCGTGGCAAAAGCACTCTGTGACTGGTTCAGAATCTCAGACTGGTGAGCGATAAAAAGAAGGCGCAGGCGGCGGCCAGCGTCTTCGCACAACCTCTTGTAGTCAAGAGCTGAGAAGATCGTTTTACCTGTACCTGTAGCAGCTACGGCAAGGTTCCGGTGGTGGCCTTTTTGCCTCTCCGCTTGAAGCTCATCAAGCATAATGGCTTGATGCGGGTAGGGGTGAACATCAACGTATGAAAAGTTAATCCCAAGGTTCGGGCGCGCTGATGCGCCTGTACCTATTTTTGCTTGTTCTAGCGACTTATCAAGCTTTTTGCGGTCTTCATCTGACCCTGTGTAGCTTTCAAACTGGTGGGATTCCCAATAGCTTTCAAAAGCCGCATTGAATTGCCGGAGAATGCCGGGGGTAACAATATTGGATATTCTGACGTTCCATTCAAGGCCATCGGTGAGTGCAGCATGTGAAAGATTTGAACTGCCTACATATCCTGTTGAGAAGCCCGTATTACGGTGAAAGAGCCAGGCTTTCGCATGTAATCGAGTTGAATTTTTCTCGTAGCTAATCTTGACCTGTGCCCCGTATTCTTTCACCAGCTTATCGACGGCTTTACGGTCACTAGCTCCCATGTAGGTTGTAGTAATGACGCGGAAGGGGATACCCCGCTTTTTTAGGATGTTAAGTTGCGGTGCAAGAACGTTAACACCAGTTAATTTGAGGAAGGAACACAGCAGATCAACACGATCGGCGCTCTCTAGCTCTCTCTTAAGTTCGTCGCCTAGCCGAGGCTCTTTCGGGTTGTTCGTCAACAGTGCAACATTGCTCAGCGGAGTATTGGGACGGCTTAGAGGCTTTTCTTGGTGCAGGGGTTTGAGTTCGGTGAGCTGAACTAGAGAACCCACTTTTTTCTGGCTCTCTAGCGTTAGGACTTCGTCAGATTCAGCCTGCTCTTCTTCCAAATGGTTAAGGAGAGAGTTGATGAGCATAATGCGCTCGTGAGCCTCGGTTTGTTCAAGTTTCGCAACAACTTGTTGTGCAAGATAACGCGCTAACGAAGAAACATGCTCAGAGTCATCGGCAGGGATCTCTGACTCGATCCATTCAGACTCGATGGGGAGAGCTTGGGAGAGCATCCGACGAGTCTTAAGAGTTTCGTACAGACCGATGGGGAGAACCTGTTTATTACTCATATATGCAGCATACTTCAGCCATGCTCTGAGCCGTTACGCGGCTACTGCTATAGCCCTCAGCTAGGGGCCCTAGTTTTATGTCAGATCTGTGGATAGACCAGCTACATTGGGCGTAATCTGCTGTCAAAAACGGTCTAATCGCCCCAGGTCCTTGCCAAGTCAGGTGTCCAGCACTATAAACGAACACATACACCCTAGTCACAAATATGTCCCAGGAGGACTCAATGCGCACCGCACAACGAACCCTGACCTTGACCGCTCTTGCCCTCCTGGTCCTCACAGGTTGCGGTGAACAAAAGACTGGTTCAATCCCAGAGCCCTCAGATAGCAGCTCAGCCAGTAGTGCAAGCGGTGCTAGCAGTAGCGTGAGTGCTAGCGCAACAGCTCAAGAAACTGAGCACTACTCCGGTGGATCCAAGGCCCCCGACGGTGAGTACCGCCCGGCAGACGAGTTCGGTCCGGCCCAAAACGTCCCCAAACCGGTTAAACCCGAAGGTATGAATGTTGAGACAACGGAAGGCATGGAGCTATTCATTAATTACTGGAATGATTTGCGCAACTACGCTATGCAAACCGGGGACGTCACAGAGATTACCAAGCTCGTAGATGAATCCTATACACAAGAATTAGAATTTTATGAATCACTTGATGAAATCTATAACTCAGGTGGATGGGTAATAGGCGGAACTAGGCAAATCCACTATAACAAGGACCTTCTTACTTCAGATGGGAATGGAGCCTACTCAATAGGTTGTAATTTTGACGTAGAAAACCTGGTTCTTTGGTCAGATGGAAAAGCTCAAGTATTTGATAACTCGGATTATATTTATAATGGAATTGAACTAAAGGTTAAGTTTAAAAATAATCACTGGGCTGTGGTGACTGCAGACATTCTGGAGTCGCAGAATGGCTAAAAAATTCCAGATTTCATTAATCATTATTTTATTTTTATCATCCTGGGTGCCGGCTTCCGCAGAAGATAGCGGCAACTCATCGAATAACGAATTTGGAGTACATATAAAAAATAAAGAAGAAAAATTTATCAATGGGTTTTCTGGAGGCGTTAGCAATAAGATACCGCCCCCAAATCCTGTCGAACCACCAACCTCAGATATCGGCTCAGCCGTTCAGATCCTTCACTTCCGGGAGCGTAAGGACCCGAATGACAGACGTGCGCGGCTTCTAGTAAATGGTGGCCCTCAGAGTGGGAGTTATTGCTTGACCGAGGGAGATCAAATTGGCATCATGGCATTGGTTCCTCCCGATTGGGGCGATGGGGCAGATACGCCCTACAACACCCCTAGCGGACTCAGAGGTTGTGTCCCCCTCACGCCAGAAGACCTTGAAGCAGCAGGTTTAGAAGCCACAGAAGTAGACGGACAAACCGTCCTACGTGCCACACAAGTTATCCTGAGCGTAGAAGATTTCAACACCTTCCCGGTCGCCCCCGCACAAGCTCACCAAGAACGAGCACCGCACACCCTCAAAAACTACAACACCAACTTCTGGGCTGACCCTAACCCCCAAGAATTTACCCGCACCATTGCCGGGCAAGAAGTCTCCCTGCGAGCTACCCCCGTTTCATACACCTTCCATTACGGTGACGGCACAACTCTAGGGCCAATCAACTACCCCGGCTACCAGCTAGGTGAAGATATCTGGGATCAGCCCACAGACACCTCCCACAAATACACAGAGCCCGGGGACTACCAGTTCACCATTACCACCAGCTACCGCGGTGAATACTCCGTCAACGGTGGACCCTGGCAGGTTATCGATGGGACCGTCGAACGCTCCACTGACCCCCAGCTCGTCCGCGTATGGCGGGTCAAAGCGGGTCTTGTCGCAGATGATTGCGAGCAGAACCCACAAGCCTGGGGTTGCCCCGGCACCTAAATCAGTGGTCGCCACCACCCAAAATACTTCACCCCAAAACTTTTCCTAGCTTACACACAGGCTTCCTGTACTCCCCACCTAGGTTAGGGTGCCATAGTTAAAACACAAGGACGAGGAGAGAAAACCCCGCAACCTTCAAGAGACTAATAATCTCACCGTGACGATGAGTCACCTTTTCAGAGAACGTGTGTGAACCTCTGAGGCGTCGCCCCGCAAGGGGCGGTTCATGAGAAATGTGTGTGTATGGGGAAAGGGCCGCAACCAACAGGTTGCGGCCCTTTTCTTTGGCCCCAAGCAACAACCCCCACCTTTCTCAACATGTCGCACATCACTATACTGATGGAAAGGCACCAAAGCAGGTAGCTGCAACTAGCAAAACCCTTACCCCCGGCTACCACCTTGCACGAGAAGAAAAGTAATGACGGCAGAAACTCCCACCCACAAAACCCGGATTATGTTCGGAGCATCCCCACGCCCCTCTCTTCTTGCCGCACTGGGATTAAGCGTTCTCGTATGGTTAGACTTTTCGGAGAATACCTGGATTGGGGCCCTGTCGGTTGTCATTGGCTTACTAGGAGTTCGCACCATGAATCCCCCTACCAGGGGTAGATTGGCCTGGTACAGTGCGGGCATCGTTCTGCTTGCAATTATGGGAAGTATCTTCATCAGTTACGCAGTTACTAGACTCCTGCCTCTCGATGATTCATCTACACTCATCGCCAGCATCTTCCTGTCTCAAGCAGTTGCGACTTTTGCCCTCTACCGTATTTTCCGTAAGCTCATGCCGGTCCTCCCCCAGGGACCAAAAGCTGGCTAACCGCTAAAGCCCCCGAATCGTCAAAACCAGATAAAGCCCCCGCTACCTCGCTCAAACAGAGAGATAGCAGGGGCTTCTATCGGCAGGCCCTAGAACTAGGTCTAGCCTGCCAGGTCCGGGAAGGCTTCAGCGACCGCAGGGCAACTAATCCTGCCGGCATCGGTGTTCAGTCCAAGCGCCAGGTCAGGGTTCTGCGCCAGCGCAGCGTCAACACCTTCCGCCAGTTTCAGCACGTAAGGCAGGGTAGCGTCGGTTAGCGCAATAGTAGAGGTACGGGGCACAGCGCCAGGCATATTAGCAACGCAGTAGTGGCGGATACCCTCGACCTCAAAGATAGGATCAGCGTAAGTGGTGGGGCGGGACGTCTCAAAGCAACCGCCCTGATCAATAGCTACATCAATGAGCAGGGCACCAGGCTTGAGGGTTTCAAGGTGCTCACGACGAACCACCTTAGGGGCCTTAGCGCCAGGTACCAGAATAGAGCCGATAATGACATCCGCACCGGCAATTTCACGCTCAATATTGGCGGGGGTTGAGTGCAAGACGCGGGCTGTTGAACCGAAGAGGTCAGCTAGCTCGCGGACACGAGGGCCGTAGCCTTCCAGAATGGTAACCTCTGCACCGAGGCCAACCGAGAGCTTAGCGGCTTGGGTACCCACGTTACCTCCACCGAGTACAACCACCCGTGCAGGCGCTACACCCGGCACACCGCCCAGGAGCAAACCCTGCCCGCCTTCGGTTCCCATAGTGTACTGGGCGGCAGCCTGGGCGGCCAGGCGGCCAGCAACTTCGCTCATGGGCAGTAGCAAGGGCAGGGCACGCCCGCTACGAACGGTCTCGTAGGCGATACCGCGAGTCTTAGCGGTCAGCAGAGCCTCAGTCAGGGGCTTGTCTGCTGCCAGGTGCAGGTAGGTGAAGAGGGTCAGATCTTCACGCAGATACTTGTACTCGGCTTCGATGGGTTCCTTGACCTTGACCAGGAGTTCAGCCTGTGACCAGGCTTGGTCCTGACTGACCAGCTGGGCGCCGACCCGCTCGTACTCGTCGTTGGAGAAGCCAGCACCCAGGCCAGCGTCCTTCTCAATAAAGATCTGATGGCCTGCTTGGGTGAGAGCAAGAACGCCGTCAGGGGTCAGCCCAACGCGCTGTTCCTGGGGCTTGATTTCGCGGGGTACGCCAATGCGCATGAGAGGTGTCTTCCATTCATTTTCGTCGTTGAAAAATGCTGGTTTCAGCCTACGCCTTTTCCTTTGACGCCCACAAGCCACCTCACCTTTATAACTCACTATGAAGGGCCTCTGTGCTCATCAAGACCAGACTCTACCCCTGACCTGTGAGCACAGTCACCGCCTGAGGGTCTGAATCCTTGAGGAAAGTATCAATACGCTCAGCCTCATCGGTCTCACCTATCACAGCGGCAGTTTGCCCCAGCAGCAGTAGCGCCAGAAGGAAGCCCCGGTTAGGTTGGTGGGCCACAGGGATGGGGCCGTGGCCGCGCCAACCATTACCTCGGAGGGCATCAAGCCCGCGGTGGTAGCCTACACGGGCGTAAGCGTAAGCCTCCACGGTACGGCCAGCCGCGAGCGCTTCCTCAGCCAGTAGAGCCCATGCCAGTGAGGACTTAGGGAAGGCCTGGGCCAGCTCTTGCGGCGTATCACCAGCTGCGATGCGGGCATCCAGATCCGGGTTTTCCGGCAGGTAAGTGGGGGCAGGGCCATCTAGTAGGTTCTTACCGGCAAGTGACATGCGGTGCTCCTTTTGTGAAAAGTTGTAATTACACAACAGTCTACTCGCAGGCCCTAAGAGTGCAGCAGCTAGCGCGAGGCAGATCAACAGTCGCAGGGAAGAGGAACCCTGCCCAAGCCCGCTTTAACCGGCTGTTCACACCGGGAAACCCGGCGCTTAACAGCCTGCAAGCTACCGCCCCTATGCAGGGGCGGCCGGCACCTTAGAATTACAAGGTCATTGTTCCGGGAACAGAAGCGCAAGACCCTTCTCGCTCAGCCTAATACGTAGAGGCCGGGAAGAAACTCGCTGGGCAAGCCCCTGCTCCTCTAACTCTGTGATGTACTTTCGGGTGGTGCTCCTTGACTTACCTATTACCTCGCTCAAAGTATCCCAATCCAGCCCTCGTTCACCACCAAAGAGGTGAACTTGGCCAAGAATAAAGAGCGTAGAAACGGTATCCTGCGGTAGCTCAGCAGACTGCGACAAATGGTGTACATGAAATTTAAGGCCCTCCATGAGATACTTTTTGTCTACAAAATCGTCAATAAGCCTCTGTTGGGCATCCCGGATAAAACCGAGCATAGTCTGGACAAAAGAAGTGGCGTCAGCCATGTTGAGCGGCTCTTCCACCTCCGTAAAGGCCTTATAGTATTCGGCTCTCCTCTAGTTGATGAGGTAAGAGAGCGTCAGCACGGTATAAGCAGAAAAAACTTCCTGGAGCTGAACGCTCAGTAGGAACCTACCCAATCTGCCGTTGCCGTCGTAGAAAGGGTGTACAGCCTCAAACATGAAGTGCGAGACCACCCTCGACAGGAGAGAAGGCGCTTCATCATCTGCAAGGTGATCCAGCATGGCTTGGAGCTGTTTATTTATGTCCTCTTCGGTGGCAGACCCAGCATGAATACCTTTATCTGCACCGTCATAGACATATACCGGATTTAGCCTAAACAGGTCCCCATCTGGCCTGTCTTCTGTCGCAATCTCAGCACCAAATAGGCGGTCATAAATCTCCCGAATCTCTTCTAAAGTTGTAGGAGCTTTGACCTGGCCGTCTGAAAGTTCCAGATAGAGCCTAGCAGTTTGCCGGAATTTCCTATTCTCACGCGGCTCCGCTTCAAGAGCCTGCTGAATCTCGTGCCGGGTGGAGCGAACCCCCTCAATCTCATGGCTTGCAGTAATCTCCTGGGTAATAAGCTCATAAAGATAGCTACGCCGGGCAACTGGGGGGATATCCGCCGCAAGTGCTTCTAAAGTGCGTTCATTCAGCAAGACTTGCTCTTGCAAGAGTAAGAGCTGAGGGGTCACAGTGTAGAACAGTTTGTTCCCGTTCATCTCAAAGTTGGTCTCGAACCCATTGCTTCGCCTGCGCTGAGCTTCCTGCTCTGCTGTAGAACGGTCATCTTGGTGGAAGACAGATTTAAGGGACTTATACTTCTTCATCTGGTTTACCTCCTACCTCTTAAAAACCGATCTTTTTACGTTTTAGCACCTACCTTAGCTAACTCTTAAACGTAAAAACGCCGCTTTTTACGTTTAAGGGTCGCCAGGGCATACAGCTAAAACGTAAAAGCAGCGGTTTTTACCAGAAAGAAACCGAACAGATAAAGGCGCCGGCCGCCCCACTACAGGGGCGGCCGGCGCCTTAGCTCACCTCGGTAAGCGAGTCTCTACCGGCAGAGACTACTTGAGGGAGGTGCCAACAGAGCCGAGCTGCTGAGCGGCTTCAACCACACGAGCGGTCATACCAGCCTCAGCTGCAGCACCCCATACGCGGGGGTCGTAGGTCTTCTTGTTGCCAACTTCGCCATCTACCTTGAGCACACCATCGTAGTTGCGGAACATATGATCGGCTACAGGACGGGTGTAGGCATACTGGGTGTCGGTGTCGATGTTCATCTTGATAACACCGTAGGAAACTGCATCTGCAATCTCCTGCTCGGTGGAACCTGAGCCGCCGTGGAAGACCAGGAAGAAGGGCTTTTCGCCCTTGCCGTACTTAGCGCCGACCTCGGTCTGGATTTCCTTGAGCAGTTCGGGGCGTAGGTGGACGTTACCGGGCTTGTAGACGCCGTGGACGTTACCGAAGGTCAGAGCTGCCATGTAGGTGCCCTTTTCGCCCAGGCCGATAGCCTCAACGGTCTTGATGGCGTCCTCAACAGTGGTGTAGAGGGAATCGTCGATAGCGCCCTCAACGCCGTCTTCCTCGCCGCCCACAGCGCCGATTTCAACTTCCAGAACCTGACCGGTTTTAGCGGTGCGAGCGATCAGTTGCTGAGCGATTTCCAGGTTCTCTTCCAGGGAGATAGCGGAGCCGTCCCACATGTGTGAGTTGAAGATGGGGGCTTCACCGCGAGCTACGGCCTTCTCTGACTCTTCGAGCAGGGGCAGGACGAATCCGTCCAGCTTGTCCTTGGGGCAGTGGTCGGTGTGCAGAGCAATGTTGACGTCGTACTGCTTAGCAACTTCGCGTGCGTACGCGGCAAAAGCAAGTGAGCCAGCAACCATGTTCTTCTTGGTGGAGCCCGACCAGTAGGCTGCGCCACCGGTAGAAGCCTGGATGATGCCGTCTGAGCCTGCCTCAGCGAAACCGGCGATGGCTGCGTTGAGGGTCTGTGATGAGGTTACGTTAACGGCGGGGTAGGCAAAGCCCTTAGAGCGGGCGTTTTCGAGCATTTCTGCGTAGACTTCGGGGGTTGCAATAGGCATGCTGACTCCTCATATGTTGGGTTGGGCCACCCGGTTGGCGGCCTGCTGTGAGTTGGTGCCCGCTCCCCCGACCCGTCTAAGGTGCAGAGGTGGGCGCCTGCCTGGTTCCCAGTTTACCAAGGGTAGCGGTGCAATGGGGAGCTTTCCCACATTAATTTCGGGCATAAACCCACTCAAAACAATGTGTTTTGGTGTAAATACCAGGCACCTTCCCCCTCTAATCGGTGATAAGTGGAAAATAATGTTGTTTTTTATGGGTTTGCCTGCCAGGCCACCAACTGCCAGGCAAGATCACAAAAGCAGGGAACCCTCCAGCTACCGGACCTCCGAATTCAGGGGCAGGCAGCTAGAGGGCTCTAGCTTCGGCTCAACCTATAAGCCAAAGACCCAGACAGCTAAAGTCATGGTCACTGCGGTGATGGCCACAATACAGAAAATGTTCAGCCAAAGACCTCCCTTGACCATCTGCCCAATGGTCACATAACCAGACCCGTAGGCGATGGCGTTGGGCGGGGTTGCAACAGGCAGCATAAAAGCGCAGGTTGCCGCCAAAGCAACAGGAATAGCTAGAACCATAGGCGCCTGGCCCATACCCATCGCAATACCACCGGCAACAGGCAGGAAGGTAGCTGCCGTTGCGGTATTGGACGTCAGCTCGGTCAGGAAAATAACACCGGCGGTTACCATCAAGACAAGGAACACTAGAGGAACTGCGCCCATACCTCCTACCAGTTTGCCAATCCAATCAGTGAGGCCCGATCCGGTGAACTGGGATGAAAGGGCTAGCCCCCCGCCAAAGAGCAAGAGAACGCCCCAGGGAAGTTTAGTGGCTGTCTCCCAATCAATCAGGCGTACACCTTTCTGAGCTGTCCCACCGGCAGGGAGGGCAAAGAGGATAAGGCCCACCAGCACCGCGATACCTGCATCTGTGATAGGAGCTGGTTTAGACCAGATGAGGGGAACAAAAATCCAGGCCAGAGCTGCGGCGATAAAGATAATGAGCACTCGCAGTTCGCCGGACCCCATGGGGCCTAGCTTGGCGTATTCCTGGGCAATAAGTTTCTTGCCTCCGGGGATTTCGCTGATTTCTGGTTTAAAAAATACTTTAGTTAGCAGGAACCAGCAGCAAAAAAGGGTAACTATGGACAGGGGAACGCCCACCAGCATCCACTGACCAAAGCCAATCTGGATACCGTGGGTATCTGCCATATAACCGGCTAGAAGGGTATTAGGAGGGGTTCCGATGAGAGTTCCCAGGGACCCAATAGAGGCCGCATACGCTATCCCCAACATCAGAGCGGTCCCAAAATTGGAGTTGATGACAGCCTGCTTGACCTGCTGGCTCTCTGCGGCAGCGCCCTCCTCAATCTGTATCTGGGTTGACCCGCTTGCCTGGGCTATCAGCATGAGCACTGAAACTCCGATGGGGATCATCATGACAGCGGTAGCGGTATTGGAAACCCACATGGACAGAAAACCGGTGGCGATCATGAAACCGGCTACCATGGTTGACGATTTGGTGCCCATAGATTTAAGAGTGAGCAGGGCAATACGGCGGTGAAGGTTCCAGCGTTGCATGGCAAGCGCCAGCAGAAAGCCACCCATGAAAAGGAAGATGATGCTGTTGCCGTAGCTAGCTCCTACCTCATTAATTTTCACCTCTGGGTTCAGGACAGGGAAAACGACTAAAGGTAAGAGCGCGGTGGCGGGGATAGGTAGTGCTTCTGTCATCCACCAGATACCCATGAGCACAGCCATGGCAGCGGTGAGACGGGCAGGGTGGGATAGGTCCGCTGGCATCGCGAAATAGATTACGAGGGCAAGAAGCAGACCACCCAGAAGTCCCAGCAAGCGCTTAGTGCGTTCCTTGGCTTCGACCTCTGGTGCCTGGGAGCCTCGGGATCGGTGGATCTGATCGATGGACTGGGTGGGGGTGGCACTGTATTTCTGTAGGTGATCACCCGTAATATGGGGTTTGTTCATGCTGAGACCTCACGTCTTTGTGTGTTCAGGGAAGCGACCCTTGCAGACTGCTGGTAGCCAGCTACGAGAGTGCAGATTATCAATCTACCCGATATCTGCCTTTGTGAAGTGGACGCGGGGCATGTCATCTCCTCCATGACTGGCGACCTTTAATTATCAGCCCCCTTCTGGTTGTATCTGAGCTCGCTACTGACTCCCGGACCGGTGGAACGCACGTTAACCTCTCAGCAGAAGCCTTCTGGGGGGGGGTAGAAATAAACGACAATAGGAATCAAAGGCCTTGAATTATCCTCTGAGTAGATTAGAAAAACGCTCTTTAAGGTATCGCTGGCACAAGCTGGCCTTCACTTTATCTGTCTTGCTCACGTCTCTAACTGTTTGTATGGCCTTAGCGATTGCTGGAGTTTTCCTCTTCTTCCCAGAGATGAGCAGCGCTCTTGATACAAAGGCCCTGGATGAGATTTATCAGTTCGTAGTGCTGGCACTTGTTTTTCCTTTTGCCCTGGGATTTATTCGCCTGCTCAAGTCCGCGCAATCAAAAACCAAGGGCTGCCTAGTTGATAGCCAGCAATTTCCCCAGGTGTTAAGTACCCTTGAGGGGCTAGCTCACGATGCCGGTTTAGAGCGGACTCCTCTGGTGGTTGTGGTTCCGGGTCTTGAGGGACTGTCTCATTCTCTGCAAGCGGGAGGCGAATCGGTTATCCTCATTCATTCAGACCTCCTCAATGCCCCTCGCCCAGATGGTACCCTGGGTGCGCTCCATTTTGCCTTGGCCCGGGAAGTCGGTAACCTTTCGGCTAACCATCAGGCGCTCTGGTACGAGTTTTCAACTACGGTCAGCCAATCCATCCCGTTCTTGAAGAACCTGTTGAATTGGACAGAGACCTATACTGCGGATCGTTACGGGGCGGCTTTGGCCCCGGAATATGCGGCAGACTATTTTGGGGTCTTGGCTCTTTCAAAGGACTGCTGGCTGGACTTTCACCCCTCTCAAACAATTAAGAGGGCTGGCAGGGAAAAGATTTTTAACCTGGTGGCTGCTTGGACGAACCCAGCCCCGCCGCTACCTTGGCGTATGCTTGCGCTAGCCCACCTGGGAGTTTTTAGGGGAGATATGGTTGGTCTTCCTCATATCAGCACCCAAGATCTTGAAAAATATCATGCGCCCCTATTCTCTAAACCTGCCATCCTTGAGCAAGGTGCTGAGGGCCAGATGGTAGCCCAGGGTAGCCTGCGGGACCATTTTGCCCATAGCAACTAAGTCAAACGGTTTCGGGGAAGGGTGCCGCTGGCTGGGCTTCTGAATTTGCCCTTAACTGCTGGCAGGTCAGGGTCTGCCCGGGAGTGATGAATTATGTTTCTGCTGACCCGACCCCTAGCACATCTTTAGTGTACCTATGGTACAGTCATTCTATGAACCATAGGTACACTACAAGCTAAGGACGATGCACATGTCCACTTCCCCTTTTTCCTTGAGCAAGCTGATTCGCACTCGTAAAAGCCCAGATACCGCTCTCAAAACGATGATGCCCTACTGCCTAGCTACTACCTCCGTGGTTATTGTTACGCATACCCTGACCGTTTTCTATCCCTGGGCCACCATGCTGATTGTTGCCTTGGGAACCATAGCAGTCCTTCTGCTCATGCTCACCCACGCCATCACCTTCGGCAAGGGCCTGGAACGCCTCCGCTTCGGAGGAGTCATCATTAACGCTTTTACCTACACCCTCCTGACCTGCAGTAATCTGACGCACTTTGCTATCGATGCCGCTTCTGGGATCTGGGAGCGGAGCATCCTGCTGGCTACCTGGGGCGGGCCAGCCGTTGCTATGCCGGTGCTCTGGGGCCTGGGCCTACTCATTCATATGTTCGCCGTCATCGGTAGCCGCGGATTTGAGGAAACCAGCGTCCTGGGAGTTAGAAAAGTAGTCTCATGAGCACAGAGAAAAAGCTAGGCTCAGCTGAACGGGAATGGGTTGAAGAGCTGGCAGGCTCCTGGATTGAGGTCTACAAGAAGTCAGCCACAACTCTGGTGCTTCTAAGGATTATCAGCCAGAGGGGGCCTATCCCGGCCCAGGAAATTCATAAGGTTTTTGAGGCTGAAACGGGTTGGAGCATCACCGAGCGAGGCCTCTACCGCACCCTCAAGCGCTTAGCTTCACTGAGCCTACTGGCCATAACACCGGTGAGTGTGCCCGGTACGGGAGCCAGACGCAAAGATTTTACGGTGACTCCGGCCGGTGCTCTTTACCTGGAACGGATTTCTGAGTCACTCATCACTTAGAGGGTATGCATCTAATGACCTAAAACCGCTAGGAGACTTTCTGCCCGAAGACGTGCCTGCGGATCCAGGCGTGCATAGCAACCGCCGCCGCAGAAGCCGCGTTCATGGAACGGGTTGAGCCAAACTGCTCAATGGAGAGGGTAGCAACCGCCGCCTCATGAATCTGGGGCGATAGCCCAGGGCCTTCCTGCCCAAAGACCAGCACGCATTTCTTGGGCAGGTCGTAGGTTTCAAGCTGTTGGGAATCAGGGAAAATATCAATCCCAATAACAGCAACACCCTGGGAGTCTGCCCAGGCCAGAAAGTCTTCGATGGTGGGGTGATGGCGCACATGCTGGTAGCGGTCGGTCACCATGGCACCGCGGCGGTTCCAGCGACGTCTACCAATAATGTGGACCTCCCGTGCGAGAAAAGCATTAGCGGTGCGGACCACGGTTCCGATGTTCAGGTCGTGTTGCCAGTTCTCGATAGCTACGTGGAATTCATGCCGGTGCTGGTCGAGGTCTGCAATGATTGCTTCCATGCGCCAGTAGCGGTACTTATCTACCACGTTACGGCGGTCACCCTCGCGCAATAGTTCGGGGTCCCAGTGGTCCCCTTCGGGCCAGGGACCCTCCCAGGGGCCGACGCCAACCTCTCGTTCGGGTTCGCTAACCTCACTACTGGGCTCAGCAACCTTGGCGGGGGCCTCTGCTTCAGTGTTCTTCTCGTTCATACGTGTTTACTACAACTCCAGGGCTAGGCGTTCGGGGTAGAGCCTATAGGAAAAGGGCAAAATTGTATCCGCGCAACCCTGGCTCGGGGCTGGCGTTTAGGGGTTACCAGTGGGAAGGCGGTGGACGCGCCAGAAGCCGACTGGCTCGGGGGCTGGCGTTTAAGGGTGTCGGCGGGGCGCGTCCAGCGCATCTTTGTCTGCTTTTATCTGCCTTTAAAGGTTTAGTCCAGACCCAAGTCGCTCTTGGAGTAGGCGTAGAGGCAGGGCACACCCGCGACTTCTTCGATATGCTCCTTGGCGCCGGTGGCTCGGTCAACGATAACGGCGACAGCGACAACTTCAGCCCCCGCATTACGGAGGGCTTCAACGGCAGTAAGGGCTGACCCACCGGTGGTGGAGGTGTCTTCCACAGCGACCACGCGGCGACCTACCACGCTGGGGCCTTCAACCTGGCGACCCATACCGTAGGATTTCTGGGCTTTACGAACAACAAAGGTGTCGATAGCGCGACCCTGATCACCTGCGGTGCGCATAATAGCGTGGCCCACCGGGTCAGCACCCATGGTCAAGCCACCTGCTGCCTCAAATTCAATACCGGCCTTATCAAGAAGGTCGAGCATGACCTGGCCGACTAGGCGGGAGGCTTCGTGGTGCAGGGTAATGCGGCGCAGGTCAACGTAATAGTTAGCTTCTTTGCCGGAGGCTAGGGTTACTTTTCCGCGAACTACAGCCAATTCGCTGATGAGCTGGCGGAGGCGTTCGCGGGCGGCTTCGATGGGGAGATTTTCGGAGAGGGTAGTCATGGGTTTTAGTCTAGTAGATGGGGTGGGCGGGGCTTGTTTTTGGGTGGGAGAATCCCGGCAGGTGAAAAATTATTCAGCCCCGGCCACTCTATAAAGCACCGCCCCGGATCAGGAAGGCCGGGACGGGCAAAGAGGGTCTAGCGCAGGGAAGTTCTGGCCCAGGTCATAGTTGCGACCAGATAAGACACCGCGGCAGCTCCCAAGAGTAACCCGTAATGTCCAATAATAGAAGCGAGTTCAGGGACATTGACAATATTGGTGTGCTCGTCCAGAAACCCACCACTTGCCTCGGCAACTTCCCAGCCGTTAAAGCTGGAATAATTGGACTCAAATTGCTCCCAGAGGGTACTGATTCCCATGTCCCAAAGGTGTCCACCGAAAAGGTTACGGCTGATGGCTAGCGCCCCTATAACGGTCAAGATGAGAGCCACGGAGCCTGTGACCTTGCCCCACCGCAGGTAGAGGGCTGCCACAGCGATTCCAGCGACCTGAACCGCAATCAGCACCGCCAACCAGGTTGCCAGGTAGCTGCCCAGAGCGTAGAAACGCCCCGGGGTTGAGTAGCTCTGCCAGAAGGCGAAGGGCCAGGGGTCCAGCTCTGGGTTAAAGACCTGCCAGCCCTTACCGTAACCGTGTGTCACGAGCTCGATAACAGATGTCAGTGCGTAGATAAGCGTTGCAAGGCTAGCCCGGAAAAGGGAGAGCAGGGTAAAACCGCCCAGGTAGCTCCACCGGGTTCGTCCCATGTTGAGGACGAGCTGTGCATGAGAATAAAAACCCAGAAGGGAAGAGACTCCTAGCACCACGGGGACGATAGTGGTGTGCAAAGAATTTGCGTTGATAAAGCCACCGTGGGCACCAAACGACATTCCGGTGAGCAGACTGTTGATGCCAACAAGGAGCATAATCAGCGCGGCAATCCCGATGGGCAGTAGTAGCGGAAGTAGGGTTGCCATTGTTTTCTGGTTGCGTAGCATGTGGAAGACAGCCCAGCTCCCCTGAATTCGGGCGGAGCGTGCCCGCCTTTTCTTCTCAGCTCCGGGGGCGTGGAGCCCTGTTTCCTCAGCCCAAACTGGGTTTGTTGCGGTCATGAGAGCCCTCCTTGTGTAATCTGGTCAGTATTTTTCCGGCTATGGGCGGCAACGGTGTCCTGGAGTGAGACCGGCTGGACACCAACGCCCAGCTTGCCCGCAAGTTCCTCGTTCTCTGCTGTGAGAGCGGCAGCCACTACAAGACTCCGCATAGAGCCGATTGCGCGGTCGCGCACCACAAAGCCCTCCAGGGAGGTCTTGGCAAGGTAAACAGAAACAGCGTCCTGGTTCCCCGCAACCTCGTGGGCGGTGTAGGTGGCGTCCTCAGCGTCACCGGTAAAGACCAGTTCACCCCGGTCAATCAAGATGACGCGGTTGAGCAGGGGTGAGATTTCGTCGAGCAGGTGGGTGGAAATAATAAAGGTGCGCGGGTGGGCGCTAAAGTCTTCGAGCAGGCGATCGTAGAAGAGGGCGCGTGCTACCGGGTCAAGGCCGGTGTAGGGCTCGTCCATCAGGGTCAGGTCTGCGCGGCTGGCAAGGGCGACCGCGATACCCAGGGCTGATTTTTGCCCGTCCGAGAGCCTGCGGGCACGGGCCTTGAGCGGAATCTCAAAATCAAGCAGTAGCGATAGCGCCAGGGACTGGTCCCAGTTGGGGTGAGCCAGCCGGCCCATCTTGAGCACCTGGAAAACCCGCAGGTCATCAGGGTAGCTCTGGTTGGTTCTTTGCAGGTGGGTTCTAGCGATAGTGGTGGCATTAAGGCTCTGCCCAAAGAGCTCTATCTGTGAGCCCTTATCGGGCAGGGTCTGGCCGGTCAGTGCCGTCAGCAGGGTTGTTTTACCGGCACCATTCCTACCTGCTAGGCCGTAGATGAGGCCTTCTTCGATCTCCAGGTTAATACCGTCCAGGGCCTTGGTGCCCCGGAAGGTTTTGCTGAGGTTCTGTGTGCGGGCGATGGTGTTCATGCGTTCTCCCCTGTCTTGCTAGCGGCCTCGCTCAGGCCAGCTTGCAGGGCAGCGAGTACCTCGTCACTGCTGAGCCCCAGCACCCTGGCTTCTTCGACCAGAGGGGTGATATAGCCTGCGATAAATTCTTTGCGCCGAGCAGAGCGCAGAATGTCTTGTGCTCCTTGAGCCACAAACATGCCGATACCTCTCTTCTTGTAGAGCACCCCTTGGTCTACCAGGAGGTTGACGCCCTTACCGGCTGTTGCCGGGTTGATGCGGTAGAAGGCCGCAAATTCGTTGGTCGATGGGACCTGTGATTCTTCGGGGTAGGTTCCCGCGAGGATCTGACCGCTAATGTGGTCCGCAATTTGTTGGAAGATGGGTTTATCACCGGTGAGCATGGGCACCCCCTTTCTCTGTATGCACCAAACCACGCTAGTTGGTTCATTGGTTAGTTAGTTATGTAACTAACCTAAGGCATGGACTCAGTTAAAGCAATACAAGGCTCTCTACAAAAGAAGAATAAAATAAACGGAGACTCCACCGGGAGGCGCAGGCCCACCGCTGGCCTACTATAAAAACCATGAACCTTTTTGCACACGATACCAGCGAAACCACCGGCCAAAAGATAACCCGCTACACCCTAGGCGCGGGCCTGACCACCATGGGGGCCCTTCATTTTAAGCGCGATAAGGTACCCAGCTTTGCCTCCATCGTTCCGCCCTGGGTTCCGGGGAGCGCAAAGCAGGTAGTCTACGCTTCTGGGGTTGCCGAGCTCGGTGTGGGGCTGGGTCTGCTGGCCGCACCGGGGGCACGCCGCATCACTGGACTAGGGGCCGCCGCCCTCTTCACTGCGGTCTACCCGGCAAACATCTACCAGTACACCCACAAGATTGATATTCCCGGCCTACTGGATTCCGACGCTAAGCGACTGCGCCGCCTGCCCCTCCAGATCCCCCTGATTGCAGCGGGTCTTTATCTTGCCCGCAAGGCCCGCTAACACCTCACAGGCTTACGCGAGCGGGCTTCTTTAGCCCAGCCTGCCCAGCTGCGGCGGCAGGGCCGCCGCCAGCTTGGTCAGCATCTCTTCGTACTCAGCATCCGGGTCTGAATCAGCCACAATAGCACCACCCGCGCTCAGACTGACCTGCCCGGAGGACGAAATCACCAGGGCCCTAATCACGATGGACAGATTGACGGCACCCGTCGCAGAAAAGAAGCCTAAAGCCCCCGAATAGATACCGCGAGCGCGCCCCTCTAACCGGTCAATGATATCCATGGTGGACGGTTTGGGTGCCCCGGTCATAGAGCCACCGGGGAAGCAGGCCAGGGCGGCTTCTACCCTGCCTACCTGCGGGCGCATCTGCGCTTGAACCGTGGAGACGAGCTGGTGTACGGTCTGGTAGCTTTCAACCCCCATGAGGACGGGGACCCGCACCGACTCCGGGTAGCTGATGCGGGAGAGGTCGTTGCGCAGCAGGTCAACGATCATGAGGTTCTCAGCCCTGGTTTTGGGGTCGTGCGCTAGCCAGTAGGCGCGGCGGGCATCCTCTAGGGGGTCATCTGTGCGTTCAATGGTGCCTTTAATGGGTTTAGTCTCCACCTGCCCAGCTGGGCTGATGGTCAGGAACCGTTCGGGTGACGAGCTCAGAATATAGAAGCTGTCGCAGTGTATAAAGGCCGCGTAGGGGGCGGGGTTATGTTGGCGCTGAAGCAGGTAGGTTGCTAGGGCCTGCTCTGGGGAAACCGGGGTGACGGCGCTGGCCTGGGTTTGGGCGGTCAGACAGATCTCGTAGCTCTTGCCGTCTGCGATTTCTTGCTGGCAGGTGCGAACATCGGCGGTGTAGTCGGTGCGGGTGGGTGGGGAGAATACCAGGCCGCTCATAGGCTGGGCATCGGCGCCTGCGGTGGGTGGAGCAGTTGATTCTTCCCCGGCATAGTCGCAAAGAGCTGCCTCGATAGCATCAAGCCAAGCGGTGTCCCCTACCAGCCAGCTCTGCCCGCCCTGATGGTCATAAAGCATGTAGCGCACAGCTTGAAGCCAGGCCCCGTCCGGGGTGGGTGAGCTATGGGTCACCGGTGAGCCTGGCTCGGTGCGTGCCCGGTATTCGTAGCCAAAGTAGCCAACGTAGCCACCCAGTAGAGCTTCGTCCAGCTGGCCGGGGGCACCGTTCACGGCAGGCCCCTGCGCCAGATAGGTGCTGAGTCCCCGGTCCAAGCTACCGGGTACACGCCCTACCTCTTGGCCTGACCCGTTGAGCTCACGGTAGACGGGCTCACGGGCATCGTCACTGATAAGAACCCGCCCCTCTGCCGGCACCACCCCCAGGTAGGAGTAGCGCGACATAGGAGATTCTGGGCGGGCGGAATCCAGCCAGAAGGAATAGCGGGAACCTGCCGAGATCAGCCGGTAGGCCCGGGCACAGTCTACGGCAAAGCCCAGCGGCCTAACCTGGATGCTAGCACCGGGCACATAGCGGGGGTGATTCGGAAAGTTCACCCGGATAGTCTAACTGCTCTTCCAGCCATAGGTAGCTGGCAGACTGGATTATCTATTTCCCTATGGTGAATAAGATCCCCTGGTGCGAACAGGATTCTCAGGCTTCATTCCCAGACTTTGGGCAACTGGCTGGTTCCACCATTTAAAAAAACTGCCCCCTGTTAAAGGGGGCAGTGCAAGAAGCAGTTTGGCTCTAGGCCTAGCTAGCTAGCATAGCCCGAAGCACGAGCGTAAGAACCCAAAGAGCTACAGCGACGGCACCAAGAACTACCGCAACGGTGTTGAGTGTCTTTGAGTTACCCTGAACGACTCCGGCCTGGGCTAGTTTTTTGCTGGTTTTAAGACCATAAATCCCCAAGAATAAGGAGGGCAATGCCAATATGCCAATGACCAGGGACAGGGCAGCCAAGACAATAGCGCCGATACCATAATTCTTAGCGTTCTTAATATCTTTGGCGATCTCCGGGTGATGAACGGAGCCACCTTGCTGGGGCTGGTTGTTCTGATAGGGGTTATGTGATGGTGTTGTCATAACCTATAGCATAGGGGAAAAAATCCCAGGTGCCATGTTTTGGTGCGGAAAACACTGAAATCTTCCTCCTTTTGCCCTATCGATCTACCGCCTAGCGGACCTGCGGCTCCTGCCCGTTCTCAGAAACCATAGGGAGTTCAGCGTCCTGCCAGGCGCCCATACCGCCAATAACGTTAATGGCATCGAAACCGTACTGGTTCAGGTAGGCCACGGCCCTCAAGGAACGGCCTCCGGCACGGCAAATAACGTACACATCCTCATCGAGCGGAACGTCACCGTAGCGCTCGGGAACCTCACCCAGGGGAATATGCTGGGCACCCTCAATATGGCCCTCTACCCACTCGTAATCCTCGCGCACATCCAAAATCTTTGCGCCATCCGGAATCTGATCCACTGTTACCTGGGGGATATCTTCGTTCACAGGTTTACCCTTTCATAGGTTTCACGTTCAGTCTCAGCTTATGCCCGGGCAAGGCCTAGCCACAAGCCCAACAAGCGCCGGGCAGCGGGACTCCTGGGTACCCAATCCCGCTAGCGGGTTCACTCTGACTAGGCAAGTTAATCCTGTAACACACCTACATTTACGCCAGTCACGGCCTAATCTGTGCCTTTTGCCAAGACCTGCGGGCTACTCTTAGAAGTATGTCCACTCGCGCAGGCACTCTTGCCATCCCAGAAGACCTTGTTAACCTCGATGCGCTCATCGGCGCCTACTATGACCTAACCCCCGATCTGAAGGACCCCACCCAACGGGTAGCTTTTGGAACATCGGGGCACCGAGGCAGCTCCCTGAAAGCATCCTTCAACGATGCTCACATTGCCGCTATCTCGCAGGCTATCGCTGAGTACCGCACCGCCCAGGGTATTAGCGGCCCGCTCTTTATGGGCAAAGACACCCACGCGCTCTCCGGCCCGGCTCAAGACACTGCCCTTGAGGTTCTCGCCGCCAACGGTGTCACCGTCCTACTTGATGCCGCAGCTGGCTACGTCCCCACCCCCGCACTGTCACGTGCCATCATTGTCCACAACGCTAACCCCAGCAACAGGGCCCAGGCTGACGGCATCGTTATTACCCCCAGCCACAACCCACCCGCAGACGGTGGCTTCAAGTACAACCCCCCTCACGGCGGTCCTGCTGATTCTCACGCCACCGGCTGGATTGCCGACCGCGCTAACCAACTCCTTGAAGGAGGCAACAAGGGGGTCAAGCGTATCTCCCTAGAACAGGCCAAGGCCGCTGAGACCAGTGGTACCTACGACTACCTGGGCGCTTACGTCAACGAGCTAGGTACCGTTATTGACCTCGATGCTATCGCCGGGTCCAGCCTCACTATTGGCGCTGACCCCATGGGCTCAGCTTCAGTGGCCTACTGGCAGCGTATCGCTGAGCAGTACAAGCTCAACCTCGAAGTTGTTAACCCGGTTGTTGACCCCCAGTGGGCTTTCATGAACCTGGACTGGGACGAGAAAATCCGTATGGATTGCTCTTCACCCAATGCCATGGCCTCGCTGATTGCCAACCGAGATAAGTACGACATCGCCACCGGTAACGATGCCGACTCTGACCGCCACGGTATCGTCACCCCCGACGCGGGCCTGATGAACCCCAACCATTACCTGGCAACTGCCATCGACTACCTCTACAGCAACCGCACCGGCTGGTCGTCCGCCGCAGGGGTCGGTAAGACCCTGGTGTCTTCTTCCATGATTGACCGGGTTGCCCAGTCGCTGGGTCGCAAGCTGGTTGAGGTGCCCGTTGGCTTCAAATTCTTTGTTGACGGCCTGAGCGCTGGGACCTTAGGCTTCGGTGGCGAAGAGTCAGCTGGCGCTTCCTTCCTGAACCGTCAGGGGCAGGTGTGGACTACAGATAAGGACGGTATCATTCTGGCTCTGCTGGCTTCCGAAATGACTGCTGTGACCGGTAAGACCCCGTCGCAGCGCTACGCAGAACTAACTGACGCTTTTGGTGAGCCCGCCTACGCCCGCGTAGACGCCCTTGCAACCCGTGAACAGAAAGCTAAGCTGAGCAAGCTCTCCCCCGCCGATGTGACCGCCTCCCAGCTGGCAGGCGAGGCCATTACCGCTAAGCTCACCCAGGCACCGGGCAACGGTGCCTCCATTGGCGGTCTGAAAGTGACCACCGAGAACGCCTGGTTCGCAGCTCGCCCCTCAGGGACCGAGGACGTCTACAAGATATATGCAGAATCCTTTATCGGCCCTGATCACCTGACCCAGGTACAGAACGAAGCCAAGGCGCTGGTCGATAGCGTCATCGCCTAACCCCCGCTCGCACCTCAAGGGCCTCTTACTCCGTGCGGGGTAAGGGGCCCTTCCCCTGGCTAGTTTTCTGGCGGTAGGACAAACATGAAGCAGCTTTCCAAGGGGAAGAGATAGGTATCATCACATCGGTAGCCCCGTAACCAAGGAACGCCGTCCACTACGCGCAAGTAAAAGCCCTTAGGGAATGTGTGATCTTCTGAAAGTACCGGGGTAGCAACGTTGACGGCACTATCTGGCATAGAGTGGGTACCGCTCAGTATCGAAGTCTTGCTCTGGGCCTGCTCTAACCACTGCATACGCGCATACGGGGCAAGTTCAAGTGGACAGAGGCAGTAGCCTGTGGCCTGAGCACGCTCATAAACATGTTGTAGCGTTGCTGGCTCATCAAACCCTAAATCAGATAAGTTCACAAGTTCCACTGTGAACCGTCCAGATACAGCTGGGTCATAGTAATTAGATTCCAACAGAACCTGGGCATACTTGTTGGTTTGCACGCCAGTAGCAACCAGCTGCTCAGCCAACTCATTCACCGATTTGGGTTGTATCTCAAATTCCATGCTGCTACATTCCTCCTTGGAAACCAGCTATTTTCTGTTACTCTCAGCTTCTATCAGGGCTAAAGCAAGGGGGCTAAAGCATGGTGCAGGAGCCTTACCCTTTACACCAGCTACCTATGGATCCCGTCACTGCTCCTTGACCTAGCCTAAGGTCTTTGGCGGAGAGGATGTAAACTCACACAGTAAAGCAAGCAATGCCCGCACTTATGAGGCATCAACCCCAGCAACCAGGAGAAACATACATGTCTTCGCTCTCCGAAACTGCACACAAGACAAAACGAGAACACCCGGCCCCCTCCAGCGGAAAAACCTTCTTCGGCCACCCCCGAATGCTAGCTAACCTCTTCTCCGTAGAAATGTGGGAACGTTTTTCCTTCTACGGGATGCAGGTGCTCATGCTCTACTACCTCTACTGGGAAACTGAACGCGGCGGACTTGCCCTGCTCAGCGATACCTCAGCTGCAGGTGTCATGGGGGCCTACGGTGGCATGGTCTACCTGATGACCATCGTTGGCAGCATCTTTGGGGATAGGATCCTAGGGCCCGAACGCACCCTATTTTCCTCAGCTACCCTCATCATGGGCGGCCACCTGGCGCTAGCCCTTCTACCAGGTGCAAGTGGTGTTATCACCGGCCTCATCATGGTCGCTATCGGCTCTGGCGGGCTCAAAGCCAATGCCTCCGTACTAGTAGGTTCTCTCTACCAGCACGAAGACCCCCGTCGTGATGGGGGTTTCACTATCTTCTACATCGGTATTAACCTGGGTGCCCTCTTCGGCCCAGCACTGACCGGCCTTACCCGTGAAACCTACGGCTTCCACCTGGCCTTCGGCCTAGCGGCGGCTGGCATGGCTATCGGCCTAATCCAATACGCTCTAACCCGAAAGAACCTGCCAGAGAGCGTCCACCAGATCTCTGCGCCCCTAAGCCCTTCCGAAAAGAAGACCTACAGCGTAGCCGCAGTTGTCATTATTGCCGCAATTCTAGCCCTGGTCTTCACCGGCCTGATCACCCCCGACAACCTGGATACCTGGGTCATGAGCCTTATCGCGGTCTGCGCTCTCGCACTTTTCTACACTCTGCTGACCTCCAAACTCACCACTGCAGAAGAACACTCACGGGTGATCTCCTTTATCCCCATGTTCTTTGGAAGCGTGGCTTTCTGGGCGCTCTTCCAGCAACAGTTCACCGTGCTTGCTATCTACTCCGAGTCCCGTATCAACTGGAACATCATGGGTCTACAGCTCACACCGGAATTCATGAACTCCATCAACCCGATCTTCATCATCATTTTCGGTGCCGTTTTCACAGCCTTGTGGACCAGGATGGGCGAGCGCCAACCCACCACCCCCCTCAAGTTCTCCCTAGCTCTTATTCTGACCGGGGTCGCCTTCTTGCTCTTTATCCCCCAGGCTGGGAACACTGAGGTTAGCTTCCTGTGGATTGTCTTGATTCTCTTCATCTGCACCCTGGGTGAACTAGCAATCTCTCCTGTAGGTATCTCGCTAGCAACCAAGCTGGCACCCCAAAACCACCGAGTAGCCATGATGGCCCTCTACTTCACCTCTTCGGCACTTGGCACGGTGCTAGCCGGCTGGCTTGGGCGCTTCTACTCTATAGAAACCGAAGTAGCCTATTTCACTACACTAGGGCTTATAACCATCGCCCTAGGAGTAGCCCTGGGTGGTATGAATCGGTGGATTGTCCATAAAATGGCGGGAATCCGCTAACTCCTAGCCCCCTCTTTATTCCGTGTACTCAAGAGGCATACTGGCCCGGTAGGCCCTTCAATGTTCCTACCGGGCTGGCCTGTCTCATGGGGCAAGGTTAGGGTTCGGACCTATCGACTAGAGCACGCAGGTCATCGTGACGCAGGTCGTCCTTATGGAAGTGCTTGTTACGGTAGCCCGAGCGGCCCATCATATGCCCGGAAATGGGGATGGTCAGCATCTGCAGGAGCAAAATCACCAGCAGGACCGGGAGCAGGGCCCAGGAGCGGAAATGAAATCCCACCGCCAGGAGCATCAGAATCATGCCAAAAACCTGAGGCTTAGTACCCGCGTGCAAGCGCGTGAGCAGGTCCGGGAAGCGCACCAGACCGATTGCCGCGCCCAAGGACATGAGGGCACCGGCAATCATGCAGACGGCGGTGAGCACATCAAAAACCGTATCGAGACTCATTTGCGGCCCTCCTCTGACTTAACTTCGCTGTTCTTAGTTGCCGAGCGGCTCTTCTTTGAGCCCGCAAGACGCTGGCGGCGGGCCTTCAAGCGGCCAGGAGCAATAACCTTAGATGCCGGTGCGGGTTCATCAGCCTTAGAGTTATCGGCAAACCGGGCGACCGTCACCGAACCCACAAAACCAATCATGGCGATAGTAACCAGCAGAATCATGTAGAACTGGCTATCGGTCAGAATCATGAGCAGGCACAAAGCCGCAGTCAAAATGGAAAGAAGCACATCGCTGGCGAGTACACGGTCCAGGAGTGCAGGCCCTTTCCAGATCCTGTAGACGGTGCCCCAAGTGGCCAGCGTCAGCATCAGGCCTGTAGCCCAGAAAACCCAGTTCATCCTTCCTCCTTAGGGGCTACGGTCATAGCCGCTTCTTCAGCTTTGAGGGCCTCGTACTCTTCTTTACTGCCAGTTGCCTTGATAATGAGCGCCTCAAAATAGGCGACACTCCTGGTGAAGCGCTCAATTTCAGCGGGGGTAGAAATATTTAAAACATGGAAGTAAAGCACCGAATGGGGACGATCCACTTCAACAACCACCGAGCCCGGTATCAGCGACATGGTGTGAGAAACAGCCGTCAGCAGAAGGTCGGAGCGGGTGCGCAAAGGTACCGCAACCACCGAGTTAGACAGGGGTGGGCGGAAGATAGCGGCCAGCCACATGACCTCCACACTCGCCTTGGCGATATTCCAGAATAGGAGCACCACAAACTGAGAAGCGTAGAAGATATTGAGCCGGTTGGACAGGTAAAGAGTGGGGAGCTTAAAGACGTCCATGACCAGAAATGCCAGGAGCGCACCAAAAGCCACAAAGCGGAGCGAGAAATCCTGCCAGAGGGCACACCAGACAAAGACCAGCCAGGCAAACGGCGGAAGGGCGTGAACCAGGCCCGCCAGGCTCAGGGAAGACTTCTTCACTGGTTCACCTCCTGGGATCTGTGATCAACGATTTGCTGCTGCAGGTAGTCGGAGCGGGTGGGGGCATCTGGCCCAAAGACCGAGGTGATATACATATCGGGGGTAAAGAGGTTATCCGAGGCCTTATCAGCGAGCTGAAACAGGGGACCCGAAAACACGGTAATCAGTACGCCCACCACTACCAGGCTGACGGTCGGAAGCATCATGCTTGCGGGAATAGGCTTGGCTTGGTAGTGAGCCGGGTCCTCGGAGTGCTCGGCCATGACCAGCTCAGGGGTGGGGTCTTCTGCTTCCCTAGCGGGCCGCCAGAAGGCCTTGTTCCACACGCGGGCCAGAGACAGCAGAGTCAGCAGGGAGACCAAAACACCGATTCCGGCGTTAGCATAAGCCAGAAACCCACCATTTTCTACAGAAGCCTCCAAAAAGCCCACCTTGCCGATAAAGCCCGAGAAAGGCGGGATGCCACCCAGGTTAATGGCGGGAATGAAGTAGAGCAGGGCCAGGAAAGGCGCTGTCTTAACAAGGCCACCCAAACGGCGGGTATTGGTGGACCCGCCGCGGCGTTCCACCAAGCCAACCACCATAAAGAGGCCAGTCTGAATCACAATATGGTGAGCGATGTAGAAGACCACTGTGGTCAGACCCAGTTCATTACCCAGCGAAATCCCCCAGATCATATAGCCGATATGGCTAATCAAGATGAAAGACAGCAGACGCTTGATGTCATCCTGAGCCAGGGCACCCAAGATACCCACCACCAGAGTCAGGGCCGCTACAACCCCCAGCAGGGTATCGAGCCGTCCCTCAGGGAAGAGTAAGGTCTCGGTACGGATAATCGCGTACACACCCACCTTGGTCAGCAAGCCCGCAAACACCGCCGTCACCGGGGCCGGTGCTGTCGGGTAGGAGTCCGGGAGCCAGAGGGAAAGCGGGAACACCGCCGCCTTAATACCGAAAGCAATCAGGAGCATCAGATGGAGTTGCATCTGGGTGCCCTCGGGCAGGGTGCCCAATTTGAGGGAAAGATCAGCCATATTGATGGTGCCCACCGACGCGTAGACAAAGCCGATAGCGGTCAGAAAGAGCATGGACGAAACAACCGAAACCACCACATAGGTCACACCGGCCCGGATACGCGGGGTATTAGCGTTCATGGTGATTAGCACGTAGGAGGCCATGAGCAGGATCTCAAAACCCACGTAGAGGTTGAACAGGTCCCCCGCCAAGAAGGCGTTAGATACGCCCGCCAACAGAAGCAGGTAGGTGGGGTAGAAGACAGAGATGGGCACCTCATCGTCTTCATCTTGCAGGTGCTGGCCGGTCGCAAAAACCAGCACCGCCAGTGAGATGATCGAAGACACCACCAGCATGAGCGACGACAGCTGATCCACCACCATGGTGATACCAAACGGTGCCTCCCAGCCCGCTAGATGCACGGTCTGAGGCGGGCCAGACCAAGCCGAAGCCAGGAGCAGGCTCTCAAAAGCAAGGGTAGAAGCTACCGCAGTAAAGGCAATGACACGCTGAAGGCGCGCCTTGCGAGAGATAAAGGTGATGGCTGCCGCCAGGAACAGAATGATGACACAAAGAGGAGCAAGCTGGGCTATCTGCATGAGCTAGTCCGCCTTCTTGGGTGTGGCTGAGTAGGAGCCGGTGTGGATCAGTTTATTTTTCTCTTCAGCTTCAGTGAATTTTTTCTCACGGGTCTCTTCGTCACCGTCAAACTCGGAGCTATCGACCTCTGCGGCGGCGTCCTCTTCTTTGTCGAAGCTGTCTTTGATAGCAACGCGGATATCTTCGATATCATCGGTAATTTCATCGGCGCGTGAGAGCAACCAGCTACGGTAGATGATGCCCAGGACCAGGGCAGTGACTGCGCAGGAAATCACGACTGCCGTTAGAATCAGGGCCTGCGGAAGCGGATCTGAATAGTCATTTGCGGCGGCATCTGCCTTATAGAAAGGTGCCAGACCAGCCGGTCCCCCCGCATGCAGAATCAGGATGTTTGTCGCGTTGGTCATGAGCATCAGACCGAGTAGGACGCGGGTCAGGGATCGGTCCAGAATGAGGTAGACCCCCACAGCGTAGAGCACGCCCATGACCAGGATAAGGCTGAAATCAATGACCATTTCTTAGGCCTTTCCTGCTTTGGCGCGGGCTTGTTTTTCTTTTCTGCGGCGTTCGTTCATGAGCTTCAGGTCGATGCGTTCACCCAGGCTTCGCAGGATATCTAGAACCAGTCCAATCACCAGCAGGTAGACCCCGACATCGAAGATGGTGGCGGTGACAAAGTGGACCTGGCCAAAGACCGGTAGCCAGAAGTCCAGGGCATAACTGGAGAACACCGGGTCACCCCAGAAGACGGGAGCCAGGGCGTAGAGGGCTGCAATACCCAGACCTGAGCCCAGGAAAGCACCCGCAGAGAGCGGTGAGGCGGCACGAAGCTCTGCTCCCCCACCGGCTAGGTAGCGCACGGCCAAAGCCAGGCCAACAACCAGGCCACCGGCAAAGCCGCCACCGGGCAGGTTGTGCCCGGCAAACAGCATGTAGAGGGAAACCATGATCAGGGTGTGGAAGAGCAGGCGGGTCATGACCTCCAGCAAGATGGAACGGAACTCCGGCGGCAGGGTGCGCCCGGCCACGATGAAGGGGTCACGCTCTACCGAGGAGAACTGGCCAGCGACTCGCTGTTGCACCGTAATCTGGGTGCGCTGAGCAAAGGATTTCTCGATCTTTTTCATGGTCTGGGTGTCCGGTCTGCGGGTGCTGGCAGAGTCTGCCCGCCCGCCGATAAAGAGCAAGGAGGCAACACCGGTAGCGGCCAGGGCCAGCACGGATATTTCCCCGAAGGTATCCCAGCCGCGCATATCAACCAGGGTCACATTGACCACGTTGTAGCCGTGTCCGATCTGGTAGGCCAGCTGTGGCATCTCCACGGAGATAGGTGAAAGCGAGCGAGATGAGAGCGTGAACATGGCCAGGGCCATCATGAGACCGGCAAAGCCCAAGGCAATGATGATGCGCAGGGTTTTGTGGGCCCCGTCTGCCCCGCCCTTGGTGCGGATCAGGGGGATTTTGCGGGGTAGCACGCGCATGGCCAGCACGAAAGCAACCAGGACGATGGTCTCCACCAAAAGCTGGGTGGTGGCTAGATCGGGTGCGCTCCGTAAGGCAAAGAGAATTGCCATGCCATAGCCGGTCACTGAAACCATCATGATAGCTAGGAAGCGTTTGCGGACAAAGACCACAACCAGGGCGGCCACAATCATCACAATCACAATGGACCACTGGGCCGGGGATTCGGAGACTCGCACGTTGGCCAGCGGTGGGGTTTCGTTGATGTAGAGAGCCGTGAAGGGAACAACCACGGCGGTAATCAGGATAATACCCAGGTAGAAACCCAGGGAGCCGCGCTGGGTGACACCGGTGACCCAGACCGCTAGCCTGTCCAGGGAGTCCATGAGATCGCGGTAGACAATCGAGGCATTCGGTGTTGTGGGCAGGGCGCTCTGGAGCTCTTCAATCTGCTTGCGGAAGATAAAGAGTAGGGTGCCGATTGCCATAATGGCCAACGAAGTCAGGAGCGCCGGGGTGATGCCGTGCCAGAGGGCCAGGTGCAGGCTCAGCGGCTCAGCCTCTGCGGGGAAGGCGGTGAGGATAGACGTGATGAAGAGGTGCACCGGTTCCGGGTAGAAGCCGTAGAGCAGGCTGAGCAGGGTCAGTACCAGCGGTGCACAAAGGAAAGTATAGGGGACCGGGTGGAAGGCGGTGTCGGGGCTGAGCTTGACGCCGCGGCGGTTACCTTCTAGGGCGCGCGGGCTGATGGGGGTATCTGCCGGGGTGGCCTCGGCACCGGCCTGGTGCGGTAGCTGGCAGTATTTGACGCCCTCACGGTGCATGTAGGCGTAGGGCTTGACGGCGAAAGCACCCCAGACAAAGCGGCCCGAGTAGGCAAAGGTTAGGATAGACCCGGCGATAATCGCAATAAGGGTGACGGCCCGTTGCCAGCCCACGGTGGGGCCCAGGTAGGTTTCTAGGACGGCTTCTTTTGCCACAAAACCGGCCAGGGGCGGTAGGCCCGCCATAGAAGCGGCGGAGAGTGTGGCCAGGACAGCCAGCTTGGGCGCGTGCCGGTAGATACCGGAAAGCTTATGAATATCGCGGGTGCCGGACTGGTGGTCAATAATACCCACGGAGAGAAAGAGGCTGGCCTTGAAGAGGGAGTGGGCAACCATGAGCGCAACAGCCGCGTAGAGCGCATCGGGGGTTCCTCCCGAAATCACCAGGGCCAGGAAGCCCAGCTGGGAGACCGTACCGTAGGCCAGAATGAGTTTGAGGTCGGTCTGTTTGAGGGCGCTCCAGCCACCAAAAACCATGGTGAATGCACCAAAGATGATGAGGGTGTTCTGCCAGAGGGCAACTTCACCATAGCCGGGGGCTAGGCGGAGCAGGATATAGATACCGGCCTTGACCATAGCGGCGGCGTGCAGATAGGCAGAGACCGGGGTGGGTGCGGCCATAGCCCCGGGGAGCCAGAAGTGGAGTGGGAAAATGGCGGACTTGGACAGGGCACCGCACAGAATCAGCACCAGGGCGGTTGAGAGCATGCCCAGGCTAAGTGGGCCCTTCCCCTCTTGCGCGGCGGCCAGAAGACTTGGCCCGCGCTCTACCAGCTCGCTCAGGCTGTAGGTGCCCAGGCTGTAGCCCAGCATCACAATACCCACCAACATGGCCAGGCCACCGGCAGTAGTGACGGTCAGCGCTTGAAGAGCTGAACGGCGGGCCGACAGGCGATGCCGGGAGTAGCCGATGAGCAGGTAGGAAAGAATGGTGGTGATTTCCCAGAAGATGAACATGACGACGAAGTCATCGGCAGTGATCAGCCCGAACATGGCACCGGCAAACCCAAAGAGATAGGCCGCGAACTGGCCGTTATCACCGGTGGAGTGCTTAAAGTAGCTGGCGCAGTAGAAGAGCACCAGCGAACCGACGCCCAGTACCAGCAGGCTCATAACCCAGGAGAGGGTATCCATGCGGAAGGTCAGCTCAAGGCTCAGTTGCGGGATCCACCGGTAGCTTTCCTGCCAGGGGGTTCCGCCCAGGATGGAGCCGGTGCGCGAGAGCACCAGCGCAAGCACCGCAGCCGAGGTAGCGGCCAGCAGGTAGAAGGTGGAGGTCCCCATGCGACGGTAGAGCCAGGGTGTGGCGATGGTGGCAAGGAGAAAAAGCGCAAGAACTATGGTCACAGGTGGGCCCTTGGTAGGTGCGGCGGGGTTACTTAACAGGTTAAGTTTTCAAGGGCCTATTTGTCGATTGCTGGGGTCGGGTGCCCTCTCTTCAGGTAGCGGGGGAACCTCTACATGATCCAAACGGTGGTGCAGACCCTATGGAATGGTTTTCTGGTTTCCCCTAAGCAATATCACACCGGTTACCGCCGTTCTCTTGGCCCGCAAACCAAGTGAGCACCGTACAATTACTAGCGGTTCACACACACCTCAGACCCGCACAGCCCCACTGGTGGGGTATAAGGAGCGCAGAGCATTGGCAGACAATAATTCCAGATTGGGCTTCGCCTGGACGCTACACGGCGACGGCAAAAGCATCACCCCAGGCGGGGTCGTCCACCCGCTTGAACGGCTGACCTGGGGCCGTACCATCGGTATCGGCGCCCAGCACGTTGTAGCTATGTTCGGCGCAACCTTCCTGGTCCCCCTGCTGACCGGCTTCCCACCGGCGACCACGCTCTTCTTCTCGGGTGTGGGCACCATGCTCTTCCTGCTGATCACTGCCGGGCGCGTACCCTCCTATTTGGGGTCTTCTTTCGCTTTCATTGCCCCTCTGGCGGCCGCAAGTAACCAGTACGGCCCCGGCGGGGCACTGGGCGGTATTGTCATGGCCGGTATCTCCCTCTTCATAGTCGGTGCCGTTGTGCAGGTTGCTGGCACCGCCTGGCTGACCAAGCTCATGCCCCCGGTGGTTACCGGCTCCATTGTGGCTCTCATTGGCTTCAACCTTGCCCCCAGCGCTAAGAACAACTTTATGGAGGCCCCTGTGACCGCGCTGGTTACGCTGACCTCTATCATCCTCATTTCAGTACTCTTTAAGGGCATGATTGGCCGTCTATCCATTTTGCTGGGTGTAGTTATCGGTTACATGACCGCCGCCCTACGCGGAGAAGTCAAGTTCGAAAAGATTCAGGCCGCCTGGGAGAATGAGGGCCTGATCGGTCTGCCCCACTTCCAGCACCCCGAGTTCCACTGGAACCTGGCCGGTCTTTTCATACCCGTCATCCTGGTTCTGGTCGCTGAGAACATCGGCCACGTCAAGTCAGTGGCTCTGATGACCGGGGATAACCTCGATAAATACTCAGGACGTGCCCTCATGGCGGACGGTCTGGCAACCACCCTGGCCGGTGCCGGTGGCGGTTCCGGTACCACCACCTACGCCGAGAACATCGGTGTTATGGCCGCAACCAAGGTCTACTCAACCGCCGCCTACTGGGTAGCGGCTATCTTCGCTGTCCTGCTCTCTATTTTCCCCGTCTTTGGTGCCGCCGTGGCATCAGTACCTGCCGGTGTGCTGGGCGGTGCCGCCACCGTGCTCTACGGCATGATCGGTATGCTCGGTGTGCGTATCTGGGTGGAGAACCGCGTAGACTTCTCCAACCAGGTTAATCTGAGCGCCGCGTCGGTAGCTCTGATTGTGGGTATCGCCGACTACACCTGGGACATTGCCGGCCTGCAGTTCGCCGGTATCGCCCTGGGTACAGCAGCGACCCTGGTGGTCTACCATCTCATGGCTGCCCTCAACAAGCGCAGCGGTGCCCACCCCGAACCGCTCACCCCCACCGAGGCTAAAGGCGACATCCACTAGCCCCAAAAGCTGATATGCACAGCCCACAGAAAAGGCACTGAACCTATCTTGGTTCGATGCCTTTGGTTAAGAACTATTTACTCAGAACGCCCAAGGATTCTGGCAAGCACGTCTGTGTGGTTAGTGACGATCCCGTCAACGCCTAGTGCGATCAGTTCCCGCATGGTGCGCTGATCATCAACGATCCACACGTGGACCTCCAGGCCTGCGCGGTGGGCCGCCTCAACCAATGCCCTGTCGGCAATGCGTATGTTACGGCCAGCCAACCTGTAGTAGAGCGGGATCTGCAAAGAATCAAAGGGAAGAAAAAGGTGCTTGATCAAAGGCAAGAGCGAAGCCCACAGCCCAGGCGCTACCCGCGACGCAAGATAGAAGAGGGAAACCGCAAGTTGTGAAGCACTCATGCTCAGGCTGATACCTGCCTTCTGCGCCGCGCGGTGAGCCTGACGCAGCCGACGCTCACTAAAGGAAGCCACGCGAACCCGCTCTTGGGCACCGGTTGCTAAAAGGACTGGAATGATTCTTTCAGCCGATCCCGCATCTTTGAGGTCAATGTTAAAACGGGCTTGGGGGAAAGCCCGAAGCGTACCTTCCAGCAGCGGTACGGTGCCACCGTCCTTGAGTTCAACAGCCCGCACCTGCTCCCAGGTCATGTCTTTGATAGCGCCGACGCTATCGCTAAGCCGGTCCAGGGTAGGGTCATGGAAAACCACCACAGCACCATCGGATGTGGTGTTCACATCTGTTTCAATCCAGTCAGCCCCAGCCTTGAGGGCGTCCGCAAAAGCAACATCGGTATTCTCTGCCTGTGCTTGGGCTAAGCCTCTATGAGCATAGATAGAGGTAGAGGCGTACCTCTTTAAGGGTGTAAATGCGTGTGCCTGCATGACCCCAGTATATTATTACGCGCAGTTCAAATAAGGTCTTCTGAGGGATGAGCGAGTATGCCTTCAATTACCTGGGCTACACCGTCTTGATCGAACCCCGGGCAGGTGCGCCCCACCTGCTCTTTTAGCTGGGGAAGACCAGATTCCATGGCGTAACCTTTCCCCGCCCAGGTTAGCATCTCCAAGTCATTGGGCATGTCGCCAAATGCTAAGACCTCATCTGATCTAATACTGTGCTCAGCCGCGAAATCAGCCAGAACACAGCCTTTGTTCAGCCCCTTTCGGGCAAGCTCGACCAGGGGCTGGTAGGGGGCAGAGCGGGTCACAGCCGCTCGCTCCCCCACCACATCACGCACCTGGTCTAAGAGTGCAGAAGGGGCAGCCCCTTCCCGGTAGAGCAGGTATTTAACGACACCCGCCTCGGAATCAAGAGTGCACCCTATGGGGCCTTCCACGATCTTGGTAGAGTCTTCCTGCTCATGTGGCCGATACTTCCCCTGAACGTAGACCTGGTCCAGGGTCTCAGCAATAAAGAGAGAACCGGGGAAAACTATTTCCAGTTCGCTGTGCAGGGCCTGGGTCTCGGTGCCGCTCATAGTGCGGGTTGCAAGCACCTTCCCCTGCCCAATGTCATAGGTCACCGCCCCATTAGAGCAGAAAACAAAAGAGTTCTCACCGTTCCATTCAGAACCGAGCTGCTCCAAGACGGGTTGCATCCAGCGCAGGGGCCGCCCGGTCACAAAAACGATCTGAATACCAGCATCTGCTGCCAAATGCAGAGCCTCTAAGGTACGGGGGCGGAACCTAAAGTCATGACCAATCAGCGTCCCATCCAGGTCGCTGGCAATCAGCTTGATCATGTGCAGGTGCTTTATTTCTCTTCGTGTGTCGCCGTCAGGAAGGCGCGGGCAATGCCGTGGAAGAAGAGATTAAAGTTGACGACAGCAGGGCTGGCCTTCTGGTCCAGGTCGAGTCGCTCAACGTCAACAGCGGTGACACAGAAGATGTAACGGTGGGGGCCATGACCTGCCGGTGGTGCCGCGCCAATGTATCCACGGGTACCACCGTCATTGAGGTGGGTCAGCGCACCTGCTGGCAGATTTTCCGCTGCTCCGCTAGCTAGCTCAGTCACATCTGCTGGCAGATTAGAGACAGCCCAGTGCCAGAACCCGCTGGGGGTGGGGGCATCGGGGTCATAGCAGGTCACCACAAAGGACTTGGTTTCGGGCGGAAAACCTGACCAGGAAAGCTGGGGTGAGACGTCCTGCCCACCGCACCCCATGATTCCGGAGACCTGGGCCGGAGGTAGCGGCGCACCGTCCTCCACATCGGCAGAAGTCAGGGTGAAAGTCGGCAGCTCGGGCAGATCTGCGTAGGGCTGGCGGTTAAGCATGGCGGAGCCTCCTTGAAGTGGGCGGGTAGAAAACTATCTGCAAGGCGCGGTAACCGGCTTACTGGCCGGGATAGAGTACAGCGTCTAGTTCTTCGCGGGTGGGAGGGTTAGCTCCCTGTCGTGAAACGGTGATACCGGCGGCAACCACGGAGAAAGCCAGAATCTCTTTGAGGTCATCCTTGCTCAAGAGCTCAATGGCGGCACGGGCATCTTTCCCCTCAATGTCACGATCCAGGAGAGCCGCAAGCAGGGCGGCCATCAGAGAGTCACCGGCACCCACCGTATCGGCAACCTCTACACGGTAAGCAGGCAGGGCAAGGCCTTCGGGTGAGGTCTTGCGGGTCAGCGCCCAAGGCCCCATCTCACCGCGGGTAATAACCACCAGGGAGGCGCCCAAATCCAACCAGGCCCGGGCCGAGTCTTCAAGAGCACGGTGGGGGTAAAGCCAGAGCAAATCCTCGTCAGAAGCCTTAACCACATGAGCGTAGCGGACCAGGTTTTCAGCCCGCTCCCGAGCTACAGAAGCATCGGTGACGATGGTGGGGCGGCAGTTAGGGTCATAGGAAATCAGAGCGTGAGGCGCGGCCTGGCGCACGGTTTCTAGCACCGCGCTGGCACCGGGTTCAAGCATGGCACCGATAGAACCGACGTGGACGGCGGTCGCCTTCTTAGCTACCTCTTCAAGGGCAGCTTCAGCTGCATCCAGGGACCAGTCAATGTCGAACTCGTAGTCAGCGGCACCGGTCTCACCGGTCTTGGCCTGAGCAACAGAAGTCTTCTTGGCATCTGCACCAACCGGAAGGATCACGCCGGAAGCCCGCAGGTGCTCCTCAATCAGATCACCGTAGGCATCGCTACCGTAGCGGCCAATAAACTGGGTCTCATGGCCCAAACGGGACACGCCCACAGCAACATTCATAGGGGAACCGCCGGGGTGGGCGTGGGACTCTACGCCGGGGCGCTGGACAAGATCTACGAGGGCTTCGCCAATGACAGTAAGCATAAACTTAGTTTACTCATTTCTTTGGTCTCGTGAGCAGTCTTTTTGTCATAAACTGCGCGCAGAAATAAAGAGCTTCTTAAGAACGCTAGACTGGATTCGTAGCGCCACCATATCCAGGGGTTTTGCCTGGCTGTAATCTGGTTTGGCGCCCATCAGACACTAGCTAGCAGCGCACCGTCGCGCTACTAACCGGTGAGTTCAAGGACGCTACTCATCGAGGAAGAAGAGGTCATATCACCATGTCAATCTCCGCCGAGAACGCCCACCAGCAGTGGCTAGCCGCTGAGGCTGAAGCTGAGGCAATGATCCCCCTCATTGGCAGGTTAAACCGGGAGAATAAGGTCGTTGTTTCAATCCACGGTCACAGCCTCATTAACAAGTCAGTGATTCAGATTCTCAAGGCCCACCGCTTTGCTCGTCAGCTCGACGATGTTGAGCTGAACCCCGCTGATTCCCTGGCACTTCTGCAGGCCCTCAGCCAGCTTGAACTGGGAGCCTGCTCCATCGACATCGCCAGTCTGCAAGGCGAGTTTGAGGTATCTGGTGCCCGCGACCGCCAGGAATGGTTGCGGCAAACCCTAGCCCCGGTTGTTGGCAAGAAAGGTCAGATCGAAACTTCCTCGCAGGACGTTGTTCTCTATGGTTTTGGTCGAATTGGCCGCCTGCTGGCGCGTATCTTGCTAGAGCGTTCAGCGGGTGCAGGGCCCAAGCTCCGCGCCGTGGTCGTTCGTAAAAACACCGATAACGATATCTACAAGCGCGCTTCCCTCCTGCGCCGCGATTCGGTTCACGGGGCCTTCAAGGGTACGATCCGGGTCGATGAAGAGAACTCCACTATCATTGCCAACGGCACCCCCATCCGCTTTATCTACGCATCCGACCCGGCGGAAGTCGACTACACGGCCTATGGTATTGAGAAGGCTATCGTGGTCGATAACACCGGCCGTTGGCGTGATAAAGAGGGCCTCTCCCGCCACCTTGAAGCCAAGGGGGTTTCACGTGTCCTGCTCACTGCACCCGGTAAGGGTGTCAAAAATATTGTCTGCGGTGTAAACGACAGCATCATTGAGGATTCGGACGCGATCCTCTCTGCCGCTTCCTGCACTACTAACGCTATTACCCCGGTGCTGGCAGTCATGGACGAGGTCTACGGGGTTAAGCGTGGGCATGTGGAGACGGTTCACTCCTTCACCAATGACCAGAACCTCATTGATAACTTCCACAAGGGTGACCGCCGTGGCCGCTCCGCTGCGCTCAACATGGTTATTACCGAGACCGGCGCTGCTAAGGCTGTTTCTAAGGCCCTGCCCCAGCTTGAGGGTAAGCTGACCGGCAATGCCATTCGTGTGCCCACCCCCGATGTGTCTATGGCGATTCTGAGCCTGCAGTTGGAAAAGCCCGTAGGGTCTAAGGACGAGCTCAACAACCTGCTGCGGGAGCGCTCCTTGCGTTCTCCCCTGCGCCGCCAGATTGACTACACCGACTCACACGAGGTTGTCTCTACCGACTTTGTAGGCTCCCGTGCCGCCGGCGTGGTCGATGGTCTAGCCACCATTACCTCCGGGGACGAGAACGCCATTCTCTACGTCTGGTATGACAACGAGTTCGGCTACTCCTGCCAGGTCATTCGTGTGCTCGAACGCATGGTCGGTGGCCGTCTTCAGGCCTTCCCCAAGAGCGTATAAGGGCTATTTCTAAAAGTTAACCGGTTCCTCGAAAACACCGTGCCCGCCGCGACCCTCAACACTCTGTTGGGTGGCGCTGGCGGGCACCTTATGTTTAGTGGGGCCTACGGCGCTATTTCTTGGCCGGGAAGTTGGCCTTCACCCAGTCGCTGGCAGCGACCTGGGGGGATGCCTTCTCTTCACCCGAAACCCTGGTGTTGAGCTCAATCAGGGCTTGGGTAGTGATGAGAGCCGATACTTCATCAAGCACCTTGGCCGCCGCGACCGACAGCGTAGCGGCATGTGCCACCGGTAGAACCTGCTGGGGCAGAATCAGATTGAGGGGGTCTGCGAGCACCACAAACCCGTTGGCTTTAATAGCCGGGTCGGTGGAATAGAGGTTGACCATATCAACTGTCCCATCTGCCAGGGCGGCCACGGTCAGCGGACCAGCACCATCGTTGATGGGTTCGAAGGAAGAGGGAGTAAAACCGTACTTTTCTTTCAATCCGGGCAAGCCATAGGTGCGCTCGGCAAATTCAGGCGGTGCCCCCAGAGCCAGCTTACCGCTGAAACCCGCTAAATCTTCCAGACTGTTCAGCCCGCGTTCCTGCGCGGTCTGTGCTGTGACAACCAGGGAGTCCTTGTTCTGGGCCGGGGCCGCCGAGAGAACCGCCAGTTCATGGGGTAGGGCCTGGGGCAGGGCCTCGAGAACTTCCTGTGCTGTTTGTGCCTTAGCCTGCGCGTCAAAGTAGAGAAGCAAGTTCCCCGAATAGTCGGGTACCACGGTCACGGTGCCCTCAGCCAGCGCCCCAAGGTAGGCCTCGCGGGCACCGATAGCAGGCGCTGTTTGGGCCTCAAAGCCACGAGTGTTCAGAGCCGCCGCATAGATTTCAGCAATAATCTGAGACTCCGTGAAATCAGCCGAACCAACTGTGATGGTGCCTGCCTGAGCCCCGCTACCAAAGGCGCTAGAACCGTCCAGGCCGCAGGCGCTCAGACCCAGAGTACCGGCGGTCAGGCCTAGCCCGGTGAAGAAAGAACGGCGGGAGAAAGAGAATGAAGTCATGTTTTACCTTAATCCGGGATAGGTCAGTAGGCGCTGAATCAAAGCCAGCAGGGCATCGACAACAAGAGCGAGCGCTGCCACCAGAATGACGGCGGCAACCATGCGGGCGTAGTCGCGGACGGCTAGGCCATCAATGAGGTAGCGGCCCAGGCCACCCAGGTTGATGTAGGCGACCACGGTGACCGTAGCAATAACTTGGAGGGCAGCGTTGCGGATGCCACCAAAAATCAGTGGTAGGGCGATGGGTAGTTCTACCCGGGTCAGAACCTGCCAGGCGGTCATGCCCTGAGCGCGGGCGGCATCAATGGTGATGGGGTCTACGGCGGAGATACCGGCATAGGTGCCAGCAAGTAAGGGCGCGATAGCCAGGATGATGAGGGCTAGGGCTGGGGCGGTGAAGCCCAAGCCCAGCCAGAGGGCGAAGAGGGTGAGCAGACCCAGGGTGGGCAGGGCCCGGAGCGCTCCAGTAGAAGCAACCACCAGGTTCTCACCTTTACCGGTATGCCCGACCCAGGCTCCTAGGGGTAGGGCGATAGCGGCCGCTATCAGCAGGACGACTAGCGAGTATCCTAGGTGTTCAGCCAGGCGTTGCCAGATACCTCCGGCGCCGGACCAGGCTCCGGGGGCGGTGAACCAGTGCCCTACTTGTTCGAAAATCATGCCTTCCTCCAGTGGGTCAGGCCGTTACCGGCGAGGGCAAGGGCTCGGTCCAGAATCAGGGCGAGCACTACTGTCAGTAAAATTCCGGTGATAATTTCTGCGGGTAGGTCACGGCGGAGTCCGTCGGTGAAGAGGGTGCCTAATGACTGGATACCAATGACAGCACCTACCGAGACCATAGAGATATTGGCGACCAGGGCGACCCTTAGGCCTGCAATCATGACCGGCAGGGCCAGGGGGAACTCCACCTTGAGAAACCGCCTGGCAGGGGTGTAGCCCAGCGCGGTGGCGGCTTCGAGGGTAACGGGTGAGACAGATTCAAAGGCGTCTACAGCACTTCTGACCATCATGGCAAGTACGTAGATGGTCAGAGCAACATAGACATTTACGGGGGAAGTGATGGAGGTACCCAGTACCAGGGGCATGAGCACAAATAATGCCAGAGAGGGGATGGTATACAGCAGGGCTGAGCCGTTGATGACTAGGCCCCGGCGTAGCTTACCTACTGGGGTGTACCCTTCGGTGGAGCGCCCGTCTTTACGGCGGCTGAGTGCTAGGCGGGCTAGGGGTAGTGATAGGAGGAACCCGAAAATCAGTGGAATAAGTGCCTGGAGCAGGTGCAGGAGGGTGAGCCGGCTTAGATAGCCCAGGTTATCGAGGGCCCAGCTCATGCGCTGTCCCCCTTGCCCTTAATCCCGTAACGCTGGATTCGCTCCTGCCGGGTTGCGTGGAGAACGTCTTCTGCTTTGAGTAGGCCTAGTAGATGACCAGTTTGGTCTACAGCTACGCCCCAGCCTGAGGGAGAAGAGAGTGCCGAGTCTAGAGCATCGCGCAGGCTACCGCCCTGTATAAAGAGTGAGCCCCCGGGGAAGCATTTTCCTGCGGCCTCCCAGCCGTCTGGTTTGCCGTCGGTGACGCGTAGCTTCCAGCTCTCTGCGGTGACCTCGGGTGAGGTCAGTGGGTAGAGAGTGAGGCCGTCTGCTTGGGCAAAGGTGAGCCGTCTGGTTCCTCTGTCTCGCCCCACAAATGATGCCACGTAGTCATTGGCAGGTACGCGCAGGATTTCTTCGGGGGTGCCGAACTGGGCTATGTGGCCGCTTTGGGCAAAAACAGCTACATAGTCGCCCAGCAGGATTGCTTCGTCAATGTCGTGGGTGACAAAGACGATGGTTAGGTTGAGCTCCTTTTGTAAAGCAAGCAGGTTCTCTTGGAGTTCGGCTCGTACGACGGGGTCGATAGCGCTAAAGGGCTCGTCCATGAGCAGGATGGATGAGTTGCCTGCTAGGGCACGGGCTACGCCTACCCGCTGGGCCTGCCCGCCTGAAAGCTGGGCGGGGTATTTTTTAGCCAGTGAGGGGTCAAGGCCAACGGTTTCAAGTAGAGCCAGTGCTTTTTCTCTGGCTTGACGGGCGGGAGTTCCCTTGAGCCGGGGTACGGTGGCGATATTATCGACAACGGTCTGGTGGGGCATGAGCCCAGCCTGCTGTAAAACATAGCCAATCGAGCGGCGTAGCTGGTGCTCGGGTTGGTCGGTATTGGGCTGGCCGTTAACCAGGATCTGTCCGCTGGTGTGCTCAACCATGCGGTTGATCATGCGCAGGGAGGTTGTTTTACCGCAGCCGGAGGGGCCAACGAAGACGGTTATTTTCCCCTGGGGTATGGACAGGTTAAGGTTGTCTACTACCGCCGTGTTTCCGTATTTTTTAGTGACCGATATGAATTCAATTGCGGGTGTCCCTACCATGTATGCTCTCTCTGCAGCGGGTATTTCCTGAGCCATAGCCTAGCTCTCAAAGGGGAATCAGTCTAGCATTAAAGTTATTTTGCGCAATACCGGATATATCTCCGCGGCGACGAATCGAAATATAGAAAGGTTTCATTTATTGATCTAGGATATATATGATAAAATAATTCATACAATTTCTTTTAAATTTTACGCAGTGCACAAAAAATATTTTCGCCATAAATTTTATTCATCCACCAACCGTCAGCATCACTCAAGGGAAAAAATGACTCAAAAATTAGATAATGCAAGAAAAATTTATATAGAAGGCATTCGAGATGGTGATACCAATGCGGTTCACCGTTACACAGGCTCACGCTATGTTCAGCATAGCACCGGCGTAAAGGATGGACAGAAAGGCTTCATTGAATTTTTCCAGAATTTCTTAGAACGCTCAAAGCAACGAGATATTCGGATTGTTCGGGCATTCGAAGACGGTAACTACGTATTTGTTCATGTTTACCAAAACATCAATAACGGTGAATCTCAATGGGTTACCACGGACATGTTCGATACAGATGAAAATGATAAGCTAGTTGAACACTGGGACGTCATCTCCGCCTACAAGGCACCAGAAGAAACCGCATCCGGGAACGACCCTGTGCTTGGAGACTTCCATATTTGCGACCTGGATAAAACTGAAGAGAACAAGTCTATTGTCCGTAAGTTTATTACCGATATCTTTCAAAACAAGAATTATGAACACATACGAAAATACATCTCTGAAGATAATTATATTCAGCACAATCCGAGCATGCCAAACGGGGTTGATGCGCTAGAAAAACTGCTAACCACACAAAAAGTTGACTACAACTTTGTATTCAAAATAATAGGCCAGGGAAACCATGTAGTTACGTACTCAAAAGTTACAATTAATGATGAAGAGCTAGCTGTTTTTGATATCTTTAGACTCGAAAAAGGGAGAATCGTTGAGCATTGGGATAACATGGAGAAAATCCCCGCACACAAGGATCTGGTCAATTCAGGGAAGTTCTAAATTTTAAATCTTACACGCACAGAGGCATCGGGCCACATGCAAAGCGCACCCTGTAAATAGTTATCCTCTGAATTATTTGTACGGGTTGCCAGTTAGCGGGAGGCTGAACAAAAAATTCAGCATACAATTTGCTACCGCCTGCCTGCTGATTACTCTCCATCTTGACGCTTCCGTTTGAAGTTCCTGTTAGCCTTAAACTCATGAAGATTGCCACCTGGAATGTGAACTCGATTCGTGCCCGCGCTGACCGTGTAGAGGAGTGGTTAGAGCGTAGCGACGTGGATGTGCTCGCCCTTCAAGAGACCAAGGCTACCGATGAGAATTTCCCTTTTGAGATTTTTGAGTATTCGGGCTACGAGGTAGCTCATTTTGGGCTTTCGCAGTGGAACGGTGTGGCGCTTGCCTCGCGTGTAGGGCTTGAAGATATTCAGCGCACCTTTGCAGGTCAGCCTGCTTTTGGTAAGCCGGGGCAGGAACCCCAGGTGGAGGCCCGCGCTTTGGGTGCTACCTGCGGTGGGGTTCGGGTGTGGAGCCTGTATGTGCCCAATGGGCGGGGTGTGGACGACCCGCATATGGCCTATAAGTTGGAGTGGCTGGGTCAGCTCCGGCAGGAGGCGCTGGGCTGGTTGGAGCAGGACCCGGGCGCCCAGTTTGCCCTGGTAGGTGACTTTAACATTGCCCCGCACGATGAGGATGTGTGGGATATTGATTTCTTCCGCCAGAATCAGATGACCCATGTGACGGAGCCGGAGCGTGCGGCCTTCCAAGCCTTTTTGGATCAGCCTTTGGGTCTGGTCGATGTGGCCCGGCCTCATACCTCTGTGCCTTATACCTACTGGGATTATACTCAGCTGCGTTTCCCTAAGAATGAGGGTATGCGGATTGATTTTCAGCTCTATTCCCCTGCACTGGCGGCCCGTGTGGTGGGTGCGGAGATTGACCGCCAGGAGCGTAAGGGTAAGGGCGCTTCGGACCATGCCCCGGTGGTAGTGGAGATTAACTAGAAACAGGAGCACCCCGCCAACCCGGGAGATATGCTAGCGCTACGGGGCCGGTGGGGTGCTCTTCTTTTAATTCTTAGATGGTGGCGTCTACGTCCTCTTGGAGTTTGAGGCTACGCCCCAGGGCACCTTCCATAAATCCGGCTATCAGAAAAAAGACTAAACCGCACAAGATAGGCCAGTTGAGCCCGCTACCGTTGATGGTAATCCTGTCGTAGCCTACGTAGTAGTTCTCTACGCTCCAGCGAACGACATCGTGGACAAGAAAATAGGCAATTCCCCACCACAGCACCATCATACGGAGCTGGTAGAAGTAGCGCACTGACTTCTGAGTAAATTGTGCAGCTACGTTAAAGTTGGCCGATACTCGGGCCATCTGGAGAGCAAAAATGCTTACCCCCAGGGAGGGTAGGGCGTGGTCCACCCAAGCAAAAACTTTGACAAAGAGCGGTAATGATGCTGTGTCCAGGGTTGTTATCTGTCCCGGTGCCGACTCATAGGTCACCCACAGGGCTTCCTGTGAGGGATAGGGCCAGTAGAGGGCCATAGTCACTGGGAAAATAAAGGCCAGAAGGATAAAGCCCAGTAGCGGTAGGCTGAATGATTCTTGGAAGCTGTTGGCTGTTTTAGATGGTTGCATCGGAGTCCTCCTGGAGAGTGAGACCGCGGCGCAGGGCGCCTTCTATAAAGAAGAGAGTTGCCACAAAGAGTAGGTTTGGTGGAACTCGATAGTTTTTGATTTGCCTCATAGGACTAGTTCCTTTCCTCGTCGATTGTAAAGAGGTCACCCGGGGCGCAGTCCAACACCTCGCAGAGAGCAGTCAGCGTGGAAAACCGCACCGCCCGTGCCCGGTTATTTTTAAGAATCGATAGGTTAGCCACAGAAACCCCCACCTTTTCTGAGAGTTCAACCAAGCTCATTCCTCTGTCCAAGAGCAAACAATCCAAATGGCATGTCACGCGGTGTTCTTCAAGGGGTGGCATTGCCGGCTACTCTCCTTTCCACACAGAAACATATCGTTTTTCAATATGCTTAAAGTGTGACATATCGTTTTTCGATATGCAACAGAGCAGAAAGATAGACCAAGAAGCGCAACCCCCCAGGGCACACAAAAGCGCCCCACCTTCCGCAAGGAAGATAGGGCGCTTAAAGGTTTAAAGTAAAAAATCCACTCTCACGTAGAAGCCTAGAGAGTGGATTTCGTGGCTCCGACCGGCGTCGATCCGGTGACCTTACGATTTTCAGTCGCACGCTCTACCAACTGAGCTACAGAGCCAGGCATACCTTAGATATGCCACAACCGCGCCTTCCCCACAAGTGAGAATTACGCGGTCGGAGCGACCCCGACGGGACTTGAACCCGCGACCTCCGGCGTGACAGGCCGGCGCGCTAACCAACTGCGCTACGGGGCCATAGGCTAGAACCGAAATTCTAACATGGCCGTGAAACCGAAGTTTCACAGTACCCCCAACGGGATTTGAACCCGTGTTACCGCCGTGAAAGGGCGGCGTCCTAGGCCGCTAGACGATAGGGGCTAGTTCGCTACTCGCTCCAGACCTCGTTCCCTTGGCCCGTCGCTCGAACAAGTAATACATTACGCGACTTCTAAAAGGCGCGCAAATCGAGAAACCCTCAAAACCCCTTATCGGAGCTAAAAAACCGGTGTTCTCCGACACAAAAATGAGTGAAATCAAATCCCCAAAGCACCTAAAACAACTTGTCAAAGGCATATTCTGGTATTTCCAATAGGGGGCACAAAAAATTTTCAACTTTTTTAAAAAAGACGGCAGAACAGCGCCGTCGGAGCATCTTCCCTGCGGAAAACGCTACGGCGGGAGCTGTCCTGCCTTTTCTACCTCTAGCTTACTCCCCTACCGGGGGTTCTAACCAGAAGTTAGCGACTGTTCTTAACCCCAGCTAATACCTGCGTCAGGGGCTTCCTTAATGCGAGGATCGTCAATCTCCGGAACAATCATGACCGGAACCTGAGTGTTGTGCAGGATGCCCTGGGAGGTTGAACCCAGAATCATGCCGGCGATACCGCCGCGTCCACGGGTACCTACAACGATCATGTCGGCAGCCTTACCAGCTTCAAGCAGAACCTGAACGGGCGAACCATCAATCAGCTTGAACTCAATTTCAAGCTGGGGGAAGTAGCCACGAATCCACTCGGCAGCCTTACGCTGAAGATCAGCGATTTCGCGGTAAAGTGCCTCAAAGTCAACGGCAGCGGGCACCCAATTCAGTGCACCGGTGTAGGGGGCCAGGGCATTGACCAGGGTCAGCTTGACTCCGCGGCGCGAGGCTTCGTCAGCCGCCTGCATCATAGCTAGGCGGGCTTCATCGGAGCCATCAGAGCCCACCACGATAGAACGGCCACGGCCCAGAATCTCAGGGTCGCCCTCAATCTTCTCGGCGTAAGACTGGGGCACAGCGATAGTGGGGCAGTGCGAATGAGCGGGAAGGGAGGTTGAAACGGTACCCAGCAGGCGACCCAGGAAGCCTCCGTGTGAACGTGAGCCAACCACCATCAGTTCGGCTTTCTTGGAGAGCTCAAGCAGGACAGCGGTGGCATCGCCGGTTTCTACGGTGGCACGCAGTTCTACGCTGGTGTCGCCAACGCGGGAGTGGGCCTCGTCAAGAATCTGAGCGACACCATCGGTCAGGGCCTGCTCATCGACCATGGAATAACCCGCGTCAAAGCCGGTACCGGTAAAGACGGGCAGAGAGTAGGCGGTAACCATTCGGACCGGCACCTTGCGAATTTCGGCCTCATGGACCGCCCAGCGAAGGGCACCATAGCTCTGCTCTGAGCCATCGATGCCTACAATAATCTCCCCGGAAGCCTGGGCGACTTCTGATAGGTTGTCACGGCTGGCTACTGCTTTTTCGCCGAAGGTGAGTTCGCGTTCGGTCATGGTCATCTCCTTAGATTCACGACGACCCCGCTCTGCCAGCCGGTCTACCGGTAGCCCTGCTGGGGTCCTACTTAAAGTTTAGTGGGTGCGCTCACATTTATCCCCCTATTTCACATCATGACAGGGACAGGTCGGGCAAGTTACCCGCTCCTTTCACCATTACTGATAACCGCCCCTGCAAAGACTCAGCAAACAGCTAGTAAGAGCCTGACTAATCGTGCGAAGATATGCACTAGGAAGCAAGATAAGAGGAAAACCATGGCAGATACCCCGCAAAACAGCAGTCTGGCCTGGAGCACTTGGGCCCGCCAGCACGAGGCCCAGGCCACCGGCCTGTTCCGGCCCCGTTCCATCCCCGAACTGCAGGAATGTATCGAGCATGCAGGTGCAACCGGCCAGCGCCTCAAGGTAGTAGGCCGGGGGCGCAGTTCATCCGCTATAGCCCAGCCCACCGATGCTCTACTTGAACTTGACTACCTCACAGGCCTCACGCGGGTAGACACCGAGGGCCTTACTGCCACCTTTCGCTCAGGAACCACGGTGCGCGAAGCCAATCAAATCTTGGGTTACTACAATCTTGCTTTCAGCAACCTGGGCAGGCTCGATGAGCAGACCCTGGCCGGTGCTATCTCAACGGGTTTCCACGGCACCGGTGTAGATTACGGTATCTTTGCTACCCAGGTAACCGAACTCAAACTGGTAGGGGCCTCAGGTCAGCTCATCACCTGCTCAGTACAGGAGAATCCAGAACTTTTTAAGGCAGCCCTCTGCGGTCTGGGTGCCCTGGGCATCATCGTAGAAATTACCTTCGCGGTAGTTCCCCAATTCCGCCTGCATGCGGTAGAACGCGGCCACTCCTACACCGACATTGTGCATAGCTTTACCGAACGCGCACACGGATCCGATCACTACGAGTTCAGCTGGTTCCCCGGCTCCGCTGAGGTTCGCACCCGCAGGCTCACCCGTCTGGCGCTGCTGACCGAGGGCTACATGCCTGCGAGTGCAGCGGTCAGCCAGGCCCGCCGCTACGGCGGGGACCACCTGCTCAATAACGGGATGTTCTCTGCCCTCAGCTACCTGGGCGCTAAGGCTCCTGCCCTCCAGCCTGCCCTGAACAAGGTCTCTAACTGGGGTAAGGGCAACCGACGCTACGCAGACTACTCTGCCCGCGTATTCACCGTTCACCGTACCGTGCGACACAGCACTATGGAATATGCCTTCGATATATCCCAGTTCAGCGAGCTCATGTCTGATATCCGCGCCCACTGTAAGGGAAGCCCCGTACAGAGCTCTTACCCGCTCGTCATAAGCACATCGGCCGCTGACGATATCTGGCTCTCCCCGGCTTATGGGCGTGAGACTTTCTATGTTTCCGCGCGCTCTTATTGGCGGCAACCCCAGGCTGAGCTTTTTAGCCCCCTAGAGGCTATCTTCAAGGCGCACGGGGGCCGCCCCCACTGGGGGCAGTTCCACAGCCAGAGTGCTCACGATTTAGCCGAGCTCTACCCGCACTTCAAGGACTTTGTAGAGCTGCGCGCCAAGCTGGACCCCCGGGGGATCTTCCTCAACCCCCACCTGCACAGGGTGCTCCTTGAGGGCTAGTGGTGAACCTTTTACTGCAGATAGTTCCGAGCGAACTGTTCAACGGCCTGGGGCGTCCCAGAAAAAAGGATCGTGTCGTTGGACTCAACCGGGAAATTATCGGGTAAATGGTGCCAGGTTCCTTTTGAGTCTCTGACGGCAGTAACTGCGATCCCGTGCTCCTTAAGCAGGGACCTAGTATAGATCTCTTTACCGACAAAGCCTTGTGGAGCTGCAGATAAAACCGCTACGCAGTTGCTATCAATTTGGATGTATTCTTTCAGGCTCCCCTGGAGCAGGTGGGCAACGCGTTTACCCATGTCACGTTCAGGGAAAACGACTTTTTCTACCCCTAGCTGCTGCAGAATAATACCGTGCTGATCTGAGACGGCCTTGGCCCAGATATTTTTGACCCCTTGCCGGATTAAGTAAGAAGTGACCAAAATACTGGATTCCAGGTGGTTGCCAATAGCCACAACAATTCGATCAAAATCTAAGATGTCGAGCTGCTCTAGGGCTTCTTCTTGGGTGGCATCGGCTCGCACAACGTGACTGAGCCGGCCGTTCAACTGCTGAACAACGCCGGGGTCACTATCAATACCCAGTACCTCGGCACCGTCTTCCATAAGTTCTAAGGCTACCGACTGGCCAAAACGCCCCAGACCTATGACAGCTACCGATTTACGCTCGCTGACCAGCTCTGGGCTAAAAAAGGAGAGTTTCTTCTTGCTAACCAATGATGGGCCTTTCTTTGGGGAACTCATAGTTGACGGGTTTACGGCGGTAGGCGAAGGCGGCAGCTGCGGTAACTGGACCCACCCGGCCTATGACCATAAGAACGATCAGAATAACCTTGCCGGCATCTGGCATCATGGGGGTGATCCCGGTGCTCAGGCCCACCGTAGCGAAAGCGGAGATAGCTTCAAAGGTGAGCTGGTCGCTGGTAAAATCTGTGATGAGCGCCAGGGCAAAAATACTGATAAAGACAAAAGCACAACCTAACAGGAGCACCGTGGTTGCTTCACGATGAACCGAACGTGATAGACGCTTACCGAAGATGTTTACTGCACCCTGGCCACGGATTTCCGCAAGCATCAAAAAGAAAAGCACACCGAAGGTTGTAATTTTGATGCCGCCGGCTGTTCCTGCTGGCCCTCCCCCGATGAACATCCATAGGTCAACGAACATGGTTGTTGCCGGGTGGAACTGGGCTATATCCAGGTTGCTAAAGCCTGCTGTTCGGGTAGAAACAGATTGAGCGAAGCTATTGAGAATTTTTTGGGAGGCACTCATAGGGCCTAAAGTGCCCGGGTTGTTCCATTCCAGGATAGCGAACCCAAGGGTGCCTACGCTCAAAAGCAGAAGCGTCCCATAGATAACAAGCTTGGTTCCCATACGCCACAGCCGCCTGTTAGAGCCGTAACGGCGTAGTTGCATGAGCACGGGAAACCCCAGGCCACCCAGGATAATCAGAAAGCTAATGGGTAGAAGAATGAAGGGGTCATGGTTAAAACCCATCAAGCTATCGGAGTAGAGGGCAAAGCCTGCGTTATTGAAAGCGGATACCGCGTGAAAGACTCCGTACCAGGTTGCCTGCCCTAGGGGCATATCGTAACCCCAGTGAAAGCGTAGGGTCAGGGCAAGGGCACCGCAGGCTTCAAAAAGCAGGGATGTTTTAACGATGCCAAGCACGGCTTTGCGCATGTTGAAGAGGCCGTTGCCTCGCACTTCTGCAGAGGCTCTGAGCTTGGCGCTGAATGCTAGATGCCTGCCCTGGAGTGATGCACCAATAGCCGTTGCCAGGGTCATAACCCCCAGGCCGCCCACCTGAATCAAGATCAGGATGATGACTAAACCCGTGTTTGACCAGTAGTTGGGGGTATCCACGGTTGAAAGTCCGGTCACGCAGGTTGCTGATACAGCGGTGAAAAGATTATCAATGACCCTGGTGGAAGAAGGGTCCAGGTGGGAGATAGGCAGGAGCAGGAGAACAGTGCCCATCAGGATTACAGAGAGGAAACCGTAAAAAACACTGCGCTGAGGGTTGATTCGGGAAGAACGTAGCACAAGGTTTATCTTAGGTACTGTTACCTGCTCAGGGCTGAAGTAGCCACAAAATATCCTCCGGGCGTGTCTTTGGGGCTAGACCCTCTTGATAGTGAAGGCCTAGGGGTGCCCTCTCCAGGGGCCAAGGGAACTGATTGGAGAGGGCACACCCGGTTTTACTCTGCGCGAGAGATGGCGGTCATTTCTTCGCGGTCTACCACCTTAATGCGGGCGCGAGGCTCACCGGCGGCATCGGTTGCCGCTGCACCCAGGGCCTTTTCGTGGTCGTCCAGGCGGTACCAGCCTTCCCAGGTGGTGTAGCGGATGCCCTTGCCCTTGAGGAAGTTCTCAATGTCGGCGGGGTCTGTAGCTTCTGCAGTATAAAGGTTCTCGCGGTCCTCAAGCAGGTGGGTGACGGTTTCGAGGGCGTCGGACTTGGTGGAGCCGATCAGGCCAACCGGGCCGCGCTTAATCCAGCCGGTGGCGTAGAGGCCGGGGACGGGCACATCGCTGTCGTCAATGACGCGACCCTCTCGGTTGGTGATTACGCCGCGTTCGGAGTCGTAGCCTACCTCGGGTAGTTCTGAGCCGAAGTAGCCGATGGCGCGGTAGACGGCCTGGACTGGGTAGTCGATGAACTCGCCGGTGCCGGTGACACCACCGTTGCCGTTGAGCTGGGTGCGTTCCATACGAATACCGGTGACCTTACCGTCCTCACCCAGGATCTCTGAAGGTGCCTGCAAAAAGTGCAGGTGCAGGCGGCGGGAGGCGGTGCCGGGGTTTTCCTTCTGCTCCTCTAGCCAGCCCTTGAGGGTCTTCATCATAACCTTGGTCTGGGCGTTGGTTTCCATGGCTTGGCGGGAGGCGTCATCGAACTGGAAGTCTTCTTCGTAGAGCACGATGTCTACATCTCGGGAGTGGGCTAGTTCGCGCAGTTCCAGGGGGGTGAATTTGATCTGGGCGGGGCCGCGGCGACCAAAGACGTGAACGTCGGTGACGGGTGAGGCTTTAAGGCCCTGATAGACGTTGTCGGGGATTTCGGTAACCAGCAGGTCGTCGGCGTGCTTGGAGAGCACGCGGGCAACGTCCAAAGCCACGTTGCCGTTACCGAGCACAGCGATTTCTTTGGCTTCTAGGGGCCAGGTGCGGGGGTAGTCGGGGTGACCGTCGTACCAGCAGACGAAGTCGGAGGCACCGTAGGAGCCATCCAGCTCAACACCGGGGATGTTCAGGGAGGCGTCCTTGATGGCACCGGTGGCGAAAATGATGGCGTCGTAGTGCTTGCCTAGGTCTGCCAGGGTCACGTCGGTGCCGTAGTCTACGTTGCCAAAGAAGCGGATGTCGCCGCGGTCTAGTACCTTGTGCAGGGCTTTGATAATGCCCTTGATGCGGGGGTGGTCGGGGGCTACTCCGTAGCGGATTAGGCCGAAGGGGGCCGGGTAGCGGTCGAAGATGTCGATGGCTACGGGGACATCGCCTGAGCGGACTTCTTCGGACTTGGTGAGGATGTCGGCGGCATAGATACCGGCGGGGCCTGCGCCGATGACGGCAACACGGAGGGCGCGGGGGGCTGAGGACACGGGTTTTCCTTTCGGCGCCGGTGGCTGTGGACTTGACCGGCTGAGGACGTTTTTCACAATTACCCATTAGTCTACCGCTGGGGGCTGGGTTAGGTTAACCTTATAAGCCGTCAATTCAGCTTGAGCGCTTTTCAGGAAGACATATGTACTAAAGTGTGAGCACTGAGCAACTGCCCTTGTCGAAGTTTTCAAGACACACTCCTTACTGTCCTTGCTCGCATGTGGGCAGAACATCAAGAGGGATCTGAAAAGTCAGGACTTAAGTACTATGTTTCACACAATGTATTGAATCCCACAGTCAAAGGAGTATATTCCAGATTACAGAAACTATCTCTTTTCTGTAATCCGAAAACTGCAGCACTCCCCTAGGAGATGACTCTCATGCCAGCCTTCAAGAAGAAAGCTATCGGCTTATTTGCCCTGACCGCACTTACCCTCACCTGCGTGTCGAGGATAGCACCAGCAGGGGCAGAAACCACCTTTGAGCAGAACCTTGATTATATTGTTACCTCGGTAGGGGCAGAGGCCAACGACCAGGCTATCCGCGCTGAGATGTTGGAGGGGCTTCAGGAATATGCCCAGGAGCAGGGCCTCACCCTGGAGCAAGCCGCCCAGCGGGTTGCAGATGAGTCCCGAAGCTACAGCACCAATACCTTTCCACACGAAACTGCCAGCTCCTCTCAGGCAGGGCAAGCAGACCTCAACTCAGGTGGATGAGCAAGAAAAGTAGCTATGGGTAAGGCGCGGTAGGTATAACTGCTCCCAACTGGTCTGGGCGGCTTATAAATCAACAGATCCCAACGTAGATTTAGACTCTAACGGTGGCCCCGGAGTCTACCCGGCAGATATTGCTAAATCCCACTGGACCACCTGGTACGAGACCCGCTCCTAGACTCCGCATTTCTCATCAACAGTGCGTGGGCACCTGGATTAAGGTGCCCACGCACCGCCACTTCTACAAGGTACAGCCATGAAAAAGTCATCTACCGCATCGCTAGCCGCCGCCCTCCTCCTTCTTACTGCCTGCACCCACAGCAACCAACAAATCAGCACCACCCCACCTGAAGAGCAACTAGCCAACAGCGTCATCGCCTACTCCATGTCAACCGACTACCACTCCGCCGGGGGGCTTGAGAATAACCCCGGCGGTAGCATCCTCTTCTACAACCCAGACACCAAGACCTGGACAGATGTCGCCACCGATGGCATGGAGCACTCCAGGCTCACTTACCGAGACCAGACCCTCTACTACACCGACTACCAAACCGATTACGCTCTCACCCCCAAGGGCCTCGCCACCGCTGAACACCAGGACCACCAAGCACCCCGAATTCCGCTCATGTTCGGTATCCCCCAAGACCGGGGAGGAGGCATGATTGCCCTAGCAAACCAAGGAAGCGAAGATGACGGCTCAGGCTATCTCTGGGATATTATCGTTACCCAGGGCAACAAGCGCACCGTCCACCCACTCGAACACTACATTGGCTACGCGGCCCAATGCGAAGACGGTAGCGTCTGGGGCTGGAGCAATCCCTACCTGACCTCCAATACCAGCGACTACGGCGCTGCTAACGCCCCTCAACAAATCTTGCAACTATACCCCGATTTTAAACCTGATCCTGTTGCCACCATAGAACACGAACGCCGCTACAGCACAGGAAACTCCTTAGACTGCGCCGATGGAGTTCTCTACTACATCATTGACAATTACAAACCAGAGGTGACAGACCCCTACGGGGGTGGGCCTGATGATTTTGATGGCTCTAGCCTAGTTTCCTATGACACCCGAACCGGAATATTCGATAAACGTGATATCAACGGTGACTGGGCAATTCGTAGCACAGATGAAATGTGGAACAGTGAGCTGATTTATAGACATATCTACCAGGGAGGGTTGTACTGGATCTCTGGAAGCGGCGACCTTGTACGGACTGATCTCAAAACGGCCCACAACACCAAGATACTCACGCTCCAAGGTTACGACATCGAAACTGAGTCCCCCGGTTTGATTGCATTTGAAGGCCCCTACCTCTTCCAATCTATTCCCCGCTTTGGGCGCGATACAGACTTCTACCGCTACAACCTCACCACCGGAGAAATGGAATCCCACGCCAAACTACCCGACTACAAAAACGTAGACAAAAAATACCAGTTCCCCTCGGCTATGGTGATTACCAACCTAGATAAAGCACTCAAGCTCTAGGTCTTCGCCCCGCCAAAAATTCAGAGCAACAGAAATCAAGGGAATAAGAATAAAGGTTGTACTATCACCTGCCCTCCTTGACATCAGAGCCTCCATAGAATTACCTGGTGATAGACATAACCTAAAAAGAGAGTACCTATGAAATACCTAGCTCTGGCCCTGCTCACCCTGACCAGCACCTTCACCGCCCCCACCGCAGCCTCAGCCACAGAGCCACCCGCTCAGGGGCTTCTGGTATCCAGCTCAAATGACCCAGAAGCTATCAGGTGCGACCGGGGAATTTCTAGACTCTTCCCCTGGTGCTGGAAAGCGTAAACAATTTTTCCCGCCATTACTGATGCACAGTCTTTTAGAAACCGGTAGGCACCTCCAAGAGGTTCGGCTCCCACCCAAGGCCAAAAGAGCAGCTCTCATCATTACTGTTGCTCTGCTAGCTGTCGAAATCTTCTTAGCTTTCACCGCCCCAGCGGACGAAGCTCTAGTACGTGCTTACTGCCTTCTGCTAGTTCTAGCTCTCGCTCTGAGTGTCTCAGCCCGGGCCCTGCCCACGGCCTACATCTTTGGCATCATCACTATCGCCGCCTTTACCCTCAACGACCAGGTATCCGAACTCTTTTTTCTCCTGGGTATGTTTGGTTTTCCCTTAGCAGTACTCCTGGCAAGCTCCCGGCAGGCACTAGCCCTGGCAATCTCACTCTGCATTGCTCTCTCCAATGGCTTCATGGTTGGTAGCCTGGTCTACACAATAATCGTCGCCATTTCGCTCTTCTTTATCTTCTTCGGCCTCCCTTTTAGCCTGCGCCTAGCCTGGGAACAGAAAACAGCCAGCGACCGCAAATACAAGCAACTCCAAGAACAGGTAGCAGAAGCCAACAGAGCACTGGCCCGCGAACTCCACGACACCATAGCCCGGCAGATCAGCATCATTGGGCTCAGCACCAACCAGGCACTCAGCGCCCCCACCCTGGATGCTAAAGACACCGCACTCACAACCATTCAAGAAAAAACCCATAGGGCCCTAGCCGATATGCGCCTACTCATTCAAGCAACCAGGGCAGACCACAGCATCACGGCACTCCCAGAGGTATCCCCGGTCACCATCAACCTTGAAGAATCCATCAACCAGGCCATTGCCCGCCTGACCAGCAAGGGCTTCACGGTGGATGCTCACATCGACCTAGCCAGCACAGAGATTCCCGAAGGCGTACGCCCCACCCTGCACAAGGTTATTGAAGAGATTCGCTTTAACGCCGAAAAATATGCTGCGCCCGGCAGCACTATAAAGGTGACAGCCCGCCCCAACCTCACCGGTATCACCATCGCCACCAGCAACCCCCTACCGGCTGTCACCGGCAAGAAAAAGCGTTCGCCCAGCACCGGCTACGGGCTAGTCGGGATCCAAGAACGCATCCGCCGGCTGGGCGGAACCATCAACTACGGAGTAGAGGGCCAGACCTGGCGGCTAACCATCAACCTACCCCTGGTTACTGACTAAGAAAGGCCCAGCATGAAGACAACAACCGTGGCCGTAGCCGATGACGTCCCCGAAATTCTCGAACTGCTCAGCCTCTACATCGAGAGCCAAGAAGACCTACACCTGGCAGGCACAGCCACCAGCGGGCAAGAAGCCATAGAACTGGCAACCAACACTCGCCCCCAGGTCTTCCTCATGGACCTACACATGCCCGGCCTGGACGGTATCCAAGCTACCAGCCAGATCCTTGCCACCTACCCCGACACCAAAATTATCGCCATCACCACCTTTGATAGCTACGACTACGTCCGCAAAGCCCTCCAAGCCGGGGTAGACGGCTACCTGCTCAAGAACTCCCGGCCACGAGAAATCAAACAGGCCATCACCGCAGCTATTGAGGGGCGCGCCATCATCGACCGTCGGGCGCTAGCCAGCCTGGTAATCTCCATGAATATGACAGAACCGCCCCAGGGGGACCCCTGGAGCGAACTCACAGAAACCGAACAGGGCATCGTCAAGCTAGTCTGCCTAGGTAAAACCAATCAAGAGATAGCAGAAGAACTCCACTACTCACTCTCAACCGTCAAAAATGCACTATCCCGCATTTACGACAAGATGGGCGTAGCCACCCGCACCCAGCTCCTTGTTCACGCAGGCCACCACAACTTCCCGGTCTACGGCTAGAAGCGCGCCCCTACTGCAGATCAAAACGCCGGGCAATAATCAGGCCACCATCGTCTTGGGCCTGAACCAACATACCCTGGTGCGGCGGGATAGAAATCGTACCGTTAGCATGTCCACTACCGGGAAAGTTCAGCGCAGGGCTCACCTGATCAGTAAGGTTAACCGCCGCCCAGCCCTTCTCAAAGCTACGCCCATAAATACCCAGTGCACCCTCAATGGGGCCGGTCGGTTGGCCAAGATCCCAGGCCAGCTCTTCAACCCAGGGGGTGTCATTGTGGGCATCATGGGCACCGGCAGTCACCGCCGACCACTGACCACCACCAAAAATCCAGAAAGCCGCAAGAGCCATCAGAAAGTTGGGGTGCTGCAGGTCTCCATCAGTGGAAGCCCGCAACAGGGTTAACCTTCCCTCACCCTGCGCCTGCTCCCCCTGCATGAAGTTCCGAAGGTTGGCCTGGGGGCTAGGCATCATCTGCTTAATCTGAGCCACCGAGCTATTGGCATCCAAAAACTCGTTCGGCCCCCAGCCCAAGAAGACCTCTTCAAAACCGCCGCCGTAGGCGCTATGGCGCTCCCACTTACCCTCATCCCTGCGGGACTCAGCAATGTTCGGAACCAGGATTTTGCCGCGCGAGTTCAGGGCCTGACCGGCCTCTGAGATCAGCGCGTCAAGGCCACGGTGGACTACCTCGATGCTTTCTGCGCCCTCAAGGGGGAAGTTCAAACCGTAGTAATCCCCGTAGATATCGTTATCTGCAAGAACACCATCAAAGGGGGAATCCGCAATCTCCTCCACCACGTTCTGAGTCCAACGGCTCCGGTAGGAGGCATCCCAAACTCGCATCTGGTAGTGCCCCCAGTAACCGTTCCACTCGATCTTGTCACCGTTGAGGCGACGAGCAAACCACCCCTGAGCCTCAGCTTCAGAATACGAAACACCGGAGGTGTAAGGTGCGCTCTCCTCATACCTACGAGCTGAAGATAGGCACTTATAGGCCAGTACGATGATATTAGGGTTGAGCTCTTTGAGCTGCCGTGCAGCCTCCCTCTCCCCCGGTTGGACCAAGGCCACCGCGTAATGTTGAGCTGCAAATTCAACCTGTTCGCGGGTAATTGGGTCGCCTCCGTAGCGTACCCATAATCCTCGACTGACCGTAGTCATGCCACCTCCTAGCTATTAGCCTCAATGTAATCTATGTTCTGGTCACCTTCGGCAACAACCGCGCTGGGGACACCCGCCAGCGAAGTGTGTTCTTGGCCAGGCTTATAATCCAACTTGCCCAGCTTGCGATAGATGTAGTTATAACGGTCCATCACATCGTGAAGCTGGAAGAACTGCAGTACGCGTTCACGAGCGTTGAGACATAGCTGCTCGTAGAAGTCCGGGCTATTCATAATCCGCTTGAGTGCATCTGCGAAACCTTGCGGGTCACCGGCCTGGGTAAGAATTCCGCAACGCTCAACGTGTGAGCCATCCTCAGAGACAAGAACATCATCAATCAGCTGGGACATACCACCCACATCCGAACCAATCACGGGGATTGAAGCACTCATCGCCTCCAAAGCAACGATAGGCTGGCCCTCGTTGTAGCTGGGCATGACCAGCGCATCAAAGAGACCCAGCTTTTCACGGACATTAACGGTTCCGTGGAAGGTGAAGTAGTCTTCAAGGCCGCGCTCCGCGATAGCCTCACGGCACTTCTCATAATAGGACGGAAGATGTTCGGTGGGGCCCAGGCAGTCAATGTGAAGCTTGAAGCCTTCATCACGGAGAATCGCCACCGTCTCAATCAGGTCGATCAGGCCCTTAATAGGAACCACACGGGCAATAAAGACGAACTTCCAAAGGTGGTTTGTGCCCTCTTGAATAATCGTTTCACGGGCATGGCGACGGAGTGCGTAAGCCTCATTGACATCAGAAATCAGCATGCCGTTGGGCAAGATAATAGAGCGTTCACGGATGCCATGAAGCCCCTGAGCCTCGTCAATGGCCTTGGGGTAAAGGTAGGTAATCAGATCCGCGCTGGGGTAGCAGAAACGACCCATCTGAATCCACCACAGCATCCAGGCGCGCTCTTCGGGGGTAACATCAAAAACGTCGGGATCCTGAACAGTCACGGGGAGGGACATATTCCGGTCCAAGAGAGTGTTCACGGTGTCACGGACGTAGAGGTTATGTTCCGTTAGCAGGAAGCTGCTCCCATTATCTCGTGCCCCGGCAGCACCGATGAGAGATGCGTACCCTGTGGTGTGTGCGTGGTAAACCCTAGCGTAGGGAAGACGCTCATGCAGGAGCGCATAAGCAAGAGAAAAGAAGGTACGGATTAGCCAGAAAGCATCAGAAAAGCTCATGTTATCGAGCGGGAGGCGTTCAAAGAGCACCTCCATAAATTCCTTGCTACCAAGAAGCCCCCACCCGGGAAACTCCCGGGTTTTCTCTGAGAACATGCGGTCATAGACCCGCCACAGAGGATTAACATCGGCTTCTTCTGTGAGCGCATACAGGGCATCGAAGAGTTCGTGCGAAGCCGCAATCCGCTCCTGGGCATTCAGGTCTAGCTTCTTGGCGGAATCAGAATAGGACTCCCGGTGCTCGTCGAAACTCAAGAAAATGGTCTTAACCCAGAGTACGTTCTCTGGGACCCCGTAGAGGTCCTTCATGGGGGAATCTCTGTCCCAGGCAATGTGAATGATGCCGAACGTCAGATCTGGGTTGCTGGTAATAATGTCGTGGACAACCGCCGAAACCCCACCCTTGAGATAGGGGTAGGTGGACTCCATCGTAATAGCCACATCAACATCAGGGTAGTTCGGGTCAGTGTAATGCGCGCCGGAATCAGGCTTAAGAAGTTCTTTGTAGGTGTTTTCTACAGTCATGGTGCCTATCTTCAAATGTCTAAAAGGTGCAATTTGGGGAAGAGCGATCAATAGGGGGAGAGAACTACCAGGTGACAGCGTGCCGCCAGAAAAGGTCGTAGGCAGGAAGTTTCCAGGTCTTGCGGAAGGCTATGTAGGCAATCGTGACAAGCACGACCTCACCAGCCATGATGATGAAGTAGCCATTGGTATTCGGGATAAGGGCGAAAGCAAGCATGCACAAAATCAAATGTGCCAGACCTAAGACCTGAGGAATCAGATGGGACCCCAAGTAATCAACCTGGTAGCTGTAGATAGCAACAGCCAGGAACATCCACGAAGACATGATGATGCTAAAAGCCAAGATAACCGAGTCTGGCAGGTAGAAGAACATGAAGACTGCAACGAAGACAGAGCAGATACCAGCCATCAGCAGGGTGCGCTGTGTAGCCTGCAGAACTCGGCGTTCCACCTTCTTCGAGTAGCTCTGAACCTGGCTATAACCTCTGGTCTGGATAGCCTCACGCAGCTTTGCCACAGCACGGTCAACCTGTTTTGCCTCAGCAGCGAAGAAATAGTTATAGGCAACAACAGCAGGGATAAGACCCATGTAGATGGTGACAACCTGCAGTTCGCCACCCTGGGAGATAAAGAAGATGTACTTATCTGCCCAAAGGACGGTACCAATGAGGAAGCCACGGAGCATCTCGCGTGCAACAACAGGGTAGTAAAGCCGTTTGAAGAGGCTCAGGTAGCCAATGTAATCGCGAATTACAAAGAGCATGACCAAAATACCCATGAGAGGGGGGAGGAACCAGATCTTGGGGGCGATCAGCAGGGCAAGGGCGTAGGCCAGCCAGGAGAAGCCCCAGGCCTTACGGCTATCGGTGGGCAGATTGGCCACAACCAGAAGCTGCCCAAACATGACGTTCAAGAAACCCAGGAGCAGGAAAGCCATCAGAACGGTCAGGTTCCAGTGCAGAGCAAAGTAAAAGGGAAGAGCGAAAAGGATGAGCGCGGGCACTACTGCCAGGCAGGTTGAGACCCAATATTCGGCGAACCTTTTGGTGCAAGCCTCCAGATCACGCTCCCCCAGCAGGTCGTCCATAGCTTTATAGACGGGCAGGCAGATGCTCTGGGACATCCAGGGCACAGTAATGGAGACTGCCAGAATCACCTGTGTGAGGGCTACACCGCCCAGGGTCACCTCAGAAATTTGCGGGGTGACTAGCGGAAAAATAGTGGTTAGGAGGATGACGGGGGATAGATAAAGCAGAAATTGAATCAGAAATTTACGCTTTCGTGGATTTATTATCTTGCCCCGACGAGTAGATGTCATAAGTGCGGTTGACATAGGTAGATCTTTCTTAGGTGCGATTCCCTCTTCTTTATTTAGAACCATTATCCCAGTATCGGTGCTTGTCAAAAGCAGGGTTTTGCCCCCATTCAGGCTTTGTCACCATAATGTGGGACAGAAATCCAGGGCGAAAACTGACAAGTGAGCCAGGAGCTCAGGGTGAGGACCCAGCACCCGTCCCCCAAAAGGGGTAAAAGAAACATAAGCGCTAGTCAGGGTCATAAAAATGGCATAAAGAATACCAGTAAAGTCGGGGCATCACATTCCGGGGCGCATATTTTCTAGACCCCGGTCAGCAGAACTTTAAAAGGAAAAGGGGCAGACCTAGCGGTCTGCCCCCTCCCCAACTCGCTATACCTCTGCTTGCCGCCCTAAAGACTCAAGGCGCACTAGCACAGACTTATAAACCGGCGTATTGGAACCTTTAGCTGCTGAATCCAGCGGGACCAAAACATTCCCCTCAGGAAGATAAACAGAGCAACAACCGCGCGCGTGATCATACTCAATGACGCGGAAGTTAGGGGCGCGGCGCTCCCCGTCCTCCCAGACAGAAACAATATCGACCAGGCTGCCATCCTGCAGGCCCAGCTGAGCAATATCATCCCTGTGCATAAAGACAACTCGGCGGCCCTGACGAACACCCCGATAACGATCGTCAAGCCCGTAAATGGTGGAATTGAACTGGTCGTGAGAGCGCACTGTTGATAGCAAAAGGTGACCGGCAGGAAGATCCAGCACGTTTGTCTCGTTCACCGTTAACAAAGCCTTACCGTTCTCAGTATTGAAAACACGCTCACGCGGGCCATTAGGCAGGTAGAAGCCCCCGGGCTTCTCTATGCGCTCATTGTAGTTCTCAAAACCAGGCACAGTGGCCTCAATCGCATCACGGATCAGAGCGTAGTTATCAATCATGGGCTGCCAGAAGTCATCCCCAAAAGTTTCGCGCCCCACCGAGCAGATGATATCTACCTCAGATTTCAGGTTCAGGTCATTGTTGGCCTTACGCTTACCGACGGAGGCTGAAACAACCCCAAAGGAATTCTCCACGGTAACTTTCTGAGGGCCACTGGCCTGGATATCCTCATCGGTTCGAGCACGGACCGGCAGAATCAGGGCTTTTTCCCCGGGCCAAGCATGTGACCCGTTGGGCTTGGTGGAGAGGTGGACCGTCATCTCCTGGCTGCTCATGGCCTTCTCACAGGTAGCGGTATCGGAGGCAACACGCACCAGGTTTCCACCCAGAGACATAAAGAACCGGTTACCACCATCACGCATCTGGCGTAGCGCCTTAACGGTATCTAAACCATGCTCACGGGGAACGGGAAAACCGAAGTGCTCTTCAACTGCTGCCAAGAAGGGCTCAGGCATCTTCTCCCAGATACCTACCGTCCGGTTGCCCTGGACATTGGAATGGCCCCTAAAGGGTGCGCTACCGGCGCCCGGCTTACCGATATTACCGGTCAAGAAGAGGAAGTTCATGATCTCACGCAGGGTGCCTACCGACTCGCGGTGCTGAGTAACGCCGAGCGTCCACGAAACAATAGCGCTCTCGGCCCGCTCCACCAAGTCAGCAACCCGAGCCACCTGAGCGGCAGAAATGCCTGAACCAACTTCAAGCTCGGCATCATCAAGGCTCAGCAGATGCTCCTTGAGCTGCTCAAAGCCGCTGGTGAACTTGTCGATAAAAACATGGTCCAGGGCATCACGCAGAATCAGCTCCTTATTGAGCTGTTGGAAGAAGGCGCGGTCACCATCAAGACGTACCTGCAGGTACTCATCGGCTAGTTTCTCTGGAACCACCATACCCATAGGTGACTGAGGCTCCCGAAAGGCCATCAACCCGGTTTCAGGCATGGGGTTGAGCACCACCATCTTGCCGCCGTTTTCCTTCATTTTCTTAAAGCTAGTGAGCGAACGCGGGTGGTTGGTGCCGGGGTTCTGCCCCACAGAAATCAGCAGGTCGGTGGTTTCAAGGTCGCTCATGGTGATGGACCCCTTGCCCAGACCCGCTACCTCTTTAAGGGCTACCCCCGTTGATTCGTGGCAGAGATTACCGCAGTCTGGGAGATTATTTGATCCCAAGCGTCGGGCCAGTAGTTGGAAAGCATAGGCGGCCTCGTTGGAGGCCCGACCGGAGGTATAAAAAACCGCTTTTTGAGGGTCAGTGCGCTGGAGTTGCTCAGCGATCAGGGCAAAGGCTTTCTCCCAGGAGACGGGGCGGTAGTGGTCATCACCGCTGGAACGGTCATAGAGAAGAGGTTCGGTGATACGCCCCTGCTTACCCAACCAGAAATCCGTCTTAGTTCGTAGCTCTGTCACTGAGTAGCGTGCCCAAAAATCAGCCCCCGCCCGATCAGCAGTGGTCTCCTCCGCAATAGCCTTAGCACCGTTTTCGCAGAACTCCACAAGATTCATGTCATTCTGATAGGGCTCAGGCCAAGCACAGCCTGGGCAATCTACGCCCCCGGGCTTATTCATGGTCAGCAAAGGCAAGAGACCCCGCGCAGGAATGGCATGCTGCATTGCGTGGATAACTCCCCCAGGACCTGCCGCCACCTTTACTCGATGACCTACCTTAGGGTTATCAAAGGCCGTGGGGTTAGCGCCCTCGGCCCCCGACAAGGAACTACTCTTTTGCCTCAACACTTTAGCCATAGCATCATTCTAGCCCCCTGAGCACACGGGATCAGAGAATCTCACCTGCTATGTTCTGCTATATGCCCCGCATAGAGAGTAAAGCGATTATCCCGAGTGAAAGCAATGAGGGTCAAGCCCGCTTGGCGGGCAAGATCAACAGCTAATGAAGACGGCGCAGAGACCGCCACTAAAGCAGAAAAACCAGCTAAAACAGCCTTTTGCACCAGCTCAAAAGAAGCCCGGGAACTAACCACAAGGGTCTTGCCGGGCACATTCATATTCTGCCCAGATCCTGGCTCCCCCAACCCCCCCTTTAAAAGCAGATAGCCAATAACCTTATCCACAGCGTTATGGCGGCCAATATCTTCGCGCGCAACGAGCATACTGCCCTGTGAATCAAAAACAGCCGCCCCATGAATTCCCCCGGTTTTACCAAAAAGCACCTGCCGCTCCCGGAGCTGCTGGGGAAAATCCAGTATCTGCTGTGGAGTCAAAACCGCAGGCGCAATCGGCCTGTTGGCCTTACCCATAATCGACTCAATAGAAGTAGAACCACACACCCCGCAGGCTGAGTTCGTCACGGTCAGCCGCACATGTTCCAAGCCCGGAGCGAGGACTGCGCCTACACTGGTCAGATCCAGTACGTTATAGGTATTAGCGCCATCTGGACCGGTAGCCCCGGCACAGTACCGGGCAGCCCTGATGTCCTCTGCACCGCGAATAATGCCCTCAGAATGTAAAAACCCATGTGCCAGCTCAAGGTCATGCCCCGGCGTGCGCATGGTGGTGGTGATAACACGCCCATCCAGACGGATTTCTAGGGGCTCCTCGGGGGTCAGCGACTCAGTTCGACGACTAGATGTGAAGCTGCCATCTTCACCCAAGACATAGCGGGTTGCCGCAAGGCTACGGTTAAGCCTGCCCATCAGCTTGCTCCACCACATCGTCGATACCGGCGATAGCCACAAGCGCTTGGGCTATCGCATCGGGTGTTGATAGAGCGCCAGCCTGACCAGAACCGGCTTGAGCTGCAGCATAGCCCACCAAAAAAGCCGCCAGGGGCGCAGCGGGACGAACCACACCGTGCGCTACCCTCTTGGTCAAGCCAAGTAAGTGGGGGGTTAGCTCGCTGATAAGCGCTGGGTCAAGGTCTAGTTGAGCAGATGCCCGGCGCAGGAAGTCACGAGCGATCTCTAAGTCACCAGGATTTTTCTCAGCCATAGCCCTCCAGGTCAGGATCAAAAAGGTTCCCTTCCAAGATACACTCCCCCGCAAGCCCCCCCTGGGACAGCCTCTCAACACATCCCAAAGGCGATAGCGGGCAAAGCCCCACAGTGAAACCCCTGAACCTATCTGTCAGCTGAGGCTCTCAGGGGTAAAACTGACCGCCAGCCCCTCACGCTCACCGAACCGCTCCAGGTGGCGACCTAAAACGCCTTCAAGACCTTCGCACTTCTCGGGAGTCCCAGCGTACACCTTAAGAACCAGGCAACCCTGCTCCTGCCCCGATCCCACGAGAAGATCCCCATACCCCCTGAAGTTCCCGTCACGATTAAAAGTTAGGCGGTAGCCCCCCTCAATCTGCTCTACCGGAATTTTATGCCCCATGTGCGAAGCGAGTTGCTTGGCATACCGAGCCGGGCGCTCCGTAGTCACAACTGCGCGCGAACGAACAGATAAACTCTCAAGAGCTGGGTAAGCGGAATCAGTCATGGGTAAACCTTTCATGATAGTTAGGCACACCTTATCTTATAGGGCATCCGTAAAAAGCACTATGGCACAGGCATCTCCCTCCCCCTGCGCAAGATTAAAACCAGCCCCGGATACCTCAGAAAGTGTAAAAGGCGTAGACTAGACAGGTACATTAGAGCGCTACCACAGTCTCCGATACGGTGGCGCTCTCTCATTTCTGGGCACACACCCACACGAGTATCTACGGATTTTCACGAATGTCTTCTGAGAACACCGCGGCTCAAAAACCCGCAACCACCAGCGCTATCGACAGCTTCTTCAAAATCACCGAACGTGGCTCAACCCTAGCCACCGAACTCCGAGGCGGCCTGGCCACCTTCTTTGCCATGGCCTACATCGTAGTCCTCAACCCTCTCATCCTGGGGCTAGCCCCGGACGGCGCAGGCAACACCCTCGGCGTTGAACGAGTTGCCGCCGCAACCGCGCTTATCGCGGGTATCCTCACCATCGTCATGGGTCTGTGGGCCAAACAGCCCTTCGCCATGGCAGCCGGCCTGGGCGTCAACGCCCTACTCGCATCAACCATTGCCACCACCCCCAACCTCACCTGGCCCCAAATCATGGGCCTGGTCGTCTGGGCAGGTATCGTCATGGCAATCCTGGTTCTTACCGGCTTCCGCCGCGCAGTCTTTGACGCCGTACCCGAATCTCTTAAAACCGCAATCGTTGTAGGTATCGGCCTCTTCATCTCCCTCATTGGCCTGGTCAACGCCGGCATTGTACGCCGCATGCCCGACGCCGCAGGTACCACCGTCCCCGTCTCCTTCGGTGCTGACGGCCACCTCAACGGCTGGCCTACCCTGGTCTTCCTCTTTGGGCTCTTCCTAACTATTGCCCTCTTCATCCGCAACGTGCGCGGCGCAATTCTCATCGGTGTAGTTGCCTCAACCATCCTGGCCATCATCCTAGAAAAAGTAGCGCCCTCTGGCTCATCCCTTGACTCAGCAACCGGCTGGTCACTCATGATCCCTGGCATTCCTACCCAGTGGGTAGGCCACCCCGACCTCTCCCTCATTGGCTCAGTGGACATGGTCGGAGCTTTCTCCGCAAGCTCCCTAGGAACCCTGGGCGCCACCATGCTCATGTTCGCCATCCTGCTCGCCGTTTTCTTCGATGTCATGGGAACCTCGGTAGGCCTGGCTACTGAAGCCGGCACCATAGATAAAGACGGCAAGATTGGGAACATCGACCGGGTGCTCCTCATAGACGCGGCAGGCTCCGTACTCGGTGGTGGCTCATCGAGCTCCGCACACCAAATCTTTGTGGAGTCCGCAACCGGCATCGGCGAAGGCGCCCGTACAGGCTTTGCCAACATGGTCACCGGCGCGCTCTTCCTGCTGGCTGTCTTCATCTCACCGCTGGTATCTATTGTTCCTTTCGAAGCAGTAGCACCCGCGCTAGTTGTCGTCGGCTTCCTCATGGTCCGCCAGGCCATCCACATTGATTGGACAGACTGGGGCCTGGGTATCCCAGCCTTCCTGACCATCATCATGATGCCTTTCACCTACTCCATTGCCGACGGTATCGGTGCAGGCTTCATCGCCTTCACCTTCATCCGCCTGGTCCAGGGCCGCGGTAAAGATGTACACCCCATTATGTACATCGTCTCGGCAGCCTTCCTGGTCTTTTTCGGTATGGGCATCATTGAAGGTTGGATGCACAGCTAAGCCCGCAAGAACCCCTATAGTTCTAAGCCCCGCCCCCCCTCTTTGCGTCACCCCCAATACAGAGCGGGCGGGGTTTCTTATTCCCTGTTTTAATTGAGGGCATGATTGATTCCACAACACGTTGCCCCTGCGGGACCGGCGAAACCTATGGCTCCTGCTGCCAGCGCTACCACCGGCAATTCGCTCAGACCGGTGCCCTCACCGCCCCCACCCCTGAGGCTCTCATGCGCTCCCGCTTCACTGCTTTTGCCCTCAACCTGCCTGACTATCTACTGGCAACCTGGCACCCCACTACCCGGCCACACTCTCTAGAGCTTGATGAGAGCCTGCGGTGGTACAGGCTCGATATCCTGAAAGCCACCGGCGGGCCCTTCGACCCCCAGGGAACCGTACACTTTGCCGCCTACTACCGGTCAGCACCGGGTACACCCAAAAGTCAGAAGGTGGGCGGGCTACAGACCGAAGTTTCCCAATTCACCAGAGAAAAGGGGGTCTGGTACTACCTTGACGGCGCTGTCGAGTAGCCCACGAAAAAAGCACCTATCAGGGGCTCAACAAGCAGGATTTCTGCAAGAACTAACCAATCATGCTCTTTAAGGCATACACAGTGGAATGGCTACCCTGACTACCCACCATCACCATATCCCCGCGCTTCAACAGGGGACGTAAAGCATAGCGCACCTGAGCAAGGCTTAAGCCCAGGCGCTCTGCCAATTCTGGTGCTGAAAGCTCACCGCCCCGGCCTAGGGCATCAACAATATATGGGGAATTCTTGCTCAGCCTTACCGGCGATTCAGCTACCGCAGACACTACAGGAGCAAGCTTCGCAGATTCAGGAGCAACCTGGGCTAGCGGCTCAGCCCGGTCAAACCAAAGAATCACCTTAAACTTAACCCCGCTGTTAATAAGCTAAGGAGTGGGGGTAGCCTCATTCCGAGCGAGGGAGGCAATGCCCGTCTCTACCGTGGCATCCGCTCCAACCGCGGTAAACCCGCTCTTGTCATCGACACCCAGGATCAGGGTCCCGCCATCGGGCATATTGGCAAAAGCGGGGAGTGTTTGCCCTAGATTCTGCGGTAAACCCTCCCGGGCGGCCTTGACCTCAATCTCAGTGCTATCAAAGCCTCGTTCCCGAAGTAGGGCAAGGGTTTCTTCAAGTCTCTGGGCGTTCTATTCCATAAGTCAATGATTCTCAGTGAGGTAGATTTTTATCAGTGATACCCTCAGTGTTAAGAGTGAGGACTTGCCCCAAGAGCCACTAGCACAAGACTATTGCTCCAGGGGAAGAATTTGACGTTACCCGCGTAGCTCTCGATCTAGTTGGACCGTATCCAGGTTCGGGGCGCCATCCCGCCGGGGCTGGGCAGAGCGAGCAAAGTCTCGGACCCAAGCATCGTCCTTGTACTGGGCGGGGACACCGCCACCCAGCAGGCGTTTGCTAATAGCGGCCGTTACCAGGTCCCCCTCCACGGGGAGGGGCGAATTAGAACCGGCGATAATCACGTTGCCGCGGCGACGGCCCTTAAGCATGGCCGGGTCAGCCACAATACAGGTGTGCTCAAATACCCGGGCGATAGCAGCAGCCTCGGCCCGTGCGCCGTTGAGGTTACGGTCATCGCCGCAGTTGATGATGTACAGCCCACCGGGCGCTAGAGAGCGAGCGCCTAGCTGGGTGAATTCAAGGGTGGTTAGCGGCTCAGGAGTGATATAGCCCGAAAAAACGTCACGGATGATGATGTCCCGCGACTGGGGAGCGAACCCCTCGGTGACCTGACGGGCTTCACCCACGCGAATCTTAACCAGGGGTGCCTTGGGCAGTTCAAACCACTCACGCACGTACTCGGCTAACTTGCCGTCAAGTTCCACCACGGTGTTACGCGACTGGGGGTAGATATCGGCCAGGTAGCGGGCCATTGAGCAGGCGCCGCCGCCCAGGTGGGTAATTCGGAGCTTGGCGGGATCGCAGTGGGCATCCACGAAAGGCTCAATGACAGCCGCTAGCCAGCGCATATACTCAAAATCTAGCTCGCGGGGTTTACCCAGCACAATGTGGGAGGACTCCATGCCATTGATTTCTAGCACCCAGCCACCGGGGGTGTAGTCATCCTCAATGAGTTCAGCGATACCGGTATCAATAGGGTATTTACCCTCAACTAGGGCCTCAGGGGCCTCTACCGTCGCCTTAGGTTTTCTTCTTCGTTTAGCCACCCCTCTAGCCTAGTGCTTCTTGGGCCGGGCAGTAGACTGGGTAGGGTGAGAGAGCGGTAACGCCGGTAGAAGAGGAAGGAGGCGGCTGTGGGTTTTGCGGTAAGTGGCAGGTATATCCTCAGCCCGGTGGGCACTGAGGATGGAAGCACCTATGTTGAGTTGCAATTTCAGTGCCTGGCCCAGACCTATAACACCCTGGTAGACCCCGAGTTCGGTGCCCGCCAGAGAGCTGCCGCCGAAACCCTGCACCGGGAGTTTGCTGAAAATATTGTAGCCCCCGGTGTACGAGCCTTTTTCGCCTACGAGAACCCCCAGTGGACACCGACTTCCGGCACTTCTTGCACAGTCGGTACCGCTCTTGACTGGGGTAAGCCGGTAGGTTTTGCCCTCTCCCGCCCGGGCCCCCTGCCCTGGGAGTACGAGGTGAACCTGCCCCTAGCGCCGGAAGGCACACGGGAACTTACCCACCTCTACACCCTAGAGTCCGTTCAGGGGACCGGGCTGGGAGCCGCCCTCTTTGATGCGGTACTCTACCCCGACGAGCCGGCCTACCTCTGGTACATCATAGGTAACCAGAAAGCAGTGCGTTTCTACGAGCAACGAGGCTTCGAGCCAGAAGGAAGCATCATTGATTGCGGTGGTGCCTGGGGGAAGGCTCGCACAGCCCGCATGGTGCGCGGGTTGAGCATCGAAAGTAGCGACTAAGCACCCCCTCCGCAGAGCTTAGCTACCCGGCAACCAGTTCAAGTTCAGGCTCAAAAATCTGGATGGGGCTCCCCAGCCCGGTAGCCGGAATATCAGGAGCTCCAAGCAAGCCGCCCAGGTTCTCCAGATGGTCCTGCAAGGTAGCCTCATACACCTTGATCTTATGATCCGGAACAGGAACCGGCGGTTTGCTAGCTCCCTCCTTGGGATGGAGTGGCTCAAGGATCGGGTCAAAAATCTCTACACCCCCGATGTTCACCTCCCCCAGACTATGCTCTACAGCTTGAACCAGATCTTCCGTATCTTGATAGAGATCTGCCGGGTTCACGTCTAAACTCACTCCCGTCATGATCTCCGCCGCTCCATGGGCAGCTCCCATGGCACCTATCGCCCTTTGCTCATCCTGGGTGATATCGGGCTTCTGGGTGGTTCCAGAATAGATATCAGCCTTCACCGATACATAGCCAGCAAAGATTTCTTCAAGCTCCGGGGACGGTTGCTGGGCTTCTGGCTCCTTGCTGGCTATCTCCTGGTACTCCTGTGCACCGTGAATACCTCCTGAATCCGGCACAGCCGTGTAGACATGGGACTCATCGGGCTTATAGTCCGGGCGGTCTCCACTCAGCATAGGAACATAATCCTCCCGATGGCGCAGATCAACGTGATGGATGCTATCGCGCACTTTGAGGTGGCCAATTGGGCCAGCCTGGGTCACCAGCCCCTTGACCCTGTAACGGGAATTGATGGTGTCGTTATTAGCGAGGGTAGCCGCTGCGGTAGCTCCCTGGCTAAAGCCCATAAAGGATATAGTTGCCCCCTCGGGGACCCCGGCGTCCTCTATAGCTTTCTCCACCAGAGACATGAGGGCCGTATAGTCTTGCGGGGCAAGGTGCGGGTTACTGCTGGATACAGTGCCAACGGTGCCGGGCCAACTATTGACACCCCCCTTATAGAATCCAGCCAGTGTATCCTCGAGGTTACCCCCCAAAAGATTCCCATCTGTCCCAGGAATAGTCACTAGGTACATGGTTTTGCCCGTGGTGGGGTTAACCAGCTTCTCCACCACAATATGGTCCCACTCCCCCTGGTAGCCCTGGCTAGCCATGTAGGTATCGCCTCTCTCCTCGATCTCCTTGACCTGCCCGAAACGGTGTGTAACGTCCTGCGGTGTGATCGGAACGGGTCCCATAAAGGCTGCTGCCTCGGTTTGATCGGTAAAGAGGTCACCGGTCATCTCCCGCTTGGCGCGTAGCCTTCCGGTCATACCCAGTCGATTAACAAAACCGTTAAGGGTAGAAGCCCCTCTCGCTAGGAGTAAATATCCACCGGGGGTCTTCCGGTAAATATCCAAGAGAGGCAACCCAACTTTTGGGGCACTACTGCTAAGAACCAAGCCACCCTTGATCACCCTAATTTTGAGACTGTCAACCGTGTAACCGAAGGCAGAGCCATAGGCTAGCGCTAGAGACTTACCCTGATTGGCAGCAACAGTAAATCCGCCCATAAGAGTTAGGGCAAAGGTCTCGGCTTCCTCGTAGGCCTGAGCCGCTTGGCCTACAGCTCGGGATAAGCGGCGCGTACCCGCAACCAGGGCAGTAAGCCCCGTTGAAGTCACACCCAGAGAAGTAAGTGCCTGCGCCCCGTTGCCGCTAGCGTCCAGAGGGGCCAGCAGGGCAACCTGGGAAGTAATGCCGAGTAGAGCGTTCCCCGTCTGATCGTACCGATCGGCAACACCGTTCAACTGGTCAGAAAGCGGCCCGAGTTCAGACATCTCCACCGAGATGCTTGAGCCAAGCGAAAGAAGTTTCTGGTTCATGGCTTTACCTCCCTACTCCAGCTAAGGCTGTGGACACTTGGGCCAGTAGGGGGTTGTTCATGGCCTGAACCAGCTCCGCGTGTAGGCCAGGAACACCGGCCTTCTGTGCGTAGACCACGAAGTCGTCCAATACGTCCTCGATCACTCCCATGCCACTGAGCGCCAGGTCTAAGGCCGCTCCCGCCGCCTTAACCGCCGTCGCAGCGGCCTCAAGTTCAAGGGCAACCATCTCACCAGAAATCCGGATGTGATGGGCTGTTTGGTCAAGCTCGCCCCACAACCGTTGGCCAGCTAAACATTCAATCTCAAGACCTTTCTGGAAGGCACGACCTGCCGCGGAGGTCCACTGCACCTGCCCCGCTACCCGCGCTGTACCGGTTGCGGTGTGCACATGGACAGCTTCACGGCTCACCTGCTCAGCCAGCGAAGCGGCCCAGTTGCGGACTCGCTGAGCCATATCCAGTGCGCCCGCGCTGGCCTGGGCCGCACCGCTACTGGCCCAGCCTGACCTGCCGGCGGCTTGCGCAATCTCATAGATCGAGGGCATGCCCTACCTCCTCATTTATCGGGGTACCTTTGTGCCTACACCTTAGGGGCCGTAATTCGCACGGTGAGTGGTGGGCAGGTCTGTGGAAGAAAGCCGCCGGGCAGTTCAACCCCACTTCCAGCAGAATTGGTGAAGCAGTGACCACCCATGACACCGCCCTATCCACAGCCTGACCTGTGCGTAGCTCAGCCATACAGCCCCGGACTGTCCCAAAGCCGCCCCAAAACCGTGCGCGCCGACACGTTCCCATGAGAAACTAGAAATATGTCTCATCGCGAAAACTGCACAACTCTGCCCTCTGGCCGCCACTCACTTACCGGCGCCGATCTAGCCCTCGGCGCTCTGGATGGCCGCTACAAAGCCGCTACCGAACCGCTTGTTGACTACCTCTCGGAGGCCGCCCTCAACCGTGACCGTGTGCACGTAGAAATTGAATGGTTCATCTACCTCTGTGACAAGCAGGTTCTGCCCGGTCTGGAGCCCCTCACCGATGATCAGCGCACCGGTCTGCGCGCTATCGTCACCGAATTCACCGAAGAATCCGCCACTGAATTGGCCGAAATTGAGGCCGTCACTGTTCACGACGTTAAGGCCGTTGAGTACTTTATCGCTCGCCGCTTAGAACCCTTGGGCCTGGGCCACCTTAAGCCCCTGGTACATTTTGGGTGTACCTCAGAAGACATCAATAACCTCTCCTACGCCCTGGGCATCAAGGACGCGGTCACTAACATTTGGTTGCCTGCCGCCCGAGGCCTGGTGCAAGAGATTATGAAGCTGGCAGAAGAGGCCCGTGAGGTGCCCATGCTCTCGCGTACCCACGGCCAGCCTGCCACCCCCTCCACCCTGGGTAAGGAACTGGCTGTTTTTGCCTACCGCCTGAACCGGCAAATAAAGCAGGTTGAAAATGCTGAGTTTCTGGGCAAAATCAACGGCGCAACCGGCACCTACTCCGCTCACGTCGTCTCTGTTCCGACCGCTAACTGGCAGAAGATTTCTGAAGACTTTGTGACCGGCCTGGGCTTGGACTGGAACCCGCTGACCACCCAGATTGAAAACCACGACTGGCAGGCCGAGCTCTACTCCTTCATGGCCCACTTCAACTCGGTACTGCACAACCTGTGCACCGATGTGTGGAGCTACATTTCGATCGGTTTCTTCCGCCAAATTCCTGTGGCTGGGGCGACCGGTTCATCGACCATGCCCCACAAGGTCAATCCCATTCGTTTTGAGAACGCCGAAGCCAACCTGGAAATCTCCAACGCCCTTTTGAATACCTTGGGTGCGACCCTGGTGCAGTCCCGGTGGCAACGCGACCTGACCGACTCATCTTCACAGCGCAACATTGGTGTGGCTTTTGGGCACTCTGTTCTGGCAATTTCTAACGTAGTTAAGGGCCTTGAACGCCTGGATATCGCTACCGATGTCATCGCCCAGGATCTGGATGAGAACTGGGAGGTTCTTGCCGAGGCCATTCAGATGGTCATGCGTGCTGAAGCTATTGCCGGTGTTGAGGGCATGGAGGACCCCTACGAACGCCTCAAGGAGCTGACTCGTGGTCAGCGTGTGGATGCGGCCCGTCTTAAGGAGTTTGTTGCCGGGTTAGGGCTTTCGCCCGAGGCCGAGAAGCGCCTGTCAGAGCTGACCCCGCGCACCTACATTGGCCTAGCGCCTCAGCTACTGGAGCACGCTACCCGCTAAAGCCCTATCACTAAAGTAATAGTTATGACCGAGTCCTCTGAAGCCCAGCAGATACCTCTGGCGGTGCGTCGCCTGCGCAAGCTCTACGCCCGGAACCCGCTGGCGACCCCGGCGGAGCTTGTCCAGCACCTAGGCAGCATGTTTGTGCGGGACTTTACCCTGGTGGGGAGCGCCCAGGCAGGTGCCCAGGAGCTGACACCCAACCTGCTCGGAACGGTAACCCGTCACCAGCGGGTGGCCGGGCTGACCCAGGCCGCCGCTCATCTGGGCGCCCTCAAAGAGGGCACTGCCACTTACACTCGGGCGGCACGCCAGGGGATCCGCACCACCGGGCAGGTGGGTAGTTCCCAGGCCATCAAAACCTACCTGCACGGGGTGGCCCTGATCTATGGCATCCCCGTAGCCAATAGTGATGAGGCCGCACAAGCGGTGCTGGGCACCGATGTTAAAGACTTACTGACCCATATTGAGACCGTCCCAGAGCCTACCGGCAGCAGGCCGAGCCAGATCAATGTGCTGGGTGCGGTAGCCGCCATTGGCCTGCGCAACCCTCAAACCCTGCTGCTGGTGACGGCAGGTGAGCAGCTTATTAAGGCTGGCGGGGCGATGCTAGCTAACCAGAGCACCCGCAAAGACTTTGCCCAACAGCTGATCGCCCAAGTAGAGCAAACCCTGGGGCAGGCCCCGGCCCAGTTCAGCCATGAGACTTTAGAACTTATGGGGAGCCAAAACCCCACCGCCCAGCCACCACAGGAGATAGCACCGGTAGAGCAGGTGCGCCCCAGCACCGAGCGGGAGTTAGCAGAGGCTAGCGGGGTTTCTGCGCGCGGTGCCCGGCTTGCGGCTAGGGCCTTTGTAAGAGCTCGTGCCGGCTTGCGCAATAAGTAGGTAGAGAAAACCCCGCCACCCTAGCCCCCTAGAGGGCCTGGGCTGGCGGGGTCTAGCCCCCGTGCAGGGAGAGATTCTTACGAATCGAGCTGGGCGGCTTCCTCTGCGCTGGAGCTACCAGCGGCCGGCTCCGACTCCTGCTCTGCAACGAACTTGGGGGCACGGTCCATGTTGAGTGCATCGGGGAAGACAGCAGGTAAGGAACCGAAGGTCTCTTCCACAGCCTTGACAACGTTCTTCCCGAGGGCCAGGTTAGCGCCACCCCCCACAACCGCACCTATACCAAAGGGCAGGGCCCGGCCCATCAGGGCACCAGACTGGCGGGCCAAGAATCGTTTGAAGAACATATTGCGAATTGTGCGCTCGATACTGAAAATCTTGCCGGAGTCCTTGGAGCCCATCATCATGCCCCACTTGCGGGATGCCCCGCCGGTCTTACCTGTGTGGGCCAGGATCGAATTCATGAGCACTGAGCCATCTTCGCCTAGCATGATAGCCATAACCATGAGGCGGGCCTTTTCGGGGTCATCAACGTGAACGCCGTGCAACTCGGCCATAGCCTGGGCGTAGACGGCGGTGCGCTCCATGTAGCCACCTACGGCTAGGGCAGAGAGGCCCAGGGAGGTAATGGTGCCCAGGCCGGGCACAAAGGCAGTGGCTCCTACAGCTCCACCGCCTACGGTGACATCCCGCAGGTAGGCCTTTTCTAGGCGCTTAGCAATTTGCTGGGGGGTTTCCTGGGGGTGCTTCTGGCGCATTTTTTTGAGCAGGGAAAGGACCAGGGGGCGCTGTGCTTTGAGCACGGTATCGACGGTGCGGGTTACAGCGGGCTTAGGCTGGCCGTTGGAATCAAAGGCACTGGATGCGTTGAAGTTGAACATAGTCTCAGCTTACAGCCTGTCTTCCTAGAAACACAGTCTGCTTACTAAAGCCGGTGTACGCCTAGGGCGTTAAGGCAGTGGACCTACCTGCTTAAGGGGCCTTGCAGTAACTCAATCAGTTCGTCGGTACCCAGGGCGGAGGCCGGGTGCGGACCTACACCAACCAGGCGCGCGGCAGTCTCCGGGGCGAGCGCATCAGCAGACCCCACCAGAATCAGGTTGCCGGCCTGCTTGCCGGTCAGCATGGCGGTATCAGCCAGGCACCAGAGGTGCTCAAAGACCTCAAGCAGGGTACGGGCCTGGGCGCTAAAGAAAGTCAGCCCGGCGTCATCGCCCACATTGACCACCAGCTTACCCGCCGGGGCGAGCACCTGGCGCAGGTCGGTGTAAAACTCAGGGGTGGTCAGGTGGGCAGGGGCCTCCCAACCAGAAAAAATATCTAGCACCACCAGGTCCACCCCAGCGGGGGTATCAAGCTCCTCTGCCAGCCGGGGTGCGGCGGTCGCGGCGTCCTCGATCAGCACCCGACAGTCGGTGCCCTCCGGTAGGGGCAGCTCTTGCATGACGAAGCTGGGAAGTTCGCGCTCAATGTCCACAGCCAGTTGGCGGGAACCGGGTCGGGTGGCTTGCAGGTAGCGCACCAGGGTCAGGGCACCGGCCCCTAAGTGGGCGGCGGTGATGGGCTGACCGGCTGGGGCTAGCACGTCGGCGAGGTTGCCGATACGGCGCAGGTACTCATAGAAGATATAGCTGGGCCGCCCCAGATCAACGTGGGACTGTTCGGCCCCACCGATTTCTAGGATGTAGCCGGTGTCTGAAAACCCGTCGCGGGCAACAGAGGCCGAAAGCCCCGAAAAGGAAAGCTGGATAGCGCGTGACATGCCCACTAGCTTACAGAGCTAGCGGGCGCACCGCCTACCGGTGAAGAGGTAATAGGCCCGCTAGCCCCTAGTGCAAGTGACGCAGGTCTTCGTCGGCGGAAAAGCCCTGCGGTTCCAGCTGGAAGGTGGAGTGCTCAATAGAGACCTCAAAATGCTCGGCAACACAGGTTTGCAGGTTCTTCAAAATCTGCACCGTGTGCCCGGAGGTAAAGCACTCATCATCCAAGACAACATGGGCGGTGAGCACCGGCAGGTCAGAAGAAATCTGACTGGCGTGCAAATCATGCACCGCCAGAACGTGCTCCTGGCCCAGCAGGTGACTGCGTACCAGCTCCAGGTCAAGGCCCGGCGGGGTACTCTCCAAGAGCACACTCACCGTCTCACGGAAAAGTTTGACGGTGCGCGGAATAATCAGCAGACCAATCAGCAGGGCAACAAGAGCATCGGCCTGATAGAAGCCGGTACGCCAAATAATCAGGGCAGAGATAATCACCGCCACCGACCCCAGGGCATCGTTAAGCACCTCTAGAAAGGCCGCCCGCATGTTGAAATTAGAGCGGTCCCCGCCCACCAACACCGCAATCATGATGACATTACCCAGCAGACCCACCAGACCAAAAAAGAGGACCTCGCGGCCAGGAATCTCTTCCGGGTGCATAAAACGCTGGATAGCCTCATAGAGAACAAACAGGCCAACACCCAGCAAGACCGTAGCCTGGAGCATAGCCGAGATAACCTCCACCCGGCGAAAACCCCAGGTGTGCCGGTCCGAGGCAGGGCGCAAAGCCAGGCGGGTGGCCACCAGGGCCACACTCACCCCCAGGGCATCGGTAAAAACGTGGACGGTATCAAAAAGCAGAGCCAGGGAGCCAGTCAGCCAGGCCCCCACCAGCTGGAAGGCAACCAGCGACCAGGCCATAAGCACCACAAGGCGCAGGCGCTTAAGGTTCTGCCCTCCGGCATGCGAATGTTGATGGCTGTGGGAGTGACCCATGTGTGTGCCCCTAATAGATACCGAAATTATCGTAACTGCCAACCGGCTGGGTGATGTCCGCGTCCAGGTGATCTACCCGGCCAGCGGTATCACCCGATTGAAGTTCAGCAAGGAGGCCCTCCACCGCGGCCCGGCTCCCCTGGGCGACAATCTCCACTGAGCCATCATCCAGGTTCTTAGCGTAGCCCACCAGCCCCAGGGGCTTAGCGATACCCGCAGTCCACCAGCGAAAGCCCACACCCTGAACCTTGCCGTAGACAGTGGCCATGAGCTGCACTTCAATCGGACCGGCGGGATCCTTGCTTAAAAAAATATCGAAAAAACCCATAGCTTCCCTTCCTGACGCTACATCTTAAGGATTACTCAAGGGGCATGTGCCCCAGCTCAGCGCTTTACCCACCAACTTCCCTTAGGAGCCAGCCCCGAGCCAGTTGGTGGGTAAAGCACCCAGCGAGATTTAGCCTCAGGAGCACCCTTGAATAAGCCTTCTAATAGCCCAGCTTAGCGTTAGTGAGCACCGGGATAGACTGCCGGGCGTCAGCCACCCGGGACAGGTCCAGGTCAACCACCAGAATCTCCGGTGCCTCACCGGCCTCCACCAGGGTAAGGCCCAGAGGGTCAACTGCACGAGAGTAGCCAACACCGCGCGGCTGGGTAACATCGGCGCGGGCATCAGCGCTTGCAGGGGAGGCCTGATCAACAGCCAGCACAAACTGGGTAGAGTCCAGAGCGCGGGCAGTGGTCAGCACCTGCCACTGGGCCACCTTACCTTCACCGCCCGCCCAGGACGCGGCCACAACAGTTGCCTGGGCACCTGCCCGCGCGTACTCCGTAAAGAGCTTGGGGAAACGAAGGTCATAGCAGGTAGCTAGCCCTATAACCGTGCCATCGACAGTGATAGTTCGCAGACTCTCCCCCGCTTTCACCCCGTCAGATTCCTTAAACCCGAAGGCATCGTAGAGATGAACCTTAGTGTAGATAGTCTCGGTGCCGGTCTGGTCGTAGGCATAAAGGTTGTTATAGACCCTCAAATCCCACTCATCGGATAGTTCCACCGGAGCAAAACCCCCGGCAACCAGGGTGAGGTAATGTTCGCGGGCTATCTCAGCCAGAGCAGACCGGAAAGTGAACTCGTGCTGGGCGGCAGAATCGTAGAGACTCCCCCCAAAACACCGCATGGCGGCCTCGGGAAAAACCACTAGCCGCGCCCCACGAGCGGCGGCCAGTGCCGTGTACTCACGAATCGTAGCGATGTTACGTTCAACGTCCTGGGTGCTGAGCATCTGGCAAAGGGCTATCTTCATAGCTCCACTCTAAGCCCATAGACCGGTAGCTTCTAGTTCTTTAGAGACCTGCCTGCTCGGTGAAGGCAGCTACCATATGGTCAGCGCTGGTGGATGAATCAACCTTCTCTACCAGAACCCCGTCTATCACGAAACTGGGGGTACCGTGTACGCCTACCTCATTACCTGCCTCGAATTCGTCCTGAATAAGTTTGAGGCCACCGGCATCGGGTAGGTCGGCTATAAAACGATCAGTGTTCAGCTTGAGTTCCCGGGCATAGCCGGTAAAAATCTCGGTGAGCTGGGCGATATCTGTAAGACCCTTCCACTCCGTTTGATGTTCAAAAATCTTCCCGCTCATGGCCATATAAGCACCCTGCTTCTCCGCCGCCTGTACCGCCTGAGCAGCCGGAAGAGCGTTTGCGTGCATGGGCAGGGGGAAGTGACGCACAGTAAGGTTCATGGTGCCCGCCAGACGGCGCGCTACCTCACGGTAGGTCGGGTCAGTGCGGGCACAGTAGGGGCACTGTAGGTCGGTGTAGAGGGTAACAGTTGGGGCGCCTTCAAGCACAGTGTTCAGATGGTAGCCAGAATCAGTGCGCACACCTGTTTCAACCGACTGCTCGCCCGCAGGTGAAGCACTTGGGCTGGTTTCTGAGGCCTGGTTACCGCTTGCGGCCTTACTACTCTGTGCGGTTTTCTGGCCTGTCCCGCAGGCAGTCAGAGCCAGCGTAGCCATAAGGCCCAGGGCCGATCGGCGGGGGAAAACAAGCATAAAGCCTCCTGGCTCAGTAATAATCTTTGCTCTCACTTTAGAGTCCACCACACCCAGGTTTTATGTCACAGACTGTCAGCAAACAATAGCTCCCATGAGATACCACACAAACGCATGGCCTGCCGCCCTTAAACCCCACCCAAAGGAATAAACTCGAAAGTAAAGATAGGTGGCATACAGCCACCGTGCGCACCAGCCCGCCAGGGACCGCGCACCACCCAAAAACGCCACAAGGATGTAGACCAAATATGACCAACGGCATGTATATCTCAGCCATGAACCAGGGCTCCGGAAAGTCCCTCATCGCTATCGGCCTCGTTGACTCCCTCGTCAAAGAAACCGACCGTGTAGGCTTCTTCCGCCCCGTCTTCAGCGGCGAGATCGAAGCGCAAGACCCGCTCATCCGGCTACTGCGCACCAAATACGACCTGACCGAAAACCAGGCACGTGGCGGTGTCTCCCTGGACCGATGCCGCGAACTATTAGCATCCGGGGATCACGAGGAAATGTCCTCCATCGCCGTTTCCATCTACTCCGACATGGCAAAGCACTGCGACGTCATCATCGTCGATGGCACCGACATGCTCGCCCACAACGCCGCAACCGTTGAATTCGACCTTAACGCCCAGTTCGCCAAGGACCTCGGCACCCCGGTTATCGCCGTGGTTGGCGCGCAGGAATCAAGCGTCTCCGACGTCGTCAACGCAGTCGATGTAGCCCGCACCGAACTGCACGCCACCAAGGTCGACATCCTGGCCGTCATGGTCAACCGCGCCCGCCCCGAACTGCGCGAAGAAATCCTCAAGAACGTCAAGCGCGGCCCCTCCCAGCGCCCCGTCTATGTGCTCCCCGAACTACCCGAAATCGCCCTGCCCACCGTGGCAGAAGTTGCCGGTAGCCTCAACCTAGAGCACGACGGCATGAGCCAAGACTTCCTGGACCGCGACATCCACGACATCAAAATCGCGGCCATGACCGTCTCCAACTTCCTCTCCCAGTTCACCGACGGAGACTTCGTTATTGTCCCCGGCGACCGCTCAGACATCATGGTCGCAACCCTAGCCTCCGCCCTCTCCCCTACCTTCCCGGCCCCCTCAGGTATGCTCCTGACCGGCGGCCTGGCCGGTGAACTCAAGGGCGACACCGCCATCGGCCAGCTGGTTGAAAAGGCCCCCTTCCCGGTCTTCTCCACCCAGCTCGATACCTTCAAGGCAGGCCGGGCCGTCTCACGTATTCGCGGCCAGCTAGCCCTAGGCCAGCCCCGTAAAATTGCTACCGCCCTGGGTGAATGGTTCCGCAACGTAGACGAAAAAGAACTCTTTGAGCGTCTCAACCTGGAACGCCCCGCCACCATGACCCCCCTGCGCTTCTTGCACAACCTGATCGAGAAGGCCCGCAGCGACCGCCGCTCTATTGTGCTGCCCGAAGGCTACGACCCCCGTATCCTGCGCGCCGCCTCCATCATCGTGCGCCGTGACTTCTGCGACCTGGTTCTGATTGGCAACCCCGCCAAGATTGCCGAAATCTGCCAGCGTGAATCCATCGACCTGCCTCTGGCAGAAGAGGGCAAGCGCGGTGTTACCATCATCGACCTGGACGAGAACCCCTACACCGATGACTTCGCCGCCACCTACGCCGAACTGCGCGCCCACAAGGGTATGACCCTGGAAGGCGCCCAGAACCGCATGATGGACCCCTCCTACTTCGGCACCATGCTGGTCTACAAGGGCATCGTGGACGGCATGGTCTCCGGCGCGGTTAACACCACCGCCAACACCATCCGCCCCTCCCTGGAGTTCATCAAGACCCGCGACGGTGTCAAGGTTGTCTCCTCGGTCTTCCTCATGCTCATGGAAGACCGCGTGCTGGTCTTCGGTGACTGCGCGGTCAACCCCAACCCCAACTCCGACCAGCTAGCCGACATTGCCAAGGCTTCTGCCGAAACTGCCCGCCAGTTCGGTGTAGACCCCAAGGTCGCCATGCTCTCCTACTCCACCGGCACCTCCGGCTCCGGGGCGGATGTAGAAATCGTTGTTGAGGCCACCGACAAGCTCCGTGAAACCAACCCCGACTTCGCTTTTGAAGGCCCCATCCAGTTCGACGCTGCCTCCAATATGTCCATTGCCTCCTCCAAACTGCCCGGCTCCCAGGTAGCTGGACAGGCTACCGTCTTCATCTTCCCGGACCTGAACACCGGCAACAACACCTACAAGGCTGTTCAGCAGACCTCCGGTGCTGTCGCCGTTGGCCCGATTCTGCAGGGCCTGCGTAAGCCCGTAAATGACCTGTCCCGTGGTTGCACCGTTGAAGACATCATCAATACCGTAGCGATCACCGCTATTCAGGCACAGACCCTCTAAAGCCCGCCAAACCAAAGGAAAACATACATGCTCGTTCTCGTTATCAACTGTGGCTCATCATCGGTCAAGTACCAGGTGCGCGACACCTCCGCTAGCGGCGAAGACAACCAGGTCATCGCTAAGGGCCTGATCGAAAATATCGGTGGGGCAGAGATTCCCACCCACACCGAGGCCCTGGACATCATGGCTCAGGCCCTAGTGGAGCCCCTGCACGGCAAGACCATCGACGCTATTGGCCACCGCATCGTCCAGGGCGGCGACGTCTTCTCTGAGCCCGTCCTAGTCACCGATGAGATTATCGCCCAAATTGACGAACTCTCACCGCTGGCACCCCTGCACAACCCCGCCCACGTTCTGGGTCTCAAGGCCGCGCAGGAAACCTACCCCGGTGTCCCCATGGTCGCTGTCTTTGACACCGCCTTCCACGGCACCATGCCCGAGCACGTCTACCGCTACGCTGTGCCCCAAGAACTGGTCGAGAAGTACGGTGTGCGCCGCTACGGCTTCCACGGCACCTCCCACGACTACGTGACCGGCATTGCCGCTGACTTCCTGGGTCTTGACCGTTCCGAGTTCAACGGTGTCATTGCCCACCTGGGTAACGGTGCTTCCATTACCGCCGTACAGGGCGGCAAGTGCCTGGATACCTCTATGGGCTACACTCCCCTGGCTGGCCTGGTCATGGGTACCCGCTCCGGCGACATTGACCCCTCGGTTCTGACCTCAATTATGATGCGCGACCCCGAGATGACTCCCGCTAAGATGGATGCCCTGCTCAACAAGGAATCCGGCCTGCTGGCTATTGCTGGCAACAACGACATGCGCGCTGTTGTTGAGGCAATGGAAGCTGGCGATGCCCGCGCTCAGCTGGCCCTGGACATGACCTCCTACCGCCTGGCTAAGTACATCGGCGCCTACCACGTTGCTGTGGGCGGCGCGAAGGCCCTGGTCTTTACCGCAGGTATCGGCGAGAACTCCCACCAGTTCCGCCAGCTGGCCGTAGAGCGCCTAGGTGCCCTGGGTATCAAGCTGGATGCTGAGGCCAACAAGGTACGCAGTGACGAGCCCCGCCTGATTTCGACCGCTGATTCTGCTATCCCCGTTCTGGTGGTTCCCACCAACGAGGAGAAGGCCATCGCGGAGGCAACCGCCGCACTGGTCGCCTAACCAGCCTCTCGGCAAATGCCACGCTGTGCCCGCGCCCTGAACTATCAGGGAGCGGGCACAGCGCCTTTAAGGCTTCTATAAGGTTTATTCAAACAGCACCTTGCTCAGCGCTCTATCAGCCAACATCCCTGAACGCCAGACCCGATCCAGTTGGCTGATAGAGCACTGAACTGGGACACCGAACGTTTGAATGCCTCAAGGGATGTGGGATGCTTGCCCTACAGCCTGAAACAAGGGAGTTTCTACCATGATTACCCGCTCAGCAAAAGGTTTACCGCCCATCATCCACGTTCAGGGCGTGGCAACTATCGCAGCCTTCTTCCTGACCTTCCTGATTCTGCCGGTACTGGCCCTCAACGCCGCCAGCCTGCTCTGGACCCTAGCCAACCTGCCCCGCACCTACCGGGTGCTCCCGGCAAAAATCCTCCTGCTCCAAATCTTCTTTTGCGCCGTCAGCCTTTTCCTGCTGATTCTCCACACCGTTGTTCGCAGTGAATCCGTGCTCTAAGCACCCGCCCACTCCACGGCAGCCGCAGAAACAGGCACCATAGCCAGCTTTCTTGCTACTGTGGTGGGTAGAAAACAAACCCTAGCCAGCAGGATAGTAGATGAGCGAGAACACCCCAGGCGGTACCAGCGGCCCCGACAACCAGGGAAGACCCAACACCCCACCGGCAGATGGCGGTAACCGGCACAACCAAGCAACAGGTACAGCCGGGCACCCCAGTGGCCCGCACAAGCCAGGGCTACAGAACCCGCTACCTAACGACCTCAGCAAGGGCTGGATGCCCGAAGACAAGCGCCAACGCCCCTTCTCACCGCTACCGGCACCCAAGCTCTTTGGCTACCAGTCCCTACTGCCCTTCAAGTTTATCAACGCCATTCGGCACCCCGCCGAGCTGCCCCTGGTCATCATGGCCTACGCCCTGACCCTACTGGCCTATGTGGGTGGGGCCGTCTACCTGATCTCATCCTTCATCGCTCTTGTCACCGACAGTAAACCCGCCTTCAGTGGCTTAGGGAGCCTGGTCAGCCAGCTGGTTGTCCTGGCTATCTACCTGCCCCTAGGGATCTTCCTGGCCCGTGCCCTCATGTACGCCCAGCTACGCATGACAGGTGTGCGCATCAGCCCCACCCAGTTCCCCGATGCCTACCAGATGGTTGTTGAAGCGGCCCAGGCAGCGGGCCTGCGTCGAGTACCCGATGCCTATGTCGTACTCGGTAACGGTGTCATCAACGCCTACGCCGCCGGGCACGGGCACCGCCGTTTTATCGCCATCTATTCCGACCTCTTCGAAATCGGTGGGGCCGCACGCAACCCCGAGGCCCTGCGCTTTATCATCGGCCACGAAGTCGGTCATATTGCCGCCGGCCACACCGGCTACTTCCGCCTGATCTTCACCTCCTTCTTCATGCAGATCCCTATTGCGGGCAAGCTCCTCTCCCGCACCCAGGAATACACCGCCGATAACTTTGGCTACCGCTACGCACCGGAGGGGGCGGAAACCACCACCTGCGTCCTGGCCGCCGGTAAATACCTGGTCAATGATGTGAACTTCCACGAACTAGCCAACCGCGCCGTCTACGAGCGGGGCTTCTTCACCTGGGCCTACAACCTGACCACCACCCACCCGCCAGTGACCTGGCGCGCCCACGCCCTGCGTGACCGCAGCGAGCCGGGCCGTCTGATCTGGCGGCCCAAGAACAACCCGCCCTACCCCCTCTCCATGATCCCTGCGGCAGAACCCGCTGAATCCTGGGCTGACCCCCTCCAGGCCCTTGACTACATGGGTATTTACCCCGAAAATCCGGCCAACCAGCACTGGGGTTCTGTAGAAACAACCTACCGCAAGCCCGCCCAATACCGGGACCGTAGAGTCGCAGATATGCTCAATAACGGTTGGATTCCCCCGCACCTGCGCCAAGCACCTCAGCCACCACAGGGGCCAGGCATGCCAGGCCAGCAGAATCAAGCACCAGCTCACCCTAAGGCACCTCCGGCCCAGGCTGATACCCCTCCCACCACAGAACCAGAAAATGGCGGCCCCAGACCGTCAGATTCCTAGCCACCACCACCGTGTCTCCTCAACGTCCGCTCAAAACCTGGCGGCCCGACCCGCTCATTACCCTCATCCTGATAGCTCTTATCCTGGCTATCCTTGCACCCGCGCGGGGGGACTTCGCACAGGGGTTCAGCCTAGCCACCAAGCTAGCTATCGGCTTGCTCTTTTTCCTCTACGGCGCGCGCCTCTCACCCCAAGAAGCCCTCCAGGGCCTCAAACATTGGCAGCTCCACGGCACCATCCTGGCCCTCACTTTTATCCTTTTCCCGCTGATTGGTCTTGCCCTCTACCCCCTACAGGCGGTCATCGGCAGGGAGCTTTACCTGGGCCTGCTCTTCATGACCCTGGTGCCCTCCACCGTGCAGTCCTCGGTCGCCTTTACCTCCCTAGCTAAGGGCAACGTAGCCGGTGCCATCGTCAGCGCCAGCACCTCCAACCTTGCCGGGGTAGTCCTCACCCCCCTACTGGTCATGCTTCTGATGCGCAGTGATCAGCTGGTTATCTCTGGCTCAGTCTTTGGGAACATCGCCATTCAGCTCCTGCTGCCCTTTATCCTGGGCCAGCTTCTGCGCCGGTGGGTGGGAGAAATTGCCCGCAACAAACTGACCAAGCATATTGACCGGCTTTCTATCGCCATGGTGGTCTACGCGGCCTTTTCGGACGGTATTGTGCAGGGCATTTGGAGGCGTATTAGTCCCTGGCAAATTCTGTTTCTGGTGGTTCTCTCCCTGCTCCTGGTGGAGTTCCTGCTCTGGCTCAGCGGGGTCCTTGCCCGCAAACTGGGCTTTAGCTACGGCGACCGGGTCGCTATCCAATTCTGCGGCTCCAAGAAGTCCTTAGCCACGGGCCTACCCATGGCCGCCGTCATTTTTGGTGGAGCCCAGGTGGGTGCCCTCATTCTGCCGCTGATGATTTTCCACCAGGTTCAGCTCATGGTCTGCGCGGCTAAAGCCGCCCGCTGGGGCAGGCAGGCGCACGAAACCCCCTAAGAAGCAAGTCCGGCTCGGCTCTCACACGGCGCAGGTGCAACCCTCCTGCCGGGGCACCTACCCCGCAGCTACCACACCAGGCACAGTAGTTGCTATGCTCCTGGCCTATGCCAAGGCTGTTAGCTCAACCTGTCCCTCTCGTGCGTAAGTTTTTCCATCATCACCCAAGCTCAATAACTTGGCCGCCGTCTCGACCGCCCACCTCTGCGTGGGGTAGATCAATGTCTCCAGGGCATCGGCAAGGGGAAGCCACACAAACTGATCGTGGAGAGTCTCATCAAGCTCCACAGGCCCAGGGGGCATGATAGCTACCGCATTCGGAACCAGCATCACCAATCACGCCCACAACAACTATTGGCTTTCACGGTATTGAACGCTGTTCGCACCTAGCCTACAGTGGGAGCCATGACTCTCACACAGGCACTCCTTGGTTTCGCCGGTATCGCTTTCCTGATTACCGTCATTCCCGCCACCGATACCGCCCTAGTACTGCGCTCCTTGGTGGCCGGGGGCAAGAAAAGCGCCTACGCCTGCGTCATGGGTATTACCAGCGGGCTCCTAATCTGGGGAGTCACCGCCGCAACCGGCCTAGCCGTGCTCATGGCAGCCGCACCCACCGTCTTCGACCTGATGACGGTAGCCGGTGGTCTCTACCTCATCTATCTGGGAATCAGCTTCCTCCTCGCCCTGCGCCGCTGGAGCCAGGTCACCGCCCTCAAAACTGAGCAGGCCGCCCTAGCTTCTCTGCCCCAGCCCGCACCCGGCGAACTGGGTCAGGCCGCACTCGGCGGACACCAGGCCCCCCGCCCCTCAGGTAGCGCCCACAAGGATTTTCTAGCCGGCTTTATCGCCAATATCCTCAACCCCAAAATCGCGGTCTTCTATATTGCTAGCGTGCCGCCCTTTATGGTTGCCAGCGTCAGCCCGGTCCTTATGGGATCCCTGCTGGCCTTGATTCACGGCGGCATTAACGTGGCCTGGTTCGCGGTCATTATCTCCCTGGCCACCCTGGCCATGAAGTGGCTACTGCACCCCCGCGCGGCCCTGGTCATTGACGGAGTCGCCGGAGCCGTCCTGCTCGTTTTCGGGGTGCTCATTCTGGTGGAGGCCGCCCACAAGTTCCTCTAGGCCCACAGGGACAGAAGGAAACCCCGCAACTAAGGCCAGAAGCCCTAGAGCCCCAGGGCCTGCACCGCCCGCACCAGGGATATATGGGCAAGTGCCTGCGGGAAGTTACCGGTCAATCGCTGCTCGTCAAAAGAGTATTCGGGGCTCATCAAGCCCAAATCATTGGCCTTATCCAGAACCGTATCAAGCAGGGCACGGCCATCCTCTTCGCGGCCCGAACGAATATACTGTTCAGCCAACCACAGCGAGGAAACGAAATGGGGGTTACTCTGCCCCTCAAAGCCATCATGAGAATCCGAATTATCGTAGCGGTAAATCATGCCCGACGGGTGACGGATAGTCTGCTCTATTCGCTCTACCGTTGCCAACAGACGGGGGTCATCCCAGGCTAAGAGGCCAATCTGTGGGAGCTGCAGCAGAGAGCTATCTACTGCTGATCCTCCATAGGTAGAAACAAAGCACCCTAGCTCTTGGTTATAACCCTTGGTCAAGATATCTTCAGCTACTGTATCGCGGCAGTGCTCCCAGACGGCGGCGTCCCCGTCCAGCCCGAAGTCGCGCACCGCCGAAACACCGGCGTCGAAAGCCGCCCAGAGCATGGCCTGAGAGTGGGTATAGACGGCAGGTTCACCAAAGGTTTCCCACATGGAACGATCGGGCTGGCCGATGCGCTCGGTCGCAGCCTTGAGCAGAGCCTTTTGGAGGGGCCAGGACAGATGATCCTCGGCCACCCCCTGCTCGCGCAGGTGGGCAAAAGTAACCAGCACCTGGCCCAGGGCATCACCCTGAAAACGGTCGCCGGAGCCATTGCCGGAACGGACGGGCTGGGAGCCTTCGTAACCGGGTAGGGCTAGGCGGCGCTCGATGTCGTCTTTTTCGCCAGCCAGCCCGTAGACCGCGTGAATCTGACGCGGATTATTAGCCAGCGCGCGCAGAACCCAGTTGCGGAGCTGGGCGGTTTCGCGTTCGTGGCCGTGGGCCAGGGTAACATCCATAGCCATGGCAACGTCGCGGAGCCAGGTGAACCGGAAGTCATAGTTGCGTTTGCCACCAATAACCTCGGGCAGAGAGGTGGTCACCGATGCAACCAGGGCACCGGTTTCGCGGGAAATCAGGGCGCGCAACAGCAGCAGGGAACGCAGGCGAGCTGCGCGGTAACGCTGGTTAGCCTCATTACGGCGGCCCGATGCGGTAGGCACAACAATCTGCTGGGCCGCAGTCTGAGCTAGCTCCTGGTAGGTTTCTAGGTCTACCTCAGGAGCGGCGGTGTTAGAACCGGCATCCAGTAGGGATGAGGGTTTCTCGTGCTCCTGCTCCACATCGCGGACCGCCGAAATCACAGTGGCCTGGGCTGTGGTGCCGGCGTCATCGGGGGCCGGGGGCTCTTCGTCCACAGTGGCAGGCGTGTAGAGATCAGACCATTCGCCCCACTGCTCCTGGGTGTAGGTCAAGGCGGTGAGGTAGTCCACCGGCGCAGGCGGGTTGTGGTTGGAGGCAAAGTAGGACAAGGTAAAGGTGTAGCTCTGGCCTGCCGAGACGGTGAAAGTTTCGGCTTTAGATTCAGGGTCGCCCTCAGGCAGAGAGTCACCCCGGAAGACCAGCGCATGGGGGCCTGCCATTCCCACCAGCATGTCAGCGGATGGGTCGGCCTTACCTGCGGTATCGACACCGCCGTAACGGGTCACCCAGGGAATAGTGCGACCGTAGTCAAAGCGTAGGGCTAGCTCGTGGTACATGGTGACTTCGCCGGTCAAGCCCTCAACGTTACGGACGATAGTGGTCCCGCCGGAGAGCGGCATAAATTCGGTAACCCGCACACTGGAATCACCCACAAACCAGACGGTTTGCAGAATGAAGGTGTTTTGGCGGTAGGAACGTTCGGTGCGGATCTCTTCTACCGGTGCAGGATTGACCGATTCGAGGGGAGCTAAAAGCCATCGACCGTGCTCGCGTTCGCCCAACAGAGCCGCAAAAACGGCCCGAGAGTCAAAGCGCGGGGCGCAGAACCAGTCGATGGAACCGCTACGCGAAACAAGCGCACCGGTATTCATGTCTGAGAGTAGGGCGTAGTCCTCGATGTAAGAAGCCATGTCTTTCAGTCTAACAGGGTACTTAGTATCGGGCCGGGCTGGAGAATTTCTATGACACCCCTTGAATATATACCCCCTAGGGGTATATGTTAAGAGGCATGAGCCAAGAACATTGCCCGGTAGAACACCAGCACGGCTACACCGCAGACAAAGATGCCTACCTCAAGCGGCTCCGCCGCATCGAGGGGCAGGTGCGCGGTATCCAGCGCATGGTTCACGAGGGCACCTACTGCATAGACATCCTTACCCAGGTCTCAGCCATCAACGCAGCCCTCCACAGCGTCTGTCTGCAACTGCTCGAAGACCACGTTCGCCACTGCCTTGTCGACGCCGCCCATCAGGCACACGATACCGGGCACACAGAACCGCTCGACGAAAAAATCTCAGAAGCCATGGCCGCTATCTCGCGCCTGGTCAAGAGCTAACCCAAGGAGAAAATCATGACCACCACCGTTAAAGCAAGCGGCCTCACCTGCAACCACTGCGCCATGAGCGTGCGCGAAGAAATCGAAGAGATCCAGAACGTCACCGGCGTTGAGGTTGAGGTTGTCAAGGACGGCCAATCCACCGTCACCATCAGCCACACCGGCGATCTTGACCCCGCCGCTGTCACCGCCGCTATTCAAGAAGCCGGGTTCACCCCGGTCGCCTAAGCCCCTAACCGGGCGGGAAAGCTACCTCGTTGGTAAGCCCCCTAAATGCCAGCCCCCCCCTAAAACGTCAGTCCTGAGCCAGCTTAGTCAGGGGTAGCTCTCCCGCCAGCCCCGCCAGTTGGCTACCAAGGCGCACCACCCCCTAAATGCCAGCACTGAAAGAAAGAGCTATGCCCACAGCACCCGCCCCGGACCTTTTGACCGGTGACACTCGCATCGTCACCCTGAGCGTAGGGGGCATGACCTGCGCTTCCTGCGTGGGGCGGGTGGAACGCAAACTCAAAAAGATAGGGACAGCCCCCTCGGTGAACCTGCCCCTAGAAACCGCGCGGGTAATCGCCCCGGCAGATATGCCCGATGAGCACATCATCGAAACCATCGAAAAGGCCGGCTACACCGCCTCCCTCAAAAATGATGAGGCCCAGTGCCCAGACGAGGATGCTCAGGCAAGGCTTCTACCCCAGCTCATCCTGGCGGCCTTGCTGAGCATACCCGTCTTCCTTATCTCTATGTTTGCCACCTTCCAGTTCCCCCACTGGGGCTGGGTGGTAGCAGCTCTCACCCTGCCGGTGGCCACCTGGTCGGCGCTCCCCTTTCACCGCCCGGCCTGGACCAATCTACGCCACGGCTCTTTGACCATGGACACCCTCATCTCTTTGGGTGTTATTGCCAGCTACGCTTTTTCGCTCTGGCAACTTGCCGCCAACCCCGGCATGACCGCCCACGCGAGCAGCTCCCACGGCGGGCACGGCATGGAACACATGCTCTACTTTGATGCAGCCACCATGATTACCCTCTTTTTGCTGGTGGGGCGGCGTATTGAGCACCGCACCCAGCGCCGCTCATCCCAGGCTTTACGCGCCTTGCTCAGTGTAGGAGCTAAGAGCGCTACCGTCCTTCAGGGCGGTGCACAGGTAGAAGTCCCGGTCAAAGACCTGCTCCCGGGCGACATCTTTCTGGTACGCCCCGGCGAGAAAATTGCGGTGGACGGGCAAGTAATCGAGGGACGCTCCGCCCTGGACACCTCCCTGCTGACCGGTGAGTCCCTCCCCCTGGAGGTCGGTGTGGGTGACACCGTCATTGGTGCAACCATCAACACCTCCGGGGCGCTCACCGTCCGCGCAACCCGCGTGGGTACCGAGACGGTCCTGGCGCAGATGAGCCGCACCGTAGCCCAAGCCCAAACAACCAAGGCTCCCATTGCCCGCCTAGCCGATAGGGTATCGGCGGTCTTTGTTCCCATAGTTATTGGGGTAGCTGTGCTCACCCTGGCTGGCTGGCTCCTAGTGACCGGCGATATCAACGATTCCTTCACCGCCGCTGTCTCCGTCCTGGTCATTGCCTGCCCCTGTGCCCTAGGTTTAGCGACCCCTACCGCCCTGCTAGCTGGCACCTCGCGCGGGTCCCAGCTCGGCATTCTGATTCGCTCAGCCCAGGTACTAGAAAACACCAAAAAAGTAGGTACTATCGTCCTGGATAAGACCGGAACCGTGACAACCGGTGAGCTGGCTGTGACCGAAGTTTTCCCCTTCCCAGGCTACGACGCCACCAGCCTGCTGGCCCTAGCCGGGGCGGTGGAGGCTCACTCCGAGCACCCCATTGCCCGCGCTGTCGAAGCCGCCGCGCACACAGCCCACAAACAGGGAAGCAGCCACACTCTTCCCTCGGTCACCGATTTTGAGTCAGCCCCCGGTGGCGGCGTGCGAGCAACCCTCCTGCACAAGGGCGCGCACCGTCATATTGTCCTGGGGCAAAAGAGCTTTCTGAGCGGTGAAGGTGTTGAGCTGAGCCAGGCCCAGGACCAGGCCCTGCGCACCCGGCAGGAGGCCGGGCAGACTACCGTGATTTTGGCTGTCGATGGGCAGGTTGCCGGGCTAGTATCGCTCCAAGACTCCCCCAAGCCCGATGCCCTTGCCGCGCTGACCCAGCTTAAAGAACTGGGTCTGACCCCCGTCCTCCTCACAGGTGATGCTCAGCCGGTAGCGCGGGCTATCGCCGCCGAGGTGGGCATTGCAGCCGAGAACGTATTTGCAGAAGTCAGCCCTCACGATAAGCTAGCCACCATTACCCGCCTGCAAGAAGGCGGGCGGGGAGTCGCTATGGTCGGTGACGGCGTGAACGATGCCGCCGCCCTAGCCAAGGCAGACCTGGGTGTTGCTATGGGTTCAGGTACCGATGTGGCCATGGAAGCGGCAGATATGACCATTATGCGCAGTGATCTGGCCGCCCTGCCCACCGCCATCAGGCTCTCTCGGGCTACTCTGCGCCTCATTAAGGGCAACCTCTTCTGGGCCTTTGCCTATAACACGGTAGCAATTCCGGTGGCGGCCGCTGGACTGCTCAACCCCATGATTGCCGCCGCCGCTATGGCCTTTTCGTCAGTTTTTGTAGTGCTCAATTCTGCCAGACTATTGGGTTTCAAGGGATAAACAGCTAGATTGAGAGGTAGGAGAGGGCTCAGGCACAGCCAGTTCTAAAAAGAAAATTAAAAAATTTTAGAAATCTGCGTGACATCTGCCGGGCTCACCCCGTCTTAACCTATGACAGCGCAACTGGCATAGGTTGCGGTTTCTTCGGATCCCGCAACCTGCGCTGTCACCTTAATACCTACCTAACAGAAATTAGGAAAATAATTATGAACCAGACACCTGCAACCACCCCCGCAACCCTGGCTGAAAAGAAGAACCAGGCTCCCGTCAAGAACACCGGTGCAGCAACCGGTCAGGGGACCACCAGCATCAATGACGGTGTTGTCGCCAAGATTGCCGGTATCGCACTGCGCGATGTTGAAGGCGTTTACGATCTGGGTGGCGGTGCCGCTCGTGCCATGGGTGCTCTGCGTAGCGCTGTTGGCCAGGACAACAACCTCAAGCAGGGTATCAGCGTAGAAGTAGGCCAGACTCAGGCTGCTGTTGATCTGTCCATCATCGTTGAGTACCCCCACCCCATCTACGATGTTGCCGAGAACGCCCGTAAGGCTGTTGTAGAGGCTATCCAGTCACTGGCTGGCCTTGAGGTCACCGAAGTAAACATTGAGGTCCTTGATGTTCACGTACCCGGCGATGACCAGGACGCTGAGCAGAAGAACGATGAGCAGGAAAGCCGCGTTAAGTAATGTCTAAAGAATTCACAGGCGCTCTCATAGGGGCCCTTCTGGCCTTTGCTGGCCTCCGCTACGGTTTTGGAGGGTTTGTCCTCTTTGCTGTGCTGATGGCTGCAGGTGCCACGATTGGGCACCTGGTGCAGAGCTCAGATCTTTCAGTGGGTAACATGCTGGATTCGGTACGTAAGAATTCATCATCACGCTAATCCCAGAATTCCAAATTCATGCGCAGGTGGTTACTCAACCACCTGCGCATAGGATAGATCAGGCTTTTAATGAATAAAAATACCACCGATAGCGGCCCCGGTAGCACGAGAGTACGCAAGAAAGCTCTTGTCTCTATGTCTCATGCGGTAGCGGCTCAGGAACTTGGTGTACCCTCCGATCATGTCCAGTCATCAATTTTTGATGATGCTGGCAAGCTGGGGGTAGATATCAACCTTGACTACCCGCTTGGCCCAATCCATGATGCAAAAGCTCTTGCTCAAGGTACCCACGGGCAGGGAACTATTTTTGATCTTCTTGCCCAGGCGCGGGCTCGTATAGCCCGGCAACTTACTCAGCTCTGTGGCTCAGAAGTGGGATCAATCAACATAGCACTCGATGGAACAACTAGCCCCAGCAGTGATAAGGCAAGGGTGCAATGAAGCAACAAAACTCTACACCACAGCATCAGCAGACCTCAGGCCAGGTTGACCAGGCCTCTTTCATCGGTTCACGGCAAGAAGCTGGCCCTTATGAGCGCTTACTGGCCCGCCAGGAGACTCACTCATCCCGCTGGCTGACCACAGTCATTGTCAACACTGTACTCATTTTGAGCCTTTCCTGGCTGGGTACAGAACTTGTTCTTTCGGCCCTGGGCCAACCTCCCCTCCTCATCACCGGCGAGGATCTCTTTTCAGGCTTCTTTAAGCTCGATGAGCTTCTCAGCCCTCTTTGGGGCGTCATCATTGGGTCAGTTCTAGTTCTACTGGGGCTGGTATTGCTTGCCCTCAGCCTCCGTCCGGGGCGCCTGAGCCGCCACAGTGCTCGTTCAGGGCGCTTCGCTATGGTGGTTGATAATAAAGCCCTGGCCTCATCCATCAGCGCAAGTGTGCGTGCTCGCACCGGCCTTGACCAGGACCAGGTAGTAACCAGTGTTAGCCCTCGTCAGATTAAAGTTACTGTGACGCCGACCTCTGGTAGGCCGCTGGATCAGCAGCAGGTGCATGAGCTGGTTAAGCAGACAGTAGCCAACTTGGCCTTGCAGGATCAGCCGGGTACCAAGGTAGTTATTGAGAAGCAGGGAGCTATATAAAATGGGTAACACTCCCAGAAAACTAAACCGTTTCTTTCTAGCTGTGCTGGGGTTGGTCTTACTTGTCCTAGGGCTTGTGAGCCTTTGCCTTCCCCTTGTGCCCCAAGCTCAAGATCTATGGGTCGAGTATGTACAGCCCTTGGAGGAACCTGCCCGAGCTGCCTTTGATAGGGTTGCCTTCAACACCGTTGACGGTCAGACAAGCCTACTGACTCTGCTTTTTGTTCTCTTGCTTCTCTTAGTTGTAATCGCTCTCATGATGGGAATAATTGCTCAGAAGCCTAAGAAATCAAAGACCCTGCTCAGTCAGCAGGACACCCAGACCGCTGGACGAACCACTATCTCCGATAAGTTCATCAAGCAGGCCATCACCGATGGCTTTGAAAGTCACCCCGACATCCTCTCGGTATCCGTCAGCTCCCAGGAGCTCAAGCGCTCCTCAGCCTGCTCGGTCAAACTTGAGGTCAGACAGGGTGCTGACATCGCCAGCCTCGAAAAAAGGGCAGCCCAGGTTGTTGCGGGCTTAGATCAGCTTTTGGGTCACAAGATTCCCTTACTGGTCCGAGTGACCGGTGGACTGCGGTCCACCTTCGCAGACGAGACCCAGCGGGTTCGGTAAAATAAATTGTCTCTAAATTCTAAGCGCGGTGCACTGTCCCCCCAGAGCATCGCGCTTAGCCATAGGGGGTTTCCCCCGTCAATACTTTCAGGAGTCTGTAGTGACAGAACTGAGCAACCGTCACCTCGCGGAGTTAGCGCCAAGCCTACTTCTGCAGCGAGCTGTTGATGGTGACTCGCAGGCTTTCCGCTTGCTGGTACAACCATATTTACCCATGATGCGGGCCTATGCTATTCGACTAACCGGTAACTCAGCGGATGCGGATGATGCCCTCCAAGATTCTCTTCTACAGGCCTGGCAAAAGCTTGATACCCTCCAGGATCCCGCTCAGTTTAAAAGCTGGGTGATGAAACTGACCGGTCGCAAAAGTATCGACCTGCTCAGGAAGCGCAAACCTAACGCAGATATCGATGACTACCACCACCTCAGTGATGGTTCAGCAAGTCCTGAGGACCTTGCAATGAGCCGCTCTGAGATTGATACGCTCAGCCAGGCCCTCAAGAAACTACCGGTAGATCAGCAGCAAGTCTGGATCATGCGTGAATACGGCGCCTGTAGCTACCAAGAAATTGCTCAGTCCCTGGGGATGAGCACACCCAGCGTCCGGGGCAAACTCGCACGGGCACGGGCCACACTCCTCGAAGAGATGGAGGGAAAGAACTAAAATGACTAACTGCAGTATTCCTCTAAGCGCCCTGAGCAGCTGGGTTGATGATTTAGAGACAGACTCACAGAAGCCACAGCTAACACGTCATATTGATTCATGCCCGGAGTGCGACCGCAAAGTCGCCTCTCTTCACAAGCTTCACTCCCTCGCTAGCCAAGACTTTGACCACGAGGTTAAAGAGCTAGAGAAGGATTTGAGCTGGGCGGAGAACCTCCTGAGCAATCTTGTTCTAGAAGCCAAGGCAGGCCGTTCAATTCCCCTACCCTCACCACACCAGGCTGTACGCATCCGCCAGGACGAAGGGGCTGTTGTGGCAGCTGTAAGAGCTGTTGCAGATGAACTTGATGAAGTAATCATCGGCCAGTGCCGGCTAGAAGGTGACATTGAGACCCCAGGGGCTCCTGTGGAAGTCAATGTGACAGCATCTGTTCAGATAGGTCTGGTTATCCCAGATTTGGCCCAAGCCCTGCGCTCTAGTATTCAGGAATCACTGGAACGGTGCAGCGAGCTTAATATTGTCGCAATCAATATCACGATTCAGGACCTTCATGAAAAATCCCTCAATGACTAGCCCAAGTGCGCCCATCCAGGAAATCTACCTTGAGCCTGCTGATGCCCCGGCCTCTCAGGAACAAGAAGGGGCTAGTAAACCTCACGACAGGAGCGCTGGGGAGCTTGACCTTGACCGCTTGCGGCAGCTAGTTCTGGAGGTTCCAGGGGCTCATAAGCTATACCCGCGTACTCCTTACCTGATAGACCTGGTCCGTGCCCCGCTCTTGACGGAAGATACCGAAAGGGCCCAAGCTTTAGAGCACGACGCTGAGCAAGCCAGCTCCCTGCCTGCCCAAGTCAAGGTTAGATTGGGTATCAGTGCAAGCCACAATGTAGTTGAGGTTACCCAAGAGGTGGGGTTAGCCCTAGCTGCCGAGCTACCCGGCCACCCTATCCATCTTGAAGTCGTTAGTTGCTCATAAGCTGACTCTGAGGTTCTCCGGTTGATACCCGGTCTAGCTAGCCAAGAATCTGTGAACGGTAGGCTGAGGGACTTAGACCGTACTGAGTTTTAAAGGCTTTGCTCACATAGGAGGGATCAAAGAGGGCGTAGCGGGCGCTGATGGCCTGCACGGACTCTGCCCTGTAGCGCGGGTTTGCTAGGTCCTCTCGGATTCTTTCCAGACGGCGGACACGAATAAAGGCAGAGACTGTCTGCTGGTGGGCTGAAAAACGGCTGTGGAGTTGGCGTAGAGAAATATAGAGAGCTTCAGCTATTTTGCTGGGGCCTAGATCTGGGTCGTCCAGGTGCTCCTCTATGTAGGCTACTGCTCGGTGATATATTGTGTGTGCCGGTTGACGCCCAGCTTGTGTAGACTCAGCAATCATAACTGTAATGACCATCTCTAGGGCAGAGCGTACCAAGGCTAAGGCGTGAGGCCCTCCTAGCTCCTCCAGATTGGTCGCTAGCTGCTCAAAAAGCGGAACCGCGAATTTCCCAAGCCCCTGGGATTCAGAAACCGGAGTGGCCGTTATCAGGTCGGTATATTCAGGGCTGAGGTGTACAAAGCTCTGCGGGAAAAGTACGACCAGGCTACGTTGGGGACCGGTGTAATCAAGTCGATAAGGACGCTTGGTGATATAGAGAGCAAGGTCGCCGGGGTTAAGGGTGCACCTACGGCCGTCCTGGCTTACCTGGGATTGTCCCTCTAATTGCAGGCTGAGTTTGCAGTAGCCGCCCTGTACCTGCTCTGAGGGCTCAGGGTCCCTGCTAACTGAATGGGCCGGTGTGCGCATGTCCAAGAGCATAATTTCCCCCAGGGAGGCAGTGCGAGCGCTGGCCCTAAAGCTACCTGGGTTGGGTGCTTTGATCTCCAGGGGGCCAAAAGTCTCCCGGACCCGCTCAACCCACTGGGTAAAGCCCATAGGGTCGTGGTGCCGAAAGTGGTAGGGGGAAGACTGCTGAACGGGCTGGCGCATGGATTACCTTTCTGGGGGGCTTCTCACACTTTAGCGGAAGTGAGGCGTAGCACACCAGGCCAAGGGTTGTGCGCTCCCCACCTAACGCAACCCTGCAGCCCAATCCCACCATGGATATAACTGTTCATACATAACTAAGGAGCTGACAGTGTCGTCACTACCCACCACCTACCAGGAACTTCTTGAGCGCGTCACCACCGGTGGCAGCCGAGAGGTTTTTGACCCGGCAACCGAAGAGCTCATTGGTCTTGCACCGGTGCAGGGCGAAGACGTCCTCAACGAGCTGGTCGAGAAAGCCCGGGCGGCCCAGCCAGCCTGGGGTGCCCTCTCGCACGCTGAGCGTAGCGACTACCTGATGAAGATGGCTGATGCCATTGAGGCAAGCGCCGAGCCGCTGGCTGAGCTCCTTTCCAGGGAGCAAGGCAAGCCCCTGAACGGACCTAACGCCCGTTTTGAGGTCGGTGGTTGCGTGGCCTGGACCCGGGCTACAGCCTCCTTTGCTATGGATGAGGAGGTCTTGGTAGATGATGAAGAGACACGGGCTGTCCTCAATTATCGGCCTATCGGTGTAGTAGGTGGCATTGGCCCCTGGAACTGGCCGCTGATGATTTCTATCTGGCAGATTGCCCCAGCCCTGCGTATGGGCAACACTATTGTGCTCAAGCCCTCTGAGTACACCACTTTGAGCGTGCTGGCCCTGGTAGAGATTATCAATACGGTCCTGCCCGAGGGAGTGGTCCAGATTATTGCCGCTGATCGCGGTGTCGGTGCAGCTATGAGCACCCACCCCGGCTTTGACAAGATTACTTTCACCGGGTCTACCGCTACCGGTAGAAAAATTGCTGCCTCGGCAGCAGATACACTCAAGCGGCTCACCCTGGAGCTTGGTGGTAATGATGCCGGTATCGTTCTTGATGATGCTGACCCCAAGGCTATTGCTGAAGGTCTCTTCTGGGGAGCCTTTATTAATACCGGCCAAACCTGCGCCGCTCTGAAGCGTCTCTACGTACCCGACTCACTCTATGATCAGGTCTGCCAAGAGTTGCTAGCTGTTGCCCAGCAGATGCCTATGGGTGTTGGTCTGGACGAGCAGAATGTTCTGGGGCCGCTTCAGAATAAGGCCCAGTACGATATTGTTGCTGATCTGGTCCAGAAAGCTAAGGACTCTGGCGCCCGTATTCTGCTGGGTGGGGATCCTGACGAGAGCGCCAAGGGTTTCTTCTACCCCACTACCTTGGTTGCAGATATTGATGGCGATAATCCTCTGGTGGTTGAGGAGCAGTTCGGCCCGGCTCTGCCGATTGTTCGTTACTCCACCCTGGAAGAGGCCATTGAGGAAGCCAACAAGCTGGATGTAGGGCTGGGCGCTTCGGTCTGGTCTCCTAATATTGAGCGGGCCCGCGAGGTTGCGTCCAAGATTGAGGCCGGTACCGTCTGGATTAATAAGCACGGCGCTATTGATCCCCGTATTCCTTTTGGTGGTATCAAGCAGTCTGGCTACGGCATCGAGTTTGGTGTTGAGGGGCTCAAGCACATGGGCCTGCCCCAGGTTATTTGCGAGTAGGGCGCCATCATTTTTTGAGGGCCCCGGCCTGTCTCCTTGTGGAGCGGGCCGGGGCCCTTGTGCACCGCGCGCCCACCCTATGAGGCAAACCTTCGGGTGAGGGCAGTCCGTCACCCTGCCTGACCTTATTTACTGACCAAATGGTAAAAAAATAGTGCGCCCCGGGTGTGCCAAGCCCAGTTTTCATATATGATTTCTTGCAAGGCACTGTGATGCCCGCCTCATAAAGGCCCCTGACTTGACCATGACACACAAGGAGACGCAGATGTCTTCACCCGCCACAGCACACAAAATAAATAAAGAAGAAAGAAAGGTCCTCGCCGGAACCCTCATTGGCACAACCATTGAGTGGTATGACTTCTTCATCTACGCCCAGGCAGCCGGCCTGATCCTGGCCAAACAGTACTTCACACCCGAAGGTGAGGACAACACCCTAGCCCAGATCGTCGCCTGGGCCTCCCTAGGTATCAGCTTCATCTTCCGCCCCCTGGGGGCAGTAGTAGCCGGGCATATCGGCGATAAGTTCGGCCGCCGCATCGCCCTGGTCCTGACCCTCCTGCTCATGGGGCTAGCAACCGTAGGTGTAGGCTGCGTACCCACCTACGCCCAAATCGGCATAGCCGCTCCCCTACTCATCGTCCTGCTGCGCATTATTCAGGGCTTCTCTGCCGGTGGCGAATGGGGCGGTGCGGCCCTCATGTCTGTAGAACACGCCCCCCGCCACCGCCGCGGCTTCTTTGGCTCCTTCCCACAGATTGGCGTGCCCCTGGGCATGATTCTGGCAACCCTGGTCAACCTGCTCCTCAACGCCATCCTCACCGAAGAACAGTTCTTAAGCTTCGGTTGGCGCATCCCCTTCTGGTCCTCCATCATCTTGATTTTGGTTGGCTTCTACATCCGCCACTCGGTTGAGGAATCCCCCGTCTTCAAGGAGATGCAAACCCTCAAGAAGAAGGAATCAGCACCCCTGAAACAGCTCTTCAAGAGCAACAAGCGTGAGGTCATCCTGGCCGCCTTAATCTTTATCGCCAACAATGCCGCAGGCTACCTGGTGATCGCCTTCTTTATCTCCTACGGCGTCAAGAACCTGGATATGAGCCGTGGACAAGCCATGACCGCAGCCATCATTGGTGGCCTCAGCTGGCTTATCTTCACCATGGTGGGCGGCTGGATGTCTGATACAGTGGGCCGCGTTCGAACCTTCCAAATAGGCTATGGTCTTATGGCCCTGTGGGCTATTCCCATGTGGTTCCTGATTGATAGCGGCAACTTTGCCCTCTTCACCCTGGCCATCCTGGTACTTACCCTGGCCCTGGGCCCCTCCTACGGCCCCCAGTCCGCTATGTATGCTGAGATGTTCCCTGCCTCCGTCCGTTTCTCAGGTATCTCCATTGGCTATGCCATCGGTGCGATTCTCGGCGGTGCCTTTGCCCCCATGATTGCAGAGATGATTCTCAAGCAAACCGGCCAGTCCTGGATTATTGGTCTCTACATCGCCCTGCTAGCGGTCGTCTCCCTGATTGCCGTCAGCAAGGTACCTCGAGGGATCCAGGAGATAGATTTGCACCCAGCAGATGAAAGCTCCCGGGTTCACTAAGTAACACTTGAGCACAGTAACCGCCAGCCCCCGACCAGAGGGCTGGCGGTTGGCTTTAAGACCGCCCAGCACCCAACCACAAGACTTGACCTAAGTCACATAAAATGACAAGATTTATTGAACGATTGGTCAGTTATTTGGCTCTATGACTCATGCCTTCTCACAAAGGAGTAAGAATGTCCCAGACACCCCAGGCCTATCTCGTGGGAGGCTCCCGCACACCCGTTGGCAGGTATGGAGGCGCCCTGTCCTCCATCCGGCCCGATGATCTGGCCGCCCTGGTCATCAAAGACCTCGTCGAGAAGACCGGCATAGACCCCGCCACTATCGATGAGGTCATCCTGGGCAACGCCAACGGCGCAGGTGAAGAAAACCGCAACGTTGCCCGCCTGGCCTGGCTACTGAATGACTACCCCGATACCGTCCCCGGGATTACCGTCAACCGCCTCTGCGCCTCCGGCATGAGCGCCATTACCCTAGCGGCCCAGATGATTAAGGCAGGGGAAGCTGACCTGGTCATAGCAGGCGGCACCGAGTCCATGTCGCGGGCCCCATGGGTCATGGAAAAACCGGCAACCGCTTTCACTAAGCCCGGCCAGGTTTTTGATACCTCTATCGGCTGGCGTTTTATCAACCCGGCCTTTGCCAGCCGTGACAAGTTCACCTACTCCATGCCCGAAACTGCTGAGGAAGTAGCGCGGCAAGAGGGCATCAGCCGGCAAGACTGCGATGCTTTCGCCCTCCGTTCCCATGAGCGCGCCCTGGCAGCTATCAAGGACGGTCGTTTCCGTGACGAGATTGTCCCTGTCACCGTCCGGGATCGTAAGGGGCGCGAAACCCTTGTTGACACCGATGAGGGGCCCCGCCCAGGCACCAGCACAGAGGTGCTGGCCTCCCTGCGCCCGGTAGTGAGCGGTGGGTCAGTAGTAACAGCAGGTAATTCGTCCTCCCTCAACGACGGTGCTTCTGCAATTTTGGTTGCCTCCGAGGCCGCCCTCGAAAAGTACGGGCTGACCCCGCGCGCCCGCGTGGTGACCGGTACCAGCGCCGGTCTTGCCCCCGAAATCATGGGCCTAGGCCCGGTCCCCGCTACCGAGAAGGCGCTGGCACGTGCAGGCTGGTCTGTAGCCGATCTTGACGCTGTAGAACTAAACGAAGCCTTCGCCAGCCAGTCCCTTGCCTCCATGCGTCGCCTGGGCCTCAACGAAGAAATCGTTAACAAGGACGGTGGGGCTATCGCCCTGGGCCACCCGCTGGGATCCTCCGGCTGCCGTATCGTCATCACCCTCTTAGGTCGCATGGAGCGGGAGGAGGCCCAGCGTGGCCTGGCAACCATGTGTATCGGTGTAGGCCAGGGCGCGGCCCTGCTACTTGAAAGGGTCTAAGCGTGTTTGAACATTTCACCGCCCTCACCCTTGAGGAAAGCCAAGATCGCCTGCTGGTACGCATGAACCGCCCCCAGGTACGTAACGCTATTGACGCAACCATGGTCGCTGAGCTCCACGAAGTATGCGCCTATCTGGAAAACACCCCCAAGATTCTGATTCTGACCGGCTGCCAGGTAGAGGGACGGGGCATTTTTGCCTCCGGTGCCGATATCGCCCAGTTGCGTGAACGCCGCCGGGACGATGCCCTGCGCGGAGTTAACTCGCAGATTTTTGACCGCATCCATAAGCTCCCCATGCCGGTCATTGCCGCTCTTGACGGCTACGCCTTAGGCGGCGGGGCGGAGCTGGCCTACGCCGCCGATTTCCGGCTGGGCACCCCCTACATCAAGATGGGTCAGCCAGAAACCAACCTGGGCATCATTGCCGCCGCAGGTGGTTTGTGGCGGCTCAAAGAGCTGGTCGGTGAGCCGGTGGCCCTGGAGATCCTGCTGGCCGGGCGTATCCTCAATGCCCAGGAGGCCCTGGATTTGCACCTGGTCACAGAGCTGCACGAACCGGATGACCTGCTCCCCGCCGCGCACGCCCTAGCCGACCGCATAGCCGCCCAGGACCCCCTGGCTATTCGCGTCACCAAACGGGTGTTTGCCGCCCCCCGGCAGGCCCACCCGCACATTGATGAGCTAGCCCAGGCTATCTTGTTTGAATCCCAGGCCAAGTTTGACCGTATGCAGGCCTTTTTAGACCGTAAAAAGAAGTAGAGGTGTCCCATGACCGAAATTCACGAACTTAAAGTACCCGCCCGCGTAGGCGTGCTGGGCGGCGGACGCATGGGTGCCGGCATCGCCCACGCCTTCCTGCTGGCTGGGGCGCAGGTTCTGGTGGTGGAGCGTGACGAGCTCAGCGCCCAGGCCGCCCGCGAGAGGGTCGAACGTGACCTGGCTAAGTCGCTAGAGCGCGGCACCTTCGATGGCAATTTGGATGAACTGACCGAACGTTTGAGCCTCTCTCTGAGCTACGCTGATTTTTCTGACCGCCAACTCGTCGTAGAAGCCGTACCCGAAAACTGGGACCTGAAAGTCTCGGCCCTGCGCGCGGTAGAGGAAGAGCTTGATGAAAGCGCATGGTTGGCCTCTAATACTTCATCGCTGTCCATTGATGGGCTGGCAGAATCACTAGAACGGCCAGCTCACTTTATTGGCCTGCACTTTTTCAACCCCGTACCGGCTTCACAACTGGTGGAGGTAGTGCAGTCTAAGCATTCCTCCGATGAACTGAAAACCCTTGCACGCACCTGGGTTGAGGGCCTGGGCAAGACCCCCGTGGTGGTCAATGACGCCCCAGGGTTTGCGTCATCCCGCCTGGGTGTGGCTATCGCCTTGGAGGCTATCCGCATGGTTGAAGAGGGCGTAGCAAGCCCTGAGGATATTGATAACGCTATGGTGCTGGGCTACAAGTTCCCCATTGGTCCGCTGGCTTTGACCGATGTGGTGGGCCTGGATGTGCGCCTGGGTATTGCTGAGTACCTGGAATCGCAGCTGGGTGAGCGTTTCGCACCCCCGCAGCTCATGCGCGACATGGTGGCCCGTGGCGAGCTAGGCCGTAAAAGCGGTAGGGGCTTCTACGACTACAGCTAGGTGCCTGCCCTTACACTGGGGCCCGGTCTTCGAGAAGCCGCAACAAGTCAGCTTCCGGAGAACCGGGCGGGGCTGGCGCGTCTGGGCATCCATCTTTCCAGCGGGGCACCCATTTTATGGACCCGGCAGGAATTTGCCGGACCCGCCCGGCTACTTACTGTGCTAAACCCTCTATACTATAATCTTGTCACCCGCTTAAAGACCTCTATTGATTACACTCACTACTCCAGACGCCACTTACCGGATACTAGCCCACAAAAAGCTAGGTAGAACGGAGTGCTTAGCTAAACACATTTAGCTATATTTTATATAGCATGGGAACATCTCAATATTTTTATGAATGTATAATCACTAGAATCAAATACAGCACAGTTAACAACCAAGGATCAACATGAAAACGAACATAAAGATTGTACTCTCACTTGGACTCACCAGCGCCATGCTTCTAGCCGGGTGCGGGGCAACCAAAGCTAGCAATAACGAACCGACAGCAACGGCAGAGAGCAGTGCCACCGCTTCTCAGCAGGTCATTCAATCACCAACAACAGCTGAACCCAGCTTATCGACAGAGGCCACATCTCCTTCGAGCTCTGCTAGCAGCATCTCAAACTACGAAGCACAGAACTCTCCCTCAGCAAGCGACAACATCAAGTTGAGTGGACCTTCAGACTCTATGGTTTTAGATGACTTTGCCGCACACAGCAATGGCTGGAAAGACGGGACGTTTTCTGTTGCTGGTGAAACAATGACCGGAATCGGAACAAAACTAGATCAGTGCATCGAAGCACCTCAAACAAATGATTTAGGGAATGGCTTTAGTCACGGCGAAGAAACTCTTCGACTAAATTTGGGTCATAAATATAGTTCCCTCAAATTTAAAGCGGGCCAAAACATTGGATCCCAATCCATGGATCAAGTTCTTGCAATTAGAATTACCGATGGAACTAAGCAAATAGGTGAGATACACACTGTTCATTTTGATGAAATTACACCCATCGAAATTGATACCACCAACCGAAGTGTTATTTTTATTCAGATGTACATTCAAAAAACAGGGAGCAATAGCTGCTCTAGCAAGTCCATTGAGCCGGTAATTTACAACGTAAGCCTATCCTAGATTAATCCATGCCTAATTTTTTTACTAAGCACTGTAAGAAATTAATAACAGCCATTGTACTCCCCCTTGCCGGAATCTCCATTGCAGTCTCTTTTAACCTTATCTCTATTACTCTTTCTCCACATTTTAATATTGCAGTGACAGCGGGTGAGCCTCGCACCACACAAGGTTCCTCGAGTAGCCAACTGCCCTCAGCAGAGTCGCTAGACAGCATCGCCCCCGCTGTAGATAGCAAGGACTTAGCAGTCGGGACATGCCTTAATGCAGGGTCCGCTGCCCCTTGTGACACCACCCATAATCAAGAAGTGGTCTCCCAAAGAGATACTTGTTCTATGGATCATTTCTACACTTATACCGCAGGAAATAAGGAGTACGACATTCCTGCCCCTGAGGTATCTGTAGAAAAATCCAATGAATCCTGTATTGCAACTTTTCCTGCAAGGAGTTCGTCCATTAAGAATATTTGGAATATTTTGAACTATTCGCCTGAGATTGACCCCCTGCGTGCATGTTATGCAGGCAGTCAAGCTTCACAAAAAATAGTAAGTTGCGGCCAGCCCCACTTAGGTGAGGTTGTATACCAACAAGCTGACTCAGCCTCTGAGTCACTCAATTGCGAAGATCGAGCCAATAGCTATATGGGCACATCAACGTATATGTGGCGTGATGATTTGAAGGTGGTTGACCCTGCGCCGGTATTGAACGGTTCTCGGTACTGCATTCTAGAAACTCGCAATAACAAACCCCTGGAAAGCCAGCTAAGAAATCTCAAGATTAATAAAATAATTACTGGCTAGTAAAAATAACCAGCGGGGCACCCATTTTATGGACCCAGCAGAAATTTGCCGGACCCGCCCCGGCGGGCTACTTTATAAAGAAACTACCCCTTGATGAAGTTGGTGATTCGCAGGGTGCAGAGCCGGTCCCCGCTCTCCTGGTGGGTGATGATAACTTCGTGGGTGGTCAGCGAGCGCCCCAGGTGGATGGCCTGCGCTACTGCGCGCACGGTACCGGCCCGGGAAGATTTGTGGTGGGTGGCGTTGACATCTACACCTACAGCGACCTTGCCCATGCTGGACGCGTGAATAACGGCTGCCCAGGAGCCCACGGCCTCGCCCAGGGCAAGCATGGCTCCACCATGCAGTAGCCCCAGCGACTGACGGTTCCCCTCAATGGGCATAGTGGCGACAACCCGCTGAGCCGACTCTTCGAGTACTTCCACACCCAGTTTTTGATCCAGCTCCCCCAGCCTAATCTTCCAGAGTTCCGCCTGGTCGGCGGGGCGTGCATCCTGAGTCATGCTTTTGTTTTCCTTTCTGCCCGGCGGGCTGGGCACTTTCTTTCAAGTGTGATGTGAACTATAGTTTATAGCAATAACTGAACGCTCGGTCACTTATTTGCCGGGCTGTCCCTAGCGTTACCACCTGACCGAGCAAAGGAACCCCCATGACGAGCACTGCCCCTCTAGTCCCCAGCTTCATCAAGGGTAACTGGTGGGTGCCCCAAAACCCCTCCAAGGCCCAGGACGTCCTCAAGGCCGTCACCGGTGAGGTCATCTACCGGGTTTCCACCGAGGGCATCGACACCGCCGGGGCCATCGACTACGCCCGCACCGTGGGCCAGGCCAACCTCAGCGCACTAACCTTCCATGAACGCGCCCTGATCATCAAAGAGCTGGCCCTGCACCTGGGCAAGTACAAGGAGGAACTCTACGCGCTCTCCTTTGCCACCGGCGCAACCGCCCGCGACCACTACATCGATGTAGACGGCGGTATTGGCACGCTCTTTACCTTCTCGTCCAAGGGCCGCCGGGAACTGCCCAACGCCCAGGTCATTATTGATGGTGCCCTGGAACCGCTCTCACGCGATGGCTCCTTTATCGGTGAACATATCTACACCACCCTGCCCGGTGTTGCGGTAGAAATTAATGCTTTCAACTTCCCCATCTGGGGGATGCTCGAGAAGTTCGCCCCTGCCTTTATTGCCGGGATGCCCACCATTGTTAAGCCAGCCACCCCCACCGGCTATGTTACTGAGGCCACGGTGCGCATCATGCTGGATTCCGGCCTGCTACCGGAAGGGTCCCTACAGCTTATTTCTGGCTCTGCCCGCGATCTGCTGGATCATCTGGACTACCGGGATCATGTTGCTTTCACCGGTTCAGCTGCCACAGCGCAGACTCTGCGTTCCCACCCCAGCGTCCAGACTAAGGGACTGCACTTTACTGCCGAGACTGATTCACTCAACGCCGCGATCCTAGGCCCCGATGCAAGGGCTGATACCCCGGAGTTTGAGGCCTTCATTAAGTCGGTCATGGTGGAGATTACCGCTAAGGCCGGTCAGAAGTGTACGGCTATCCGCCGGGTGCTGGTCCCGCAGGGACGTGCCGGTGAGGTCGTTGAAGCTCTTGCCGCTAAAATTTCGGGCCGCGTTGTAGTGGGCGATCCACAGGCTGAGGGCGTGACCATGGGTTCCTTGGCTTCACCCGAGCAGAAAGCGGAGGTCAGCGCAGCGGTAGAGCGGCTGGTTGCCGCAGGCGGTCAGGTCGCCTTCCAGGGGCAGGCCCCCGAGGGCCCCTCCTTCTACCCGGTGACTGTGCTGACCTTTGCTGATGCTCGAACCCCTGAGGTTCACGCGGTAGAGGCTTTTGGGCCGGTGACCTCCGTACTTGAGTACCAGGATGTAGCGGAAGCGGTGGAGCTGGCAGCCCTGGGCGCTGGTTCCTTGGTTGCTACAGTCTGCACCCACGACGATGCTGTGGCCCGCCAACTGGCTTTGGGCATTGCCGCCCACCACGGGCGTGTACTGATTCTAGACCGTGAGGACGCTAAGACTTCTACGGGGCACGGCTCCCCGGTGCCTCATCTGGTTCACGGTGGGCCGGGCCGGGCCGGTGGCGGTGAGGAGCTGGGAGGTGTGCGCGCTATCAAGCATTACATGCAGCGCACCGCCCTTCAGGGCTCACCCAATAAGCTCACTGCCCTGACCGGGGTCTGGCATAGCGGGGCGGATGCTCGCACGGTGACTCGTGCCCAGGTGGAGGCCGGGCAGGGGGTCCACCCCTTCCGCAAGTCTCTGGCGGAGCTGGAGATCGGGGATCAGTTCGCTTCTGACCTGCGCACGGTGACCCTGGAGGATATCACGGCGTTCGCGCAGGAAACCGGGGATATGTTCTACGCCCACACCAATGAGCAGGCAGCTACCGCTAACCCCTTCTTCCCGCGCAGGGTGGCTCACGGCTACCTGCTGGTTTCGTGGGCGGCAGGCCTCTTTGTGGACCCTGCACCGGGCCCGGTACTGGCTAACTACGGCTTGGAGAATCTGCGCTTTATCACACCGGTCACCTACGATGACGCTATCCGGGTGACACTGACCGCTAAGAAGATTACTCCGCGCGTTACCGACGACTACGGCGAGGTCACCTGGGACGCTGTTCTGCACAATCAGAAGGACGAAGTCGTCGCCACCTACGATGTGCTCACCCTGGTCGCTAAAACCTGGCCTATGCAGGAGATGAGCGAGGACTAAAAACTCTCAGTACTAGAGACGGGAAACGGGAGGGGCCGGTTGCACAAGACCGGTGCCCCTCCTAGCTCTTAGCTGGGATCGTGAGGTAACGAATACTCAGTTTGACTACTTTCTTTCCCCTTCTAGCTTGGGCCTTAAGGTTCAACCGCAATGCCCCGGAAGGCCATGTCGACTACGGCGTCGGCCAGGGCCTCAACATCCCCTCCGCGATCCGGGTCGTACCAGACCGCCAGGGAGTTAATCATGCCGAAAATCAGGCGGGCCAGGGTGCGGGCGTCCGCGCTTTCCCTCACCTGCCCCGCCTGCTGGGCCGCCGCGACCAGGGCGGCGAGGCGCACGGTCAGGGCACGGCGCTTATCCAGGGCCGCCTCTTGCACCGGGGTGTTGCCCTTGAGCCTGAGGAGCAAGGTGACCGAGGGCAGGTGTTCAGCGAGCACAAAGACGGTTTGACGGACCACAAACTCTAGGCGCTCTCTGGGGTCAGCTTCTAGCACCTCACCGGCTTCAAAAACCTCTTCGAGGGCATCGAGGGCCCGGTCCAGGGCCGTGCGCAGGATCTCCTCTTTGGATGTGACATGGTGGTAGATTGCGCTCTTAGTCAGCCCCAGCCGTTTAGCCAGCATGTCCATGCTGGTGGCGTCGTAGCCGTGCTCGTTGAAAGCCTCAACGCAGACCCGCAGTACCTCTTGGCGGTCGTAGCCGGGGCGGCCTCGTTTGACACGGGCACCGGTCTGAGTGGTGACGGTAGGCTGAGCGCTCACGGGTGGTCCTCTCACATCAGCAGTAGGGAGCCCCCATCTAGCGGGGGCTCCCTACATGCTAACTTAAGCGGACCAGCCTACTCATTGCCCTTGGGCTTGTTACGGTAGTCGTAGATACGGCGAATCTTACCTACCGAGCGGGGCAGAACCTCCGGGTCTAGCACCTCAATCTGGCAGGTGGAACCAATCTTGGTTTTGATATCGTGCAGGAGCCGCTTGCCGGCTTCCTGGGCGGCTTCGAGCGTGACCTCTTCGCGGCGTTCAATGCGCACAGTCATCTCGTCCATACGGCCCGGGCGGGTCAGTTCCAGGGCAAAGTGGGGCGAGAGCTCAGGCTGCTGCAGGGCGAGCTCTTCCACCTGGGAGGGGAAGAGGTTAACCCCGCGCAAGATAATCATGTCATCGCTACGACCGGTGATGCGCCCCAGGCGGCGGTGGCCGGGGCGGGCGGTACCGGGCAGGAGGCGGGTCAAATCGTGGGTGCGGTAGCGGATAATGGGCAGGGCCTCTTTAGTCAGGGAGGTAAAGACCAGCTCACCGGGGCGGCCCATATCAAGCACAGTGTCATCAAAGGGGTCGATGATTTCGGGGCGGAAATGGTCCTCCCAGATGTGGGAGCCGTCCTGGGTTTCAAAGGACTCCCCGGCCACACCGGGGCCCATGACCTCAGATAGCCCGTAAATGTCGCAGGCTTTGAGGGTTCCGAAGGTCTTTTCAATCTCGTAGCGCATTTCCGCAGTCCAGGGCTCGGCACCAAGCACAGCTGTTTTGAGGGAAGTTTCTTGCGGGTCAATCCCCTGTTTACGGAAGGCATCTGCAATGGTCAGCAGATAGGTCGGAGTTGAAAGGATGGCATCGGGTTCAAAATCTTGGATGAGCTGAACCTGCTTCTCGGTCTGGCCACCGGACATGGGGATAACGGCAGCACCCAGGCGTTCGGCACCGTAGTGGGCACCCAGCCCACCAGTGAAGAGGCCGTAACCGTAGGCGTTGTGCACCTTGTAGCCGGGTTTAATGCCGGAGAAACGGAAGCAGCGGGCCACCAGGGAGCTCCAGGTGGCAATGTCGTTTTCGGTGTAGCCAACCACGGTGGGCTGGCCGGTAGTACCCGAGGAGGCGTGGATGCGGCGGACATCGCTCATGGGCACCGCGAAGGCTTTGAAGGGGTAGGCCTTGCGGAGGAACTCTTTGTCGGTGTAGGGGAAGAGTTTGAGGTCGTCGAGTTCTTTAAAGTCGCCGGGGTGAACGCCGTGGGAGTCGTAGAGTTCCTTGTAGGCGGGGACGTTCTCGTAGGCGTAGTGCAGGGTCCAGCGCAGGCGCTCAAACTGTAGGGCTTCGATCTGGTCCCGGCTGGCCAGCTCTTCGGGGTCGGGCTGGGCTGGGTCTGTGGCGCGGGGTGCGGGGTTGTAGGGGTTCTCTACGCTACAGGTAGAGTGCGGGGTGGTGCTCATGCTGGGTGTCCTTCCGTGGTGGGAGCTGGAGGGGTGATTGACCGCCCGCGCCCGCGAAACTCAGCGATGAGCTTCTGCTTGCAGGTGACGGTGACATCGACCAGGCAGGTTCGCCCGGTGCGGTGGGTGAGTGTGGCTTCTGCTTGCAGGGTTTGCCCTCGGTAGGCTGGGGCAAGATAGTTGATGTCCACGCCTGTTCCGACCGTGATGCTTTGGGCTAGTTCCTCTGGGTCACTGCTGTTGCAGGCCAGGGCAAAGGCGGTATCTGCGAACGCGAAAGTCATGCCCCCGTGCACCATGCCGAAGCCGTTGACCATTTCGTCTCGGATGTCCATTTCGATGATGGCATGGCCTGGCTCAACGGTGAGCAGGCGGATGCCCATCCAGTGACTGGCCTGGTCCTGCTTGAGCATGGGGTGCTGGGGGGCCACATAACCTCCACAAGAATTTAGTGACCATTCGGTCAGTTATTGTTTAGACCCACTGTTTCACATTTTAGTGAGATGTGCAACACTCTAGGGGGTCTTGTTATCCGGCACCGCAAAGCCCTCTACAGACACAGAACGTAGGAGAATAGCCCCCACCTGCCCCCGAGGGTTTAGGTGACCGCACCCCCTCTCCTCTCTTCTCCTAAGCCAGCCCCAGCTCCCCCGCATCGGTTGGCTCAAAGAAGGCCAGGACCGTGCCCCCGCCCACCTCTTCAAGGCGAGCGGGGGACCAGGCCGGATTCCGGTCCTTATCAATGACCTGGGCTCGAATCCCCTCACTCAAATCGTGCCCTTCCATAGCCCTACAGGTGGTCACAAAATCCTGATTGAGGGTCTGAGCCAAGCTCTGGGTGGCGGCACGCCGTACCGCCTCCAAAGCCACCTTCATGCCCGTGGGGCTATTCTGCTCCATAGCCCCCAGAACTCTTGTAGCAAACTCAGCGCTCTCTCCCCCAGCCGCAACCACCTGCCGCACGCTCTCCCTGATCTGCTCTACCGAATCAGCGGCAAAGGCCTGCTGCACCCAGGCGGCCTGGGCAGCCAGCGGGGAAGCGCCAGCGTCAACCTGCATCCCGGCCAGCACACCGTCAACCTCAGAACTGTCAGCCACCCCAGATAGCGCTCCCACCAGGTCATCAACCCTGGCTGAGGGAATAAAAAAGTCAGCCAAGCCCACTGCTAGGGCATCGGCCCCGCCCACATGCAAACCAGTCAGCGCCATCAGCACCCCCAGATGCTGAGGTGCCCGGGCCAGAATATTAAGAACACCTACATCCGGGCTAAAACCAATCACCGTTTCGGGCATACCGGCGCGGGTCCGCTCAGTCACTAAACGGTGAGAACCGTGGGCAGAAACCCCCAGGCCCCCGCCCAGCACCAAACCGTCCATCAGGGCAATATAGGGCTTAGGGTAGCGGGAAAGTCGCAGGTTGAGAGCGTACTCGTAGCGAAAGAACTCCACACCCTCCTGCGGGGCATCCTTCATAGCCCGGTAGAGAGCTACGATATCTCCCCCGGCGCACAGGCCACGCTCACCAGCTCCGCGCACCAGCACGGCACACACGCCCGGATCAGCCTCAAACCGATCCAAGGCCGCATTCAGGCCCTGCATCATCTGGTAGTTCAAGGCATTAACGGCACGGGGCCTATTGAGGGTAATCACCCCCAGGCTCCCGCACTGCTGCACCAGAAGGCTCTGATCTGCTACGTCCACCATGATCTTTCCTCTCAATGATTGGGCCCAAGACCCAGCCGCCAGGTCGGCCACACTGCCGCCAGCGGGGCCTGTCTCTAGCCCCGATAAATACTTTTCGCCACTGCCCACTCTACCCACCTCTCTCTGAGCAAGACAGCGTCAGTTCACACCCCCAGAGAGAAAACCCATCAGCTGGCCCGGCACGCCAGCCGGTTTCTTGACCGTGACCCACGAAACACTATATTCTGAACGAACGGTCAGTAATTATTTTTGACTGGGGGAAGCCCCTCCCCCACACCCCGCAAGGAGCCAGCCCATGACCACAGAGACAACTAACCCTCACCTCACAGCAGTAGACCAACCCGCACCAGGGGACACCAGCACCGAGCAGGCCTACTTTGACCGGCTCATCGCAGAGGACTCCCGCGTCGAACCCCGCGACTGGATGCCCGAAAAGTACCGCAAGACACTCACCCGCCAGGTCTCCCAGCACGCCCACTCCGAAATCATCGGCATGCAACCCGAAGCCAACTGGATCACCCGCGCCCCCTCCCTCAAACGCAAGGCTATCCTCATGGCCAAGGTGCAGGATGAGGCCGGACACGGGCTCTACCTCTACTCCGCCGCTGAAACCCTCGGCACCCCCCGCCACATCCTCAACGAACAACTGCTTGAGGGCCGAGCCAAATACTCCTCCATCTTCAACTACCCCGCCCGTACCTGGGCTGACATGGGCGCTATCGGCTGGCTCGTCGATGGAGCCGCCATCTGCAACCAGGTCCCCCTCTGCCGCGCCTCCTACGGCCCCTACGGGCGAGCTATGGTCCGCATCTGCAAGGAAGAATCCTTCCACCAGCGCCAGGGCTGGGAAATTCTCTACGCCCTCTCCCACGGCACAGAAGCCCAAAAGAAAATGGCCCAGGACGCCGTCAACCGCTTCTACGGTCCCGCCCTACAAATGTTCGGCCCTCCGGATGCCGACTCCCCCAACTCCCAGCAGTCCATGGCCTGGAACATCAAACGCTTCTCCAACGACGAGCTACGCCAGCGCTTCATTGACATGCTGGTCCCCCAGGCCGAGGCTCTGGGCCTGACCCTGCCCGACCCGGACCTCAAATGGAACGAAGAGCGCGGCCACTACGACCACGGCCCCCTGGACTGGGATGAATTCCACTCCGTAATCTCCGGGGCAGGCCCCTGCAACGTCCAGCGTATGCAACGCCGCCGTGCCGCCCACGAGGAGGGCGCCTGGGTACGCGAAGCAGCCGCCGCCTACGCACGCAAAACAGCAGAGCAACACGCAGAACTCCTGGGAGCATAAAGATGACCGAGAACATCACACACCTACCCGACTCCAACGAATGGCCCCTTTGGGAAGTCTTCGTCCGTTCATCACGCGGCCTCTCCCACGTTCACGCAGGCTCCCTGCACGCACCCGATGCCACCATGGCCCTGCGTAACGCCCGTGATCTCTACACCCGCCGCAACGAAGGCACCAGCATCTGGGTGGTCCCTGCCCAAGCAATCCTGGCCTCAGACCCCGACTCCAAGGGCGGCTTCTTTGAGTCGGCCCAGGGTAAGAGCTACCGCCACGCCACCTACTACACCACCAGCGAGGGGGTTAAGCACCTATGAGCATGGCCTCCTCAGACTCAGCAACCCACCACAGCCAAGGAGAATCAATCCTGGCTGAGGACATCACCGCCTCCGGAGTGCAGGCCAGTGATGCAGTAGCCCGCTACGCCCTAGCCCTGGGCGACGACGCCCTCATGCTAGGCCAGCGCCTCTCCCACTGGATCTCACGGGCACCAGAACTAGAAGAAGATATCGCCCTGGGCAACATCGCCCTGGACCTGATTGGGCACGCCCGCTTCTTCCTGACCTACGCAGGAACAGCCTGGGGCAAGACCGAAGACGACCTGGCCTACTTCCGCGACGAAGAAGAATTCCGTTCGGCCCGCCTGACCGAGCAGGAAAACGGGGACTTTGGGCAGACTATCGCCCGCCAGCTCATCTTCTCCTACTACCAGCACGAGCTCTACTCCCAGCTGGTCAACTCCCAGGACCCCACCCTGGCCGCCATTGCCGCCAAGGCCCTGAAAGAAGTGGCCTACCACCAGGACCACGCCACCGCCTGGACCCTGCGACTGGGCATGGGCACCCAGGAGTCAAACCGCCGTATGCAGGAGGGCCTCTACTACATGTGGCCCTACATTGATGAGCTCTTCTACGACTTTGACCCGGTAGACCAACTAGCGGGTATCGCGGTGGCCCCCTCAAGCCTGCGCCAAAGGTTCCAAGAGCGCCTGCACACCATCATCGGTGAAGCTCAGCTAGAGGTGCCCAACCTTGATCAGGCTCGCGGCGGCGACCGCTCCGGAGTCATGAGCGAACACCGCGGGCACATCCTGGCAGAGATGCAGGTACTGGCCCGCGCCCACCCCGGCGCCACCTGGTAAAAACCGGGAGCACCCCGGTGCTCCCGGCCCTACCGCCCCCGCTAGCTGACCACACGCACAAGGAGGTGCCCCGATGACAAACGCTAGCCAAGCCGCTAGCGCCGGAATTGACTTCAGCTTCGGCTTTGACCAGGACTCCGGCTACGCAGCCCCGCCCCGGGAGGCCGAAAGTGCCGTCCCGGCGCCCGCCGGCTCTGACGCTACCCTATGGGAGCTAGCCGCCAAGGTAGCTGACCCCGAAATCCCGGTACTCTCCATAGCCGACCTGGGCATCCTACGCGCGGCCCGCTACGGCAAGGACGGCCAGCCGATAGTCGTCATCACTCCCACCTACTCCGGGTGCCCGGCCATGGAAAGTATTACCGCCAGCATCCGCCAGGTCTTCACAGATCACGGCCAGCAGATACCGCAGGTGGAGCTGGTACTCTCCCCGGCCTGGAGCACCGACTGGATGAGTCAGGCAGGTAAAGACCGCCTGGCAGAGTACGGTATTGCCCCACCCAGCGGGCAAGCCGCCGCGGGGCCGGTGACCCTGGGGCTGGCGGTCAAGTGCCCCCGCTGCCACTCCCTAGCTACCAAAGAACTCACCCGCTTTGGCTCCACTTCCTGTAAGGCTCTCTACCAGTGCACCGCCTGCTGCGAGCCCTTTGACTACTTCAAGATTCACTAAGGACTGCACCCGCTATGACCGAGACACCCACCCGCCGCCGAGCCAGCTTTAACAGCTTGACCGTTGCCGGGGTACGCAAACTCACCAAGGACTCCGTTGAAGTGACCTTCTCCGTGCCCGATGACCTTGTAGAAGACTACAACTACCTACCCGGCCAATATGTAGCCCTGCGCGCACAGATTGATGGGCAAGAGGTTCGCCGCTCCTACTCCATCTGCGCCGAGCCTACCCCCGGTGAAATTAAGGTCGCCATCAAAAGGGACTTCGGCGGTCTTTTTTCTAACTGGGCCAATGACACCCTCGCCCCAGGGCAGATCATCGACGTCATGAACCCCCAGGGGGCCTTTGTTTCTCAGAGCACCGTCACCAGCCTTAACGACCCCCAGCACATAGCTCAGGAGGCGGATGCCAACGGGGGGCAACACCTGGTAGCCTTTGCCGCTGGCTCCGGCATCACCCCCATCATGGCTATCGCCCGGGCTGTACTTTCGGCCAGCCAAGCCAGCACCTTTGACCTGGTTTACGCCAACAAGTCCGCCCTGGATGTCATGTTTGCCGAAGAAATCGGGGACCTCAAAGACCGCTACCCCACCCGCTTCGCGGTTCACCATGTGCTCTCCCGCGAACAGCGCATCAACCCGCTCATGAGCGGCCGTATTGACGATGAGAAGCTCCAGGCCCTACTCGATCACGTCATCCAGGTAGACAGGGCCGATGAATGGTTCCTCTGCGGGCCTTTCGAACTGGTCCAGCTCTGCCGGGACACCCTGGCCGAGCGTGGAGTGGATCAGGACAAGGTACGTTTTGAGCTGTTCACCACCGGTAAGCCAGAGAAACCTGCTGGCCAGCAGGGCCGTTCCGTGGAAACAGACCCGGACGGTAAAAACTACTCCATTTCTTTCACTCTGGATGGAACCTCAGCTTCTGTGGAGTCTCCTGTTTCAGCCCATGAGACCCTTTTGAATGCAGCCTTGCGGGTACGCCCGGATGTTCCCTTCGCCTGTGCCGGCGGTGTCTGCGGCACCTGTCGGGCTAAGGTCATAAGCGGCCAGGTGGATATGGACGAAAACTACGCCCTGGAAAAGGACGAGGTAGATGCCGGCTATATTCTCACCTGCCAGTCCCGCCCCTGCTCCGATGCTGTCAGCGTGGACTTTGACGCCTAGGAGGGGTAACCATGAGCATGATTGAGCTGACTGTAGAAGGCGGTATTGCAGAGGTGGTTTTGAAGGCCCCGGCTAAGATGAACGCCCTGAACGAGGCGGCCCTAGCTGACCTGTCGACTGCCTACGATGAGGCCGCTACAGCCGGTGTGCGCGCCCTGCTCTTACGCGGGGAGGGGCGCGGCTTTTGCGCCGGGAGGGACATTGCCGGGTTGGTTCCTGCCGAGGATGATGCCTACGACTACCTGTCCGGTAAGGTTAGCCCGCTCTTGAAGAAGATGAGTGCCTTCCCCGCCCCCACTTTCGCGGCGGTTCAAGGCCCCTGCCTGGGTGTTGGCCTGGGCCTGGCCATTGCTACGGACGTGGTCTATGTGGCTGATACTGCCAAGATTGGCTCGCCTTTCGCCAAGCTGGGGGCCACCTTGGACTCTGGCGGCCATGCTCTCTTTGTGGAACGTCTGGGTGCTCACCGGGCCCTGGATCTGATTTATACCGCCGATTTAATGTCCGGTGCTGAGGCTGTGGCCGCTGGGCTCTTTAGCCGGGTGGTGCCCGCCGATGAGTTGCTGGACTTTACCCGTGCCAAGGTGGCACAGGTAGCCGCCGGTGCTACGGGGGCTTTCCTGGCCTCTAAGCAGTTGGTGGCGCAGGTGCGCGACGCGCGGGTGGGCCTCTGGGAGTCCGTGGAAGCCGAGAACCGCGCCCAAGGCGACTTGTGTGCCTCCGCCGACTACGCCGAAGGCTTCGCCGCCTTCACCGAGAAACGCAAGCCGGTTTTTAAGGGGAAGTAAGGCCACCCAGGCTGGGACATGCGTGGTTTCCTTCCAGATGCGCGGGTTCCTCGCACATCTGGAAGGAAACCCGCGCATCTCGATGAGGGGTTGCCCGTCCCACGCCCTGCTAGGGCAGGTCTACCAGTTGGCAGAACAAACCTAGCCACTATTTAAATAGGCCTCTGTATCTCACGACTTATCGCAGATAGCAACAGATAGTAGCTGATGTATTGCCGTCAATGACTCGTTGACCTTACCGATAAGTATATTAAAGTCTTTATGTGGGTCATTGCGAGTAAGCCCCAAAGATTTATATGGCTTCATCGAATCGGAGTTACCCCTGTGAGCTACACCCCCTGCCGAACGCAGTCTCTGCAACTTATGCAAGTTATCTGACGATTTCTGTGTATCACCTAGAGCCTCCAAATATTTATTCAGAACCACAAGGCCCATTGGTTTTTCTTCACCTAAGTCAATGCGCTTTTCCATTTCCTTCTTATTTAGAGAATCAACAAGAACTTTGGAAAGCAACAAAACAGCATCTTTGAAATGCGTGTAGTCATTCCCCGCCAACCCATATAGCGACCGAAAACTCCTTTCGTCTTCCTTTTCTAGTTCTTTCCAGAATATAAAACCAAATTTTTCTTCAGATAAAGAGTTAATTTCTCTATATTTATCTTTCAAAACAACCATTGGACTCTCAGGAGAGGCAGGAATATTATAAAAGTCGCGCTTTATGCGGTCTGACGGTATACCCCCTGAAGGTGGAACATTATAGGCAATCCAGTAATCCCATTCCTGCCAGGGAATTTTTTTCCCAAAATCCCCCAGGTAGACAATAACCATACCTTCATCATTAACTGAAATATCTACTGACCACAACCTAAAACAGCTCACCTCGCTATCAGTGACCTCATATTTACTCGGATGACTTCTATAACGATGCAGAACTTCAGATTTAAAGTATACAGGCTGTAAATAGTGAGGGGCATCAGGGTTTTTACCAAAATAATTTGAAAGTTTATCAGGGTCTGACGTAAAAGAAATTTCCTCACCAGTATTACTGTCAACAGAATAAATGAGTTCAGGGTAGCCGGGCATAAGCTCATCATCAAGTAATGCGGGTAAAACCTTTGTTTCCCGAGGAGATATGAGGAATCTTCCCATAACTCTCGCAAAAGAACTCGCTTTGCCATGTAGAAACTGAGGTCGCGAAGTCGCATCATACATACCTACAACCCAATTCTCCTTAACCTCAACAGTCTTATCTGCAAATTCCTCAAATCGACTATATTTTTTACAGTCAAATTGGACTACAGCTACTTGATTTGTCGTAAATAAATATCTTTGCAGTTCAGCAGATGAAAACTCAACATGCCAAGAAGCATCCCCTAACTTGTATCGAATTAGTTCATGCTCACCCCCACTAGAATCAAGATATTTCCATCCATTTTCAGTTTTATAAGCGTCCCAGTACCAGATATATGGATGAGAAATTTCAAGTTGGGGTGGAAAACCTCCCCAGTCAGGTTCTCTCACTTGGGCTAAGAACCTTTCTCCCTCCAACTCATAATTACATTCCATGCCGTCACAGACTATAGTTCCATCAGATTGTTCGGACACGGAAAAGTGGCCAACATTTTTAATCCAAGAGCCACTAGGAGAACCTAATGCATTTTCAGATATATTCTCTGGCGCAAGAAAAACAGATAGGGCACGACTGAAATTTTCTCCGCGATGAAATTCAACCACTGTAACCCATTTAGACGGGACTCTCTTAATAGACTTTAGAAAATCTATATCACAAAGAGCGGTTGGGATACTTTCAATATCATCACAAACGACTGAATACAACGTATTTTCTGGTGATTCAAAAATTTTTGGTAACATTTTTATCCTTAAAACAAAAATATTAAATATGTACAATGAGGGTTATTCATAAGGGGTAGGTAAGGCAGGCTCACAGCGAAATTGCTGGTTGGGGCTGGCGTGAATCGCCGCGTGAGCGTAGCGAACCAGGCGAGAGGGTCGGCAAGGAGCGTGAGCCTGATTACATTATGAATAAATCTCAATATAAATAATAGCACATGCGTTTTATTTAATAAAAAATATCACCAATATTGTTTAATTTAGAGGTTGGTTCAAATAAACATATTCATTCCTATAGCACAAGAAAAACCGCGCATCTCGATGAGGGGGTTGCCCGCTACAGGGGAGCACCCGCTAGCACATCAAACACGTCCCGCCACTTCACCTCACCCGTTGCTGGGGCGAATCTATCGCCTGTCAGCAAAAGACAATGAGCCCCCGCCGGAAGGCGATCAAAAGGAGCCAGCTCACGGGCTAAAGTCTGTTCAGAATCGGTAGAAAGAGCCACCTGAAGGTAGAGAGCGTGCCCATCACGGCGCGCCACAAAATCAATCTCGCCACCGGGCACCTGGCCAGTCATCACCTCAAAGCCGCGCCGCTTCAACTCCAAAAACACCATATTCTCTAGGTCCCGGCCCCGGTTAAAGTCGCGTGACCCCAGAAGAGAATTGCGCAGGCCAGGGTCCACGAAATACATCTTCCCGCTAGTCCGCAACCATTGCTTACCCTGAGTGTCATACCGGCGGCACCGGTACAGCAGGTGTGCATCCACCATGAGTTGTAGGTAGCGGTCCACCAGCTCTGACGACGCACCGCGGCCCTGGGCCCTGAGCTGTTTCACAATAGAGAGAGTTGAGAGCTCAGAACCTGCGTTGTTGAAGACAAAACGGGCAACACGCAGAAAAGTCTCTGTATCCCTAATCTGCCCCCGCAAGGCAATATCGCGCGTAAAGATTGAGTCAAAAAGGCCGCTGTTGAGCTGCCTGACGGTTTCCTCATCGTGCGTTATTGCCGAAGCGGGAAAAGTGCCCCAGCGAAGCCACTGCTGGTAGGCCTGCTCAACCCCCGTGTAGGTCACCCCAATTTTTTGGCGGAAGCGAGTGAACTCTGCAAGCGACAGCGGGTACATGGGGATTTCAATGTAGCGGCCCGCGAGGTAGGTCATTGATTCTGAGACGAACAGGGAGGCGTTCGAGCCGGTAACGCATATTTCTAGGTTCTCCCGGGTTCGCAGTGAGTTAATGACCCGGGCCCAGTCACTGAGTTCTTGGACCTCGTCAATATGGAGGTAGCGGATCTCGCTGTTATTGATGGCGTCCAGGACGTGGTCGTGAAAGGACTGAGCATTACGCAGGTGATCGTAGGCCATATCCTCAAAGTTGATGGTGAGGATTTGTGAGGGGCCTACACCTTGGGCGATGAGGTAGCTTCGGTACATACTGAGGAGGGCTGATTTACCGCAGCGACGTACTCCCGTGATGATGCGGACGAGGGCGGGGTCGTCAATGTTTGTCAGGAATTCAAGGTATCGGTCACGCGCAAACAGTTCAGCCATATTTCGACTATACCCGAAATTGCAACTGTTTTGACGGTTAATTTCGGGTATACCTGAAATACCCAGTGTGCCTTGTGCTGGGAGGTGCGCGGTTTCCTTCCAAGCGATCGGGTTCCTCGCACATCTAGAAGGAAACCCGCGCATCTCGATGAGGGTGGGGCTAGTAGCCCACGTCCGTGCCGCCCCCGGCAGGCTGAGAATCAGCAGAATAACCGCTGATGAAGCGAGCCGCCAGCTTCTTAGACTCCAGGGCAAGTAACTGCACGTCGGCGGCTACCAGAATAAAGTCAGCACCAGCATCCAGGTAGTCCTGCGCTATCTGCGGGTCAAAAGCGTTCACGCCCACAGGCAGGCCGGCCGCCCGAGCCGTCCCGATTACCCGCTTAACCGCAGCCACCACGTCCGGGTGATTCTGCTGGCCCAACAGCCCCATAGAGGCCGCCAAATCAGAAGGCCCCACAAAGACCCCGGCTAGGCCCTCCACCGCACAAATCTCTGCCGCGTTCTCAACAGCGGTAGCAGACTCAATCTGCACACAAAGCGAAATGTACTTCTCAGCCTCGGTCAGGTAGCCAGCTACCCCACCCCAGCGGGCCGACCGGGACAGGGCAGAACCCACCCCGCGCACACCGGCAGGCGGGTAGCGGGTGGCGGCCACCGCCAGTTCAGCGGCAGCCGCATCATCGACCATAGGGATCAGCAGGTTTTGGGCACCAGCGTCCAAGAACTGCTTGATAGCAACCACGTCCAGGGAGGGCAGGCGCACCACACTCTGCACCGGGTAGGCCGCCGCCACCTGCAAAAGCTCTTGGACGGTCTCTAGGCTCACAACCCCGTGTTCGGCGTCCACCAGGAGCCAGTCCATGCCCGAACCGGCGCAAATCTCGGCGGCCACCGGCGACCCGGAACAGACCCACATGCCGACCGCTGGGCGGCCCAAGTCCCGCAGGGTCTGAGCAAAAGGCGGGTTTAGCTGAAGCGACATGTGATTGCCCCCAAATCCCCGTAGTCGGCGTGCACGGTATCGCCGGGGTGCACCCACATGGGCTTGGTGAAGGAGCCTGCCAGAATTATCTCACCGGCCTTCAAACTGTCCCCGTGGGCGGCCAGCTTATTGGCTAACCAGGCAACCCCATTGGCCGGGTGGTTGAGTACGGCGGCTGCTACCCCGGTGTCCTCAATCTGCTCGTTGCGGTAGAGCAAAGCCGAAATCCAGCGCAAATCAACGGAGGCCGGGTCTACCGGGTTGCCTCCGTAGACCATGGCACCCAGGGCCGCGTTATCACTGATGGTATCTACAATGGTGCGGCCCTCCATCTCAATGCGAGAGCTCAAGATCTCTAGGGCAGGAACCACATACTCGGTGGCACGCAGAACGTCAAAGATGGTGGCGTGGGGGCCGGCCAGGTCTTCTTTGAGGACGAAGGCCAGCTCCACCTCAATCCGCACATTGGAATACTGGGCGTGCTCAATAACCGACCCATTCTCATAAACCTGGTCGGCGAAGATAACACCGTAGTCCGGTTCGGTAATGCCGGTGGCCTCCTGCATGACCTTGGAGGTCAACCCAATTTTGCGGCCCACCAGCCTACGACCGGCGGCTTCAGCGCGAGCGCGCCACATCTGTTGCACCGCGTAGGAATCTTCCACGGTCATCTCGGGGTAGCTGGCGGTCAGGCGCGGGATCATGGTGCGGTTCTTTTCGGCCTGGGCCAGGTCATCGGCAATCTGTGTGAGTTGTTCTTCAGTGAGCATAGCTAGCTTTCAATACTGCGAGAGGCGCTTGAGGGATATGCTCACCGCCAACTGGCTGGGTCTGGCGTGAATTGGGACGAGCGCTCCGCGCGAGTCCCAAGAGGCTTAGTTGGCTAGAGCATATCCCTCAAGCACCGAACTTATTGTATTTTCGGTCTTTAGAGCTGGTGGCCCAGCTTGTATTCACCCTTCTTCCAGTCAGGCATGGATTCCTCACCCTCATCTGAGCGGGTGTAAGAGAAGCCGTCTGCGCCGATGGTTTGTTCCAGTTCAGAATCATCGGTGCGCTCTACCAGGGGCACCAGGTTGCCGTCCAAGTCGAGGACGCGGGAGGCATCGGTGTACCAGGAGGGCACGACCGGGGTGCCCCACCAGTCACGGCGCTGGTTATCGTGGACGTCCCAGGTCACGCGGGGGTTGTCGGGGTCACCGGTGTAGTAGTCCTGGGTATAAATCTCAACGCGGTGACCGTCCGGGTCGCGCAGGTAGAGGTAGTAGGCGTTGGAGACACCGTGGCGGCCGGGGCCGCGCTCAATGTGATCGGACAGGCGTAGGGCACCGAGCTTATCGCAGATGGCGATAATGTTGTGCTTCTCGTGGGTTGCGAAGGCCACATGGTGCATGCGGGGGCCGTCACCGCCGGTCATGGCGGTATCGTGCACGGTGGGTTTGCGGCGCATCCAGGCGGCGTAGGCAGTGCCGGCCTGGTCCTGAATGTCTTCGGTGACGCGGAAACCTAGATCTTCCATGTAGGAGATAGCCCGGGGCACATCCGGGGTGACCTGGTTGAAGTGGTCCAGGCGGACGAGGGCACCGGGGGTGTGCAGTTCGTAACGCCAGGCCAGGCGCTCGACGTGTTCAACATCGTAGAAGAACTCGTAGGGGAAGCCCAGGGGGTCAAGGACGCGTACGGAATCGCCTAGTCCTTTGACGAAGCCTTCTTTCTTCCTGCGGACCTCACAGCCGCGGGATTCATAGAACTTTTCGGCCTTATCCAGGTCCTCTGGGGTGCGGACCCGGTAGGAGAAAGCGGCAACAGCCGGGGTTTCTCCCTTGCGCAGGATCAGGTTGTGGTGGATGAACTCTTCTAGAGAGCGCAGGTAGATGGTGTTCTCGTCCTCTTCGGTGACGACAAGGCCCAGGACATCGACGTAGAAGTCGCGGGAGCGTTCCAGGTCGGTGACCACCAGCTCCATGGAGGCGCAGCGGACGATATCGGGGGCGTTCTCATCGGGTGTAATAACGGGGTAATCAACAAAATTGGGTGACATGGTTATGCTTTCTTTTCTTAGGCCCGGTGGCTTGGCATCCTCGCCAGGCTACCGGGCACCGGTGCTAACTGGCTTAGTTGGCTTGACCGAAGACGGGGTTGTGGACCTCGCCCAGGTTGATGTGTACGGCCTGCTGGTCGGTGTAGAAGTCGATGGAGCGGTAGCCACCCTCATGGCCCAGGCCGGAGGCCTTAACACCGCCGAAGGGGGTGCGTAGGTCGCGGACGTTGTTGGAGTTGAGCCAGACCATGCCTGCCTCTACTGCCTGGGAGAAGTTGTGGGCCCGCTGTAGGTTGGAGGTCCAGATGTAGGCGGCCAGGCCGTACTTGGTGTTGTTAGCCAGCTCTAGGGCTTCTTCATCAGTGTCGAAGGGGGTGATTGCAACGACGGGGCCGAAGATTTCTTCTTGGAAGATGCGGGCATCGGGGGCTACGTCGGCAAAGACGGTAGGCTCCACAAAGTTGCCTTGATCAAACCCTTCGGGGCGGGAGCCACCGGCGACCAGGCGGCCTTCACTCTTGCCGATCTCGATGTAGGACATGACCTTCTCGTAGTGTTCGGGGTGGACCAGGGCACCGACTTCGGTGGCCGGATCTGAGGGTAGGCCTACTTTGACGCGCTTGGCCTGGGCGGCGTAGCGTTCCACGAACTCATGGTAGATACTGCGCTGGACCAGGATGCGGGAGCCTGCGGTGCAGCGCTCGCCGTTGAGGGAGAAAACCCCGAAGATGGTGGCGTTAATGGCGGTCTCTAGGTCAGCGTCCTCAAAGACAACGGCCGGTGACTTACCGCCCAGCTCCATAGACAGGCCCTTGAGGTAGGGGGCGGCATTGGCGAAGATGATCTGGCCGGTCTTGGATTCGCCGGTGAATGAGATCAGGGGAACGTCCGGGTGTTTAACCAGGGCGTCTCCGGCGCTTTCACCGAAGCCGTTGACCAGGTTGAAGACACCTGCCGGCAGGCCGGCTTCCTCAAAGATTCCTGCCCAGAGGGAGGCTGAGAGGGGGGTAAATTCGGCGGGTTTGAGGACCACGCAGTTACCGGTGGCCAGGGCGGGGGCTAGCTTCCAGGATTCCAGCATGAAGGGGGTGTTCCAGGGGGTGATCAGGCCGGCGACACCGATGGGCTTGCGGTTGACGTAGTTGATCTGGCGGCCCGGTACTTTGAAGGAGTCGTCGGTTTGGGCCACGATCAGGTCGGCGAAGAAGCGGAAGTTCTCGGCGGCACGGCGAGCCTGGCCCTTGGCCTGGGTGATGGGTAGGCCGGAGTCGAAGGACTCCATCTGGGCTAGGGTTTCTTCACGGGATTCCACAATGTCAGCGATTTTCATGAGTACCCGGGCGCGCTCGCGTGGCAGCATGGTGGGCCAGGGGCCGCTGGTGAAGGCTTGGCGGGCGGCAGCTACGGCGGCCTCGATGTCCTCTTTCTTACCGCTGGCGGCCTGGATATAGGGCTGGTTGGTCACGGGGTTGAGTACGTCGAAGGTTTCGCCGTCTAGGGAGTCAACGAACTGACCGTTGATGTAGTGCTGGATTCGGTCGGGTAGACCTGCGGGGAGGGTGGTGTTGGGTGTGCTCACGGGCTAACTCCTTGGTGGTGTTGAATCTGAAGAATGAAAAATTTTTAGTGGGTGCTCTTGAGGTAGCTGGAGAGGGTCGCTTGACGGTGCTGGCGGGCAACGGTCTCAATCTCTTGTTCCTTGGCCCCGGATTCGATGAGGCTCAGCATGCGATTGTGCTCGCTGACAGACTCCTGGGCTCTAGCGGGTACAAAAGAGAAGGTTGATTCTCTCAGATGGCTGAGGCGGTCCCACTCAATGGCAACCAGCTCGAGGAGCCTGTCGTTGGGGCAGGCTGAGCAAAGGATCTGGTGGAAGCGGTAGTTGAGTTCGGTAAAGGCTTTGGGGTCAAAGTCTTCAAGGAGGGCCTCCATCTGGGTGTTCAGTTCCCGTGCTTGTTCGAGTTTCTGGGCACTCAGGTGGGGTGCTGAGTGGGCTGTAGCCCGCCCCTCTAAGAGGCCTAGCACCTGCATACTGTGGGTGTAGGCGGACTGGTCAACCATGGCAACCCGGGCACCTACGTTCCGCTCGAAGGTGGCTAGGCCTTCGGCTTCAAGGCGGCGGATAGCTTCACGCACCGGGACCACTGACATCTCTAATTCAGCGGCCAGACTCGAGAGGGTGAGCCTGTGGCCCGGGGCGAACTCTTGGCCGACTATTTTCTCTCGGATCCATTGGTAGGCGCTCTCCGCTTTGGACAGCCTAGCCCTTCTCTGGTGGCTCACAGGGCTATTCGCTTCCCTGCTGGGACTGGACGAAGGCCTGGTAGGCTTCCTTCCACTGTCCGGTGGGCGGGAAGAGCCCATCCACGGGGTTGCCTTGGGCTACGCGCTGGGCTACCCAGGCGTCTTCTTCTTCCTTAGCCTGGGCGGCGGCGGCTACCTCATCGACCAGATCTAGGGGGATCACGATAACCCCGTCATCATCACCTACGATGACGTCTCCCGGTAAGACGGTGGCGTTTCCGCAGGCTATGGCAACATCTGATTCCCAGGGGACGTGGCGGCGGCCCAGGACAGCCGGGTGGGGGCCCTGGCTAAAGACGGGCAGGCCGATCCTTTGGACTTCTGCGTAGTCGCGTACACCGCCGTCTGTCACAACACCGGCAGCTCCCCGGTGCTGGGCCCGCAGGGCTAGGATGTCGCCCAGGGTGCCTGACTGGGAGCTTCCCCGTGCCTCAATGACGATGACTTCCCCGGCTTGGACACTGTCAAAACAGCGTTTCTGAGCGTTGTAGCCGCCACCGTGGCTCTTGAAGAGGTCCTCACGGTTAGGGACAAAGCGCAGGGTTTTGGCGGTACCTACCAGCTTGGTTCCGGGGGTCTGGGGGTAGACCCCTTCAATCACAACGTTGTTGAGGCCGCGGGCTCGGAGCTGGGCCGAGAGGCCAGCGGTGGGTAGCTCCTGGAGCAGGGCGCGGGTTTCCTGGCTGAGGGCCGGCTTCTCTGGTAGGCCTGCTTCCTGGCGGGAGCCCCAGGCTTCTTCAACCTGGGTTTCGGTGGTGGCAGGCAGGTTGCCCAGATCCGGGTCAAAGTTCCCCTCCCCTTCGATAACGCGGGTGGAGAGCTTGCCGCTGGTGGGGGAACCGGGGGCAGTGGGGGCATCTACCTCCACCTCGACTAGGTCGCCGGGAACCAGCACCGAGGAACCTGCCGGGGTGCCGGTGAGAATAATGTCGCCGGGCTCTAGGGTCATATGCTGGGATAGATCTGCCACGAACTGGGCCAGGGGGAAGATTAGGTCTTGGTCGGTGGTTCCGCTTTCCTGGCGGAGTTGGCCGTTGACCCAGGTGCGCACACGTAGCTGGTCAGGTTGGACGGTAGAAGCATCAATGTAGTTAGGCCCTACCGGTGTGTAACCGTCACGGCCTTTGGAGCGCACGTTGGAGCCCTTATCGGCGGCCCGGTAGTCGTAGATTCCTAGGTCGTTAGCTGCGGTGATATGGGAGATGTGGTCCCAGGCCTGGCTCTGGCTGACCCAGCGGGCTTCCTTTCCTACAATCAGGGCGATTTCGCCCTCGAAAGCCAGTAAGTCGGTGCCTTGGGGGCGGGCTACTTCACCTGATCCGGTCAGGGAGCTGGTGGGTTTGAAGAAGTAGGAGGGGGTGGAGGGCCGGCGGCCTCGCTGGGCGGCTCGGGATTCGTAGGCCAGGTGCACAGCGATGATCTTGCCGGGGGCTGCGGGTAGGGGTGTGGGCTGATCTGCCATAGAGTCTCCTCCTCGAGCTCTGGTATTTCACCGAAAATCGTATATTATTTTCACACATTAGCAAGTAATCAGCGTCACAACAAGGGGGAGGGTAGCTAGCCTTCAAGCAGGCAAGCTAGTCCCCTCCACACAACAAAGCAAAAGCCTCGGCGCTTCTGTGCTTGAAAGGAAAAATGATGAAGGAGCCATACCTCATCGGAGTCTATGCAGCCGATGCTGGAATCAAAGGAGAATTATCCTACATCCTAAGGAAAGTCAGCGGGCGCCAAGGTTGCGCCCTCTGCGACATCACCCACGGCTACAATCCCCTGGGCAAGAAAGAGTGGAAAGAAGCCTGCCAGACCCTACCACTACCCCTGAGAACCCTGCACCTCAACCAAGGCACCCCCCAGCTCAAAACCCTGATACCAGATGAGCAGGCACCCGCTATCGCCTACATCTGCGGGGAAGAGTCCCGTATTTTAGTTACCTCCCAGGAACTCCAGGGCTGCAACAAGAACCCCCAGGCCCTCCTTGAACTCATCAAAAAGAAACTTTCTGACCTACACCCCACGGAATAGGCCCTTAGAAAGGCCCTGTAAAAGTTTAGTCACCAGAGCCTAGAAGGCCGTTCCTAGATCAGGGTAGGCCAGCACAGCCAGTAAGGGCAGCTCCCTCGGGCCTGGGCCAGCACTCCCTCAGTAAAAAGAGCACCTATCCCTTGTTGCCCGGTCTGGTATCGTATATGATTCAAATTAGTTACCGACATCACACCCCTGGGGGCTTGGGTCTTCCAACACACCCAAACTAAGGCGTACAAGGACGTACCCCAACACACCGTAAGGAGCAGTATGCACTTCCACCACAACGGTTATATTTCCCGCGATCCGCGCATCCAAGAAGCTGCTGGCTACGGCATCGACCGCCCCAGCGACCTGCCAGAAACAATGGATGTGCTCATCGTCGGCTCAGGCCCTGCCGGCATGATCGCCGCAGCCCAACTCTCCCAATTCCCCACCGTCAATACCCGCATCATCGAACGCCGTGAGGGCCGCCTAGAACTCGGGCAAGCTGACGGCATCCAGGCCCGCTCGGTCGAAACCTTCCAGGCCTTCCGTTTTGCCGAAGAGGTCATCCGGGAGGCCTACCACATCACCGAAATGAGCTTCTGGAAGCCGGACCCCCAAAACCCCCAAAACATTATTCGCGGTGCCCGCCCCGTCGATGACCCCCACGACATCAGCGAATTCCCCCACCTAATCGTTAATCAGGCCAGGGTGCTGGACTACTTCGCAGAATACGCCCGCAACTCCCCCGGCAGAATCACCCCCGACTACGGCATTGAATTTCTGGGGCTGAGCACCGACGAAAGCCAGGAATACCCCCTAGAAGTCCGCCTGTGCCACAGCGCTGGCCCCCAGCAGGGGCAGGAGTTTAGCGTGCGCACCAAATACATCATCGGCTGCGATGGAGCCCGCTCAGCTGTGCGCAAGGCCATCGGCCGCAAGCTGACCGGGGACGCCGCCAACCACGCCTGGGGCGTCATGGACGTCATCGTCAATACTGACTTTCCCGATTGGCGCATGAAGTGCGCTATCAGCTCAGCCCAGGGATCTATTCTGCATATCCCCCGAGAGGGTGGGCACCTGGCCCGGGTCTATGTAGACCTTGGCGAAGTCCCAGCAGATGATAACCACGCTGTACGTTCCACCCCCATCGAAGAGATCATTGACCGTGCCAACGCCATCTACCACCCCTATAGCATCGACGTTAAAGAGGTTGCCTGGCACTCGGTCTACGAAGTAGGCCACCGGCTGACAGATCACTTCGATGACCGCAGCACAGAAGAAACCCACCCGCGGGTTTTCATCACCGGCGATGCCTGCCACACCCACTCCGCCAAAGCAGGCCAGGGCATGAACGTCTCCATGCAAGATGGCTTTAACATCGCCTGGAAGCTGGGGCATGTCCTCAGCGGCCGGGCCCCCCAAGCCCTGCTCGAAACCTACTCGGAAGAACGCCAGGAAGTAGCCCAGGACCTGATCAACTTTGACAAAGAGTGGTCAACCCTCATGGCCACCAAACCCGAAGACCTCCCCAGCCCCGAATACCTCGAAGAGTTCTACGTCAAGACAGCCGAGTTCCCGGCCGGCTTTATGACCTGCTATAAGCCCTCTTTACTGACCGGTGGCACCGAGCACCAGCACCTGGCTGAAGGCTTCCCGGTGGGTAAGCGTTTCCGCTCGGCCCGGGTCAATCGGCGGGAGAATTCCTACCCCCGGCACCTGGGCCACGAGGCCACTGCCGACGGTCGTTACCGGCTCTACGTCTTTGCAGATGCAGCCCACCCCGCCGCAGAAGATTCTGCGGTACGAACCCTGAGCGACTTCCTCGTTTCGGACCCCCAATCACCTTTCGTGAAGTTCCGGGCCCAGGGCCAAGACTTTGACGCGCTCATTGAGCCCCTGGTGATTTACCAACAGGTCCACACCGAGTTTGAGGTCACCGATGTACCAGCGGCCTTCCGCCCGCTAGTTGGCCAGCACCAGGTGGAGTACTGGGAGAACATCTACTGCCGCCTGCCAGAAGAAGATATCTTTGAGCAACGCGCTATTAGCCGCGATGGTGCTGTCATCATCGTGCGCCCCGACCAGTATGTGGCCGCAGTGCTACCCCTCAATGACCTGCAGGGCATCAGCGACTACTTCAACGGAGTCTTCCAGTAAGACTACTCACAGATGGGAGGCCCCCAGTGCCCCAGAACCTTCAGCAGACCCGACCGGGCATAGGAACCACGGCCCTGGTCTTCATGATTATTGCGGCCTCGGCACCACTGACCGTGCTAGCCGGTGGAGTCCCCACCAACTTTGCTGTTGCAGGGATTCTGGGGGTGCCCCTGGGCTATCTAGCCATCGGGCTCATCATCTTGCTCTTCACCGTAGGCTACGTGGCCATGAGCCGCTCTATTTCCAACGCGGGGGCCTTCTACGCCTACATCACCGAAGGGCTGGGTAACCGCCAGGGAATCGCCGCTGCCATCTTGGCGCTGGTCTCCTATAACCTCATGCAGTGCGGCCTCTACGGGCTCTTTGGCTTCTCCCTGGCCGCCTTTCTCAGCACCCTCTTTGGCATCCACATCTCCTGGTGGGTCGCGGCCCTGCTGGGCTGGGTATGTGTAGGTTTGCTCGGAGTTGCCAGCATTGACCTGTCAGCAAAAATCCTGGGACTATTGGTAGCCCTCGAGTTCCTGGTAGTTATCATCGTCAGCGCCCTCGCCCTCACAGAGCCACCCGAGGGGATCTCTAGCCAGACCATCGAGCCACAGGATTTTTTCACCACCGGCATCGGAGTTCTCTTAGCCTTTAGCATTGCCGCTTTTATGGGCTTTGAATCCGGTGCTATCTATTCAGAAGAGGTCAAAGACCGCAAACGAACTGTTGCTAGAGCAACCTACATTGCAGTGACCCTCATTGCCCTCTTCTACGCTGGCACGGCATGGGCTTTTGCCATGGGAGTAGGGCCAAGCGCCATCATCGCTCAGGCTCAGGAATACGGGCCAGATCTGGTTTTTGTCTGGCTGGCTGAACGCTCACCCGCCCTGGCACACACCGCTAACGCTCTCTTCATCACCAGTCTTTTTGCCGCCCTGCTGGCCTTCCATAATGCTGCTGCCCGCTATTTCTTCTCCCTGGGCAGGTCACGCGTGCTGCCAGGCCTACTAGGGCGGGCGAGCACATCAGGTTCCCCCCTCTACGGGTCAGCTCTACAGACCGTCCTAGCCCTACTGGTCCTGCTGATCTTTGCCGTCCTGGGCCAAAACTCTGAGCACGGGGAGCTCTACCCGGTACTGACCCTCTTTACCTGGTTCACCAACGCGGCAGCCTTTGGGCTGGTCTTTCTACTGACCATCACCTCAGTAGCAGTCATCTGCTGGTTCGCCCGCAATCCAGCCGACCATTCCCTCTGGGTGCGCCTCATAGCCCCCGGAGTCTCGGCGCTGGCCCTTGCGGTAGTTGCCTTCCTCATTCTCTGGAACTTTGACATCATGATCGGCTCCCAAGACGGCTCCCCCCTGGTCTATGTCATGCCAGCAGTCATCATGGGCTCCGGGGTACTGGGTTTGGCCTGGGGCCACTACCTCAAACACCGCAGGCCCGATGTCTACCAGGCCATCCGCCACCTTGACCATCAGGAATCAACAGACCCCGGTAGCCAGCCCTCATGAGGCTCAGGCTACTGAGGTGCCACAGAAAGAAGGTCCCCACCATGACCACACAAAAAGTAGCAGTAATTGGAGCTGGCTTCGCCGGCCTAGTGACCGCCCGAGAACTTCAAACCCTGGGCTACCAGGTGGAAGTTTTTGAAGCCCGGAACCGCATCGGGGGCAGAGCCTGGACGGAAAACCGCATGGGTCAAGACCTGGAACTAGGTGCCACCTGGGTCCACTGGATGCAACCCCATATTTGGGCTGAGATTACCCGCTACCAGCAGACCATCTACCCCAGCCCCTCAGACTGTGATGCCTACTGGGTCAGCCAGGGGCAGGTCATTTCAGGTACTGAAAGTCAGATGGATGCCCGCCTTGCTAGGCCACAGGCAAAAATCTTTGAAGGTTCTCGTGACTTCTTCCCCAACCCCCAAGACCCCCTGGCCATCCTGAGGCCCGATTCAAAGGCCTCAGAGCAGTTGCAAGAAGCCTTCCTCAAGGCGGATCAAGACAGTGTTCTTGACCCTCTCGAAGAGGGAGATTTCAGCCAGGAAGAGAAGGATCTGTGTAACGCCTACTGGTCTGCTGGTTACATCGGCAACCCCCACCAGGGGTCATCACTGATGGCTAAGCAGTGGGCGGCTCTGAGCGACCACCGTCTCTCGCTCATGGATGAACAGACCCTCCGTTTTAAACTGACCAATGGTATGCAAGGTATCTACCAGGCTATTGCTCAAGACCTCACCTGCCCTATCCATTTAGAGACCCCGGTCAAAAAGGTGGAGCATAGCGACCAGCAGGTGCGCTTAACCCTAGAAGATGGCCGGCTGGTCGAGGCGGATGCCGTCGTAGTTACCGTCCCGCTGGGGGCGCTAGGCAACCTGACTTTTTCACCTGAGCTACCGGGTAAAATTCCTTCTCTGATCCAGCAGAAGTGGAACTCCACCGGTTGCAAGATTTGGATTAAAATCAAGGGCCATCATAAGATTCTGGGCTACGCCCCTAGCCCCGCAAAGATTAATGTCTTCCGCAGCGAGTTCTTTCTGGACGACGGCACCACCATTTGCGTAGGTTTTGGCTCCGATCACAGCCAGGTAGACCTCAACAGCCTTGAGGATGCCCAAGAAATCCTCAACCAGTGGCGCCCCGACCTTGAAGCTATCGACTGCACTGGCCATGACTGGGTCGATGACCCCTGGAGCGGACAAGCCTGGGCCACCTTGAAGAAGGGGCAATTTACCGATGGCTGGCACCATTTCGAACAGGATATGGGCCGCATCTACTTTGCTGGGTCCGACTATGCTCGCGGCTGGCGAGGTGTGGTAGTAGACGGAGCCATTGAAACCGCCTACCGCACCAGCCGTAAGGTAGCCCACGATCTAGGTTCTGCCGCTCAGGAATCCTAGGATCTAGCGCCAGCTGAAAATATGCACTTAGTGCCTTCCACTAGCGACTGGCCCTATCTGCCTCTGACCGGCAGGTAGGGCTAGTTCTTTTTGTTGGCCTCGTCGATACGCTGGGCCAGGCGTTCTTTTTCCTCAGCTTCTCGGCGTTTGGCTTCGGCTTCACGGCGGGCGCGTGCCTCGGCGTAGAGCTTGGCGGAGGAACGGTTAACACCGGTACCTTGGCCCAAGGAGGGGTCATTGGGTTTTTCCACCAAGATAAGGGTGGCGCACATGACCAGGGTGACCACAAAAACAGCACCGCCGATGGTCAGCGCCAAAACGAACTGAGGCCGGTTGGCCGTACCGCCGGTAGCAAAAATAAAGGTGCAGGCAAAGGCAACAGCTGCTAGTACCGCCGCGATAATGAGCGGGCCGGTCACCTGCGCCTTAAACCCTGACCGGGTTGGTTCACTCTTCTGAGCCACAGACTTCTTCCTCCTGAATTGGTAGTCCCACCAGTCTACGGGGTGGCCAAGGGTTTTATGCGCCCCGCCACCGCTAGGGTCACAGGTAGCCCTGCTAGGGCTCCTGGGGTTTGTTTGCCTGAGCGCGCAGAGTAAGCGCCCCGATCAGCACAAAAACACCTGCTAGCAGGGCACCGCCACCGGCGGTTCCCATAATGGCCTTGTCTCCGATCTCTGAGACCACCGGTAGGGCGGCCGCAGACAGAGTGATGATCAGGCCTTCCAGCTGCCAGTCACGGGCGGCAGGGTTCCACTCTTGAGAGCGCATACCGGCTAGAACTTTAAGAACACCGGTCAGGCCAAGAACCAGGGCCCCTATGAGGGTGAGCCAGAACTCCCCGCGCGGCGCCAGAAGCATCAGAGCGCCACCGGCGGCTTGAACTAAGGCTATTGAAGTAAACCCCTGGGCAGAAACCCTGTCCCCGGCAGGAGCAAGCGCACGCGCCGTCAGGTAGGAGGCTCCCGCATAGCCCAGCAGGTAGAGCGCCAGCATTATAGTAATGACCGTCAGGGTCGGGGCCTGCCAAAAAACGGTAACCAGCCCAAAGACCAGGAAGACCAGGGCCTGAACCAGGGTAGGGCTTGCAAGTGCCCCGGCCAGTAGCCGGTCGGTGGGGTGGAGCTCAGATTTGTTCTTAGGTTCCTCAATCACCCTCTTAGTCTACCGCCCTCCCTCGACTCTGTGGCCTGGAAGATAGCACAGGCTTAGCTACGAAGATATTCCCACCCAGGGGATGAGTAGCTCTCTGGGACTGAGCAGAAGGGCCGACAGGCCAGGGTAAATCTCTGAAGACATCAACAGGCTCTCTTAGACTGAAGGGCGCATCAAGATAAAACGCAGGCGCTCTAGAGCAAGAGCAAGGTCCTGGTCCTTAAGGGCACCAAACCCTAAAACTAGCCCTTGCGAGTGCTCTAACCCCAGGGGAGAGCCAGGGGACAGCTCACTTTCCTGGGACCAGTAGTCGCTCAGAGGGGCCAGAACTACCCCCATCTCACGGGCTCGCTCCAAGGCACAGGTCTCAGTGAGCCCTCCCTGCCCCGGCAGGATCAGCATGGCGTGCAAACCACCTTCCATCAGAACCAACTTCACTCCGGGAATCTGCCCTAGAGCCTCACGAACAAGCTCCCGCCTCCGTCGGTAGACCCTACTCATCCGGGCAGTATGGCTTCGCAGCCCGCCCCGGGCCAGAAAATGAGCTAGAGCATCTTGAACCAGGCAGGGCACGGGGTTACCCAGAGTATCCCGAAGATCCAGTAATTCTTGAGCTAGCTGCGGGGGTGCTAGAAGGTAACCCAGCTTAAGACCGGGAGCTAGCAGCTTAGAAAAGGAACCTAGGGTAAGGACTCGACCCTGCTGGCTCTGCCTACCAGAAACTAGTTGGGAAGATAGCAGGGGGGAACGGTCAAGAGCGGCCAGGGTGGGCAGAGGATCACCTCGGTAGCGCAGTTCGGAGTCATAATCGTCCTCCACGAGGAGCACTTGCTGCTCCGCAGACCAGGCAAGTAAATCCAGGCGACGGCTCACCGGCATGGAGGTGCCCAAGGGGTACTGGTGGTTAGGTGCCAGCAAGACTAGATCCGGGCGATCTTTACCGACAGGTAAGCAGTCCGGAATCAGACCGCAGGAATCAACCGGTATAGGGATGATCTGGTGCCCAAAGGTTTGGGGGATTTTACGCAAGTTAGGGTAACCGGGATTTTCCACTGCCACCCTCAAGGGGCGCTTACGCTGCCGAGCACGCAGAGCCGTAAGAAGCAGGCGAAAACCCTCCCTGGCACCAGCGGTTATCAGTAGCTCCTCTGGGTCCCTGTAGGTGGCCCGTATGAGCCTCAGGTGCTCTGCCAACTCTGAGCGTAGGGCTAGCGACCCAGCCGGGGGGTGGCTGCTCAGAGGGGCTGCCACGGCGGTTCGCCAGGCCGCTCGCCAGCTGGCGCTGGCCAGCAGGGAGGTATCGGGTTGACCGGGCCTCAGGTCAAAAAAGTTGCCCTGAGGGGGGCTTGTTTCTGGCTGCTGGACTTGGACGCTAGCTGGCCCTGGGATGAGATATTCTTGGCCGGCGCCGGAGGGTTGAGCAGGATCTTGGGGCCAGTGAGCCAGTAGTGTGCGTGAGACCCGCGTTCCGCCACGATTACTTGACAGGTACCCCTCACCGGTCAGCTGTTCATAGGCAAAGACCACTGTGCCCCGTGAAACCTCTAACTGGTGGGCTAGCGTCCTGCTAGATGGCAGGTGGTCACCGGCCCTGAGGCGGCCAGAGACAATCAGCGCGCGGATCTGCTCAGCGATCTGGGTGTGTAAGGAGAGCCCTGTGCCCCTGCTCAGGCTAAGGGGGAGGTATTCATCCCCTGAGTATTGAGCCACGTAACCCCCTTCTGCTCTTCCCTTCTCTAGTGTATCGGCAGATAGGAACCCTAGAGATAACTACTCAGCGAACCTGGGTAGTAGGTGCTAAAGGGTCAGAAGATGACACTTCCTGGCTCCTTCCCCCTGGGCCCAGTGAGGTGCTGGGGGTCTCTTAAGGGGCCTGCCCTTATTCCCAGGCTGCGGATACGAACTCGGCAGGATTCTGAGCCCCCAGCCCTGTTTGCTATATCTGTAAATATGGCTCCTATTAGGCATTACAGATGCAAAGAATAATTTATTATTTGTTGCCAACATCTCACCGAGAGATGCCTATCTCCATTACCCGAACCAGAAGGAGCTGATAGCATGGGCCAAACACCTTAAACCATCCTAAATATCTCTAAGCAGGTAAAGATGTCCTCCCCCACCCCTCATGTTAGCCGCCGGGCCTTGGCCTGGTCCGCACCCATGGTCCTAGCATCCGCCAGCATCCCGGCCTATGCCGCTTCTACCCGCGAGAAGCAGCCCGCTGTCAGCGGCAACGGTCACGCCTACCACAATTCAGATCAGGACGCTAACTACGACGGCAGTAAGCGCTACTGGCTGACTACCTTCGATGAGCGAAATCCATACAGCGTAGCTGTTTACTTCACCATTCCTACAGATATCATCACCAACGTAGCGGTGACCTACTGGCTACCAGAAGATAATCTGCAGTTCACTAGCGTAAAGTCCAATGGCTGGGCCACCCCTACCCGCGACTACACCCAGGGTAACGTGGTCACACGTCAAGGTATTACAGAATACGCTTACACCTCCTACTACCAGGGAAGTCTGGCAGCCAGGAAGGGCACCACGCCCTTCCCAAGCTACCTCTTTGTTGCAACCGGCCAAGATGATCGTGACTGGAGCACTTTGAGGGTTAAATACCGTTATAAGTACACCGCCACCGTTAACGGCCAGGAAAGCATGAAATCACCAGATCAGTACTTCTACCGCCCCGAAGCCTAAAAAGTTCCCAGGTTTACAGCGAACCCCTCCCAGGCCAGGCACTCCAGTCTCACCCCCAGAGACTAAGTGCCTGGCCTGGAGTTTGAGAGGGGCAGAAAATCCAGGCCTGGGGTAAACCCAGGCCTTAAACTATCTGGTCTAAAAAGAATGTGTTTGTCTGGACCTTTCCCTAGACCAGATCTGGGCGCAGACTGGTCACCATGACTGAAAAAACAACCGAGACCGCAAACACCGGCTCACCCCTTGTTAAGCGCGGCCTGGCCGACATGCTCAAAGGCGGCGTCATCATGGACGTTGTCACCCCCGAACAGGCCAAAATCGCTGAAGATGCTGGCGCTGTTGCCGTCATGGCCCTTGAACGCGTGCCCGCCGACATTCGCGCCCAGGGCGGTGTTGCCCGCATGAGTGACCCCGATATGATTGAGGGCATTATCGATGCTGTCTCAATCCCCGTCATGGCTAAAGCCCGTATCGGGCACTTCGTCGAAGCCCAGATCCTAGAGCACCTCAAGGTCGATTACATTGACGAGTCTGAGGTGCTCTCCCCCGCCGACTACGTCAACCACATTGACAAACACACCTTTAAGGTTCCTTTTGTCTGTGGCGCCACCAACTTGGGCGAGGCGCTGCGCCGCATCACCGAAGGTGCAGCCATGATCCGCTCTAAGGGTGAAGCAGGCACAGGGGATGTCTCCGAAGCCACCAAACACATTCGCACCATCAAGACCCAGATCGCTGAGCTTCAGGCTCTGCAGGCCACGTCCCCCGACTTGCTCTACGTCAAGGCCAAAGAACTGGCCGCACCCTACGAGCTGGTCCTTGAAGTAGCCCGCACCGGCAAGCTCCCCGTAGTCCTCTTTACTGCAGGCGGCGTTGCCACCCCAGCCGATGCTGCCATGATGATGCAACTAGGCGCAGACGGTGTCTTTGTGGGTTCGGGCATCTTCAAATCCGGCAAACCAGAAGCCCGCGCCAAGGCAATCGTGAAAGCCACCGCCTTTTACAATGACCCCGAGCAGGTTACCGCAGCCTCACGTGGCCTAGGTGAAGCCATGGTCGGCATCAACGTTGCCGACCTGCCCGCACCGCACCGCCTGGCAGAACGCGGCTGGTAAGCCTAGGGGGTGGGGTAACTACGCCCCACCCCTAGCATCTATTACTTTGCCGGGGTAGCGAAAGGGAATCCATGACTTTAACCGTTGGTGTTCTGGCCCTCCAGGGCGGAGTGGCCGAGCACGTCAAGCTCCTAGAGACGCTGGGGGTGAACACTCTGCTGGTCAAAAAACCGGAGGAACTGCAAAGGTGCGATGCCCTGGTACTACCCGGTGGGGAATCAACCACTATCGACAGGCTCACCCGTATCTTTGGCCTACGCCAACCCCTCATTGACGCTATCGGCGCTGGCCTGCCCACCCTGGGCACCTGCGCCGGGCTGATCCTTCTGGCCAAAGACCTTGAGGGCACAGCCGCTGACCAGCAAACCCTGGGTCTGCTCGATGTCACCGTTGCCCGTAATGCTTTTGGCTCCCAGATCGATTCGGCGGAAGCTGAGCTTGCCTGGTGCCAGCAAGAAACCCCGCTGAGGGCAGCCTTTATCCGTGCACCTGCGATTACACGAACAGGCCCCGAGGTAGAAGTCCTAGCCACCTACCGCAAGAAAATAGTAGGCGTCCAAGAGGGCAAACTACTGGGCATCTCCTTCCACCCCGAGCTGACCGGGGACACCACAGTCCACCGCCGTTTACTGGAACTTACCACCGCCTAGCCCTTACCGGGGCACTCCCCGGAATAAAAGGGTTGAGGTTCTAGGGGTGTCAAGAGTAGCTAAGGAAAGGGGAGGGATTTCATTCTGCAGGCCAACTCAGAGGGCTCAAGGCAGTCTAAACTAAAAGCATGAGCTTGCCAGACCCCACAATCCACCGCAGAGCCACCCCTCGCGCTGGCCTAGCGTCCCTCCCTAAGCTCCTACCGGGGCTAGTCCTAGCGGTGGGCCTAGCCCTAGTTGCCTACCTTCTGACCCTTATGCCCGGTCTCAAGCTGGTCAGCACCCTACTTCTGGCCATAGTTCTGGGAATAGCTGCCCGCAATATGGGCCTCTTACCCCAAACTGCTCAGGCTGGCTTGACCTTTGCCTCCAAGAGCCTGTTACGGCTGGGCGTTGTCCTCCTGGGTCTTCGTCTGTCTCTGCCAGATGTATTTTCACTGGGGTTCGGGGCCCTACTGACCATACTTCTGACAGTTGCAGGGACCTACCTGGTGGCTATCATCTTGAGGCGCTACCTTGCTTTGGCCCCCACTACCGCCCTTCTGACCACCACCGGCACTGCAATCTGTGGCGCTTCGGCAATTGCCGGTATCTCGGCGGCTCTACCCCCAAAAGCCCAAGACCCAGACGATGAAACAGTGGATAACGCGGCCCTCACGGCCTTGGCTGTCATTACCCTCTGCGGCACTTTGACTATGTTTGCCTTACCGGCCCTGGTCGGTTTTTTGCCCCTTACACCTCTGCAGGCTGGGGTATGGTTAGGTGCTTCTATTCATGAGGTGGGGCAGGTAGTAGCGGCGGGGGGCTTTATTAGCCCAGAGGTGACCGATATTGCTACGGTAAGCAAGCTGGGCCGGGTAGTTCTTTTGGCCCCTATTGTGGCTCTGGTAGGTTATGGCCAGAGTAGGCAGGCCCAGAGGAAGACCTCGCAGGCTAAGAGTCACAGACCACCCCTACTGCCCCTCTTTGTGGTGGGGTTTATCGTGGCTATCGTGCTCAGGTCAGTGCTGGCGTGGAGCGGCTTGGATCAGCCCCTTGGCCCGCTCCTGGCTGGACTCAATACCTTCACCACTTTTATTTTGGCAGTAGCCATGGCCGCTCTGGGCACGGCAGTCAATCTCAAATCCACCCTCTCCGCTGGTGGTCCGGCTCTCCTCTTTGGCCTCATCCTCTCTGGGGCAACTGCCTCCATAGCCCTTGGGCTTACTCTCTGCCTGGTCTAACCCTCGGAATAGCCACCCGGTATCTACCCACCACTCACTCTCAGCTCTTGCACCGGCAGTTGGCCTGCAGCGAAGATGCAGGTATGACCCGGACTGGGTGTGGCTGGTGGTCTTATCGCTTGTCGCGCTCTTCTTGAGCAACTGCACCATCTTGGCATTCCTTGCCTAAAGTAGTTGTGCAATTACTAGGCCCCAGCCGTCCACCAAACGCAAAAATTCTTTTATTCCACGCAGTTCAGCTTAAGAAGTCTCTAGAAGGTACCCAGACCGGTAGCCTCCTGAAAGCGATAAACCAGCTTGTGCAAGGCAGAGCGCAAGGCCCCAGGCTCCTCACGCCCTTCATAGGGCAGACTCAAGAGAGCTGGCCTGCCAGCAACCGGCTCATTCCTCCACATCAGTGACCAATAGGCAGTAAACTCCTGAGCCAAATGGGCATCGATAGGTGCCACCAACCTCAGGTCAGTCTCCAGGTTGTAATTACAAATATTTCGGCGGGTAAAATTACCCGATCCAGCCAGCAGCTCGAAGATACCGCCGCCCTCCCCCTTTCGGTAGGTCGCTAAGTACTTAGGGTGAAACTGCTCCCCACTGGTGGCATACCACCGCACCTGCACCCCAGCGCCTTGCAGTTCGCGGGCTACAGGCAGGGCCGGCAGCCCCGTCTTCTTACGCCCAAAAGCATCAAGGTTCAGATCAAGCAGGGCCTGCACCTGAACTCCGCGCTGAGCGGCAGCTTTGAGCTCCCGCACCACTGATCTCTCAGCAAGATAAAACATTCCCAGACAAATCTCTCCACCGGGCTCTACTGCTCGCACCATCTGGCAGGCTACCCGCCGGATAGCTCCTTCGGTGACCAGTTGAACTCTCACCGGCTCATGGTCTTCTGAGCTTTGGCCGCTCCTGTCGCGCAGGCCTTGGGTGAGCACCTGCTCGAACCTGTCAAAGACCTCACCCTGCCCACCCGAGAGGGTATAAATAGCGCGTTCACTGGCTAAAATATCGGCCAGAACGGGGCCCGTCACCAGCAAACCTAGGTTAGAGTTAGGGGCCGAAGCGTCATGGGGATTAGCTGAGCTGACAAGGGCCTCTCGCTCACTAAGCGCCAGCTTGCGGTGATTGGCTTTGAAATTGAAGAGACGAGCATAGGCGTTAGGGCTCACCCTAGGACGCCCAGGAGCCAAGACGTTAGGCAACCCTGCAGGAAGTTCGGGCAGACGGGCCAGGAAGGTGCGATAGAAAGCCGAGTAGATCGGGTTGGAGTCAGCCAGAGCATCTAGATCGGTCATCACCACCTGCACCCCAGCATCAGCTAGCTGCTCCAGGTGAGGTAGGGAGTAGCTACCGTAGAAAGTATTAATGGGGTCGGTAATAAAAATGATAGGCAGTTCAGGTGCCTGTGCCCGCTTGTTAACCAGGGCCCTAGTCACCCGCTCAGCAAGCCGCGGGTAGCCACCCTCTGGCCCACGGGTACGGTCGTAGTCAGAGTTGAAGAGGAAGAGGTCTAAGACCAGGAAGTCTTGGGCACGCTCGATCAGGCCCTCAAGGGCGGCAAAGATGGACTGCTCCGAAACAGTAGTACCCTCTTGCTGGTAGGTCAGGTCAGCCAAAAGCTGGGTGTAACCCGAGGGATGACTCCGACCCTCCAAGCTGAGCCCTTTAGCTAAAGGTTTACGGGCTTGCCGGTAGCCGGTGAGAGCGGTAGTGACGCAAGCGCCTGCGACAAGGGTGGTGGTTGCGGTGAGGGCGTAGCGGGTGAATGTGCTCATAGTTCTAATCTACCGGGTCTCCGCTAGCGGGTAACCGGCCAGCCTGTTGGCTGAAACTCAAAGGCGCACCAGCCAGCTGGCTAGGGCTAACGTGAATTCCCGTGCGGGCGCTAACGAGCCAGGCAAGAAACAGGCTTGCCAGTACTCTACCTACCCAGCGAAAAGGAAGACTTCAGGGGCGGGCATTTGAGGTAGCGGTTGCAGTCTTGAGCACCCCTGGCTCACAGAAACTGTCCTATATCACACCCCAGCCCCTTGCCGATTTCCCTCACAGGCGTAAACTTTACATCTGTAAGAAAAATACTGTGGAGAGAAGCCCGTGACCCTAGACCCCCGCCCCGCCCGTAGTCGCACAGCCCTTGTCGAGGCCACCATCAAGGCCCTGAACACCCCAGAACCAGCAAGCCTTAATATCACCGACCTGGTCAAGGCCGCAGGAGTCAGCCGCCCCACCTTCTACCAATACTTCTCAGACATCAACACGCTCATTCACACTGCCGCGCTGGAAAAGCTAGATACCGCCCTCAACTCGCTCCCCGAGGCAGACCCCACCGACCCAAGCACCCTCATCACAAGCGCAGCTAGCACCAGCCTGCTCACCGCACTCCAAGCAGATGCAGTCTTCTTCCGCAATGTCTTAGACACCTCCGGCAACTCATCTCTGGTCGAAGAGCTCGTTACCTTCCTGACCCATAGACTCCTGCTCCGAGGCTCTGCTACCGAACAACCCAAGACCACAAATAGGCCTCTCACCAGTGACTACGCCCAGTTTATCGCCGCCGGGGCCGCCTGGTTAACAGTGCGCTGGCTCAGAACAGACTTCACCGGCCCCAACACCGCCCAGGCCATGGGCCAGCGCCTGTCCGCCATGATCCAAGCGGCTACCAGCTAACCCCCCTTAGTTTTCCCCTCTCCCCAACCTTAAAAAGAAAGTAGGTGAACCCGGTGCCTTCAACACGAACCAAACACCCCGCCCTAAAGCGCACATCAGGCCCCATGAAATACCTGGTACTCCTGGCAGTTATTATTATTCCTTCCATCTACGCAGGTATTCTCACCTGGGCTAACTACGACCCCACCGGTACCATCGATGCCGTACCGGCCGCTATCGTCAATCAGGACAAGGCTGCCACCACACGCACAGGCCAAGAACTGACCCTCGGTGACGACCTCACCCAAGAACTACTTACTAAGGACAGCACCAGTAATTTTGACTGGTCAGTCATGGATGCTGACCAAGCACGGAGCGAGCTCGAAAACGGTCGGGTTCAGGCAGTTTTGACCATTCCAGCTGACTTCTCAGCCAACGTCTCATCCCTGTCCGAAAACTCTTCAGATGCAGCCCGCAAAGCCAAACTAGATATTGCCACCAACGACGGCTCTAACATCATCTCCGGCAATATCGCTAGCTCACTTGGGACAGCAGTTACCGACGCACTGGCCCATAAGGTATCCACAGAATACTTGAGCAAGATTTACGCGGGCTTCACCAATATCCACGACTCCCTGGGGGAAGCTTCCGACGGTGCCCAAAAACTGGCAGACGGCTCAAGCTCAGCAGCCCAAGGCAGTAAGGAGCTAGTCGTAGGGCTCACCGACCTAAAATCAGGAACAGACTCACTAGCCAGCGGGACCTCATCCCTAGCTCAGGGCGCCAGCAAGGTTGACCAAGGCGCCTCATCCCTCTCCCAAGGCGCATCATCCCTAGCTCAGGGCA
>NZ_JBLXXU010000003.1:0-257132 GCF_048512945.1 Rothia sp. P4278
GTCCTTAGGGAGCATTTTTGCCCTTAAAAGCGCTCACGGCCCGCAAGCTGTCCGACAAATTCCCTGGTAAACCGCGGATTTCGGAACTTCAAAAAAGTTCTAAACTTTTTTTAAACGCATTCGCCAAGACATATACGCAGCATTCTTTGTGAGCTGGCACCTAAACTTACATCACATTATTGAGCTTCTGGTGAGCTCATTCAGCAATAGATGCAAACACCGGCACCTCACACTTTAGCCAAGACTTTAAAGAAAAGCTCCCCCTCCGCAGGTTGCGGAGGAAGAGCTTACCTTTAGAAATAACCACTAGCTAGAACGGCGGCGGGATACCTCATACAGGGCAATACCCACAGCCATCGAAGCATTCAAAGATTCCATAGCCGAACTAATCGGGATAGAAACAATCTGATCGCAGTTCTCGGTCACCAGACGGGACAGGCCCTTACCCTCAGAGCCCACAACAATCATGAGCGGTTCAGAGGCCAGCTCAAGGTCCGGCAGATCAATATCTCCCCCACCGTCCAGACCAACCACAAACATGCCAGCCTCCTTCGCCTGCTGAATTACCCGAGTCAGGTTGGTTGCCTTAGCAACGGGGATACGAGCTGCGGCGCCAGAAGAGGTCTTCCAGGCAGAAGCGGTCATAGCAGCAGATCGACGCTCCGGAATGATTACACCGTTACCCGAGAAAGCAGAGACCGAACGGATAATAGCGCCCAGGTTACGGGGGTCGGTAATGCCATCAAGCGCAACAAAGAGTGGCGGGACCTCCAGCTGCTGATCATGCCAGCGCTCCATAGTATCCAGAACCAGGCTCCCCGCGTCGGGGTACTTGTAGGGCGGAATCTGAAGCGCAACACCCTGGTGAACCGCGTGGTCCGTCAGACGGTCCAGTTCAAGACGGCCAATTTCAAGAATCGGCAGGTTCTGTTTATTAGCCTCAGTCAAAATCTCGCGGACACGGTCATCGACCTCGATACGAGACATCACAAAGAGAGTCTTAGAAGGGATCTTGGTCTGCAATGATTCCAAGACCGAGTTACGACCGGTCACCAGTTCGTCTGAAGCGCGCTTCCCGCCCAGACGGGGTGCGCGTGAGCGAAGAGTGTTAGTCGCCTTGCGGTTTTCAGCGGCCCGCTTCATCTTGTGGGCCTTGTGGTAGACGCGGTCCTCAGCCTTGGGAGTGTTGCCGCGGCCTTCAAGTGCCTTGCGCCCGTGACCGCCGGTGCCCTTGGTGGGGCCTTTCTTTTTAGCTGTTGCGCCGGGGCGTGAGCCTGCCTTCGCCATATAGGTTTCCTTTGATAGGTATCTTGCCGTTGTTCTCTAGCTTACCGACCCACCCAGCTTTTTGGTGCGAGAGCTAGCGCACGCGCCCCACCAGAAACCGGCAGGGCGCCTGCTAACAGCTACATCTGTGGACGATCCGCTCTAGCTCAGGGACCAGGTAGAGCCAGATAGGCCGTCCTTGACAGTAACCCCGGCCGCTGCCAGGGCATCGCGAATCTGATCAGCACGTGCCCAGTCTTTAGCCTCACGGGCCTCAGCACGCTGGGTCAGCATGGTCTGAATCAGAGAATCAAGAGCCGCATGTTCAGCAGCACCGCCGTCCGAAGCCGGTGTACCAGCAAATGACATCAGCTCCACCAAGCCCAGTACTCGGGCCATGGCATAAACCTGCTCTGCTTCTTGCTGAGCTGACTCCCCTGCTGCCAAAGCCGCGTTCCCCGCTCGGGTCAGCTCATGGAGCACAGCAAGAGCGCGAGGAATATTGAGGTCATCGTCCATAGCCTCAGCAAAGGCCTGAGGAACCCGAGCATCGGCCCGGTGGAAAGCAAGGGTCTGAGCAAGGAAGGCTTCAAGACGCTCAACAGCAACCCGTGCCTCCTCCAAGGAGGTAGGGCGGTAGTCCAGCACCGAACGGTAGTGTGCTTGGCCCAGGTAGTAGCGGACCACAAGGGGGCGAGCCATCTCCAGCATCTGCTCGGGGGTGATGATGTTACCAATAGACTTGGACATCTTCTCGCCCTCGTAGTTCACCAGGCCGTTGTGCATCCAGAAATTGGCGAACCCAAATCCGGCGGCCTGCGACTGAGCCATCTCGTTCTCGTGGTGGGGGAAGCGCAGGTCAAGCCCGCCCCCATGAATGTCGAAGGTCTCACCCAGGTACTTACCCGCCATAGCCGAGCACTCCAAGTGCCAACCCGGGCGGCCTGCACCCCAGGCAGACTCCCAGCGGGCAGTCTCGGGGTCGCCCTCCTTATGCCCCTTCCAGAGGGCGAAGTCACGGGGGTCCCGCTTACCGCGCGGGTCTGCATCGGGGGCATCTTGCATGTCCTCCACACGCTGACGGGTCAAAGAACCGTACTGCTCCCAGGAGCGCACATCAAAGTAGACATCACCCGAACCGTCCAAAGCCGGGTAGGCATGTCCCCGGTCAATCAGCCTCTGAATCAGAGCGAACATCTCGGGAATATGTCCGGTTGCTCGCGGCTCATAGGTGGGCCGAGCAATATTCAGGGCCTCATAAGCCACCCCAAAAATGCCCTCAAACCGGTAGGCCAGGGCCCACCACTGCTCACGCGGATAGTCCCCAGAATAATCAGAGTCAAAGGAAGCCGCTGAATTGACCAGAATCTTATCGTCAATGTCGGTGACATTACGGACCGTCGTGACTTTAAAACCACGGTAGGTCAGCCAGCGCGCAAGCTGGTCAAAGACCAGCCCCGAGCGCACATGCCCAATATGCGGTGCCCCCTGCACGGTAGCACCGCAGTAATAGATGCGGGCCTCACCGGGGTAAACCGGGACAAAGTCACGAACACTTGCAGTTGCTGAATCATAAAAACGTAAAGTCACAGCTACAAGTTTACCGCCTGCACAAGCGCCGGTTCTGAACAGCTCTAGCCATCCTTAACCAAGCTGCCTAAAATCTCCCAACCATGGTTGATCAGCAAGGAAAAATGCCCATCCTGGGGTAACTCATGCAAGGTGGCGCCCATTCGCAGACCCAAGTTCCGGACGCGGGCAGGCTTGACCGCCTTATCCCTTCCCGCTACCCAAATATCAGTCCTTACCCTCACCGAAGCCTCCGAAAAACCCCAGTCCCCCTGGATAGCGTACTCATCTTGTACGCCACCCCGAATAGCAAACTGGAGAGCATAATCATGAGCAACCGCCATGCGGTAGGCACCGCTACGCCCCTGCACTGAGCGCACGAAAGCCTCAAGAGATGCTGACCTACCAGCTAGGAGAAGGCCAGCTCCGCGAGCTAAAGAATCAATCAAAACCTTAGGAAACCAGCTCATGGTCAGGTGAGACAGATGCACCCGCAAAGGTGTAAAAGCCAAACCAAGCCGAGTTGACCATGCAGCATGATGAGTAAAAGGGGCAAGCAGAACCAGCCGGTCCACTAACTCCGGTAACCGGGCAGCTATACCCATTGCATGAGGACCCCCACCTGAGAAACCAATCACGCTCAGCCTCTCCAAGCCCAGGTGCTCGACTACAGCAAGGAGATCATCCTCTACCCAACCGCGTACCGTCCGGTAGTCAACGGGATCTGAGGCACCCAGTCCGGGTCGATCAAGAGCAATAATCCTGATGCCCAGCTGGTGGGCAGCCTCATCCAAAAAAAGAGCCTCGTAGCCAGATCCAGGAGTGCCGTGACAGTAAAGCACAGTCTGCTGTGGGTTCTCTAAAACCCCATACTCATGCCAGGCAATCACTCTCCCGCCCCGCCGGCTCAGAACATGCGGGTAGGGTGCAAGGGGGTCAGCAGCTGTCACAAAAGTTCTCCTCAAAGCGCTATGGCAACAGCCAACTATTCTAGCCCTCTCAAGAGGATTCAGGCTAAATCCCGCCCGCAAGAGGTGGCCTCTCTCAGCAGAATCCCACAATAATCTGCCTATACTCTAATGCCAGATACTCAAAAAGTTTAAAGGTTGCTGTTAGTGAATAGAACTACCCCCTACAGTCCCAAAAATCCTCCCCTACAAGCCACCAGGAGACGGTTACGCTGGGCCAAAGAATACCTAGCAGACTACACGCATATCGCGCCACTCAGCACCGTCTTATTGGGCCTCACCCTCATTTCACTTATCATCCAGATAGTCTTTGGGGCCGCTAAAACCTTACCGCTAACCCTTCAACCAGGTAACTTAGAAAACCTTTGGGGGGTCCTTACCGGTACCTTTGTGAGCCCTAGACCCGGCTCAACTGTGCTTTCCTTATTCTTATTGGCCAGCATCGGTCCCCTAGCTGAACGCAAATTAGGTACCTGGCCTTTCGCCCTAGCAGCAGCCGCTAGCTATCTGCTACCGGTAGCATCCCTGGCCATCATTTTCTCAGCAGCTAGCTACCTCATTCCCGGCTGGGCCCAAGCCCTAACCGATCACGCTGTTTATGGCATCCCGCTCATGATGACCGGCACGCTCCTAGCATCATCACGTTCCCTCTCTACAATATGGAGGCGCAGAATCCGCCTCTCAGCCTGCCTGACCACCTTGGTTCTCCTGGGGTTCGGAGGTTCCCTTCAAGATATTGGCCTCTTCCTGGCCGCTATCACAGGCTGGGCCAGCGGATCACTGCTGAGCACATCTCCCAAGGGCCAAGATTCAATCGTAGGTAGCCGTCACGAAAAGCGAACACTAGTTGCCCTAGCAATTACCGCAATATCCCTGGGCATTTTCTTTGCCGCCCATGCCCCTAACCCTGTTGGCCCTCTCGCATCGGCCAAATTCGATATTGCAAGCAGTGTGCTCACTAACGAAACCCTCGATGCCCTCTGCTCCCAAAAAACCGCTAGCCAGCTCTGTAGCCACGAAGTTTACCTAGCACAAACACGGGGTTTCCTCCCCAGCCTGCTCTCAACGCTACCCATCATCCTGCAACTAGTCCTGGCCATGGGGCTAGCACGCGGGCGTCGAATAGCTGCCTACGCGACCCTGCTCCTTCAAGGAACAATCTTCCTCTTCACAGCGCTACGGCTAATCATATTTTCAGGCATCCTAGGCCAGCATCGCTCGGCTTACGGTTCTTTGGCAGAACTAGAAGAAGCAGGGGGCCGGTTAATCATCCCCGTCCTTATCCCCCTACTAATCATGTGCCTGATCGCTGTAACCTGGCGGTACTTTCCACTACCCTCGAACACAAGAGCCGCCCTCAGCGCTGCAAAAACCATAGGATTGGTCGGCCTCAGTGGGGCAACAATCATGGTTCTCCTCGCCTGGATAATGCCGCAGGCCTTTGCCCCTCACCCACAGCTACTCCCTTTCGCCCTGGACTACCTAGTCAAACTTCTGCCCTCTGCGGCCTGGTATGTCTTCCCCCCGACCTACACCGGCACCTTCTGGCTGACAACCGCCTTGCACTGGACCCTCCCAGCCCTCTTTTGGGCCGCTGCGATTATCTACACCTACCGCATTCTCTCCCTTCCCTTTGGCAAAGTAGGCAAGAATCGCGAGCACTTTATTGAGCTAGTCAAAGAACATGGTGCTGGGACATTGGGGTGGATTAGCACCTGGGATAACCGGCACTACTGGATCTCCGAATCGGGAAAAGAGGGCTTTGCCTACCTGGCCCATAACGGTGTTGCCTTGACCGTTGGGGACCCTGCGGCCGCCCCTGAGCGTGTGGAAGCTGCTGTCAAAGAATTTGCAGTCTTCTGCACCCGTTCCGGGCTAACTCCCGCACTCTATTCTGTGCACTCACCAACCCAGCAGGCTGCGCAGAAGCTCGGGTGGAGCTCCTGGCAGGTTGCTGAAGAAGCAGTGATTGATCTTTCATGCCTAACCTTCTCAGGTAAAAAATTTCAGTCCATTCGGACAGCCCTCAACCAGGCGGGCAAGCAGGGCATTACCGCACGTTGGACGAGCATAGATGACCTGCTTCTAGCGGAATGGGCCCAGATCGTTGAGATCTCTGAAGGGTGGGTGTCTGATAAGAGTTTGCCTGAGATGGGCTTTACCCTCGGTGGACTGGAGGAACTCAAAGACCCAGAAACAAGAATTCTGATAGCCACTGATCAAACTGGTTTTATACACGGAGTGACCTCCTGGATGCCAGTTCATAGAGAGGGCAGGGTTATCGGGCTGACCCTGGACTTTATGCGCCGCCGCAACGGTGAGGGAGTATTCCCCGCGTCCATGGAGTTCCTCATCGCTTCGGCGGCCCAGGACGCAAAAGCTGAAGGGCTTGAGCTCCTTTCTCTTTCAGGAGCGCCCTTAGCGCATTCAGACTCCACAGTGGAAAGGACTGGGTTAGATCGACTCTTAGATTACTTAGGCAACCGTATGGAACCTCTCTACGGCTTCCGCTCGCTGCTGACTTTTAAGGCAAAATTCCAGCCTGACTTTGAGGCCATGTACCTGGTCACCCCTGATTCTGGGCAGCTAGCTTCAATCGGTGTGGCAGTCACTCACGCCTATCTACCCGAGATGAAGGCAAAAGACGTCGTGGGAATTATTCAAGCTATAGGTTCTAAGGAAAAATAAATGCTGGGTGATTTTGCGAGGTCAGTGGATTTACGAGCTGACTATTGGGGCCCGGTCTCACTAGCTCTTGCGGCAGTAGTTGCCCTGATTCTGCTCTGGAAAGTAGGCAGAAACATAACCCTTCGTAGCCATGCTCTGCTGGTAGTCTCAGCGGTAGCCATCACTGGGCTTTCAGCCTTCATCGGTAACAATGTAGTGCACTTAGTGGCCGAGGGAATTACCCTGCCTACCTGGTTATGGGTTGGATATGTATCACTGATCCTGCTCTATGTGATAGTCCTAGTAGGCACCAACTGGAGCAGTCGTAGTGTGCCTGCCAGAGGGGTCCGGCTCCTTGCTGGCCTGGTAGCTCTCGGGTTCGCTCTTACCGCAACAGGGCTGGGCCTCAACGCCTACTATAGAGGCTACCCTAGCCTTGCCGCAGCTTTAGGTGTTACAGTACCCACCAGCTCTCTCGATGAGGCCCAGGCCGGAGCGCAGAGCCATCCTTTTGATGCAGGGAACCAGTCGCTTGCAGTGGCCTGGAAAGCACCGTCCGATATGCCGACCGAAGGGGCCCTTGTCAAAACCAGTATCCCCTCTCAAGATTCGACCTTTACTCCCCGTGATGCCTATATCTATCTGCCCCCTGCCTACATGACAAGCCAGAGACCTCTACTCCCGGTCTTAGTTCTCATGGCTGGGCAACCTGGTTCACCGGGTGACTGGTTCAATATGGGTGGGGTTCACGATATCCTCAACACCTTTGCATCCGAGCATCAGGGGCTCGCCCCGGTGGTAGTGGTGGTAGACCAAAATGGTGGAGACTGGTCTAACCCCTTATGTAGCGATACCAGCCACGGCAAGGTAGCAAGCTACCTTCAGCAAACTGTTCCCACCTGGCTTAAAAATAATCTTCAGGTCGATACCAATCATGCTCACTGGTCTATCGGGGGACTTTCCAACGGCGGCACCTGTGCCTTACAGACAGCACTGAGGGCACCCCAGATCTATTCGGCCTTCATCGATATGTCCGGGGAAGGTCACCCATCCATCGGCAACCTTGAGAGAACTATAGCGCAGGGCTTTGATGGCAACCAGGCCGCTTTTGATGCCAACGACCCGCTGACCATGCTACAGAAGGGTAGGTTCACCCAGCCCGGGCCAGCCGGAATCTTCTCTATAGGCACCAAGGATAATGCCAACTACCGTAAGGACCTACACACGGTCTACGATGCCGCAAAAGCCGCAGGCCTAGATGTGCAGTGGAATACCTATGAGGGAAAACATGAGTGGAAGGTCTGGGAGGCTACACTTGCCGACTCCCTGCCCTGGCTGAGTAAAAGAGCTGGCATATCCAGCTCATAGCTCAGTGCCCCGTCCCGGCTTCTGCCGGGGGCGGGGGACGCTTCTAGCTCTACGGGTTCTCTACGGGATAGACCAGGGCAACAGCTGTAGCTGCTACACCCTCACCGCGCCCAGTTAGGCCCAGGCCATCGGTGGTGGTCGCGGTGACGGTAACAGGAGCACCAGCAGCCTGACTCAGCACCCGGTTAGCTTCATCCCTACGGGGGGCAAACTTGGGCTTGTTGCCAATCAGCTGGACAGCTACATTGCTGATTTCGAAGCCCGCGGCACGGACAATAGCGGCGGCTTCCGACAGAATTCTCACCCCTGAAGCACCTGCCATATCGGGCCGGTCTACCCCAAAGTTGGAGCCTAAATCACCGGTCCCGCTGGCAGAAAACAGAGCATCAGCCGCTGCATGGGCCACCACATCACCGTCAGAGTGACCTGAAAGGCCGCGTTGCCCTGGCCAGTGCAACCCTGCTACCCACAGCTCTGTGCCTTCATCACCAAAAGCGTGTACATCAGTTCCGGTGCCAATACGGGGAATCATAGCCTCTATCTCTTCTCTAGCTCTTCAACAAGTTCAAGTGCGCCCTGGGTATGCAAAGCCCCGGCCAAGGTGTAATCCAGAGGGGTCGTAATTTTAAGAGCCTGCGGGTCACCGTCAACTGTAGCCACAGGCAGGCCCAGGGTTTCCGCAAGCATGGCATCATCGGTAATGGTCTCGGCAACCCCCGCTGGTAGGCCGGCAACGTCGCGGTGAGCCTGCACCAAGGTCGGGAGGTCAAAGCCCTGGGGGGTCTGGACTGCTCTGAGCTCCGCCCGTGCGGGGGTACCTGTGACATAGCCCCGGGCATCCACCGTCTTGACAGTATCAACCACCGGCAGCACAGGGATAACTGCTCTTTCCCCCGCGACCAGGGACTGAGCAATCCGCCGGTAAACAGAGGCAGGTGTAAAGCAACGGGCAGCATCATGCACCAGAACACCGGTAGGCTGAGAGCTCGAAGCGCCGGGTAGCGGCTTGGCACCGTCAAGAGCCGTAAGAGCCGCTGTTACAGACTCAGCCCGGCTAGCTCCACCGGGTACCGCCAAGGCACCGTAGCGAGCGCAAATAGCCGTCAGCAAGGTATCCCCGGGAGGCACCGTCACCACAAGCCGCGCCGTTACACCCGACGCTAGCGCACCGAGAATAGCCCATTCCAGAAGAGTTTTACCCGCAATTTCTACAGCGGCCTTGGGTATGCCAGCACCCAAACGGGAACCTGAACCTGCCGCCACAATAAGAACAGCGAGCACCGTCTCCTGTTCTGGAACGGTACCCGCTGCATTTTTTTGGTCTATAGTGCTCACAGCTAGTGAGCATACCCGAAAGTTTAGACGCCTTCGAGAATCTTATCGAGCTCGCCTTCGGCGGTTTCCTCGTTAATGTCCTTGGCCAGTGCGACCTCGGATGAGAGAATCTGGCGGGCCTTAGCCAGCATGCGCTTCTCACCAGCGGAAAGGCCACGGTCATTTTCGCGGCGCCACAGATCACGGACGACTTCGGCGACCTTAAGGACATCGCCAGATGCCAGCTTCTCAACGTTCGCCTTGTAGCGGCGGGACCAGTTGGACGCTTCTTCGGTGTCAGTTGCTTGCAGAACATCAATGACTTCCTGGAGGCCACGTTCGTCAACGACGTCGCGTACACCTACCATGTCAACGTTCTCAGCGGGCACCTCAATAACAAGGTCGCCATTAGCGACCTTGAGTTTTAGGTACATCTTCTCTTCGCCACGGACAGTGCGCATTTTGATTTCTTCAATCGTTGCTGCACCGTGGTGAGGGTAAACGACGGTCTCGCCAACCTCAAAAACCATATGGATAAACCCCTTTCAGCCTACCCATTCTAGCACGCCTATTTAGACAGCGACCCTAAGGTTACAGATATGGAGCGAGGCTCTCCCCGCACAGCGTAATGCCCCGCTAGGCGGTCAGCGCTTCATTTACCGGCTTTTGCCCGTTGATACAGACGTATCGTCTATAAACCAGCTAGAATGTGACCTGAAGAGAGAACACACCCCTACTTTGCGCGGAGCACACACATTTTTTCCTGCATAAATCCGGGGCCCATACATCTAAACAAGGAGCAAGAGCTGTGAAGAACACCGCTTCTCTGAGCATCAAGCGCGCTGGCGTAACAATCGCCCTCGCTGGTGCCCTTTTGGCTACCACTGGCTGTGGCTACATCTACAAGCAGCCCACCACCATCGTCTACTCAGCATCAGACGGTCAGATGACTAACCTCACCGAGGCGAACAAGGAGATCATCCAGTTCCGCAACATCATGGTGATTTCATCGGCTGAAGGCGCTCCCGGTCGTGTTCTGGGTACCATCCTCAACCAGTCCGAAAAAGATGCTACCGTTACCCTGGCTTTCCCCGGTGAGACGCTGACCATTGAGGTTCCCGCTGGCAAGGAAGTTCGCCTGGAGGATAAAGCCAACGAGATTGTGCTTAAGTCAACCGAGGCTGCCCCCGGTCTAAGCCTCAAAACCACCGTTTCTTCGGATGTCACATCCGAACCGTCTGAGTTCGTGGTTCCCGTCCTTGACGGAACGCTTGAGGAATACGCCTCCTACCTACCCAACGCGGCAAGCGCTAGCGCGACCGAAACCTCCCAGCACTAAACGGTAGGTCACCCTACACCAAAAGCTGGGGCCCAGAACCTTGAAGGTTCTGGGCCCCAGCTTTTACTTACCGCTCACGCCTTGGCCTAGGGCTCAAACTTATAGCCCAGACCGCGAACCGTAACCACATACCGCGGCGATGAGGGATCCGGCTCAATCTTTGACCGCAACCGTTTAACGTGAACATCCAAGGTCTTGGTATCACCCACATAGTCTGCACCCCACACACGGTCAATGAGCTGGGAGCGGGTCATCACGCGACCAGCATTCCGCAGGAGTATTTCGAGAAGTTCAAATTCCTTGAGGGGCATAGCGACGCTTTCCCCGTTCACCGTCACAACGTGGCGCTCAACGTCCATACGGACCGGCCCGCCCTGGATAGCACCAGAGTCAGGCTCGTCAGCTTCACCCCGGCGGCGCAAGACGGCCCTCACCCGAGCAATCAGCTCCCGCGATGAGTAAGGCTTGGTGACATAGTCGTCAGCGCCCAGCTCAAGCCCCAAGACCTTATCAATCTCAGAGTCCTTGGCCGTTAGCATGATAATGGGTACAGTGCTGCTAGCCCGGATCTGTTTGCATACCTCGTTGCCGGACTGACCGGGCAACATAATATCCAGGAGCACCAGGTCAGCGCCTGCACGCTCAAACTCAACCACGGCGTCCAGGCCATTATCAACAACCTGAACTTCAAACCCTTCACGCCCCAGCAAGAAGGCTAAGGGCTCGCTGAGTGACTCTTCATCCTCAACCACTAAAATACGGGTCACCTGTGTGTCCTTTTCGGGAATCGGGCTGAACCGTGTGGCCCAGCGGGGAAAGGGTTAGTTCTCTGCACGAGAGGCCGGACGGGTGCCCGCATTCTCGCCCAGTAAGTCATTTTCGGTTTCTTCATCCAAGATAGGCAGAGCAATAGTGAATGTTGAGCCGGACCCCGGATGGGACCACAGCGTCACCTCACCACCGTGCAAGCCTACGATATGCTTGACGATGCTCAAACCTAACCCGGTACCGCCAGTCTGACGGGAACGCGCCGGATCCACACGGTAAAACCGCTCAAAGATACGGTCCTGTTCATCCTCGGGGATACCCGGGCCCTGGTCTTTCACAGAAATTCTAACAGTGTCCTCCTTCACAGAAACCCCAATGCCCACCTTGGTGCTATCTGGCGAGTAGCGGATTGCGTTCTCGATCAAATTGTGCACGGCCGTCGAGAGAAGCTCCGGGTCACCATGAACAGGACGCGAGGCGGTACCACCCACCAGCAGTTCAATATTTTTGTCCTCAGCAGTAAGCCTGTTGCGGTCAAGGGCTTCAGCCACAACCTGCCCCACATCAACCAGGGTAGAACTGACCACCAGGTCAGCAGACTGCAAACGGGAGAGCTCGATAACGTCCTGCACCAGAGCACCCAGCCGCTGCGACTCCTTCTTGAGTTTGCCCGAGAAATAGCGCACAGATTCGGGATCATCGGCAGAGCTCTCAATAGCCTCTGCCATGAGCCCTACCGCACCCACCGGGGTTTTAAGTTCGTGAGACACATTAGCCACAAAGTCCGTCCGGATCGTCTGAGCCCTAGCGATCTCAGTCCGGTCATCAGCCAGAACCAGAATGTACTCATCACCTACCGGAGCTACGCGCAGGTCAATCACAAGCCTGCTCTGGTCGTAGAAACCACGGGCCAGCACAATTTCCTTTTCAACAATGATGCCCTTGCTGCGAACTGCATCAATCATAGCCAGCAGCTCATCGGACTCCACCGTGTGCCCGCGTACCAGCCCCAGGGCATAGGCCCCAGGAGAGGCCTGAACAACGCCATCGACAGCATCGACCACCATATAGGCACGACCAATCACCGCCAAAACCTCTGCCGCGCCGTCACTGATGGTGGGCTCTTCAACATCGGCCCAGCGAGCGCGCTGGCGCTCACTTCGTTGAAGAGCAAACATGCTGACAACGCCAATGATGAGCCCCAAAAGTGCCGCCATCAAAGCAATCATTGTAGAGTTCACGTCTACCAGCTTAGGCCGTAGACCCCCACCTTTTCACCCCGCACGCTACCTGTTGGCAGGGGTTCAACTAACGTTTACCCAAGCATGTGCTGGTGTTCATGTGGCCTTGGCACTCTAGATAGGTAGCGAAAGAGCGCTCTCTGCCCTCTCACGCCCTCACATATCTCCACATGGAAAGGACGCGCACGTGCGCAAAGTCTTCCAAGCCGAACTTCAACATGTCGGTGAAGAGCTCATCCACATCGCCAACCTGGTCCAAGAAGCCCTTAGCAGGGCCTCCGATGCCTTCCTCAAGGCCGGGATCCAGGAAGCCGAGGAGGTCATCACTAACGATGCCCGCATCGACTTTATGCAAAATGAGCTGGATGAACGAGCCATCGACTTGCTGGCCCTGCAAAGCCCGGTCGCCTCAGACCTGCGCATGATTGTGGGAGCATTGCGTATGAGTACCTCCCTGGAACGCATGGGCGACCTTGCCCGTCACGTCGCTCAGGTTGCTCGTATGCGCTACCCGGAGCACGTTCTACCGGAATCCATCACACCTGTGTTCGCAGAGATGATTGAGCTGGACCTGAAAATTATTGCCAGCGTCATCAACCTGCTAGAAACCCGTGAGCTGGTCCACACCCAGGACATCATCAAATACAAGATGCGGGTCAACGAGCTCCACGTAGAGGTCTTTAACCGCATGGCAGCACCCGACTGGGGCCAGAACGCCCAGGTCACAGTGGATGTCACCTTGGCTTCACGCTACCTGGAACGATTTGGGGATCACGGTGTCTCCGTTGCCCGTAAGGTCACCTACCTGGTGACAGGAGACTGGAACGCAGTGCCCAGCATCTAAGACCAGACACTTTTGAGTTGGCAGGGGCCGTGAGCTTCATCAGCGCCTCTGAAGGCCCCGGACCGGCTGGCAGCCGCTCACAGTCCCCTGGTTCTCGCTTAGTCTCAACTCCTCTGAAACTAAAGTGCCCCGCCCACCTATTCAGGAGGGCGGGGCACTAGGGCTTTAAAACCGGGCTAAGATTTACTTCTTACCCTGGTTAGCAACGGCCTTGATGGCGTCCTGAGCGGCCTCGGGGTCTAGGTATTCACCGGGGCCAAGGGGCTTGAAGTTTTCGTCCAGCTCGTAGTAAAGCGGGATACCGGTGGGGATGTTCAGGCCAGCGATGTCGGCATCGGAGATGCCCTCCAGGTTCTTCACCAGTGCGCGCAGGGAGTTACCGTGAGCTGCAACCAGAACGGTCTTGCCAGCCTTAAGGTCTTCCTTGATGTCCGATTCCCAGTAAGGGAGCATGCGCTCAAGAACGTCCTTGAGGCACTCGGTGCGGGGGGCGTTCTCGATGTCAGCGTAGCGAGGATCCTTTGCCTGTGAGAACTCGTCGTTATCATCAAGTGCCGGCGGCGGAACGTCGTAGGAGCGACGCCAGGTCATGAACTGCTCTTCGCCGTAGGTCTCTAGGGTCTGAGTCTTGTCCTTGCCCTGAAGAGCGCCGTAGTGACGCTCGTTCAGGCGCCAGTTACGCTTGACGGGGATCCAGTGGCGGTCAGCAGCGTCCAGTGCCAGGTTAGCGGTGTTAATGGCGCGGCGCTGGAGTGAAGTGTGAACGACATCGGGAAGGATGCCGCGTTCCTTCAGAAGCTCACCACCGCGGGCCGCTTCAGCTCTACCTTTCTCGGTGAGGGCAACATCTACCCAACCGGTGAAGAGGTTCTTTTCGTTCCATTCTGATTGCCCGTGACGGAGCAGTACCAATTTGTAAGTCATAACTCTCATTATCCCACTTTATCCCTCTAAATAAAAGATAAACCCACACCTATTCACTGAACAAACCGCTATCTTAGGGGAATGCGTGTGAATATGTGTGGGTTTTTCAGGCCCTAACGCAAGTCTTAGCGACGGCGACGCACAGCCACCGCGGGGCGAACATCAGCTAAGAAGACACCCACGGCGGTAGCGGCAACCAACTGCATAAAGATTGAGCTAATCCTACCGTTCCAGGACTGCCACAGGGTCAGGACCGAAAAGAGCGTGGCAGCGCCCGTGACGGCCAGCCAGAAGCCTTTGGTGCGTTTGAAGGCGCTCTGGTAGGCGTACCCTGTTGCGCGTGCGGCCTCAAACAGGGCGTAGACAGATAGTCCTGCTACGACCAGCGAGGCCAGCAGGTTGATGAGGTAGTTTGCCCAAGCAATGAGATCAAGAGGAGTCATAGGGTGCTTCGTTCTTTAGCGGAGATTTTCTAGGGCTGCCACCAGGTCCTGGTACAGGTCATCGACATTCTCGATGCCCACGGAGAGGCGGAGTAGGGACTCCGGGATGGAGTGGGGTTCTGAACCGTGCCGGCGGCGGCGTTCAATGAGTGATTCTACGCCACCGAGACTGGTTGCGGGAGTCCACAGCTTCAGGGCGGCAACAAGGCGGTCGGTTTCTTCGGCGGTGGCATCAAGAGTGACGGAGAGGATAGACCCGAAGGTCTGCATCTGGGCTGAGGCCCGCTCGTAGCCGGGGTCGGTGGGTAGGCCGGGGTAGCGTACTGCCTTGATGGACGGGTGTTCGCTAAGGCGCTGCGCTAGTTGCAGGGCGGAGTCCGCTGAGCGCTCTAACCGGACGCCCATAGTACGCACGCCGCGCAAGCCCAGCCATGCTTCGAAGGGCCCGGCGATAGCGCCATTGGTGGTGCGGTGGGTGTGCATGGCTTCGCGCAGGACCGGGTTGGAGGTAACGGTGATACCCAGCAGAACGTCGGAGTGACCGGCGATTGCTTTGGTGGCGGAATGCACTACGACGTCGGCACCCAGCAGCAGGGGGTTCTGTCCAAGCGGTGTTGCGAAGGTATTATCAACGGCTGAAACGATACCCAGTTTGCGAGCCGCACCCAGGATAGCGGGCAGGTCAGCGACCTCCATCATGGGGTTGGTGGGGCTTTCCATCCACAGCAGAACCTTAGGGGCTGCATAGTTCACATTCTCGGGGCTGACCCCTGCGGTGGCTGCCGCTTTTTCCAGTTCAGCGATGACGGACTCGGTGTTTTCAATATCAAGACGAACAACTGTGGCGATACCGCGCGCCTCAAGGCGCTTAGCCATAGATACCGAGGCCATGTAGGTGTGCTTGGGCAGAAGGATAATAGAGCCAACCGGTACCAGATCCTGCACCGCAGCTACAGCCGCCATACCCGAGGCAAAAAGAAGGCCGGGGAGCTCTGCGCCTTCAAGGTCAGCGACAACCTGCTCAAGACCGTCCCAGCTGGGGTTAGTAAAGCGGGCGTAGCTGTTGAGGTCGGTGGGGCCTATCTGCCGGAAGGTAGAGGACATGGAGATAGGTGGGTTTACCGGGGCAAGGTCACGGTGGGCCGGCCGGCCGCCAGCAACTAGGCGGGTCTGCGGAGAAAGATTCTGTTCGGTCATACCCACCACCATACGCGCCCGATTCTTAAGGAGCTAGTAGGTGAGAAGCATGGTCACCAAATGAACTTGCTTAGAGTCCCTATCTAACCGCAAGCCCCAGCAAACAGGCCTTGGTAGGCTAGAGGGGTGACTCAAGCACTGACCTACACCCCAGATGCCGACCCGGCACGCGCCCACGGCCCCTACCCCGGCACTTTCATCGTTTTTGAAGGTGGCGACGGATCAGGCAAAACCACCCAGATCAAGCTCCTGGCAGAGGCCCTCACAGAGCGCGGCTATTCTGTGCTGGTCACCCGTGAGCCAGGGGGCACCGACATCGGCGAAAAACTCCGTGCCCTGGTCCTAGAGCACGGCAACGGCTCGATTGACCCGCACACCGAAGCACTCATTTTTGCGGCGTCACGGGCCGCCCACGCCCACCAAAAAATTCAACCAGCCTTAGAAGCCGGCACCATCGTTCTGTGCGACCGCTACATCGACTCATCAGCAGCCTACCAGGGAGCTGGGCGCGGCCTGGGCCTGGAAACCATCACCGACCTAAGCCGCTGGGCCACGGGCAATCTCCTGCCCGACATCACGGTACTCCTTGATGTGTCACTGGCTGAAAGCCGTGCGCGCGCAGGTGCCCGCGGTCACGCTGACCGTATGGAAGCCGCCGACGACACTTTCCACAGCGCTCTACACAGTGCCTTCCGTTCCCTAGCGCAGGCTGCCCCAGAGCGATACGCCCTTATCAACGGTGCCCAACCCATCGAGCAAGTCCACAAACAGGTTCTGGATGCGGCCCTGGCGGTACTTTCATGAGCGTCTGGGACTCCCTAATAGGGCAGAACGAGGTCAAACACCAGCTAGCTACCGCCGCCGCTGATACCAAGCCCACCCACGCCTGGCTCTTTACCGGCCCGACCGGTGCAGGCCACACCACAGCAGCCCAGACATTCGCGGCAGCACTCCTCTGCGACCAGCCCAACCCCGCCGCACGCGGCTGCGGAACCTGCCGTTCCTGCCAAACCGTGCTCAGCGGCTCCCACGCAGACTTCCTGCACTTTCGAACCGAAAAAACCGTCATCACCATCGACGAGGCCCGCGAGTTTGTTGTTAAAGCGCAGGACCGCCCCGCCGTTGGACGCTGGCGCGTCATGCTCATTGAAGACGCCCACCGCATGCCCGAACGCACCTCCAACGTACTCCTCAAAGCTATAGAGGAGCCGCCACCCTACACTATCTGGTTATTGACGGCCCCCTCCCCCGCCGATGTTCTCATCACTATCCGCTCCCGGTGCCGCCCGGTCCAGCTACGGCTCCCCCTGGTGGCGGAAGTTGCCGCCGTACTCAGTACCCAGTACGGGATTGATCCCCACCAAGCCGAGCTAGTAGCCCGCCTAGCCCAGGGCAACCTGGACACCGCCCACAAGCTAGCAAGCGACCCGCAGGCAGGCACCCGCCGCGATTCAGTGGTCAAGATACCGCTGACCCTCAGCTCTGTTGCCGCGGCGATGGATGCCGCCGACCGGCTCATCTCTATTGCTGAGGCTCAAGCAGAAGCAGACGCGCAAACCCGCAATGAGGCCGAACGTGCCGCGCTCCTGACCTCCCTAGGCTACACGGACGGGGAGAAACTCTCCCCCACCCACCGCGCCCAGGTACGTCAGTTAGAAGAAGACCAAAAACGCCGCGCCAAACGAATCCAAACCGATACCCTGGACCGTTTCTTGGCCGATATTCAAACGGTCTTCCGTGATGTACTCACCCTGCAGATGGGCACTGGGGCAGAGCTTATTAACGCCCACATGGCTCAGCAGCTACAGGCTTACGCCGCGCGCACTAGGCCGGAAGCCGTGCTAGCTCACCTGCAAACTGTAGCAACTACCCGCCGCAGAATGAACACCAATGCAAGTGCCCGCCTAGCTTTTGAAGCCATGATGACACAGTTCATTGCCTCACCAGCAGGCTCTTAGCTCGTGAGCTTTACCCGCTCAACCCAAAAGTCAGCCCCGAGCCGGATAACCAGTTCGGGGCTAAACACATAAGGAAGTTAGTTGGGGTGCTTAGAGCTGAATGCCGTCCCGCCAGATACGGGTGGGGAGCAGGGTTTCAGCGTCCAGGAGCAGAAGGTCACCCGGGTAACCCGGTGCAATCCGACCGTAGGAGTCAGCCAAGTCCAGAGCGGCGGCAGCCTGAGAAGTGGCCGCAGCAACCGCAAGGTCAAGCGGCTGACCAGAGTTCTGAACAGCCAACGCCACCGCACGGTCCATCGTCAGGGTGGAGCCAGCCAGGGATTTACCCTCAACCAGGGTTGCAACCCCACCCTTAACCTCAACCTCGAGGGTGCCCAGCATGTAGATGCCGTCAGCGTTACAGGTAGCTGACATGGCATCGGTCACCAGCACGGTACGCTCCGGTGCCCGCCCAAAAATCTGGGCAACTACTGAGGGATGAACGTGAATACCGTCGTTAATAATTTCCAGTGAAACACGGCTGTCTTCCAGGGCCGCAATCACGGGGCCGGGGGCACGGTGGTGGATACCGTTCATACCGTTAAAGGTGTGGGTTAGCAGACTAGCACCTGCCGAGAAAGCGTCTCTTGCCTGCTCATAGGTGGCGCTGGTGTGGCCCACAGCAACCTTGGTACCTGCGCCCACAAAGCTTTCAATAGCGGCCAGGCCACCCTCACGTTCAGGGGCCATGGTCACCTGGAGCAGATGTCCGCCAGCCGCATCAAGAATCTGGGCGACTGCCTCAGGGTCAGGGTCACACAGAAGATCCTCGGGGTGAGCACCTTTGTGCTGGGGGTGTAGAAAAGGCCCTTCGGCGTGGAAACCCAAAACCTGAGGGTTCTGCTCCACCAGAGGTGCCAGGTTACGCAAGCTATGGCTAATAGCCTCCACCGAGTTAGTCACGGTGGAGAGAACACTGCGGGTGGTACCGTGCTTGGCGTGAGCCTCAAGGGCGGCAGTAGCGCTTTCAATGCTTCCCTCATCATAGGCGTGCCCAGCACCGCCGTGATGGTGGATATCAATATAACCGGGGACCAGCGGAGCCCCAGCCGCATCAACCACCTCGGTACCGGGGCTCAGGTAGCTCTGCCACTCATCCTCGCCCAGAACCTTACTAATCTTCCCGTTCTCTAGAAGGACCGCACCGCGCTGGTGAACCCCTCCGATGATCCCGTCATAGAGGGTAGCTGAATGAACGATAAGGGAGGACATAAAATCTGCCTTCTTTCTCATCAAAGAATTAAACAATACGGAGGTTATAGCCCTGCTGGGTCACCCGATCGGCCCATTCCTGGCTGATAGAGGAGTCTGTAATGATGGTAGTGGCTAAGCGGTCGCTGTCACCGCTAATCGAGGTAAAGGAACGCTTACCGAACTTACTTGAATCGGCCACGATAAAGGTCTGCTGGGCACGGGTAATCATAGTGTGGTTGACCGATGCCTCATACTCATCCACGGTGCCCGGGCCGTTTTCGTCGAACCCGTTGACCCCGATAAAAGCCATGTCCAAAGAAATCTGGTTGAGAACATCAATGGCGTAGGGGCCGGTCAGCTCGTAGGAGAAGCCGTTAATCACCCCGCCGGTCAGCACAATTTTGATTTCGCTGACTTCGGCCAGCCGGTAGGCGATATCAACGGCGTTGGTGACGATGGTCAGCAGAGGCTTATGGGGAGAAGAGGGCTGATCCTTATGGCGGTGAGCCCACTGTGCAAGAGCATGGGCAAGAGCGCCCACAGTGCTGCCACCGGTGACCCCAATCATGGCACCGGGCTTGATGTATTCCAGGCAGTGCTGGGCAATTGCGGCCTTTTGGGTGCTGTGGGTCTGGTCCATCTTAATGACCGGCGGGAGGTAGGTAGGCAGACTCTGGGCGCCACCCCGTGTGCGCTGCAGCAGGCCAGCCTGGCTGAGCGCTTCCAGGTCCCGCCGGACCGTGGCTGTGGATATCTTGAGCTCGTCAACCAGTTCTTTGACCGTCACGACTTGGCGTGAGTTCACGATATCTAATATCTGTGTATGGCGCACATCACGCATAGTCAGAGCAAGCTCCTTGATCTCTATAGTTTTTCAGGCCGCTAACTAACAGGTATCGCCGGGGATGCGCCCCAGCTTCCCAATAATCTATCGAATTCTTTTCTAACTTTCATTCCTGCCCACTAACTGGGCCAGCTCCCCAGACAGCACAGTCATGTAAGCCAGGCTCTTGCCCGGCTGGAACCAGCCGGGCAAGGGTTATTACTATCGAGCGGAACCGCTGGCAAAAAGGGTCAGCAATCGCTGGGCCTCCTGGCTCAGGGCCTCCCGGCCAGCCATGGTGTACTTGCGGGAGTCCACGATATCTGGGTGAGCCGCCAGGTATTCGCGGATAGCCCCGGTATAGAAACCGTTCAGGTGGGTTGAAACGTTGATCTTAGTCATGCCAGATGCAATACCGCGCAGAATTTCCTGGTCACTGACGCCCGACGAGCCATGCAGGACCAGGGGTACACCTGCAGCTTGACGGAGCCGGCCAATCAGCTCGTGATCCAAGGTGGCAGTGCGGGAGGTCATGGCGTGCTCACTGCCTACAGCCACTGCTAAGGTATCGACACCGGTTGCCGCCACGAATTCCTTACTCTCTGCCGGATCGGTGCGTACACCGGGAGCGTGGGCGCTCTTCTTGCCGCCAATTTCACCGAGTTCAGCTTCAACGGTCGCACCCTTCTTGTGGGCGTATTCCACGACCTTGGCGGTTGCGGCCAGGTTCTCTTCGTAGGGCAGGGTTGAGCCGTCGTACATGACCGAGCTGAAGCCCAGGTCAATAGCCTGGCAGGCCAGTTCCACAGACTCGCAGTGATCCAGATGAACAGCAATCTCGGCGGTTGAGTTCCGTGCAATTTCAAGCATGGCATGGCCGATAGGCTCAAAGCCACCGTGGTAGCGGATGCAATTGTGGCTGACCTGCATAATCACGGGCAGGTTAGATCGCTCAGCGGCGGCCGCAATTGCTTCTGCGGTTTCCAGGTGAACGACGTTGAAAGCCCCGATGCCGCTCTTACGGCTTTCGGCAGCTAGGACCAGATCTAGGGTGCTTACCTGTGGCATGTTGTTCTTCCTTCTGGGCTGGTGCTAGGACGCCGACGGGTAGGTGACATCTTCAACGATGACCTTTTCGGCCAGTGAAGACCAGGCGCTACCAATAGAGCCGGCGAGGGGTTGGGTAACAGCGGAGGCAGACCAGCTCACTGCACGGATAAGCAGGTCTTCTAGGCTGAGTTCATCAAGAAGTGAGGTAGCAAGGGCTGCTACGAGGGCATCGCCTGCCCCGGTGGGGTTACCTTCAAGGGGTTGAGCAAGACGCGCTTTGACTCCCTGCTCTTGCCCGAAAGCGTAGAGGCCGTCAGGGCCGCAGGAGACAATGATCTGCTGGGCACCCAGCTCCTGTAGGCGGGCGACACCCCGGTAGAGGTCTTGCTCACCGGTTGCTTCTACCAGTTCAGCTCGATTGGGCTTGAGGTAGGTGACACCGGCGCGGGCGGCTTCCAGTAGGTAGGGGCCGGAAGTATCCACGATGAAAGCGGCACCGGCCTCCTGGCAGGTACGAGCGATATCAGAGATAAGTCCTTCGGGGCTCCGGGGAGGGAAGGAGCCAGAGAGTGTGACCACGCTACCGGGGTACTGAGCCAGGGAGTCTGCCAGGTGCTTCAGGAGTTCCCGGTAGACCTCTGCGGGGTGCTCCTGGCCTGACTCGTTGATGATGGTGGTCGTGGAACTTTCCGTTTCCACCAGGGCATAGGTGCTCCGCAGGGGAACGGGGGTAGAGGCCTGAAGGAGCTGTACCTGCTCGTGTAGGGGGCACACCCCGGGGCTTGAAGCGGCAACTCGGGCCTTGAGCTCAGCGAGCGATAGCTCGTTCAGGGGCGCAAGAGCCAGAGCAGGGTAGCCCTGCTCGGCGGCTACGTTTGCAACGTTAAGCCCCTTACCGCCCAATCTGCGCTGGGCATGAGGGATCCGAAGGGTGCTCTCCGGGGTGAGCTGGTCTATGCTCACCGTGATATCGAGAGCTGGATTGAGCGTCAGTGTAATGACTCGTGCACCGGCCATAATGGTACCTCTCCCCTTTCCCTACTGCTTAGTTCAGAATGACTGAACGGGTTAGGTTGCGGGGTTCATCGGGGTTTAGTCCGTTAGCCAAGGCAGTTTCAAGAGCTACGCGGTGCTGGCGAGCAAGGTCAGCCAGGGGGTCAAGGTCACGATCCTCGAAGTAAGCGCCGGTTGCTTCTACCTGCTCGCGCAGCCCCTCGGGTGCAAGGCCGAACTGCCAGGTGACGCGGCCGGGTGCTGCGATGGAGATGGGACCGTGGCGGTACTCCATGGAGTTGTAGGACTCGGTCCACTTCTGGGAGGATTCGCGCATCTTGAGTGCGGCTTCAGTAGCCAGCGCTGCGGTCCAACCGGTGCCCAAGAAGGAGTACTGTTCAGCGTTGATCAGTTCAGGGGCAAGAGGTTCGCTCAGTGCAGCGCGGCAATCTTCGATAGCGGCACGGCATACTTCTTCTGAGTCGATGGAGCTCCGCAGGAACATGAGAGCGGTGGTAGCGAAGCGGGTCTGGACAACGGACTTCTCGTCGGCGAAGGAGAGGTCAACAAGGCGGTCAGCAAGTTCTGCTACGGGTGAGTCAGGTACACCGACCAGGACGGTGATGGGCTTGGTGCCTTTGACGCTCTTCATGAAGTCAACGATTTCGGTGGTGGTACCGGAGCGGCAGATGATGAGGTATTCGTCAAAGTCACGACCGGTGGGGACCTCGGTTGCGGTGAAGGCATCGGTGATGCCCTGGCCAGCATTTTCGCGCAGAGCGGCGTAGGCCTGAGCCATGAACCAGGAGGTGCCGCAGCCAATAGCTGCTACCTTCAGGCCGGGCTGGGGAAGGACGGCGGTGTCCAAGCCCAGTGCCCGCTCCCACATGAGGGGCTGGCTTTCAAGTTCTTCTTTCATAAAAGCGCCTGCTAGAGACATGGTGTTTTTCCCTTCCGGAGCGTCTGTAGTTCTGGTGAGCAACTGCCCATTAGCAATCATTTTCGCTCAATATTTATGATTACACATGATTCCTTTTGCTGTCCAGACCTGAAGGCAACTTAAAAGAAAAGCGAGCACCCAGCACCCTACCCAAAGGCAAAAACTGAGGCGGACGACACTAAAGATACTTAATAGGGAGGGTTCAGTTCTTACTTTTGAGTCAAAACCACCCTTTTTCAGGGGCCAGGGCCCCCTGCACATCCTTCACTAGGTCCCATGATCAAGTTTGATTTTTTCTCAAAAAAATCAGTCAAAATGTTTACATCACGCAAATTCGCTCACTATGATGGGATGTGTAGATAGGTCCGTTACCGAGGAGACAATCCCATGAGCTTTACTCCCGATCTCGTCTCAGCCCAACGAGAGGCCAAAGACTGGAAAGAAGCTATCCAGCTAGTTGGCAGCCTCTACGAGCAGGCCGGAATAGCCACCGAAGAATACACTCAGGCTATGATTCAGGGTGTCCTGGACTTTGGGCCCTACATGGTCTTTGTTCCCGGCATTGCCATGCCGCACGCTAAGGCAACCAGCGGCGTGCTCAAGTCTGGCACAGCGGTCGTCACCCTCTCCACCCCCGTAGAGTTCGGTAGCGAGAAGAACGATCCCGTCGATTTCCTCATCTCGTTTGCCTCAACAAGCACCGACGGGCACATGGAAAAGATCCAAGAACTTGCAGCTGTCCTAGCTGACCAAGACCGTATTGAAAAAGCACGCCAGGCCCGCAATGACGATGAGCTTATGCGCGTGTTCACCACCAAATAGTAAGGAAAAGAACAATGATTTCAATTGCAACCGTATGTGGCATGGGCCTCGGAACCTCCATGATGCTGGCCGGGCAGGTACGCACCCTGCTCAGCGCCGAAGGTATCGAAGCTAAAGTTCAGGCTATTGACCTGGGCTCCTTCAAGTCCCAGCCCTCAGACATCGTTGTGACCACCACCGGAATGGCAAAAAACGTCGAAGGTACCAAGGCCAAGGTCGTTCTCATTGACAATCTCATCGACAAGAACGAGGTTAAGACCAAGGTTCTAGCAGCTGTCAAAGACTTCCAAGCCGGTGCCTAACAGCACCCCTTAGATACATAAGGTAAACCACCATGGATTCCGTCCTTTCCTTCTTGATACAGCTGGTTCAGATCCCAGCTATTATCGTAGGTTTTATCGCCTTTATCGGTTTGCTCGCCCAGAAGAAGAGCGCCGACGAGATTGTTACCGGCACTATTAAGACCGCACTCTCGCTACTGATTATCGGTGGCGGCGTTACCGTCCTGATTCAGGGTCTCGGCCCCATCCAGGACATGTTCAAGATGGCCTTCCCCGCGGGGAACATCACCACCTTCGTTACCTTCGATGAAGCCGTGGTCTCGGCCGTTCAGGCTGGACCTGTAGCAGCTCTAGGCTCACAAATTGGCCTAACCATGCTCTTTGGTTACATCGTTCACCTCCTGCTAGCCCGCTTCACCCCCTGGCACTACGTCTACCTGACCGGCCACATGATCTGGGTGCACGCTGGTGCTTTCACCATCGCCATCTACCAGCTGGGTCTGGGCCCCTTCTGGACTGTTGCCATCGCCTCTATCATTGACGGCTTCTACATGACCCTGGCTCCCGCCATCGCCCAGCCCTTCGTCCGCCGTATCACCGGTGGTAACGACGTTGGTTTCGCACACGGCCAGACCCTGCTCAACGTACTAGCTGGCTACCTGGGCATGGTCATTGGCAACAAGGAGAAGTCAACCGAGGACATCAAACTCCCCGAGAAGCTCTCCTTCTTCCGCGACGTAGCTGTCTCTACCACCCTGGTCATGCTCATTGTCTCCATCGGCACAGCTATCACAGCTGTTTCCGTAGGTGGCGTAGAAGCCTTCGAAGCGACCACCGAAAACGGTGGTATCTCCAACGGTCAAAACTGGATCCTCTTCGCTTTCATGATGGCTATGCAGTTCACCGCAGGTATGCTGATTCTGCTCTACGGTGTTCGTATGCTCATCGGGGAAATCGTTCCTGCCTTTGAAGGTATCTCCCAGAAGGTTATTCCCAACGCGATTCCCGCACTGGATGTACCTGTTCTCTTTGCCTTCGCACCCAACGCTCTGCTCATCGGTCTGATTTCCGGTCTCATCGGTCAAATCGCTGGTATGGCACTCTGTGTCTCCCTGGGTTGGCCGGTCCCCATCCCCTCCATGATCGTGGCCTTCTTCGCTTCCGGTACCGCAGCAATTTTTGCTAACTCAACCGGTGGCCGTCTTGCAGCCTGGATTGGCGGTTTCCTCTGGGGCTTCCTGGGCTGGATCCTGATCTCCTTCGCCTTCTACAGCCAGGCCTTTGGCGACCTGGAAGCTCTCGGCGCCTCCGGCCTGGGCTTCACCGTTCCCGATGCTGTTGTCCCCGGCATCATCATCCACTGGATCGGCCAGCTCCTGGGCCTCGTAGCCTAAAAACTTGGTTGCTCTCGCACCGCTACCCCGCCCGGTCTTACCGGTCGGGCGGGGAACAACAATTTTCTACCAGCATCAATCAAAGGATTCTGAATCATGTCACAGCTCTTGGATAGCTACTACCAGCAAATCATCTCCCTGCTTGAAAAGATTCGTGAAGAAGAAGTACCTACCATCGAAAAGGCAGCATCAGAGATCGCTGACCGCGTCGCAAAGGGTGCCCGTATCTTTGCTTTCGGTGCTTCACACTCCAGCCTGCCGGTCCAGGACATCGTCTACCGCGCCGGTGGCCTCATGCTCATCAACCCCCTCTACGCACCCGGCGTTGAAGCACTGACCACCCGCCCCACCACCCTGGGCTCCCAGATGGAACAGATGCCCGGCTACGCCGAAGTCGTCCTCAACAACTCACCCCTGCGCGAAGGCGATGTTCTCATTGTTGTTTCGGTCTCTGGCCGTAACGCACTCCCGGTCGAGCTGGCTCGTGAAGCCCGTGCCCGCGGCATCTTCGTGGTAGGTCTGACCTCCTCCAAGTACACCGACGCCGTTACCTCTCGCGTTCCCGATAAGACCAAGCTCAAGGATCACGCAGATATCCTCATCGACAACCAGGTCGATGCCGGCGACGCCGTACTTTCCCTCGAAGGTGTCCCCCAGAAGTTCACCCCTGCTTCGGGTGTCACCTCGACCGCGATTCTGCACTCCCTGTCCGCAGGTATCATAGAGCAGCTCTTGGCTCGCGGAATCAGCGCCCCAGTCTTCCTCGCGGCCAACCTCGATGGTGGTGCCGAGTGGAACAAGAAGCACATGTCTGAAAACCAGGACAAGATCTTCTACCTTAACTAATGAGCAGTGCCTGACTCGGAGCTTTACTCTGAGTCAGGCACCTTTTATATCTAAGGACATAAACAATGAAGTTTACCTCCAGCAAATACAGGGCCTTAACCCTGGGCCTAGTCACCCTCAGCCTGGCAGCTTGTTCAACAGCCCCGGGCCAGCCCGGTCAGCCCACAGCAAGCGCTTCTGCTAGCCCCTCAGCGACGAGCAGCTCCAGTTCAACAGCGCAACCCACCGCAACAGCAAGCCCTAGCCCCAGTGCTAGCCCCAGCTCAACGGAACAACCCACCGCAACTGCAGAACCTAGCGAAACCGGGTCCCCCCAGCCAACTCCCTCCCCCAGTGTTAGCTCTTCTGCCGGTACAGGGGACCAGGCAGGTCAAGACTGGGTTCTTAAGTATCAAGAACAGTTTGATGATGATATTTCCCTCTCGGCAGAGCCCTGGATAGTTGATCCGTTGGGCGCCGAAAGCCCCTGGTACGTTGATGAGTTCTCCGATGACGGTGTTTATTACAGCATTTTGGGGGGCAAGTCCTTCGACCGTGCCCTGGACAGCATGAACATAATGCGTAAGCGTCTTACTTTCGGACAGGACGGTTGGCTGACCCTAGAATTAGCTGCCCAGGACCTCAACAAGGACGGGATTCCCGATGCAGAGCCCTCTTTGACAAGCCAGGACGGGGAAGGAGTTCTGAAGGTTCCCGCCTGGAATAGCGGCCTGGTCCTTACCGGCACCGACACCCTACCCAGCGAATACCGCATTGAGTACGAACTTAAGACCGTTGATTTCGGTGGCAAGCGTACCGTTGACGGCGAAGAGACCTGGAACTACGACGGCAAGTACAACGGCTACACCCCCGGTGAGTGCAAGACTAACTTCCCCTGGGTTCGCCGTGGTGACTACTCTCAGGGTGGTTCAGACACCGTTGACCCCTGCGCCGCACCCTGGGGCGATGTGACCAAGGAGAACGGCTACTATCTGCTCTCCATCATGGACTACGCCCGCCCGGCTCCCCACAACAACATCTTCATCCACAGCCACCGCAAGGTAGGCATGGATACCTACTCTGTTGATGCCTCATGGGCTAAGAACTATTCTGTCTGCAACCCCGCCACCCAGGAGGTATACCCCTATAGCCTCTCAAAGGCAAACGGTATCAACCAGATCTTCTTTGACGGCAACAGCTTCCGTGACCCGAGCTTCGCCTACAACCAGTTCGTCATGCCCACTCCCTGTGGCCTGCGTGTTGGTGATGTTCCCGGTGCAACGATTGTTGCTACCGCTGAGCTTGAGCCTGAACTGATGCCTCAAGAAACCTACACCATTGCTATTGAGCGCACCAAGGACAGCTACGTCACCGAGCTGACCGGCAATTTCCGCTACATCGGCCACACCACGATCCGCAATGAGCGCCCCTTCGTAGATCAGGACGGACAGCACTCCATCTGGCACTACAACCAGACCGCTGATGAGTACGATGGTTCTCTGAACCAGACTCTCACCTTTGAGGGCCCCTTCGGTAGCTTTGATAAGGATATGTGGCCTGAGGGATCGGCTTACCCGGATAACTTTGTCATTGGTATCCCGCACCTGAACTATTACGAGGGTTCGGCAACCATTGACAATATCAAGCTCTACACCAAATAAGACTGCCCTAGAAATATCAGCTTAGGTCTACCCCTCAACCCCTCACTAGGAGGAGATTTAGTATGTACGCTTCTCGGCGTCAAGCCCTCAGCGGCCTCTTAAGCTCTGTGGCCCTAGCAGGACTAGGAACAACCCTGGTCCAAGACCCAGCACAGGCAAGCTACGCTATCAATCCTGACCGGATTATTAAAGCCAACCCCAGCATCTTGGTCCACGAAAAGGACTTCGCCTACCTGCGCCAGAACCAGGACAAGCTGGCTACTTTCTTGAACCGTTGCGCCCGTGAATTGTCTTATCAGCCTAGCCCGGTAGCAGACCTGGCACCTGCACCTCACTATGACGCGAACGGTGTTAACACCAGCCCTAAAAGTGGTGCCATTTTTAGCCGTGATGTCCGCGTAGCCTACCGCCTAGCTATCCGCTACCGCATCACTCGGGAGACGGAGTATGCGCTCAAGGCACTCCAGATTATTGATGCCTGGGCCAGTACCCTCACCGCGGTAAGTACTCGCCAGGGGGAGGCTGACTTGAATTTCAACTCAGCGCACATGATTCTGGCAGCCTACTGGGCTCAGGTATGCGGCCAATGGGATAACGCAACCTTCAAAGACTTCCTCCGTAACCTGGTTCTGCCTCATTCCACCTCTGACAGGGATAATAACCACGGTTTCTGGGGGGTGCTGACGGAGGCCTGCGTAGCCGGTTACCTGGGCGATAAGGTTCTGCTTCAGCAGGCTAAGGACCGTTGGGAAACACTGCTCATTAAAGGTGTTGATGACAAGGGCGAGATGCCCCTGGAACGCGATCGCAGTGCAACCTCTAACTGGCATGGGGGCCCCGATAAGGGCAAGAAGGGAATTGCCTACACGCACTATGCTCTACTCCCTGCCAGCCACGCAGCTAAGATCTTTGTTGATCTGGGCCTGCCTGCCTGGGCCACCCCCGGCGGCAAGAAGCTGGAGCAGGCCTACGGTGTAGCTGCCCGGTGGACTAACAACCCCGCTAGCTTCCCCTACTATGAGAGCAACAATGGGCAACTCGATGGCGTGCGTGATGCCGCCTACTTTGCCTTACTCAGCCGTGTTTACCCTGACCCTGCAGGCAAAAAAGCCCTCGCGGACGGTTCTTTGGGTTCTAACGGCCTGCAAACCTTGGAGCTTTTCCCCAGCTTCTAGGTGCCTGCTCTGTGTTAGTGGACGCTAACTGGGTTGAGCCCCGCAGCTCTGAGCTCTCTTAAAGCGGAAGGGACCGGTCAGTGCGTAACTGGCCGGCCCCTTCTGTTTTTGTCTTTAGTTACGGAAGCCGTGAACCGGGGACGGGATCCGCCCACCACGAGCCACGAAAGCCTCAGCGGATTCGGGGTGGGCGGGCATAACAGGCGCGCGGCCTAGCAGTCCACCGAACTCGACCATCTGGCCCACCTCAAGACCGATTGCGGGGATAACTCGCACAGCGGTGGTCTTGTGGTTCATCACGCCAATAGCTGCCTCATCGGCAATCATGGCTGAGATGGTAGCTGCGGTGGTATCACCGGGGATAGCGACCATGTCCAGGCCGACCGAGCAGATGGCGGTCATAGCTTCGAGCTTATCCAGGGTGATTTTCCCGGCTGCGGCGGCATCAATCATGCCGATATCCTCAGAGATGGGGATAAAGGAGCCAGAAAGTCCACCCACATGGGAGCAGGCCATGAGCCCGCCTTTCTTGACGGCATCGTTGAGTAGGGCCAGGGCGGCAACGGTTCCGTGGGTTCCCACGGATTCCAGGCCCATCTCTTCGAGCACGTGCGCTACGGAGTCGCCAACCTCAGCAGTGGGAGCCAGGGAAAGGTCTACGATGCCGAAGTCAACACCCAGGCGATCAGCAGCTAAGGTGCCAACCAGCTGGCCCATGCGGGTTATTTTGAAGGCTGCCTTTTTAATGGCCTCAGCGCAGGAATCAAAGGATTCACCGCGCACCTTTTCCAGGGCACGTTTAATGACGCCGGGGCCCGAAACACCTACAGAGATCACAGCGTCAGCTTCCTGCACGCCGTGGAAAGCACCGGCCATGAAGGGGTTATCGGATACGGCGTTGGCAAAGACAACCAGTTTAGAACAACCAAAGCCGTGGGCTTCTGCCGAGCCCTCGGCTGTTTGGCGGATAACCTCGCCCATGGTTTTGACCGCGCTCATGTTGATTCCGGCGCGGGAAGACCCAATATTGACAGAGGCACAGACCACGTCAGTCTCGTTGAGGGCACGTGGGATAGAACGCATGAGCTTTTCATCAGCGGGGGTGGAGCCCTTATCAACCAGGGCAGTAAAACCGCCGATGAAGTTCACCCCCACGGCTTTTGCCGCAGCGTCCAGGGTTTTTGCGAACTCTACATAGTCCTCGTCGTCGGAGGCGCCGGCAACCAGAGCGATAGGGGTGACGGAGATGCGCTTATTGATGATGGGGATACCGAGCTCAGCCTCAATGCCTTCAGCGACTTCAACCAGGCGGGCGGCGCGGGAGGTAATTTTGTCGTAGATTTTCTGGCGAGCAATAGCGCCCCTGGAGTCAGCGCAGTCCAGCAGTGAGATGCCCATGGTGACTGTGCGAATATCGAGTTTGTCTTCCTCGATCATCTGTAGGGTTTCAAGAATATTATCGGAGCGGAACATGGTGCGGTAGCTCCTAGAGGTTGTGCATGGCTTGGAAGATTGCATCAGACTGAATACGAATCTGAACGCGCTGAGCTTCTTCAACCGGTTTCATGGCTTCTTGCAGCTCGGTGATGGACTGGCTGGTCTCATCGAAGCTGCCCTGCAGAATCATGGTGAAGTAACCCTGCATGAGGGTCTGGGAGAGGTTTTCAATGTTGACTTTGCGTTCAGCGAGCTTGCCTGTCACACCGGCGATGATGCCCTCGTGGTCTAGGCCGGTCACAGTTAAAATAATTTTCATCGTTTCCTTAAGGTACTGGTTTTTAGCTGGTTAGCCACCGGCTGGGGCGTCAGGTTGTCCTTGCCCAGGCTTCGAGGGGGCCCTTTGGAGGGGACCTGACCTATGATGCTCTCTGACAGGCGATGTAGAGCTGGCCCTGGCCGCTAAGGCTTAGGGTAGCGGATTCTCCTGTGTACATCACTGCTTGGGTTCCGCCTAGTGTGAAGGTCTTATCGTCATCGCGAACCACCATGGTACCAGCGGTGCACAGGGCGATCGCGACACCGCTAAGGGGGAGTTCAATTTCTTGACCTTGCTCAAGGACCAGGTGGGTGATGCTGAGACGTTTGTCCCACATGGAGTATTCTGCGGTGCCGTCGCTGGTGGGGGTTGGGCGCTGAATGACCGGTGCGTCTTGTCGCTCCCCCAGAATCTTGATGAGTTCTTCCTCGTCAAGGTGTTTGGGGGTTAGCCCTGCGCGCATGACGTTATCGGAGGGGTTCATGAGTTCGATGGCGGTGCCGGAGATGTAAGCGTGCACCTGCCCGTCGGGGGTATAGACCGATTCACCCGGTGCCAGGTAGACCAGGTTCATGACCAGGGCAACCAGCAGGCCGCGGTCGCCGGGGTATTTAGAGTCAATGAGGTTGACTAGTTCGGCTACGCCAGCGGCCAGTGATTCGCGCCCGTCCACGGCTCCGTTCTTTTGTGCCCAGCTGCGGGCTGCTGCAAGGGTTTGCTCAAGGGCGGTGGCGGAGGCTTGCGGTGACATTCGGATAATTGCGGTGAGAAGCTGTTTGGGGGTCTTGGAGGCATCTAAGGCGCCAGCCAGCCAGCGGAGCTTGAAATGCTCGGCGATAGCCGAGAGCTCAGAGAACTTGCGCACGCCGGTTAGGATGCGCATCTCTGAGAGGGCAATGACGGTTTCAGGTTTGGAGAAGGTGTCCTTGTAGTTGCGTGCCGGATCGTTCAGGGGTATGCCACGGGCGTTCTCGTCGGCAAAGCCTGCTTGGGCCTGCTCGTCGGTGGGGTGCACCTGGATGGAAAGAGGCGATTCAATAGCCAGAATTTTGAAGAGGAAGGGGAAGACGTCATTGGTGCGCTGGGCGTTGAGGAAGCGGTTGGGCTGCTCTGCAACCAGTGCGTCAAGGGTGTAGGTGCCGCCGTCTACGTGTGCTACGGAGGGAGCTGCGGGGTGGGCACCTACCCAGAGCTCTGCTTCGGGTTGTTCGGTGGGGGCTGGGGCCCCGCGCATGAGAGCTAAGGTCTCGTATGAACCCCAGGCATAATTCTGAATCGGGTTAGCAAGAGAAAAAAGTTCAGCCATGTACACCATACAACCATGCCTTAGGTGCCATAGGCATAAAATTATCATCTAAATTGCTGGTGTTTATTGCCATAAATCCCCGACAAATTCGCATGGAAACTGTCTAAAGCCGCTGGCGCCCCGTAAACTTGGCTCTTGTGAATACTATTGATTTAACCGCATCTTTTAAGGCCTACGATGTTCGCGGTATCGTAGGTGAAACCATTACCGCTGAGACCGTTCGTGCGACCGGTGCCGCTTTCGTGGACGTTCTCGATTTAGCTGGTCAGAATGTGCTGGTGGGCGCGGATATGCGGCCCTCCGGCTCCGAGTTCATGCAGGCTTTTGCTGAGGGGGTAACCGCTCGAGGCGCTCATGTCATTAATATTGGCCTGATTTCTACTGACGAGCTCTATTTTGCCTGTGGCATTGAGAATGCCGCTGGCGTTACCTTTACCGCTTCGCATAACCCCGCTGAGTACAACGGTATGAAGATGTCCAAGGCGGGCGCTGTTCCGCTTTCTTCTGAAACCGGCTTGTACGATATTCGTGACCTGGCCCAGAAGTACCTGGATGAGGGCGCTATCCCCGCTGTTGAGGCTACCGGTACCGTCTCTGAGAAGGACGTGCTTCAGGCTTATGCCGAGTACCTGCGCAATCTGGTGGATCTTTCGGGTATCCGTAAGCTCAAGGTTGTTGTCGATGCCGGTAACGGTATGGGCGGTTTGACTACTCCCGCTGTTTTGGGTGATACCATTCTGCCTGGCCTGCCCTTGGAAATGCTTCCCCTCTACTTTGAGTTGGACGGCACCTTCCCCAATCATCCCGCTAATCCGCTGGAGCCAGCTAACCTGGTGGATTTGCAGAAGGCTGTTGTGGAGCACGGTGCTGACATTGGTTTGGCTTTCGATGGCGATGCTGACCGTTGCTTCGTGATTGATGAGAAGGGTGAGCCTGTCACGCCTTCGGCTATTACCGCACTGGTTGCTGAGCGCGAGATTAAGCGTGCCCAGGCTGAAGGTAACGATAACCCGGTCATTATTTACAACCTGATTACGTCTAAGGCTGTGCCTGAGCTGGTTGAGAAGCTGGGTGGCCGTGCCATTAAGACCCGTGTGGGTCACTCTTTCATCAAGGCTGTTATGGCAGATGAAAAGGGTGTTTTTGGTGGCGAGCATTCGGCTCACTACTATTTCAAGGACTTCTTCAACGCTGACACCGGTATGCTGGCTGCTCTGCATGTTCTGGCGGCGCTGGGTGAGGTTGAGGTTCCGCTGAGCGAGCTGGCTGAGAAGTACGCTCCCTACGTTGCCTCCGGGGAGATTAACTCTGAGATTGAGGACAAGGCTGGTGCTGTTGCCCGCGTTGCCGCTCACTTTGGTGATACCGTTGAGGTTTCTGATATGGACGGTACCACTTTTGAGCATAAGACTGAGGGCTGGTGGGCTAACCTGCGCCCCTCAAACACTGAGCCTTTCCTGCGTCTGAATCTTGAGGCTCCCGATGTGGCCACGATGGAGCGTGTGCGTGACACTATTTTGAAGATTGTGCGCGAGGGCTAAGGAACCTCCTGCTTTTTCTGAAGGCAAAGAGCGCCCGCCCTGTTTCTAGCTGAGAGGCTAGGAAACAGGGCGGGCGCTTTTATCTGATGGGTCTGCCTACGACTTATCTGCTCTTTAAAAGTCAGTATAACTATGGCTTTATGCCTCAATACAGAGGATGTTTACGCAGCCATAGTGCATCTCGCAATTCATCCCTTGGCCGGCTTCTCCATAGTTTTTGGACTCGTGAGTGAGACCGGATCCACACAGCAGCATCAGCATCAAGCCACTGAGCTAACTGATTCAGTTTCTGGGTAGCTTCACGAAGATACAGGTACTCTTCGCGCAGTGTTCTTCGCGTGACAGGTTCATGATGTGATAGCCGGTTTCTCAGATACAACGCATATATCACGGCATTTTCAAAATCCTGACGAGGCTTGCCGCCTACAGTGTAGTCCGGCAAATGTCGTTTGATGTACATCCAAGCAGTGGGTTCCTTAGACGCAGTCAGTAAGAAGCGCCAATGATCGAAAGACAATTCAGCGATGATTCTTCCCTTTGTGGCGGTGGAATAGGGCTGACCAGAACGCTGAATCGCTTTATAAACATTTCTCGTATAGCTTGCGTCATGACCGTTTGAGACCCTACCACGACCTCTATAGTTTGAGTCAAAGTAAGAGATATCAACTATCCAGTCGTCGCCATTTTCGGCGCTCATGGCCCTATCGATTGTGGTGCGAAGCAAGACCTCTATGTGTTGAATATCTTCAAGGAGCGCCTTCGCAACTCGAGTATTCCACACATAAAGGTCTTCAGCCTTGTCAGAGCTCTTGAAGCGTGACATACGCGGTGCCGAAAACCAGCGCTCTAAATCACTCAGCTGATATTTTCTTCTTGACTTCATTGATACACCTGCTAGGGTATAGGTGAGAGCTCCGGAACGGTCGACTGTCCTGAAATAGAGGATATACCCCCGGAGCTATTGTTTTATTTCCTCGCGGCTAAACGTACCTTACTTCGGGCTTGTCAGTAGTTGAGAAGCGGACCGCGCAGTAAAGAAAGTCTTGGTATGCTTCCAGATCGAGGGAACGGAATGCTTCGTGTCCGTAGTAATATCCTCCTGACAATGTGTAGTTGAAGACCCGCCCTGGCCCCAGCCTCTTGCTTTCTTCCGAGAAGAAAGCAAGTTTAATCAGAACTAAGTCCTTTGCTCCTCGACCATTGTCTTCAACGTAATAGCCAAGGACTGGAGTTGCCTTGTAATCCTCCGCTACCTCCAGCAGGCCCTCGACCTTTTTGTTTGAAATCGAGATCTGTGATGACCCAGTTTTGATGGTCCGGTAGGTAGATGCTACGGCAACCCTGTCACCGTCAATCTCGGCCAGATAGTAATCCCCTGGCAAGGCCTCTAGATTCTCAATACCGTACCGTCCAGCTTCCTGGTCAAGAACAGCTCCGAATCGTTCAAACGCTTCCTGCGCTCTGGTGGGCATAATCGATCTCCCCTAAATAGCTTCCTTGGCCAGATCCCGGCTCTACCTTTCTAGCTTTAGCCTAACTTCTTATTCAATTCTAGAAAAATTCTTTATAAAGTCTAGCTAAATTCTAGTCACTTCATCTGCGCGGCTAGGAAACAGGGCGGGCGCTTTTGTATGAAGATGTAGAAGCGCGGTGAACCTACCGGGAGCCTGCTGGCTCGGGGCTGGCGTGAATCAGGGGCGAGCACCCCAGCGCGAGCACCTGAGAGGATCAGCAGGCGAAAGTGCCGTACACGGGCTAACCCCAACCCATACAGAAGCGCGGTGAACCTACCGGGAGCCTGCTGGCTCGGGGCTGGCGTGAATCAGGGGCGAGCGCCCCAGCGCGAGCACCTGAGAGGGTCAGCAGGCGAAGGTAGGTTCACCGCGCTCTATCTTTAACCGTTAGGCGCGGGCCTGGGCCGGAGGGTTAGGCGCGGGCCTAGGCCGAAGGGTTAGGCGCGGGCCTAGGCCGAAGGGTTAGGCGCGGGCCTGGTCGTGGAGCATCCACTGGTCGGGGCCGAAGATCTCGTACTGGATCTGCTGGCCGGGTACACCCGCTTCAACCAGCTGTGAGCGTACACCCTGCATGAAGGGCAACGGGCCACACAGGTAGGCGGAGGCGTTGGCGGGTACCTCCAGCTTGGAGATATCAACGCGACCTTCGTAGTCGCCTTCACCGGCGGTTTCGAGGAAGGAAATCAGGCGGGCGTTCTTGAGTTTCTCAACATAACTGGCCATCTCCTCGCGTAGGGGCCAGGTAGCGGTTGAGCGGTCGGCGTGAACTACGACGACTTCGCGCTCTGAGCCGCTGGTGGCGAGTTCGGAGAGGAAGGCGATCATGGGGGTTACACCGATACCTGCGGAGAAGAGGTAGAGGGGTTTGGTTGCGTCATCGCCAAAAGCGCCCAGGGTGACGTCGCCGTAGGGGTTGGAGACCTCGACGATGTCGCCAACTGCGAGTTCGTGCAGGATGGGGGTCATTTCGCCTGCGGTGTCGAGTTTGATGGCTACGCGGCGCTGGTTCTTCTGGGAGGGGAGCAGGGTGAACTGGCGGGCCTGGCGGAGGCCATCTTTTGCTTTGGTGACGATGGAGACGTACTGGCCTGCTACGGCGTCGGTCATGGCTACGGCGTTGGCGGCTTCGAAGGTGAAGTCGATGACGTTCTCGCCGGTTTCTTTGCGCTCTAGGAGGCGGAAGGGGGCGAACATGACCTCATTGGCTTGTGAGGCGTAGAGGCCTTTTTCAAGTTTGATGAGGGCGTCGGCCATGAGCCAGTAGACTTCGGTCCAGGCTTCTGCGATTTCGGGGGTGAGGATGTCGCCTAGGTTGGCGGCGATGGCTTCGAAGAGGTACTTGTAGACGGTGGGGTATTCTTCTTCGCGCAGGCCCAGTGAGGCGTGTTTGTGGGCTACGCGAGAGAGGACTTCGTCGGGGTAGCTGTCGGGGTTGGCCAGGATGTAGGAGGCGAAGACTGCGATGGAGCCTGCTAGTGCTTTGGGCTGGGTGCCTTCGAGTTGGGATGAGCGTGAGAACATGCCGTCCATGAGGTCGGGGCGGGCGGCGAACATGCGGCGGTAGAAGTCGGGGGTGATGTCGTTGATGCGTTCGGCGATGACGGGGAGGGTTGCCTCGATGATGGGGCGGGATTTGGCAGATAGCATGAGTGCTCCTTAGTGACAGGTTGTTGATAAACCACTTTCAATTTAGCATACTTCATACCAGTATTAGGGATTGGAAAGGCCGCTGCCGGTTTTAAAACCGACAGCGGCCTCGGTGCTTTTGTTAGTTTAAGCTACCGGCCGTGGTTTTTCTGGCGGAGCCAAGGGGGCCAAGTCCGAGTTCAAGGAAAACCGGGCCCATCTGGGCTTCGTTGGGTAGCTCAGAAATAACGACCGGATCGAGAATCTTGAAGAACTCTTCACGAGCGTTAGCTAGGATTACGCGCAAGGAGCAGGAATTGCGCATGGGGCAAGTATGTGTTTCGCCTTCACATTCGACCATAGGTATGTCGCCTTCGGTGGCACGGAGGACCTGCCCGACGGTTGCACAAGCGCCTTTTTCGGAGAGGCGGATGCCGCCGGTGCGGCCTCTGGTTGATTCGAGCAGACCCATATTTGCCAGGAAGGCTACAGATTTGGCAACGTGGTTATAGGGGGTTCCTACACCCTCAGCAATTTTCTGGGTTGAGATTTGGTGACCGTCCAGCCCAGAAAGTAGCATCAGTACGCGCAGGGAAACATCTGAAAAGGCAGTGAGGCGCACAAGGTCCAGCTCCTTAGACATAGTGATGGGGCGATTATTGCTTCAACCTTAAGTTTCAGCTATATGGTTTCAGGTTTCAAGCCAGGCTGTCATCAGCCGACTTCTGGCGCTTGAACTCTACTTTAGCCGGGTTTCCTGCACATGTTGGGGGTGTGTGAGAGTGGCAAAGTAGTATGATAGGTAAGTAAAAACTCGAGGGCGCAACCCTTTTCATCGCACATACGCCAAGGGTGCGGGTAGGTGCTTGCGTCCATACCGCCTCCTGCTGGTGCACTCCTCCATTGATGTCGTGTTCTTCTGGCAGGTACATAGATAAAGGAATTATCTTGTCACAGCTTGATGCCTCCATTCAGGAATTGCTCTCCATTGAAGGCGCTACCGGTGCCGCTCTTGTCGATATTTCATCGGGTATGGCTCTTGCCTCTGGTGGTTCCCCTGGTTTTGACCTCACGGTAGCTGCTGCCGGTAACTCAAATGTTGTTCGGGCTAAGCTCAAGACCATGGCTGACCTTGATGTCAAGGGGAACATTGAGGACATTATGATCACTCTTTCCTCCCAGTACCACCTGATCAACGTTCTTAACACTTCAGAAACATCAGGTCTTTTCGTCTATCTGGTGCTTGAGCGCAACACTGCCAACCTGGCTCTAGCACGCCACAAACTCAATGCCATCGCTTCAAGGATTTCCTTGTAAGCTGGGCCTCATCCCCCAAGGCACACCAGCCTAAATCAGGAGGGCTCCCGGCTATGATGAGCCGGGAGCCCTCCTGTTTTCAGTTATGGTCGAGCTCTCTAGACCAGATCCTCCCCCAGGGCTTCGCCCATGAGGGTGTCTTCGGTGGCTACCTTATTCTGCTGGACCGAAACGACTTCACCGGAGCGCATCACAGCAATGCGGTGGCACAGGCCGATAAGTTCTGACATGTCTGACCCAATGAGGATAATAGAGGTCCCCTTTTCGGTCAGCTCCATGAGCATCTTGTAAATTTCACTCTTAGAGCCCATATCAATGCCACGAGTAGGGTGGTTGAGAATCAGGATTTCACAGTCGGTAGTAATCCATTGGGCGAGGGCGACTTTCTGCTGATCACCGCCAGAGAGCTTACCCAGTTGGCCCTGGATGTTAGTGGTTTTGATGCGGAGCTTCTGAACCTGTTCAGCGACCTCCCGTAAGGCGGATACTTCGTGCAAGAAGCCTTCTGGTCGTTCTTTAAGGCCTGCGCTTTCCATCAGAATCTTTGCAATAGAGCGTTCGTTGGCAAGGCCCAGTTCGTCATCGTTATCGGAGAGGTAGCCGATACCGAGTGCTGCAGAGTCACCGGGTGAGCTAATGGTGACGTCCTGCCCGTTGACTTTGAGAGTGCCGAAAGTGGCGGTTTCGTCAACACCGACTAGGGCGGCAGCAACCTCGTTAATACCGGAGCGGCGTAGCCCTGTCAGACCAAAGATTTCACCCCGGTCAACCGAGAAAGACACCTTATTTAGGGAGCCCTTGGAGCTGGTGAGATTCTCGACGATGAGCTTGGCGTCTTGGCCAGCGAAGTCATCGGGGCGACCGCCCATCTCGATTTCGCGGTTGAACATCTTGAAGGCGATTTGCTCGGTAGTCATGGCACCTGGGTTAATTTCAGTGCTAATGGTGCCTTCAGAAAGAATCACTGCACGGTGAGCCAGGGAGCGGATCTCATCGATACGGTGGGTGATGTAGATAATTGCGCGGCCCTCAGCTGCCAGCTTACGGGTCACCTCATGAAGCTGGTAGATTTCAAAGTCGTTGAAGGTTGCGGCAACTTCATCCATGAGGACTAGGCGGGTCTCTTCGGCCTCCATGCGGACGACTTCAACCAGGGCCTGCTCTGCACGCACCAGATCTCCCATCTTGGCGCGGGGGTCAACAGCAAGACCAATTTCGGAGAGTAGTTCTTGGGCGCGAGCTACCAGAGCGTCCTCAGCATCGTCGGCATACTGGGTGGAGCGGAAGATTGCCTGGGCAACGGTCAGCTCAGAATCCACAGTAAATTTTTGGCGGATAGAGCCTACACCGGCCACCAAGGCTTCTTCGGGATTCTTTGGGGTGTAGCTCTTACCATCTAGGGTAATGGTGCCACCCGTGGGGCTGTCCCAGCCCCCCAGGATGGACAGTAACGTCGACTTGCCTGCGCCGTTCTCACCGAGAAGACCTACGATTTCACCGGCGGCAACCTCCAGGTTAACGCCCTTGAGGGCGCGGAGGTGCTCGTGGTTCTTGGTGAGTTCTTTAACGCTCAGCAAATTTCCCACTCTTGTATTCCTTCCACACAAGCAAGCAGTAGCTCGCTCACCGCTACGCAACTCACCTCGCCGGTGGCTAACCGGCAGTTTTTGTTCGGGAGGGCACAGGGCTATACAGTACAGTCTTCAGCCATTCTTATAGCATTCTACAGAATATATAAGGTAGCTTCCTCCCCCAATTTAGGGGCGTCTAGGTGTTAATCCTGCACAAAGAAAAGTAGCCCGCAAGAGCTAGGCTCTTGCGGGCTACTTTGAGATGAGCTACACCCTTATCAATTCAAGGGCTCACATATGAAACCGCGGGGGGGTTACTTGCCTAGCTCAGTAGCTAGGGCCTGGCGTTGAGCATGCACTTCGGCGGGGACTCTATCCCCTAAGAATGCCAGCCATTCGTCAATACCGGGCAGTTCTTCTTCCCATTCTTCGCGGCTAACGGTAAGAGCAGCGGTTAGTTCTTCCTCACTCAATTCAAGACCAGTCAGGTCCAGGTCCGCTGGTGTCGGGACAAGGCCCAAGAAGGTTTCCTGGCCACCAGCGGTGCCGTCCAAACGGTCGAAAATCCACTTGACTACGCGGCTGTTCTCACCAAATCCGGGCCAGGCGAACCCGCCATCGGGGGTGCGGCGGAACCAGTTGACGTAGTAGATCTTGGGCATGTTCTCTTGGCCGTGCTTCTTACCCAGATCAATCCAGTGCTGGATATAGTCGCCGGCGTTGTAGCCGATGAAGGGAAGCATAGCCATGGGGTCACGGCGCACAAGGCCCACCTGGCCCTTGGCGGCGGCGGTGGTTTCTGAAGAGAGGGTCACGCCACGGAAGACACCCTGCTCCCAGCTTGTGGCCTCGGAAACTAGCGGGATAGTGGTCTTGCGGCGGCCACCAAAAATCATGGCTGACAGCGGTACACCATCGGGTGCATAGTATTCTTCGGCCAGAGTGTCAGCCTGGGCGATGGGGGTGCAGAAACGTGAGTTGGGGTGAGCCGCCGGACGCCCTGAATCAGGGGTCCAGTCCTTGCCCTGCCAGTCAATCAGATGATCGGGGACCTCATCGGTCTTACCCTCCCACCACACAGAGTTGTCATCGGTGAGGGCAACATTGGTGAAGATGGTGTTACCCCGAGCAATTGCGCGCATTGCATTGGGGTTGGTGGACCAGCCGGTGCCGGGGGCGACACCAAACAGGCCTGCCTCGGGGTTCACCACGTAGGGCCTGCCATCGCGGAACTCGATCCAGGCGATGTCATCGCCAACCATCTCGGTTTTCCAGCCTTCAATGGTGGGATCCATCATGGCAAAGTTGGTCTTACCGCAGGCTGAGGGGAAGGCCGCGGATATGAACTTGCTACGCCCCTCAGGGTTGGTTACTTTGAGCACCAGCATGTGCTCTGCCATCCAACCTTCATCGCGGCCAATTGCTGAAGCGATACGGAGTGCGTAGCACTTCTTACCCAGCAGGGCATTGCCACCGTAACCGGACCCATAGGACCAGATTTCACGGTCTTCGGGGAACTGCACAATGTACTTCTCGGGGTTACAGGGCCAGGGAACATCCTGCTGGCCGGGTTCAAGCGGAGCGCCCACCGAATGCAGTGCCTTCACAAAGAAAGCCTTGGTCTCGGACATCTTGGTAAGAACATCGGAACCGATAGTGGCCATAATCCGCATAGAAACAACCACATAGGCAGAGTCGGTAATTTCGACACCGAACTTAGGAGTGGTCGCATCGAGTGAACCCATCACAAAGGGAATCACGTACATGGTACGGCCCCGCATGGAACCCTTAAAGAGATCGGTCAGAGTCGCTCGCATCTGAGCTGGGTCCTGCCAGTTGTTGGTCGGCCCAGCACCATCCTGGGTCTGTGAGCAGATAAAGGTACGCTCTTCAACACGGGCCACATCATCGGGATCCGAAAAAGCAACGTAAGAGTTAGGGAACTCATGATCACTGAGCTTGCGGAGGGTACCGGCCTCAACCAGTTCAGCGGCCAGCCGGTCGTATTCTTCCTGTGAGCCATCAGCCCAGTAAATATCATGGGGCTGGGTAAGCTGAGCAACCTCAGCGACCCAAGCAAGTAATTCCTCGTAGTTGGTAGGAGCCTGTGCAATTAAATTGTCGATTGAAATGTCAGTCACTGACGCTTCCCCTTATGTATCGGTTCCCCCGGTACCTCTCTGTACCGGAAGCAGGTGCCCACCCATTTTCTGTGCCGCCGGCAGAGCGAAAACAGAAAAACGCGCCACTCATTAGCAATGAATAAACGCGTTGTGCGGTGCACTTTCACTTCATCGTGTACGTCTAGCCTACCCAGATATAGGTCTTTTGTCAGAATTAGTACAAATATTTCGCTCCGATCTTCCTCACACCCCCGTAGCAAAACCTAAAAATCATTTGGGCATGACACAATACAGCCACATCAGCCCCGGAGCGCCCCCGGTGGCCTTAACCAGGCTGAGACCAAACTGAGCAGACAGGGCACCCACCATAAGTGAGAGCAGTGTCACGCGCTTTCGATTTGCACACCTCCAAAAACCTGCGTAGAGTATTACCTGTTGCCAAGACGGGCTAGAGATAGTCAGCCAAGGCACAATGCGCCTGTAGCTCAACGGATAGAGCATCTGACTACGGATCAGAAGGTTGGGGGTTCGAATCCCTTCGGGCGCACACTAGAAACCGGCCTCCTTGTGGGGCCGGTTTTTTTATTGCGGTTACATCAAGAGGCCGCAGAACCCCATGACCGTGGGGTAGTTTTCACCACAAAAACGGGCTTGCTCTTGCCTATCCCATAAAATAGGGGAAGACAAGAAGGCCAGACGGCCTCACTGCCGCATCAGCACAGGAGAAGATATGAGCGTAAACATCACGGTCACCGATGAAAACGGTACCACCAAAGACGTGACCTGGGAGCCCCACCAGAGCATGCTCGACGCTGTCCTAGCAGCCGGTTTCCCGGTACTTGCTACCTGCGGCGGCAATGCCTCATGCGCCACCTGTCACGCCTTTATCGATCCCGAGCACTTTGCCGCATCGGGCGAACGCGAAGAAGCCGAAGAAGACCTGCTCGATATGATCGATGATATCGCCAACGAGTGCTCTCGCCTCAGCTGCCAGACGGAATACTCCCAAGGAATGGACGGGGCACACGTTACCCTGCAACCAGGAATGTAAATGGCATGAAAACCCCCAAACCCCTTATCCCCCTTGCTGCCCTGAGCCTCCTGCTGGCCCTTACCGGTTGTGGCTCCAATAAGCCGAGCCAACCAGCAGAGACTTCGGAAGGCACCAGTGCCTCCGCGGTGGCGACTTCCCAAACAGCAACCTCCGCCAGCCCAAGCCCCACAGCAACGAGCTCCCCAACTCAGACAGCCGCGGCCCCGACACCCAGCGTCTCAGATAGCCCCGAACCCGTCCCTACGGGAACCGTTATCACTGTTGAACCCAGCCCCACTCCCAGCCCTGCTGATCAACCAACAGGGGCCGCAGGGCAGGCTCCCAGCTCTATGGCAGGCGTTGCCGTATGCGACTACGACCAGCTCTACATTGAGGCGGCCGTAGCCCCCGGTGGAGGTGCCGCAGGCTCACGATATATCAACCTCACCTTCACTAACACCGGCTCCGCCCCCTGCTCTATCGGCGGCTACCCCGCCGTTCACTACGTGAATTCTGCTGGCCAACAAATTGGTGCAAGCGCCGCAAACGCCACCGACTTGTCATCCTCAGGAGGGGTACTAGCCACCGGTGAGTCTCTCACCGCCATCCTGCGTGAAACACGCGCCGGACTCTACGCGGATCGTTGCCAGAGCGTCGCGGCGACCGGCTACTCCATCCAGGCCCCCGGAGCATCCCAGGCACTCGTACTCAACTTTGCGTCCGAAGCCTGCTCCAATACGGACATCACCCAGCTCACGGTGGGTGCTGTAGGTGCCGCGCCCTAAGCGGTTTCTACAGGCTAAGAGGGCTATGGCATCTGAGGACACTTCCCGGGCTCTGAGGTTTTTCTCGGAGCCAACCCGTCGCTGGTTTGAGGGGGCTTTCACAGCACCCACTGCCGCCCAGGCCGGCGCCTGGGCGGCTATCAGCGCCGGTCGGCATGCCCTAATTGTGGCCCCCACCGGTTCCGGTAAAACGCTCTCAGCTTTCCTGTGGGCGCTAGACCGCCTGCACTTTGATCACACCGCCGCATCCAATGACACAACAAGTCAGGAACCCAGCGTGAGCGGGACCAAGGTCCTCTACATTTCACCGCTCAAAGCCCTGGGTGTGGACGTCGAACGTAACCTGCGTTCCCCACTCATCGGTATAGCCCAGACCGCCCGTTCCCTCAAGATGGAACCTCCCCAGGTTCGCGTGGGGGTACGCAGCGGGGACACCCCCGCCAAAGAACGCCGCCAGCTCATCAGCAACCCACCGGATATTCTGATTACCACACCGGAATCCCTCTTTCTGATGCTGACCTCTAAGGCCCGCTCCACGCTCACCTCAGTTCACACCGTCATCATTGACGAGGTACACGCAGTAGCAGGAACAAAACGCGGTGCCCACCTAGCGGTAACCCTAGAGAGACTAGACCAGCTCCTAGAATCCCCCGCCCAGCGCGTGGGGCTCTCTGCCACCGTAGAACCGGTAGAAACCGTTGCCCGGTTCCTGGGCGGCTCCGTCCCGGTGGAGGTTGTGCAACCACCCTCAGAAAAACAGTGGGAGCTCACCCTCTCCGTACCCGTGCCCGATATGACAGCCCTGGGCGGCCCCAATGCTTACGGTGAGATGCCAGCTGGCACACCCTGGCATCAGGGCAGCAGCACAAAAAATCGTGCCCGCGAAGCCGCTAAAAACTCAGCTACCGAGTTCAATGATGGGCTGGCGCTAACTGACTCCCTAGCCAATGAGGGTCTGCCCCGCCCCGAGCAGGTCGATACCGCAGCAACCCTGCCCCAAGACCTCACCTTGGCTGATGCTCTGGGCATCCGCCCACTGGCGGGCCCCGCCCTAGGTTCCCCAGAACCGGAGGAAGAAACCCCGGCTAAAGCAAGAGACAGCTACTTTGACCAGCCTCTGCCCACCGTGAGTGAGAACGGCCCCCATCAGGCTCTCTGGGAGGCGGTAGGAACCTACCCGGGCGAGCAGAGCGCCCCTAGGCACCCGCGCCAGCCCATCGAACTGACCATCCAAGAAATAGCTGAAGAAGCGGGGGCCGCAGAACAGGTAGAGGGCCCCGACGATTCCACCCCGCCCTCACCGGCATCCGGCTACCAGGCTTCTATCTGGCCCCATGTTGAAGAGCGTATTGTTGACCTAGTAGAGGCCAACCGCTCCACCATCGTGTTTGCTAACTCCCGTGGCCTGGCAGAGAAGCTAACAGCACGGCTGAACGAAATCTACCTGCAACGGTGCCAGGCCCGCCAAGACCTTAGCCCTACCGGCGAGCCTTTGACAGTGACCGGGCCCAGCGGGAGCACCGAACCGCGCACCGTAGCCGATATCCTGGCCCAACAGCTGGCTCAGGCCAACCCCGCGCAGCTAGAAACAGATGACCCTAAACTCCCTTTACGCGCTACTCCTACTAGGGGCACAAGCTCACTGGCCCAGATAATGGGGGCCTCGGCGAGCGCCTCAGGTGCCCCACCCCTGCTGGCGCGTGCCCACCACGGTTCCGTCTCTAAGGACCAACGCACCCTCATTGAAGAGTCCCTGAAATCGGGCCAGCTCCGCTGTGTGGTGGCTACCAGTTCGCTCGAGCTGGGCATTGATATGGGGCAGGTTGATCTGGTAATCCAGGTGGAGGCTCCCCACTCAGTAGCGTCCGGGCTTCAACGGGTGGGCCGTGCCGGGCACCAGGTGGGCGAAGTATCGCGTGGCTACCTCTACCCCAAGCACCGGGGCGACCTACTCAACGCCACCGTCACCGTCCAGCGAATGTTAGCAGGCAAGATTGAGCCGCTGTCCATACCGGCTAATCCCCTAGATATTCTGGCCCAACAGACCGTTGCCGCCTGCGCCCTAGGGCCTATCAGCGTGGAGGCCTGGTTTGAGGCGCTCCGGGCTACTGCGCCCTTTGCTACCCTGCCCCGGGCGGCTTTTGAAGCCACCCTCGATTTGCTCTCGGGCTTTTACCCCTCCGATGAGTTCGCCGAGCTGCGCCCTCGCATCATCTGGGACCGCGGCGCGGGCACTATTGAGGGACGGCCCGGCGCTCAGCGGCTGGCAGTCACCAGCGGCGGTACAATCCCTGATCGGGGCCTTTTCCCCGTCTATATTGCCGGGGCCGAGGATTCCAAGGCGCCTAAGCGAGTGGGTGAACTCGATGAAGAAATGGTCTACGAATCCCGTGCGGGGGATGTTATCGCCCTGGGTGCCTCCTCCTGGCGGATTGAAGATATTAGTCACGACCGGGTAACCGTTACCCCGGCTCCCGGAGTGCCGGGCCGTCTGCCTTTCTGGCACGGGGATTCTCCCGGGCGACCGGCTGAGCTGGGGCGAGCACTCGGCACTTTCACCGGCGATCTGGCGCGGACCCTTGCCAAAGACCGGGCAGAGGCCCACCGGCAGGTAGGGGCACTGGGCCTTGATGAGTGGGCCGCCGATAATCTGCTGGCCTATATCGGTGAGCAGACCCAGGCAACCGGTCGTGTGCCCTCCCATAAGCACCTGCTAGTTGAGCGTTTCCGTGATGAGCTGGGCGACTGGCGGGTTATTCTCCATTCCCCGCTAGGTATGCCGGTGCACTCCCCCTGGGCGCTGGCTGTAGGTGCCCGGGTCGAGGAAGGCTACGGTGTGAACGCATCGGCCATGGCCGCTGATGACGGTATTGTGCTGCGTATTCCCGCTATGGAAGCTGAGCCTCCGGGTGCCGAGCTCTTCCTCTTTGACCCTCAGGAGCTTGAGGATATAGTCACCGAGCGGGTAGGGAATTCCGCGCTCTTTGCCTCCCGCTTCCGGGAGAACGCCGCTAGGGCGCTACTCCTGCCCCGCAAGGACCCCGGCCGCCGTACACCCCTGTGGCAGCAGCGCCAGCGGGCCGCCCAACTCCTCGACGTTGCCCGAAAGTACCCGGCTTTCCCAATCCTGCTCGAAACCGCTCGCGAGTGCCTGCAAGATGTCTACGACCTACCCGAGCTCCTGGCCCTGCACCGGCAGATTGAGAGCAAGCAGGTCAAGGTCTCAGAAATCGAGACCGATACGCCCTCGCCCTTCGCCCGTACCCTGCTCTTTGGTTACGTCGCCCAGTTCCTCTACGAGGGTGACTCCCCTCTTGCTGAGCGCAAAGCCGCCGCGCTGGCGCTGGACCCGGCTCTGCTCGCTGAGCTCTTAGGCAAAGACGAGCTACGGGAGCTTCTGGATGCCGGGGTGATTCGTAGTACCGAAGCCCGCTTACAACGCCTTGCCCCCGGTTACCGCCTGCACGGAGTGGAGGGCGCCGCCGACCTGCTCCGGCTCTTAGGCCCTCTCACCGCCGAAGAGGCCGCCGCTAGGCTCCGTCTGCCGGGAGCTTCTCCTGATGAGGCTGCCCCCGATCCGACAATCACCCCAAGCCAGGCGCAGGAGCACCTGGAGACCCTGGTAGCCGCCGGGCGGGCGCTAAGCTTCCGCTTGCACGGGCGCAAGGTCTACGCCGCCCTGGAAGATTCCAGTCGCCTGCGCGATGCCCTGGGCGTGCCTCTGCCCATCGGGGTGCCGCTGGCCTTCCTTGCACCGGTCAAAGAGCCCCTCCTTGACCTGGTAGCCCGCTACGCCCGCACCCACGCACCTTTCACCACCGCCCAGGCCGCCCACGCGCTAGCTCTGGGTATCTCCGTGGTCGAGAACGCATTGCGGGCTCTGGCCGCTGACCGGCGGGTACTCTCCGGTGAGTTCCTGCCCGAAGAACTCCGGGCTGAGCTAGCCCGTGCCCGCACCGGTTCTGATGACCCCAGCTACCTGGCCGGTACCGAATGGGTAGATGCTCAGGTTTTGCGCACCCTGCGCTCGCGGTCGCTGGCGGCCCTGAGAGCCGATGTTGAGCCTGTACCACCGACAACCTACGCCAGGTTCCTGCCTTCTTGGCAGCATGTGGGCTCATGGCAAATCACAGAAACCACCGCCGCACCCGGTACCTTCGGTGTCCCGGCCCAGCCTATTGTCGCCCGCCAGGATACAAGCGCCATGCTCTCAGGCTACGACGGCCTGCTCACGGTGGTTGACCAGCTTGCGGGGGTGCGCCTACCGGCATCAGCCCTGGAATCGCTCATTATGCGGGCCAGGATTACCGACTACGCCCCGGCTCTGTTGGATTCTGCCATGAGTGCCGGTGATGTGCTGTGGACAGGGGCGGGCCAACTTACCGGGGACGACGGATGGGTTGCCCTGCACCTGGCAGAGAGCGCCCCCCTGACCCTGCCCGATGAAGGTGAGCGGCAAGAAGCCCTGGCTGCGCTGGGGCCCTTAGAAAAAACGATCTATTCGCTCCTGAGCGGTGGGCTGTTCTTCACCCAGATTCAGGCTCAACTGGCGGCTCTCACAGCTTCCCTGGGAAATCAGCCGCCCAGCGACCGCGAGACATCCGATGCCCTCTGGAACCTGGTATGGGCTGGCCTGGTTACCGGTGACACCTACGCACCGGTACGCGCCCTCCTGGCCGGCGGCTCATCAGCTCATAAGGTGGCTAGCCCACCACCCCGTGCCCGTGGCGTAGGTATGCGTAGAGGGGCCAGCAGACTGTCGTCCTCCCGGCTGGGCTTAGGAACCGGGCCTACTGTCCAGGCACCGGCCCAGGTAGCCCCCATCAACGCTGGGCGCTGGGCACGAGTTGATGCTGAACCGCTTGACCCGACCGTGGCCGCAGCAGCCCGAGCCGAACTTCTCATGGACCGCTACGGAATACTCACACGGGGTGCCGTTGCCGTTGAGGGAACAGTCGGCGGTTTTGCCGGGGTCTACCGGGTGCTATCCGCAGCCGAAGAAAAGGGGCTAGCCCGCCGAGGCTACTTTATTGAGGGGCTGGGAGCTGCCCAGTTCTCAACCTCTGCCACGGTAGATCGGCTAAGACAGGCCGACCGAGCCACCTCAGATCCGCTGCCTGCTCAGCATATTAAGCACAGCGCCGCCCCTGAGGCTACCTACTCACCGGTTCGGACCACTCAGCGTGCTGTCACGCTCCTAGCGGCAACCGACCCGGCTAATCCTTACGGGGCGGCCCTCCCCTGGCCTACACCCACCCCCTGGGATGCTAACCGCACCCCGCTCAAACACAAGCCGGGGCGTAAAGCCGGTGCCTGCCTCGTCCTGGTAGACGGCACCCCGGTGCTCTACCTAGAACGCGGCGGCAAAACTCTCTTACCCTTTACCGAGGACCCGGTGCTTGTTGAAGTGGCGACCCCGCTTCTAGGCCAGCTGGTGCGCCTGGGCGTAGCCGACAAAATTGTGATTGAAAGCGCCGGTGGTATTGAGCTACTCAGCACACCCGAGCCTTTGACTCCAGCGGCAAAGGCTCAGCCAGCTAGCGCCGCCGATTCCGCGGCTGAACACCCGGTGCAGGCTCTCCGGCGAGCACTTCTAGCAGCTGGCTTCTACACCACCCCACGCGGTGTCCGTATGCGGAAAGACTACTAAACCACAGGACCTCCGAACCCGCTCAAAGGGCGTAAAAAATGGCCCTGCTGTTAGGGGGCAGGAAGGCCATTATGCAAACAGGTACATTAAGCTACATGCTCAGTCTTTGGTCGAAATCATGGTAGCCTGCACGAAACTCTCGTACGCTACGAATAAGATGCACATAGAGAGCACCGAGTGACATCACCAGCATCATAGCCAGAACAAGCATGAAAAGTAGGTACACCGCTTTGACCTCCATCTAGGGGACAGGCGGTAGGGGCCGCCTGGGGGCGGGTAGACTCAAGCAAAATAGCAGGAGTGCACCCTTTTGCATAAGGTAAGGGGACATGTCCGAAGCATCGATTGTGAGACTTTGAACACAGAAGACTATACACCGCTTTCTATTGTGGCTTGCAACTCTACAGTTTTTCTATCTTTCATGTCAGCTGACCCCGAGGGTGAGGCCGGTGGTAGCTACCGTAGAATGAGGCAAATTTTGGTGCGACAAGAAAGGTAAAACCGTGCCCGAGGGAGACACCGTATGGAGGCAAGCCCGGTCCCTCCACCGCGCACTTGCCCACAGAATAGCCCACACGACAGACTTTCGAGTTCCCTCATCTGCTGGCATCAACCTCAGCGGTCAACCTATCCACGGCGCGCTCGCACGCGGCAAAAATATCCTGCTACGCATCGGCGATACTACCGTCCATTCGCACCTCAAAATGGAAGGTATCTGGCACATTTACGGAACGGGACTCGATGGCCGCTCCGACCCCTGGAAACGACCCGCAACCGCAGCCCGCGCCATCATCCAGGCTAACGCCCGTTTAAACCCCGACGGAACACCTCTTGAGGGGAGTAGGCCTATCACGGCGGTCGGCTTCAACCTCGGTGTCCTGGAAGTTTTCCCCACCAGCCAAGAGCAAAGCAGGCTCTCCCACCTGGGTCCGGACATTCTGGGGCCTGACTGGTCGCTATCTCAGGCTGTAGCACGCTTGTCCACCCAACCCGACCGCGCCATCGGGCCAGCCCTACTCGACCAAAGGAACCTAGCGGGGATAGGCACCATTTACCGGGCTGAAACCCTCTTTCTTGCCGGGATTGACCCGAGCACCCCGATCGGCGCAATCCCCGACCTGGCCGGGCTCGTCTCTATCGCCCACCTGCTCCTTGATGCTAACCGGGCCAGGCCCCACCGGGTCACCCGTACCACTACCGAACCCCTATGGTGCTACGGGCGGGTAGGACGCCCCTGCTACCGCTGCGGTGCAACCATCGTAGGAGAAGACCTCTCAGATACTGGCGTGGGGGCTAGCCGCTATACACCCGGCCACCTGATCGCCCGTCCCGAGGACATAGACCGCCTGAGCTACCGGTGCCCCGGCTGCCAAATACTTTTGAGCTAAGGCAGGCGATCACTGGCGGGGCATATTCACGCAAGTACTCCCGCACATAAGGAATAGTAAAATCTACATACCCGTGGCAAGGCCAGCTCATAGCTCATGAGTCGGGACCTATAGGTATTCGCCTACTGAGGAGTGCCCCCAACCACGCTCTAAAGCTAAATCCTTATAAGCCTTAAGTAGAACTGTCTTACCTGCCCTTGGGGCTCCGGTCATGAGTAAAGTGCGTGCCGGTTCAACCAATACCGTCTTTGGTAGCTTCAGCGAGATCAACAAGTAGCTGACCACACCCAACCAACAGCGGCGGTGTGACACCGAATGTAGGAGTAAAGGGGGTGCGACCTATGGTTGTTTCCTCATCCTTTTATTATTCCTTCTTATTCTTTCGTATTTTGGGTAGAGATTTTGCAAGGTCTCATCCGGTTCACGCTCCTGGAATAATAGGGGGCATGCGCCGAGTCAACCGCCACCTCACGCCCCAGCCCCTACCCCAACGCAAGGGCATCGATGCTGTCTCCTTCACCCTGCCCGATGCTAACGACCCCACAGATAATGTTCTAGGCACCAGCACCGTCTTGGACTACCTGGTGGCCCGTTTCTACCCCCACCAGTACGAGCTTTTTGCCAGCCGTTTTGAGCGCAAGGAAGTGAGGGACGCTCAGGGCAACCCGGTAGCCCCCACCGCACCACTGACCGGCCAGAAAATCTGGTACTACCGGGAGCTAGGCCAAGAAAAACCCGTCCCCTTCGACATGCCTGTGCTCTATGAGGACGAGTGGGTGCTGGCTATCGATAAACCCCACTTTCTGCCCACCACACCCAACGGCTCCTTTGTCGCGCACACGGCCCTGACCCAACTGCGGGTACGCGAGAACAACCCAGCCCTCATACCCATCCACCGCCTGGACCGAGCCACCGCCGGAGTGGTCCTCTTTGCCAAAGTGCCAGAGGCCCGAGCCCCTTTCCAAACCATGTTCCAGCGGCGTGAACCCACCAAAACCTATGAGGCCATCGCAGCACCGCTGAGCACCGGGGGCACAGAGCTGGCCCCGGGGGAAAGTCTGACGGTTCGCTCGCGAATTGAGAACGCCCACGGCTCCTTGCAGGTAGCCCAAACCGATATAGAGTTTTTAGCTGGTGACGCCCCGGCCCTGCCCCTTGAAACCAAGGCTCAGTTGAGGGAGCGACGGCGCTCTGGTGCCGGTTTTTCTGGGCAGAATGCCCAGTCCCGCATCACCTGTCTAGAGACCTTCGAGCTTGCACCGGGCCTTTTACCCGACGCCTCCACAGCTAATCCAGCTTTGCCGCTACCGGCACCGGGCAGACGCCTAACCCGCTATCTTTTGGAGCCCCACACCGGCAAGACCCACCAGCTGCGTGTGCACCTTGCGGCAACGGGGGCACCGATTCTGGGGGACGTTGTTTACCCCGAGGTCCTCCCTATCGCTGAGGACGAGCCAGCCCTGCCCCTCCAGCTTCTGGCCCGGTCGCTGAGCTTCCCCCACCCCGTAACCGGCCAGGCGGTGCTGGTGAAGAGCCAGAGGCAGCTGACCTTAGCCCCAGGCCCCAGCGGGGCTCCCTAAGCCCGTGCTATGGCCCAAACCTTCACATGTGCGTTCAAAGAACCCACCCATGAAGGTTTAGCGCACATGAGAAGACGGACCGCCTCAACCAGGCTCACCCCCAGAAAAGAACCCCGGTTGCACACCACCATGAATGGCCGCCGGAAAAACCGCCCGCCAAAGACCCGCATGAGGTACTTGCCCTTGCTTACATGCACCTACCGGTGGGTAAACTAACAGACAGTACCATCAATTCGCCCCAGCCTCCCGCGAAAGGCAACTATGTGCCCCAGACACTCAAACACCTCCCCTGACCAGCTCAATACCCTGGCCGCCGAGCACTGTTTGACCCTGGCCAACCGAGCAGACACCGCACGCCACTCTATACTCCGACTCTTTGGGTCCAAGGCTGCGGCACTCCCCGGAACGCTCATTGGGCGCGTAGCCCACCCCGATACCCGCCCCCGCCGCCAGCGGGCAAGGGAATGGCACTACTGGTGGCAGGCCCACCTCATGGATGCGCTGGTAGATACCGGTTTCCGCCAGCAGGCCGCGGGGCAAGGAGACGAAGCCCAGGAGGCTCTCAAACAGGCCCGGGCTCTTCTACGCGGTATCCAGGTACGCAACTACGGCTCCTACCCCAATGACTTCTACGATGACATGGCCTGGCTGACCTTGGCCTGTGAGCGTCTCAACCGGCTAGCTCTGGCGGTGGAGGGTGACGGTGACAGCGCTGCTCAGGACGCTGGTCAACGCCTCTACCGGGAGCTGACCTCAGCCTGCACCGCTGAGGTGGGCGGTGGGGCTTTTTGGTCTAAGGATCACGACTTTAAGAACACCCCTGCTACCGCTCCTATAGCGCTGGCCTTTGCCCGCGCTCACCGGTACAAGGAAGCCGCAGATTTGCTGAACTGGTTGCAAGCTCACCTTTTGGACCCCGAAAGCGGTCTTTACCTGGACGGTGTCAAAGTTACCGGTAGCGGTGAACAGGCAGGCATCTCCTCGGTTGAGCGAGGTCTCTACACCTACAACCAGGGCCCGGTTTTGGGCGCTTATCTGGCCTTACTCGATGCCGGGGCTACAGACCGGCTAGTTCTTGACCCGGTCACCCATATCGCCGAGCTGGTTGACTCTGTTGACCGTACTTTCGGCCTTGATTTTGAGGTTTCCAGCACCGAGAGCCTGCGCCTACTCCGCACCCAGGGTGGTGGTGACGGCGGACTCTTTACCGGGATCCTCGTGCGCTACCTAGCCGATGTGGCTCTGCATAGCGCCCTGCCCGAGGCTACCCGCGCCACAGCGCGGGGGCTTGTTCTGGCAACCGCTGAGGTCTTGTGGGACGGCCGGCGCGAGTTTGACCCCGATCTGCCCATGAGCGAGCCGGGCATTGACCCCAACGAGATTCGTGGGCAGGCCGTTGCGCTTTTCTCCCCCCATGTTGAACGCCATATCTCCGATCTTCTCAAGCCCGGTCAGCCGGTGGATCTTTCCACCCAGATTCAGTCCTGGACTATCATAGAAGCAGCACAAAGAATTTTTGCCTCAGACTAGATTAAAAGGAGTAGCCCATGGCTCGGCTTTCACCCTACCTTCTGACAACTTCAGCTACCTGTGCCTGTGCGGTTGCTGGTTCGCTAGCCTCAGACCCCGACAGTAGCTACTACAAGAACCTCACTAAACCAGCCTGGAACCCGCCCAACTGGGTTTTTCCGCTTGCCTGGACCTCGCTCTACACCTGCATAGCTGGGACCAGTGGCTACACCCTGGCCCGTTTAAAGCAAGACGGTAACACTGAAGAGGCAGGGCGCTACTCAGCAGCCTTAGCAACCAATCTGGCGCTCAATGCTTCCTGGAGCTATACATTCTTCCGGTCGCACCGTTTAGGTTTAGCAACTGCGCACGCAGGTGTCTTGGCCCTTAGTTCTGCTGATCTGGTGCGGCGGACTGCCCGGATCAGTAAATCCGCTGGCGCCCTTCTGGCCCCCTACGCGGGCTGGACCGCTTTTGCTACGGCTCTTTCAGGTAGCATCTGGTGGCTTAATAACAAGAACTAGCGGTTGGTCCATACTGCTCTGCCCCCGGGGTGCAAGAGGCAGGAGGGTTTCCGACCCGATGAGCCCATTGGCTAGGCTGGTCTCATGACTTTTTGGACTGGCTTTCTCAACCGGGCGCAAGCCCGCCCACTCCAGGCTGTGGAAAGGCTCTAGTAGACTAGGGCTTGTGCTCAATACCGAATTTTCTGATCCCGGCTTCTCCTTTGAGCTGGGTAACCGCCTGACCGAAACAGCCACCCCCTCCGCTGCCCACCGCACCGCAAACGGTGGGGACTTCCAGGGGCGCACCGGCATCATTCACACGCCTCACGGCGACATTGCCACCCCCGCCTTTACGCCCGTGGGCACCAAGGCAACCGTCAAAGCAGTCTTGCCCGAAGCCATGAAAGAGCTCGGCTCCCAGGCCCTGCTGGCTAATGCCTACCATCTCTATCTCCAGCCCGGCCCCGATGTGCTCGACGCCGCAGGCGGTCTGGGCAAGTTCATGAACTGGGACGGCCCTACTTTAACCGACTCCGGCGGTTTTCAGGTCATGAGCTTGGGCTCTGGCTTTAAGAAAGTCATCGATATGGGCACGGTCGCCGGTGCTGTGGGTGCCGATGGGCGGCCCATCGGTGATGACGACGTAGCCGCCGGCAAAGAACGTATGGCCCATGTGGACGATGACGGAGTTAACTTCAAGTCCCACATCAACGGGGATATGCACCGTTTTACCCCCGAGGTATCCATGCAGGTTCAGCACAAGATTGGTGCTGATATTATGTTCGCTTTCGACGAGTTGACCACGCTTTACAATTCTCGTGCCTACCAGGAAGAGGCCCTGGAACGCACACGGCTGTGGGCTCTGCGCTGTATTGCTGAGCACCAGCGACTGACCGCTGAGCGGGTGGGCAAGCCCTACCAGGCTCTCTTTGGGGTCATTCAGGGCGCCCAATACGAGGATCTACGCCGCAAGGCCTGCCGCGATTTGGGGGCCATGCCCTTTGACGGTTTCGGCTTGGGCGGCGCCCTGGAAAAAGAAAACCTGGGCACCATTGTGCGCTGGTGCACCGAGGAACTTCCCGAAAATAAGCCCCGCCACCTGCTAGGTATCTCAGAACCGGACGATATTTTTGTGGGTATCGAGAACGGGGTAGATACCTTCGACTGTGTCTCACCCACCCGCGTTGCCCGCAACGCCGCCGTCTACACCCCCAATGGTCGCTTTAACCTGACCAATGCCCGCTTCAAGATGGACTTCAACCCCATCTTTGAGGGCTGTGACTGCTACACCTGTACCCACTACACCAGGGCCTACCTGCACCACCTCTTTAAGGCTGACGAGCGTCTTTCAGCCACGCTAGCTTCCATTCACAACGAACGGTTTATCGTCAAGATGGTTGATGATGCCCGCCAGGCTATCGACGACGGCACCTACTTTGAGTACCGGGACGACTTCCTGGGCCGGTATTACGCCAAGAAAGTGGCCCAGCAGGCGGAGCAGGAGGCCGCGCGGGCGCTTAGGGCTGAGCGAGAGGCTAAGAAAGCTGCCGCGGCTCAGGCCCGTTGGGAAGCCAATATGAAAGCCAAGGCAGAGGCCGAGGCCCGCCGCGCGGCACAGGCCGCTCTTGCCGCGCAAGCTGACGAACACAATGCCACAGAGACCAAGGCCAAGCAGGAGGGCTAACCATGCAGGATTTCACGCTCGAAGACCTCACACCTGAGGAAACCATTACCTACCGGCACGAGTTTGCCGCCAGCCCCGAACAGCTCTACGAGGCCTTCACCAATCCGGCTCTGTTTGTGCGCTGGTTTGGCCCCAAGGACTGGAAAATTATTCCCAGCACCCTGACCCTGGAGCCGGTCATTGGAGGGCGTAAGCAGTTCGTCATGCGCCACCGCCAGCAGAAGACTTTCCAGGCTCCTATCTACATGCGTTTTATTACTATGCAGGAGCCGCATCTGCTGGAGTACCGCGAAGCTCTACCGACTCCCCAGGGTCAACCCAGCGACACTCTCATCGGTCTGCGTCTTGAGTTTGAGGCGGGTACCGCTGTGACCGAAGACGGCGTGGGCCAAGGAACTATCCTCAAGCTCACCCAGGGGCCCCTCCCCCAGGGCGTGCACCAGCAGACCCTGGACTCCTGGAAGGGTTCCTTTGAGTCTCTAGCCGCTCTGCTGGCCGCCCGCTAGGTTCCAGAGCAAGCGAGTGTAAGGGGAATGTACCCAAGGCAGTAAATTTTATACAGCCTTGGGCGCATTCCCCCTCATTTTATGCGCGGATATGCCCGGTTGGAGGCACCCGGTCAGGCCGTCAGCTTTTGGCGCTGTTCGGCGCTCAGCCGCATGAGTGAGCCGGTGGCTGTGCTGTAGAAAGCTAAAGTAGTGGTGGCAGAAACGCAGTGGGTGCCCTCTAGAGGGTCGTAAAGCTCGTAGGCCAGGGTAAAGGAGGCCGGGCTGACCTTACTGACGTGTACCTTGGCGGTCACGGGCATGCCCCGGTAAGCCAGGGGGCTGCGGTACTTGATGTGGTTCTCAGCTACCAGGGCCTGGGTACCCTCGGGTAAGTCAGCAAAGAGCGGTAGCACCGGTTGATGATTTCCCGCTTGCCCCGATGAGGGCGGGCACCCCAAGAGAGCCACACGGGCTTCCTCAAGGATCTGCACGATAGTCACATTGTTGACGTGCCCGTAGGCATCCATGTCTCCCCAGCGGAGCGGAATCTCAAAAGTGTAGGTAGTGCTCATACCTTTTACTGTACCCAGGTCACGGTAAAAAACCTGCCCCGCTACCAGTCACTGCCTTGAGGAGTCACCTATCTTCTTAGGGAACCCGGTGAGCATCAGTGGGGCACCCGACAGCAACAGGTTAGTCTCTGGGCGTTCTTAGTCCTGGGAATTTGCTGCCACGGCGGCATCCGCTTCGGCAAAGGCATCTTCAAAGCCGGTGTGAACGCGCTTAACCACGCCAAAGTAAACCATGGTCAGGATGAAGAAATAGGTAACACCGATGCTTGCAGGTGCTACGTTTCCGGTGCGGGCAAAGAGGGCCGCCCAGATGGCGAGCAGGAGCAAGATACCGGCCCCGGCAGTGACCCTGCCGCCCCACATGCGGAAGGCTGAGGAGTTACCCTCAACGCCCTTGAAGGCAATGTAGGCCAGAAGAATCAGTACCCATACGGTCAGGGCGCAGACCATGGTCAGCGTCATCATCAGGCCAAAGGCCTGCCCCGGCTGGAAGACCGCAAGCAGGATTGCCAGGAGCACCCCGGAGGTTGAGGCCCACATGGCGGGAACGGGAATACCCTGGGCGCTCACTCGGGCCAGCTGGCGGGGCGCCATCTTTTCAGTGGCCAGTGAGTGAAGCAGGCGGGTGCCCGCGTAGAGGTTGGCGTTAGCGGCAGAGAGCGCGGCCACTAGAATCACGAAGTTAGTGATACTGGCAATTGCGGGTACCCCGATTTCGGAGAAGACCAGCACAAAGGGTGAGGCTTCTACCGAACCGTCCAGTTGGGCCGCTGATTGCCAGGGGATAATCGATACCACGATAAAAAGTGAGATCACATAGATGGTGGAAAGCCGCCAGATATTGGCCTTGGTGGAGGCCCGCACCGAGCGAACCGGGTCTTTGGCCTCTGCCGCGGAGATAGAGAGCATCTCGATGCCGCCGAAAGAGAACATCACAACTGCCAGGGATAGCCATATACCGTGGAAGCCAGTAGGCATAAACCCGCCGTCATTGGTCAGGTTAGCTATACCAGTTGCGGGGTGGTTAGGGGCGCCGACAAAGATGAGGGCTAGACCTATCAGGACGAAGAGGAGCAGGGCAATGACCTTGATGGAGGAGAGGAAAAACTCCATGGTGCCAAAGTAGCGCACGCTGCGCACATTCAGGGCGATAATGACCAGCCCGAAGAAGGCGACCCCCGCCCACAGGGGCAGGGCGGGCCACCAGTACTGGAGGTAGGTGCCCACAGCGACCAGCTCAATACCGGTAATGACGGCGGTAACCGTCCAGTAGGCCCAACGGGTTAGGTAGCCCGCGTAAGAGCCCAGGTAGCGCCCAGCAATGGAGCCGAAGCCGCCACGCACGGGGTAACGCACCGCCATTTCACCGGTGGCGGCGGCGATAATGGCGGCCACCAGTGAGCCGATGGCGTAGGCCAGGATAACGGCGGGCCCGGCCAGGCTAATAGCTCCACTGGATCCCAGAAAAAGACCGGTGCCCAGGGCAGAGCCCAGCACAATCATGGTCATTTGGTGGTGAGTTAGTGAACGTTTGAGGTTGTGTGTCTTACCCGCGTCGGCTTGCTGTGCCACAGTAAATGGACCTATCCCTGTTAGAGCTTGTGTGTCTATTGATGTGATTCTACGGCAGAACGCTGGTTCTAGCTCCCAACCTGGGGTCGGGGCTAGAACCAGCGTCCTCATATCTTATGTGACTATGGAGGGAACTAGGGGCGTTTCTCGGTCACCGGCAGCTGGGTAGTAACGGCCCGTGCATCCTCAAAGGCATCGTCTGAGGAGCGGACGTTCTTCTTGACCCCGGCAAAGTAGGTGAGGGTGACAAGGGCGAAGAAGGAGAGGCCCACCAGGACGGAGGTCAGCATGGATTTATCGACAAAGAACATGGCGATGAAGGTGGCGACGATACCGGTGAGTCCCAGGGCTGCGGTGGCGGCCCCGCCAAAGACCTGGAAGGGGGCTGGGTCTTTTTCGCTCTTCTTATAGGCAATGTAGGAGAGCAAGATCATAGACCATACAACGAGAACGCTGACGGTCACCAGGGCCATCATGTAACCGAAGATGTTACCGACACCGGAAATCGCCATAATCATAGCTACCACGGCCCCAGCGGATGAGGCTGTGAGGGCTAGAACGGGGCTGCCCTGGCCGCTGGTTCGGGCTAGAACTCGTGGGGCCATGCCTTCGTGCCCCAGGGAGTGCAGTAGCCGGGTGGCAGCGTAGAGGGCTGCATTAGCACCAGAAAGCGCTGCGGTGAGCAGGATGAAGTTGGTGATACCACCAACATAGGGGATACCTAGTTCGCTAAAGACGGTTACAAAGGGGGAGCCCTCAATTTCTTTGCCGAGCTCAGATGCGTTCCGCCAGGGGATGATTGCCACGATCACCAGGAGGGAGAGCACGTAGAAAGTGGCTAGTCGCCACATCATGGCCTTAGCTGATGAGCGGACTGAGCGGACCGGGTCTTTGGCTTCTGCCGCGGAGATGGAGATCAGTTCAATACCGCCGAAGGAGAACATGACTATGGCCAGGGCTAGCCAGATGGAGGCCGGGCCGTTAGGGATGAAGCCGCCATCATTGGTCAGGTTGGCGGTGCCTACGGCCTCTTGGCCTGGTAGTCCAAAGAAGACCAGGGCTAGGCCAAAGATGATGAAGAGGATCACGGCAGTGACTTTGATGGAGGAGAGGAAGAATTCCACGACACCAAAGGATTTGACGCTGGTCAGGTTGAGGGCAAAGATAGCGCCACCGGCGATGAGCACCCAGATCCAGAGGGGGGCTTGGGGGTACCAGTAGGCCATGTATTTGCCTACGGCAACGACTTCCGCGCCGGCCAGGGTGACGGTGGTCATCCAGTAGGCCCAGCGGGTTAGGTAGCCGGCGTAGGGGCCCAGGAATTTACCGGCGATGGTACCGAAGCCACCGCGCACGGGGTAACGCACCGCCATTTCTCCGGCGCAGGCGCCGATGATAGCGGCTATGAGCGAGCCGATAGCGTAGGAGATGATGACGGCGGGCCCAGCGATAGCTATGGCTGGGCCGGAGCCTAGAAAGAGGCCTGTACCTACGGCCAGGCCCAGGGCGATCATGGTCAGTTGGCCGTGTGAGAGTGAGCGGCTGAGTTGGCCGTTTGAGGCTTGGTCTGCGTGAGAATGTGCCACGGTTATCCCTCCCCTTCTTGTCAGTATGTGGTGTATGTAATGAACCGCAAGTTTACACAGGTTTCCCCTGCAAAAACGTGCCTTACTGAAAGACCATTATGCAATGAGATGCAGCTCACCCTCTTGGTTGTTAGTGCAAGCTCTTGGGCGATGAGAACCGAGTGACTAGCCATGTAATTATATTGAGCATCTACAGAAGTAGAGGTTATTAGCCGACCAGACAGACTGGACAGCAACTATTGAAAGTTAAGCAACCTGTAACTCTTATCAGAACAACCAACACAGTTACTCACATATGAAATACCCCTTCCTGATGAATGCACACCCCCATTGAAAAAATTATTGAATCGATATCATCAATAACTCTTGCCGCGCACAGAGCGAATCAGTACGTTAAGAACTAAATAATCCTTTTGATCCCCAAGTTCATCCAAAGACGGTTGACCAAGCCACTCAAAGGAGTACCCCGTGAAATTCACATACCATAAACAACTTTTTGCAACTTTTACCGCTTTACTATGGGTTTCACGCCCGCCTCTTGCCCGGGCTTCCCCCGCCCCCATTTTCGACTCTCCAATATCACCAGAACAACTTCTAGTGTCATTGTAGAAAGTATTGGCCACGATACCGATTGGCGTTATAAATCCGCTATTTGGTGGTTAAAGGCGGGCAGCACCACCTCCAGCTCAAATAGGCAAGAACGCACTCTCTACCAACAAAATGTGGCGTTTCCCTGCAAGAATAAAAACAGCACAGTGGGGGCTGGTACTACCGCAGGGACAATCGTGCATCAGGGAAAGACCTACTATGCACGTCTATACCCACCTACGATAACCCTTAATTGCGGAGTCTAAGCATGTTTAGACTGCTGAAGCAGCTAGTCAGAATGGTGGCCTGTGAGGATGGAAAACCACCACCGATTCTGCCCCTTTTTGGCAGGGGCCCTTTTCAAGGGGCAGACGTGAGCGTCCAACTGGTCTTTATTGGGGACTTCACTTCTAACTACAATCCGATCGTGGGAGTTGTTGCCGATGAAGCCACTGCCCTAAAGCTTTTTCACCGCCACCCAGAACATAAGATTTCCTGGGAAAAAATTGCTGTTTCGGATGCAATCGAGATGCCTGCTCCAGGCTCCCTTCTGTGGGTACTCATTCAGGGTGGCCCATTTAGCCCCACAGCATATTCCAACCCTTCACCGGTCGCCGCCTATGCAGATAGGGGCAGAGCTATCGAGGAAATAGCCCGCAGAGAAGAGTTATACGGGGAGGAACTTCTGCTCTGCTGCCTCCCCCTGGGCACCATTGATTTCACAGCGCCAGACTGGTCTTATACCGGGTCTTAGAGTACCCCTAAGCCTGCACCCCGTAGGTGGGCTCGTGACGCTTGAACCAGGCAATGACCGGGTAGGTGACAGGGAGCAGGACGAACTCAATAGCGCACTTGTAGATGTAGCCGACCACCACGTAGTTCATAAAGTCGCCAAAACTTGTAATTCCAATAATGGGTGCCGCAATAGCACAGAAAATGAGGGTATCTGCCAGTTCGCCAACCAGGGTAGAACCCATAAGCCGGCCCCAGAGGTGCCTACCGCCGGTTGCCGCTTTAAGCTTGACCAGCACCCAGGAGTTAAGGGTCTGCCCCACCAGGAAGCCCAGCAGGGAACCGGCCAGAATCTGAGGAACAGGCCCCAGCACACTTTCAAGAGCGCTCTGATTCTCGTAGAAATCTGCAACCGGTAGCGCAATGAGGATCCAGAAGGAGGCCGCAGCTACAGCGGCAGCCACAAAACTGGTAACGATGGCGCGGCGGGCCAGCCTGAAGCCGTAAACCTCACTGATGACATCACCCAGCACATAGGCCAGGGGAAAAAGGAAGAAGCCACCGTCGGTAATGATGGGACCAAAGGTCACACCCTTGGTTGCCCCAATGTTGGAGAGGATAAAGACCACGCAGGTTGCCGCCAGGAGCAGGTCGTAGTAGGTGCGGGTTGGGCGGGCGTAGCCGGTATCGCCGGGTGCGGGTGTAGACACAGTTTTCCCCTGGATTATCTTGAGTTGAGTTCGAGTGTGCCCACCTGCCACCTGGGCCATCAGTATTTTACACTAAAGGTGGTGACACCCGCCCTGCATGAGGCTGCTGAGAGTGAGCCTGCGAGCCTAGCTCACCCCGGTGCCCTGACCCGGTCTTTTTTTGGGGGGCATCATATGGGATGGAGGTTAAGGTCATGGCCGACTGTTTTCTGACGTTTTTGAGCCGCCGGTCGCCCCTGATAGGTTTTGGTGACATTTTAGAGTAAGGTGTCAGTATGCCCAGAATTTCAGCCGCAACGAATGCCGCCCAGCGCGAGAACACTAAACGCGCCATCCTCGACTCCTTCGGCCGCCTGCTCTATGAGCGGGGCCTGCCAGGGCTCACCATGACCCATGTTGCTAAGAACGCAGGTATTGGGCGCACGGCTGTCTATAACTATTTTGCCGATATGGGTGAGCTTCTGATCGCCTACGCCCTCGATGAGACCGAGCGTTTCTTAACTGACTTGCGTGAGGCTCTTGCTGGCTTTGAGAACCCCATCGACCAGCTTGCCGTCTATGTGCGACTGCAGATTGAAGACCTTTCCCGGCGGCACATGCCCCCGGGGCCAGCCATGCGATCGGTACTTTCTCCTGACGCTTTCGCTAAGCTAGGTGCCCATGTGCGCGAATTGCAGATGGTGCTTGCCGGTATCCTCTCGAGCGCTATTGAGCGTGGCTACCTGCCGGATAACGATATTCAGGAGCTGGCCCAGCTTGTTCATGGGTCGCTGTCCTCTACGGCTGACCGTACTGAGGATGCGGCCAGCAACGATGCCCGCGAGCGCCATATTGAGCATACGATTCGTTTTATTCAGCTTGGCTTGGGTGCTCGTTTTGATGAGCTGGGGCGGCCTATCCGTTTGGACGGCTCCCCCGATGTGCATCTGGTAGAGGCTTCCTAAAAATTTTTCTCTGGGTAGGGGTCACCTCCTTTTATGGGGGTGGCCCTTTTGTCTGCGCTCATGTTTGCTGGTGCGCTACAGCCAGGGCGCAAGCAAGCGGGTTCACGGCCTGACTTAAACCCGCAGTTGGGGTGCCTGCTAGCTGGCTCGGGGCTGGCCTTTAAGGGGTGCTAGCTGAGCACCCCAACTTGGGCCCTGCGATAAACCCGCCCCGCCCGCAGGGAATGATTAGCTGTCAGCATTAGCCAGTAGCCCCGGTGCGAACCCGTCAAGATCCAGGACGCGGGCGTACATGACCGCGCGGCGTTGGAGCGCCGTACGCAGGGCGCGGTGTACGCCGTCTTCCAGATAGAGCTCACCCTGGTAGCGCACTACATGGGGGAAGAGATCACCATAGAAGGTGGAGTCTTCGGCCAGAAGGGTTTCGAGGTTGAGGTTCTTTTGGGTGGTGATGAGGCGGTCAAGGCGCACCTGGGAGGGCGCTATAGAGCCCCAGCTGCGCTGGGTGAGGCCGTGGTCGGGGTAGGGGCGGGTATCGCCGACGCCTTTGAAAATCATGAACCTATTCTAAGCGTCCTGACCGCTGCTACCGGCGCACTCGTCCACTCTAGGGAGGGCGCTAGGTATTAGGATTCCCAGATACCGCGTTTGGCAGACCAGTTGATTGTTTTTCCGCCGCTGAACTTGACACTCACGACCCCGTTGACAGCCGGGCCCTCATTCTCAAGTGGGAAGCCGTACCCGGTGGTGTAGCCATTGTGGAGCCAGTGATAGTAGATGGCACCTGTGGAGTTGAGGCTGTGAGCCCCGGTTTGGGGTGACCAGAAGATTGCGGTTTCTGTGCCCTTGCGGTGGCGGAAGTAGGTGACGGCTCCGCCGGGCAGGGCGAGTTCGTCGGTGGCGGGGAACCCGTAGCTGTCGATGTGTCCCTTTGCTACCCAGAGCGCGAAGATTGCCCCCCTGTGGTTGAGGGCGTGGGAGCCGGTGTAGGGGGACCAGTAGGTTGCTGTGTAGGTGTTGCCGTTACGGAAGTAGAGTTTGGCGCCGTCACCGAAGGCAGTTTCGTCGATAGTGGGAAAGCCGTACCCGTAGACGTGACCTGATTCGACCCATTTGTAGTAGAGCCCGCCTCTGTGGTTCATGCTGTGGGCCCCTGTTTGGGGTGACCAGAAGACGGCGGTGTAGGAGTTACCGTTGCGGAAGTGTTGTTTTGCACCGTGGCCGATGGGTTCTTCGTCGATAGTGGGGTAGCCGTAGCCCCATTCGTAGTGGGCCTGGCGGAAGCGCGCGCCGATGGCTCCTGGCCAGAAAATGGTGTGGGCGCCGGTAGCTTCGGTCCAGTAGATAGTGCGGCTGCGGGCGAAGTTTTGGACGGCTCCACCGAGCCTGGTGGGGAATTCGTTGCCGGTGGGTTTTCCGTAGACTGCTTGGCCACCGGTGGCGTAGTAGTGGGCGCCAATAGCGCCGATGAGGCTGTAGCCGCTCCCGGCGGCTTCTACTGCGGCTGCGGTGTTGAGGAAGGGGTAGCCCTTGATCCAGCCGCCGTTCTTGGTTCTGAGGATTGACCGGATCTGTTGGATGGTCAGTGAGGGGTTGCGCTCTTTCATGAGGGCGATGGTTCCGCTGACGTGGGGTGCGGCCATGGAGGTTCCGCTCAGGTAGCCGTAGGAGGGGTCACCTGGGTCGGTGGGGCCGCTGTTGTAGGTGGAGATAACGCTCCCGTTTGAGGCACCGCCGGGGGCAAGGATGTCGAGGCGGTGGCCCCAGTTGGAGTAGCCGGACATGATTTTGCCTTTGCCGGTTGCGCCCACGACGATGCCACCTGAGCAGTTAGCCGGGGTTGCCCCTGCTGCATTGATTGCGCTGTTGCCGGCTGAGATAACGATGGGGACGTTGCGAGCGGCGGCGCGGTTGATAGCGTCTTGGAGGATCTGGGGGCAGGTACCCATGTTGATGGCTTCGGAGAAGTTCACGACGTCTGCGGGGGTGGGGTTAGGCGGTGCGCCCTTGACCGGCACACCCGCGCTCCACATGAGCCCGGCGGCGTAGTCGGAGATGTAGCTGCGCCCGTATTGGCCCATGACTCTGGTGTGCTGGATTTTGGCGTCGGGGGCTACACCGGCTACGCCTATGCCGTTGCTGGTTTTTGCGGCGGCGATTCCGGCGACGTGGATTCCGTGCCAGAGGGAGTAAGAGCCGGGGTACCAGTCGCCGGGGTCGGTGGGGTCCGGGTCCCAGCCGTCACCGTCTTTTGAATAGTCCCGGCTGACGAAGTCGTAGCCGGGGATTTCTTGCGGGGTGAGGTCGGGGTGGTAGCGGGTGCCTTCATCGGCTATGCCGATGATAATCCCCTTGCCTGTCGCCAGGTTCCAGGCCGCCGGTACCTTGGCTTCGCGCATATTCCATTGTTGGTCCCAGTAAGGGTCTCTGGGTGGGTTGCCGGGGTGGGCGGCGGCCATGTTTTTGACGCGCAGGTCGGGTTCGGCGGAAAGGACGTCGGGGCGACTTTCGAGTTCTTGGATCAGTGCTTTTTGTTCGTGGGCGTCCAGGTCGTGGCTGAGGTGGATAACGGCTGTACCGTCAATAATCTCGCGGGTATTTTCTGCCTGGAGAGTGTCTGCCAACGGGCTTTGTTCGACTTCTTCGCGGGCAATGGCTTGCTGTTGGGTGGGTGCGACGTGCGGTGTGAAACGGACGATGATTTGATCGGTGGTTTCTTCGACCCTTGATTCTTGCAGGACGCTTCGCTCGGCGTGCTCACCGCCGGTCAGGGTGGGATCCCCGGGCAGGTAGCTGGCTGTTTCGTTGGGGGGTGTGGGCTCGGCCTGCGCGGGCAGTGCGGGGGTGAGCGAAAAGAGTAAGACGAGGGGCAGGAGGAACCGCTTGTGGTGGCGCTCAGCCCGGCGGGTGAGGGGGAACATGGGGGTCCTGTCACGAGAATGTGTATTCGGTAATTTGAATTGTATCGGTCGCGCTACTATCCCCCGCTGGAGGTCTATATCGAAACTTACTTAAGGTCATTAAGGCCCTATGAAGATATGCGGCCTTCTCCCCTTACCAGTCGCTTCCAAGCCCACGGCAGAAAAACAACTATGACATCATCATGACGTTCTCTTACCAGCGAATTTTCGCTGGGTCTCTTCTCGGGGCGTACTCCCTTTGAAAAAGCCTTCTTCCCTAGGCTCAGGCTCCTCCAGATGGCAGTCAGCATGGTCACCTTTGAGGGGGGATGAGCGGCGCAGGCCGGGGTCAGCATTTTGGGTGTGCATGTTTTGGGCAGATAAAAAGCCGGTCTCATCAAGTGGGCGATGAGACCGGCTAGCGGAGGATGGGGGATTTGAACCCCCGAGGGCGTGAACCCAACACGCGTTCCAGGCGTGCGCCATAGGCCGCTAGGCGAATCCTCCAGGTGTCTTGCTTTAGCTACAGCGAACTGCAGCTTCACGAAAGCGAACAGATACGAGCATACCCCACACAACCCACTAACGCAACACGGGCACCTCTTACCGGGGGCTAAGGCCAGCAGAGAGCGCTTTGCCATCTACCCCGCAGGTGCGCTACAGTAGATGAAGCCCCTTACGTGGCGTTATCTTGGAGAACTCCCCCAGGGCCGGAAGGCAGCAAGGGTATCTGGGCTCTGACGGGTGCGTAGGGGGTCTTTTTATGCCCAAAAACTGGCAGTCAACCCATTATGCTCAGCGTACACAGTTCTTAGAATGTCAGCCACCCCTACTAGACTGTTAAAAACAGTTCCCCCGCTGGTTCTGTATCTGCCCGGACCTGCACGGTTGGGCTCAGCTGTTAGCACTCGAATGAAGGTTTAATGTGAGCACTGCCCTCTACCGCCGTTACCGCCCGGAGTCCTTTGCCGACGTCATCGGGCAAGAGCATGTGACCCTACCTCTCATGACTGCCCTCGAAAAGAACCGGGTCAATCACGCCTACCTGTTCTCGGGGCCGCGCGGGTGCGGTAAGACTACCTCAGCCCGTATTCTTGCCCGCTGCCTCAACTGCGCACAGGGGCCAACACCCACTCCCTGCGGGGAATGTCAATCGTGCCGCGATCTTTCCCGTGACGGTGGCGGGTCACTCGATGTGATCGAGATGGACGCGGCCAGCCACGGCGGTGTAGACCACGCCCGAGACCTGCGCGAGAGAGCCACTTTCGCCCCGGTGCGTGACCGCTACAAGATTTTTATTATCGATGAAGCCCACATGGTGACCAGGGAGGGCTTTAATGCCCTCCTAAAGATTGTGGAAGAGCCACCGGCTCACATTAAGTTTATTTTTGCGACCACCGAACCTAACAAGGTGCTAGGCACTATCCGCTCCCGCACCCACCACTACCCTTTCCGGCTGGTACCACCCCAAATTCTGGGCCAATACCTGAGTAAGCTCTGCTCAGAAGAGGGCGTGCAGGTAGCTGAGGGGGTCATCCCGCTCGTAGTGCGTGCCGGTGGTGGCTCGGTGCGCGACTCGCTCTCCATTCTGGACCAACTCATGGCCGGTGCCTCTAGTGAGCAGGGCATTACCTACGATTTGGCCGTTGCCCTCCTTGGCTTTACCCACGGTGAGCTACTTGATGAGGTTGTAGACGCTTTCGCTGGCGGTGAGGCCGCCCAGGTTTTTGCATCGGTGGATCGGGTAATTCAGACCGGTCAGGACCCCCGCCGTTTTGTGGAGGACCTACTTGAGCGCTTCCGCGACCTGATTATTGTCAAAGCTGTTCCCGACACCGCCGGTTCCATTCTGCGCGGCCTTGCAGCTGACCAGCTAGAACGCATGAGAGCGCAGGCCAAGAAGCTTGGCTCTGCCGAACTTTCGCGCGCCGCAGACCTTACCAACGAGGCCCTGAACGAGATGGGCGGGGCGATGAACCCTCAACTCCACTTAGAACTGCTCTGCGCCCGTATCCTGCTCACCTCGGGCGAGCAGAGCCTTGGTGCTCTAGCGGCCCGCCTGGAACGCTTGGAAGGCAAAATAGCTTCTGGCCCGCAGGCTACACCCACCCAGGGGGCAGTGGGTAGGCAGGATACTCAAACAGGGCAGTCGTTAAAGTACCCGATGCCCGCTGCCTCAGGCCCCACAGCGCAAGAGCAGGGTTCCGGCCCGTCCGCGAGCGCTCCGGCTACCCAGAGCTCTTCTGCTACCGAGCAGGCACCTAAACCCCTAGCAAGTGCGCCCTTTGCCGGCGCTCCCCTAGCTGGTAAGCCACTAGCGGCCCCTCCCCTGAGGGCCCCGGCACAGCCCCCGGCCGGGGTTCCGTCACAGGCCCAGCCTGCAGCCCAAGCGAGCGCACCGGCCCCCACTACGCCGGCCCCCACCAAGGCTCCCCTAGCAGCGGCAACCACCGGTGAAAACACGGTTAACCTGGTACTCAATTCCTGGTCCGATATTCTTAGCCAGGTGCCCTCCTCTCTGGCCCGTGCCCAGTTTGCCCAATGCCAGCCGGTGCGTTTTGAAAACGGTTCCCTCTTCCTGCTAGCTGAGCTACCCGTGCTTAAGTCCGTCAAGGACTACCTACCTCAGCTCCAGCAGGCACTTCTCAACGTGCTGGGCTTACAGGTTCAGTTGCGTGGTGAGATCAAGCGTCCGGGCGGAGGGTCAGCACCACCCACCAAGCCCACACCCACCGAGCCCACACCCACCGAGCCCACGCCCAGCGGCCCGGTTCCTCATCAGCCCTCCCCGGAGCCGTCACAGGATCCGACCTCACAAGCAATGCCGCTGCCACCAGAAAATACAGAGCGCCCCGGTCTTCCTGCCCAGGGGCAGAACCAGGGGCTAGCTTCCCCACCACCGGTTGAGCTAGCTCAGGGACCCCGCGGTGGCGACCAGGCCTGGGAGGCCCACGGCCAGCCGCTCTCAGATCAGCCCCCCTCATGGAGTCCCGATGATTGGAGCGCCCCGGTCACCTCGTGGAACGTGGCGGCAATTCCCAGCGAAGACCAGCAGGTTCCCGCCCAAGAAGAAGCCGCAGGCTCTGCGGAAACCCCCCACAGCCCCCACCTGCGCGTCATCGAAGGTGATGCTGATCCCGTAGAAATCGCTAAGGCTCAGCACCCCTCCCAGGGCGCACATGAACGCAACGCCTTTGCGGTAGCGCCCCAAAGGCAGGAAGACCCTGAGGTTGCGCCCACCCCCGAGCAGGAACCGGAAGACCCGGACGAGCCCTCCACTGGCTTTGCCCCTGCGAGACCGGCAGTAGCACCGCTGGCTCCACAGGCAGCAGCCCAGGCAACGGTCCAGCCCCAAGAGCAGACACCCGCTCCTGCCGAGCAAGGCCAGCATCAGACACAAGAACGCAAGCTGTCTTTCCGGGAACGTCACGCAGCACAAATAGCCGCAGGTAAGCAGGCCCTTACTCAGTCCCAGCAGCAAGCCCCGGTAGAAGAAGCAGAAGACTTCACCCCCAGCGACGACGATGCCGCCCTCGAATCTGCCGTCCTCATTGGGCAGAAGGCTGTTGAAAAAATACTGGGTGGAAAAGTTATTGACGAACAGCCCCTGCACCAGGGCTAGCAAGGAGTTTTTGTGTACGAAAGTGCCGTCCAGAACCTAATTGATGAGCTTGGCCGGCTACCCGGAGTGGGCCCTAAATCGGCCCAGCGCATTGCCTTCTACATCTTGAACTCCGATGCCAGTGAGATGGCTAAACTGACCGATGCTATCGCCCGAGTTAAGAAGACCGTGAGCTTCTGTCAAATCTGCGGGAACGTCTCGGAAACCAAGCTGTGCGCTATCTGCCGGGACGAGCAGCGTGACCCCGCGATCCTCTGCGTTGTAGAGGAGTCCAAGGACGTGGTCGCGGTGGAACGCACCCGCTCCTTTACCGGCCGCTACCATGTGCTGGGCGGTTCTATTAACCCTATGGCCGGTATTGGCCCTGAGCAGTTGCGAATCCGTGAGCTGGTGGCCCGCCTTTCCGATGAGCGTATTAGCGAGCTGATTCTGGCTATGGACCCCAATCTTGAGGGTGAGGCCACGGCGACCTACCTATCCCGCCTGCTGGTGCCTATCGGCATTAGGGTTTCGCGGTTGGCCTCCGGCCTGCCGGTGGGTGGCGACCTTGAGTACGCCGATGAGATTACTCTGGGTCGTGCTTTGGAGGGGCGCCGCATTATCAGTGAGGGCAACCGGGCTGAGACCGCCAACCCTGCCGAGGACTTCCAGGCCGCTCTTGAGGCTGAAGCCCAGCAGGCACAAGCTACCCCGCAAACTAAGGCTCCCCGTGCCCGCTGGTCGGGATCAATGTTTGAAGACCTTGATGCAGAGAAGACCAGCGCACCGGAGCAGGCTCAGGAGCCAGCCCATGCGCCCGCTCAGCCCGGCGCAGAAGCACCGGTCCAAGCCCAGCAGGGGGATTTGAACGAGGTTCTGCTCAGCCAGGAGGTTGCGGCTATCCCCGGTGACCTCTCGCCAGAAGAGCGAGCCGAACGTCTAGCAGCAGCTGCCTTTGAGGCTGAAGCCGGCCAGCCTGATGAGGGCCTGACTGAAGAACGCCAGGAGGCCTACCAATCCAAGCTCGAAGAGCTCAAGAAAACTCCCCTACGTACAGTAGCGCCCAAGGTTCCTCCGATTCCCGGTAAAACCTACGTTAACCCCTGGGTCTAAGCGAATCATTACGGGCTTTATGTCATACGGCTTCACGATGGGTAGGAGTTTCACCCTGGGTGCTGTGGGCACGTAAGATTGTTCTAGCTGGATCAAAAACCCCTATCACATCACGCACCTGTACTGGAGATAATTCAAATGAGTCTGATTGTCCAAAAATTCGGTGGATCCTCTGTCGCTGATGCCCAAGGCGTCAAACGTGTTGCCCACCGGATTGTGGATACACACAAGGCAGGCAATGACGTTGTTGTAGTTGTTTCCGCGATGGGTGATACCACCGATGAGCTCCTCGACCTTGCCGCCGAAGTTTCCCCCGGTGCCGGCCCCTCCCGCGAGATGGATATGCTCCTGACCGCCGGTGAGCGTATCTCTATGGCGGTGCTGGCAATGGCTATTAATGATCTGGGTGCTAAGGCGCAGTCCTTTACCGGCTCCCAGGCTGGCATGATTACCGACGGCGTTCATGGTGCCGCCCGCCTGGTTGAGGTTAACCCCCAGCGGATCCAGGAGTCTATTGACCTGGGCAATATCGCCATTGTTGCGGGCTTCCAGGGTATGAACCGCGACAGCCGCGACATCACAACCCTGGGCCGTGGCGGTTCGGACACTACCGCCGTAGCACTAGCAGCAGCGCTCAAGGCCGATGTCTGCGAAATCTACTCCGATGTGGACGGTGTCTTTACCGCCGACCCCCGAATCGTCCCCACAGCCCATAAGCTCGATACCGTCACCAGCGAAGAGATGCTAGAACTTGCCGCTAACGGTGCCAAGATTTTGCACCTGCGCTCGGTCGAGTACGCCCGCCGCTTTAACCTGAAACTTCACGTCCGTTCGTCCTTCTCTGATCTTGAAGGTACTATCGTCATTCCCGATGCCCCGGACGGCTTTGAACACACTACTAAGGAGATTCCTTTGGAACAGCCCCTCATTTCCGGCGTTGCCCACGACCGTTCGCAGGCTAAGATCACCGTAGTGGGTGTGCCGGATGTTCCCGGTTCAGCGGCCCAGCTCTTTGGTTTCTTGAACGAAGAGCAGATTAACCTGGACATGATTGTTCAGAATGTGCCCACTGACCGCCCAAACGTCACTGACATTACCTTTACCCTGGATCAGGCGCAGGGCCGCCAGGCTCTTGAACTGCTGGAGGCCCGCAAGGCTGAGCTGGGCTTTGAGGCGGTGGAGTACGATGAGGCCGTTGGCAAGCTCTCCTTGGTGGGTGCCGGCATGAAGGCTAACTCGGGTGTCTCTTTCAAGTTCTTTGAGGCCCTGAGCAAGGCCGGGGTTAACGTCCAGATGATTTCTACCTCCGAGATTCGTATCTCGGTTATCACCGAGCTGGAGAAGCTGGATGAGGCTGTGAGTGCTGTGCACAGCGCCTTTGGTTTGGATGCTGAAGGTGAAGCTACCGTCTACGGTGGCACCGGCCGCTAATTTCTTGCGGCCCCTTGTCTTGGAGCCCCGGCCTGAGCAGTGTCCCCGCTGGTCAAGCCGGGGCTCTTCCAAGAGCAAGGCTGCGCTAGCTTTTGTTACGGATGGGTCCGGCCGAGTATCCGACCTTGTTAGAAGGCACTTAAGGCCCTATTTGCAACAAACCGTTTGTTTTTTCAACAAATTTTAAACATATCTACAAAATCTTTATCCAATAATCCCATATAAACAACCATTATCGCCTCTGACAAGGGGAAATGTATCTATATTACTCATGAGTAGATAGACTTCAAACAAAGAGAGAAGCCGGTTTACTTTGTTACAAAAGACCTTCTCAGGCAGAAAATTTTTTCAAATTATTTAGGGCTCAAAAATCTTCTGCCAGAAGTTGCACACAGGAAAGGGCAACACATTCCTTATAAAACGTTTACCCTAGTTACTGGCGGGTAATGTCTCTCCGGATCCACTCAATAGCACAGCATCTCTCAGTCAAAAACACGCGCCCACTACCCCAAACGCATCCCAAAAACACAAAAGAGAGGTTGTAAGTCCAAATTTGTCACCTAAACTGGTGGCATGCCTTTACAAATTCTCAGTTCGCGTGAGTGGCGCGCCCAAGCCGCCGCTCATGAGGAGCGCGCAGGCACCTACGCTCTTCCTTTTACCGACCGCCGAGAACGCGGTCACGTCCACCCGGTTGAAGATTTCCTCTTCACCTACTACACCCTCAAACCCGGTCAGTTTATGCGCTGGCACCCTGGGGCAGGCGCTATCCTTCTCGATGCCCCAGAGCGTTTGAGGTGGAAGTACTACCGGCCAGTCACAGCCTCAGAGTTGATGCGGGCCGGCATGCCTCTCATGGAAGCCCGCAGGCATGCTGATTCGGGGACGGCAGTTACGGTTGACCACCAGCTCTTCGCCCAAGAACGTAGGTCAGCTCTTGATTTCACGCGCACCATTATCTCCAACACCGCCGAAAAGCCCGGCGAATTCAGCTGCTTCGGCCTCCACGAATGGGCTATGGCCTATAAGTCAGTGGAAAACGATATCCGCCATGACTACCTGAATCTGCGTTTAGGGGCGCAAGGTACAGACCAGGTCGTAGAAAGCCACAAGATTAAGTGCTCGCACTTTGATGCTTTCCGCTTCTTCATGCCTCAGGCCACTGAGCTCAACGAGCTCCAGCCCACCCGTGAGGCTCAGCGGAATCTGGAACAGCCGTCATGCCTTCACGCCAATATGGACATCTACAAGTGGGCCTATAAGCTCCTGCCCTTGGTGGACTCAAACTTCCTCATGGATTGTTTTGAGCTCGCCCGGGATATTAGGGAAGTTGATATGAAGGCTTCACCCTATGACCTGCGTGAATGGGGCTATGAGCCTATCGCTATTGAGACCCCCAGGGGTAAGGCCAGCTACGTCAAGTTACAGAAAGACTTTGCTCAGCGCTCACAGGTACTGCGTCACAAGCTACTGGCGAAGATAGACCCCTACTTCACTGAGTTGGCCTGCTCAGCAGAAAAGGTGGCTTAGCCCCGATTCTTCAGTACCTATCAGGGGGCCTTACCCACCAGAGGTGGCGGGTAAGGCCCCTGGGTTTAACCAGCTTCTCGGGGCGTCAGCCCCTTCTCAGCTCAGCCCCTAACCTGCCTTCTCAGCTCCCCTTTTCCCAGCTAGCACAGCCAAAAGTGCATCTAGGAGCAAGAAGACCAGCAGACTCAGACCCAGCAGGGGGATGAAGAGGCCAAGAGCTACCGTAAAGACAGCAGTGAGCCCCCAAGCCCATAGGGGGACCTGCCGTAGCGATGAACGGGACGGTGCCGGCCCCAAGCCTCGCTCCCCCTTGGGGCGGCGCTGCCACCACATGATATAGCCCCAGGCGCACATGAGCATGAGCGCCAAGGCCACAAGAAAAAGCGCCAGCTGGTTAGCGATCCCCAGAAAAAGGCCCATATGTAAGGCAATGCCCCAGCTAGTTAGTTTGGCTGGCAGGGGGAAATCCTCAAAGTCAGTTCGGTCAGTTACCTCCAATGTGCCACCATTAATGGCTACTGAATCAGCTTGGGTAGGGTAGGAACGTTTCAGCTCGCGCACCACCCAGGCGGTGTGATCATCGGGGGCCGGACGAATCTCCACAGAGGCTGAGTCGATATTGACGCCCCGGGCTGTACTTAGGATTTTGTCGTAGGAAACAGCGGCAGCTGCTCCTGAGTCGGCCTGAGTTTGAGCGGTCTGTGAGCTGTGGTCGGCGTGCTCCCCACCTCTTGCGCTTGAGCTACCGGGTTGCAGCTCCTTGGAAATACTCGGTGTGGTCCAGCTCAGGGCCTGACGAACCTGGCTGACGTTCTCACCTGCATAGGTTGACCAGGTCAGACCGGTTGCTGAAAGAAAAAGCATAGCCAGAACAAGCCAGAAGCCCAGGGCGCTGTGCCGTGAAAGAGTCCGCAGGTATCCGCGGCCTTTTGAACTCGGCAGGATCGCTTGGCGCTTGTTTTTCATGCGCCGGGCGCGCTGGGCCCAGAGCACCAGGCCACCTAGAGCCAGAACCCAGAGCCAGGAGGCGGCTAGCTCACTATAGATTCGCCCGGGCTCCCCCAGCTGCAGGTCCTTGTGCAGATTACTGACCCAGGTACGGAAGGGCAGGGATCCGCTACTGCCATAAACCGGGTAATCCCCCAGGACCTGGCCCTTGGCGGGGTCAATGAAAACTGCTCGGTAGGTGGATTCTGGCAGGCTCTCATCGGCGTACATGATGCGGGTAGTGGTACCGGGAGCCACCGCAGGGCGAACAGCTACAGGTTTGTCTGAACCCTGGTAGGCGTTAGCGGCGGCCACCTGCTCATCAAGGCTCAGCCGGGTGGTGCTTTCCGGGGCGGTGAGTACATGGCTGTAGATCATTTTTTCGGCTTGCGGTGCAAGGGCGTAGAGCGCACCGCTGGCCGCCGCGATAAAGATAAAGGGGGCGACCAGGATTCCCGCGTAGAAGTGAATTCTCCTCAAGAGGGCATAGAGCCAGGTGCTGGTAGATGGGCGCGGCGAAGCCGCTGAGGGCACAGCGGTGCCCGCAGAAGTGGTGTTCACAGTAAATCTCTTTCGTCTGGCCTGCCTGTTAAAGGGGCAGGCTCTCTGACAGGCGGTGCATACAGCACCGCCTGATGTGTGTTTTTAGAGGGGTGAGGCGAAAGAGAATAGAGGTGGCCCCCGCAGAAGGTGAGGGGTCAGCGTAATAGCGGGGAGTGCTTTTGGCTGGTGCACCGAGCACAGTGCAGAAGTACGAGGGTAGCCCAAGGGCACAAGCAGACCCAGGGAGCTAAGGAGCCTTGCCCACAGGTAGGTGAGGCAGGTGCCAAGTTTCTCTAGGACCAGCTCATAGCGGTAAAAGACCGCTACGGTAATGACCGTGGCAAGCGCGTGCGCCAGGAACATCTGAGTTTCTGCCGGGAAGATACCCAGATAGCCCGGCGCAACCATGTGCATATGAGCCGGTGCCTCTGCGGAAACCGCCTGGCTCAGGGCAACCCCATGATGGGTTGCGTGTCCTATAGCTTGGCTGGGGATCACATGAGCCGGATGGTAGGGCGCATATTCAGCCGCAGATAAAAAGGTGTGGAAAGCAAATTGGCTTGGAGCCACACCGGCAGTAAGACGCACCAGACTCTTGCGTGTTCCAGCAAGGAGCGTGCAGACCAGGATAGCCAGTGCTAAAGGTACCAGGAGCCTTGTAGGTGTAGGCGGCACCTGCCCACCGCCTGCCAGGTGAAAGCACAGGCCCATGAAGAGGGCAAAGCAGGCAGAGAGCACCCCTCGGGTGAGTCTTCGGTGACGGTTTTCTGCCTGCATGATAGTCAATTCTAATAGATTTTTAAGCAGGTAGGGTTCCTCACCCGGCCGGGTGAGGAACCCTATTTCTACTTGTCGCAGGCCCTACAAAGAGCTATCTCTAGCGCATAATGTCCGACTACTTCTGGTCTGTAAGAGACCGGTCAAAGCGGTAGACAAAAGCGGCCATAGCATCACGCTTAATGGGCTGGACCGGGCGGTAGCTGCCATCGGGCCAACCTGTGCTGATCTTCTGTTCAGCTAGCCAAGAGATCTCTGTGTAGAAAATGTCGTCGGTGCTGATATCGGTAAAGGGCGAGGTAGCCGGTGCCTGGTAGCCCTGAGCCCCCGATAGACGGTAGAAGAAGGCGGCCATTGCATCACGGTTGACACTTTGCTGGGGCCGGAAAGTACCGTCCTCCCAACCGCGTGCGATACCGGCTTGGTACATCCAGGCGATCTCACGGTAGAAGGGGTGGCTCGTGGGCACATCCTTGAAAGGTGAAACTTCCGGGGCTTGGTAATCCTGGGGGCCTGCCAGCCGGAAGAGATAGGCCGCCATAGCAGCGCGTTCGATATCGGCTAGCGGGCGGTAGGTGCCATCAGGCCAGCCGCGAGCGATACCGTGCTGGGCAACCCACTGAATCTCGGTGTAGAACATGTTATCTGCCTTAACATCACGGAAGATAGGGTCCTGGTTACCGGGGGTCTCCGGCTCAGGGGCAGCAGGCACGGCAATTCGCTCGCCGGTAAAGCTAAAGGTCTTCTCGCTACCGTCTAGAGAACTGACTGCGGTGAAAGTAGCCTCTGGCTGGAAGTAGCCACGCTCCAGGTCCTGGGCGGTAAGGGTGTGACGCGCTGTAGAGCAGGTATAAGTGCCTGCAGGTTTGAGCCCGATCCAACGGCAGTTAGGTTTGGCCGGGAGGGAGAAGCCTTGCTCAAAATTACTGGATGTGGGCAGGGCAGTAAGAGTAAGAGCGGATTCGTTTTTGACCTGGAAACTGTAGGCAATGACATCGCCCTGGGCATAGTACTGCTGAGGCTGTGAAGTCATCTGGCCTGAAATAGCTAGGGTGGGAACTACTTCTGTTTTGCCCAGGCGTACCGGGGCACCGGTGTGGGTTACTTCCTGGCTTCGACTGGGATCTGCGGTGGCCCTGACACTAAATTTTAACTCTGGCACAAAGTAGCCGCGATCGAGGTCTTCTTGAGTAACCGTGTGCTTACCGGTGCCACAGCTGTAACCGGCACCTGCCGCAAGTTTCAAATAACGGCAGTTCTTCCGTTTGGCTTCATGGGGTGCCGGTGGCAGGAACCCGGTATCCAGATTCCCCCCGACCGGTACCACGTCAACAGTTTCCGGTGAGGTGTTAGTGACCGAGAAGTTATAGGTCACTTGTTCTCCCACAGAGTAGGGGTTTGCTACGGTATCCCGAGTCTGAGCCGAGGCCTGAGAAATCTCCACACCCAGGCTCTTATTGCCGCTGACGCTAACCCCCAGACTGTAGCGGGATTGGCGGCCGTCCTCACCGGTAAAGACGGCGTCAATGGAGCCTGAACGGGCGGCAGCTGCGGCGGTCAGAGTTAAGGTGACGGTCTGACTTTCACCGGGGGCAAGGGTGATCTGGTCACTCTGGTTACCGGTCAGATCAGCGGTGTCAGCTAAGGTCAGCCTGCCACTAATTGCCCTGTCCTCCTGGTTGGTGATCGTCACCGGAAGGTTCACGCTCTGGCCCGCTTCCACCGTCACAGGCTCAGCACTTAGCGGTGCACACACCACGTTAAGCCAGTCTTGGTTAAAGGTGCCGTAGCGGATATCGGTTTTGTAGCTGGCCTCGTAGAGAACCCCGTAGTTGCCGTTAGAGAGAGCGGTGGCGGAGGAATAGGCACCAGATCCTGGCTGGAACTGGCGGATGCCCGGCCAGGTTTGACCGTCATCGCAGGAAACCCTGGCAGTGAGGTTCTTACGTTGGCTGTTAGCCCCGTTATAGGAGTTAGTGAAGATGAGCTTCTGGGCGTCCTTGCTTCCCTGGGGGGCATTGGGATACATGCGGATAATTGAGGCGTTATTTGTGGGGTCAGGCAGCTCGGCATCTAGGCTTACAGGCCCCCAGGTCTGACCGCCATCGGAGCTGATAGCCACCTTACGGAGGTGGGAGTTGGAGCTATCGCGTGAGTTCATCATGACCCGGCCATCTGAAAGCTCGACCACTTTGTTCTCATCCATACCGGTTCCCACAAAGTTACCGCGCTGCCAGGTTTGACCGTGGTCATCTGAATAGAGAGAGTAGGCCTGGATAGCCTCTGAACCATCAGCTTGCTTGACCTTACCTGCAAACTGCTGTATGAGCCTGCCCTTGTGTGGGCCGTATTTAAGCTGGATTCCCTCGCCCGAGCTAGCAAAGGTGCTTTTGACATCCCCGGGCAGGGGGTTAGCCTTGCTGGTTCCGGGCTTGGCAATGGGGGTAATATCCCGGGGCTTACTCCAGGTGATACCCCCGTCGCTAGATTCCGTGACAACAGCGCCAATGACATTGCGGTCATTGGCTATATCGTTGCCGTACTCGCTGTGGTGGAAACCCTGATCCTGGGAGTAGACGAAGAAAGCAAAGACCTTGCCAGCTTCCCGGTCCACGACAAATGAGGGATCTGAGTACCCGTATTTTTTGGTCCCGGCGGTGGGTAGCTGTCCCTGGGCGATGTAACTGATCTCTGACCAGCTAGCACCGTAGTCGGTGGAACGGCGCATGAGAATAGAGTTAGGGTTAGGTGCATCGCTCGCGTTATTGGGGCGGCCGTCCCAGGCAGCTAGGACAACGCCATCACCGAGGTCGGCTAGGGCTGGGATGCGGTAATTTGAGGCATCCCCGAAGAGGGTGTCTGCTAGGTTCTGCTCGGTGTAGCTGCCCGGGGCTCCGGTGGGCCCTGGGAGGGGAGCGGGGAGCGCCTGGGCTGGGAGTGTGCCGGCCAGGGCCATGACAGAAAGGGTGGGTATGGTCAGAAAACGACCGAGTGTGCGTCTCAAGGGTAGCTCCTGAGGGTAGGTGCCTGGTTTTTCTCAAAAATAAACATGTGTCTCAAGACACAGGTTCACTCAATACCCTACAGCCTAAGACATCCTACCTCCAGACCCAGGGGCTATTTTTCGGCTCCTGAAACCCATCTACAGGTACCCCAATGTGCCCCGCGACACTCCACCCCCGTGTAAAATGAGAGCTGGCTTTAATTAGATTCCAGCACCCAAGGAGTGCCCCTTCATGGCCCGTATTGTTGTTGACGTTATGCTCAAGCCCGAGATCCTCGACCCCCAGGGCAAGGCCATTGCCCATGAGCTTCCCCGCATCGGCCTCTCCAATTTCACCGATGTCCGTCAGGGCAAGCGTTTCGAGCTGACCGTTGATGGCCCCCTGACCGATGAGCTCCTCGCCCAGGCCCGCCAGGCAGCAGAAGAACTGCTGTCTAACCCGGTCATCGAAGACGTCATCAACGTCCAGGCGCTGGAGGACTAAACGGTGGCAGAATCTCTCGCAGCACACGACGTTCCCCTGGTTGGCGATTTCTCCACCGCCAGCCCCGATACCGCTCTAGCGGGTATCCGAGTTGGTGTGGTGACCTTCCCCGGCACCCTCGATGACCGCGACGCAGCCCGCGCCGTACGTCTAGCCGGTGGCACCCCCCTACCGCTGTGGCACAATGACGCAAACCTACACCAGGTAGATGCAGTCATTGTTCCCGGCGGTTTTTCATACGGTGACTACCTCCGCGCCGGGGCTATTGCCGCCAAGGCTCCGGTGATGGCTCAGGTCGTTGAAGCGGCGAGCGCAGCGGGTACATCCGGCTCCTCCCCCCTGCCGGTTCTGGGCATCTGCAACGGTTTCCAGATTCTGACCGAGACGCACCTGCTCCCCGGCTCCATGATTAAGAACGATCACCGTAAGTTCATCTGCCGTGACCAGATTCTACGCATCGAGAACAGCCAGACCGCCTGGACCTGCGATTTTGAGCAGGGCCAGGAGATTGTGGTGCCTCTCAAGAACCAGGACGGCCAGTATGTAGCCGATACCAAGACCCTGGACGCTCTTGAAGCTGAGGGCCGGGTGGTCTTCCGCTATGTGGGCCATAACCCCAACGGCTCACGCAACGATATTGCAGGTATCTGTAATGAGGCAGGCAATGTGGTTGGCCTGATGCCTCACCCCGAACACGCCGTTGAACCCGGTTTTGGGCCCTCATCCTCTGGTTTTGGCCCCGTGGGCCTGCGTCAGGGTGCTGATGGCCTGGGTGTTTTCACCTCTGTTCTTAAGAAGCTGGTCAAGGCCTAGCGGGCCCCACCGAAGGATTCACACCATTGAACGACAAGAAGTTTAACCTCGACACCGTCGAGCACGCTGCCGCCACCCCCGACACCGAACTCCCCTGGGCCGAACTGGGCTTGAAAGAAAACGAGTTCGAGGACATCAAGAAGATTCTGGGCCGCCGCCCCACCGCCGCCGAGCTAGCCATGTACTCGGTCATGTGGTCTGAGCACTGTTCCTACAAGTCTTCTAAGGTCCACCTCAAGCAGTTCGGCGCCAAGGTGACCGAAGAGATGAAGAAGGACATGCTGGTCGGTATCGGCGAGAACGCCGGTGTGACCGACATTGGCAAGGGCTGGGCTGTCACTTTCAAAATTGAGTCCCACAACCACCCCTCCTACGTTGAGCCCTACCAGGGGGCGGCAACCGGTGTGGGCGGTATCGTGCGTGACATTATCTCCATGGGGGCGCGCCCCGTAGCGGTCATGGACCCCCTGCGTTTTGGGGCAATTGACCACCCCGACACCGCCCGCGTCCTACCCGGCGTAGTCTCCGGTGTGGGTGGCTACGGCAACTCCCTGGGCCTGCCTAATATTGGCGGCGAAGTGGAATTTGACGAGTGTTACCAGGCAAACCCGCTGGTCAATGCCCTGGCTGTAGGCATTATGCGCCACGAAGACATCCGCCTGGCGAATGCCTCCGGTGTTGGCAATAAGGTCATCCTCTTTGGTGCCCGCACCGGTGGTGACGGTATTGGCGGTGCCTCCGTGCTAGCTTCTGAGTCTTTTGATGACACCAAGCCCTCCAAGCGCCCCGCCGTTCAGGTGGGCGACCCCTTTGCCGAGAAGGTCCTCATTGAGTGCTGCCTAGAGCTCTTCAAGGGATCGGTGGTTGAGGGCATTCAGGACCTGGGTGCTGCTGGCATCTCCTGTGCCACCAGCGAGCTAGCCTCCAACGGGGACGGTGGTATGCACGTTGATTTGACCAAGGTCCTCTTGCGTGACCCCACCCTCACCCCCGGCGAGATTCTCATGTCGGAGTCCCAGGAGCGCATGATGGCGGTGGTGACCCCCAAGAACCTGGCCCGTTTTGAAGAGATTATGCACAAGTGGGATGTGGAATACTCCATTCTGGGTGAGGTCACCGGTTCTGGCCGTCTCACAATTGAGTGGCAGGGCGAAATCATTGTGGACGTTGACCCCAAGACGGTTGCCCACGAAGGCCCCACCTACGAGCGCCCCTACGGTCGCCCCGACTGGCAGGACGCCCTGCAAGCTGACCATTTCACCGGTTCGGCAGCAGATGATGAACGCCCCACCGGTCAAGCGCTGGGTGAGGCTATCAAGAACTTCATGGCCTCCCCGAACATGTGCTCCAAGAGCTACATCACCAACCAGTACGACCGCTATGTTCAGGGCAATACCGCCCTGGCTATGCCCGATGACGGTGGCATCATCCGTGTGGACGAAGAGACCGGCCTGGGTGTGGCCCTAGCAACCGACGCCAACCCCCGCTTCACCAAGCTGGACCCCTACACCGGTGCTCGGGCTTCCCTGGCTGAGGCCTACCGCAACGTGGCTACCGTGGGTGCGCGCCCCGTAGCTGTTTCTGACTGCCTGAACTTTGGTTCTCCCGAGGACCCGGACATCATGTGGCAGTTCGCCGAGGCTGTGCGCGGCCTGGCGGACGGCTGTATGGAACTGGGGGTTCCCGTGACCGGCGGTAACGTCTCCCTCTACAACCAGACCGGTGGTAAGGCCATTAACCCCACCCCCGTGGTAGCCATGATGGGTGTCATGGACGATGTCAGCCGCCGGACCCCCTCCGGTTGGTCTGCTGAGCATGACGGCCAGGCCCTCTACCTGCTGGGCACTACCCGCGATGAGCTGGATGGCTCCGAGTGGGCCCGGTACAAGGGGCACCTGGGCGGTCTGCCTCCCCAGGTAGATCTGGCCGCTGAGCGCCTGCTCGGTGACATGCTGGTGAACATGAGCCGGGACGGCATGATTGATGCCGCCCACGACCTTTCCTCCGGTGGCCTGGCCGCCGCCCTGGTAGAGGGTTGCCTGCGCTTTGGCGTCGGTGCCCGTGTGGGTCTGGGTGAACTGGCGGAGCGTGACGGCGTGGACATCTTCACCCTGCTCTTCTCAGAGTCCCTGGGCCGTGTACTGGTTTCGGTACCCCGCTCCGAAGAGGTACGTTTCAAGGACATGTGCACTGCCCGCTCCTACCCCTTCGCCCGTATCGGTGTCGTGGATGCTGTCTCCAAGACCCTGGATATTCAGGGCCAGGTAGCTCTTGACCTCGATGAGCTACGTCAAGCCCACGAAGGCACGCTGCCCGGCTATTTCGCTTCTTAGCATCACCTCGGGATTCCCGCTGTGATGAATCAGGCATCCGCCCCGACTCCTCTGTGGAGCAAGGGGGCGGATGTTTGTTTTTCCTCCTTGGATCAGCGGAGATTCTGCTTTGAGTTCTTGGGGCTTGAAAAGAGTTCTTGGGGCTAGAAAGTCGTCAGGACGCAGTGGAGTGAGCTCATGCAGCAGTCCATCACCCTAGGGCAAAGGCTGGTGAGTGCAGGCGTCCGCTAGCTCCAGAGACCGGGCACCAGTTTTTCTGCTTGGTCCATAATCTTGTGGACCCGCCTGGGTTTTGCTGGACCCAACCCTAGCCAGAGCCGACCACTAACAAAATTCAACTCTCTTTTGTATATGGCTGGGCCCCGCCCTAGCTGGAGCCGAGTACAGAATGAAGGTGTGCAGAGATCAAGACTTCATACCCTGGGCTGAGTCCTGCGGGCACTTGCTGAACTAAACTAGAAAGGACGCCCATCACCTATCCGAGGAGCCCTTTGCATGTCTGGTGCCGCAAGTACCCGCCACCGTGTCGCTGTGAGCACCCAGCCCGATAGCGTCCTGGCCTTGCAGGGCCTGAGTGAGCAAGAGGTGGCTGAGCGTCAGCAGGCAGGGTTCGTCAATACCCAGAACACCGCGACCTCTCGAACGACAGCGGCCATCGTCCGATCCCATCTGTTTACCATGTTTAACCTGGTTCTTGGGCTGTGCGGTCTTGCGGTAATTATGCTGGGAAGCTGGCTCGATACGCTCTTTCTCTTGGCAGCTATCGCCAACGTTGTCATTGGCTTTACGCAGGAATTCTCCGCTAAACGCCAGCTCGATAAAATCGCTCTCTTACGGCGTGACCCGGTGAGCGCCCTGCGTGATGGCAAGCTCGTTCGGGTTCCGCTCGATGAGCTGGTGCTGGACGATGTTGTTCTGCTCAAACGTGGTGACCAGGTTCCCGCCGATGCTGTGGTCCTGACCAGTGACGGCCTTGATGTGGATGAGTCTCTGCTGACCGGTGAGAACGACCCGGTGGGTAAGAAGCCCGGTGATCAGGTACTTTCTGCTTCCTCTGTTATTGGCGGCTCCGGCAGGGTAAGGCTCTCTGCGGTGGGTGCTAAATCTCGTGCCGCAAAAATTACCGCTGAGGCCCGCCAGTTCACCACCATTCATTCCGAACTGCGCGCGGGTATGGAGCGGGTAGTTACCTGGATTACCTGGGCTCTGGTACCGATTATTGCGGTGGTCCTCAACGGGCAGATGCAGGCGGCCGGTGGCTGGCAGGTGGCATTGGAGACCGGGAGCTGGCGTGATGCCCTGATTACCTCTGTTTCCTCGGTTGCTTCCATGATTCCTCAGGGTCTGGCTCTGATGACCACCATCTCTTTTGCGGTTGCTTCGGTCAAGCTCGCCAAATCTGAGGTGCTGATTCAGGAACAGCCTGCGGTTGAAGTGCTAGCCCGTGTTGATACGGTTTGCTTCGATAAGACCGGCACTCTGACCGAGGGTGGGGTGCGCTTTGAGTCGGCCCGTCTGCTCGATGGAACAGTCTTGGCCCGTGCAGAGGGCCAACAAGGGGTCCGGCTTGCCGGAGGCCACGACGTGGGTAAAAGTCCCGGCTGGCAGGGCGCTTTAGCCTGGTTCGGTGCCGATGATAACGCCAACCCTACCGCCGCCGCCCTGAAAGAACCCTTTGCGCAGCTGACCAAGGGGCAGGGCCTTGAAGAGGCTCAGGCGCTCCTGCCGTTTTCGTCGGCTCTGCGCTTTAGCGGGGTGGAGTTCGCCAGTAGTGGCGCCTGGATTCTGGGTGCCCCCGAGGTCTTACTCTCTCCCGGTTCAGCGCCCGCGCTCCGAGCAGGTGAGCTTGCGGCCTCCGGTCTGCGGGTGATGGTTCTCGGTCATGCTCCTGCCCTGACCCGTGATTCTTCGGGCCGTGTGGCCCAGCAGGTTCCGCAGGGTCTAGACCCCCAGTTCTTTGTGATTTTCCGGGAACAAGTTCGTTCCGAGGCACCTGCTACCCTAGCCTACTTCCGGGAGCAGGGTATCGACCTGAAAGTGTTTTCCGGTGATAACCCCCGCACGGTGGCCGCCGCCGCCCAGGCCGCAGGCATGGATACCTCAGCTGGCGCAGTAGATGCCTCCACCCTGCCTGAGCAAGGCCCCGAACTGGTTGAGGCTGCCCTGACCCACAGTGTCTTTGGCCGGGTTTCCCCGGAGCAGAAGAAGAATATGGTGCTGGGTCTACGCCAAGCGGGTCGAGTAGTTGCTATGACCGGTGACGGTATTAACGATGCTCTTGCCCTCAAACACGCTGATCTGGGCATTGCTATGGGTAACGCCGCACCAGCAACCAAGGCCGTCTCCCGTCTGGTTCTGCTGGATGGTCGTTTTGATAGGCTCCCCAGTGTGCTTGCTGAAGGCCGTAAGATTATCGCCAACATCGAGCGGGTGACCAACCTCTTCCTCACCAAGACGGCCTTTGCAATTTTCCTGGGCCTGATTTTGGGCATCCTCTGCTGGCAGTTCCCCTTCCTGCCTCGCCAGTACTCCACCGCTGACCTACTGATTGTAGGTGGCCCGGCCTTCTTCTTGACCATGCTGCCCAATAAGCGCCGCTATGTCAGCGGTTTCTTGAGTAGGGCCCTGCACTACGCTATCCCCAGCGCCCTGGTCATCACTGCTGTGCTGGTCTTGGTGATTGGCTACGGGCACAGTCATGCGGGTATAGCAACCTCGGAGGTTCAGACCGCGACCTTTATTGCCCTGGTCCTCATGGGTGTCTACAACATCACCACCGTCACCAGGCCACTTCGCGGGGTCAGGCTCCTCATTGTTGCGGGCATGTACCTGGGCCTTGCCCTGGTTCTGGTTCTGCCGCCCTCTCTCTGGTACCACCAGTTCACCCTTCCCTCTGGCTCTTACCTGCTGGTCACGCTAGGTGCTGCAATCATGGGGTGCCTGCTCATCGAAGTCAATCTGCAACTGCACAACAGATGGCTCAAAACTCACCACCGTGAGGTCATCGAAGCAAGCCAGGCCATCTCAAAAGAAGGCTCCTAACAGGGGCGCTTGCGTCTTACCGCAAGGAATAGTAGGGTGAAGGGGTAACGGGGTTCGTCCCCGCAATTTTAGTCAATCATCAGGATTGTTACTGGTTCAGCAGGCAAGACCTGAGTTGCTATCAGCTCTTAGATGAGGTCCGGTCTAGGCACCGGATTGGTTTTAAGTGCATGAGTCTGCCCTCTGGGGGAAGACCGTATAGATAGGCAACTCGGGTCTTTTTGTCTTAAGGGGCCAGGGCAAACCGCACACATACCAGTAAGGTTCACTCGTGAATAATTCACAAATGGGTGAGAAAATTCTTGAAGGCCTGGGCGGCCCCGAGAACATCTCGCACTTTACCCACTGCGCTACCCGCTTGCGCGTGACTCCCAAGTCCAATAGCGCTATTGACCGCACCAAGATTGAGAACATCCCCGGTGTTCTTTCCATCATTGAGCAGTCCGGCCAGACCCAGGTCGTGCTCGGCGATAAGGTCGAGTCTGTCTACAACGAGATGCTCAAGCTCCCCGGCATGGGCACCGTTGGCGAGGGCAAGGGCGAGGCTGACCCCAACCAGAAGAAGGCCGGCGTTCTGACCCGCGTCTTCGATGTGCTCTCAGACTCCTTCCGCCCCATCCTGTGGGCTCTGCTGGGCACCTCCATGATCTTGACCCTGATCGTCTTCCTCCAGCAGTTCGGCTACTTCGGCCAGTACACTGACCTCACCGGCAAGATGGTTAACATTGATATTGTTAACGGTCCCCGCCTGGCTGACCCCGATGCCGCCGCCGCTATGCTAGACGAGTGGCGCGCAACCTTCCCCTTCTGGTTCATCCTCATGGCAGCCTCGCTGTCGGTTCTGCAGTTCATGCCCATCATGATTGGCGCCACCGCCGCTAAGCGCCTGGGCGCTAACATGTGGGTTGGTGCAGCTATCCCCGCCGCCCTCATGACCGGCACCTTCCAGGGCTTTAACAACATCGCCGTTGATGGCGTTGTCAACGTCCCCTTCCTGGGCCTGGATCTCCCCCTTTACGTTATGAACTACACCGGCCAGATCTTCCCGCCGCTCTTCGCCGCAGCTCTGCTGGCACCCCTAGAGCGCTTCCTCAAGAAGATTATCCCCACCATGCTGCACATGGTCTTCGTGCCCATGATTTCTGTTATGGTTCTGGTCCCCCTGACCGCCTTCCTGATTGGCCCCATCGGCATTAAGTTCGCTCTTGCTATCTCCGATATCATCGGTAACGTCAACGAGGTTGCTCCCTGGTTGGTTGGTGGCCTGATTGCTGGTCTCTACCTCTTCATGGTGCCCCTGGGTCTGCACTGGCCTCTGAACGCCATCATGATTAATAACCTGCAGACCACCGGTACCGACTTCATCCAGTCCCCCATGGGTGCTTACAACTTCGCTGTTTTCGGCCTGGTTACCGGTGTTGCTATCCGCGCCAAGCACAATAGGGAACTGCGTCAGACCGCGACCGGTGCCGCTGTATCCGGTCTGCTCGGTGGTATCTCTGAGCCTTCCCTCTACGGTGTTGTTCTGCGCTACAAGCGTGTCTTCCCCCTCATCCTGGTTCCCGCTATCATCGGTGGCGCAACCATCTCGGCGCTGGGTGTTAAGTCCTACGCTTTTGCTTTCACCTCACTGATCTCGCTGCCTGCTATGCAGCCCACCCACCTGTACGGTATCGGTCTGGCTATTGCCTTCTTTGGTGCTATGGCAGGCGTACTGGTCTTCGGTTACGAGTCCAAGCCCAAGGCCGGCGAAACCTCCGCTGAGGAAAAGGCTGAGCAGCGGGCTTCAGCCGCCGCTCCTGCTACTGCCGGCGCTAGCGCAGGTGCAGCTGCCGTTGCTGGTGCTGCAACCGGCGCCTCAGCTGCTACCCCCTGGTCCAACGACCAAGCAAACGACCAAGCAGAGGCTCAGGCTCCTGCCGCTGGTACCGTCCTGACCCTGGCTTCTCCCCTGGAAGGTCAGGCTGTGGCTCTGTCCGAGACCCCGGATCCTATCTTCGCCGCAGAGAAGCTGGGTAAGGGTGCCGCTATTATCCCCAGCGGTAACACCGTCATAGCTCCTGCCGCAGGTAAGGTATCCGTTACCATGCCTTCTGGCCATGCTGTTGGCCTCAAGCTGGATAACGGCATTGAGCTCCTCATTCACCTTGGTATCGACACCGTTAACCTCAACGGTGAAGGCTTCGATGTCAAGGTCGAAAAGGGTCAGCGTGTTGCTCCCGGCGACATCCTGATGACCTTTGACCCTCAGGTCATTCAGAACGCCGGTTACTCACTGGTGACTCCCATTCTGGTCACCAACACCAACCGCTTTGCCGAGGTTGAAGGAACTACCGGCAGTGTTCAGCCCGGTAGCGAACTGCTGAAGGTCACTACCAAGTAGTCCTCCACTGGCTGTTAGAAAGCCCCGCCCCTCTCTGAGAGGGGCGGGGCTTTTCTGTGGTGGGTGTCAGATTTGCTTGCCCTAGCTTCCCGCAGCTGGTGCCCCCCGAGCTGGCGGAAGTTTTTTCGGCTGGTTCTGCCCTTGATAGGGCTAAAACCCCCAAGGCGCCCTCACTGACCAGCCCCGCCCATCAGCACCCACCGGCAGACCCCACTCAATAGACAAGCTACCGGCGCAGTTACCCACCGGTGATAGCCCCACCCTGGACGGGTTTTAGAATAGGGGCATGTTTACCGTGAAACCCTTTTATGAGCTGACTCTTGATGAGCTCAACGAGATTTACCTGCTCCGCGGGCTGGTCTTTGTGGTCGGCCAAAAGATTACCGAAGAAAACGAGATCGACCGCGCCGACCGTCACGCCTTCCATCTCTACCAGGCAACAGAAGAAGGCGAAGTACTGGCCTACCTGCGTATGCTTGACCTGTCTACCTACTCCGATGGCAGCCACCCCGCAGACCCTACTGCTTGGACACTTGGCCGGGTTGCTGTCCACCCCCGCGTCCGCGGCACCGGTCTGGGCAAAAAGCTCCTCGCTCAGGCCCTCACCTGGCTAGAAGAGAATACAGAGGCCGAACGAGTTGTAATCAGCGCCCAGGCCTACCTCAAAGATGGTTACTACGGGCCAGCCGGCTTTAAAGAGGTAGGTTCCCCCTACCTCGAAGCTGGGATCGAGCATATTCAGATGGTCCGCTCGCTAGGTGATTAGGCCCGCCGGGAGAGCCTAGCTCAGCGCCAACATATCAGCATGCTGAGGGGGTCAGAAGCCAGCCGCCACAGCTTACCAATAATTTATTTTCATGTAGAGCCCTGCATAAAGATGATTGGTTCTTCCTCTAGTTTTCAGGGGGCTGTCAAAACTTTTTTGACTTTTTATGAAAGTTTTTCAGCCAAAGGAGGGTTCAGGTGGCGGGTGCCCTAAGAAGTAGCCTAATATATAGAGTACAGGTTTTGTGACTCACCACACCCCATCCCTCTGGTTGGTGCTAGACCGGCTCAGGCCGGACTAAGTGTGGGCCACAAGCCACCGAATTTTTCCCCTTCACACGAGGAGACGCCAATGCGTACAACCCGTATCTCATCAGCGCTCGGCCTATCAGCCGTTGCCGCACTCGCCCTTTCGGCCTGCGCCGGATCATCAAACACCGCCGGTGGTGGTTCAGGTTCATCGGGTGATAAGTCTGTATCCATTGCGATCACTAACGTGTTCTCGTCCCTCAACATTGGAACCGCCACGGGTAACACTGACACCAACGCCATTGTTGCTACCATGACCAACACCGGTTTCTACACCATCACCGATGAGCTCAAGGTCCGCCACAATGACTGGTTCGGCAGCTACGAGAAGAAGGATGACGGCGACGGCATCAAGGTCGAGTACACCGTCAACGAGGGCCAGAAGTGGTCCGACGGCAACGAGATCGACAAGGGTGACCTGCTGCTGGCTTGGGCTTCTCAGTCAGGTTACTTTGACGGTGAAGGCGAAGACGCCGTTAGCTACTTTGAGTACGCCGGTGACACCCAGGGCCTCAAGGAAGCCGGTAAGCCCACCCTCAGTGAAGACGGCCGCTCCATTACCTTCAACTACCCCCAGGCCTTTGCTGACTGGGAGATTGCCTACGACATCGGCAAGCCCGCTCACGTGGTAGCTGAACTGGCTGGCATGGACGAAGAAACCCTGGTTCAGACCCTGGAAACCGCCACCCCCGGCGAGGAGAACGAAAACCTCCGCAAGATTGCTGATGCCTGGAAAACTAAGTTTGACACCACCACCATGCCCAGCAACAAGGCCCTGACCGTGGGTAACGGCCCCTACCTGGTGACCGGAGTTCAGGAGAACCAGTCAGTTACCCTGACCGCCAATCCCGAATACCAGGGCGAGACCAAGCCCGCCATCAACGAAGTCATCCTCAAGGTTCTGCCCGATGCCGCTGGCCAGGTACAGGCCCTGCAGAACGGCGACGTCAACGCTGTTGCCCCCCAGGCCTCCATCGACACCGTCAGCCAGCTAGAGAGCCTGGAGAACGTTGTCACCGAGACCCAGCCCGACCAGTCCTACGATCACCTGGACCTGAACATGAAGGAAGGCTCCCCCTTCGCCGATGAGAACGTGCGCAAGGCCTTCTTGCTGACCGTTCCCCGCCAGGACATCGTCAACAAGCTCATTAAGCCCATGGACGATAAGGCTGAGGTTCTCAACTCCCAGCTCTACGTAGTTTCGGATGCCGATAACTACAAGAAGACTGTGGAGACCAACAACTCCGACATGTACCCCCTGGATGATATGGACGCCAATATCGCCAAGGCCAAGGAACTGTTGGACGGTAAGACCCCCACCATCCGCATTCTCTACAACTCCAAGAACTCCAACCGTGTGAACTCCTTCCAGATGATTAAGGAGTCCGCAGAGAAGGCTGGCTTCAAGGTAGAGGACGCCGGTAGCGAGCAGTGGGGCACCCTGCTTCCCGGTGGTGACTACGAGGCCTCCATCTTCGGCTGGGTATCCCCCGGTGTAGGTAACAGCACCTTGGGCCAGATCTTCAAGACAGGCTCTTCATCCAACTTCAACAGCTACTCCAACGCCAGCGTGGATGCTTCTGCTGATCAGATCATGAAGACCACCGATGAAGCTAAGATCAACGAGCTCAAGATGTCTGCCGATGCCGAAACCTTCAAGGACGGCTACGGTCTGCCCCTCTTCCAGTCCATTGCTGTTACCTCCTACAGCGACTTCCTGAGCGGGGTCAAGCCTAAGGCAGGCGCTCAGCCCCTGACCTGGAACATTGAAGAATGGGATATTGCTAACTAGTAGCTAGCAAATGCTCAGCTCACGCCACAGTGGCTGAACTTCTTAGCCCTGTAGCTTGTTCCCCGGCGCGGACGCTCAAGCAGCGTCCGCGCCTTCTGGCTATTGAGTTAGGCTGGTAACCCCAGCACCTCTAACTCCCCAACCCACCAGGAACCTATCATGCTCATGTACTCCGTGAGGCGCTTGATTACCGCGGTTTTCATTCTCTTTGGTGCCTCCTTTCTGATCTATAACCTCGTAGCTATTGCCGGTGATCCCCTTGAAGAGCTACGAGTCTCCACCTCCCCCAATAAAGAGGCCCTGATTGCCCAGCGCATTGCGGCCCTCGACCTGGACACCCCAGCCCCTCTGCGTTACTTCAAGTGGCTAGGTGGTGTGCTGGGTTGCTTTGCCGGTAAGTGTGACTTCGGGCAGAACCTGGCTGGTACCCCGGTCACCCAGTTGCTCTCTAACGCCGTCTACCAGACCCTGACCCTGGTGCTTGCCGCAACAATTCTGGCTATCCTAGTCGGTGTCTGCCTGGGTATTGTCTCGGCTCTGCGCCAGTACTCCGGGCTGGATTACACCGTTACTTTCGCCAGCTTTCTCTTCTTCTCCCTGCCCTCCTTCTGGATTGCAGTTCTGCTCAAGGAATTCCTGGCCATTGGTTTTAACGACTTCCTGCGAAACCCCGTGGTAACTATTCCCACCACCCTGCTGATCTCGGCCCTAGCCGGCCTCTTCTGGTATGCGGCCTCCTTCGGCAAGCAAAAGACCCGCTACCTCATGGGTCTGGTGGGCTTCACCCTAACCGCTGGGGCCATCATCTTTGTGTCTGCCACCCACTGGTTCCTGACCCCCTTCCTGGGGATCCCCTTCATTCTTCCCCTGGGCCTGGTTGCCGCCCTGACCTTCACCGTTTTGGTCTCCGGCCTGCGCAACCGCCGTGCCCTGGGAGCTGGCCTGAGCATGGTGGTAGTCGGTCTTGTGGCCTACTTCCCCATTCAAGGTCTGCTGGCGCAAGCTACCTTGCTGATGGTCGTCATCGTCACGGCAGCCTTTATGGCCCTGGGTGTCATTCTGGGCCTGGTCTGGGGTGGCTACGACAAGGGCCAGGGGGCCCGTGTGGGTATGCTCACCGGCCTAGCTATGGCGCTGCTGATTATCGCAGACCGCTTCATGCAGGCCTGGCCCAGCTACCTCAACAGCGGCCGTATCAAGGGTCGCCCTATCCCAACGGCTAACGCCTCCACCCCCAACTTGCAGGGTGACTTCTGGATCCATGGGATTGACACCATGACCCATATCCTCCTGCCCACCGTCGCCCTGACGCTGATTTCCTTGGCATCGTACTCCAGGTACTCACGTGCCTCTATGTTGGAGATCATGAACCAGGACTACATCCGCACGGCTCGCGCCAAGGGTGTCTCCGAACGTTCCGTGGTCATGAAGCACGCCTTCCGCAACGCGCTGATCCCCCTAGCAACCATTATCGCTATGGATATTGGGTCGATTATCGGTGGTGCAGCTATCACCGAACGCATCTTCGCTTTCAAGGGTATGGGTACCCTCTTCTTGGACGCGCTGGCCCAAACGGACCCCAACCCCGTCATGGGTGTCTTCTTGCTGACAGGCATCATGGCACTGACCTTTAACCTGGTTGCTGACCTTCTCTACTCAGCACTTGATCCGCGCGTGAGGGTGAAAGCATAATGAGCACCAACGAAACCACCAACAAGGGCTCGGTCGCAGAGCCCACCACCGAAACCACCGCTATGCGGGCCCTAGAGACCAACGTGGACATCCGGGCCCAGGAGTCGGTGGGTAAAACTCAGGGGCAGATTGTCCGCAAGCGCTTCCGCCAGAACACCGGTGCCGTTATCTCCCTGGTTCTCCTGGGGCTGATCCTGTTACTGGCTGTCACCTCCATTGGGGTGGGCCCGGTGCCCGGCTGGTGGGGCTACAATTACACCGAAATGAACCCATCCGTCAATGGGGCAGCCCCTAACGCCCAGCACTGGTTCGGCCAGGACGCTACCGGCCGCGACCTCTTTGCCATGACCATGCGCGGTGTTCAAAATACCTTCTTAGTGGTTACCATCATTACCGCCATCGCGGCCTTCCTGGGGGTACTCTTTGGGGGCCTGGCAGGTTACTACCGGGGCTGGGTTGAAACCCTGATCATGCGTTTTACCGACATGGTGATCATCATCCCCCTGATCCTGCTGACCGCCGTACTGGGTAAGCTAGCCGGTAGCTACTTTAACGGTATTTGGAATACCATCATGTTCGGTGTAGTGGTGGGCTTGCTCTTCTGGGCTTCCCTGGCCCGTCTGGTGCGCGCCGAGTTCCTCTCCCTGCGTGAACGCGAATTCGTTGATGCCGCCCGTCTAGCGGGCGCCTCTGATTTGCGGATCATCTTTAAGCACATTCTGCCCAACGCTATTGGTGTAGTAACCGTGAATGTGTCCCTGATGATGAGTACGGCCATCCTAACCGAAACCGCCCTCTCCTACCTGGGCTTCGGCATTAAAGCGCCGGACTGGTCGCTGGGGTCACTGATTTCAGCTAACCAGTCAGCTTTCTCAACCCGCCCCTGGCTCTTCTGGTTCCCCGGGCTTTTCATCCTAGTAATCTCACTGGCTATCAACTTTGTGGGTGATGGTCTGCGAGATGCCTTTGATCCTCGCCAGAAGAAGTTCAACCCCAAGAAAGCCACCGAGCGTACCGCCCACTCAGCGGAGAACGGTGTGGGGGTAAGCGGTCAGACAGCCCCGGCTGAGGCAGGCCTAGCACGGACCAGCCTGGATGCTGAGCTCACCCAGCAGGGCTCAGGCCCCTCGGAGACCGTCGGCCCCGACGCTCCCGGTTCCGGTACACCCGGTGCTGGTAAACTCTGAGGTTCAGTAGCCAGCCCCGGTAGCTTTGAGAACCGTGGCGGTGGCTGAACAAGCAGCCACCGCCACCCATAAACCTATAGAGAAAAAGCAGACCCCCTCCTAGCTAAAGGAAGAGCCCTACCACAGTCAAGAAGACCAGGGCGCCGCAAGTGAGGATCCCCCGCAAATCAAGGGTGGATATCTGAACCGGCTCAACACCGTCAAGGGCACCGTCTTCTACCTGCTCCTGCCAGTAGCCCCGAATCATCAGGGCCAGGGCACCTGCCGCTGAGTTCGGTAAATCCGAAGTCCGCACAGCAGAGCCGACAGCGTAGGTGATCGCGGGAAGATTGCGTAAGTCCTGACGGTGAGCCGTGAGGGAGGCAAGCATACCGCTGGCGGGCACCCCGAAGGCCTGATAGCGCTTAGTGGCTGTCACCAGGGTCAGGTGGTACCTGGTCGAGATATCAATCAGGGCCGCGTAGTTAACGGTATGGTTCACAAAAGGGTTGCGCACGGTAATTGCGTCTTGGTCAACAAGGACATCCGAGCGGCCCAGCAGGTACCAGATGGCGTAGGCTATCAGCAGTGCACCCCACCCCTGCTTGAGAAGGGCTAAGGGGCCGCCGCTGTAGGCCAAAGCCAGCAGGACGCTAAGAGCAACAAGGCCCGCACACCAGGTGTAGAGGGCAGCTGTCTTGGTCCTAAAACGTACCGGGGGGTTCTGCAAATACTGAGACTTCATAGTCTTTAGATTCTCTCAGATAAAAACCGCTCTACAAGATAAAACTCCTTAACCAAACCTAAGAGTTGGGAAAACTAGTGAATACTCCAGTAACTCAGCAGACCGCTAGCCCGGTGCTTGAAGTTCGTGACCTCAGCGTCGACTTCGGTGTCGAACGCAAGTGGGTTCCCGCCGCCATTAACCTCAGCTACGAGGTTCATGCCGGTGAGGTACTCGCTATTGTGGGTGAATCAGGCTCCGGTAAGTCCGTCTCCTCTATGGGTATGATCGGCCTGCTCCCCAAGAACGCCCGGGTCACTGGATCCGTTAAGCTCAACGGCCGTGAACTGATTGGGCTCTCTAATACCGACTTGCTCAGCGTGCGCGGTGAAGAGGTCGCGGTCATCTTCCAGGAACCTATGACCGCTATGAACCCGGTCATGACCGTGGGGGATCAGATTATTGAGACCCTCCGCATTCACAAGGACATCTCACCCGCTCAGGCTAAAGACGAAGCTCTTAAAATGCTTGAGCTGGTGGAGATGCCTGACCCGGTCAAGGCCTTTAATTCCTACCCGCACCAGATGTCCGGTGGACAGCGCCAGCGCGCTATGATCGCCCAGTCACTGTCCACCAACCCCAAGCTCCTGATTGCCGATGAGCCCACTACGGCACTGGATGTGACCGTGCAGGCTGAGATTCTTCAGCTCATGCGTAACTTGCAGAAGAAGCTCAACTCAGCAATTATTCTGATTACTCACGACATGGGTGTTGTTGCTGACCTGGCTGACCGGGTAGCGGTTATGCGCCGAGGGGAGATTGTGGAGACCGGTGAAATCCACGATATCTTCAATAACCCCCAGCACGAGTACACCAAGGCTCTGCTAGGTTCGGTGCTCCACCTGGGCGGTGATGAGATTGATGTGAACGCGGCCATTGACGATGCCGCTGAAGGCCAGCGCCCGCCAACGGCTGTCATCAACCAGGTACTCCCCCCGCCCAAGGCAGATGGTGAGGTTATCCTGGAGCTTAAGAACGTTGCCCTGGAATACCCCAAGCAGGGTCGGGTTGGTCCCTTCCGAGCGGTTACCGACGCTAACCTTCAGATCCGGGCCGGTGAGGTGCTGGGTCTGGTGGGTGAGTCCGGCTCCGGTAAGTCCACCATTGGCCGCGCTACCGTGGGGTTCTTGCAGGTTGCCGAGGGTGAGCTGAACGTTTGTGGTGTTGATATGCGCAAACCCAGCCGTAAGGACCTGGCCCAGGTGCGTAAGGATGTTGGCATGGTCTTCCAGGATCCTTCTTCTTCCTTGAACCCCCGACTGCCCATTGGTGAATCTATTGGGGAGCCTATGATGCTGGCCGGTGAGGCCAAGGGCGATGCTCTACAGAAGCGGATTGAGGAGCTACTCGACCGGGTTGAGTTGCCCCGCTCTTACCGTAACCGTTACCCGCATGAGCTCTCGGGCGGGCAGAAACAGCGTGTGGGTATTGCCCGTGCGCTGTCGCTCAAGCCTAAGCTCCTGATCGCCGATGAACCGACCAGTGCCTTGGATGTGTCTGTGCAGGCTCGTGTGCTGGAACTCTTCCAGGAGCTTCAGCAGGAGATGGGCTTCGCCTGCCTCTTTGTGACCCACGACCTGGCTGTTATTGACGCTCTGGCCGACCGTATTGCGGTCATGCGCCGAGGGGAGATTGTGGAGCAGGGGACGCGTGAGCAGATCCTGCGCCACCCCAAACAGGCCTATACTCAGCGTCTGCTGGCTGCTGTTCCCCTACCTGATCCCGATGCTCAGGCCCAGCGCCGTGAGCTTCGCGCCAAGCTACTGGAAGAAACAGGGCCGGTCGTTAGCTAGAACGGATCTTTAGACACGTTCAGAGATAAGGCCGCTCCACCCATGACGGGTGGAGCGGCCTTATTCTATGAGCTTTGGAGAGCAAGGCTCAGCCCGCAGGCGGTGTGAGCCTTAGCTGGCTCGGCGGGGCTGGCGTTAAGGGGTGCTAACGGGAGCACCGCCTACGGGCGTGTAAAACCGTGTGAGCCTTAGCAGGCGAAAGGGGCAGGGAGGCCTGGCGCTGAGGGCGAGAAGGGCAGGTAACTAGTTCATCTTGTTGCGCCAGTTAGCGGTCTTGCCTGCTCGCTGGTCGCGCAGAGCTTGCAGGTTCTGAGCGATCAAAGGCTCCGGTTCCACGGGGCGACCACCAGCGGAGTGAGGAGTAATAACCAGGTTCTTGGCATCCCAGAGCGGATCGGCAGGATCAAGAGGTTCCTCTTCCACAACATCCAGGGCCGCACCGGCAATAGAACCGGTTTTAAGGGCCTGAATGAGAGCGCCCTGGTCCAGGGTGGGGCCACGGCCCACATTGATCACATAGGCACGTTCCGGCAGCTGAGCTAGGCGGGCGGCATCCAAAGCCTTCTGGGTTTCTTCCGAGTTCGGCAGAATCATGACCAGGATGTCGGTGGTGGGTAGAACCCTGTCGATGTCTTCAGTAGCAAGAACCGGGAAGCCTTCGCGTTCCCCTGCGCTACGGGCTACACCGGTGACATTGGCACCGAAGGCCTGGAAGAGACGGGCGGTTGCGGTGCCGATGGAGCCAAAGCCCCAGATGGTGACGTTGGCGCCGAGTAAGGTGGTGACCTGGTGGGCAGGGTGTAGCTCCTGGGGGCCACCCAGCTCACCGGCCCAATGCTTCTGAGCCTGATGCTCAGCCAGGGTGGGCAGGAAACGCACAAAGTTGAGGGCCAGCGCTAGGGTATGCTCAGCAACGGTTTTTGAGTGCAGGCCGCTACCGGAGGCAATGACAGCTTCGGGGCGGAAACCTGCGGCGCGGGCCTGGTCGGGGCCAGCCAGGAGCGCCTGAACCAGCTCTACCTTGTGGAGGTTGGTTGCCGCGTCTTTGAGCTGGTCGTTGGTGTTGCCCCAGGCGATCAGTACGTCGGCGTCGTAGTTCTCGGGGGAGATATTTGCGGCGGGGTCGTAGCTGATGAGCTGGTCCTGGGCGGTCAGGCCTAGGAGCTCTTCCTTGAGGCGAATGGAAGTGGGGGCAAGTATTTTCATGAGGTTCTCCTTTGATCCGGGGTTAGGGGGTGCCCTGTGAGGGCGGGTCTGTTGGTGTGTCTTCGCGCAGTAGGTGGCGGAAGGTTGATACGGCTTCTCTGATGAGGGTATCTCGTTGGGGGCCGTCCGGTATGCCTTGGGTGAGGTCAATGTAGCGCAGCAGAGCGGAGGTAATGCAGAGGGCAGCTTGAACGTTGTGCTCCCTGAGCGGGGTGGGTGAACCACAGGGCCGGTAGATGAAGGGGCCCTTGCGGCCCTGCTGGGAGAAAGCCTGCCAGTCCACTGAGCGCAGGAAGTCAGCCAGAACGTTCTCGCAGGCTAGGTGGTGGGTGCGCATGCGGAAGCGGAGTTCCGGGTAGGTATCTAGGAGTAGCCTCAGCTGGGGGTAGCTGGGTCCGTCTATGGAAGTCACCAGTATGTCAACCAGTAGGTGAGCGATCCGCTCAAAAATGTAGAGTTCCTTCCTGGTCTGGTCCTGTTCTAGTATCTGGTCGGTCAGAACCGGTGGGCGTAGCCCCAGGACGGCGTCCTCCTTGGCCGCGAAATAGTTGAAGAGGGTGCGGGGGCTGACGCCAGCTTTCTGGGCGATTTCGTCGGTGGTGGCTGCTTTGAAGCCTTTATCAGCGACCAGGTCAAGAGCCGCTCCATGTATGGCGGCGTGGGTGCGTTGGCGCCGCCTTTGGCGGGCGGAGGGAGCTGGCCTTGTTTCCTGCGCAGAGGTGTTCACTCCCCTTAGTCTAGTGCAGGGCCCGCTCGGAGCCTACCCCAAGGGTTCCAGCCTGTGATTCCGCTGGCCACCGTATCTTAGCCGGTAGACTGGGAGGGTGAATCTTGGTCTGCCCTTCCTCAATATCACCAACCTGCCTGACTGGCTTTCGGTGTCCTTAGTAGTTTTTGATCTCATCATCCGCCTAACCGTCATCTTTTGGTTGCCCTATAACCGTAAGCCGGTGGTCGCGCTGGGCTGGCTGATGGCTATTTTCTACATACCCTATGTGGGGCTACTTGCCTTCCTCATTTTTGGTTCTAACCTGGTCCCTAAGCATCGTCTGAGCCGGCAACGCACCATGAACAGGATCATTAAGGACGCTATTGAGGGCGATCAGGCGGTCCTGGGTCATGCTACTCTTTCGGAGCCGGCTCGGGTGGCTGCCAAGCTCAACTACAAGCTGGGGGCCCTTCCCCTGATTGGGGGCAACAGTTTTGAGCTACGCCACCACAACAATGAATCCATCCAGGAGTTAGCTGAACATATTGATAGAGCCCGGACCTACGTTCACCTAGAGTTTTATATCGCCGGGTTAGATGCCACGACTGAGCCTCTCTGGGAGGCGCTGATTAGGGCCCACCAGCGTGGGGTTGCTGTCCGCATCCTCATTGATCATATTGGTTCCCGCAAGTACCCGCGCTGGCGGGAGCTTCAAGAGCGGCTTACTCAGGCGGGGGTCCCTTGGCATCTGATGTTGCCCTTGAAACCCTGGAAGGGGCAGTGGCAGCGCCCTGACCTACGTAATCACCGAAAGATTGTGGTGATTGATGGGCAGCTTGCTTTCTCCGGCTCCCAAAACGCTATCGACCGCACCTATAACCTCAAGAAGAACCTGCAGAAGGGGCTGGAATGGAAAGACCTGTGCTTCTTCTGCACCGGCCCCGTTGTGCACGAGCTTAATGCTGTTTTTGTTTCTGACTGGTACGCAGAAACTAAGGAGCTACTGCTCAACGAGATTGATGCGGATATCGAGGCCCAGGATAATGCGGGCCTGGACGCCCAACCGCCCCTGGCGCAGATAGTGCCCTCAGGGCCGGGCTATGAGACCGAAAATAATCTGCGCCTGATTAACCACCTGATTTACAACGCGGAGGAGCGAATCATTATCTGCTCCCCCTACTTTGTGCCCGAGTCAACGCTTTTGCAGGCGCTCACCAATATGGCGCTCTCCGGTATCGAGGTAACCCTGATTGTCTGCGAAAAGGGAGACCAGTTTCTGCCCATTATGGGCCAGCGTTCCTACTATGAGGAACTGCTACGGGCCGGTGTTAATATTCAGCAGTACCCTGGGCCAACCGTTCTGCACTCCAAGTTCATGATCGTGGACCAGGAGATCACTTTCATTGGGTCGTCAAATATGGACCCGCGCTCTTTTGCCTTGAACTTTGAGGTCTCAACTTTCATTGTTAGCTCGGATATGGTCAAGGAGTTGGAGCAGGTGGCCCACGAGTATATCGCTGTGTGTAAGAAGTTACGCTATGACGAGTGGATTTACCGGCCATTGCGCCATAAGGTGACAGAGAATCTTTGTCGCTTGTGGAGTGCCCTGCTCTAGGGCTTGTGAGGAGGAGAGTCAGATTTTGTGCTCTTAGCCTTGGTGGTGAGGGCGCCCTGTGTGGGGCTTGCCGGCCCTACTCAGCACAGGGTCTGTCTGAGTGCAGAGGCCTAGCCGGTTAGTCTCGAATAGGAAAACCCTCCAACTCCACAGCACGAGCCTCATAATGACCCACATACAAATAACTCACCCGAAACCGCAACCGCTCACCCCGATGACGATTCAACTCATCAGCCAAATCCTGCCCACTATCGAAACCCTCATTCTGCATCATTACGAACACAAGCAGCCCACACTCCTCAGTCTCAGTATTAACACTTTGACGCGAACCAGCAGACCGCAAACCACCCCCACCACTGACAGCCTCAGCACCCACAACAGTACAATCAACCGTCCGGTAAAAATACATATCACCAAAGTAATAAGCAAGAACCAGAAAAATAAACCCATAAAGAATGAAATCAAAAATCTTACGCCCTCGAGGACCTAAACTACCAGCCCCAGACTTACCACCACGGTCTTGATCAACAAGAGCCACACAAACCACCTCTCCAACTACCCACGAGCCTAATCAAACCCCAGCGACAGACCGCGCTTGGGTTGGTCTCTATCTACCCGCCCCAACCTAAAATTTCCGCTAATTCTTTTATTTTCTATCTCCGAGCAGGTTTGAACAAGCCCACCCTCCTACACTTACTCTCTAGCATCCGTGAATGACGTGTAATACGATTAAGGTATGACTATAGAAACAAAAGCACGAAAAGGGTTCACCTTCCGCCCCTCCCACGATGTACGCCAACGCCTAGAAAACCTAGCCCACCAGACTAACCGCCCCGTCTCCTTCTATATCAACACCCTACTCGAAGAGCACCTGGCAGAAATAGAACACGCCTTTACCCTGAAAGCCGATGCTGAAGCGGTACGCTCAGGTAAGCAAAAAACCTACAGCCTGGCAGAAGCTCGCGCGGAACTTGACCTGTGAGCAAGACCTGGAGAATAGAGCTGACCCCTCGGATCCTCAAACAGCTCAAAAAGCTGGATTAGCCAGTTGCCCAGCGTATTGTAGACCAGCTAGAGAAGCTGGAAATCTCTGAGTACCCGCAGGAGCACTGTAAGGCTTTGACCGGTAACTACTCAGGACTGTGGCGTTACCGTGTGGGGTCTTACCGAGTGATTTTGGATATTGACCAAGGTGCCTTGGTGCTTCTGGCCTTAGAGGTAGGGCATCGTTCTAGTATTTATCGGTAGAACTTAGCGTGGGAGGGCTCTATCCCCCGCCTGTATGAGTAGCACCTTGCCCGCTCCTCTATCCAAGAGGGTCTTTGACTCCGAATATGGGATATCACCTTCGGCCAAGATTACTGACATCCAGTTAGAAACAACTTTGCGCGTCAAACACAGAAGGAGTTGCTGAGTCTAGTCTGTTAGCACAGACCCGCCCCATCGCAAGAGCACGAGCTAAGGCCACATTTTTCAGTTCCTAGTAGCACGCGCACCCCGGGAAACGCCCTCCCCTGGCGTAAACGCACACCTCAAACCTATCTAGCCAGGTTATCGGCTACTACGGTGGCCATTGCCCAAAAAATAATTGATCACATTTCCTGCCGCTACCGCCTTGGTGAATACACCGCCCAATCCACCTACCAGGAGATAGCCCAGCACCACCATCATCAAACCCAGCAAAAACAAAAGACGGCGGCGCCCCCATGCACCCAAACCGAACACACAAGAGCACCGCCACCACTACCACACCAGACAAACCAGGACCTACCGGCCCAAATCAAGCCCCTCAAAACCCACAACCGACAACTCACCAGGACCAAACATCTGCCAATACCCCACATCCACCGCCACCCGCTGACCAGCAAGAGCATCAATACGCTCAGCAACCTCAGCACGCCTCAACCCATGACGATCCCCCTTAAACCTCAAACCACCACAATCCGAAGTCTGCACATAAATATACGGATTGCCCGAATACGACTTAGACCGGCTCTCACCAGCGGCAGCCCACTCAATAGTGCACTGCTTCTCATAATGAAACACCCGATTAAAATAAGGCGAGAGCAAGAACCAGGAAACCCCATAAACCATCGGGCTTAAAACAAGCACCAAAGCAACCCCAGCAGCAATCCTGCCGCCAAGAGTCTTCGCCCGCCCCACACCTTCCTGCACAGGCACAGAACCTACAGACTTACTCACCAGAACCCTCCCTCACACTCTCAACCATAACCCCCACAGACGCCTGCACACCCGAAGCACCAGAACCCAACAACCCTAGATCCCGCACAGCACCACCATCATCAAAACCACCACCAGAGCCCACATCAAAAGACACCGACTTCAAAGACCCCACCGGACGACTCAACAAGAACACCACACAAACCCCAGCAAAAACAAAAGACGACGGTGCCCCCGTGCACCCAAACCGAACACACAAGAACACCGCCGACACTGCCACAACAGACAAACCAGAAACCTATACCGGTACCGGCCTAAATCCAGAAGCACGCAAACAAGCAGATGACTACTCAACAGGACCAGAAAACGAAAAAATCTTCCGCTGACCCCAACTATCCACACCAGTCTCACCAATCATAAACTCATACTTCTCACCCGGCTCAGCCCGACTCAGCGTAGACTCAATCTCACCCTAGAGACCCTTACCCTGAGCCCCCTTCAACTCCCTATACTTAGTCCACCCCACATACAGGTGAATAAACAAACCCCACGACGCAAAACTCTGAACAGCAGACAACGGCAGGAACTGCATACAAATAAAAGTACCCGCCGCAACCACCAGAAGCCCCAGCAGAAAATACACCACCAAAAACTTCACCGGACTACCAAGAGACCGCCCCAAAACATTAGACAAAGGAACATTAACACCGGCCACAACAAGACCCGTAAGAGCACCCAGCAACATAAAAATACCCTAACAAAATAAAACTACACACTAAATTAAGTACACAGGCATAAGCCAAAACTATTCAGAAGACCCAAAATTTACAGGAGAACCATCAGCCTCTTTAATATCCTGAATATTATAGAAATTATCGAATACAAGATACTTATTCACCACAAAAATATACTTCTTACCCACCACCAAACTACCCGTCGTCTCCTCCATACCCACACCATCCAACACAGGACGATAAAGCATCAAAGTCCCACACTCCTCCGTCACAACAGACGAATCAGGACTCGACGCACCAGCCTTTCCCGAACCACGCATACGCCAGACGGTCGAGGCAGACTTCACGGTACAGGTCATCTCCTGGGTATAGTGCGAATCCGCGTACCGTTGAACAGGAATCATCGCCATAGAAAATAGCACAAAAAAGGCCACATAATGAATCCAATACTCCCGTATATTGTTAAAAACCTTTTTCACCAGCACCCCCTACCTTCTCCGAAAAACAGGACGACGAACATCCAGAAGCCAGCTACTGCTCAGGAATAATCACATACTCAGCAGCTGTATTCCCCGGATTCCACGATAAAGGACCAATCATAAAAACCAGCTTCTGCCCCTGATACTGGTTCAACAAATCAATATTCTTCGACAGGTCATCAGTGCCACCAACCACTTTAGGGACGATAATTAATCCGCACTCAGTAGTTTCTACAGCTATCGCATTTTTACTAGAAGCTACCTTGTACCGGTGCTGTCTCCCCAAGGCCACCCGCGAACCTACCCCATGACAGGAGAAGCAACAACTGCCCTCGAGACACTACACCCTCTACGAGCCACCAAACTTCTGTGCCAAAAGCGCACTCAAAAGAACCTGGCCAGCACCGATGTACCCCAACAGCACGCCGGTCAAAATGCGACTAAAAGCAGGGTCACTCCCAAAAACCCAAAACATCAAAGACGTCACAACCATAGCCACAAACGCAAAAAATAGCCCCACCACATAGTAAAGAAGCTTAGCGACAGCAGGACTCCCCGCAATAGCCGCACACACAAAAGCCAGCCCACCGCACAGGACAGCAGTACACAGCAAAGCAACTAAAGTAGCAACCACACCTAAACTCCTATCAGATATTCACACCACAAAACCAAGAAAACGACTACTTCTCCGGAATAATCACATACTCAGCAGCAGTATTCCCCGGATTCCACGACAAAGGACCAATCATAAAAACCAGCTTCTGCCCCTGATACTGGTTCACCAAATCAATATTCTTCAACAGATCATTGGTGCCACCCTTAACCTTATAGGTAATAATAGGGCCACACTCAAGAGTTTCAATCCACATCTTGTTCTTCGTTGAAGCAACTCTTGACCCACTCCCGCCTGCGGAAAACCTCGCCGATTCAACAGTACATTCCTTTGGCTCAGCATAGTGAAAATTTATATAGTCAATAGCTGGAACACTCAGAAACATCAGCAATAAAAAAATTCCAAAAAATGCACCCCAGAGAATTTCTTTACGAGTCCATTTCCTCTTTTCCATCTATTTCCCTTTCACAGCCTTTACTCTTTTCGATCTTTCTTTCCTTGCCTCGTTAACCTTCTCAGTCACACCTTCAGACACACTCTTCACCCCTTCGTCATGCGCCTTAGGGATGTTGAATCCTTCCTCCTTGATAAGGTAGTTCGTGAACCCTTCAGCATAATCGCCCACCACATCAGACAGATTTGTCACAATAACCGTTGGGACATCCAATTTATACAGGACCTTCTGCACAGGCTTTGATGTATAAGCTGGAACCAGCAGGGAGCTAATAGGCGCAGCAGCCACCGCCCGCAGATACCCCTCAGGAGTCTGCTCATTCAAGGGCGTATTCATGGCATAGTCCATCACGTTAGTCACCGTTGCTTCGCCAACCTCCTTAAAGGTATTCGCCAAAGCAGTCACCCACGCAGACATCACTCCAAACCGCGTACTCATCTGGGCATTGAACTCAACGATTCTGTTAACCACAGGAATCTTCGATATCAATGAATTACCGATGGACTGAAGTCTCTGGCCGAACGCCTGAAACGGCGCAAAAACCTTGTTGAAATAGGCCTTCCCCTTCCCCGCAAAATTGTAGATATCATCGCCATACTGGATGAGCTTATTCGCAAAGTCATCAATTTTAGGGCTCAGGTTACGGAACCAATTGGCAGCATCATCAAAAAACTTAGAAGCAAAACCTAACTTCGTCCCTATACGGCCAACAACGGAGAAAATTGCTCCGCCCATGCCCCCGGTCCAGCCCCCAATGGTGGTGGCATTAGCCACCTCTTTCCAGTTAATAGGCTCCCCTGTAATCCACAGATTTATCCCTTGAAAGAGCAGTTCAAGGCCACCTGAAATCAACATGCCCTCAAGCATCAACCCGCCAATAGGTGGGGCCAAAAAACAGAGAGCTATCGCCACGACAACTGTAAAGATTAAGGTAACGTACGGCCCGTAATCGTCCCACCATTTCACGCCTTTATCCCAGGTTCTGCCCAAGGTATCAGCACGATAATCCCCAAACTGCTCAGCAGTCATCGGCGAAGTACCCCAAGGGTCCACCAAGGCGGTCGGCGCATTACCCACAAACGAATAAACATTCGCACCCCAACCAGCGCCCACAGGCGACACCACAGGATCAGGGCTCATAAACCCACGAGAAACAGGGTCATAAGCGCGAGCCCCTAGAACTTCCAGCCCAGCAACCTGCACAGAACCCGCAGCAGTCACACCACCGGCCAGGCCAGAACCAAACTCAGAAACCACCGGCGAAGCGGCAAACGGGTCCACACCGCGGGCACCCAACAAATCCACACCAACACCGGTAGCCAAAGACACCGGCACACCGCCGGTACCCAGCACAGTAGGAACAGCAGCGGCAGGATCCCACACCAGCTCACACGGTGCAGAACCATCAGCACCAACAACACCGGCAGTCTGGCTCAAAGCATCATTCCACAAACGCACCACCGAGGCACCATCATCAGCAACCTGCGCCAACAAACCAACCGGCGAAAACCCATACTCACGCACCGAACCATCAGCACCCCGATGCTGAACACGACGGCCCAAACCGTCATAAACAAACTCAGAAACCCCAGCCTCAGAGTCCTCAAGCCGTACCAGCTGCCCAGCAGCATCATAAGAATACTCACGGCTAACACCAGCAGCAGTTACCTCACGAATCAAAAAACCAGCATCGTTATACACAAAAGAATGAGTACCCGCACTAGAAACAACACCGGTGAGCTGGTGCGCATCATCATAGGTAAACAGACGAAGCCCATCAGCGCTATCATCCACACCGATAACCAAGCCCTCAGCACTGTAATAGGTAGTCCGGGTAACCTCTTCGCCACTTGCGGTAGTGCTCTGCTCAACACAAGCCCAGCCACCATCAGCCTGATAAGCAGGTTGGCTGCCGTCAGTGCTATCGCTCTGACCCTCAGAGACCCGAACCGCAGTGGGTACCACGTCAAAAGAACGTAACACGGTGCCCGACCGGTCAGTCACCTTCGACAAACGCCCACCCCGGTCATAGTGATAGAACACCGATTCACCGCTGGCACCACGCACCAGGGAAGAAAGTAACCCGGTGCCCTCATCGTAGGAGTACTCGGTGACCACACCATCAACGTCAACGGTCCGGCGATTACCATCGGGGGTGTAGGAAATACGCACACTATGCCCATCCCCTACAAGCCCACCGCAAGTAGAGTGTTCTGCCAAACGACCCAAACGGTCAGCAACCAAAGTATGCACCACCGGCGCACCCTGGCCCTCATCAACCAAAGAAACCCCATACCCGGTGTAATCAAAAACCCGAGTGGTACGAGAAACCGCATCACGCTCAACACGCGAAAGCAACCGGGCATTAAAACGGGTAGTCGCCAACAAACCGGCACCATCGTAGGTGTACTCTAACCGATCCCCATCAGGGCTAGTAGTACCCACCAGACGGCCTGCCTTATCGTACCGGGCAGTAGTAACCCTACCCAGGGCATCACGCGTAGAAAGTAGCTGACCGGCGGCATCATAGGTAAAAGTACTCACCGCACCGGTAGGGTCAGTCATCGAGGCGACCTGACCATCGGGGGTGTAGGTATAACGGGTTTTACCGCCTAGACCGTTGGTAGCACAGACCAACTGACCGGCAGCATCATAGGCAAAACGACGGGTACCAAACTTCAAATCAGCGGCGTAGGTCAAACGGCCACAGGCATCGTAAGCATAACGAGCTGTACTGCTGTTAGTCCGCTGAACAATCACGCGGGAGGTAGCATCGTAGGTTAACTCTTCACGCTCACCGACAGAAGTTGAACGCACGACCACACGAGAATCCGCGTCGTACTCCAAAGTAGTTACCACACCGGTCGGCTCGGTCATGGTCTCAGGGCGGCCACACGCATCGTAGGTGAAAGTGGTGACCCGGCCCTCAGGGCTGGTAATAGAAGTAATCTGCCCGCGAGCATCACGCCCAATCAGGGTCAGGTTGCCCTCCGCATCCAGAACCTCAACCACGTTACCCGCGGCATCGTGAGTGTAGATTTCCTCGGACCCGTCAGCACCCGTTTCCTTGACCAAACGGCCGTAGGAATCATAGTGCGAAGTGTAGGTGCCAAAGGCATTCCGTACCTGGGAAATACCGGCCTGCCGCTTCTGTTCAGCTGTGATACGTACACCAGTGGGATCAACCAGAGCAGCCAGCTCACCGTTAACGTCAAACTCTCGCAACCACTTATTGCCCAGGGGGTCAATAACGGAGGTACCCTGCATCAGCTCATCGTACTCAAAGCTCCACCGGGCACCGCCAGCCGTCAAGACGGACTTGATATTGCCCATAGAGTCAAAAGTCCGGGTGGTTTCACGCCCCAATGGGTCGATTACTTTAGCAAGCTCACCAGCGGAGTTGTACTCCAGGGTAGTGACTGCACCCAGCGGGTCTGTAAGAGTCTTAACCTGCCCACCGGCGCCATAGGTAAAGCGCCAGAGCGCACCGTCAGCATCCTCACGAGCCACAAGCTGGCCAGCCGCATCGTAGGTAAAGGAAGTAGTGTGGCCCAGCGGGGTAACAATCTTAGTCACGCGACCAGCAGAATCACGTTCAAAACTCACCCGGTCGCCCAGGGCGTTAGTAGCCCCCACAATGTCGCCAAAAGTATCGTAGGTCAGGGTCATAGGCACACCGGTAGGGCCAACCATAGAGGTCAGAAGTCCCTGTTCCCACACCATCTCGGTGCGCCCACCCAGGGCATCCATCAGAGTGGAGGGGTTGCGGTCAGCACCGCTAGCATCGGCGTACTCGTACGAAACCACTGCACCGCTAGCAGTCACCAAAGTAGTGATACGGTCGTGCTCATCGTACTCGTAGGTAAAATCCGCCCCTTCGGGGGTTACTTCACGGGTCAGCAGACCGCGCTTATTGTAGGCACGGACCGTCATAGAGCCGTCACGTTCGGTAACGGAAACACGGTTATTGAAGGTGTCATAAGCCATGGACTGGCGGTTGCCCTGGGCATCAATCATACCCACCAGGCGGCCGTGGGCATCAGAAATCCAAGAGTTAGCGTGCGAGCCGTCCTCATTGGTCACCAGGGTTACGCCATTAGAGAGGTAGGAGTACTGGCGCACCACGCCGTGCGGGTACTTCTGGGAACGCACACGGCCCAGGGAATCGTAGAAGTTCTCAACCTCAACCGTGCCGTCTGCCGCAGTGACAGAGCAGATGAGGTTCTCCTCATTATGAGCGTAGTAGCGAGTACCCACGGGGGTTGAAACCCCGGTCAGCAAACCTGAGGCACTGTAGAAGTACTCAACACGGGTGCCGTCATGGGACTGGGCGTAAGCAACCCGGCCATCGGAATACTCAATGTCAATGAACCGGCCACGCACATGCTGCAGGCGGGTAATCTCACCGCTGGCATTGCGGGTGGCGGTAACAGCGTCACCGGTAGTAGCACCGTGAGCCAGCCACTCACCGGCAGGGGTAAAAGCCCACCAGGCACCCTGGTTATCGCGGACAACCAAAACCTCAGCAGGTGCAGGAGCAAGTTCAACGGGGAGCTGTGAAGCATCCTCCCGGGTCAGCCACAGAGCATGAAGGTGGGCGCGGTCCCAGCCCTCCCCTTGACGCGGGAAAATCAGGTGCTGGCCATCTTCCTTAACCCAGGTAGCGTTCTCGTCGGTCAAGATTAGGCGCATATCCAGCGGTGAAGACCAGCCCAGCCCAAAAACGCCGGCGTTGGAGTCCACCGCATTATACATGCGGGTAAGAGCCAAAGCGGCGGAAGCACCGGTAAAAGCAAGGTCGGTTTCGGGCTCAATAAAGTTACCGGTAGCAGCGTTGACAGGGTCACCGATATAACCAGCTGAACTCTCAGAACCCCGAATGGTTGGTGTATCGATTCTCAGGCATGTACGGGAAAAGCTTCCGGCTCGCCCAACAGCAGCTTCCATAGCGGAGTAGGGCATAGAGGCAACGGCGGTCGCATTACCATCGTTTGCCCGTTCAAGCTCATCCGCGATACTACGAAGCCAGATGTTATCGTCTTTATTACTTGCCAGCCACGCTCCCAGTTGATCAGGTAGCTCACCTACATCGATGGGAGCCCATGTGCAGTTAGTGTTGTAATCCTCAAGTACCTTTTTTAGATCAGCCACCTTTCCGTCAAATTTAGAGTCCATAGTGTCAAGGGAGTTGGCACCCTCGCGGATATTCTGCGGGATACCTGAGACGGTTGGCGCAGCGACTCCAGTAGGAGCCTTAGAGGGAGCTTGGAATCGCGAGAGTGTGGGTGAGGGCACCGCTGGAAGTGAAGGGGCAGGTGGGATTTCACCACTTAATAGTGCGTCACCAATCGATGAATATATACGCGCGTCAACCGCTAAGAAATCAACCCCCAATTTAGCCAGACGTCCTGCAACATAAATATTAGCTTCTCTAGCCGCCTCAGCAGCACGATCCATGAGATACCCAACGTCTTTCAAAGACTTAGCGAGCTGAGCTAGGTCGCTGAGTGCAGACTCCGCATTAGCTTTGTAGACATGGGCATAGGGCCCTCTAAACTCTGTCAGGATTTTGTCAGCCTGAGCCGACCGCCCGGCCATCTGACCTTCCAATTCATGAGCAACAGACTCAAAAGCGGTTTTTACGTTCTGAGCAGTTTCGTCGTTGAAAGGAACCTTCTGAGATTTGATGTATTCAATCACACCCACGGGCACAATCCTTACAGGTAAAAGCAATATTGACTAATCATCAGCGCGCAACGCACCCAGTCGTCAAACAAAGTAAATGTTGGAGGGAGCTAAGAGACACGCCGTCTCTTAGCTCCCGGTGAGAGAAAACCTTGGGCGGATACTAGGAAGCGCCACCAGCAGTAAAGATGTTATCTGCAATGGTCTGAAGCTGCTGCTGCAGTTCGCCCAGCTGGGTCTTAGCCTGTTCCAATGCCTGGCTGGTGTCAGGCCAAGTGGAATTACGGAACTGCTCAGCGAGGGGGCCATCCCAGTTGTTGGGATCCTTCAGGATAGAACCCTGAGTGTTAAGAGCAGAAATCTGCTCAGACAGGCCGTTGTTAATGATTGTCTGAATCTGCTTAATAGCTGACTTAGCTTCGTCCGAAGAGAGTACGCGAGCCATGAGAGGCACCTTTCGTGAGGGTATAGTTTCCGGGAACTAAAGCCATGCCCACATGGGTAAACTGTTAGCCCCCTCCTAGAGACTACTAAAAAATGTAGAAACCAGAGAACCCTGTGGATAAAAACTTACCCCGAACCAAAAGCTCAGAAGCAGAGGAAACACGGATGACTAGGTTAAATAGGAACAAGCAATCAGGAGTGTAGAGAATAAAAAGTTCAAATATTATCTTTGTTTACGCACTCTAACAGACAACTCACCACCTAGGGAGTGAGGGCCTGCACCAGTTGTACGTTGCCATTAGACACCGTATAACCTCGCCCAACAGTCAGCTCAACAGGAGACTTCCGAGGGAGGCGAGCACCCAAGAGATCACCGTCAAAATCAACGTTAGGCTGTAAGAGCACACCGCACTTAGCCTTCCGCAAGGGCTTGGTCCAGTGACCATAAAGGTTACGTATCTCATCAGCACGACCTGCCGCGACAATACACAAACCGGCAGGGGTCTTCTCGACCAGGCCTGCCAACGATTTATCGTTATCCGCGAACCCGTCGGCATCATCTACAAAAAGCACAACCGGACCGGTAGCAAGACGAAGCTGGGCAACCAGGGCGGGGATCTCGTCCTCGCCCACCGCAAGCTGGTCAAACTCCTGGGAGGCCAAAGGTGAACGACGAGAACAAATTGCCCACACCGCTGGCGGCTCGTGCCCCTGCTCAGCCTCTGCCCCCTTGATGAGGTCGCGCAGAGCCAGCAGCAAGGAGGACTTGCCCGAACGTGACGGGCCAGCAACCAGCACATGCTCACCCTCGTAGACCTCCACAAAGGCAGGTTTAAGGGTCTGCTCGCTGAGCCCAACAGGGATACGCCAAGGTTCCACCGTGAACTGGGCAGACTCACCCAGCTCACTCACTGAGACATGTTCTGGCAACTGACCAATCACCTCAGCCTTGGGCTGGTAGCCAGCCCACTGCTCTTGTAGGCGTTCGACAGCCTCCCCCAGCGGAACATCCGGAGTGGCAACATGGGTTTGCAAAAGTGAGGCAACGCTGACGCAGCGCCCAGGGAAAGCTGCAGGCAGATCCTTACCCTTAACCCCCTGAATGGAGTAGTCGTAGGTATCCGCCAAGCGGAAAAGCCACTTCTGAGTGGTGACCTCATCCATAGCTGCAGGTATCGCCTTAGAACGCGGAGTAGCAACAGCAAAGTGCATGCCCACAGAGGGGCCTTCGGCGTAAGCCCTATAGAGCATGTTTAAGAGAGCCTGCCCGTCAAAATCATCAAACTCATCTCTCAGGCTGGCCAGGCCGTCCACCAGAATCACCAGCGGCTTCTCGTGCTCAAGGCTTGCTCGACGCCGCTCCAGCTCAGACTGCATAAACCTCAAGAACCGGGCACGCTGCTCCTTAGCTCGGCCACCCTGCCCCACATAGGCCACGGTATGGGGTAGCTTGGACAGCTCTTTGAGGGACCCCGCGCCCAAATCAAGAACCATTAGGTCCAGGTTCTCAGGGGCACGGTGACGGGTAGCTGTCAGAGCGACGGATGCCAGTGTCGTACTAGTACCGCTACCGGGAATACCCACCAGAAGCAGGTTCCCCTTGGTCAGGTCCCAACCCACCGGTATCTGCCGTTGCAGGTGCGGCTGGTCCGCCAAAGCAAAATTAAGCTGTTTACCCTCAAAAGAGCCAACAGGCTCCTGGAGCTTACCCAACCCTGTGGTAATAGGCTCAGAGAAGCCCTCCAAGGCAACCCTCTCCCCCAGGGCCTCCGGCCACACCTGCCGGGGCTCAACAATACCCAACTCCTTGTGAGCCTCACAGACCGCATCAATGAGCAGGTCAAGGTCGTTATCATCAGAAACCACCTTGGGTTTCTCCACCAGCGGCTTGAGCGGAACACCAAAAATGCTGGACTCGCGTAATTCGAGCTGGGTAGCGCCCTCAACCGGGGTCTGCCCCGTCACCAGTGCGGTCTGCACAGCAGAGATGTCTTCCTGGCCCAGCTTCACATAAGCCCGGCCCATCTGGGTTCGTTCAATAGCGGAAGCATCGGGCACACCAATAACGTTGGACGAGTCTTCCTTAGACTGCACGCGCAAAGCCACACGCAGGTTGGTGTTAGCCAAAATGTCATCGTTCACTACACCGGCCGGGCGCTGGGTCGCCAAAATCATGTGAACACCCAGGGTACGGCCCACCGCCGCTACGTTAACCAGCGACTGCAAAACGTCGGGAAAGTCCTTAGCCAGCATGGCGAACTCGTCAATGACCAGCAAGATACGTGGCATAGGTTCAGCCGGGTTAGTGGCCATGTACTCCTTGATGTTATCCACGCCCTCACCCGCCTGGGCAAAAAGGACCTGCCTGCGGTGCATCTCCGCATCGAGAGCACGCAGAGCACGGTCTGCAAGCTGCTCATCAAGGTTACTAATAGTACCGATAGTGTGGGGCAGGCGCTCACAGGCCTTAAAAGCCGCGCCACCCTTAAAGTCAATCAGAATAAAGTTCAGATCCTCAGGTGAGTTTCGGGCCGCAAGACCAGCAACGAAAGTCCTGAGGAACTCACTCTTACCCGAACCAGTCGTACCACCCACCAGGCCGTGGGGGCCATCGCGCACGATATCGAGGAAGACCTTGCCGTCATCACCGATACCGATAGGGGCAGAGACACCTGTTTTCTCGCGCCACAGCTCTTTGATCTTCTCAGAGGTAGCCGGGGCAAGATCGAAAAGTTCAGGTGCCCGGACAAGCCGGGGCAGAGCAGCACCAGGAATTACGAGCTCGGGGTCATCAAAATGAGCGAGACGCATGGCCGCTCTTTCAGCGGTCTCAATCTCCATACCGGCAAGAACAATGTCTTCAATGAGGGTACGGTTCTCGGGCTCAAAAATATCCGCAGCAGCATCGTCTTTGACGCGGATAATGCTAGTACAGGCGGCAGGGAGCTGCTCTTCAGAATGGGCAATCACAATACCGGAGACCGTATGCTCCGTCGAGTCTGCACCGGCTCCCAGCTTCCTTACCTTCTTCTCACGCCCGTACCCCAGTAGGTCACGGGCAGGAGCGTCCCGCCCCTCAGTCAAGACCTCTGAGTCAAGCACCAGAACAAGTGCGGGAGTAATAAAGCGATCAATATTCTGAGCCAGGTTACGGAGCATCTCGGTGCTACTCTGACGGCCTGACGTCATCCAACGACCACCATTCGAACTCCCCGCCTGGCGGGTATGAGGTAACCAAGAAGCCCAGCCCCAATCGTGTTCCTTCCCCTGATCACAAAAAACACCTAAGGTCAGATCAGCGGGGCCAACATGGGTTGCCAGCTGCACCACCAGGCTCCGCGCAAGCGCCAGACTGCCCTCCCGCTGACCGACAATACCAACAACACCGCCAGCGTTAAGGTTAGCCATGAGGGGGGTACCCTTGAGCTCAAAACTTTCGTAAATTTTCTCTACGTCCTCATCCAAAGTGGAGCTAGAACGTGAATCAAGAGCAGGCTTCCACGGGCGATTACCGCTCCCCACACGAGTCAGCAGAAAATCCTCAGCATCAGCACGCCGCTGCCAGACCTGAGTGGTAGGCAGAGCACTACGGTGAAGGACAAGAGCGTTATGAGGAACCAGCTCTTCTCTGCGAGCACGCTCTACAGTCGCAGCGCCTTCAAGTGCTTCCTCAAACTCTTCAAGAGCCTGCGAATACCGCTCATCCTCAGCTTTCAGATCCTTCTTGTACCGGTGTTTACCCTCAAACCAGGTACCAATCATGACCAAGGGGCTAAGCAGTGCGAAGACCGCATAGCGGGGGTTGCCCATCATAATGACCATGGCCCCAGCCATAATCAGAGGGGCAAGGACAACCGCCAGGTTAAAGCGAGAGTTCTCATTGACGCTTTTACGTTGCGGCGGGGTCACCGATTTGGGGGTAGGAGGGAGCGCAGGTCGCGGAGGGCGGTTGAACGGGGCCGTATGCGACGGCGTGAGATTAGGCAGGCTCCCCGGAGCAGGAGATTGAGGCTCCCGCAGACTCGGCTGAAAGAAGAGGCAGGCTCCGCCGGCTTGAACCTCACCCGGCTCACTCAGCGTAACAGGCTCATCAGGCTCCACCTTTTTACCGTTCACAAAAGTGCCGTTCGTAGAACCACTATCACTAATCACAACACCTTCATCGGTGACCTGCGCGGTGAAATGCTCCCAAGAAGCGCTCTCGGTAGGAAGGGTCAGATCAGCCTGTTCGGAACGCCCAAATACCATAGGCCTCTTCTGCGTCACAGGCTTCAGGGGACCGGTCTGCAAACCCCCGCTCAGGCTGACAACCCAGCTAGAGTAAGTGCAGGCACTCTCAAGAGGGGCGCGACTTACCCGCGAACCCTCCATCAGTATGACCTGGTCAAGGTGTTCACCCGCACGCACCTGGTGAGTATCTACATAAATGCTCTCATCATCATCCAAGCGTGGCCCACCAACCGTGGCAACTAACTCGGCAAGGGTAGTTGTCGCCCTCCAGCTATCAAGCTCCACCGGCAGGTTCAGTGAATCAATCGCAATCGTGATACGCATTTATTCGGGTTTCCTAACGGTTGGGGGAGGATAACATCTCAACTTGCGCTGAGAAAGAGGGTAAACGCAAGGGGGCTAGGCCCAGTATCAGGTCTCTAAGCTTTCGGGAACCATTGGACACCCGCCCTGGCGCTAGGCAAAGAACCTCTCATATAGAGATTACCTATTGACGAGGCAAGCAAAACCGGCTTGGCCTGAACAGCATGTTGGGACGAAAAATCAAGGCTCCCGCTGGTGACTCCATCTGCCGGTGATAGCTTGAGCCCCTCAAGCGTTTCTTTAACGTCCTTAGCCTTATGAGAAGGGGAACCTTCCATGGCACGCACAAAAGCTACCAGCGAATCGTGGCTACGGGAATCGGCAGCCCCCGCAACCTCGCTAAAAGGCTGATCGCCTAGGGGGCTTGTAGCGTCAGAAGAATCGCTCATAATCTTCACCATCTGGAGGTAGGCAGACATAGAGCGGCCCTCACCATCTGACTTCAAGGCAACCGCATCACCACTGTCGTAGCCGATGCTGACAGCATTGATAGTAGAGCGCTTGACCTCCCCAGAGAGATAGCTTGCCCCAAAAGCAGGGCTAGTTGCACCCGGAGCGAGGATAAGTTCCGCATCAACACCAAGATCCTGCAAGGAACGCACAACCCTAGCCTGAAGGTAGGGGTCAGCATTGATGGCGATAGCAACCGGGACCTTGCTGTCCTTGACCTGCTGCGAGAGATCCCGCGCAAGCTGCTCAGTATCAGTACCTGCTGTTACCTTCACAACCTGGTCAGCAGGATACTCAACGCCACCAAAGTTCTCCTGGTCAAGGCGGATAAGGCGCTGACCTGCATTGTGAACCGCCATCAGATTTTTCATGCTGTGATCATCGACCTGAAATGACCAGGTCCCCTCCGCATCGGGGGAATCGTAGGGGAAAATGAGAGGAATATCGAGCTGCTGAGCCAGGTCAATAGCCTCCTTGAGGTGCTTACCGCGAGTAGCCACAATGATTCCAGAAACATTTTGCTCAGCCAGCGAGCGAACTGCCGCAAGAGCACCGCTTGCTGTGCCACGGTCATCTTCAGTAACCAACGTGATACCGGCGCCGGCACGGTTAAAACGCTCAAGAGCGACCTGCGCACCGGCTGCTGCCTGGTTCCATTCAGACCCCTCAGCGTTCTCGTTACCAACGGTTACCAGCAAACCGATAGAGCCTCCCCTAACAGAACCTCCCGCCTTAAGCTCAACAGGCACCGTGACAGCAACAGCGTGGTCTTGCTCCTGAGCCTTCGTTTGGAAAATCGCCACCAAAACTAGGGATACGATCAGAGCGATAACAGCAATCGGAGCGCCAACAGTAGCTATTTTGCTTTTCATCTACTTGGCACCGCCCAGAGTGAAGGTATAGATAGTCTTAACCGTTGCGCCCGATGGTGCCTCAAGCTGGAAAGCAGGCATTCCATTGAGCTTTGCAAGCGAGGCCTTGTACTGTGCCTGCTTGAAACGAATCTCACCCATATCCTCTTCACGGAGAGTCGCGTACTTCTCGGCGTTCTGAGTAGCCAGTGAAAGCTGGTAGTCAGCTCCCTCTGCCTTGCTAGCGTTCAGGGTCAAAGATCCCAGAAGACCGGACCCATCAATCGTGGTGTCACCAACATCGAGCATAATTTTCTGAAGCTCGCTGGTCAGAACTGCTGATGCCCCAGCAACATCCTGGGTTGCCTGGTCATGGCTTTCCTGAATACGTTCAAGAGCAGACTGGGTACGAGCATCTGCCTGCTCCACCTGCTTCTGAGCGCTTTCTTTAAGCTGTTCCGTCTGTTCCTTAACCAGATTTTCGGCGCCTGTAGATAGAGTGTTTGATGTGAGGGTAAGTTCAGTCACCTGCTGCGAAAAGAGAGCGCTAATGCTCTGCTTGCCCTGTGAACCTTGCTCAGAAATTCTCCGGGTCTGCTGGCCAAGAAGCTCGTTGACTTCATCCGCGCTCTCAGCTGGAGCGGTCTCAGCCAACTTTTTAATAGCCTGAGCCATAGCATCTTGCTGAGCTGCAAGCTCATCGAGACTAACAGAAAGATTTCCGAAGCTTTCCGATAACCCCGGCATCGCCTCCTTCACCGCTTTCACAGAAGAGCCCTCAGAGGGATCAGGGGTGGCTGTGGCCGATTGGCTAGGGGAAGGATCACCGGGAGTAGGGTCACCAGGGCTTGGTTGAGGGGATTGCCCTTGACCCAGAGCTTGACGGAGCTTAGCTGTTTCGCTGAGAACCCCCTCAATATTCTCTGTAAGGGCACTCAGCTTCTGGGAAGCCCCAGAGGTCTCAACATCCACATCGGTAATGCTCAGAACACTGGCCCACAGGTCAGCCTGGTTCTTCAAACGTTGGTCAAAAGGCGCAGGGAATTTGGGAGACTGACCTATCGGGAGTGTACCGTCGTCTGCCTGACTCGTTGGACTGACAACAGCCAAGCTAGGCGAGGTAGATGGAGCAGGAGCCGCGCTCTCGGTGGAGTGCCCACTCGGAGTAGCGGACGGGCTGGGAGTAGCCTTCTCAGCACCGCACGGAAGATCGGTGAGGTAGCCTCGAAGCCTGTCAATTTCTTCCTGCGACAGCTTGCCCGCCTGTTCGGTGCCGCCATCAGATAACAGGCAGAGCTGATCAGCCAGCTCCTTGTTTTGCGAAACCATTGACATCTTACCGGCAGAGTCATCGGTAAGCTCAGCCAGGGCATCAGCGGCGGTCTGATGGATACTCTGAAGCAGGCCCCGCAAGGATTCAAGATCTTCACTCGATGACTTCATCTTCTCGTCGATCAGATTCAGAGTTGCTAGAACACTTGCCGTATCAACAGGCTCTGAACTTTCAGACGGTGAGGGCGCCGGGTCTACAGGGGGATCCTCAGGGTCGCTCGGTTCCGGGGAAGCCTGCCCTGGTGCTAGGGCATCCACCTTCTTCTGCAGATCCTCAAGAGCCTGAGTAGCGCTAGTGTAGTCGCTCATGACCTGACTCAAGGGGCCAGGATTGAGCTCATCAATGAGCGCCTGGGCATGTGAGCTGTGTTCAAGCATCAAGGCGGTCAATACTGTCTGGGAGTTAAAGACAGCGCAGGCTGCAGATACTGAATCCTTACAGGTTTCAGCGGTCGGGTTCTCGGGGCCCAGAATCGAATTCACGGTTTCCAAGACCTGATCACGGCAGTCAATATTTGCTTCGCTGTAAGCACCGAGTACATTCGACAGCTGAACCATGTTCGAATAAACAGTTGAACCGCCCTCAGGCTGGACAATATTAACCTGGCAAGTTCCAGCATCAAACACGGGTGCAGGGACTTCCTCGCCCTCACGTCCCAGGAAGCTCTCCAGCGCCTCAAGAGTCTGCTGAACTTGGGACACCAACTCACCTTGCGAACTCTGGGTACTCTCACCCAGGTTAGCCTTGAGACCGCCAAGCTTCTCCTGCAAATCAGCAAGCTGACCGGTCAAACGGTCAGAGCTCTGCTTAAGTTCCTGAATCGTCGAAGACTTCAGCCCCTCAGCACTCGAATTAAGGTTGCTACGGACAGAGGACATCGTCGCACCTGCATCTGCAAGTGCCTGGTTTGTTTCAGCAATCAGTTCAACAGTCTGCTGCATCAGCTCCAGCTCAGAAGTCTGCTCAGCACTAAAAGCCGACGACACTGCCCCTGAAGCAGTCAAATCACTAGTTAGCCCAGGCTGGACACCCACAGTGAAACGGGGAACCTTAAAGTCCTCAGTGGAAAGATTTACAGTAAAAGTTGTGCTGGCACTGCCCTTGGGGCCAGCAAGAATCTTGCCCCACTGAATGACAGCGTCCCCCTGATCATTAGTGCTCACGATGCCGTTGGTCTTACCCCTGCCAAGAGTCGCCTCAGACAGGACCGCCTGAGGCTTCACACCGGTCAGCGTGGTAGAAGCTGCAACAGAGAGAGGCGCACCGATCAGAGCGCTCTTCTTCTTCTGCACCCCGGCCACATCGTAGGTCAGTGCTTGAGACTGAACAGTCAGGTTCTCCACCGTAATATCAATGCTGACAGGACCGGTGAAGCCCTCAAGCTCGCTTAAGTCGCTACCGGACTTATCAGCTGTAGTGTAACGAGTCGTCACACGAACGGGTAAATCATTCACCGTTTCCCTCACGCTATAGTCGACCTCTTCGCTAGCGGAGGTACCACGTAAAGCATCAAAAGAGACGATAGTCGAACCAATACTCGACACCTCAGCCGAGTTAGTAAGCTCCACGTTCACATTCTGCAAGATGTTTGAGGCATCCACTGAAGCAGTATTTTGGCTAGAGCAACCGGTAAACAAAAGAGCAGCAACAGCTACCATGGCCGATAGCCTTTTAAACTTTAGATCCGGCGTCCGCCGCAATAGTGTTCTGGATTCAGAAGACATGAAGAGCCCATTTCATGAGGGAGTGTGTGTTGTTTAAAGCTACGCCCCATTGTATCGGGTTTTCAATTACACTAAGGGAGGCATTATGTCTTGAACTGAGGAAGACTAGGGTATGGCAGAGATGAGCGCAGGTGCACCACTCGGTGCCTCGTACACCCTGGTAGAGCAGGTAGGCAAAGGAGCCTCGGGGCAGGTATGGCGGCTTGACCACGCCAAAAAGTCTGAACCGCTGGCCGCAAAAATCCTCCACCATCACCTCACCGCAGACACCGCAATTGTAGAACGATTCGTCCGTGAACGATCCGTCCTCCTCAACCTCAACAACAAAAACATCCTTGCAGTACACGATCTTGTTGTAGAAGGAGAAACCCTGGCCCTAGTCATGGACTACTGTGCGGGTGGATCCCTACGGGAGGTCATACAGAAATCCGGCACCTTAGCGCCCTCACAAGCACTAAAACTCACCGCAACAGTCCTTGAAACACTCGCCTTCGCACACGGCAAGAACGTCATCCACCGCGACATCAAGCCAGATAATATCCTTTTCGCCCTTCCGGAAAGCTCACCGCGCAGCGAGAACCTGCGCATCACAGACTTCGGTATCGCCTCACTGATCCAAGAAGGAAAAGCACACACCACCACGCTTGCAGGCACACCCCACTATCTACCACCAGAGCTTATTCAAAACGGAGTAACCGGCCCCGCAGGCGATGTCTACTCGACAGGCATCATGCTCTACGAGCTCCTTGCAGGGCGCACCCCCTTCGCAGGAGAAGGCACCGACTTTACCGTCGCCTACCGGCATGTATCCGCCACAGTCCCACCTCTAGACCTGCCTGAGCCCATCATGCAGGAACTCATGAGCCTGCTCAGCAAAAACCCCGACCGGCGCCCCCACGCCCTAGACTCTGCGGGCCGACTACGCGCTTTAGCAGACAGATTTGCAGATCTGCCTGCGCTCACGCTCTCCTCTGAACCCAACAAATTCTCCGAAGTAGAACGCCCCAAAACCGTCATCCGAGGGTTAGCACACGACACCGCCCCTGCACTCAAGACCGAAGCTGACGAAACCGACGCCCCCAATCTAGGTCAGGCACCGCTCCCCACGGTCATCAGACCCGAGGCCTTACGACCAGCACAGCCTGCCCGCCAAAGTACCTCCACCGAAGCCCATGACACAGACGAGCAGAAAAAAGCAAAATCAAAAATGCTGTGGTTAGCTGTCATCGGTGCCATACTCCTGATCGCAACAGGGTGGGGAATCTACTGGGCAGTGTCGTCAAGCAGCCAGAACAAAGAACCGTTCACCGTAGTCGGCAGGCAAGAAAGCCCACTGCCCTCAGGGCTATCAGTTCGCCGGGAAGCAACCTACACACCCTCCACCTCCACGATCAACCTCAAAGTAGTCTACTCGGCACAGAAAGCACCGCTGTCCGGGGAAATCCTAGAAGTTCTCCCACCCACAGTTGAAGACGCAGCCTGCCCCAACGCCACCTGGGATAGAACCGACGGTCAACGCAACCAGCCAACAATCACTGATATGACCATAGAGTGCGGCTGGACCCTCAAAGGTATGGACATCAAACCCAACCAGGAGTACGAGGTTCAAGCACAAATCCAGGCACAGCTAGCTGACCAAAAAGCACTTGAAAGCTGGCTTGACACGGTATCTAGCCAAACCAAAGAAGCAGTCACCTCAGCCGACTACCAAAGTACAGCCTATATAGCCCAGCGACTCCAAAATATAGAGGTCAAAGTTCCCGCGCGAACGGTAAGCCAGACAGTCATACCTGTAAAACTTATCCCCGTATGGCCAAGCGGAGAGGACCTCCTCAACCCCATCTACTCGTCAGAAACCCCTGGCAAACCCACCGGTATGCTCCAAGCAATAGCCGGTCACGATAAGCCGCTCCGCTTCTCAGACGGCTGCTCCGGTCATATCGCTGTGGACGAGAGTGGCCTCAAAGTCACCGCACTTTCGGTAGCTGAACGGTGCACGGTACTGGCACGCGTGGGCAACTTTACCGACTTGCAAAGCAATAATTTCACCATCACCACCCGAGACTAAGACACTCCCCCGACTCAGCAAGTACTACAGGGGTAAAGGGATTATTGTCTGCCCTGTGGGCGACTAGAAACGGCCCGAGTTAGCTGGCTCTACCAGCCCAAGGGCACACAAAAGGTTTGGCCCCCGTCCATAGTGGACGGGGGCCGAACCCTTTATCAGTTAGCGCAATGCTTAGCTGAGAACGTTGATGTTCGCGGCCTGCATGCCGCGATCGCTCTGCTCAGGATCGTAAGCAACTGAGTCGCCTTCTTCGAGTGAGCGGTAGCCGTTTGAGTTAATCGCTGAGAAGTGAGCGAAAAGATCTGCTGAGCCGTCGTCGGGCTGGATGAATCCGTAGCCTTTTTCAGCGTTAAACCATTTTACAGTGCCAGTAGCCATGTGTTTTATTCCTTCTGGAAAATGCGTCCAAACCTCGAACGCTTAAGGTGTGCCCTCTCTTTTCCCAAGGAGATGAAACGCAAAACTAAAAACAAAATTCTAAATTCTTACTACACCAACCGGTGGGCACGTCTCTGACTCTACAGCACCCCGGCGGCTTTGTATGCATTATGTGTCGCAGGTCTCCTTTGTGGCTGCAAATGCAGCTCAATACCCCGACTCTTAGGCGCCAAGCACCTGATGAAAGCCAAGAAATCTAGCGGTTTTTACTTAAAGGAGGCCAGAGTCAGGCAGTTATAGTCACCCACGGGCCTAAAACCACGGGAAAGGTAGAGGTCAATAACATGCTTGTTACCCTCATGGGCATCTGTAGAAATATAAACCTGACGCACCCCACCAACGGCCTCCAGGGCGGCATCGAGAAGAGAGCTACCCACGCCCTGCCCCTGGGCGTCCGGGTGCACCAATAGATCCTGGATGTAGGTAATCGTCACGCCGTCCCCGACCGTTCTCACCAAGCCAATCAACCGACCAGAAAAGTCACGCGCGCAGGCCAGATAGTGCGACCCTCTGCACATGGCCACCAGATTCTCAGGCTTTTCAGTGTAGGCGGACCAGCCCACCGAAGAGTAAAGCTCCTCAAGCTCACCCCTGGCAGGGACAAGCCCCAGCACTAGATCAAACATTTTGCCCCCTCACCGATATGGGCCGCTCGCTAGGTCTGGGGAACAGCAGCCAACTGTACCGCCAGAAAATCACCTTAGTATTAAACTATGCAGAAAAAATCACAGATAGACCAGCTGGGCAAACTAAAACCCCAAGACGTAGCCCACCGTGTTTCGGCCTATACTTACGGCAACATCCTAGCCCTAGGGGCACTCATCCTCACCAAACCCGGTCAGATTGCTCAGGGCCACACACTCACTGTTCTGCTAGCAACCGGGCTCACCACCTACCTGGCTCACTTTCTAGCAGAAAGCCAGGAGCACCGCCTCTTGCACGGCAAGGCACTCACAGGTCAAGACATCATAAAAGCCTTACGCAACGCAGTGCCCATCATGAGCTCGACACTACTACCGGCTCTCTTTATTGCCCTAGGTTCCTGGGGTTTTCTCGCTCCCCCCACAGCCTGGTTCCTAGCGGTCACAGTGCTACTCTTACGGCTGGCCTCCATGGGGTTTGTAGTAGCGCGCTACCAGCAGCAAGCAGCCAGCTTCCGGACCTTACTTGGTGGAATCCTCTTCGCCAGCCTCGGTCTAGTAGTGGCCCTACTCAAGGCCCTGCTGACGCATTAGCAAGCTACCCTAACCCAAGCGTACTCACCCAGCGGCTAGCCATATCGGCCTGTGCAGGTTCGCATAACCAGCCAGGGTCAGACCCAATAGGGCGCTAGGTGACGAAAATAGCTAGATGCGGTAGTCCGTCATCTCAAAGATTTGCAAGAAGCGGGCGATACGCTCATTGGTGGATTGGAAGAAAGGCTCGGGCGCACCGTTATAGAGCACCTTCCCTCCGTCCAAAAAGATGATGCGGTCCGCAACCCGGCGGGCGAAAGCCATGTTGTGAGTGACCACCACCAGGGAGCGCTTCTCCCGCGCTAGATCAATCAGAACCCGGATGACCTCGGCTTCTAGCTCCGGGTCAAGGGCACTGGTAGGTTCGTCAAAGAGTAGGTAGTCCGGGGACACCGCCAGGGCGCGGGCAATAGCCACCCGCTGCTGCTGACCACCGGAAAGACTATCTGGGTAAGAACTAGCCTTATCTCCCAACCCCACCTTGTCCAAGAGCTCCAGGGCATACTGATGGGCAACGCCCTTGCCTACCTTCCCATTCAGGACCGGGGCAATAGCCACGTTCTGAACAGCGGTCAGGTGCGGGAAAAGGTTGAAACTCTGAAAGACCATAGCCGAGTGTTTGCGGATACTCCGCACCTGCTCATCGGTCAATTTGCTGGAAAAATCAACCGAATCCCCCGCAAGATCCAGTACACCAGCCTCCGGTACCTCTAGCAGGTTGAAACAACGCAAAAGTGTTGATTTACCGGAGCCGGAGGGGCCCAGAATCACCGTGGTCTCACCACTGGTGAGCTCTAGGGAAACCCCGTTCAAGACAGTTTGCTCACCAAAGCTCTTGGTCAGGTTCTGCACACTAAGCATGAGAGCTCCTTAGGTAGCGGCTGGTGCGCTTTTCGAGGGCCTGCTGGGCAACCGACAGGACGGTAAAAATAACCAGGTAGATAAGGGCAACTTCAAGGTACATAGCCAGGGGCTCAAAAGTACGGGCAGCGACCTGCTTACCGGACTGAAAGAGGTCAACCATAGAAATGACCGACACCAGTGAGGTTCCCTTAACCAGATCAATCAGGTCGTTTCCCAGGGGCGGCAGGGCGATGCGGGTAGCCTGAGGTATCACCACGTGGCGCAGGGTCTGCTTGCGGGTCAGATTCAGGGTACGGGCGGCCTCAAACTGGCCACGCGGTATAGAAGCGTAAGCCGAGCGGAAAGTCTCAGCCACATAGGCCCCGGTATTCAGGCTCAAGGCAATAACCGCAGCAGGCCAGGGATCAAGAGTGATGCCCAGCCTGGGTAGCCCGTAGAAGACCAGGAACAACTGCACCAAAAGTGGTGTACCCCGGAAGAACCAGACAAAGGCGGTAGCCAACCAGTTGAGGGGGTTATACCGGCTCAGGTTGCGGGCGGCTGTCGCCAGCAGACCTAGCACCAGCGCAAGCACAAAGGCAACCAGGGTAAGAGGTACTGTTACCTGCACGGTAGCCAGCAAGAGGGAGGGCAGAGATTCTGCCCACAGTTCTAGGTAGCGGTCCATGATGTCCTAGAGATCTTTCTCCGGGCGGGCCGGTTAGGCTTTAGCCGAAGGACTGAGATCAAGACCTACATACTTCTGGTAAATAGCCTTAAGGTTGCCATTTTCCAGGTTCTTGGTGATGGAGTCGTTGATGGCTTTCTGGAGGCTGAGCGCGCCCTTGGGCATGAGGATAGCCGGCTGGGATGCCTCCCCCAGCAACCCGTCAAGCAGGCGAATGGGGGCATCGGGGTGCTGTTCCTTGTAGTAGGCGAAGGTGACGGCATCGTTGCCTACGGCATCTACACGGCCGGTGAGTACCTGCTCAATGGCCTCGTCGAAGCCGGTCACAATGGTCATCTTTGCGCCTGCGGCCTCTAGTAGGGTGCGGAAGTTGGAGGTTTCACTCGATGCGGCAGTCGCGCCCTTGAGATCCTCAATCTTCTGTAGGGAAGAACTCTCCAGAACAGCCACCCTGCCCTCAGAAGCAAGGTAGGGGATAGAAAAATCGTACTTCTGCTTGCGTTCTTCCGTGGGGGAGACATTATTGATGACAAGGTCGTAGCGGTTGGAGTCCACACCGGCGATCAGCGAGTCCCACTGGGTTTCGATGTATTCTGCTTTGACACCCAGATCGGCGGCGATGAGGTCGGCAAGATCCTTTTCCATACCGACCAGCTGGCCGGATTCATTGTGGTAGTTCCAGGGCGCGTAGGTACCTTCTAGGCCAACACGGAGAGTCCCGGAATCTTTGATGGCCTGGAGTTTATCTCCTGCATCAGTTGAGCTGGCCTGAGAGGATGAGCCGCAGGCAGACAGGGCAAGCGTCACCAAAGATGCACCGGTCAGTGACAGAGCGCTACGGCGGGTGAGGGCCTTCATGGGTTGGTTTTCCTTTCGAGGAGCTTGATCTTACGCCCATTGAGCCTATACCCGCTGGCAACAAGTCAAAGAATTATTGTTACGCCTTTATTACGCACTTCTAGGGGAGGCAGTCACATCATCACCCACAAGGCATAAACCCCACCCTAGAAGGGTGGGGTTTATCAGGACTTATTTATTGGCTCGGTAGCCGGTAAGTATTAGCTGTTGTAACCTGCGGGGGACACGAAAATGGGTGCTGATGCGGTGGGCAGGTTCACAGAGAAGACGCTGGTGCCCATACCGTTCCAGCCGCCGTGAACAGCCTGGCCGTTACCAATGTAAACAGCGATGTGTTGCTGGCCAAAACCATTGGAGGCGTAGATAACCAGGTCACCGGGCTGGGGGTTGGAGGTCACAGTACCCAGTGACATGTAATCCATGGGCCAACCGTGGAAGTTAATGCCAGCGGCCCTCAGGGAGTTGGTGGCCAGCGCGGTGCAGTCGGTCTGCGCGTTGACAGATGCGGCTGCCAGAGCCGCCGCAACAACGGCATCACGTTTTGCCTGGTTAGTAGCCACAGCAAGGGTGGGGGCAGGTGCGGACTCCTGAACGGGAGCTGCGACCTCAACAGGTGCGGCCGACTGAACGGGGACAGGCTCTTCTGCTGTCGGTACAGGTGTTTCTTCTACAGGTGCGGGCGCGTCCTCAAGAACCTCTACAGTTTCTGACTGCACAGTGACGGCTGCTTCTTCAAGAGCGGGAGCCTCTGCAAGAGGTGCTGCCTCTGTAGGAGCCTGCTCGTCAATAACGGGTGCTTCTTCAAGTGCGGGAGTGGATTCAACCGGCTTTTCGGGAGCCACAACGTATTCGGGAACACCCCACTGCCCAATTTTGGTCTCGCCGGCAAGGTCGAATGCCTTGAGCTGGGGGGTGGTAACTACTGCACCGTTGTCTACGGTGGTCTGCGGGGCTTCATTGTTGGTTGCGTTAGCTGCTGCAAAAACAGCACCTGACATGATGACACCTACCGCACCTACGGAGAGTGAACGACGCAATCTTGTACCTTTCGTCTCTTCTGGAGATCTTCGCAGCCGGGTTGCTGCTACATGCTGGGCGGCCCGCCTTTCTTAAGCAGAGCTCCCATGCTTCCCTCGGAAGCTGATTGGACCCGAATAATTTTATAACGATTTGGTAACGATGTATACCATATCGTTATAAAAGTTACTTTTGCACCAATTCCCAGCTCGTCAAGGTGAGGTTCCAGATACCGGTTTTTGGGTAAGACCGCCCGCCACAGGCCGCTTAGTATCAGCCCCCTGCATTCACTGATAGGAGCAGAATAGTAATTCAATCCAGCTGACACAAAGACGGTGTGCACCGCACTGATGCACACCGTCTCCACAAAGCAGGGTCAGGCCGTTACCGTTTTGCGACGTTTAAGATCCCGTCCCACAGCCTTGAGCCATGCCTGGCGGTCAGGAACCGTAGGCACCTCCTTAACGGAAGGAGCCATGAGGTGGTTTTGCACAAACTCATGAATAGTTACCCGCGCTTTTCCCTGGTCCCCATGGGAAGAAATCGCAGGGAGCTGGTAGATCAGCTCAGAATTTCCTACGCCCAAGTAGAAGGGAAAGACAGCCGGGAAGGCTTTACGCCCCATGTAAGTTGAGAACCTGGGGCTCCGTAAGGCCCGGTCAATTTCCTCCGTACGCCCTTCCGCAGTAATCCTCACAATAAACTCAGTATCGGCCAGGTAAGTGCGGTTCACAATGGACGTACCTCCCTGAGCGTCAGGGGTAAACACGAGGTTTTTTGCACTACCGGCCTTCATCCCCTGAGCGAGAAGCAAACGGCGGCGGAACTTCTCTTCACCTGTACGCTGGTTAATAGTGTGAAAATCATCAACAAATGTTGCACGGCGGTCCTGCCGCACGGTGAAATGGACACTTTCCAGCCATTCAGGGACTTCATCTCGCCTATACCCCAAGGCACCCGCCAAAAGGCCCCGTAGGCTACGAGGGGAGGGCACTTCCTCTGTCCTCACAATGTTGCCGGTAACGGCTGCCCCTGCCCAGGACTGCAGGGGGCCAGCCAGTCGGATGTAAATAGAGTCACTCACTGCTGAATCCATTCGACAACGGTATCGATAAATTCCTTGAGAGAGCTCGCTTCGAGGGTGCCAAACTTACCGTTGAGACCTTCATAGGTGCCGGTCAGGGCCTCAAGGGGTCCAAAGTTATCGGGGTCGAAGTTGCGCGCCTGCTTGTACTGCTTTGCTAGGTGTTCAATGCTAGGAGCCAGGTAACCACCTTCTTGAGCATTGCGAACAGGGGTCTCAAAATCGTAGGCAGTACGGTACTGTTGTTCTTCGGCCAGGACGAGGGCAGGCTGGATGTAGGGGGCGGTGCTATTTTCTTTACCGCGAGGCAGACCGTAAATGATTGCGGTAATAAGATCGCGCAGGTTGCCCTCTGCCTTCTCCTGCCCGAAGCCAGTCCAGGACTCTTTGAGCTGGGCTCTATCGATGCTGATGGTCCGGTAGAAGATACCGTTGGTGTATTGGGCCACACCGAGGAAGGTAGCGCCGGTTTTACCTTCTCGTTCCTTCACATCGTCTACCGTTGAGAAGTAGTCGGTTTCGATAGTGGCTGCATGGGTCGTTACCCCGGGTGAAACACTTAAAGCTGCCTCTGTATTCTTCTGGGGAGCGTTGGCAAACATGCGGCCAAAAGCAGCAATTGCGAGGGAACCGGTCTTACCTTCTTTAATGAAGTCAGCATCGGTTTTACCCAGAATAGTGGTTGCGGCGGTGGTAATTTCTTCTTCACTGAGCCAGGACGAACGGGCTGATCCGCCTTCATCACCGCTGTCTTCTTTTCCCCCGCCTTTGGTCAGGCTACTCACGAGAGGTTTTACTGCCTTCTCCAGAGCCTTTTGATCTGCTTGGGGGTCGATTTCTAGTGCCTTAGCAACAATTTCTTCCGCCAGACTACCTGAGCGTACTGATCGGTCCAGGGAAGAGTTTTCGTAGGCAACACGAATGCCACGTTTGACGGACTGGGATGAGTGGAGGGCACGCAGGGCACCGCCAACGGTGACGCGCTTGGGAGTTCCGTTATCGTCGCGGTTGAGGTTGGAATAGGGAACAGAAGTCAAAATGCTAATGGTGAGATTGTTTGACATGGTTATTTATCCTTACTGGTCTTCGGCCGGTGAGTCTTCTTCGGCCTGGGAGAGGGTGTAGTTGAATGAGGAGTAGTAGTCACGGAGTATCTGGCGGCGATTCTCTTGAGATGCTGACGAAAGGCCGTTACCCCAAAAAATTAAGGTTCTTACCAGGTTATATTTATCAAGAGCTGGCGGGTTCTCTAGGTTACGTGCAAGTGCCAGTAACCTCCGGACACTCAAGACAGCTTCTTCAAGCGGCTGGGTATGCAGATAAGCTAAGCGCTGTCCTACCACGTCCGGTTTATCTGGGTTAAGCGTGTTCTTTTTATCATCTGCCAGGCGCTTGGAAAGCTGGTAGCACCAGGATCCGAAAGATCTATAGCCCCGCCCACCTTTAGTATTGAATGCAGGGATTTCTGGATACTCTACAAGGGCTGCAACCGCACGTAAAAGCGCAGTTTTTTGCTCCTGGTTAAACCGATCTGTATGAGGCAATACATAGGGGTAAGCATAATACTCAGTAACGGAGCTACTCCCCCGACGGAGGCAAGCAATCTCCTTTTCATTACCTTCTTTTTGTTTGCTTAAGTCAATAACATGTTTGATAAGGGTTTGCCACTGGACTGGCTGGCTATTCGTCATCGCTATCCTCCTCGTTAGGGGTTTCCTTGATAATATTCATTGCTTTCCGAAGGCGGGCGTAAAGCTGCCCGCGCACATACTCAATGCGGGCAGTATTCTGGTTGCTGTAGGGCAGAACGGTTGCGTCATAGGCCCCAATTGCGGCCCGCACAGCATCTTCAAGGAGAGAGTTTGGCAGGTAACTGCAATTCTCCCTGTCGTATTGGAGGAACTGTATGTATACGGGGGTAATGGCTCGCCAGTAATGAGCAGAAGCGTCAGGCCTTAGCTGCTCTAAATCGTCAAGAACCACAGGTGCGTAGCCTTCTTGAAGACGTTTTTCGTCCCCAGCATTTTTACGACGGAACGGCGAACAAATAATGGCATGCATCTGCTGTACTACGCGAGCCTGTTCTTGGACAAGCTCTTGGACCTCCTCACTTTGCCCAAAGACCCAACGCTCCGGATCAGGTGTATAAACCTGTGAAGCGCGAATACTAGGCGATGATGCTGTTCCTTCAATCTGGTGCCGGATAAAAGCTAACCTAGATTTATCTGACGAATAGAAACAGTCATCACGCTGGTCTTTAGCCACAGCCACTTTATGCTCTGACGCCCATTCAACAGCCAGGTCCGTGGCGTCTCTACCCAAGTCGAGTCGCTGAGCCTTGGAATCTCCTTGCTGATTCTTAATGTAGAGGTAAAAAGGGTCATGAGTATTGCGGTCGTCCCACCAGTTCTTGCGGGCATCTTTATCTTGGCCCATAGTGGGCAGGTACCACTCTTGTGGAATACCACCAATACGCACACCCACAAGACGCTCGCCCTCCCAGAGGCAGGCTGCAGTGTTGGAACTCCATGTACCTGCCCAGAGGGGGTGTTCTGTTCCATCATCACGTAAAGCTGTAGTGCCTAATCTGTCGCACCAAGCCGGCAGTCCCTCCCCCTGAACCCAGTCTTTAGGCAGGGACTGCAAAAGAGTTGCGAGAAGGCTTCTCTCCTCCCAAAAAATCTCTGTAGCAGTGTTCCCTTTCCCCAGGAAGCGAATACCGGGAGAACCCATTGCGCATTTTTCACCATCGTAGACGTTGTTGCCCGCCATGGAGTAATGATGGTGTATCGCTAGGTTCTGGACTCCCTCCACTAGGCCCAAACTGTCCGGCTGAGAAACTGACAGGTTCCAGAAGTCTTCTCCTTGGTCAGCAGGCATAGCAGGAAGCAACTTTTTAACGGGCTGCTTCCCCGGCGCCAGCAAACGAGCGGAGTCTTTAGGAGACTCTGGTTTCACGGCTGGACGCTGCAAGAAAGGGAATGTGGATGAAAAAAGATCGGCCCCAGCTTCTAGCTGCTTGAGCCCCTGATCTACCGCAGACCGGCTCAACCCTTGCTTAAGAATCTTTTGAGCTAGCTTCTTCTCTCTTCTCGGCTCATACCCCTCTTCGTAGCGCAAGACCACGGCAAGCACATCCCTAAGGATTCGCATCTGCGACCCCAAAGCGTAACCTGGAGCCTTTTTATCAAGGAAGGCACCTTCTTCGTGTGCGGATAATAGAGCTTCTCTTATAGTGATACCAGACACTCCATTCTTGGTTTCAAGGCGAATCCAGGGAATGTCCGTCAAAGCATTGGATAACAACGACTACCTCCTTCGGTATCTCCACCACCAGAGTAACCTATTAAACCAAACATTACAATTGTATGTCTAAAAAATTATTGCTCTTCTGTTCCCAAGTAAGTACACTGGAAACAGATTCCCCCGTACCTACGGGGAAAATCTCGGACACTACAAATGTATTGAACTACCCCGCAACTAGCTAGATGCCAGAGCAGGAATCCGAGGCAGAAGTAACTCTACCAGTCCCACCTGGTACAACCCAGAGAGAAGGTAAAACGCAGTGCCGCACACCGTATTCCTTACTAAATACCCAGTTCATGAAGCCCTCATGGTGGATCATCCCGGCAAACCACAGCAAGGCTGGGATATCAATTCCCCCGTTTTCCGCCACCGTGCCGTCATGCACCTGTTCCCTGAGCTCACGCTTGATAACCCACGCGCCTCATCCAACATCCTCTTTCGACTTGACACCCCAGCCGGTAGCGCACCCTACTTTCTTATTCAGTCTGATATCGCGCCGGCAGAAGGGCACCCCGTAGAAACAAAGCACATTGAACTCGCTGCACCACCTGCTGGCACCCATATCTCATTCCGCATCTCTATTAACGCGGTCAGGAGAAAAAGACGAGAGGAAGGGAGTGACCGCAAGAGAGGCCTGGGTATCACGCAGGTTCCCTTTGATGGAGATACCAAAGCTGATAAGCATCTACCTCGCATGAGCGAATGGCTAGCCGGGAAGCTTTCTCCCGCGCTCAGTGAAGTAACCATCCTTAATCATCAACGCCAAGCCTTAGGCTCCAACCGGTCAGGCCACTCACAGGGCAGCCCCTTCGTTGTACAGGTCGATACAGTTGACGGATTCGGCTGTGTTGAAGACCCAGCTCTCCTGGAGGAACTACTGCTGAAAGGCATCGGACGCGCAAAGTCATATGGTTGCGGCTTGCTCTCCATCCGCCCCCTCACCAGCTAAGGAAGACCAGTGAAGACCCACCCTTACCTATGGTCCAAGCAAAACGGTCTCAACCAGACTTATCCCCTTTTAGCCCATCTACTCGATACGGCAACGGTAGCCCGGGCTCTGCACGACTATTGGCTCAGACCAGGCCTACGCGCCCTCATCGCAGCTGAGCTAGGGGAACAGAGCATAAAAATTATCCAATGGATTGCAGGTTCACACGACATAGGTAAGGCGTCCCCTATTTTCCAGGCTCAACCCCGCCGTAAAGGGCCTGAATGGGACCAAATACGCGAATCAATATCTACCCACGAACCGGCCTGCGTCTTCCTCGATAACCGAACCCTGGCCGATATTACTCGAAGCGGCAACCGGTTTCTGGCCCGGCATGAGCAGATAGGGGCTTTCACCCTTTCCCATAAAAAACTGACAGACCGTACCGACTACGCTTCAGATTTTTGGTTCGCTCTTCCATCCTTAGGTCACCACGGCGCTTTCACCTTTCCGGATTGGGGAAATAGCAAAGTAACTAAGAAAAGGTTTCATCAAGCACTAGAACAGGGGTGGGCTGAGGCTCAATCTGACTTAATCAGCCTTCTCTCTGAAGCACTAGATACTTCCCCTGAGGAATTTCCTGAAGAGGTCTCACCCACCGTTATTGTCTTACTCTCAGGGCTTGTCATTCTTGCTGACCGTATCGCTTCGGGTACCGACTGGGTTACTCACAATCAAGAGCTTATGGCTCAAGGCAAGCTCTCCCTTGAAGAGCCAGCGGAATGGATTAAAGCTTGCACCGACCTTGCTCTACAGCGTGTCAAAGATACAGTAGGTCTCTACCAGGGATGGGAAAACGCAGAAGCAGCTCATTCCGCTATCTTAGGCACCTATACCCCGCGCCCCTTACAAGAAGAAGCGCTCACAACAGGTGAAGGTATTTGGAATGCGATGGCACCCACCGGCAACGGAAAAACTGAAGCAGCTCTGCTACGCCACTCCCTCAAAGACGAACGCCTTATCTTCCTGCTCCCCACCCAGGCCACAACTAATGCCCTTATGCGGCGCATCCAAAAAGCCTACGCCACTACCCCCAACGTGGCAGCATTAGCTCATGGGCTTTCGTCCATCGAAGATTTCTACACCCGGCCCGTCACCGTTTTCTCCGACACCTGCAACGGTCATGACAGTGGTGGACTCTACCCCACTGAATTTGTTAAATCGGGGGCCTCTCGCCTACTCGCGCCCGTCTGCGTTGGCACCATCGACCAGCCGCTTATGGCCTCCATCCCCATGAAATGGACCCACCTGCGACTCCTGGCTCTTGCTAACTCCCACGTGGTGATCGACGAGATCCACACTCTAGACCACTACCAAAGTGAGCTTCTCGTTCCCCTCCTCACCTGGCTCGGGCTAACCAACACCCGTGTCACCTTCTTATCTGCAACCTTTCCACAGTGGCAGCGGGATCGCTTTATCGGCGCATATACGGGAGAACCCCCAACAAGCAAAGCTATCTTTCCGGCAACGGAAATAGCGGACTACAAGAATGCTTGTATCCAGCAGACATTGCTCAATACCCCCGAATACACCATTGATTTCTCCTTTACCGAGCCCGACTTTATAGATCTTGAAACAGCCCATCTTGAATGGGCCGTTAATCAACGCCAAAAATTCCCTCATGCGCGGCTTGGGATTATCTGCAATACAGTAAAAAGAGCCCAGGCTATCGCCCAAAAACTAGCTCTACAAGACGAACCAGTTATTCTTTTGCACTCCCGAATGACCGCTGAACACCGTAAGCTCAACTCTGAGCTTCTGGAGAAAACAATCGGTTCTGGTGGTACAGGAAGCGCACTCACAGTAGTCGGCACCCAAGCTATTGAAGCCTCCTTAGATATTGACCTCGATATACTCTCCACTGATCTCTGCCCAGCACCTTCTTTGATTCAAAGAGCTGGGCGTGTATGGCGGCGAACAGATAAAAATCGTGTAGAGCGGGTTCCCGGTATCAAGAACTTAACCATTCACGTGGTGAAACCAAAAGATGCCGAAACGCGGATGCTCAAGCCCTACCATGCAGCTGAGCTTCAACGTACCTGGGATTTCCTACAGGCTAACCCTGCATTCCCTTGCCCAAGGATGAACCAAGACTTTGTGGACGCAGCCGTCGTAACCCTTGACTCAATACTCACATCAGACGACTTCGACCTGGTTGCAGAAAACGCTGCAGCTTTGCGGGAAGGTAAAAAGAAAGCTAAGAAACTTGCTTCTGCGCTACACCCTCTAAGCACCATCAAAGAATTTAGCGATATGACAGATAAGAACTTCAATGACTCAGACGATGGTGCCTTCACCCGGCTTATCAACAGTGAAGTCCGCCAGGTCATCGTCGGTGGCAACCCAGAGCAGATACCCGGCGCATGGGAAGGAACCCTTGAAGATTTGCTTTCCCTTACCTCGCATCACCAAGCAGATATTCAGAAAGCGTTACGAGCGTCCTTGCCTATTGTTGTATCTCAGGACAACCGTGAATACCTCAACAGCCTGCCATCGCTCGCTGATTCTAAGACTCTCCTCAGCCGCTACTACTACATGCAAGTCCCTGAAGGTAGCGTATACGACTGCATTCTTGGTTTTACGGGAGCGGGTGAACAATGAGCTACTCAGAAGAAGCTCTCGCTTTCTCCACTATCCCTACGGACCACCAGGTGAGGCTCGAGGACCGAGTCTCTTTCCTCTACCTTGAATACTGCGTCATTAGGCAAGATAAGACAGGTGTGATTGCCTACGGTGGCGATACCGAAAAGGGCCCTGTAGCCGGTAAACGAATTCAATTACCGGTGAGCGGGCTTTCGGTTCTCATGTTAGGCCCGGGCACTAGCATTACTCAGCCTGCTATAACGTCTTGTACCCGTGCAGGGACTACCGTCATGTTTACCGGTGGCGGTGGCGTCCCCGCCTATTCGCATGCAACCCCCTTGACGTCATCTGCCAGGTGGGCTATTGCTCAAGCCCGCCTTGTCGCGCAAGAGAAGGATCAGCGTGCTACGGCTCTGGTGCTTTATAAGAAGCAACTTGGGATTGAGCATATGCCTGGTGGGACTATTGCTGCCATGCGCGGGCTGGAGGGCAGAACTATTCGCAACCTCTACCGAGATACAGCAAAGAAGTACAGGATTTCAGGTTTCCGTAGGCAGGTAGATGCCGATGACAACGTCAATATGGCGTTAAATATTGCTCACTCGATTCTGTACGGGTGCGCGGCTGCTGCCTGCGCGTCGATTGGGGTTAACCCTGCACTGGGAATTATTCATCGGGGTGATGCACGTTCGCTTCTCTTTGACCTTGCTGATCTCTATAAGCCGTCGCTGTCTATACCTGTAGCATTTGCCTGCCACAGTAGCAGTAACCTTGCTGAGGATGTGCGCACTGGGGTGCGGAAAGAGCTGGTCAAACAGCAGGTGCTTAAGGGGATGTTACAAACCCTTATGGAGGTGCTCACCCCCTACCTTCCGGAAAGGGACGATGACCGTCTGGTCAGTGACCGAGGCGATGAGGTTGAGGGGCATGTTCAGTATGGGGGTGACCAGTAATCATGTTTGTTGTGCTCTCTGCAACTGCTATTCCTGAGCATCTGCGAGGTTACATTAGTAGATTTCTATCGGAAGCAGCAACGGGGCTATATGTTGGTAACGTATCCAAGAGGGTTCGTGAAAATCTTTGGAGCAGATGCGTTCTGGCCGCGAAAGAAGGGTCCTTCACTATGATTACCAGTGATAGACAAACTGAACAAGGTTTTACTGTTGTATCTGTGGGAGTGCAAAGCAGACCTGTTATTGAGCTGGATGGGCTCACACTTACCTACACACAGCTACCTAAAAACAGCGAAAAATCAGGCCTCAGCTGATAAAATCACAGGTCAGATAGTCTCTTCCCCGCGTAGGCGGGGGTATTTCCAGCGGCGTTTCGATAGGTGATGACGCTATCCGCTCTTCCCCGCGTAGGCGGGGGTATTTCCATGGCATTGTTGGACATTTTCAGCTCAAGACGCTCTTCCCCGCGTAGGCGGGGGTATTTCCGTGTTTTATTGTTGAAGTGTTGCAAAACGAAGCTCTTCCCCGCGTAGGCGGGGGTATTTCCATGCCAACCTGGCTCATTACCATCACAGTCATCTCTTCCCCGCGTAGGCGGGGGTATTTCCAGGCCGTGGCCCCGCTGGCCCCATCAGTAGCTCTCTTCCCCGCGTAGGCGGGGGTATTTCCTTCCTCCCAGTCAATCGGAATAACGGGGTAGGCTCTTCCCCGCGTAGGCGGGGGTATTTCCGGGCACCAGGCAAACATACTGCATAAATATGCCTCTTCCCCGCGTAGGCGGGGGTATTTCCTAGGTCAAAGGTGTCTTCAGTAGTGCCAGTAGCTCTTCCCCGCGTAGGCGGGGGTATTTCCCTGAAAGAAACCGCAGAATGGAACTCGCAGAACTCTTCCCCGCGTAGGCGGGGGTATTTCCTTTCCCGCAGCTTTCTGAATCGTGTACCTGGTCTCTTCCCCGCGTAGGCGGGGGTATTTCCCAGCGGGCCGGGGATGAAGATGCGCTGGCCCACTCTTCCCCGCGTAGGCGGGGGTATTTCCCAGCCCGGCGCGCAAATAACTATCTACGAGGACTCTTCCCCGCGTAGGCGGGGGTATTTCCCGGCTATCAATTATTTATTGGGCCTTTGAATTCTCTTCCCCGCGTAGGCGGGGGTATTTCCCAAAGGTCAGTTTGCTTCTGGTAGTCATCAGTCTCTTCCCCGCGTAGGCGGGGGTATTTCCCAGCGCAGTGCGTGAGAGCGTATTCCAGGCCTCTCTTCCCCGCGTAGGCGGGGGTATTTCCTATTGAGCGTAAGGAAGATTCTGTCTCTGGCCCTCTTCCCCGCGTAGGCGGGGGTATTTCCGCCCACTTCTTGCAATTCCAGTACGCGGCGGACTCTTCCCCGCGTAGGCGGGGGTATTTCCAAAACCCTTGGGCGGGCTTTCTACTACTACGACTCTTCCCCGCGTAGGCGGGGGTATTTCCTGAGCCTTATAGGCCGCCTCCAGGCTCTCGGCCTCTTCCCCGCGTAGGCGGGGGTATTTCCGTAAACCCATATCACCGGCTAGCGAAGCCGCTCTCTTCCCCGCGTAGGCGGGGGTATTTCCACTAGCGCTGCGCTAGCTTGCGGTGGGTACGCCTCTTCCCCGCGTAGGCGGGGGTATTTCCGTCGCCTTTAGGGCCAGCAGGGCCAGCAGGGCCTCTTCCCCGCGTAGGCGGGGGTATTTCCTAGGCGCAGGCCAGGAAGAAAGCAGGTGGTTTCTCTTCCCCGCGTAGGCGGGGGTATTTCTTAGTCCCTGTAGGCCGATTCCCTGGGTGAACACTCTTCCCCGCGTAGGCGGGGGTATTTCCGACCAGCGCCGCCGCCTTTATATTGGGAACAACTCTTCCCCGCGTAGGCGGGGGTATTTCCTGAAAGACCGCCGTGACACCGACGACGCTTCTCTCTTCCCCGCGTAGGCGGGGGTATTTCTCACAGCCTGGCTCAATGCACTCAAGCCAGCGGCTCTTCCCCGCGTAGGCGGGGGTATTTCCCGGGGAAACAAGATTGAGGCCAAAATTCCAAGCTCTTCCCCGCGTAGGCGGGGGTATTTCCGTGGTCACCCTACCCACCGATATAACCGCCCTCTCTTCCCCGCGTAGGCGGGGGTATTTCCCTATATTTAAAGAGCACATACATGCCCCACAACTCTTCCCCGCGTAGGCGGGGGTATTTCCTGAGCGCGCCGCCTTGCGTGCCCAGCTAGAAGCTCTTCCCCGCGTAGGCGGGGGTATTTCCATGAAAGCGCCCCGCTTTCCTGGAGCCTTGATCTCTTCCCCGCGTAGGCGGGGGTATTTCCGCGAGTATGCAGGCCATCGCCCAGGCGGTCACCTCTTCCCCGCGTAGGCGGGGGTATTTCCCGGGCGCGGCGCGTATTTGGGCCGCTTGGGTACTCTTCCCCGCGTAGGCGGGGGTATTTCCTGGGTTCTTGTGTATTTGAATCATCGGTGTCTCTCTTCCCCGCGTAGGCGGGGTATTTCTGTGTCCCCCGCCTTACCAGCCGTAGGGATAGGCTCCCCCCCCCCCCCGCCTAAGCGGGGACACCCAAAAAGTCTTTGCCGTAGCTAGGCACAGCACCAACACCGCCCTCACCACCGGAAGTACCCGCCCCGGTAAGAAGAAACTAAAAGTAGGTTCCGCTATCACAGTTCCTTGGGGGGAAAGAGGCCTAAGGCCCTAGCGCCTATGCTAAGTCAGACACCCTCAGCTAAACTGGGGGACATTGCTTAAACGCCCCTCACCGCCACCCCACGAAAGGGCCCCTGTGCTCCAGAACATCATCGACTGGGTTATCTCTATCATGGAAGCCATCGGCTCACCCGGTGTTGGCCTGGCCGTCTTCCTTGAAAACGTCTTCCCGCCCATTCCCTCTGAGGTGATTCTGCCGCTGGCCGGTTTCACTGCATCCCAGGGGTCCATGAATATCTTTGCAGCTTTTATCTGGGCTACCATCGGTTCGCTGGCAGGAGCCTACTTCCTCTACTATCTGGGGGCGGCAATCGGAGCTGACCGCCTACGCCGTATCGCAGATAAGATGTGGCTGGTTAAAGTGGAGGACGTCGATGGTGCACTTATCTGGTTCGACAAGTACGGTAAAGCCTCTATCCTGATCGGGCGTGTTATCCCGGGTATCCGTTCCCTTATTTCCATTCCTGCCGGTGTTCACCGCATGAACCCCATAACTTTTGGCCTCTACACCTTATTGGGTTCAGCTATCTGGAACGCCCTGCTCATCTACTGCGGCTGGATACTCGGTGAAAACTGGCCTGTTGTTGAAGGGTTCATTGATCGGTACTCCAAGGTAGTGTACGCCCTAGTCGCTCTTGCCCTGGTAGGCACTTTCGTGTGGCTCATCCTCCGTGCCCAGAAAGATAAGAAGGCAAAAGCTCTCTAGGGCTCTCCCCTACCGCGCCTCAAGAGGCCACCTGTTTCTCCCTCCAATGAAGGTAAAACAGGTGGCCTCTTTGCTGTGGATCCCTACCTACTTCCAGAGCCGGTTACGGGCGTGAACAACCGAGGGTTTAATCTGAATCCACTCAGCACACGGTAGCCGGAGCGCTTTTTCGCACCCGGAGAGCGCGGTAATAATCGACTCGCACCGCTGGTTGAACTCAGAAACGTACCCCTTTTCCACGATCTGCCCGGGGAAATGACGGTGCATCTTAGAAACCGAGTCGGATGACTCCTGAAGCCCGTGCCCTGAATGCCCAGGGACATGCTTAACCAGCACCCGACGCTCACGGATAGCCGCAGTGAGCCGCTCCATCTCGTCCAAGACCTGCTGGTTCTGCACACCCTCGGTTATCCAAGTCTTATAGACCCAGCGGTTATGGGCCAGACGCAACACAAAGGTAAGCGCCCCCAGGGAGTCAGTGTGAATAATCAGCTGCCGACCGCCGTGGTAGAAGATATTGAAAGCCGCCAGCATGGCCGAGAGCTCCCCGGTCATAATGTTGGTGGCATCGTAGTGGGAGTGAAAGAAGAAGCCGTCCTCACTCACCCCACCAATACCCATGCGCCCACCCTTATGGTAGCGCTTGTTGTTGGTAGAGCGGTAAGAGCAGTCAGTAAAGACACTGTACTCCGCCAGCTTTTCCAGGGGGAGCTGGGCGGTGTTCTGCTCAAGTTCACGGTGGGCTAGTCGGGAAGCCTCATCAAAGAAGTGAGGCATAAGTTCTGCCGCCGGGGTGCCCAGAAGTTTCACGTGAATTTCCCCCAGCGAGTGAGACTCATAGGGGTTCATGACCTTATCCAAGGAACGGTATTCCATGAAGTCGCGGAAGGCAGTGAACTTACGGAAGAGCAGTTTAAGGTAGTGCTTATCTGCAGCTACGGTCATCAGGTTCTGTTTGTATTCTTCGGGGATAACATCCATAGCGGCCAGGATGGCGCGGCCCAGCATGTCGGTGTGTACCGTATCGCAGGGTTCCATCAGACAGTGGGTGAGAGATTCCGCGATAGGTTCGCACTCTAGAACTTCGCGGTCCCCGTTCTCCCGAGAGATAAACACAAAAGCCGTGAGCCCAACATGGCAGTCACCGGCAACCCGTATCTGGTCCATGACCACGGCGATGACGGCTACACCCTGTTCAGTGAAGCCCGCCGGGTAAGAGCTGGTGTAATCTGGCGGCTCCCAGGTTAACTGGCATTTCTTAATATGCGCGGGCGTGATGTCCACATTATTCATCTCCTATGGGGTTGTCGGTATTATGCTTACCCCTTAAAGCTATCTCAGGAGACTGACTAATTGCTACCGGCACCCCACCCACTGGACAGAGCAGCCCTTCTCTCAACAGTAAAACTCCTACTCACCGGTAACTCAAAAGACGAAAAAGCCGGGGGGCTTGAAGCCACCCCGGCTTTACCGGAAAACCTCAGAAGCTACCCCTTACTCGGGTACGATGCGCACAGCACCCTTATCGGCGCTGGTTACCATCGAAGCGTAGGCCCGCAGGGCACTGGACACCTGGCGCTCACGCGGCTTGGTGGGCTTCCAGGGGGCAGGGCCCTTAGCGGCACGGCGGGCGGCTAGGACCTCATCGGGTACATTCACGCGCAGAATCCGGTTATGGACGTCAATCTCAATTTCGTCGCCGTGCTCAATCAGGCCCACGGCGCCACCAGCGGCGGCCTCGGGTGAGATATGGCCGATGGAGATACCCGAAGTGCCGCCCGAGAAACGACCGTCAGTAATCAGTGCGCACTGCTTACCTAGGCCCAGGCCCTTGAGGTAGGAGGTGGGGTAGAGCATTTCCTGCATGCCCGGCCCGCCCTTGGGGCCCTCGTACTGGATGACCACGATATCCCCGGGCTTAACGTTCTTGGAGAGAATCTCGTACACGGCCTCGTCCTGAGACTCCACGACAAAAGCCTTACCCACAAAGTGGAAGAGTTCCTCGTCGATACCGGCGCTCTTGATGATTGCGCCGTCCTCAGCGATATTGCCGTAGAGCACCGCCAGGCCGCCGTCCTTGGTGTAGGCGTGCCCAACCGAGCGGATACAGCCCTTTTCGGGGTCGGTCTCGTGCGAGTCGAACTTGTTAGCGGTGGAGAAAGCCTGGGTGGTGCGAACACCTCCGGGTGCAGCCAGGAAGAGTTCCTTAGCGGTTTCGGTGGCCGCGCCGGAACGAATATCCCAGTCAGAAAGCCAAGATTCTAAAGAATCGGAGTGAACCGAGTGGACGTCGCGGTTGAGCAGGCCACCCCGGTCAAGTTCGCCCAGCAGGGCTGGGATGCCACCGGCGCGGTGGACGTGCTCAATGTGGTACTGGGTGGAGTTGGGGGCAACCTTAGCCAGGCAGGGCACCTTGCGGGAAATCGCGTCAATGTCGCGCAGGGTAAAGTCCACACCGGCCTCGTGGGCAATCGCCAGAATGTGCAGGACGGTGTTGGTGGAGCCACCCATTGCAACATCCAGGGCCATAGCGTTCTCGAAAGCGGCTTTGCTGGCAATGCTGCGGGGCAGGACGCTCTCGTCGTCCTGCTCGTAGTAGCGCTTGGCCAACTCAACGATCTTGGCACCGGCCTCTAGGAAGAGCTGCTTACGGGCTACCTGGGTGGCAAGGGTGGTGCCGTTACCGGGTAGGGCCAGGCCAATGGCTTCGTTGAGGCAGTTCATGGAGTTGGCGGTGAACATACCGGCGCAGGATCCGCAGGTGGGGCAGGCGTTCTGTTCGACCTGGGCTAGGGCCTCATCGCTCACGGAGTCGTCAACGGCCATGACCATAGCGTCTACCAGGTCCAGGCGGTGCTCTACTACGCCGTCAATGGCGGCACCCGATTCCATGGGCCCGCCAGATACAAAGATGACGGGGATATTCAGGCGCATAGCGGCCAGCAGCATACCGGGGGTGATCTTGTCGCAGTTGGAGATACAGACCAGGGCATCGGCGCGGTGGGCGTTGACCATGTACTCTACCGAGTCCGCAATCAGGTCGCGGGAGGGCAGGGAGTAGAGCATACCGTCATGGCCCATGGCGATACCGTCATCGACCGCAATGGTGTTGAATTCTTTGGCTACACCGCCGGCTTGGCGGATAGCACCGGCCACCAGCTCACCCATGTTTTTCAGGTGCACGTGGCCGGGAACGAATTGGGTGAAAGAGTTGGCAATAGCAATAATGGGCTTGCCGAAGTCGTCTTCTCCCATGCCGGTTGCCCGCCAGAGCGCGCGGGCTCCTGCCATGTTCCTGCCGTGGGTGGATGTGCGCGAGCGCAGTTCTGGCATCGTGTTCCCCTTGATAACTGGTGGTAGTCGTCTTGGGTATCTAGTTTACGCCGGGTGCTGGTGAGGGTAGATGCAACCGCTGGGTGTTCTCAGATAGTGGAGTTTTAGACAGTGATAGGTTTTTCTCCCCAGATTTTGTTGAATAAGCCTTGTCTAGGAAGAGTTACTCACGGCAAGCACAGGGCGACGCCCCGCCTGCTCGCGGCCAACGGTAGTATTCAGGCGTCGCCCACCGGAGTTCTCCCCCTCGAACTTCTGCTAACTCCATGGATCGCTCTGCCAGCCCTCCGCTTCTTTGAGGTAGGCATCATCTGGCTGGTTCTCTTGCATTTCACGGGCCAGAGGCTCGAAGCGCACCCCGCGCCAGGCAGGTGCCTTTCGCGCTAGACAGACCCCTTGGGGTTGCTCGCTCAAACCACTGTTCCAGTAGGTCAAACCCAGGAATACTTTTCTCTACTCCTTCAGTTCAGATTCCCATCAAACGTGTGACATTTATTTATGGGTGGTTCCCTCGAAAACCCTGGATAAGCCCCCTAGACTATAGGGAAACACGACCGCCGTGTAAAAGCTCTCACTTTATTTGGCACAGAGTGCTATCGCACATGTTATTTAGGGGAACCCAATGGGAAAATTTGAACGTATCTACCACGATTTGGCTCGTGACATTGATGAGGGTAAATACGGTGTCGGGGATTTGTTGCCCAGTGAGATGAAGCTGACTGAGCGCTATCAGGTATCCCGTGAGACCGTTCGCAAAGCCCTGGCTATTCTGGTTGACCGGGGATATATCCAGCGCATTATGGGGAAGGGTTCGCTGGTGGTTGATCACAAACGGTACTCCATACCCGTTTCATCGTTGTTGAGCTATAAGGAATTTGCTGAGTCAGCTAGCCGCAGCACACTCACCGAGCTTATTAAGCTAGAAGATGCTGTGTTGCCTCCGGTTCCCTTCCAGGCACTGGCAGAAGGCACTGTTGAGCAGGTGCCAGTTACCCATGTGATGCGTGTACGCCACATGGATGGCGCACCGGCGATTATTGACCATGACTATATTGTCAAAGCTGTTGTTCCTAATATATCGGGGGAGGTAGCCAGGGACTCGCTCTACACTTATTTTGAGCAGGAGCTGGGGCTGAACATCTCCTCAGCGTCAAGGCAGATCACGGTTGAGCCGGCTACACCCAACGATGCCAAGTACCTGAATCTGCACGCTGGGGAATACGTTGCGGTGACAACGTCCATTACGGCATTGGACGACGGCACGGCCTTTCAGTACACCATTTCTCGTCACCGGGCAGATAAGTTCCGCTACCTGGACTTCGCCCACCGGCGCCGGGGAATTCCAGTTTCTGAATAAAGTTCCAAATCTCTTATAACCCAAACAGGGCAACCTGTCAGACAGGTAGAGTGGGGTGTGCCAGCCAGCAGGCTGTCATGCCCCCTTTCTGCTATCTATGCACAGAACCAGCTAGCCAGACGACTACCGGAACCCACACAACGGAGCAGCGCACCATGAGCTTTCATGATCAGGTTATCTACCAGGTCTACCCCAAGTCCTACCGCGATTCGAGCGGTAACGGTGTGGGGGATCTGCGCGGTGTACTTGAGAAGGTTCCCTATATTGCCTCGCTGGGGGTCGATATGGTCTGGCTCAACCCTTTTTATGTGTCACCCCAGAACGATAACGGCTACGACATTGCCGATTACTACCGCATAGACCCGGATATGGGCACCATGGAGGACTTTCAGGAACTGGTAGCTGCCCTCGGTGAATACGGTATCGGGGTCATGGTCGATATGGTGCTCAATCATGTCTCTACGGAGCACGAATGGTTCCAGCGGGCACTGGCCGGTGAACAAAAGTACCGGGACTACTTCTACCTGCGCCTGGCCCAGCCCGATGGGAGCCTGCCGACCACCTGGGAATCAAAGTTCGGCGGGCCTGCCTGGTCACCTTTCGGGGGCACCGACCTCTACTACCTGCACCTCTACGACACCACCCAGGCTGACCTGAACTGGCATAACCCGCAGGTTCGGGCTGAACTGCACCGGGTTGTGAACTTCTGGAAGAGCAAGGGCGTGCGGGGCTTCCGCTTTGACGTTCTCAATGTCATCGGCAAGAGCGAGGTACTGCGTAATGCCACCCCCGGCGAGAATGAGAAACTGCTCTACACCGACACAGAACAGGTACACACCTGGGTTAAGGAACTCAACCAGCAGACCTTCGGGGGCACCCCGGGGCTGCTTACCGTGGGCGAGATGTCCTCCACCACCATCGAGAACAGCGTGCGCTACACCCGGCCCGACAGCCGGGAGCTGGACATGGTTTTCTCCTTCCACCACCTGAAAGTGGACTATGACCGGGGTGAGAAGTGGTCAGATGTACCCTTCGATTTTATGGCCCTTAAGGGGGTGCTGACCGACTGGTCAGTCGGTATTCAAGCGGGTGGGGGCTGGCAGGCCCTTTTCTGGAATAACCATGACCAGCCGCGCGCTATCAACCGCTTTGGCGATCCAGGGCTGTACCGGGAAGAATCAGCGACCATGTTGGCCGCCGCTATCCACCTGGGCCGGGGCACCCCCTACATCTACCAGGGCGAGGAAATCGGCATGATCGACCCTGCCTATGAATCTATGGACGACTATGTAGATATTGAGTCCCACAAGGCCTACCGTACGCTGGTGGATAGGGGGCTGAGCTCCGAGCAGGCTTTCCGTGTTGTGGCTTCTAAGTCGCGGGATAATTCTCGCACCCCTATGCAGTGGGATGCTTCTGAGTTTGCTGGATTTAGCGAAGTCCAGCCTTGGTTACGCCCCACCTCCCAGGCCCTCATGAGTGTGGAGCGGCAGGAGGCCGAGGGCAAGATTCTGCCTTTCTACCGCCGCCTGGTTGAGCTGCGCCACCAGATGCCGCTGATTGCGGAGGGAAGCTACGAGCCTTTTGCCCGCGAGCACCAGAGCGTCTACGGGTTTATCCGCGAATATCAGGGGCAGAAGCTACTGGTGCTCTGCAACTTCTACGGGGCAGATACCGCTGTGGAGCTAGCCGCAGAATTCGCGGTGGGGAAGGTGCTGGTCTGTAATTACAAGAATTGCCCTGACCTCACCACCGCAGAAGGCCGACTGACCCTGCGCCCCTACGAAACCGTAGCGGTACTGGTGGACTAAACCTTCCACGGTAAAATAGGCGCTGTGGCTCTGCTCTAGGCCAGAAGCCACACGCTACCGATGATACCGACCCCAGGTAGCCCGCCACCGCGAAAGAGCAGGCATGCACCCCGTCACCGGCCAAATGGCCGCCCTACCAGACCCCTCACCCTCAGCGCCCCCCTACCCCCGCAGGTGGGTAGCACTCGCTGTACTCATGCTCCCGGTCCTCCTGGTCTCCATCGACAACACAGCGCTGTCTTTTGCCTTACCCGAAATCTCCGCCCACCTAACGCCCACAGGCCCCCAGCTTCTCTGGATTAACGACATCTACGCCCTGGTGCTCTCCGGCCTACTCATACCAGCAGGAAGTCTCAGCGACCGCTACGGGCGCCGCACCATGCTCCTAATCGGCAGCACTGGCTTCACCTTGGTATCTGTCGCGGCAGCCTTTGCTCCTAGCGCAGAATGGCTGATCGCCGCCCGCGCAGGAATGGCTGTTTTCGGGGCACTCCTCATGCCCTCCACTCTCTCCATCATCCGCAACATTTTCACCGACAGCACCGAACGGCGCACAGCCATAGCTATCTGGGCATCAGGTTTCGCCTCCGGTGCGGCCCTTGGACCCATCACCGGCGGAATCCTGCTTGAGCACTACTGGTGGGGTTCCATCTTCCTCATAGCCCTGCCCATTATGCTGCCCCTGCTCATCCTCGGGCCCTGGCTCATCCCCAATTCCAAGGACCCCAACCCCGGTGCCATAGACCCGCTCAGCATCGTGCTCATTATGACCACCATGACCCCGGCCGTCTACGCCATCAAGCACTTTGCCCACAAGGGCCTGGACCTACTCACCGCCAGTATGCTCATCCTGGCCCTGCTCTGCGGGTTCATCTTTACCCGCCGCCAGCTAACCCGCACGAATCCCATGCTGGACGTGAGGCTCTTCACCAACAAGCGGTTTACCGGGGCGGCACTGACTAACCTTATGACGGTATTTTCCCTGGTCGGCTTCCTCTACTTCGTTTCCCAGCACCTGCAACTGGTGAGCGGGCTCTCCCCGCTCCAAGCATCCCTGGTTCTGCTCCCCGGTCTGGCGCTCTCCGTTATCGCGGGCCTGGTGGTGGTCTACCTGGTCAAGTTCGTACGGCTCTGGATCATGATTTGCATGGCTCTGGGCCTCATGGTGATAGCCTTCGCACTGGTCATGCTCACCGCCCACACCGGCTCGGACACCAGTATTCTGATCGCTTTCGCCCTGTTAGGAACCGGCATAGGTTTCGCTGAGACCCTGACCAACGACATCATCATGTCAGCAGTCCCGCCTGAAAAAGCGGGGGCCGCCTCCGCTATCTCTGAAACCGCCTACGAAAGCGGGGCTGTGCTCGGTATCGCGGTTCTGGGTTCTATCCTCAATGCCGCCTATCTCGCCCACCTTGTCATACCCGCAGGTGTCAGTGAGCCTGATGCCGCACTGGCCCGCGAAACCCTGGGCGGTGCCGTTGCCGTGGCGGATCAGGTTGGCGGGCAGGCCGGTAGCGCGCTCCTAGAGTCAGCCCAGCAGGCCTTTGACGCGGGTGTTCTCTATACCGCCGGGATCGGCGGTGTGCTCATGCTCCTGTGTATTGTGCTAGTCACTCAGACCCTACGGACAGCCCCTAGGTAAAGGCCTAGGGCTAGAGCCAGCCCTTCTTGCGGAAGACCACCCAGAGGATCAGGGAGACAAGGGCCATGAGCCCCAAAGAGGCAGGGTAGCCCCAGGCCCAGTGTAACTCTGGCATCTCATCAAAGTTCATTCCATAGATAGACCCAATGACCGTTGGGACGACCAGGATCGCCGCCCAGGCGGAGATACGCTTCATGTCATCGTTCTGCCGTTCGGCAACAATGGTGGAGTTAACAGCCAGAGCATTTTCAAGCGATGCTTTTAGGTCATCGACCCGTTCGTTAATCTGTAGGACGTGGTCGTGGACGTCGCGGAAGAGGCGAATGAGCTCTACGCCCTCTTCGGTTCCGGTGGTGCGACCGGTTGTTTCCATCAGGCGGAGGCGGCCCATGAGCAGGTCCAGCATAGGCACCAGGGGTTTTACCGCGCGTTTGAAGTCGGCTACCTCGTTGAGCAGGCCGTAGATACGCTGGGAGATTTCGGAGGCTTCCCCGCCGGAAGAGAAGAGGGTGTCTTCGATTTCGTCCCCATCATTTTCTAGCCCGTCTATGACCGGGTAGTAGCTATCAACCAGGCTATCCAGGACTCCGTGCAAGAAAAACATGGTCTGGGCACTGGTGGCGCAAGTCTGCATTACCAGCTCATTAAAGTTCTGGTTCATGGCAGCACGGGTTTTCTCGGCTGACCGCAGTGAGTCTTTAACCAACCAAATCATAAAGTGAGGACCAACGAAGAGGTGGGTCTCCCCCAGCCGAAGCTCCTCGGTGTCGTCCAGGTAGACGATGGACCGCAGAACCAGGAAGTAAGTGTCGCCGTAGCGCTCTATTTTGGCGCGCTGGTGGCCGTGCTCCGAGTCTTCAATAGCCAGCGGGTGGAGGTCAAAGAGAGCCGCCAGAACCTCTAAATCCTGGTGACTGGCCTCAAGAAGGCCAACAAATGTACGGTCGCCCACCTGTGGTTGAAGCTCCGCGAAGTCTTTCAGGGTGCCGTATTCTTCGATGTCGCCATTGGCGCGCACAATTTTGCTGAGGAGAAGAGCCATGCTCACCATGCTATAGGAGCCTGCCCCACCGACATGAACTTGCCGGGTAACTCAGCCTGAGGGGTGCCATGAGGCTTATTCAAAAGTAGGAACACACCCCATACCCACCAACCAGATAACGGCACCAGCAAATGACAATCAATGAGGATAAATCATCACAAATAATCTCAAACCCACCGAAAGAACCATTACTCCACCAGCGCGCAAGAGGACTCACACCTCAACAATTCACCACACCACCAAGAGCCCCACCACCCCCAGCATCTGGGCAAAACCAAGCAGCCAACCACCAGCATTCACCCTCGCCCAAGCCCTCAAAGCCCCGCTAACCTACCACCGGCGCAATCTCACTGAAGAGCTCCCTACTGAACTCTTCGACACCTCTCACCCCACCATCGCGCGGACCATCAACAGCATTAAGAAAGCGCCTCAAAATCTCTTTCCCCGCTCAATCCACCCTTAAACCAGCTCACTCAAAACACGGGGCCTTTGGCGATTGGCAGAACCCTGATTCCTCCTTGGAATTGGTGCTCCCAAGGTAAAACAAAACTTCTTCTGTAAGGGCAAACAGGCTGGTTCAACCATCATGTCATTTGCCCCCGGGGGAACTCTTGACTATCACTGACCCTATACCCAGGGCCAAGCATGATTCGCGCACTTTTAAGCATCATGGGCTGGACCGGGGGCCGGATTCATCTATCTTGGCTGCTAAGGGTTATATCGAGCTAGGCCTAGTCATTTTAGTCAGAGACAGTAAAGTCCACAAGACACCTGCGGATGTGAAGGCGGTGAACAGGTTCATTAATTTACGTCGGGCGGTGGTAGAGCAGGTGGCTGCGCAGGTAGGGATGCCTGGCAATTTAGTTTTGGCCTATGTGGAGCTATTTGTTTCTCTTTTAATATCACTAGTTCAGATAACGACGATGATGTATCGTTGGGTTTTGAATTAGGTGCTGGTGGGGAGCTTAGCGCTGATACATTTATTGGAAGAACCTCCGGGGACCCAACTCCTGAGTACAGCACAGCATATAATAGTTTTTGCCAGGCCGCGTACGGAGGAGGTTGGAAGAGCGGAATGCAGGTACCTATCGATGGAAGCCCTGGATCAACCTCCAATGGGTTTTTATTCGGTGTCGGAGTAGGGTGTTCTCAAAGTTTTTCATGGGACTGGGGAGTGAAATGATACCGATCAATAGTGTTGATTGTATTTTTTGAATTTTTGGTGCCCTACTAGGAGCTTCCTTTAGTATCTACCGAATAATGAAATACCCCTCACGGGTAAGAAACCAAAAAGGAATATTCATTCCAGGAATCCCACCAGGGCCCCTTGCGGATAAAATTTTATATACTGTATCCCCTATAGCTGTATTTATCGGAGGCATTCATTTAGCAATGAAGAAAATCCCTTTATAAAAAATGTTTTATTTTCACCTTTTTCTATACATTGATTGCACTAAAGCAACAAAGGAAATACTTATGTTTAATATATTCGAGCATGTTAACCTCCCCGTATTTATCACTTCGTGGATCGGCTTTGCTATTTTTGGCATATTCCTTCCGCCGGTAACACATGACAAAGGAGTATGGTTCTTCATTAGTATCGCAATTTCAATTGTTTTTCTTATCATCTTTTGGTATCAAGTTTTGAAAGCTTTTGCGCGAAGAAAGCAAGATACCGTCAGGGAATCTGACCCGCATGAGTAAGAAGAAAGAAATGAGCGCAAAACACATACATGGACATCCTAAACCGTATCTATTAACCGGGAGATAACGACTTATATGGAGGAGTAACGTTTGGTATTGGGGCGAGCTGGTCTCGTACGTATGATAAATTTTGGCCTGCAAAGTAGGGGTATGTAGTAATGAATAATCTAGTAATTATAGTCGGAGCATTGGCTTTTATAGTGGGGACAATACTTTCTATATATCGAATAAGAGTATATCCAGATCGGGAAAGTGGGAAGCGGGGAGGTATTTTTCTGCCCGGCGTAGAAGCCGGATCATTTATAGATAGAATGTGGTATATAGGGTCATCACTAGGATTTGGGCTCATGGGGCTCGTATGGATTATTAGTGAATTGATGAAAAAACCATGAAGAGGGATTATAAAATTTTTCTATCTGCATGGATAATAGGATTTTTATCCACTTCATTGATACCCTTTTTTCAAAACGAAAAATCTTTTGTGTTCTATATGCTATTTATTTTTACTGCAATTTCCTATTTAATTTTTCTGGTTTATGGAATTAGGATTCTTTCTAATTTATTTACATTTAAAAAGAAAAATAATTAGAAATATCGAAACCATTTTGTGATATTTCGAAACACAAAAAATAATTGACATTCATGTTGAGAAGATTCATCATGAGGGTAAACTGCTTATGTTGAACACCCCCTGCAACTGGTGACCCTCTCTTTCTACGCGATACGGATAGGGCCAGTGTTCCTATATATATTTCTGATCTGATTGATTCTGATATTCGTTTGGTGAAGGATGATGGTTCGCCGCCTGACTATAATAGGGCATGTGTATACTTAGCGTTATAGGTCTTGTGGGATCTGGGCTTGTTTTTGCGGGCAGCATTATTGCCTTACCCAAGACTTTTGGGGCAACAACTCTAACAGCTATTGGCTCAGGCATAGTCTTTTTAGGAGCACTAGGAATGGCAGGCTTAACATGTCTCTAAAAGAAAAATATACGAGTCGTAAAAAATACTCTAGAATCCTTCTACTACTCGGATCCCTTTTTTACCTGGTAGCACTTTTAGGATTTTCATATTTTTACCTAAAAACCCCTGTGGGAATTTTTCTTGCGGTTTTAATATTATTTACACTAATCGCAAATATATACATATTAATAAAATATTTTAAAAAGTAAGTATTAATCTACAGCCAACCTCCAAGTTTGCGGAACTAACCAAGACACTGATATCTCCACAGAGTCAAACCCCCCAAAAAAAATTTGGGTAACTTTTCAAGGTCTACGATCTTATCCCAGCTCTCATATACAGCCCTGCACCAGCGGATAGCAAAACCCAATAAGCAAGATAAGCCAGATATTAATTAAGCAATAACCCGTCCCATCGCCGACCACAACCGGGCTTACGCCGAATTATTCCACTTTAGCCAGTCACTGAACCACCGCGGTCAGAAAAAATTTTGAGGTGTTGTCCTTTGAAAAAGTCAACAAATCTCTTAAAAGGTGAGGCCCGCTCCCCTACCAGGAGCGGGCCTCACCTTCCATACGGGTTAGTCCAAGTTAGTCTTCCTCAATCAGGTCGCGGACCACAATAGTCTGCTCGCGGCCCGGGCCAACACCAATAGCCGAGATACGACAGCCAGAGATCTCTTCGAGCTTCTCTAGGTACCTACGGGCATTGACGGGCAGCTCTTCAAGAGTCTTAGCCTCAGTAATGTCCTCAGCCCAACCGTCAAAGTACTCATAAATAGGCTTTGCATGGTGAAAGTCCGACTGAGTCATAGGCATCTCATCAAAGCGAACGCCGTCCACATCGTAGGCCACACAGACCGGAATTTTCTCCAACCCGGTGAGCACATCCAGCTTGGTGATGAAGAGGTCGGTAAAGCCGTTAATGCGTACGGCCTGACGGGCCAACACCGCGTCATACCAGCCACAGCGTCGGGGGCGGCCAGTATTGACCCCAAACTCTCCACCGGTCTTCTGCAAGAACTCGCCCATCTCGTCAAAGAGTTCTGTGGGGAAGGGTCCAGCACCCACGCGGGTGGTGTAGGCCTTCTGAATACCGATGACGCGGGAAATGCGGGTGGGGCCAACACCGGAACCAACCGAAGCGCCGCCTGCGGTGGGGTTCGATGAGGTCACGAAGGGGTAGGTGCCGTGGTCAACGTCCAAGAAAGTGGCCTGGCCGCCCTCCATGAGCAGGGTCTTACCCTCATCCAGCGCCTTGTTAAGGAGCTGGGTTGATTCCACAATCATAGGCGCTAGCCGATCGGCGAAGCTCATGAAGTAGTCAACGATCTCTTCGACCTCAACGTGGCGGCGGTTGTAGACCTTGACCAGCAGTTCGTTCTTCTGGCGCAGGGCCCCTTCAACCTTCTGACGCAGGATAGATTCATCGAGAATATCCTGCACACGGATACCCAGGCGGCCCACCTTATCCATGTAGGTGGGGCCAATACCGCGACCGGTGGTACCGATAGCACGCTTGCCCAGGAACCGTTCGGTCACCTTATCCATGGTCTGGTGGTAGGGAGCCACCAGGTGGGCGTTGGCTGAAATCTTGAGTTTGGAGGTGTCTGCCCCGCGCGCTTCAAGCCCGTCAATTTCTTCAAAAAGGGCCTCGGGGTTCACCACAACACCGTTACCGATCACCGGGACAGCGTTTTCTGAGAGGATACCGGCGGGAAGGAGCTTGAGCTCAAACTTCTGGCCGTTGACGACGACGGTGTGCCCGGCATTGTTGCCACCGTTGGGCTTGACGACATAGTCAACGCGACCGCCAAGCAGGTCGGTTGCTTTGCCCTTACCTTCGTCGCCCCACTGGGCGCCTACAATCACGATTGCTGGCATAAAAGTCTTACTCCTGAATAGGTGTCACCTGCCGGGTTTCACGGCGGTGGGGTGGCGCTGAGCTAGCTGTGTATGCGGTTTGGCGCAGAGCACACCGTTTTTAAGAATACCAAGGTGGCACAGTATTGAGAGGGGCGGCGCGGTTTTCTGGCAAGAACAAAAGTAGAAGGCTCCCTCGGTAGGCACCCTATATACAGGGACTCATACAGTGCTCAGTGGGTCAGAACCCATTATGCGAAGCCTAAAAATCATAGGACATCGCAATTCTCCAAGAAAGATGTTTTACAAGTAAAATATTCTATATTTATTTAAAAATTGTAAATTTTACAAGTCACATAAAACTAATCACCATTCCACCACAAACACCATAAATCTCCAAGCAATACCGCCCAGTAATTTTTAATAAATTAGAATGGGTAGCATGAGCAGCTTTCCCCCCAATAGCGCCCCAGATTCCCCCCAACTAGCACCCCCACAAACGGAGACTCATAAACCTAAAAACCGCATAGGACTTATAGCCCTTACACTTTCCGTGTCGGGGCTCATCTTCGGCATTTTTCCGGCAACCTCGGTCCTGGGCTGGATCCTGCTACCCGCCGGCTTTGGTGCCGGAATCGCAGGTCTCTTCCAAAAATCAAAGGAAAGAGTTACCTCAATTCTGGCGATTGTTCTTTCCTTTCTGGGCACCGTCATTTGTGGCATCGTACTATTGGTTACAGCGGTCCTCTCCGCTTCGCATCAGCCAGCAGCTAGACAGCCAGCAAGCGAAACTGAGGCAGAATCCCCCGTCGCTTCATCTTCGCTGTCAGCACCGGCGCTCATGCAACCCGCCGATTCCAGCCTTGCCTCATCTTCGGCTCAGCCAAGCACAACCACAACCCCCTCAAAGGCAGAATCACAGTCAAAGGGCAGCGTCCCTGACGGCTACGAGAATGCTCTGGCAGAAGCACGCAATTACGTCAAAATTATGGACTTCTCCTACGCCGGGCTCTACGACCAGCTCACCAGTGAATACGGCGGAAAGCACTCGGCAGAGGCCGCCCAGTACGCTCTGGATAATCTGGAGGTTGACTGGAATGCCGAAGCCTTAGGAGCAGCACAGAACTACATTGACATCATGTCCTTCTCCTATGCCGGGCTCTACGACCAGCTCACCAATGAATACGGTGAGCAGTTCACCCCCGAACAGGCCCAGTACGCGGTGGATCAGGTCAAGGTTGACTGGAATGCCGAAGCACTAGAGTCAGCCCGGAGCTACATGGACCTGATGGACATGAGCACCGACAGTCTCTACGACCAGCTCACCAGCAAGCACGGTGAACAGTTCACCCCCGAACAGGCCCAGTACGCTATCGACCACCTCTAACCGGGAAGCCCCTCTTGTGACGTGATTAGAACAGCGCGACCTTGGGAGGTGCCGGGAAGATCGCGTCGAGTTGCGCCAGGTCGATGTCACTCAGACGGGTCACGATGGCCGCCACATTCGCTTTGACCTGTGCCTGGCTCGTTGCTCCCGCGATTACCGACGCCACCGGGTTCTGCTGGGCCAGCCAGCTAAAGGCAACCTGCACCTCGGTAAGACCGCGCTCGAAGGCAAAAGCAGAGAAAGCCTCCAACTGCCCCCAGTTGGCGCCCTCTAAGAGGGCGGGCTTGATGCGAGTCAAACGGCCATCAGCAGGAGCTTGGGTACGGGTGTATTTACCGGTCAAGAGACCGTTAGCTAGGGGGAAGTAGGGCAGCAGGCCCAGCCCGAACTCGCGGGCTGCCGGTAGAACCTCCAGTTCAGCCCTGCGGTCCAGTAGGTTGTAGTGATTCTCAGCAGCTATATAACGGTGGCCCAAGGCGCGGCCTAGGTGCTCAGCGTGGGCTAGTTGCCAGCCAGCGTAATTAGAGGAGCCAATATAACGCACCTTGCCCTGCTCAATCAGGGTGCCCAGAGCAGAGAGGGTTTCCTCAACCGGGGTGGCGGGGTCGGGGGTGTGATGGAAGTAGAGGTCAATATAGTCTGTGCCCAGGCGGGTCAGTGACGCTTCAACAGCGCGCATAATGTAGCGGCGGGACCCGCGCACACCGTAGTCACGCCCATTCACACCGCCCATATCCATGCCGAACTTGCTGACAATCACGATGTCGTCCCGGTCTATCCCAGTCTCACGCAGGGCACGGCCAAACATGGTCTCGGAAACCCCGGGCTCGGCGCCGTAGATATCGGCAACATCGAAGAGGGTGATGCCCTCGGCTACAGCAGCGGCAAGGACGGCGTTAGTGCCAGCCTGTGTTTCGGTTGCGGTTTTACTGCGTCCCAGGTTGTTACACCCCAGGCCGACCGCTGATACGGTTAGCCCGCTCTTACCCACTTGGCGATATTCAATACTCATAGCCTCTACCTTAGCGGGCTGCGGGTGCGGCTCCGGTGGATTGCTTGCCCGCAGGTACCAGAAGAGCAACGACCAGGCAGACCAGTGACAGGCAGGCGGCAGCGAAGAAGGCCAGGTGCACGCCGTCCATGTAGGCGGCCAGATCGGTCTTTTTGCTGGTAGCTTTTCCTAGCTCGAGCAGGGCCACAAAGCTGGCGGTAGCTGCAGCGCCCGAAACCTGCTGGAAGGTAGTCATAGCCGATGAGCCAAAAGCCTGCAGTTCGCCGTTGAGCGACCCCAGGCCCACCGACATCATGGGTGTGTTAATGAGGGGTAGCGAGAAGCTCATGAGCATGTAGGTTGCTACCACGTACCAGACAGCGGTGTCCTGGCTAAAGGTGCTCATCAGCCAGATAGATGCGATAAAGAGAACCGCACCGGGGATCACCAGGGTACGAGTGCCCAGACGGTCAGCCAGGCGGCCAACAAAGGGACTGAGTACGGCCATGAGCAGGCCACCGGGAAGGAGCATCATACCGGTCTCCAGCGGGGTCAGGCCCAGGACGTTCACGGTGTAGAGCGGAATCAGGATAGCGGTACCCAGCATGACACCCATACCCACCGAACTCATCATAACGGTGAGGGTGAAAGGCCGTGCCTTGAAGATACGCAGGTCCATGAAGGGGCCGCGTTCTTGGAGCTTAATCTGGCGCACCACAAAAGCGGCGATAATGACGGCGGCAAGACCAATGACCAGCCAGGGGCTAACCGGCAGGTGGGCACCGCCGTGGGTTGATTCCCCGCCAAGCGAGGAGAGACCCAAGACCAGGCCGCCGAAGCCTGCGGTAGATAGAACGATGGAGAGCAGATCAAGACGTTGGCTTTTGCCCTGGGGCTTACCGGCAGGTGCCAGGCGGGAACCCACAGCAAGGGCAATCAAACCGATAGGCAGAATGAGCCAGAAAAGCCAACGCCAGCTCGCAACATTCAGAATCAGGCCAGAGACGGTGGGGCCAGCAGCAGGGGCCGCTGAAATGACCATACCGATGATGCCCATAGCCTGGCCGATTTTACTGGGTGCAACCAGACGCATCATGGTGGTCATCAGCAAGGGAATCACGATGCCGGTTCCGCCCGCCTGAAGCACTCGCCCTACCAGGAGTAGAGCAATGCCGGGGGCTGTAGCCGATACCAGAGTACCTAGCGAGAAGAGGGCCATAGCTCCCAGGAAGACCGCTCGAATGGAGTAGCGGGAAATAATGAAGCCCGATGCGGGGGTCACCACAGCCATGGTGAGCATAAAGCCGGTGGAGGTCCATTGGGCAGTTGCTGCCGCGATGTTGAGGTCTTCCATGATGTTGGGAAGAGCCACCCCCAGTAGGGTTTCATTGAGAATCAGAACAAAAGCGGATAGAACCATGATGGCAAGTAGTAGGAACTCATGACGTTCAAGCGACTGAGTCTGAGGACTAGCCTGGGGTCTTAGATGTTCTGATGGGTTGCTCTGGGCAGGCTGAGATGAAGGCATAGGCTACTAACCCTACCTAAAGGATGACCTAGTTAGCTATAAAATCTTGCTCACAGCCAGCTGACCTTGAGGTCAGGTAGGTACAAGAAAAAACGCTAGGGCTAGTAGCTTTTGCCACTAGCCCTAACGTCTTCTGCGGGTATCTAGGTAGAAAAACCTTAGAACTTGCCGTCGTAACCGCTACGCCAGGTGTTACCGGCAATACCAACGGTATCTAGTACGTGCCAGTGGCCGGTAGCCTTGTTCCTGATAACCCAGATAGCCTTGATCCAGCTTTGGCAGGAGCTAAACCAACGGTTAGCTGTTTTAATCTGTAGTTTGCCGACCCCGTGGGTGTTGCTGAAGCAGACGTTGTTGGACTGAACCATGATGGACCCCTGGGGTAGGGTGATGGTGCAGGGCCCGGAGCTACAACCGTCGAAGGCGTAAGGCATAGTAAGCCCGCTGACGTCACAGGGGCTAGTCCAGTTACCGGCAAAAAAATTGCCGCTGCTGTAGTAGCCACGGCTGATGCAGCGGAAACGTTCGGCGGCGTTACCGTGGGTGTTGGCGCGTGAGCCATCGCCACACACGGGCACCAGGTAGCACTGAACGTCGTAGCCTGCGCTACCTGCGGAAGCATCTAGGGTCAGGGTGGTGGTGTTGCCAAAGCACCAGCCTTCACCGTTGCTCTGGTCTGTGAAGTGTGCACAGGGAATCTGGCTCATCCAGTTACCGTCGTGGCAGCCCGGGGGCAGGGGTACCTGGCCGCCACCGCCGGTGCTGGGGGGGTTGGGGTTACCGGGGTTAGGGGTGGGGTGGGGGTGACCGGGGTGAGGAGTGGGCGTGGGCTGGGGTTGTCCACCGGGTGGGGTGGTGCTATCAGCAAATGCAGCTGGGGCTACTGCCATCAGGGGTGCTGCAATAGCCAGACCTTTAAGAGCCGTACGGCGATTTGTAGAAAGAGTCATGATTTTCTCCCTAGAGAAATAGTGGTGTGTCACACGTGTATGGGTGCGGTGAGGCTGGGGCGCAGGTACCCTTTGAAGGGTCCTAAGCTCGCTTGCTCACACATCATTTTTCTCCAGAAAAGTGCTGATAACTAGAGGAAACTCCAATTTGTGGCGATAAGAGTGGGCATTGTAGGTAGTTCTGTTGATAGGCTGGTCACGCCCTGAGCCAAACCCACTAAATCAGGTCAAGAAGATATCAGCAGACCTCTAAACTGAGAAGCATGACACATTCAGGTATTGATACCAGCTTCCTTGACCCCGCCACCAACCCTGCCGACGACTTTTTCCGTTACGTCAACGGCACCTGGTACGACTCCCACCAGATTCCCGCCGACCGTTCACGTGACGGTGGCATGTACTTCTTGCGCGATGCCGCCGAAAAGCATGTGCGTGAGATTGTCGAAAAGTTCGCCGCAGAACAGCCCGGCTCCCGTATCGGTGCGCTCTACTCATCTTTCATGAATACCGAGAAAATTGAGCAGGACGCCCTCACTCCCCTACTTGCCGAAGTCGAGCAGGTTTTGGCCGCCGCCACCCCCGATGACATGGTGCGGGTCATGGCAGCGCTCGATGTTCAGGGCCACGGCGGCCCCTTTGGCTGGTACACCAGCATTGACGCTAAGAACCCCGAGAAATATGTGCTCTACCTGTCCCAGACCGGTCTGGGCCTGCCTGATGAGTCCTACTACCGCGACGAAAAGTACGCCGAGATCCGTGATGCCTACCTTCAGCACATCACCCGCATGTTTGAGCTGACCGGCCTGGCCGAGAACTTTGGGCTAGAAGCCGCCGATGCCGCTAAAGCTGTCTTTGCCCATGAGACCGAGATTGCCTCCCACCACTGGGATAACGTTAAGTCCCGCAATGCCGATCTGCGCTATAACCCAATTCAGGCATCGGAGCTAGAGGGCAGTTTCCCAGGCTTCCCCTTTAGCAGCTGGCTTGAGGGCATGGGCATCTCTCTGGAGAAAGCGGGTACCGTGGTGGTTAACCAGCCCTCCTACTTTGAGGCCGCCGCCCAGATGTGGGCCACTGCCCCGCTGTTTATCTGGAAGCTCTGGTACATCTGGCATATGGCTCATTCCCGTGCGCCCTACCTGACCGAAGCGATTGTGGCTGAGAACTTTGACTTCTACGGGCGTACCCTTTCGGGTTCCCAAGAACTGCGCGAGCGCTGGAAGCGCGGAGTTGGTCTGGTAGAAGGTTCCCTGGGTGAGGAGCTGGGTAAGGAATACGTTGCTATCCACTTCCCGCCAGCCCACAAGGCTAAGATGCTGGAACTGGTCAATGACCTGCTGGCGGCCTACCGCGAGTCGATTGGCACCCTGGACTGGATGACCGATGAGACCCGCGCCCGCGCCCTGGAAAAGCTGGGTAGCTTTGTCACAAAGATTGGTTACCCCGACACCTGGCGGGATTACTCTGAGCTGGAACTGACCGATGATCTCTTTGAGAATCTGCGCCGGTCGGCGGTCTTTGAACACGAGTTCCAGGTGGGTCGCATCAACGAACCGGTCGATAAGAACGAGTGGCTGATGACCCCGCAGACCGTCAACGCCTACTACATGCCACCGGCCAATGAGATCGTCTTCCCTGCGGCCATTCTTCAGCCACCCTACTTTGATCCTGAGGCTGATGATGCCGTTAATTACGGTGCAATCGGCGGTGTGATTGGGCACGAGATTGGGCACGGCTTTGATGATCAGGGTTCTAAGTACGACGGCACCGGTGCCCTCAATAACTGGTGGACGGACGCTGACCGTTCAGAGTTCACCGAGCATACTAAGGCCCTGGTGGAGCAGTACAACGCCTACACCCCCACCGGCCTTGACCCCGAAAAGTTCACGGTTAATGGTGAGCTGACCCTGGGTGAAAATATTGGTGACCTGGGTGGTCTTTCTATTGCCTTGAAGGCCTACAAAATTGCGCTTGAGCGTCAGGGCCTGACCCTGGAGACTGCCCCGGTGATTGACGGCCTGACCGCCACCCAGCGTGTCTTTGTGGCCTGGGCGCAGGGCTGGCGTATGAAGACCCGCCCCCAGACCGCCGAGATGTTCCTGGCTATTGACCCGCACTCCCCCGAGGAGTTCCGTGTCAACGGCGTAGTGCGCAATATTGACGAGTTCTATACGGCCTTTGATGTTCAGCCGGGTGATGCCCTCTACCTGGCCCCCGAAGAGCGGGTTAAGATCTGGTAGAGCTACTGCCATGAATGCTTGGTGCTAGAACGATAGCGGTTGACCTCAGGTGGCGGTTGGTAACTAGCCAACCGCGCAGGGACTATACCTGCTGTATCTAGCACCTTGTAGCTCGGTCTATTCTCACCCCCTGTCTCCTATGGGGTCTTTTCTACTTCTACTGTCATGTCACCCGGTCTGTGGCCCTGGCTCAATTGAGCCAGGGCTCTTTTTTTGGGTAAGTACTTGCCCTAGGCATCCGACCCAAAACAAGAAATTACTTTACAAGGAAAGTATTTTGGTTTAGAGTGGGGGCTATACAAGAGATAAAACTCAAAAAGAAAGGCATCCATCATGCAATTTGGCATCTTCACAGTAGGCGACATCACCCCAGACCCCCACAGCGGCAAGGCCCCCAGCGAGTACCGGCGCCAACGCAATATCGTCGAAATGGCTCAAAAAGCCGAAGAGGTAGGGCTAGATGTCTTCGCAGTAGGCCAGCACCACAACCCACCCTTTATAGCCTCCTCTCCTACCACCACCCTCGCCTATATTCCAAATACCCAAGAAACCCTCAATGCAGGGTCCTTCTTTGGTATCGCAGGTCAGAAAAGACCCGGGCCTCAAGCCGCTCAGGTAACTCGGCCACAGGGGTCAGTTGGGCTCTCTGTCACCCCTTTTGAAGAGCTCCTTAGAGCGGATTAGGTCTCTGGTGCTCATCTGTAGCCTGTGAAGGCAACTGCCACATATGCCCTTATCTCACTTCTGCAGCAGTAGGTAAGGGCTTGTACGGTCTCTGGGCTATTAGCTCAAAGGTGTGCCAGAACTTCTCCCCCGAAAAAGTCTTACCCCAGTAGGCCTGTTCCTCAAGTCGATGCACTTGCATGCCGCGTAGGCTCTCCTCCAACCAGGAACGCTCAACACTAGAAATATCAGATTCCTGCGCCCAACTATCCTCGGGGCCAAAGAGGTCCACAGCAATCAGCCCGCCAGGGGCAAGACTGTTCAGGAGCCGACTCCACACATCACCAAAAACCTCCGGTGGGCAGTACGGCAGGGAAAAGCCTGCATAAATACAGCAAAAATACGATGATTCTAAACCCACATCTTGCATAGGCAAGGTTGCAAGTTCCCAGCGGCTCAACCACTCGGGGTTCGACCGAACTATCTCTTGTGCGATGAGTTTCCCAGAGTCAGGAGTAGGCTCCACTGACAGAACATCAAACCCTTGAGCCAACAGTGCTTTTGTTTCAATGCCAGCTCCAGCCCCCACATCAAGAGCCTTGCCCCCGCAAACATCTAGGAGTGAGAGGGCATCAGTCAGTAAAGAGCGCACAGGTCTGCCCACCTGGGCTTGATTGTACCCACTCCAGTGTCCCGCATCATGTGAAAGCATAGTTTTATACTATCCAAATTCTGTGTGATTCACGCCCCATAAAAATACACCTGCCCTCTCGTCCCAGCGAGAAGATAGATGCTCACCGCGGAGGGAACTAGCTCATAGCAGGTGTTTCCCACAGGTTCAGCACGGTGCCGATCCCCTTCTTGACCGCCTTGCGGTAGACCACGGTGCCCCAGGCAATATCCTTAATAGGTATGCCTCCCACCGAGTAGACTGTAATCTTCTCTTCTTCGTCCTCGGGGGCGGGGTGCTTCAAGGCCAGCCCCATACCGCGCAGTTCAGAGGTGTCCATCTGCCCGTTATGGATACGGTCGTTGAACTTGCACCCAATAATGGACAGGTGGTTGTGCGACTTGCCTGGCTCGGTTCCCTCGGCCCAGGCATGGTACATGCCGGCATTATCCAACAGTTTGCCAATCACAGGGCCAAACATTCCCTAGTCCAGCTGCTCGGCCAGTAGGGTAGTCACCGCGCGTCTGGAGGGCAGGGGCTTCTTCCATGTCGTCAGTGCAGGCGGCGACATCTTCAACACCAGCTAAATGGTATTCACGGTATCTAGGCAGGGTCTAACCTGCCTGGAGAAGTTTCCTCTTCTTTCGGACCCAGCCAGGTTCACTTGTGCATATTTTTGCAGGGTACAGCTGGCCAGCCGCCCTGGGCGCTAGGCTTATCTTTAGTCACCAAACTCAAGCTGAGGAGAGCTATGGCAACCCCACCCCGCGTCCTTTTTGTCTGCCAGTCCAACAAGGGAAAGTCACAGATGGCGCAGGCCCTGATGAACCTGCACGCCCAGGGGCAGGTGGTCGCCACCTCAGCGGGAACTCAGGCCGCGGTTGGTGGTGCTGTAAACGCTGAGTCTGCTGAGTCACTAGCTGAGCTAGGGGCCGATATGAGCACCGGCTACCCCAAGTACGCGAGCGAGCAGGAGCTACAGGAGGCCGACCGCATCATTATTGTTGGTACCGCCGCCCACCTTGAAGGGGTCAGCCCCGAGATTGAAGCTAAGACCGAGCGTTGGGAAACCGATGAACCGTCCCTGCGCGGGATTGAGGGAGCTGAGCGCATGAAGCTGATCCGTGATGACATCAACCAGCGTGTCCTGGCCCTGCTGGACGAGCTGACCGGCTAATACCTACCTTTCATCCGTGGTAGCAGAAGGCTCACAGCGAAGTTGCTGGCTCGGAGCGGGCGTGAATCGCCGTGTGAGCGATAGCGAACCAGGTGAGAAGGTCAGCAAGGAGCATGAGTCTGGCCTACCCCTGATAAGGGAAAGGGACTGGAAGGCACCGCATTAGCCCGGCGCTTCCAGTCCCTTTGAGCGTTAAAGGCCTACTAGCTCAGGACCTTGATGGCCATGGGGTAGTCGTAGACCTGCCCGTTATTTGCCTTAACAGCGGCAATAATGTGCAGAACAATGAGGGCTACCCAAACAGCAAGCAGGATAATCCAGGTAAATACCGCTGCTATACCAAGCGTGGCAATGGTAAGAATCCAGACAGCCACGTTGATAAGCCACATGGTGAAGGAGAAGTTAAAGGCCCCAGCCGCTGCGTAACGCACGAACTGGTAGCCGGGCTTGTCCTTGTAAATGAACCAGAAAATCAGAGGCCCAATAAAATTAAGGGATGAGACCGTAACTACCAGCCCAATCAGACCTGAAAGGTGGGCGAACAAAGCCATAGATTTGGCATCAGAAGGAATCTGGTTGCCGTAGGCATCAAAGGTTGGCTGACCAACGCCCGGCTGGCTGGGGCCGGACTGACCGTAACCAGGTGCGCTGTAGGCACCAGGCTGGCCGGAAGGCTGTTGGCCGTAACCGGGTGATTGCGGTGCGTAGGGGTCAGCTTGGGCAGAAGCGGGTTGCTGAGCGGTGTAGTCCTGTGTCTGCTGGCTGGGCTGACCGTACACCGGGGTGTCCTGCTGGGGCGCGTTGGGGGCCTGCTCGACTGGTTCCGGCTCAGCCCGGTGGTTCGGTGACTGGGGAGCCTCACCCTCAGGGCCGATTGATGAATTGCTGTTCTGGTGGGGCAGGTGAGGATTGTTCTGCTCAGTCACGCTGAAGCCTTTCGCGGGGTTATTTACTTCTACCTAATACTCTAAGTCAACCCCAACAGGTTTATACCGTTGAGGGGCCTCATCTGCTCTGAAATCATCCTCACAGATGAGCATATAAGACCTCTTTCTCATTCTCTGGGGCTAGATAAGGCGCAAGGAGAGGGCTCCCGAGTAGCATGGAGTCATGCGCGAACTACAGGCTCACATTATTGAAGAACTGGGTGTTAAACCCACTATCGATCCCACCGAGGAAATCCGCAAACGCGTGCAGTTCCTGGTTGACTACCTCAAAATTACCGGGACCCGCGGCTTCGTGCTGGGCATTTCCGGGGGACTAGATTCCACTCTGGCGGGCAGGCTCTGCCAGCTCGCGGTGGAGGCGCTGGAACTTGAGGATATCCAGGCCGAGTTTATTGCCGTACGCCTACCCTATAAGGTGCAGGCCGACGAGGAGGATGCCCAGGCCGCCCTGCGCTTTATCATGCCCCAGCAGACCGTGACCTATAACGTTGCGGCGGCTGTTGATGGTTTCGAGTCGGCATTTGCCGATGCCACCGGCCAGCCGATTTCGGACTTCAATAAGGGCAACGTCAAGGCGCGCGCCCGTATGATCGCCCAGTACGCCCTAGCCGGTGAGAGGAACCTGCTCGTGGTGGGGACCGACCACGGGGCGGAGGCTGTGACCGGCTTCTTTACCAAGTTCGGGGACGGCGGGGCCGACATAATGCCTCTCTTTGGCCTCAACAAGCGCCAAAACCGTGAGCTGCTCAAGGTTCTGGGGGCTGAAAAGAGGCTCTGGGAGAAGGTGCCCACCGCTGACCTGCTCGATAGCAAGCCGGGCCGTACCGATGAGGACGAGTTGGGTGTCAGCTACGACCAGATTGATGACTATCTTGAGGGTAAAGAGATTGACCCTGTGGCTGCTGAAAATATTGAGGGCCGTTTCTTGCGCTCACGCCATAAACGCACCACCCCCGTCACCGTCTTTGATACCTGGTACAGGTAACACTTTTGCTTGAAGTCAGCCCCGCCCGGTTTGGTGCGGGGCTGACTTTTTAAAGTCTTATCGGAGCGGAACCTTGAGCGCTGTGCCCTTGGTTGAGCCAACTGGCTCGGGGCTGGCGTTAAGGGTCTTGGAGAGGTTGGTGTCTTGGGCTCTGTGCCCTTGGTTGAGCCAACTGGCTCGGGGCTGACGTCAAGGGTGTTGGCATAGGCCTGGTATTCAAGCTCTGTGCCCTTGGTTGAGCCAACTGGCTCGGGGCTGGCGTCAAGGGTGTTGGCGAAGCCAAGGGCACAGAGTTCTACCCATTCAGCTGTGCTTTTACAGGCGGTAGAAACCCTCAATAGCGCGGGCCAGGTAGGCCATATCAGCTACGGTGGTCAGCTCCCGGGCCGAGTGCATAGACAAGAGCCCAACACCCACATCGACCGTTCGCATACCCAGGCGGGTGGCGGTGATAGGCCCAATGGTAGAGCCGCAAGGAACATTGTTGTTCGATACGAACTCCTGGTAGGGAACCCCAGCGAGTGCACAGGCCTGAGCGAAGATACCGGCCCCCACCGCATCGGTGGCGTAGCGCTGGTTGGCGTTGATTTTGAGCAGGGGCCCGCCACCGGGCAGGGGGCGAACGGTGGGGTCGTGGTGGCCGGTGTAGTTGGGGTGGACCAGGTGCCCCGCATCGGATGAGAGGCAGATGGAGGCGGCCAGGGTTCGGCGGTAGTCCTCAACAGTTTCTCCCCTGGCCTGGGAGAGTCGAACCAGTACGTCTTCGAGGAAGGGCCCGGCGGCACCGGAGCGGCTTTCTGAGCCGATTTCTTCGTGGTCGAAGGCGGCCAGCATGACGGTGTGCTGGGGGTTGTTCGGCTGGTGGGCAGCGTATCGGGTGAGGGCGGTCAGCCCGGCGTGCACGGAGCTGAGGTTATCCAGACGGCCCGAGGCAAAAAGTTCCTGGTTTTCGCCGAAAACGCTGGGGGGTGTTGCATCGGCGAACATGAGGTCGTAGCCCACGATGGTGGTGGGGTCTACCGGCCCGCCATCGGCGTGTTCTGCTAGGTAGGCCAGGACGTCTCCGGTGGAGTCCCCGAAGCCCCAGAGCGGGTAGAGGTTGCCCTGCTTATCCAGCTTAAAACCGTTGTTGGCTTCTCGGTCCAGGTGGATGGCGAGCTGGGGTAGGCGGGCGATGGGTCCGGTGGCGACCAGCCGGTTTTCTAGGTGACCGTCGACCAGTAGGGTCAGGCGTCCGGCTAGGCGCAGTTCTCTGTCGAGCCAGGAGTTGAGTAGGGGTCCGCCGTAGACTTCGACTCCTACCTGGTTCCAGGTCAGGGTGCGGATGGATGACTTAGGCTTGACTTTGAACCCCGGTGAGTCGGTGTGGGCACCGAGCACACGGTAGCCGGTATGGGACTGGGTACCAACCCAGGCGATGATCGCTCCGTCGCGCACCACAAAGTGCTTGCCGGTTGCTGCGGAGCTATCCCAGGTTGCTTCTTCATCAAGCGGGGTGAAGCCGGCGGTGCCTAGGCGGCGGGCGGCTTCTGCGGCGGCCTGGAAGGAGGTGGGTGAGGCGGTAATAAAGGCCGCCAGGTCATCGATGTTGGTGCGGGGGTCAAGCGGGGTATCAGCCGGAAGAGTCATGGGACACATTTTACCGGACGGGGGCGGGGCGGGGTGTTGGCTGTTCTTTGACCCAGACCTGCGCGGGGCGGGTGCGGGCTAGGTTCTTCTTCTTGGCAAGGAGCACAACCACAAGCACGAAAATACCGTTGGTGATCAGTGATGAGGTAAAGCCTGCTAGGTTAGAGCCTTCTTGCAGGAAGGGGTCAGCCAGGCCAAAGACCCCGAAGGTCATAGCGACGAGGTTATTGACCGTGTGCAGGGCGATTGCGGCTTCAAGCCCGCCGGTGCGCCAGGTGATGTAGCCTGCGGCGATCCCCAGTGTCAGGACGGACAGCTGACCCCAGAGGTCGTACATGTGGCCCAGCATGAAGAGTGGGGCGGGCAGGACGATAGCCCAGGCCGGGTGTTTGAGCCAGCGGCCGATGCTTTGCATGAGAAAACCCCGGAAGACCAGTTCTTCGGCATAGGCCTGAAAGGGAACGACGAGGCCAATACAGATCAGGAGCACTATGAGGGTTGTGCCCTGAGCTTGGGGTGCGAGTTGGTAGGTGCTACCGGTAGCTGCCTCAAGGGCCAGGGGGATCAGAACCATGATGAGTGTGGACAGGCCCAGGCATACCATGAGCCAGCCCCAGCGCATACGGCCCGCAACGGAGTGAATCAGACCCCAGGGCTTGGGGCCCATGATGAGGCGGGCCAACCAGAGGCAGGGGAACATGAGCGCTACCGACCCGAAGAGCACTGTGAAGATAAGGGGGTCTGTAAGGGCCTGGGCTTGGAGCTGGGCGGTCATGTCGCTGGCTGTGGCGGTGGCATCGATGGTCATCTGCCCGGAGGCGGCCTGCTCCTTGAGGGCGCTCATCAGGCTGGGTATGAGCAGGGCTATGCTCAAGATAAGGGCCAGAACAAGGTAGAGGGGAGCACCAATTACTGCCTCAACCAGGGGTTTCCACCAGCGGCTCTTGGGGTCGGTCAGGGCTAGGCGGTGGTAGCCCAGCTCTTGGTGCTCTTGCCGGTAGCCGGGCCGCCAGCCTACCGGGGGTAGGTAGGGTGGCGGCTGGGTGTTCGGGGTCTGCGGAATGACAGGGGTACGCCAAGGAACTTCTTGCTGGGTCTGAGCAGGGGGTGTGGTTTCTTGGTCGGGTCCGTATTGGGGAGGCATCTGCGAACTAGTCATAGTATCTACCCTAGACATTTTTGGGGAGGCCCGTAGGGGCTTGACCCTAGATTTTGGTTTGGGTGCTCGCTAACTGTTGACGGTAGCGGAGGGCCACCAGCGCCCAGAGGAGCACCAGGGCGCTCAGGCAGATGATGGGCAGGGCGGAGAGGCTCAGCGCCAGGTGGCTGAGCTCGTCCAGGTTGTGGGTGGCCGGGTCCATGCGGATACCGATGCGCATCGGCCCGTAAATCAGACCGGCACAGCCCAGTACCGCTAGACCTGCCGCCAGCCAGCGCACCGGTTTGGTAGCTAGGGCGAAGAAGACGGGGAAGGCGTCCAGCCACAGGCCCGCCATGAGCAGGGGTAGCCAGATGTTGTGGTGGGACCAGGAAATCGGTGACATGGCCAGCATGAGGAAGCCGTTGAGGGCTATCTGTGACAGCACCATGCCCCGGCGGTGAAGAACCGGAATCAGGTAGGCAACCCCCGCCAGTAGGGCCACAATAATGCTGCCGCGCAGGGCGGTCAGCAGGGGGCCTTCGGTCAGACCTAAGTGCAGGAGCCAGCCCAGGGTGGAGATGTTGTCCACGTAGTTGATGTTTCCCACGCGGGAGGGGTCAGAAATGGCGTAGAACCAGAACTCGCGGGCGGCGGCGGGCATAAAGACGAAGCCCGCGGCTACCGTAGCCAGGAAGCTAGCGCCCAGGGTGAGCAGGCCCTTGATGTCCCGGCGCATGAGTAGAATCAGCCCAAAAGCCAGCGGGGTGAGTTTGATACCGCCGGCAATACCGATCAGGACACCGCGTGGCAGACGGCTGGCGGGGCGGAGCAGGTCAGCCATGACCAAGAGCAGAATCAGGGCGTTAATCTGGGCTAGGCCGATGCTGCGGTCCCAGGGGCTGAACATGGTGATACAGGTAGCCAGAACAAGAACCAGTGAGCGGCTACCGAGGAGGGCCTCACCGGGTACGGTTACCCCGCGTAAGCGGGCGTAGTTGAGCACCAGAACCGAAATCCACAGGGCTGCACTCATGGCCAGGAGCGTCATCATTCCAGCGCCAACGCCCAGGGGCAGGAAAGCAAAGGGGGCAAAGACCATGACCGCAAAGGGCGGGTAGGTAAAGGGCAGGGCAATAGGCTTGCCCTCTTGCAGGTAGTAGTTATAGAGGGTTTTACCCGGGTAAAGGTCGCCAAAGACCACGCCTGCGCCGGTGCGGTAGACCTCGAAGTCCTGGCCGTTGAGAAAGATGGAGTGGCGAATGTGCCACTGCATGACCGCTAGGCAGAAAATAGCGGTCAGGATCGGCCAGATACGGTGGCGAGCCGGTAGCGTGGCGCTCAGGCGAAGAATATTCACAACTAGCTACTCCTGGGGGTCCGCAGCCGTTCCCCGGTCCCTGGTGGCCGAGTCTTTGCGGACGGCGACCAGCTTGGTTCCCCTGCGGGCTTTGGCTCTACCGGGTAGGCGCTTGTCCACCCCTTCTTTCGTGCTGGTTTCCTTCTTGGGTAGAGCCGCTATGCGCAGGGCTAGTTCTAGCACCAGGAGCCCCAGGGCCGCGTAGAAGACGTAGTAGGAGGGGTAGAAGTAGTAGAGGCTGGCGTTCCAGCCTGCAACCGTTGCGCCCAGGGCAACAACGGCCAGGGCAAGAATAATGATGTGGGCCAGTGAAAACTTACCGGTGCCCTCACGGTTACGCCAGCTGATGTAGATAGACATGAGCGCAAAAAGGACGGGGAAGAAGATTTGGCCAGAAAGCGCCATGGTGTCATCGGTGTACCGGAAGATACCGAGAGCTTGGATGATTGCGGTGGCGGCCAGGATCAGGGAGGCAGGCAGAGTTTTCACGAGAGATTACTTTACCGTTCTTTAGGCAGTGACGAAGTAGATGATGGCGGTAAGAGTGAATATACTGCCAGCGGTGAGGGCGGCGGCTAGTTCGATGAGCATACCTAGACCCATAGATTTGAGGGCGGCCCAGGTGCTTGCCAGCGAGGTAGTAAGGTCACCGCCGCTGCGGGTGGTTTCGCTCAGGAAGAGGGCAAGTGCGAACCCCACGAACAGGCCAACCACGGGGATAAGGAACATGCCGGTTACGGCACCGACCACTCCCCAGAGGATAGATGAGTTGGGGATAGCCCTGCGTTTGAGGGTGCGCCCAGTCAGGAGGGCTTGAGCCATCATACCGGCAAGGACGATGGGTGCGCCCAGCCCTAGAAGCCACCATCCTTCGGGGCTCCGCAGGGTGAGGCTCCAGAGCAGGATTCCTGCCAGGACGGCCAGGGAGCCGGGCAGAACCGGGTAAACAATACCGATACAGCCTAGGGCAATGAGCAGAGCGGCCCCGAGAGTGATAAGGAAAACGAAATACATGCCTCTAGTTTATGGACTTTTTGTACAAAAAATCCTAACGTGCGTGGGGCGAGCCCAATTTCCATGATAAAATGGGTGTTTAAAATATACTCCCTCAGCTAGTATTTAAAAAAGATAAAATTAAATTTTTAAGAAATCCCAGCCACCTCCAAACAGCACCTTGAACCCTAAATATAAAACTAAGGATTTTAAATTGAAAAAAACGCTAACAACATTATTCCTCATAACTTCAACTGTCATGGCTACCGGTTGTGGTGCGGAAAATACCAATGTCAACGCAAGCCCTTCAAGCGATCAGAAAATTGGAAAAGAGCAATCTTTCGAGAATAAAAAATATGTAATGTATATTGACGAAGGTAGTATATCGAAGGATGTATCAACCCTAGGCGGTGACTACGATAAATATTATGATAAGTACATTAAATATATTGCTCCAAACGGTAAACCCATTACCATAGTTGCTGCTAGCCAAGTTACAAATGAGCAAGTTCTGAAAGCATACAATATACTGAGTTTTTATCTTACAAATACAGCAAAATACGATAAAACTGCAGTGGCTAATTCCATGGCCGACAACGGAGCGGTTCTTGTGATGCCAAACGGATCTGATGGGGATGGAAAAACACCTGAAGATGCCCTACTGGGACAACCCCTCTATCAGATGGAAACGCCTACTGCAGGCAGCAAATGGTACATGGACAATGACTATTCACACAGGGATGCCTCCTACGAAGAAATCTTTCATTTAGTCCACGGTGAAGGCATAGGCACAACTACAAGGCCTGCCGCTGAATCTGAACTAGCTCAAAAAATAAAATCGGGAATGGATAAAGCTCTCCCGCAGAATAAAGCAGACTGGGGCCAGAAAGGCCTGTGGGGGCTAAATTCTCTTGACTGGCTCAAAGAGCTAGAGGCCGAGGGTAGCTTGGAGAACGAGTATATAGTTTCTGGGATCGACTCCTATTATGGCCTCTGGGAAGCATACACCGAAAATGATAAGGGGATGTGGGGAATTTACATTCCTAAAAATAGATCTCAAGTACAAGAAAAGGACCCGGCGGCGTACGAAGTCATCACTGATTTTGTCGGCCCAGAGCTATCCTATATGGAAAGAATTTCACCGGATTTTGACGGAACATTCAAACTCTACTTGGATCAGAACGAAACTTACACCTTCAAGTCACAATATAATCAAAATGCTAGACTTACAGGTGCCAAAAATTCTAATCTTGAGGGCAACAACCTAGACAACATCTTATTGGGGAATAAAGGTAATAACATTATCGATGGCAAAGATGGCAATGATGTAGTTCAGCTATCTAGTAAATCGACTGAGTACGTTCTTACCCGAGATGGCGATGATATCTTAATCAAAGATAAAAAATCTAGAGATGGCGAGGACACCCTCAAAAATATAGAAATTTTAAGATTCACTGATAAAGATATTCCAGTAGATAAAATTTCATAACTAAAAGCCCGCATCAGCCGTAGGGCATAGGCTTCCTATGGCGACGAACCGCCTCCAGTTGATATAATCCGCATAGGATATACGATATTTTGGAGTGATGATGGCGGAGCCCACCCCCCAGCAACCAGAGAACGCACCTAAGCCGCATCAGGCACCAGGCCCGCAGGGGTCAGGGAACTCCCCCACCGCACCCACCCGTGGCTACCGGCAGGAACTCAGCATCGGGACCCGCCCCGTAGATGCGCCCGGCGCCCCTATCAGCGAGCGCCAGGCCCGCGATATAGCTACCGGCCGAGCAACATGGCACCGCAAGGCCTCCAAACCCGTCTCCCTCTGGATGTTTGCGCTTTTTGCGGTACTCATGACCCACCGGTGGATTCCCGAGTCGCTCTGGCTGATGGTGCACATGGTGACCCTGGGGCTGATAACCAACTCTATTCTGGTCTGGTCCCAGCACTTTACCGAGGCCCTGCTCAAAAACAAGCTGCCCGACAGCGCCCGCCCGGTTCAGCTGGTGCGCATCTACACGCTCAACGCTTCGATAGTTGTGCTCATGGTGGGGGTCATCTTCAACCTCTACCCCCTGACCCTGATTGGCTCGACCGGGGTGGGGCTTGTGGTGGCCTGGCACGGGCTGGCCCTACTTCAGCAAATGCGTTCTGCCCTGCCTGCCCGTTTCGGTACCAGCATTAGGTACTATATTGCCGCCTCCTGGCTCCTGCCCCTGGGTGCTACTTTCGGTGCACTCCTGGCCTACGACGGCACCAGTGCCACCTGGCATTCCCGCCTACTTTTAGCCCATGAGGCAGTGAACGTCCTAGGCTTTGTGGGCATCACCGTGGTCGGCACGCTCATGACGCTCTGGCCCACGATGCTCCGCACCGTCATGCTCCCCGATGCTGTGGCACGTTCTTCCCGCGCGCTGGTGCTCATGTGCGCCGGGCTCACGCTCACCGTCACCGGTGCCCTCATGGGGAATGCTCCCCTGGCTACATCCGGCCTGATACTGTACGCCGCCGCCCTGATTCTGGTGGGTGTGCTCATGGTAGGAACCACCGCCGCCAAGAAACCCTCTGACTACCCCACCTTCTCGGTGGCTGCCGGTATGGTGTGGCTGCTGGTGGGTGTCCTGTGGGCCGCCGTCCTGGTACTCACCCAGGGCCTAGAGAGCCTGAGCCTACGCCCCATCACCCCCGTCTTTGTGGCAGGCTTCTTAGCCCAGGTGCTGTTGGGCGCCATGAGCTACCTGCTCCCCGCGCGTATGGGCGGTGGGCCTAAGGCTGTGCGTGCCTCTAATCGGGAGTTCAACCGCTTCTCAGCCGGCCGAGTCACCATGATTAACCTGGCTCTTCTGGTCTTTATTCTGCCCGTGAACATCACCGGCTCATGGGTACGCACAGCGGCCTCCCTGCTGGGAGCTTTCACCCTCTTCGCTTTTATCCCGCTCATGCTACGCGGGGTCAAACAGTCAGTAGCTATCCGCAAAGCCATGATTCAGGCCCGCGCCCGGGGTGAAGCCCCCGTCCCAGACCCGGAAGCCCAGCACCCCCAACCGGTACCCCACCTGCGCCATGCCCTCATCGGTGCGCTGGCAGTGGTGCTGGTTGTAGGCCTGGGAGTGGCAGCTGATCCCGCCGCACGGGCACGACTGGCGGCAAGCGGGACCGGTTCCGCCGCTACCGGCCAGACCACCACCCTGACCGTTGAGGCAACCGCCGACATGCGCTTTACCCCCAACACCGCCGAGGTACCCGCAGGCAACCGGCTGGTCATCGAAGTCCACAACACCGATACCAAGAACGCCCACGACCTGACCTTTGCCAACGGCACCTCCACCGGGCGCATCAACCCCGGGGAAACAAAGACCGTAGAGGTCGGCACCATCACCCAGGATCTGGAAGGCTGGTGCTCCGTCATGGGCCACCGGGCCATGGGCATGACCTTTCAGGTAACTGCCACCGGCGCTACCAGCACTCAGGGCACCGGCGGTCAGCAGGCCGGGCACACCGCCGCAGGCCAGGTACTCTCCCCCACCGACATTGACCTGCAAGGCGACATCTCAGCAAACTACCAGAGCCGGGACGCCGCCCTAGCACCCGTCCCCGAGGGCGAAAACATCGACGGGCGCACCGTCCACCGCCAAACCTTCAAGGTTCAAGAACTCACCCGCGAGATAGCCCCCGGCACCACCCTGAACGCCTGGACCTACAAGGGCTCCTACATGGGCCCCACCCTGCACGGCAAAGTCGGCGATATTTTTGAAATTACACTGGTCAACAAGGGCAGTATGGGGCACTCCATCGACTTCCACGCCGGCACCGTAGCCCCCGACCAACCCATGCGCACCATAGCCCCCGGTGAAACCCTGGTCTACCGCTTCGAGGCTGCCGCCTCAGGCATCTGGCTCTACCACTGCTCCACCATGCCCATGAGCACCCACCTAGCCGCAGGCATGTTCGGCGCGGTAGTCATCGACCCACCGGACCTGCCCCCGGTAGACCGCGAATACCTGCTCGTCCAAAGCGAAGTCGCGCTCACCCAGGCCGGTAACACCCCCGAAGGCATACTGACCAACATCTCACCCGAAGGCCTGGCGGCAGGCACCCCCACCCTCACCCTCTGGAACGGCCACGCCACCCAATACCTACGCGACCCCCTGACAGCAAAAACCGGTGAGCGCGTGCGCATCTGGGTACTCAACGCCGGCCCCGGAGGCGACCTCAGCTTCCACATAGTCGGTAGCCAATTCGACACCGTCTACAAGGAGGGCGGCTACCTACTCCAAGGCGGAAGGGACGCTTTCGGCACCACCAAGGGGGCCTCCCAAGCCCTCGACCTAGCCCCCGCCCAAGGTGGCTTCGTGGAGATGACCTTCACCGAGGCAGGCACCTATACCTTCGTCAACCACGACTTCGCGGCCGCCGAACGTGGCGCTCGCGGTCAGATTAAGGTCACCGACTAGTCATTCGATAAGAAACCTGATGCCCCCGGCTCTACTAGAGCCGGGGGCATCTTGTGGGGGTTGGGTACGTCACCTTCGGGGGTATCAGGGGGCTTTTGGCCCGCTCTCAGGGTCGGTTTTCAAGTAGGCTGTTACTAATGACTACTGAACGCACCAAGCCCAAAATCGCCCTGCGCATCGGCGCGGGGTTGCTTGCGCACTGGCACATTCTTTCATCAGCGGTGCTGATGGGTGTCGGTGTCGTGGGGCTTTCTGCTACCTACGAGGACTACTGCGGGCGCACCGATTTGACCTACGCCCCCACTGAGCTTCGTGATGATATTGAAGGGGCCGCTCAGGTAGCCGGTTTGCGACCGGGTGTTTTAGCGGCCCAGCTCGAAACCGAATCTGGTTGGCGGCTGACCGCGCGTTCCCACGCGGGTGCGCACGGCCTGGCCCAGTTCACCCAGGACACCTGGGACATCTGGGGCAAGGGCGATATTGATAGCCCCGAAGATTCTATTGCCGCGCAGGGCCGCTACCTGGCCTATCTTTCAGAGCGGCTAGCTCCTTACGCTAAGGACCAGACTCCTCTGCAAGATCTCGTCTTAGCTGGCTATAACGCTGGCCCCGGCGCGGTAGAAGAATACGAGGGTATTCCCCCCTACTTTGAAACCCAGAACTATGTGGCAAAAATTGATGAACTGGCCGCCACCAAATATGCAGTGACCTGCTCCCCCTCCCCAGAATTTACACAGGCCAGGCTGGTTGGCTAAAACCTGCCGCACCTGCCTGCAGAACACACTGAGCAGAGCATGAAATAGAGTGCCTAGGCTAAGTCAGCGCGGGATAATGGAGCTAAACCTACTGTAAGGAGATCCCATGACTGATTCCCTCTTCCCCCTGGGCAAGCCCGCACCCGAAGGCGCTTTTACCGGCAAAGCCTACATGCACCCGCTGGCCCCCAGTAGCCAGCTCCAGTCACTAGCCGTCACCTTTGAAGCTGAGGCACGCACTAACTGGCACACCCACGATGTTGGCCAGCTCATTGTGGTGACCTCCGGAAGCTGCATCTACCAGCTTGAGGGCCAAGAACCCCGCACCCTCACCCCGGGCGAGGCCTTCTTCTTTGAACCCGGTGTTAACCACTGGCACGGGGCCACCGCAGAAGGGCCCATGACCCACATTGCGGTGACCCCCTTCAACCAGGCCGGTGAGTTCGTCACCTGGGGTGAACCCGTGGACGACGCCACTTACCGGGGTTAGTTATACAGCAAAGGCCCCGCCCGGCCTTCTGCACCGTGCGGGTGCCAGAACAAGGGGCGGGGCCAGCTCACTCTATGAGCGCTCAGAATCTAGCGCTTCTGGTAGAGCGACTTCTTCTGAAACTTAGGGTCGCTGGTCACCAGCATGCCCAAGGAACGGAAAATACCCTCATCCACAGACCCAAGAATCGTGGTGGTATGAACATCCACCCCACGCAGGTTCTTAAGCTGCTCTAGGGCGGCGCGGGCATCCTCATCATGGGCCGCTGACGTTGAGAGAGCAATCAGCACCTCATCGGTATGCAGGCGCGGGTTCTGGCTACCCAGGTGCAGGGTCTTGAGACGCTGGATGGGTTCTAAAGCCTCGTTGGACAGCAGGTGCTTGTTATCGTCCAGCCCGGCCAGGTGCTTAAGAGCGTTCAGCAGGGCAACAGCCGAACAGCCCAGTAGATCGGTGGTCTTACCGGTGATGATGGTGCCATCGGACAGTTCCAGGGCGGCGGCGGGTGCGCCGGTGGACTCCTGGCGGGCACGGGCAGGCTCTACCACCGGGCGATCGGTGGGCTTAAGCCCGGCCTTAGCCATAACCACAGCGGCACGATCCGACTGGGTGGAGTCCAGGCCACCGCGAGCCTCATCGACCAGGGCCTTAAAGTAGCGGCGGATAATCTCCTGCTCCGAAGCGTAGCGGCAGGCGGCATCGTCAGTGATGCAGTTACCGGCCATATTCACGCCCATGTCGGTGGGTGACTGGTAGGGGCTGGTGCCGGTCATTTTTTCCAGGAGCACCTTCAGCAGGGGGAAGGCCTCAACGTCACGGTTGTAGTTAACCGTGGACTGGCCGTAGGCGGTCAGGTGGAAGTGGTCAATGACGTTAGCGTCATCAAGGTCCACAGTGGCGGCCTCATAGGCCAGGTTGACCGGATGTTCTAGGGGCAGGTTCCAGATAGGGAAGGTTTCAAACTTGGCGTAGCCCGCCTTAACCCCACGCCTGTTCTCGTGGTAGACCTGCGAGAGCGCGGTAGCCAGCTTGCCAGAACCAGGGCCGGGTGCGGTGACAACCACCAGATCACGGGTGGTTTCCGCGAACTCGTTACGGCCCAGCCCCTCTTCGGACACAATCAGGTCGGTGTTGGTGGGGTAACCGGGAATGACGCGGTGGCGCGACACCCTCAACCCCAGTCGCTCTAGGCGCTGCTTGAAGGCAAGAGCCTGGGAGTTATCGTCCTCCATCTGGGTCAGCACAACGTGCTCAACCAGAAAACCGCGGTCGCGGAAGACATCGACCAGGCGCAGAACATCGTCCTCGTAGGTAATGCCCAGGTCGGCGCGAATCTTGTTGCGTTGCAGGTCCTTGGCGTTTAGGCAGATCAGGATTTCTACCTCGTCGCGTAGCTGCTCCAGCATGGCAATTTTGTTGTCCGGGGTGAAGCCCGGCAGGACGCGGGAGGCGTGCATATCGTCAAAGAGTTTGCCGCCCATTTCTAGGTAGAGCTTGCCGCCGATGTGCTCACGGCGCTCCTGGATATGCCGGGACTGCATCTCAATGTATTTTTCACGGTCAAAACCAATTTTGTTCACCATGGAATTCAAGCCTAGCAAGCCCGCACCGCCCAGGGCAGGGACGGCGCGGTGAGAGTAGGCACTCTAAGCCCGTGGTGGGTCGGGACTAAGCTAACCTCATGCCTGTTCCGGCCTAGCTTTCCAGGTGCAGAAGCCTCTCCGGGTAGTCGGTGAAAACGCCCGTGGCACCCCAGTTTTTGAGCTCATTGGCGCGGGCGGCGCTATTGACCGTCCACACATTGACCCCGTAGCCGGCCTGGCGCAGGGCTCGCACGCTTGCGCGGGTCAGACCCCGGTCTTCCAGGTGGGCGGCTTGAGCATCAATTAGCTCTAGGACCGATAGCCAATCCGGTTGGAAGGTCTCAGCAGTTAAGAGTGCCCCCACGGCGTACTGCGGGGCGCGGCGTTTGAACTCAGCTAAGAGCAGGTGATTGAAGGAGGACACGATAACCTGCCGCTCTGGGCTGAGCTGAGCTAGCTCAGCAATGACCCGGTCAATGAGCAGGTGGGAGCGTTCTGCCCCCTGTTCGTTGGATTTAAGTTCGATGTTGAGGCTCAGCCCGCGCTCGTTAGCCAGGGTGACGAGCTGGTCCAGGGTGGGTACAGGCTCACCGGCGTAATCGGGGCAGAACCAGGAGCCGGCGTCTGCGGTGGCAAGCTGGGCGGCGGTGTAGGTGTAGAGGGAGCCGGTCAGGTTGCTGGTGCGGTCTAGGTCGGTGTCGTGCAGGAGGACGGGGGTGCCGCAGGCGGCTAGGTCTATATCGGTTTCGACCCAGGTGGCACCGGCGTCAGCGGCGGCGGTGAAAGCGGTGAGGGTGTTTTCGGGGCGGGTTCCGGAGGCTCCCCGGTGGGCAAAGATACGCATAGCACCATTATGGGGCAGGGCGGCGGTGGGGACGCTCACGTGCGGGCAAAGCGCGGGTGAACGGTGGGCGGCAGCTCAGTGCCGGAGCCACCTGCGCTGGCATACCCATGCCCACATAGCTCATCTACGTCTCCTTGCGGGCTTAGCCTTGCCCCCCACCCACCACAAACTGAATGCGGTGAAAACCTTCACCAGCGTGTTCAAAGCACACGCACATGAAGGTTTGCGCCGCACACTAAGCACCGGGTCCGCAGATCAGAGCTTCGCCACGGCATCAACATGCCACAAACGAGACCCAAGTCACGCCATACTGTAGGTATGAGATCAAAAGTATCGCGTGTTCTAGCAGTTGCCTGGGTTCTCTCACTGGCTGGCATATCTGCAGGGTTCAGCTTGCTGAACCGGCCGGATGCCGACCCGAGCCTTGGCTCTTTCCTCGCTGTAGCCTCATTTGGCCTGGCTTTTGCCACGACCTTGGTTGCTGCTGTGGTCAATTCAAAACCTTGTCGAGATTAGAAGCTATAGCTCACCCACAAGGTATCTACACACCTAGAAAGGCAGACTCATGAACCAGAAACTGGATAAGGGTCAATTATTCGCTTCTTCGGCTCTTGTGCTGGTTGCAGTTATCGCACTGCTGATAGTCGAATGGTTGCTTATTTCTGCCCTTGCCAACGACCCGGTTGCTGTTTTTACCCCTGTTTCGGTGATATCTGCGACCGGTTTAGGACTGATGCTTAGCCCTTACCTGAGGGAGCGAGCAACCAAGAGGCAGGCGTAGACATTTCTGGCAGGGCGTTTACACCCAGCCCTTCACATAGGCCACCAGGCCCAGGACAGCACCGACTGCCATGCCGAAGTAAATCGGGCCGTTACCTGCCACCCAGCTACGCAGGGGTTCTTTCGTATCTTTCTCCACGGCTACCTCCTTGTGCCGAAACATGCGGGGGCGCACGGCGAGCGCGCCCCCACGTTAAATCTACGCGCAAAACCGTTCACATGTAAAGGGTCTTACGACCCCGCCTACGATTAGAATCAAAATAGTCAGACACTTAGTCCAATCTTCTAAATCTGGGAACACAAAACCACCCGAAAAGAGCAATAGGTATGAATGAAAAGAATCGGGCCAAGATCAGCAATAGTATTGTTGCCTGGGTTCTTGTTGCCCTCCTGGCAATAATCTTTGTCGTTCTTGCTTTTGTTGACCAAAGCTACAAGTCTGTTGTCCTGTATGTTGCCTGCCTTGCCTCTCTTGTTGCTCTAGCTTTCATTGCTTACCGGAACCGGCAGGACACCTAGCAGTTAAGCTACGGGAGCTCTGGGCTCCCCCGCTCTTTGAAGTTTGCGTTGCCCACGGATATGGAGGTCCTCATGGGTGCTCCCACCGCTGCCTCCCGCGTGTGGAAAGACCGTTCCCTGCTACCTATTGCCCTAGCAACTGTCGCAGCGGGATTTTCCTTCTACGTCCCGGTCAGCGCCCTGTTCCTGACCTCCAGGGGGCTGTCCCTAGAGGATATTTTCCTGCTGGAAAGCATCCTACTGGCCAGTATTCTCGTAGCCGAGGTGCCTTCTGGCCTGGTGGCAGACCGGGTAGATCGGCGTTGGGTCATCCTGACCGGTTTTGTGTTCAACGCGGTGGCCGAGATACTTTTTGCCGCTGGGCACTCCCTAGGCGCTTTTGCCTTATCCTTCGTATTCAGTGGGCTGGGCATTGCCATGCTCACCGGTGTGCAGGACGCCTATATTTATGACTCGCTGGGTGAGACCGCCGACGATATTTCGGTAGGTGTATGGGGTCATTTGAGTTCCTTAGAACTGGGGGCCGGGGTGGTTGGGTCTGTTGCCGGCGGTTTGATGGCGGCGCATAGCCTTTGGCTACCGGCTACCGTCAGTGCTGTCTTTGCGCTTGGTGCCGCTGTGGCTGTTGCTTTCCTGCCCGGCCAGCAACCTACAAAGGCTAATGGCCCGGAGCCTGAGAACACTTGGGCAAGCCTTAGAGGTGGTACCGGCTTGCTTTTGACCAACCCTGTTCTGCTCTATACGGCGGTTGCTTCCAGCGCGGCCTTCGTCATTTTTAACGCTGTTTTTACACTCAACCAGCCACTGTTCCAGGCTGCGCAGGTACCGGTCGCCACCTGGGGAATCATCGGCGGTTCGGCACAGTTGCTGGCCGCTCTCTATAACCACTATGCCAGTTCGGTGGTTGATCGTTTGGGCCGCAGGAACAGTTTACTCTTGGCTATGGGCTACGGGGTTGCAGGGTTCGGTTTGATGGTTGTCCCGCACCCTGCTGCTGTGATTGCGGGGTTTGTGCTGGTGGTTCTTGGTATGCACGCGCGAGGCCCCATCACACGGGCTGTGGCTAATAAGGTCATCCCGGCGCACCGTCGAGCCACGGTACTCAATGTTGCTAGCACTCTTGGTAGCCTGGTGGGTATAGCTGTGAACCCGCTGATTGGGTGGGGTGCCGGGGCCAGCCCGGGCGGTACTGTTGCCGCGCTTGCGCTTGTGCTGGCGCTCATGGCGCTCCTGTGGCTACCAATCGCTCACCGCTACCTTGATGAGGACACTAGCGCCCCCGGGGCTACCGAAAGTTGAGTGACATGGGTAAAAAGTACCTTGCCCGTCCAGGCACCATGGTTATAGCCTCCTTAGCGTTTGTTTCTATCATCCTTGCGGTATCTCTAGCGGTACCCAGATCCCTGACGGACAGGACGGGGAACATTTTGCCCGCCCTGCTGTCCTCTATCTTTGTGCTAGTACTCCTGGACGCCGCCTACCTTTCCCTCTTTAAGGTGCAGGTGCACCTCGGCTCCGCCCTGGAAATCAGGGCACCCCTGTGGCGCAGGGACATAGCCTACTCGGATATCGTGGCCGTCCAGACGGAAGAAGATTCTGGGCTCAATTCCGGGGCTATTAACTGGCCTGTTGTCAAGACCGCGCAGGGATACCGGGTCAATATGGGTGGAAAGTTCCGCGTGAGTCTCACCGTGAAGGACGGTAGCGCCTATGAGGTTGTCATGAAGGATCAAGCGCAGGCCCTAGACCTCGTGCAGACCCTGGAGCAGGTCAGAAAAGACAGCGGCCACACGAGCGTGTAGCAACCCTATAAAGTCCTACCTCAGCCCCAGGAAGACAGCCGCGAGCGCGACCCCAAAGAGCGTGCCCAGGGCCAGCTCAGGGACGGTGTGTTTGCGCAGGTAGTAGCGGGAGTAGACGGTGCTAGCCCACACTCCTGCACCCACCGCGTAACCCAGGGTGGGCAGGGGTATGTAGAGCGGGAAAACCAGGGCGAAGAGGGCGGCCACCAGTGCGTGCATACTGGCCTTAATTTTGAGGTTGACCAGGGCAACGACCAGCAACATAGCCACCGACAGGTTGAGGGCCAGGGGCACCTGGCTACTGGTATCCACGAAGTTCAGGGCCAGCGCCCCGGCGGCGAAAGAAAGCAGGGTGCCCGCGTAGAAGGGGGTGCGCTGTGCCCGGTCTTGGATGAAGCGGTCCCCTACCCTGCCGGTGCGGTGCATCCAGAGGGAAAGGGCCAGGGGGATAGCCACGATAAAGAGGAGTGAGAGCGCCACGGGTACGACCCAGGTGGGGTCTGTGGCGATCGCAATGATGGCCAGCAACAGCCCGGAGAGCACAAAGGGCGAGAAGATTTCGGTAGCGGCTTTGCTGGCTTTCTCTAACATAGGCTCCACCTCTTCTCCTGCGATCTGCTACGAATATAAAGGTGCGGGGCGCAAGCCTCACCCTACGCCGCGCACCTATTACCCTCGGCGGGGACTACCCGGCAAGCACCTCAGCCAGCCTCTTGACGCCTTCGGTCAGAGCCTCTGGCTCGATAGCGGAGAAGGCGATGCGGAGCTGGTTAGCTCCGGGATTGACCAGTTTCCCCTCGATTTCTACCGGCTCGTAGAAGGCTGAGCCGGGGATAAAGACCACACCGGCCTCAATGGCCGGGGCTAGGGCGTCGGTGGCATCGGCGTACTTGCACCCTTGGGGCAGGGTCAGCCAGGTGAAGAAGCCACCCTCAGGCACTGTCCAGGTGGTGCCTGCGGGCATGTACTTCTGGCAGGCATCCAACACAGCCTGGCAACGGGCCTGGTAGAGGGCGGCGGTGCGGCGGGTATGGGACTCCCACAGGCCCTCACTCATAAAGCCCAGCACCAGGCGCTGAGAGAGCACCGAAGGGCAGATGGTGACGGCTTCACCGGCAATCTGCAAGAACTTGCGGACGCGGAAGGGCGCGACCATCCAGCCCACGCGCACACCGGGCGAGAAGACCTTAGAGAAGGAGCCCAGGTAGAGCACGTTCTCGGGGTCCAGGGAGTAGAGAGAGCGGCGGCGCACCCCGTCAAAGGAGAGCTGGCCGTAGGGGTTATCTTCCACAATCAGTACGTCAGCTTCGCGGCAAACACGCACCAGCTCTTGACGGCGCTCATCCGAGAGGGTGATGCCGGTGGGGTTCTGGAAGTTGGGGATGGTGTAGAGGAACTTGACCTCTTTACCCTCAGCGCGGATGTCAGCAATGGCCTGGGCGACAGCGGCGGGGTCCAGGCCGTCCTGGTCGAGTGCTACCTGGCGCACATCAGCCTGGTAGCCCTCAAAAACGCCCAGGGCACCTGTGTAGGTGGGGCCTTCTGCCAGAATGACATCCCCGGGATTAACTAAGAGTTTGGTGGCCAGGTCCAGGCCCATCTGGGAGCCTGCGGTCATCTGAATATCGTCCACGGATGGGCGGGCACCTTCAGATTCCATGAACTGACAGACCAGCTCAGCCAGTTCTTCCAGGCCCGCGCCGGAGCCGTACTGCAGAACTTCTAGGCCCTCTTCTTGAATGATGCGGGCGCTCATAGCACCGAGCTGTTCCAGCGGCAGCAGGTCCAGGTCGGGGTTTCCACCGGCCAGGGAGATGATGCCGGGGCGCATGGCGACCTCAAAAACATCGCGCACTGCCGAGGGGCGGAAACCGGCGGCACGGTCGGCAAAGTGGTGCATGATGCGGGCTTCAGCGGGGGTCGCTTCTGCCAGCAGGTTAGCTATTTTACTCACGGGTCTGCCTTTCTAGCCGTTGTAGGTAGTGCCAGCAAGGCCAGCTGCCGGTGAGGCGGGCTGGTCGGTGGCACCGATTGCGTGCAGGCTGATGAGTTCGTAGACCACGTGGGCGGCGGCGATACCGGTCAGTTCGGCGTGGTCGTAGGGAGGGGCTACTTCAACAACCTCAGACCCGACCAGGTTGAGCCCGCGCAGACCGCGCAGGATTTCCAGGAGTTCGCGGGAGGTGATGCCGCCCGCTTCGGGGGTGCCGGTGCCGGGGGCGTGGGCAGGGTCGAGCACGTCAATGTCGATGGAGACGTAGAGGGGTCGGTCGCCAATGCGCTCACGGAGCAGTTGGACGACTCTCTCAACGCCCAGGTAGTAGACGTCGGCGCTGGTGACGATGCCAAAGCCGAAGCGGGCGTCGTCTTCTAGGTCTTCGGTGCCGTAGAGGGGGCCGCGAGTACCTACGTGGCAGAGAGCGTCGGTGTCCAGTAGTTCTTCTTCAAAGGCGCGGCGGAAGGGGGTGCCGTGGGTGTATTCGGCCCCGAAGTAGGTGTCCCAGGTGTCCAGGTGGGCATCAAAGTGGAGCAGGGCGATTTTGCCGTGTTTCTTGTGCAGGTTGCGCAGATTGGCCAGGGCGATGGTGTGGTCACCGCCGATGGTCACGAGCTGCGCGCCGTCCTTGGTGAGTTCGTGGGCACCGGCCTCGAACATTTCGAGGGCTTCTTCAATGTTGAAAGGGTTGCCGATGATGTCCCCGGCATCTGCTACCTGGGCTTCTTTGAAGGGGGAGATGTTGGCGGCGGGGTTGAAGGGGCGGAGCAGGCGGGAGGATTCGCGCACGTGGTTGGAGCCAAAGCGTGCGCCGGGCCGGTAGGAGACACCGGAGTCCCAGGGCATACCGGCGACTACGATATCTGCTTTTTCTACCTCGTCCAGGCGGGGTAGGCGGGCGAAGGTGGCAGTTCCGGCCCAGCGGGGTACTTCTGCGGCGTTGACGGGGCCAAGGCGTTCTACGCCGTCAGCGCCGGTGGCGATGACGCGGTTGGGTTTGGACGAGAAAAAGGCTTCTGCCATGGTGAGGGCTCCTTGGGGCAACGGAAGAGGGGGTCAAGCAGGCTCCTGTGAGCGCTGACACGAGATTTCACTCAACTATAACCCGTTTGCGGGGGCCTTTTGAGCTGTTTGCCCTGATTATTTATACCGGCGCTCATACATATACAGGTGGGGGCAAACCTAATACACGACGGCTTTGAAGCACTGCTCCCTGGCACAAGGGGGGCCGTATCTTTTTGCACCGAAGGTCTGCAAAAATGAAAGCTAGGTAAGACGCTTACGCAGGAAGCAGTTCAGCGCAAGCAGATCCCCCGAGAGGTTATGACCATGTAACCACGCAAGACAGCGCTTACAGCTTCACTGCTTGGGGTCTTTGCCGCCCATAATTGCGAGGAAGTAGCGCACTTCTACCGAGATATCGAAGCTCTCCCCCACCGCATTAGAGAGTGCGGTCCCTGGTCAAGCCAGCAGGATTTTGCCCTAGCTACGGCCCTTCTCACCGGAGCATCTGCTCTTGCACTGGTAGCAGGGGCCTGCCTTCCCCACGGTAAACTTCAGCAGGTTCTCGTGCTAGCCCCCCCCATCTGCTCTGGTGGGTAACGCGATGAGCCATATCTGCCGGGGCCTTATCCAGCGCCGCTATAACGGTGGGCTGATGACCGCACCCCTCATGGCGGGCATAGCGGGTCGCTTGATCACCAAGGCAGGGACGGGGCTTCCTGCCCGCACCCGCTGGGGCATCTACATCGGGTCTAACGCAGCAACTCTTCCCTTGATTTTTGTGGCTCTTGCAGCGGGCAAAAGAGTCCGCCCGCTCTTACCAATAGCCCTTTCGCCCCAGGCCTATTCAAAGTAGGTAAAAGGTATCCCATACCGCCCCTCCCCAAAGTACGGGCCGGGGTCAATGTGCATGTTTTTTCAAGAGACGGCTACAATAAACTGTGGCCTGCAACTCACCACCGTGAGGGCTTAGCCACATCAACGAACCCACTGGTCAAGCACACACGGCCTCAACACAAAGGAACACGCATGAACCTGGCCATTATTCTGCTGTATTTGGCAGCACTCATCCTCTTTGGCTACATCGGCAAACGAAAAGCCAAGAACGCCGAAGACTTCCGAGTAGCAGGCCGCAGGCTGGGCCCCGCACTCTACACCGGCACCATGTGCGCCGTTGTCCTGGGCGGCGCATCCACTGTGGGCGGCGTGGGCCTGGGCTACAAGTTCGGCATTTCAGGCATGTGGCTGGTTGTGGCTATCGCGGTCGGTGTACTCTTACTGTCCCTCATCTTTGCACCCATCATTGCCCGCCTGAAAATCTACACCGTCTCCCAGATGCTCTCCCTGCGCTACGGTGTGCGGGCTACCCAGGTTTCCTCCATCGTCATGCTGGCCTACACCGTCATGATTGCCGTGACCTCCACTGCAGCCTACGCCACCGTCTTCAGGGTCCTCTTAGATATGGACCGTACCAGCGCTATCCTATTGGGCTCCCTGGTCGTCATCGGCTACTCCCTCTTAGGCGGTATGTGGTCCATTACCCTGACCGACATGATGCAGTTCGCCATCATGACCGTGGGTATTTTCTTGCTCATGCTCCCCTTCTCCCTGAACAAGGCCGGTGGCTGGCAGGGCCTGACGGAACGCCTGGACTCCAGCTTCTTTGCCCCCGGGGCCATGGGTATGGACACCATTATCACTATGTTCGTGATTTACACTTTGGGCATCCTGGTGGGCCAGGACATCTGGCAGCGAGTTTTTTCCGCTCGCTCACCGCAGGTAGCCCGCTGGGGTGGGGCCGGTGCCGGTATCTACATTGCCCTCTACGGTATTGCTGGCGCTGTCATCGGTATGGCTGCCGCCGCCCTGGCTCCTGGGCTTGAGAGCAAGGACGACGCTTTTGCCACCGTTGCCCAGAACTTCCTGCCCGCAGGTATCGGCGGTATTGTCCTGGCGGCAGGTGTTGCTGCCATGATGTCCACCGCATCCGGCGCTCTGATTGCAGCAGCTACCGTAGCTCGGGTCGATGTCACCCCCTTCCTCACCGGTAAGCCTGCCATGCAGGAAGAGGACCCCGAAAGCGATACAGCCCTCAAGGCTGACCGTATCTACCTGCTCATCCTGGGTGTCATCACCACCGCTCTTGCTATTGCCCTGACCGATACGGTCACCTCCCTGACCATTGCCTACGACATCTTGGTTGGAGGGCTCATGGTAGCTATCCTGGGTGGCCTGCTCTGGAAGCGGGGTACGGGGGTAGCTGCAGCCCTGTCCATGGCGGTTGGCTCCCTGGTGACCCTAGGTTGCATGCCGATCTTTGGGGTACTGGCTAACGAACCTATCTACTACGGTATCGCGGTATCCCTGGTGGTCTATGTGGTGGCCTCGCTGGCCACCAAGCCCACCGATCCTGCTGTCATCAAGACCTGGCAGGAGCGGCTGAAATCCTAAGGTCCTGAGCGAACTGCCCGCACCCTAGCTAGCCCGGCTTACCTTCTCACATGGCCATCTTAGGCCTGGGGAAGGCATAGGCCGGGCTCTTGCTTTCTTACTGGTAGGTCACCACAAAGGGTTTAGGTTCCAGGGCGTAGGTTTCTGCCGGGCTTAGCATGGGGGTATCTTCGTCATAGAAGTTTTTCCAGGAGGGCTTAATCTCGGGGTTCAGACCGGCTAGTAGCTGCTGATAGGTTGCCTCTTTAAGTTCGGGGCTACCGTGCCCATCGGCGTGGAGGGTCAGGGCCAGCTCAGGGTGCTTGCTCTCAAGCTGGGATCTATGAGCGATCATGGACAGGGTGAACTGGTGCAGAACCACCATTTTTTGGGGCAGGTGATTTTGCTGGGTCAGCTCAGCTAGATAGTCCAGGGTCTCATTGATTTCGCTGGCATCTACGCTCCCGATCTGTTGCAGGTGCACCTGGCCGGGGTAGATTCTCCATTCAGCATCTATACCAATGCCCACGTGAGGTTCTTTGAGCAGTTCTTCATAGTCTTTGACCTGCTCTGTAAAACTGCTATACCCGGGCTGGAAATCAAGAATGACGTAGATCCCCTCCTTGGCGGCCAGGTCTACGAGGGGGCGCAGGCTCTCCAGGCTGGCTTCGTCTGAATAATCGCCGTCCACACCCGGTGCCGAGCTGGCGACGGTAGCAATGATCTCAAAGGCCGGGATAACTTTCTCCTGGCTGTACCCCTGGTATTGGCTAGCTAAATCTTTGACTCTTGTAACCGACTCTTCTGGGCTTTGCTCCCCCAATGCCCCCAGAGAGGGGCCGCTGGGGTTGCCGTAAAGGGCAACATAGCGGTGAGCAAAGATTTCTTGGCCACCGCCTATGACTTCCTGAGGTTGGGCCTGCGGTCTTGGTGATGTTTGCTGGGCTTTCTGGGTGGAAGGCGCCGGGCCCTGAGGGGTTGAGGGATTTTCTGTTCCTTGCCCAGGACCGCCGCAGGCGGCCGCGGCTAAGAGCGTGCAGGTGGTAAGGGTGAGTATCCTGAGACGACGTGGGGTGGAGAGGGGCATGGCATCCTGGCTATCTTGGGGGAGGGGGACCTGTTTGACCATTTTCATAAGTCTACTTAATATTTTATCCCTCTCTGCCGCCCACCTGCCTGACTCACCCCACAGAACCTCATAAGAATACTGTGCTGTGCATAACATTTCACAGGTCAGCCTCCCGCCCCGAGACCTTAAAAACCCGTATGCTAGAGCGGACGTTAAAAGAATATTTCAAGCTGAAAGGTACCCATGACCCACCCCTCCCTGCCTGACCGTAGCACCGAAGTAACCGAGCCACGCCGCAACGCTGGCTACGCCATCCTGGCAACCCTGCGTAACTACGGCGTCGATACCGTCTTTGGTATTCCCGGCACCCACAACTTAGAGTTCTACCGCCATCTCGAAGAACTCGGCATCCACCCGGTCACCACCCGCCACGAGCAGGGTGCCTCCTACGGTGCCGATGGCTGGTCACAGACCCGCAACCTGCCCGGCGTTGTCATTACAACCTCCGGCCCCGGTCTCTTGAACTCCCTCTCGGGAGCCGCAACCGCCTACGCAGAGTCCCGCCCCATGATTATCCTCTCCCCCGGCCGCCCGGTAGGCCAGGAGTTCCGCGATATCGGCGCCTTGCACGAGACTAAAAACCCTACCGGTGCCGTCAACTCCATTGTGGAGTTCTCCCGCCGCGTAAACTCGGCAGAGGAAGCAGTAGATATTATCCACAACGCTTTCCGCTCCTTCACCCACAACCGCCCGCGCCCCATTCACATTGAGGTGCCCCTGGATGTCCTCGAAAGCGAAGTTGAGCTTGACCCCGCAATTCTGCAGGCCCGCCCCCTGGGCAAGCCTCAGCCTGCACCGGTCGATGATGTGCGCGAAGCCGCCCGTATTCTGGCAGAAGCTAAAGCGCCGCTGATTGTGGCCGGTGGCGGTTCTATCTCTGCCGCTGATGACCTGCTTACCCTGGCTGAACTTCTCGAAGCACCGGTTATTACTTCCGTCAATGGTAAGGGCGCTATCCCCGAGAAGCACCGTCTTTCCTTGGGCGCTGACCTGCGCCTGAGCGCCGCTCACGCTTTCTGCCGGGAAGCCGATGCCATGCTTATTATTGGCTCTAAGATCGGTGAAGCTGAGCTCTGGGACGGCGATATCCACCCCGCAGGCCCAGTCATCCGCATTGATATTACCCGCGACCAGATGCTCACCAACATCACCCCGGACCTTGAGCTACCCGGGAACTCTCTGGCTGTTATCCCCCAGCTCCTTGAAGCTCTGGCGGAGCAGGGTGTCACCCCCGGTTCCCGCCAAGAGCGCAATCTCCAGGGCATCTTCGATGCCCTGGATAACGAGGGGCGCGCTATCGCCCCCGAGCTGGCAGAGCTTAACGAGCGCATCATGGAGATTCTGCCCCAGGACACCATCATTGCCGGTGACTCCTCACAGGTAACCTACATGGGCACCACCACCTTCTACCGGGCACCCCGGCCTAATTCCCTGCTCTACATGGCAACCTACGCCACCCTGGGCTACGGCCTGCCTGCTGCCATTGGCGCTAAGGTGGCAGCGCCCGAGCGTCCGGTGGTCTGTCTGCTCGGTGACGGTGCGCTCATGTTCGCTATCCAGGAGCTCATGACCGCTGTTGAGCAGCAGTTGGATCTGCCCATCATTTGTGTAGAGAACGGTGGCTACGGTGAGATTCGCCAGAACGAACGTGACCGTGGCATCGCGCCGGTTGCGGTAGACCTGGTTCAGCCTGATTGGGTCAAGCTGGCTGAGGGCTTCGGTGCCACAGGTTTCACCGCCACCATGGCCACCCTTACGGAGACTGTTCAGAAGGCCCTGGAAACCCGCGGCCCCTCGGTGGTTCACCTTAAGATCGGTGAAACCCTGCGCTAAGGCAGATACTCTCAGCGCACAAAAGCACCCCCTGTTCTCTTTGGCAAGTATGCGGAAGAGAGCAGGGGGTGCTTACACTGCGGCTAGGGATCTATTCGTATCTCAAGGCGTCAATGGGGTCCAGCTTAGCCGCCTTATTGGCCGGGTAGTAGCCAAAGAAGAGGCCGATAGCTAGCGAGAACCCCAGGGACAGGGTGACAGCGCTCAGCGGCGGGAACACAAAGGTCCCCAGCATATTTGAGCCCAGCATACCGAGCCCTCCGCCGACCAGTACGCCCAAGATGCCACCGACCAGGCAGACAATCATGGCTTCCACCACGAACTGCAGACGGATAGCTCTCCGGGTAGCGCCCAGGGCCTTACGGATGCCAATTTCGCGGGTACGTTCGGTCACGGTCACCAGCATAATGTTCATGACACCGATACCACCGACCAGCAGTGAGATACCGGCAATAGCCGAGATAGCCGCACTAATACCGGCCAGCACATCGTTGAAGGACTGTGTGGCCGCTGAGTAATCCATAATTTCAGCCATGAACTGCTCATCGGAACGATACATATTGGTGAGGTGCGCCTGAAGCAGAGCCTTGACCTGGGCCAGGTCTTTACCCTCCGCCGGGCGTACACTCAGGTAGGACCAGCCATCTGCATTCATGCTGCTGAACTGACCCTCAAAGGTGTAAGGCATCAAGACCGCGCCTGGCCCCGACATGCCCAAAAGACCGCCGGTATTATCAGGTTGGTAAACACCTACAACAACAGCATAGACGGTGCTTGAGCCACCCGAGCTAACCTCTACTTCTTGCCCCACCGCCTGAACAGGGTCGCCTCCCAGAAGTGACAGCTGGTCGGTAGAAATCATGATGACCGGTCGCTTGTTATCAATATCGGTTTGGGTGATAGCCCGGCCGGCCACCAGGTTCTTGGGGTTAAGCTCCAAGTAGTCCATATTGACGAAATTTATGAGACTCTCCGAGTTGGTCTGCCCCTCATAGGTAAGCTCAGCACCATAGGAGGCTGAGTTCCCCAGGGGAATACCGGCGATATTATCACCCATAACCTCTTTGAGGGTGTTAATGTCATCAATGCTGATGAGGGAGTCCCCGGTGGGCATTTGGCCTGAGCTACCCATCATTCCATAGGGGCTAGATATGTTTGCAGAAGTTTGGCCTTCGTCCTCACGGGGCCGTTCTTTCACCTGGATATTGAGGTCATTGGCTCCCGAACTCACAACAGCTTGGTTAGCCTGGGTTTGCAGGGAGTGACCCAGGGTCAGAATCGCAATCACTGAGGCGATACCCATGATGATGCCCAAAAGGGTCAAGAAAGAGCGCATTTTATTGTTGCGCAGGCTACCCAGCGCTAGGCTGATTGACTCTTTGATGTTCACGGCTGGACCTCCTCGGGGGTGGGCTCAGTGCCGCCCGGTGCGGGCGGAACTACCGCTGCGCTAGCCACCGGAGCCGATAGAAGACCGGTAGGGTCTGTAAGTCCATTGGCGCTCATATAAGGGGCGGCGGCCTCTTTACCGGCGACGATACGGCCATCAACCATGGTGACAATGCGGTCAGTTTCTGCGGCCAGCTCGGGGTTGTGGGTAATAAAAACGATGGTCTTACCCTGCTCTTTGTTGAGCTGATGAAAGAGGTCCATGACCATGCGCCCGGTCTGGCTATCGAGAGCACCGGTAGGCTCATCGGCCAGGAGCAGGGGCGGGTCATTGGCCAGGGCACGGGCAATGGCTACACGCTGTTTTTGGCCGCCGGAGAGGGCCGCTGGGCTGTTCTCCATCCGGTCAGCTATGCCCATCTGCTCCAGCAGGTAGGCGGCTCGTTCCCTGCGGTCACGAGCATTCATGCCCGCGTACATCATAGGCATCTCAACGTTCTTGAGCGCCGAGATGCGCCCAATCAGGTTGAAGCTCTGGAAGATGAACCCGATATTCTGGCTCCTGTAGAAAGCCAGTTCATCATCGCTCAGGTTGGGGATGTTCTCGCCATCAAAGGTGTAGTAGCCGTAGGTGGCCCGGTCCAGCAGACCAATGATGTTCATGAGGGTGGTTTTACCGGAACCGGACTGCCCCACAACCGATACGAACTCCCCACGATTGACGTGAAAGTCAATGCCAGGTAGAACGGTGATTTCGCTGGGGGTGCCCAGGTTAAAGGTTTTGACGATGCCCCGCATATCCAGCAGGGTTTCTGGAGGCTGTACTAGTTGCTGGCTCATGGTTTTACCAGCCGTAGCTCACGCCGGCGTCCAAAGTCACTGTCTCGCCCACACGGTAGCGGTAGTTCTCACCGTAGGTCAGAACCATATCCCCTTCGGCCAGCTCACCGCCGGTGATAGCAATATCGATGTCGTTGGCAAGGCCGGTTTCTACAGTGCGTTCTTCAAGGACGTAGTTCCCGCCGTCCTGGGGTACAGCTACCACGACACTCTTGGCCCCCAGGTCATTGGTGTACACGGCGTCTACGGGTACAGCCAGAGAATCAGTTTCCTCGGCGGTAATGATGTTGGCCTTGACGCTGGAGCCCAGGTAGAGGCCCTCGCGGTCGCCGGTGACCTCGATAGTGACGGTGAAGGTGGGGCTACTGCCGGTACCCACACCGCTTACGGCAGTGCCTGCGGCTTCGCTACCGGCCTGCTGGGCTGAGTCCGCAATAGAGGCTACCGAGGTAACAGTTCCGGTGTATTCTTTGGTGCCACTTGAGCCTGCAGTGAAGGTGACCTTGTTGCCTTCTTTGACCTTGGGGAGGTCAGATTCGCGCACACTTGAGGTAATGGTCAGTTTTGAATCGTCGCCGATAGTGACTACGGGGCCGGTTGCGGGGGCACCGGGCTTAGCAACGGTCATGACTACACCGTTAATGGGCGAGGTGATGGTTGCGCCATCAATGTCCTCTTGCAGGGAGGTAAGTGCCTGGTCGCGGGCCCTTTCGGCGCTGGTTAGGGAGGTCCGGGCGTTACCCAGTTCCGCTTCGAGGGTTGCAAGCTGGGTTGAGGCGGCGTTACGGGCAGTGCTAACACCGGAATCCGCGTCGGACTTTGCGCCAGCGGCCAAGCGCTGGGCTGACTCGGCGGCTGCGAGATCGGCGTTTAGAGCGGTCAGGTCAGCACCTTCGGCGGCTGCTTGGTCGCGTAGTGCCCGAGCAGTCGCCAGGCTGTTATTAGCCTGGGTGAGCTGCTCAGCCGCAGTGCGCTGGGCGGCGAGTGCAGCAAGGATTTCGGGGTTGGTACCGTTGTTGATGCCCTGGTTGTGCTGGTCGTAGGCGGTTTGTGCTGCCTTAAGCGCCGTCTGGGCGGTGGTGACTGCTCCTTCAAGCTGAACGCGCTGGGTGTCTAGTTCCCCTTGCAGAGTCGAGGTATCAATGGTGGCTAGGGTCTGGCCCATCTCAACCCGGTCGCCCACAGCCACGTTGACGGCGCTGATGGGTGAGGTCAGGTGGGTGGTGACGCTACGGATTTCACCGGGCTGGATTGTGCCCTCCACACGAACTTTGTTGCTGACCCCTTCTTTGCTCAGAATCATGTAGTCGGTGGCGGGGATGGCTCCGCCGGAGGCTGTCGAGCTAGCACCGAAAAGACTGCTGAAGACGAGAACCCCAACCAGGATGAGGGCTACGACACCGGCTGCGATAGCGATGAGGACCTTGGTGAGAGTAGACATCTTCTTTTTCTTGCGTGGCCGGTGGGCGGGAACCGGAGGGGCGGGAGGCTGATCCATTGGCAGGGTAGGAGTGTCCATCGTCTGACCCTTCTGAGCGGGGGTAAATGTGGTGTATCTATCTTTTAGTGTAGATTCCACCTCCCCAGAAAACACCGAGTGGATACTCAGAAACCCATAAATCATCCCGCAGAATGATTTATGACGTGAGACGCCCACCGAGCTCCGGCTGAGGGCATAGAAAAGGGCGGGCTCTTTCCGGCCCGCCCTCAACACGCGCTCCTTGCCCCCTCACGGCTAGCGCCCTTTGCAGAATGAAACACATTTTTCTAAGGCAATAGGTACACACATCTGGAGTTCTTCGCTTATCTCCGCCCGACAACTCTTAGTACCAGTACGGCCCAGCAGTCTATGCCCTAACCCTGCCATGCCTGTAGGTAGGCTGTGGGTTTTGGAGCGGTCGCTAGTCCATAGTTCTTCCGGCGGTTTCGGGCACAGCGCGGCGGGTAAAGGCAATCAGCCCCACACCGATGACCGCAAAGACCGCAAAAGTTGCCCCCAGCCCCAGGGCAGCAACCATCTGGGGGAAGAAGAGGGAGACGCAGAAGTTCGCCATCCAGGAGACAAAGGTGGCAACACCCATACCGGCACCGCGCACTCGGCCCGGGAAGAGTTCGCTCATGAGCACCCAGGTTACAGGGGACACCGCCCCCTGCTGGAAAACAAGGAAAATAATCGAGATCAGCAGGGTAGCCCAGGGGCGGGCGGAGGCATCAAGGAACTGAGAGGTCAAGGCCAGCAGCATCAGAGACACCGTGGTGCCTGCCAGACCCAGGGTGAGGACGAGGCGGCGGGGGAAGCGGCCCACGAACCAGAGCCCCACCGCCGCACCAATGACAGAAAGAACACCGTTAGAGATGTTGGCGGTCAGGGCGGCATCGGTAGAGAACCCGGCTTCGCGGAGTACCTGGGTGCCGTAGTACATCAGGGCGTTCACGCCGGTTGCCTGCTGGACGATACCGATAGCGCAGGCCAGAAGCAGGGTGGTACGCAGGGCCGGTTCTTGCCAGAGTTGGCCAAGTACTCCCCGGGCGGTAGCCGTAGACTTCCTATAGCCGGGCGACTCGGGAACTAGGAGCATACCCAGGAAAAGCACTAGGGCAGGGACCACGGAGATAGCGAACATGACCCGCCAAATCATGACGTTCTGGGCAAAGAGATTACCCAGTACGGCGTTCATAACGTAGGCAGCAAGCTGGCCGAAAACAATCATGAACTGGTTGCGGGTAACGATAGCCCCGCGCCGGTTAACGGGGGAAATCTCTGCCAGGTAGATAGGAACCACCGCTGAGGCCGCACCGACAGCCAAGCCCACCAATACACGGAAAGCGATGAACACCGCCAGGTTGGGGGCAGATGTCAGCCCCAAGGAACCAGCCGCAAAAACAACCGCCAGCACCAGCAAAATGCGGCGGCGGCCGAACCGGTCAATCAGCTGGCCCGCAGTCAGCGCACCAAACGCCGCGCCCAGCGTCAAGGCGGAGGTAGCCAACCCTTCAGCCGCCGGGGACAGCGTGAAATCCTGCTGGAGGAAGGGCAGGGCACCGTTGATAATGCCGGTGTCATATCCGAAGAGGAAACCACCGACCGAGATGATCCAGGTGTAAAGGGTGACCCGGCGGGGGTCGGCAGTCTGTTTCATGTGCACTCCTTGGTAGAGACCAGAGCAATTCTAGCCCCTACGCCCCGGTGATAAAAGAGGTAGCTTGTGTGACCGGTAGGCTAGGAGTATGACTGCTCTTTCCATTGACCTCAATTCTGACTGCGGGGAGTCTTTTGGCTCCTGGGTCATGGGCGATGACACTGCAATGATGCAGACCGTCTCCTCTGCCAATATCGCCTGCGGTTTCCACGCGGGCGACCCCAGCGTAGCCCGCTCCACCGTCCGAGCCGCCCACCAGAAGGGGGTAACCGTTGGGGCTCACGTTTCCTACCCCGACCTGGCTGGCTTTGGCCGCCGGTTTATGGATATGACCGCCACCGAACTCACCGATGCCGTCATCTACCAGGTGGGGGCGCTCCAAGCTATCGCGCAGGTGGAGGGCGCACAGGTGAGCTACTGCAAGCCGCACGGGGGTCTCTATAACGCCATCGTTCACCACACAGCACAAGCGCAGGCGGTTGCCACTGCCCTGCACGAGCTGGGAGACCTGCCTATCCTCTGCCTGCCGGGTTCTGCGGTAGCGAGCGCCGCCCGCGCCTTGGGCCTACCTGTCTTCTATGAGGCTTTTGCCGACCGGGGCTACACGTCAGAGGGCACCCTGGTGTCCCGTAGGGAACCGGGTGCGGTCATCCATGACCCCGAGGTGGTTGCTGAGCGGGTGGTCCGTATGGCCGTTGACGGTGAGGTGATCGCTGTGGACGGCTCACGCGTGACCCTGGATGCCGCCAGCATCTGCGTCCACGGGGACACCCCTGGGGCTGTGGCTATTGCCCAGCAGGTACGGGCCGCCCTGGAAGAGGCCGGGGTCCGTATCGAGGCCTTCGTCTAAGCCTCAAGTGCGGCGCAAACCTTCATCTGCGTGTTCTTTGAACGGCATTTGGAAGGTTTGCGCCGCGTTCACTCCCTATTAGGTACCGCAGGGGTAGCTGGCCTTGCGTGGGCACCGCCACACCTGCCAGAATTGTTGAACAATCTACGGTTTTGATGAACGGACGCAAAGGGGTGCCCATGATTCACCGCCCACACGACGGCGCAGACATCTACACGGTCAAGCCCTTTGGCGCCCTCGCAGCCCTGGTGGACTGCCGCACCCTCGAAAATGCCCTGTACCTGCACCTGCACCTCAGCAGGTACCCCGCCGTAGGCCAAACTGAGCTGATTCCGGCCGCCCGCACCGTCCTAGTTCGCTTTAGCACTTACGAGTACACCGCCGCCTTTCTGGCCGCTCCCGACCTGCCGCCGGTAATCGGTCATGTGCGCGCCCACGGTCGAACGGTCACCATTCCCGTGATCTATGACGGCCAGGACCTGGCCGATCTTGCCGCCCACCTGGGTATGAGCGAGCAGGCCCTTATCTACGCCCACACCACGGGCCGCTGGTCGGTGGCCTTCGCGGGTTTTGCTCCCGGCTTCTTCTACTTACACCGGAACGATAAGGTGCTGGATGTTCCCCGCCGTGCCAGACCGCGCACCTGCGTCCCGGCGGGGTCGGTGGGGTTGGCCGGTGATTTTTCGGGTATCTACCCGCGCTCTTCGCCGGGTGGCTGGCAGTTAATCGGGCACACTAATGCGCCCCTATGGGACTTAGCGCAGAACCCTCCGGCGCTTTTGGAGCCGGGTATGCAGGTCCAGTTTGAGGCGGTCCGGGAACTGATTACGGTAGCCGGTAGGTCCCCAGCAGAAGAGCACCCGGGTAAGCCTGCACTTAGCGAGCTGGCTGCGGGCTTGAAGGTGCGCTCCCCCGGTATGCTTACCCTTTTTCAGGATGCCGGCCGCAGCGGCCTGAGCCACTGGGGTGTTTCCCCATCAGGGCCGGTGGACCGCGCCGCCGCTGCAGAAGCTAACCGGCTGGTAGGTAACCAGTTGCAGGCAACCGTCCTGGAGAATCTTGCCGGTGGGCTGGCCCTTACGGCCCACCGCGATGTGGTTCTTGCCCTTACCGGAGCGCAGGTTCCTGCGCGGATCAGCGAAGATAACCCAGTAGATGCAGAAAGCCCTGCCCAGGAGGAACCGCTAGCTGTCACCTCCTACCGCCCCTTTGCCCTCAAACCGGGGCAAACTCTGACTCTAGGGGCTACCGAACGCGGCCTGCGCACCTACCTGGCTGTGCGTGGGGGGTTTGCGGCGCCCCAGCAGGCGACAAGTTCTTCCCGCGATACCCTGGCTGGCCTGGGCCCGGAGCCCCTAGCCCCCGGTGACCTACTTGCCCTAGCAGCAGAAAGTTCAGCACTAGTGGGCAACCCCGTTCCCCCGCTCCCTCTACCCGGCGAGCAGATATTAACGATTCGTGCGGTGCCGGGGCCCCGCCAGGACTGGTTCACCCCGGAATCGCTGACCCGTTTCACAGAGGCAATCTGGGAGATTTCGCAATCCAGCGACCGTATCGGTGCCCGCCTGGTGCTATCCGAGCCTGAGGGTGGCGGTGAAAGGCCAGAACCCACCGAGGTCCTGGCCCGTCTCAGCGACAAGGAGTTACCGAGTGAGGGCATGGTGGCGGGAGCTATGCAGGTTCCCCCCAGCGGGGAGCCTGTTATCTTCCTGGCCGATCACCCGGTTACTGGCGGCTACCCGGTGATTGCAACGGTTCATCCCGATGACCTGCGCCTGATAGCCCAGGCCCCTCCCGGCACTAAACTCCAATTCTGCCTCGTTCCCTTTGACCATCTGACCCCACAGAAGTGAGTTCTACAATGCGTAAAGTTTTGATTGCTAACCGCGGCGAGATTGCCGTCCGTATCATTGGCACCTGCGCGCAGCAGGGGATCGCTTCTGTGGCTATCTACGCAGATTCCGATGCCGAAGCTCTGCACACGGCTTTGGCTGATGAGGCCTACGCCCTAGAGGGGTCGACACCGGCTGAAACCTATCTGGATATGCATAAGGTTCTACAGATTGCCCGTATTTCTGGGGCCACCGATGTTCACCCCGGCTACGGTTTCTTGGCTGAGAACGCTGATTTTGCCCGTGCGGTCATTGACGCTGGCCTCACCTGGATTGGCCCGGCCCCCGAGACTATTGAGGCTCTGGGCGATAAGGTCAAGGCCCGTGAGCTGGCGCTGTCGGTGGGTGCGCCTTTGGCTCCGGGGTCAGACGGGCCAGTAGCCAGCGCGGCAGAAGCCCGTGCCTTTGCGCAGGAGAACGGCCTGCCTTCCATCATTAAGGCGGCGCACGGTGGCGGCGGGCGCGGTATGCGTATCGTGCGGCACCTGGATGAGGTTGAAGAGGCTTTCACCTCTGCAACACGCGAAGCCCAGGCCGCTTTTGGCAATGGGGAGTGCTTTATTGAGCGCTTTTTGGAGAGGCCCCGCCACCTTGAGGCGCAGGTGGTTGCTGACTTCCAGGGCAACGTCCTGGTAGTGGGCACCCGCGATTGTTCCCTACAGCGGCGCAACCAGAAACTTATTGAGGAGGCCCCGGCCCCCTTCCTGACCGATGACCAGCGGGCCGCTATTGAGCGGGCTTCTGCCGATATCTTCCGGGCGGCGGGCTATGTGGGTGTGGGTACAGCTGAGTTTATGGTGGCCCAGGACGGCACTATTTCCTTCCTTGAGGTCAATACCCGTATTCAAGTGGAGCACCCCGTGACCGAGGAGGTCACCGGCCTAGACCTGGTGGCTCTCCAACTGTCGGTGGCCGCCGGGGAGCCTCTGCCCATGACCCAAACCCCTGTAGCACACGGGCATGCTTTTGAATTCCGTATCAACGCGGAGGACCCGGCCCGGGGGTTTCTACCTGCCGCTGGCAGAATCGAGTCCATCAGCTTGCCCTCTGGCCCCGGTATCCGCTGGGACGCCGGTGTGCGCCCGGGTTCTGTAGTCAGCGGGGATTTTGATTCTATGCTGGCTAAGCTCATTGTTTCTGGTGCTACCCGCGAGCAGGCGCTACGGCGGGCGCGGTTTGCCCTGCGTCAGCTTGAGATTTCTGGGGTGGCTACCGTGCTTCCCTTTGATCGGCAGGTCTTAGAAGCGCCGGCTTTTACCGCCGAGGGCGGCGAATTTGGGGTCTACACCACCTGGATTGAGGACGTCTTCCTGGCAGAGGGTAGCGGTGAGCCAGATGTAGCCTACCGCCAGCCCCTGCTGCCGGTGGGTGCTAGGACCTTCCCGGGGAGCGGGGTCACCCGTTTTACCCTGGAGATCGACGGTACTCCGCACCGGGTGGGCCTACCCGATTCTGTTTTTGCGTCCCTGGGGAGCGCAGGGGCACCGGCAGGTACAGCCGAGGTAGAAGGGCCCGGTCAGGTTCTTGCACCTATGAGCGGGTCGCTTTTGCGCTTTACCGTGCAGTTAGGAGACCGTGTGGGGGCAGGCACCCAGGTAGCTCTGCTGGAGGCCATGAAAACAGAGGTTCCGGTGCTGGCGGAGTCTGCGGGAACCGTGGCTGAGCTACTGGCTGAGCCTGGTGAGCGTGTCAGCGCGGGTTCTGCTCTCATCCGTTTTGATTAGGGGCACCCGTAGGATAGTGCTGTGACTTCCCAATCCCTTGATGCCGCCTTTACCCCGGAGCTGAGCACCCTAGCGACCCATCGGCCCGCCGATATGCAGGCTCCCCAGTGGGCGGCTTCTGCCTTGCGTTCCGCTATGGATGCCGCTGCGCTGACCCCCGGCACCCAGTTAGTCGAAGAACAGCTAGCCGCCCTGCTCGATGTTTCCCGCAATACCCTGCGCCAGGCTTTCACTGAGCTTGAAGCTGAGAACCTGGTGCAGAGGATCCCCTACCGGGGAGTCTTCGTGATTCAGCCGGATGCTGAGCAGGTGCGGGAGCTCTTTATTGAGCGGTGGGCTGTTGAGTCCGCCGCGATTGGCCTCGCCCCGCTTGGGGAGAACAGTGATGCCCGTGCAGCTATTGACCGGGCCCGTACCGCCCAGGCCCGGGGGCAGGTGCCCCAAATGGCGAGCGCTAACCAGGATTTCCACCGTGCTCTGGTGGCTTCGGCCCGGTCGCAGCGGCTGAATCGGGCTATGTCCCGTATTTTGGCGGAGATGCGGCTAATTTTCTTTGAGTTGTCACACGATATGGGTTTTCATGCGCCTTTTATCGAGAAGAATGCCAAGTTGCTTGCCCTGGTTGAGGGTGGGCAACGGGAGGCGGCGCATCGGGCTTTGCGGGCCTATTTGGATCTTTCGCGTGACCGTTTTTTGCAGGAGCCTGTACTCTAAGGGCTTGTGCCAAAGCAGTGCTACAGGGTTTAACTCAATCAGCCTTTTTAACACAAAAGCACCGTGCCTGTCGGCTAGTTGAGCGCTGACAGGCACGGTGCTTTTTGAGCGGGTTGGTTTTAGCCGGCCCAGAGCTTGGCGATACCGCTGAGTGAGTTGAAGCCCAGGTAGATGGTCAGGAGCCAGGAGGCCCAGCCAATCACAATCAGCCAGATGGGGTACTTGTAGCCGTCTAGCAGGGTCTTGGCACGGAAGGTTGCCACAAAGAGGATCACACCAAAACCAAGGGGCAGAATCAGACCGTTGACTGCACCGGCCACAATCAGCAGGGTGGAGGGTGCTTTACCGGCAATGATAAAGACGACAGTTGAAATAACGATAAAACCGATGGTCAGCGCGTTCTTTACGGTGACGGAGGTCTTAGAGCTGGTCACGAAGGAAACGGAGGTGAAGGCCGCACCGATGACCGATGAGATAGCAGCGCCCCAGAGAATTAGGCCGAAGATGCGGGTACCCACTTGACCGGCGGCAATGCCGAAGGCTTGGGCGGCAATAGATTTTTCGGTGTCCATGGCAACGCCGGTGGCGACAACACCCAGGATGGCGAGGAAGAGCAGGAAGCGCATCACACCGGTGATGATGATGCCGGTGACCGATGAGCGGGAGATGTCTTTGACGTGTTCTGCACCGTGGATTCCGGCCTCCAACATACGGTGGGCACCAGCGTAGGTGATGTAGCCGCCTACGGTGCCGCCGACCAGGGTGGTGATGACGGTGAAGTCAACCTGTTCGGGCAGTACGGTGTTTTTGAGGGCGTCCCCTACGGGCGGGTTGGAGACAGCGGCAACGTAGAGGGTTGCCAGGATCATGATGGCACCCAGAATAACCACGATACGGTCCAGGGCCATACCTGCCCGCTTGGAGAGGAAGACACCGATAGCGAGGACGGCGGTGAGGATGCCGCCGGTGGTGGCGTCCATGCCGAGCATGGAGTTCATGCCCAGGCCGCCACCTGCTACGTTGCCCACGTTAAAGACGAAGCCACCCAGGGCTACCAGGATAGCTAGGAAGATGCCCAGGCCGGGGATCAGGGAGTTAGCCAGTTCTTGGGCTTTGCGTCCGGAGACACCGATGACGCGCCAGACGTTGAGCTGAACGGCGACATCGATCAGAACTGAGATCAGGATGGCAAAGGCAAAAGCCGCGCCCATTGTGTAGGTGAATTGCCCGGTTTGGGTGATGAAGCCGGGGCCGATGGCGCTGGTGGCCATGAGAAAGAGTGAGCCGAGCAGGGCGGTCCGGCGGCCCTTGGCGGCTTGCTCTTGGTCAGTGATCAGGGCTTGTGCATCTGCCATGTCTCTCCTTGGAGGTTGTCATGCCCCGGTAAGGGAGGGCATGAGTGCTCAGTTTATAGACATAGATTACAGAATGACTGCTTATTGGCGTGGGAGAAAGCTGCGAAAGCGTGGACCCGGAGCTGCCGGGCGGTCTGTTTCTTAGCGTGTAGCCACCCCTGCTCAGGGGTGGCTACATGCCCTGGTTTTATCTTGAGGGTTTAGCCTTGCGGTAGCTTCGGCATACTGCTCCTGTGAGCAGGGCCAGGGCGGCAAGACCCACCAGGAGCCCCACTGCTGATACGCCTGTGGATGCTAAGGATGGTGGAAGCTGAGCTCCCCCTTCTTGAGCTTGCTGAGCCGGTTCCTGCTCCTTATGAGGGGCCAGCAACTGTGTCTTCCCGGGTTCGCTTGAGGCTGCGGGGGACGTGCTGGTTGGTTGCTGATCCGTAGTGCCACTGGTCTCTAGCTGGTGGAATTTATGGTGACTTTCCTCCTTGGGGCTGGGACTTTCGGGTCCGCTAGCTCCTTGGGTTTTACCGCTGGGGCCTTCCCCCTTGTCCGCGGGGCCTTGCAGGGTTTTGGTTTCGCTTCCCTGCTCTGGGGTTTGGGCTGAGGGGTCAGAAGACGGGGCTGAGGGGTCAGGAGACGGGGCTGAGGGGTCAGGAGACGGAGCTGAGGGGTCAGGAGACGGAGCTGAGGGATCTGGAGACGGGGCTGGTGCGGTAGCTCCCTCAGAAGGAGCCGGGTCCGTGCCAGTTTCGCCCGGCTTTCCATCCTGCTGGCAGTCCTCAATAGCCTGATCCCCTACAAGGAATACAAGCTTTTGGGGTTGGGATGCTTTCTGCTCACCGTCAAGGGTTCTGGCACTGTAGTAGGCCTCAAATTCATAGATGCCGGGGGCCGTGAACACCCAGTGAGCGTGTACGTGGGTGGGGAAGTCTACCGGGATGAGATAATCACCTTTACGGGAATCCGCAAGTAGGTTCACCCCGGTAAAGGGGGACTCTTGATAGATAGCGAAGTTGCTACCGTCCGGTTTGTGAACCGGGTTCAGGTGTAGCTCAACCGGGCTTTCAAGACGTGAGTAGTCAATATCTTGTGTATTCCACCCTGGCCAGATGATGCCCGGCTCTTGATTTTGGGGTAGGCCATAGAAGGAGTCTCCAGCTTTACCCAGAAAATCTAGCTCCGGGGCTGTGAGCGGTCCTTGACGTAGATTTCTTGCCTGGTTACCTACGGCAAAGACGACCTCATCAAGTGATCGCTCAGTTGCCTGACGGGAGATCTGTCGGGTTTCATCTTTTAAGAATGTCTTGAGTCCCTGCTCTCCGAGCTGAGCCTTAATATCTACATGGCCCTCTGTCAGGATGTACCTTCCCTTGTAGGGTTCTATGGAACATTGTGGGGCTGATGCTGGGGTCTCAGGTGCAGGGTCAGCCGGGGCAGGATCAGCCGGGGGTGCCGGGTCTTGAGGTTCTACCGGGTCTGGCTCATCAAGCAGGGTAATACTTCCTTGAGCCTGATAGCTCTTCCCCTGGGCATAGGAGTCTGTTACCTGAATACTTGCTGCTTGAGCCTGCATATCGGGGTGGGGGATAATCTGAGCAATAACACTTTCCCCATCATAGAACCAGCTATCTTGGTAAACGTATTCAGCGATACCGTTGACAAAATGCCCCTCAAAAGTGGAGTCATAGTATTGGCTGTCAGCCTCCTTAAAACCACCAGCTAGGAAGCCTCGGAAGTTGGGGTCTTTCGCTTGCACTATCAGCTTGCTGTACCCCTCCCGCTCTGTAGGCTCAAGGGTAAGGGTAAAGTCCCCGCTACTGGGTCGGTAAAGTTCACCGGTCATCGTGAAGTTATCTGGGTCCCTGTGCTCTTGCGGCCAGCTCCCTTCTCCTTCCGAGGAATCTCTGGAGGCTTCTACACCGGGGGCATAGTCAAGAGGCTGAGAGATCCAGCGCGCTGCCTGATCATGCTCACTACTTGGGGTAAAGACAGCCTGTAGCTGCCCAGGTGTGCTCCCCAGAAGCTCATCCCAGCTGGCCCTACCCTGCGAAACCGGCAAATCCGTCAAAAAGTATCCGTTGTTAAAAAGCGTTAAAGTCCCTTCAAGAGAGCTGTTATCAGCCTCAAAAGCAATATGGGTGAGGTTCTGATCGCCGGAGCGTTGGCCTTCCCTGTAGGGGCGAATGCTGAGCCTGTAGTCCATATCTGCCAGCTTGCCTTCTGGAGCCTGCTGGTAGCGTTCGAGGGTGCTGAGACCCTGGGGGATGCCATCTCCCGGCTGGGGGGATCGGCCTCCGACCTGCCAAATAATTTTGGTGGGTTCTGATTGAATTAGCTGGCCCTCAAGGCCACGGGCAACGGTCCGGTAAGTCACCTCATAGCGACCAGCGGTCGTAAAGGTGGTTGCGTTGTGGGTATGGCTACCGGGGCGAAGCAAGGACGAATTAAGGCCGGGAGTTTTGGAGCTCATCATACGCCTGAGAGCAGATGGATCCCACTGATGGTGGTAGCGGAAGAGTTCCATTTCGCCCGGGCCGTTAACATCCATGATATCCAGGGCGAAAGTTCCATCTCTAAAGTCCTCTACGGGGATATCAGTCTCTGCACCAAAACCAACCCAAGCAGGGTCATGGTTCCCCTCCGGCAGGCCCGGTGCCATGTAGAGAGTATCGCCTGGCTTACCCAAAAAGCTCTGCTCTGCCGATTCATCGACGGTAAAGGTGTACTGGCTCCTACCTGTCATTTCTGACCAGCCCTTGCCTAACCAGATGATGCTTTCATCAGCGCTATAGGGGCCCTCTTTATCCCCTTGAGCAGGGGCTTCATTACGGAGCACAAAATGGTTATCTATCCAGGCTGTCTTGGGGGCATCAATGTGTGCCCGACTTGTAATAATTTTTCCGTCATCAGGCCCGGCTGTAGCCGGGAGCGAGCCTGCCACAAGAGAGGCCAGCACGAGTGAGGACAGGGTCAGAAGACGGGCCTTAGAAAGGCTCTTGCGAGGTGTATGTTTCTTGACTATCACGGTGTATTTTCTGTGTCGCTTGCCGGGAGGGTGTATCAACAACCCACCCTTATTTGAGAATGATTATCATTAAAGATAAACTGACTTCTGATAAAAATCAAATGATTTCCCCTCAGAACCCATCCGTCCCATACTTAGGCAAATAGAAAGCACACCCATGTACCGCCCTCAAAGCCCCCTCTCTGTAACCGCCCTGGCTCTTGCCCTCAGCCTGAGCCCTCTCGCCCCAGCACTTGCCCAGGATCAACCTTCCCCCCTAGAAATCAACAGCTCATCTTCCATCCAGGGACAAGACATAAACCAAGCATCGAAGACCGTCCTGCACACTGAACATACGGATGCCCTGGCCCTAGCTCTAGGCCAGGACGGCCTTGATATGTTTACCTACGCAGACCTCCCCCAGGCCCCCAGAAGTAGGCTCGACCCTGCAAGGACAGTTTTTAACCTTGAAGATAGAGAAGAGACGCGCTTACCCATCCCTGAGGGGTTCGACTTTCTTGGAAAACCGGGCGAAACTATCTGGCTAGCCCCCCAAACCCAGGTCAAAGGTGTCCTCTGGCCCGGGTGGAACACTGAAGATATCCGCCCCGGGCAGCTCTCAGGGGATAAGCTCAACCTTGAACTTATCCAGGCGCGGACCCCTGAAAATGGTGCTGTAGAGGTCTTCCAGTCATCACTCACTGGAACCACCCGAATATTTAGCTCCCAGCAGAGGCTAGCTGCCCACCAGCAAGCTGTCGGCTCCCATGTTCATGCCAATTGGGCCTTTACCGCCCCCGGAACCTACCAACTAACCTTCCGGGCCAGTGGCTCCTACCCAGACGGTAGCCCTGTTTCTGCAGAACAGACATACACCTTTGTCGTAGGAGAACTTTCAGCAAATCCCGAAGGGAAAGATGCCAAGGACCACAGCACTCCAAGAAAACCTGACCCCTCACAGCCAGCAACCCCAGAGCCCACCAAGCAGGTAGCTGAACCCGCTGCAGTTGAACCCCCTGTAGCTGCCGCCGCTCCACCTCAGCCTGAAGCTGGTGAGCAAGCAAGCACCACCGCTGGCCAGAAAGAAGCTAGCAGGCTCCCGGCAGCCAGCCCACAAAGCATGGAGAAGGATCTTGCCGATCCCCCGGCACCCCACCCGGCACCCCAAACCCAAGAGCACGTTGACGAAGAAGCTACAGTCTCCCAGCAGGCCAACCCGGCCGCCCAGCCCTCCCCTGCACAAACATCCCATTCCCAGCCAAGCGCTCAGGAGCAAGGAACTAGAGCTGACAGGCAACAGGACACGATCGCGCCCCAGTGCTATGCCACTGAGGAGCAGGTTCATACAGCAGTAGCATCCAAGGGTAGGCCAACCTCTGCACAAGCTAGGGCCTCTTCTACCTCACCCCAGAAGCCAGCTCTTAGTGTGATGCGAGCTGTGAACACTAAGGCCGACCGCGTTTCAAGCGGGCATTTCGATTTTGGGCCGGTCTTGAAGTCAGGTAGCCTCTCCGCCCGCGTCAAAGATGACCGCACCTCCCCTGCCCGCTGGAAAGAACCCGCCGCTCTGACCTTTATCCTTGGTCAAGATGCCAAGACCTCCTTACCTGCGGGAATGGAACATATCGCCCCAGCAGGCAGTGAAATTTACCTAATCGGTGCCACCCAAGAACCCCATGTTCCCTGGCTAGGTTGGAACACCCAAGACCCTGAGCTCGTCGCCCAGGCCGCCGGCCCCGTGGAGCTAAAGCTCAGTGAGCTCCAAGGACCTGGACAACTATCAGTCTTCCTCTCGGGCAACTTCGGGGCCGCGGGAACCACCGTCTTCAACAAGGTGGGGGACACATATTCGGTGCCACTCAACACCCACCAGCACGGTAACTGGATCTTTACAGAAGAGGGTGTGTATACCGCCACCCTCACCTGGTCAGTACCACTCAAAAATGGGCAGAGGGCAACAGCCTCCGGCACCTTACGCTTTGAAGTAGGTGATACCTCACAGAGTGCAGATCAGAAACCAGAGCAGCAAGCCGATCAGAAGACAGAGCAGAATAAGAGCTCAGAGGCCATCAAGAATGAGGCAGATATCGTCACCCGCCCCGATGGAACCAAGGTACGCATTGTAGGCAAGACCGCTCAGGGCGAAAACTGTGATCTAAGCGCCGAACAGCTAGCGAGCGCACAGCGAAAATCTGCCCGCGGGGAGTTAGCCTACACCGGCTCCACAGCCAAGAGCTTGCTAGCGGGTGGGCTTACAACCGTAACCTTGGGCACCTTGCTACTGCTGATCAAACGCCGTTCAGCCCGCCGGGTCAGCACCCATGAATAGGTCCTACCCTGTGGTAGCTAGCATCCTAGCTCTCATCCTGCCCTTAGTGGCAGGATGCAGCGCTGGGGATGCTGGGCAGCAAAAAGGGTTCCATATAGTAACTTCAACGCCCATTATGGCTGACTTGGCTAGAGCCGTGGCCGGCGATAGGGCCCAGGTTACTTCACTGATTCCGGCGGGGGCTGACCCCCATACCTATGAGCCCTCCTTGAGGAACGTGCGCGATATAGCCTACGCAGATGTAGCTTTTACCAACGGCCTGCTTCTTGAGCAGCAGAAACTCGTCCGTACTATAGATGCCAACCTGCCTGCAGGAGCCACTTCGGTAGCTGTAGCGGAAAAAATTGAAAGCTACGGTGGGACCCTGCTGCCTCTGGTAGAAGATGCTTCGCTGGATTCCATCTGGCTGGGGCTACGCACATCAGGATCACCTAAGGATCTAGACCTGGCAAGAGATGCGTCTGTCGCCTTCCGGGCAAGTCGCGCCCAGGGTCCCGGGCAGTTAGCTGCTTTTATTACCGGCACCTTTGGGTCGGTAGAAATGGTGGCAGACTCAACCCATATGGAGGCATCCGACGAGAACCGGCAGTTGGAGACCACCCTCCCCTTGCAGGCCCACACCCACCTGTCATGGTCATATGCAGAACCTGGTATATACGAGCTTGATCTTGAAGCCAGCGCCCACACAGCCCAGGGGGAAAGCCTCACCGGCCTCAAAGAAGTACCTGCCACCACTATTCATTTTGCGGTGGGGGTTGACCCCCAGGAGTTAGCTCAGCAACTTCAAGAACAGACAGGTAGCCCCGTGACCGTACTCAATAATGGCCATGCCGACCTGAATGCTGATCTGGCCACCGGAACCCTAACAATACGCACAGATTCAGATGGCCAGATAGAGAACCATGATCCGGCAACCACTGTTATCGCGGTACCTTCACGCACTTTGCAAGAAGTACCCGCTGGCAGCCAGTACCGTTTTCTTGGCAAGCCGGGGACCAAGGTGTACCTGCTGGCCCAGGCTGTACTCGGCAAGCATGTTCACGGTGAGATAGACCCCCATATCTGGCATTCAGTACCTAACGCCATGGCAGCTGTTGAGTTGATGCGAGACACCCTCAGCACAGCAGATCCAAGCGGTGCCTCCACCTACCGAGCTAATGCCCATGCTCTTCTCGAAGAGCTCTCCTCCACCCACCAGGAACTCACAGCAATCTACGGAGGGCTTAACAGTAGCCAAACTAACTTGGTGACCACCCACGACGGCTACCGTTATCTTGCCTCAACCTACGGCCTCACCGTAGCCGGGTATGTCTCTGCCGGCCCGGGGGTAGAACCCAGTATCCAGCAACGAGAACGTCTCCGCCGCACTATCACCGACTTAGGAGTACCGGCCCTTTATACAGAACACAAAAACCTTACAAGGACGCCGGTACTCCAACAGGTCAGTGAAGAGCTAGGGGTAAAAGTATGTGAACTCTACTCCGACACCATAGACTCTGCCGCCCCGACCTACAGCCACATGATGTTAAAAAACGCACACACAATTGCTCAGTGCTCCGCTAGATCCTGAGCCTTGCACCACCAGCCCACCTGCACCCCTACCGAGGACAGTTATGAACCGTATATCTCGTCTCGCTACAGCGCTCACTCTTACTACTTTTCTCCTCCTGCCAGGCACACCTCTAGGATCAGCCTCCTTTGCCGCAGAAGATAACAGGAGCGCACAGGAGCGCGCACTAGAACAGACCCTTTCGTCCGATGAACCCACCGTGACAGGCCAACACGAAATTTCGGAAGGTCATATCGACTTAGGCCCTACTTTATTTGACGGTTCTTGGGAACTCATGTTTCGCGATGATTCCGGTCTCTCACCTGTCTGGCGTGATCCGGCAGAGGTGGTGCTTCGTGGCAATGACACTTCTCTCATGGCTGTACCCGATGATCCCCGCTATTCTTTTGTCCATGCTCCACCGGGTGAGCAGGTCTATGTCATCCCCCAAACCGAAGCGGCTGGGGTAGTGTGGCCCGGCTGGAATACTCAGAACCCGCAGGTTGTGGAAGAGCTTGGGCGCGGGGTCACCCTCACCCTGGAAAAAGTTGAGGGCCCTGGAGATTTTTTCCTCTACCTTGAGAACGGTAATTTTGCCGCTCCCGAGGTCCTCTGGGACTCAAACAGTGCAGGACCTCAAGATATTTTTGTGGAACCGAATACTCATGTTCACGCCAATTGGGTTTTTACCCGCCCCGGTGCCTACTACCTTACGGTGCGGGCGCACGCTGAACTATCAGATGGAAGGCAGGTTAGCGATACCGCCCAGCTACTCTTTGCAATTGGCTCCGAGGTAGAGACAGAACAGGTATTCTCTGGGGCGAGAGTCCTCAGCACAAAAGACCAGCATAAAGATTCGGGCACCGACCTAGCAGCGCCCTCAACTGTACCGGCTCAGGCTAGTAAGACCCCTAGAGAAGATAGCTCTGTCAGCCCACAGCAGGCTCTTTCCCCAGCGCTCCTTACCGGCATAGGGCTGCTGGTGCTCTTCCTGCTTGCTGGCTCAATCTACCTGCTCCGGCGCTCTGTAGGTGCCCGTTCAAGGGCCCTCAGTGAGAACTCTGGGGAGCGTTCATGACTCTCCCTCTATCCATCCGCAACCTCACCGCAGGCTACCCTCAGCAACCGGTCTTAGAAGGTCTTAACCTGGATCTGGAAGCCGGTGAATTTGTGGGTCTTATCGGCGCTAACGGTGCGGGCAAGACCACCCTCCTGCGCTCAATTTTAGGTTTGGTACCAATCCACTGTGGCAGTATCCAGGTACTCGGGAAACCCCCCATCACAGCCCGCGCCCAGATTGGTTATGTGCCCCAAAAGCATCTCTTCCAGTGGGACTTCCCCATCACCGTTGAGCAAGCTGTACTCAGCGGTCGCACCAAAGCTATAGGTTGGTTCCGTAGGGCAGGCACATCTGACTGGCGGGCTGTCTACTCGGCATTAGATCGGACTGAACTGACTCCTTTGAGGAACCGGGTTATAGGTGAACTCTCAGGCGGGCAAAAGCAACGTGTTCTGCTAGCACGAGCGTTAGCATCCGATCCGCAATTACTTTTACTGGATGAACCTTTTACAGGGATTGATGCCCCCACCCAGACCTGTCTCAACCGTCTCTATCAAGAACTAACCGCCAGCGGGTTGGCTATTCTCATGTCCACTCATGACATGGTGGCAGCCCGCGCCTACTGCTCACGCATTATTGGGCTTCAGCGGTGTCTCGTTCTTGATGCTCCCGCTTCCCAGCACAGTGTAGAAGAACTCTATACCTTCCTCCATCACGACAGAGTGAGCCCAGCATGATTAGCCCCTTTGAGTTTGTCCAAGATCTTTTTAATCCAAACTTAGCCTTTTTAGCTCGCGCCTTGGCCGCAGTGGTTATCGCCTCGGTGGTAACCGGAATTGTTGGTTGCCATGTGGTCATGCGCGGCATGGTTTTTATTGGTGATGCAGTGGCGCACTCTGTCTTTCCCGGCCTAGCTATTGCCTTTGTGATGGGAGGCTCTTTAGCTCTGGGGGGCCTGCTAGCTGGGGTTATTACCGCAATAATGGTCGCGCTTTTTAGCCAGAATCAAAAGCTTAAAGAGGACTCGGTCATCGGTATCTTCTTTGCCGGTTCATTTGCTTTAGGTATCACGCTTATTTCGCTGGCACCGGGGTATTCAGGATCGGTTCAGGATTTTCTCTTTGGTTCAATCGTAGGTATTTCAGGGTCAGATGTTGCTCAAGCAGCCGGTATTGCAGCTACGCTCATACTGGTCTTAGGTGTTTTTCATCAGGAGATTGTGACGGTATCTCTCGATAAGGAGAGCGCGCGGGCAGCAGGCCTGCCTGTCCTGGCCCTCGATGTCTTGCTCTATGTGGTGGTAACGGTATCTGTAGTTATTTCCTTGCAGATCCTGGGCAATGTCTTGGTTCTAGCTCTGCTAGTAATCCCTGCGGCCAGCGCTCGACTGGTCTGCCGAACGCTGGGGCGCATGATGGTTTTTGCGCCGCTCTTTGGCGTGCTGACATCAGCTACCGGGCTTTACTTCTCTTGGGCTTTTAACCTGCCAACCGGAGGCGTGATTGTACTGACCATGATTGCAGGGTTTTTGGTGAGCTCTGCTGTCAGCGCCTTGAGAGGAAAACTAAAAGGGCCAGCGCTCATGACGGGCTGACCCTTAGCCTGTGACCGGTATGGAGATGGCTACCCCGCTTTCTCCGCGGGGTAGCCATGAGCTACAGACACCCGGTGAACTGTTATTTCAAGGCTTCACGGGAGATGACAACCTTGACGACCTTGTTCTCTGCGGCATGAGCAAAGAGGTCGTAGGCTTCTTCGAACTGGTCAAAGGTGAAGTAATGGGTGGCCATAGCCTTAGCGTTCAGGCGACCTGAGCGCACCATGTTGAGCAGGTTTTCCACGGTATTGCAGTTAACCAGGCCCATGTTGATGCAGACGTTGGAGATCCACATGTCCTGGATGGGTAGTTCCACAGCCTTACCGTGGACGCCGGCGTTAGCGATTGTGCCGTAGGGCCGTACGATTTCGGTGCAGGTTTTAAAGGTTGCGGGTACACCCACGGCTTCAACAGCAACGTCCACGCCTAGGCCATCTGGGGATAGAGCCTTGATTTTTTCGACAGCATCGGGCTCTGAAGCATTAACCTTATGGGTTGCCCCCAGTTCTAGGGCGGTGTCCATACGGTTTTCATCCATGTCCACGGTAATAACGGTACCGGCACCGGCCAGGTTAGCGGTCATGATCGCGCCCAGACCAACGGGACCAGCACCAACAACAGCCACGGTGTCACCGGGCTTGGTGTTGCCGTTGAGGATTCCAATTTCAAAACCGGTGGGCAGGGCATCGGTCAGGAAGAGTACTTGGTCATCCGCCAGGCCTTCGGGAACCCGGTAGAGGGAGGTCTCTGCGTAGGGTACGCGGACATACTCAGCCTGAGTGCCATCGATCAGGTGCCCAAAGATCCAGCCGATACCGCCCACGGTCTGGCAGTGGGAGTACTGGCCCTTCTTGCAGTAGGAGCACTTGCCGCAGTTGGTGACGGCGGGGATGATAACGCGGTCCCCGACTTTGAGCTCTGTGACGGCGGAGCCGACCTCGGTGATGGTTCCTACAGCTTCATGGCCTAGGATTCGACCGGGCTCGACGGCGGGTACGTCGCCTTTGAGAATGTGCAGGTCGGTTCCGCAGATGGTGGTGGTATCTACTCGTGCGATGACGTCAGTAGGTTCAATGATGGTGGGGTCGGGTACTTCTTCCCAGCTGCGCTTGCCGGGGCCGTGGTAGACGAGGGCTTTCATGGGTTCTCCTTTGAATATTTATGGGGGGGTAGGAATGTGCTCCCAATCACCATCATACGGGTAAGGTTTCGGGGCCTTCAAAAAACACGGCTCCGTTAAGGAGGTCTTCACCCAAAGAACACTCAAGAGAAGATTGACGCCCATTCACAAGGTAGGGCGCACTATAAATAGCTATATAAGATGGCGATACAATAAAATTTAAACCGCGCAAGTTCATGGGAGAATGAGGGAATTAGTCTTATCGAAAGGCCCGGTATTTACGTTGTCACGGTTTAACCCTCCACCCAACTGGCCACGATTCCCCGAAGGCTGGGTGCCGCCGGAGGGCTGGGAGCCTCACCCTTCATGGGGTACCGTTCCTCCCGGCTGGCAGCTGTGGGTTCCAAGCGTTGACCAGTCTCGCTCAAGCGAGCGTAACAAAAACCTACCAGACTACGGTTCCACACCCCGGAAGCAACAAAAATCTAGGCGCTTCGGAGCCTACTCCTCTATCATTACGGCTGGCTCCATAACCTTGAGTACAGCTGTAGTCGCTTTTGCAACTTTGGGTAATGGTGTTGACGAGATCCTTTCTCCTGAGTACGTTCAAGCCCTCGACACCCTCAGCTTCTGGAACGGTCACAATAAGACAGTTGATTTCTCTAATACGGCCACTTGGCCAGCCCACACTCTCTACCAAAACTATAGTGAGGTAGGTAGCAACTCACCCACCATAACCTCAACTCAAGAGTTATCAGGAACCGGTGAGGCTCTCCTCGATCTTTCCCGCCCCGATGGACCAGTTGAACCTGCCTGGGTTGAGTATGAAATTATCCCCTCTGATACCAAGGACCCTGAGGTAACTTTTCTGGGTGGGAGCCAGGAGCAGTATATTAATGTCACCGCTTCAGCTAATAAGCAGGAGGAACCGGTGAAGGGATCAATCTGGCTAGATGCTAATGTCAGCAAAAGCAGTCAGAAGGTTCAGGTAAGCACTCGTGGGGAATGGAAGATTACAGTGCATCCGGTTTCTGATGCCCCCTTGTATGATTCCATCAGTCAGCTAGCCGGAACAGGGCAGCAGGCCTTTATTTTGCAGCAGATTCAAGGAGCGCACCTTGTATACGCGCCACAGTCAGAAGTATCTGCACAATCTTTGAGCCCTTTTAGTGTTACTGTCCCCGATCAGCTCGGCAGAGAAGATATACAGCCGACGCAGGTTTTTACCTCCGCCTTACCAGCCCAAGACACCGATTTTAAAATACCGTCTTCCCCGTGGTTTGTTACGGTAGACGGCCAAGGCTACGAGTGGTGGATAGGCTTTAACCATGAGGCTATTTCTCCAATCGGGGCACTCAATGCTCAGCCGTATAAGTTCCTCCACGATGGGGGCCAGGAAATCGCAGCGTCAGACAGATCGCAGATTTTTACACTTGAAAATACGAATCCTATGATTCTGACGTATACGACCGCACCCACAGAAGATACGAAAAGAAGAAACCGATACCCGAAATACGGGCCGGAAGCTATTGATTTCTCCGAAGCTCAAAAATTTGCGGTAACCAACCCCGATAAGGACCTTGATGAGCCTGGGGCAATTCGCGCTAAAGAGTTCGGTCACGACGGAACCGTATATGACCTTGTCAATATGACCTCAGATCCCGTAAACCGCCTGGAGGTCTTGACCCAAAACCAGGAAAGCTGGCAGGTCAAAGCCTACCCTCTTGATGCAGCGCCTGAGATTAAACCGGGAGATGCATTTTACGGCAGAAGAGGAGACGGTGCAGGGGTCTTCTTCTGGTCTGGAGGAACCGAGGCAAAACTTGAGTTTTACCGAGAAGTGCAGGTGAGCTGGGGATTTGAGGAGGCCTCGATAACTTTCTACCGTCCGGATGGAACAGGGCACTATCGGTCACAAACGGTCTTCGCCTCAGATCTCTCAAGTACCAAAATATCTGTGGATCTCCCCGCGGAACCACTCTATATTGATGTTCGGACTCCCCTAGCCAGTAGCTGGTCTGTGTATGTGCCTCAATAAGATTTTCCGCAAGCCTATCTAAAGGTTAGAGTCCACTCTGACTCGGCTTGGACAGATACATATTCTGCATCGGAAAGCTCGATGGATTCTGTCCGGTCCGCAGATGATGGGGGGATTATCGAGCGTTCGGTAGAGCCAAAAGGCCCTGCTGTATAAAGCGCAAGGCCTAGGCGATCTTCGGACGGCTTATCAGTGGAGTAGCTAATATCTACTGCGGTTGCACCAGGCGGAATCCGGAAGGCTTGGTGCCCTAACCCCTGTATCGGTTCGTTAAGGCCATGAATGGGTATCTGAGATGCCGGATGAACCCTCACCTGCCAGCGTCCTTGAGTCTCGATTCTGAGGGCGTTTATACCCCTATCGATGTCTTTTAACGGCGGAAGGTAGGGATTTACGAGTAGAGAATACGTGCCAGCTTTAGGGATATCTATTGTTCCGTATCCCCACAGTAAATCGTCCGATACCAGCCGGCTCTCTAAAAATATGCGTACCGTATCTTGGGCATGGGCAGGCTCGTATTCAACCTCTACCCATATAGTGCTTTGGTCACCGCTGGGATCTTTAATACGGAAGTCATTGTTGCCGGTGCCAGAATACTCTGCTCCGCCGTCCTCCAGGTCAGCTACCGAGACAGGTTGAGGGTCCAAAGGTTGGGGGACGGACGGTGTCGTTGCCTCCGAGATAGCGGGGGATTCTGCAGAGACATTTGAGTCCATACTCCGGGAAGTGTATGCCTGGCCTGATTGAACAGAATTATCTGTAGCCGATTCTCTGTTCATAACCCCAAGCAGAACATAGATTAGTGCGGTAGATAGCGCCACAAAAACAACTACGATAGCTGCCAGTACTCCGCTGGATGAGCTAAAGCCTATCTTTTTCATGGTTTCAGCTATTCCTCATGCTTTGAGAGGTATCTGCCGGCTCTAAATCCTGATTGTATTCGTGAAGGAAAGCAATGAGCTGAGATGTCTCTTCAATAAGCCGGTCTTCATAGCCCAGGGCAAGACCCATTCCGGTATTCCGTTCAAGTTCTTCTACATCCCGAAGCGCCAGGGCTAATGCTCTCTCATAAAGTCGTTGAGACAGTGAAGAATAGGCAGACTGTGAATGTTCGATAATAAGTTTATTGAGCCTTGTACCGTCCAGATTAATCATGAACGTTTCAAGCTGGGAACGTAGGGCTTTCACGCGCTTACTCTGCAGTCCGATTGTTGCTAAGGCGCCCCGGTTCACGGCTTTTTTCCACGAAAGATAAAGGGCTACCATAGCGCACGGTATAAAAAGTATCGTGAAGCCAAGCATAAAAGATGTTGGAACAATGAGCAGTAGGTTGAGAGCAGTGTGCGCACTACTGACAAAGTTAATAGAACTCACAAAAAACCAGAGAGTAACTAAACCCAGGCCTATTCCACCCGCGATACCAACCGTTAGCGCCTTCCTGGGAGCACCACTATCCGTGTATGTTGCTTCTGTGACAATTTGGTCCAGCCGACTAAGGATTGAATGAGCTTTGAGAGTATCCGGTTGGGTGAGAAGCTGCCGCGCATAGTCTCTTTGGGCTTTGAGCAAACGGAATGTACCTATTTTTTGTCTAGGTGCTGGCCATAGAGCTTTTGGCCGCCAGTCTGTTCTGATGTATGAGTAGGACAGAGCAGTAGACCGTTGGAGCATGTATTCGACACTGGTCTTCACATCAACGGGCAGGCCAAGGGCCTTTCTCAGGGTCAATAAGCTGGCCCCCTGCGGTGGTACGGGAACAGGGTAATAGGATACTTCTTCGGGGTTTCTGGCAGCACTAAGCCCCCTATATATCTTCTGCGCGGCCCCATAGACTGCCCCTTCAGCTTCTTTCCATTTCACAAGGTGATGCCGGAGGGTAACTAGATCAGCCTCTTGCTGTGTACGCGGTAAAGCCTGGCTACCTGGGTTCATATTGTTGGGCTGTTGGTGGGGCGGAAAGCCTGATGTGAGACCCTCATCAGCTAATGAGACAAGTACCCCATAAGCCCTACGGAGTTCCGTTGCCCATTCCTGTTGCATATACTCGCCCGGAATGTCCTCTATGTAGAAAAGTTGTTCACGAACAAGCAGGGTAATTGGCCGGAGTAAAGTGTCAAAGACCGATTGTGCTGTATCGCCTGATATCCATATCGCCCCTGATCCCATAAGCCCCTGCGCTAAATCCTCTAATCGTGCTATTCCGCTCTCATACTCAGTGAGTTCATTGCCTAAGAGGTCGCTGGCTATAGGCAAGGTTTCAACATATTCCTGATGTTTGAGCATGCTGTAGGCAAGGTTTTGGAGAGAGTCCCACGCTACCTCTAGGTCTGCGAGACGTAATTCCACAGGAATAGTTTCGTAGGTTACCTCAAAGCTGTCCATGTCTAGGACAACCCTCGCAAGAGAACGCTTAATACAAACCCACCGCCTATAGCGCTGAGCTTTCCGCGTGTAAATGCTCCACTGCCACCACGAAGTAGCACCGAGAATAAACACCGCAGGAAAGATAAGAACAAGCGCATTCAAAGAGGTGCGGGAATCTGGACTGGCCACTATCCATACCACCGTTATCGCAAGAATAAGTATGGTTAGAAGGCTCGTAAGAACGGCCAGGTAGGGGCGTGGTTTGCGCACTACGGTAGCTTTCGTCAGGTACAGGTCTACCCCAGTTTAGCGCGCTAAAAGAGTCACCCCTGGTTCGTATGACTCATTATTGCGTTATGCATCTACGCCCACACTCTAAGCGCACATGTTTCCAGCTAGTCGTCCTCTCCTAGTTGGGCATCCAGGCGTTGGCGGTCACGCTGGCGTTGCTTGGTAGAAATATCACGCAGTATGAAGAGGCTAGCTGTCGCGCCCACTACACCACCAACAATCATTCCGCGTGACATATCGGGGTCTACAAGCCCCAGAATGTTGCGGTAGATTCCGCTCATCATGAGGATGGAAACCACAAGGGCGAACACCAACCCAACTTTTGAGTATGGGGTAATTCGAGGCCTGGGAGCGTGCTGACGTAGCCAGAAGTCTCTGATCGTCATTGAGAAGATAAGCACCCCCATGGGGAGCACAGCCCACATGGCATACCAACCGGGCAAGACCCAGGCCAGAACTGCGCAAGCCCCAAACATTAAGTTGATGACCCAGGCATAGGAAATTGCGATAGCCCTATAGAGGGCCTGCCGCTCAAATTCATCATCCATGGATGCGTCATAGCGGTCCAAGATTCTCTGGTTGATACTCATGTTTAGTCACCTTCTCGGGGGGTCAAAGATGTCCTCCACCGACCTGCCCAGAATCTTTGAGATCATCAGGGCTAGGTAGACCGAGGGAGCATAGTTGCCCTTTTCAATATTGGCGATGGTCTGGCGGGACACCCCTGCCCGTTGGGCAAGTTCTGCCTGCGATAGTTCCTTCCACCGCCGGTACTTTCGCACCAGGTTGGTGCTTGGTTGTGGTGTCATAGTGTTCTTTCGGGTTGAGGCCTCCCCTTAAATGTAAACTATTCTTTACATAAGAACAACTATCTTTGACTGAGAGGTGGCGGGCTCCCTCAGCGCCTGTAGCCTTTCCCCACACCCCGGGTTAAGGCTTGAGCCAGATACCCAGTAGATCTAGGGTTAAAGGTGCAAGACACCATCAAGCAAAGGACAGCCGAGCATGATTTTTATTGTGGTTAAATTCCAGGTTAAAGACGGCAAGCGTGAAGAATTCCTAGAAGCCGCCCGCGACTTCACCCTGGCCACCCGCGCAGAGCCGGGCAACAAGTGGTACGAATGGTCCCTGAGCGTTGAGAACCCCAACGAGGTAGTCCTGGTCGAAGCCTTCAAGGACGACGCAGCAGAAGCCCACGTTAAGTCCGAGCACTTCGCCAAGGGCATGGAGAGTATGCGCCCCTGGCTGGCCGAGACCCCCAAGATTATCTCCCGCCTCATTGAGGGCAATGATTGGGACCGCATGGGCGAACTCACTATCGATTAATCCAGCACACCCCAACACAGGCAAGGGGCGGCCACCGCATGTGGCCGCCCCTTTTGACCTGGCTCCGTCAGAAGATTACTGGGCGCAGGCGTCACAGCTTAAGCAGTGCTTCAAGGTCCAGGACCTCAACGGTAAAAGGGTGCTGGTCGCTGGGGGTCGCATCACCCACACCAGGTACGGTAGCGCGTGATTCTAGCTGCTCAGTCTCTAGGTTGTAGCGGTAGATGGTGGTCTCCCCCGAAAGGTCTAATATAAAGCGGAAGAGGTATTTATCTTCTTGCACCAGGTAGCCGATATCCTTACTCGGCTCGAAGTCACCCAGGTCGAAAGCTACCGTGTTCTGGGCGGTTGCCAGGTCGGTTTTCACCACTTTGCCGTACCCCGATACCCACCACAGGTGCCCATCGTATAGATAGAGCGGTGAGAGGGTGGGGCTCCACATCTGGTCATTTAGGCGGGTGGCCAGGTCCCCGCTTATGTCCTGCTCCCGATACTCGCCGGTCTGCGTGTCATAGGAGACCAGCTTTGACCCAGTGTAGTGCTCGGGGCCAGCGTAGGCCAGGCCCTCAGCAGGCGGGGTGATGCTGTCAATAATGTAGTAGATGACATTGTCAGAGCAGACAAAATGCTGGGTAGTGTTCGCCGGCTGCTCACTCTTATATTCGGCGACGGGGGTAGCTGAGAACTCTGGGTAGAGCTTATAAAGCCGATCCGGTGGGTACGCTGATTCAACGGGGTCTGCCTTCATCTCCCCGCTTTGGCCCATAGCCCACACCGTACCGTCGGGGCAGGTCGCCATCATGGAAAGAGAATCAGGTACCTCGTGGAGGGTGCGTTCTTGGCCCTGTACGGTGATAATTTGGGTGGGGTTCCCTGAATTTACAAGGGCGATAGATCCAGTTCCTTCACCGGGTAGGGGTATCTGTTCAGAGATAGTAAGCATTTCTTGTTGGGGGTGCTCTATGGTTTTTACCCCGTCGGCGCTCAAGATGTAGTCGTTCACCTTATCTTTGTAGTGAAGCTCTTGACCATCAAAACTAAGGGCCCCACCGTCCAGACCTTTAAGGTCCAGCCGCGACCACTCCTGTTTTTCGGGGTGGTAAAAGAGGATCCCGCTCCCAGGATTTTGCGACAGCGGCGAGTCATACCGCCCCGCGAGATACACGGCGAAAGCCCCATCGGACAGTTGTTCCTGAGGCGAATACTGGGGCATGGTCGGTGAGAACAGGCCACACCCAGTCAGGAGGGCAATGACTGAAAGACAAGAAAATAATTTTATTTTTTTCATCATTTCTCAACTTCTTTGTTGATACCTGTCCCCATTATTTAGTGGAGTACCTTCCCCAGAAAATTCACCACGATAAAACAATGCGGATTATAAATTAATAATAATTATATGTATCTGCTTCACACAACCCTGATGCAGCTCCCCGGCTGGCAGTGAACTCGCCCTCCGATTGCGCCTTTCCATAAGTACATTTCTTCCCCAAAACCAATTAATGATGTACCCAGCTACCGATTCAAGACCGGTAGCTTGCAGAGCCCACCGCGCTTGAAGAAGCCCCGCGAAAGGTTGCTCTTCCGTTCCCGCACGAACTCTGCCCCTTTTTCTTGACTAGAATGTAGGAGACAAGACCATCGCTAACCGTGGGGAACCCTATGACCTTGCCTGAGCCAGCTGCCCAGAGCCACCATGAAGAGCACCTCGATGCCGATCACACCTCGGTTTCGCTTGCTGTTTCTACAGTGATTTTGGCCTTGCGCCGCAAGGAGGGCCAAAGCCACCACTCCCTCTGGTTACCGCTTGTACGCCGTCTACGCGAACCCTACAAGGGCCAGTGGGCTCTACCCGGTGGGCCCTTACACCCGGAGCTCTCGCTCGAAGAAGCCGCAGGGTCCACTCTCAAGCGCGCAACGGGGCTGGTACCGGGCTATCTTGAACAGCTCTACGCCTTTGGCGACGTACACCGCACCCCCGATTACAAGATTATGCGTGAGGGCGGGTCACTCCCCGTACCCGCCGAAGAGGACGCCCACGAGCGGGTAGTTTCTATCATCTACTGGGCCTCTATCCCCCAGACCGAGGTCAAGCGCACCCGCGTCCACGAGAACATTCGGTGGTTCCCCATCGATGAGCTCCCCATTCTTGCTTTTGACCACAATGAAATCGTTGAATACGCCCTCTACCGTTTGCAGAATAAGGTGGAGTATTCCCGTATCGCACATTCTTTCCTGGGGGAAGAATTCACTCTTGCCCAGTTGCGTGAGGTCTACGAAGCTATCCTGGGGCGCCCCCTAGACCCGGCTAACTTCCGCCGGCAAATTGCGGCCTCAAAATCAATCATTGACACCGGCAAGCGGGTTGAGGGAACCCGCCACCGCCCGCCGCGTCTTTACCGTTATAACCATTCGCGCGCATTTGCGGATCAAGGCCCCTTGGGCATGTACCGCGAGGCCGCTTATAAAGCCCAGGAAGGCACCCTTTCATGAAGCGTCTTATCCCCCTAGTCGCTAGTGCACTGCTTGTTCTGACCGGTTGCGGCCAGAACGATCAAGCCAACAGCACGGCGACGTCTTCTCCCACGATCAGTTACACGGACGGTATGACCGTTACCGTTGTTTCCGTTGAATCAGCGAACACCTTTACCGCAGAGATCGAGGGTCTTAAAAAGCAGGTCCGTCTAGTTAATCTTGCTGCGCCTTCCCCCAACGGGCTGGCACTTTCTAGTGACTGCCTGGTCGATGAGTCAAAAGCCCTTCTTGCAGAGAAACTACCTGCCAACAGCCAGGTGACGCTCAAATTTGATGAGAACCAGCGCGGCAAGACCGGCTATGTTGAGGCCGCTGTTTACTCGGGTGACGCTTTCATCAACCGGGATATGGCACGAGCCGGTATGGTAGCCACAACTTTCTCCACTGCCAGCGATAAGTTCTACCCCGAGATTTCTCAAGCCCAACAGGATGCCGCCAACGAGGGCCTGGGCCTTTATTCCCGCGACCTTAAATGCGCTATCCCCGCGCTGATCCAGGAGCAGAAGAAGGCTGTTGACGACGCCAAAACCTGGGAGGTCAATACCGGCCAGGACGCCTCTGCTGAGGACCAGCAGAAGGAGGCAGAACGTCAAAAAATCTACAAAGATGCCTCTGCTTTCTACCGGGAACTCAAGGATCAGGTTAAGTCACCGGCCCAATGGGTGGGCTCTATCGTCACTCTGGATTCTGTCTCCAAGCAACTGACAGATTTGGAGCAGACCCTCGGTGATGATTTCTATCCACAGAATGGCACCAGTGTAAACCAGCAGAAGAAGTCCGGGGTGCAAAGCACCCCGGCACGTCCCGGCTCCTAAAACCTACAGCTTTACTACTTTTTCTTGGCCTCCGGTGGCCTCACTTTTTGGGTGAGGGCTCACCGGAGGCTGATTTTTTGCCCTGGTCCCTAGCGCTAGGGGGCGGGGAGGCGCTGGCTTCTTTAGCTTTCTGCTCCCGTTCAGCCTCTTCGGCAACAGTGTAAGCAACCCTTTTGCTTTCGTGGGCACGGGTGAGGGCCGCTCTTTGGGTTTTGACAGACTGGGTTTCAACGATGGAGGCAAGCAGAGGCAGGTCGGGGTTTTTCTCGTAGCCTGCGAGAGTTCCAGTGAGCTGGGTTGCCTCTTCCAGAGGGTCTTTGAGGTCTAGCCCCTGTGCCCCGGTGAGGTTATTGGTCGCGGTCTTGAGCTGAGCTGGCAGGGTGCAGGCCATATCCCTGCTGTAGAGGCCTGCTTGTTTCTGGTCGGCTTCGTCTTGGGCTTGGCTGACCTGATCGTAGTAGAGGCTAGCACCGTCATGGGTTGCCACCCCGTAGCCCGCTCTGGCTATCTCAGCGTTGACCAGTTTGCCGTTAGGTAGGGTGACCCCGGCTGTGACAGTGGGCGGTGGCTCGGTAGCTGCTGACTCGGTGGGGCTGGGCCTGGTGCCGGTTCCTAGGGCGGTATCGTAGGTTAGTTCCACAGGTGAGCCCACCGGCAGCATACGGGTGAGGTAGTCGGTGGATTCTTCTGCCAGGCAGTGTATATCGGGGTTGTCGTGCCTGGTCTGAGGGGTGGCTAGGTTCATCAGGTCAACGATTACAGTGGCGCCATCACGGTCCACCACAATGGTATCTGCATCTTTTACCGAGATAATGCGAGCGCTGGTGAGGTCTTCGGTGGGGGTGGCAGTTGGGGTGGTTTCAGCTGGTTCTTCCTGGCCACCGCCCAGCAGACCGCAGCCGGTAAAAGTGAGCGCACCGAGGGCCAGAGCCGTCATGGGTGTGGTGTAGCGGTGTGGGCGCATGGGTTTTACTCCTTAGGGTTGAAGACCATAGCAGCCAGCGGGTGGGGCGGTTCCGTCCTTCTTGTGCCGCGACCGGCTTGTCTGGCCCGCAGATGACGAAGGCACCCGCGCTCTTCCCCGGTCAGGGAGGGGCGCGGGTGCCTGCTTGAGCCTAGTTTCTTGGGCTTAAGCTTCGGGGATGATGAGGCCCTTGGTCTGGGATACAGCGCGGTCCAAGCGTGCTGCAACGTCTGCCCAGTTGACGATGTTCCAGAATGCCTTGACATAGTCGCCCTTGACGTTCTGGTAGTCCAGGTAGAAGGCGTGCTCCCACATGTCCAGCTGCAGGACGGGGATGAGGGCTACGGAGATGTTGCCCTGCTGATCGTAGAGTTGTTCGATGACCAGGCGCTTACCGACGGTGTCCCAGGCCAGGATTGCCCAGCCAGAGCCCTGGATGGTGAGGGCTACGTTCTCGAAGTGGGCACGGAAGCCGTCGAAGGAACCGAAGTCGTTGTCGATTGCTGCGGCCAGTTCGCCGGTGGGCTTGTCGCCACCCTCGGGTGAGAGGTTCTTCCAGAAGATGGAGTGGTTGGTGTGGCCGCCCAGGTTGAAGGCCAGGTCCTTGGAGAGCTTGCCGATGTTGGCGAAGTCGCCGTTTGCGCGGGCTTCTTCCATCTTCTCGATGGCGGTATTGGCTCCAGCAACGTAGGTGGCGTGGTGCTTGGAGTGGTGTAGCTCCATGATGCGTGCTGAGATGTGGGGTTCTAGCGCCGCATAGTCATAGTCGAGTTCAGGAAGAGCGTACTTCTCTGCCATGGTGTGTTCCTTTCGTTAAAGGCCCTGTCTTAGGGTCTTTCTGGGTTTAACTCTACACACTCGGGGCCAAGCGGTCACGGGGCGGCTCCTATCTGTCTGCGGGATTGCTCCTGGGCTGATGCTAGGGGAGCCCCGTGGAAGCAGTTATCCACAATTCTCCACCGGCCAGGATATAAAGTTATCCACAGGTGGGGATAAAACTGGGGATATTCGAATTACAGGAGCGTGAGTTTCGAAGATATTCGATACCACACCACCCACAGGGGTAAGCATTAGGCCCTCAATCTTCGAAAATACAAGGGTGTTATTCGAAGAGCTAGACTGTCCCTGGGGGTTCCACTTGTGGAGAAAGCCTGTGGACAAAGCGTTAAAAGGCCACGAAAAGCATGGTCATTAAGGCTCTAGAGAGGGTTTTTCCCCAGGCTTTTAGCGATTTCCCCACCTTAAGTGGAAATTGTTCACAGACTTATCCACAGGTGGGGATAAAAGGGGTAGGCGGCAGCCCAAGATCTTATGGTTGGCGCATGAGTGACCTCATGGGCAGCACAAGGTGCCCCTGATTCTGCACGGAGCAGAGGGTCACGGTTCAAAAAGTACTGAACCCGATCCCTCAAAATAACAAGCTTGTAATCACACCCCTGGAACTTATTAACACTGTGGATAAGACCTGTGGATAAAAACTATAAGTTTTCACACGCACAAAGAACCTGCCCCACCACTGTGTGCGGTGGGGCAGGTTCTTTATATTTTAAAAGTCTCTATGATGTCCGACAGGTGAGACTATTCATCCTCATCAAGAGAAGAAATATTCGCTACGTTGATGACGGCACTGGGCTTATCACCCAGAACGGCCTCACCGATCTTGGCAAGTGACTTGACCTGGCGGGCATTGAGCCGGTCAAAAATGATACTCCGAACGGCCTCAACATGCCCCGGCGCGGCCTCCTGCACCTTGTCCAGACCGGCAGGCAAAAGGTGACAGATAGACACGCGGCGATCCTTTTCCCAGATGCTGCGATCTACAAAACCCCACTTTTCTAAGCGGGTCACCACGCGAGAAAGGCGCGGTAGAAGAGTGTTTGTCTGGCAAGCCAGCTCGGTCATAGTGAGCTTATGTTGCTTGGATTCTGAGAGCATGGCCAAGACCATATACTCCACGAAGCTCAGCCCCGAGTCCTTATGAAGCTGACTTTCCAGTTGCCCCGGCAATTTAAACATCATGGACGATATAAACAGCCAGCCTTCACGTTCTTCTTCAGATAACCAGCGGGTGGTATCAACACCAACAGGCGTGGAGTTTTCTGTGCTCATGGTTCCTCAAGGTAATCAGCAGAATCATCTATTCAACAAGTCTATAGTTTCATTGAAAGATGGGCCCGCTCTAGCCAACCCGTGCTCAATGTGTTGCTCACCCCATGAGCATGACCGGCACCACCGCCATCACCAAGCTTTTACCCCGCTCCACCATTTGATAGGCTTAATCACTAAAGGTGTGCCGGGAAGACTGGTCGGCTCGCTGACTCTCTCAACACCAGGCGAGCTCACAAGGCGAAGCTGTCTATCGCTTCACTCCCCTTGGTAGGTAGAAATCAGCGGTGATATATCTGTCATCGACCCCAAAGGTTAGCCCTATGTCCTCAGAAAACACCGTCCTATCGCGCGGCTCCTACAGGGAGTCTCAGCGTGTCTCCGAGATTCTTTCCAAGGAATCTACCGGCGGCATCATTTTGCTGGTCGCAACTATTGCGGCCCTCATCTTTGCCAACTCAGCTGCCGCCGAACACTACTTTGGCCTGCGCGATACCTACCTGGGTGCCGACTTCTGGGGCCTGCACCTTAAGCTTTCCATCGGACACTGGGCCGCCGACGGCCTGCTAGCTGTCTTCTTCTTCCTAGTCGGCCTTGAACTCAAAAAAGAGTTTGTCGAAGGCGATTTACGCAACCCCGGCAAAGCCCTCGTCCCCATTGTGGCCGCAGCAGGCGGTGTCGCTCTACCCGCTATTATCTACACCGTTATTAACCTGCGAGGTAGCGATGAGGCAATCGGGGGCTGGGCTATCCCTGCGGCAACCGATATCGCCTTTGCAGTAGCCGTCCTCGCCGTTATCGGCTCACACCTGCCCAGCGCGCTGCGTACTTTCCTGCTCACCCTGGCCGTAGTCGATGACCTCATTGCCATCACGATTATTGCCATCTTCTACACCAGCGACCTGCAAATCGGCTACCTGGCACTGTCCATCATTCCGATTGCCCTCTACGCCCTGATTGCTCGCAAGGGCGAAAAGCTCTTCCATCTCTCCCCTACCGCAAGCTGGCTAATCCTACTTCCCATCGGTTTCGTGACCTGGGTACTCTTCCTCAACTCTGGTATTCACGCCACCATCGCCGGCGTTATCCTAGCCTTTATGATTCCCGTGCGCCATAACAAGCGCACCGAGGCCGCCGATGCCGACCACGGCCTAGCCGAGGTCATGGAGCACCGTATCCGCCCCTTCTCCGCAGGCTTTTGTGTCCCCGTCTTTGCCTTCTTCTCAGCAGGTGTAGCTATCGGTGGTGTCCAGGGCTTTATGGACGCGGTCAGCGAACCCATTGCCTACGGCATCATTGCCGCCCTGATCTTAGGCAAGATGATCGGCATTACCGCCTCCACCTGGCTGGTGACCCGCCTACGCCATGCCAATCTGGATCCAGACATTGCCTGGATTGACGTTATAGGCGTTGCAACTCTGGCCGGGATTGGCTTTACCGTCTCCCTGCTTATTGCTGAGCTGTCCTTCGGCCTGGGCTCCCCCCACAACGATGCCGCCAAGGTTGCTATCTTGACCGCTTCCGTAGGTGCCGCCCTAGGTGGGGCAACCATCCTGTCACTCCGTAATAAGCATTACAAGCAGGTTGAAGTGAAGGAAAGCCTGGATGAAAACCAGGACGGCATCCCCGATGTCTTTAGCGATGACAGCGCCAGGGTTCAAGACTCCCAGTAACAAGAAGCCTGGCCCACCTCTTCATCGACCGCCCCCTCTCCACAAGACGCAGGGGGCGGTTTTCAGTCCCTGGGATAATTTCGTAGGCTTATTTTACAGTTCTGCACCTTAGCTACAGGCTGGAAACAGCCTTAGGGAGCATAATGGAAACTAAACCGACGAGAAACCCACCCGACAGAAGGAGAGGCATGTCCCAAACGCCTCAGACAGATCCTCTTTTTTCACGCGGATCCTACGCCGAAACAAGTCGCATCTCAGAGATCATACGCAAGGAGTCAGTGGGCGGGTTCATTCTACTTGCCGCCACTGTTCTAGCTATCGTGCTGGCTAATACCCAAGCAGTCGACTTCTATGAAAGCATCCGCGATAGCCAAATCGGTCTAGCCATACCGGGCTTTAGCCACCTGATGATGAACGTCCATCTCTGGGCCGCAGACGGGCTACTCACCGTCTTCTTCTTCCTCACCGGCTTGGAGCTTAAAAGAGAGTTTGTGGTCGGTGATCTGCGTGATCCGGGTAAGGCCATTGTCCCCGTAGCCGCAGCCTTCGGTGGAGCCATGACTCCGGCTATCATCTACTTCGCTATCAATCACAACAGCCCAAGCGCAGTAAGTGGCTGGGCTATCCCCGCCGCTACCGATATCGCTTTTGCGGTAGCTGTCCTTGCAGGGGTAGGCACTTTTCTTCCTGCCGCCCTGCGCACCTTCTTGCTCACCCTAGCTGTCGTTGATGATCTCATTGCCATCGTCATTATCGCCCTCTTCTACACCAGCAATTTCCACCCCTGGTACCTTATTGCCTCAATTATTCCTATTGGCGCATATTTCTGGTTGACCCACAAGCACGAGAAACTTTTCCACCAAAAAGGGTGGGCGGCCTGGGTAATTCTGCTCCCCCTGGGTCTGATTACCTGGGCTCTCTTCCTAGAATCAGGCATCCACGCTACCATCGCAGGTGTCATCCTCGGTTTCTGCGTACCCGTGCGGATGACAGCTCAGGCCAATCAGGTAGATGCAGATTCCAGCCTGGCTGAAACCCTTGAACACCGCCTCCGCCCCCTATCCACCGGCATCTGTGTACCCCTCTTTGCCTTCTTCTCGGCTGGTGTCGCTATCGGCGGCTGGGAGGGACTCACCACCGCACTAGCTGACTCTGTAGCTATCGGCATCATGCTAGGTCTTGTTCTTGGAAAGACCGTAGGCATTACAGGCACAGCCTGGTTGATTACCCGCTTCCGCGGCGCCAATCTTGACCCCGATATCAAATGGATTGATGTTGTAGGCCTAGCCGTCACCGGCGGTATCGGTTTTACAGTTTCCATGCTGGTAGCCGAGCTCTCCTTTAAAGAGGGGAGCATGCACACGGAAGACGCCAAAATTGGCATTATGATTGGTTCGCTTCTTGCTGCTATTCTCGGAGCCATCATTCTTTCCATCCGCAATAAGAACTACAAGCTCATTGCGCAGAAAGAAAGCCTGGATGCCAACCACGACGGCATCCCCGATGTCTTCAGCGACAACACCGAGGCACCAGCGCCAAGCCCCAAGTAAGAATGAACCCCACCGACAGGGCCCAGGCCAATACCAAGGCTTAGCCTGTCGGTGGGGTTAAATTTTAGGGCTTCCGGCCCTGAGACAGCTGTGCCAAGCAGCGACCCGGCAACATCACACTTGCGGGTATTTTGCAGATTGGTGCACGACCTGTGAGAATTACCTGAGTATTCACCGCACCATACAGCAGGTGAAAGCCCGCTCCTGTTGCCCACCCGTGCCGCAACAGGTAGTCAACCACCAGGGACAGCTGCCAGCCCATACACATCAGAGCAGTTGTACCCTTTAACGATTTGGAGCACGCATGGATTTTCTGCTCGACGCAGTGAACTGGATTAATGAATCCACCGCTGGGGCCACAGAGGTCATTACCTCAATTTCAGATTCCCTCTGGACCAACTTCCTGATGTATGCCCTGGTCCTTGCAGGTCTGGGCATTACCATCGCAACCCGTGGCGTTCAGTTCCGGTCCCTGGGTGAGATGTTCCGCACCCTCAAGGATCCGGCAGGCACCGAATACAACGGCAAGAAAAGCATCTCAGCCTTCCGAGCTTTCACCGTCTCAGCTGCCTCCCGAGTAGGTGTCGGTAACATCGTCGGTGTAGCCCTGGCTATCACCATGGGCGGCCCCGGTGCCGTCTTCTGGATGTGGGTCATCGCCTCTGTTGGCGCAGCTTCTGCTTTCGCAGAATCACTCCTAGGTCAGCTGTACAAACGTAAGGGTGAGGACTCCTATATCGGTGGCCCTGCTTACTACATGGCTCGCGGCCTGAACGCCCGCTGGCTCGGCCTGATCTTTGTTGCTTTCATTGTTATCACCTACGCTTTCGTCTTTGTTGCCGTTCAGACCAACGCGATTGTCGGTGCCGTAGCGGGCTCTTTTAACGTTGATATTGCTGAAACCAACGGTATGGGCTTCCGTATCGCGATTGGTGCAGTGATCGCCCTGCTCTCTGCTTTCATCATCTTCGGCGGTATCCGCGCCATCTCATCGGTCACCGAAATTCTCGTGCCCTTCATGGCCGTGCTCTACCTGGTGCTGGGTCTGATTGTAGTTGTGCTCAACATTGGTGCCGTACCCGATGTTATTGCTGAAATCATTACCGGTGCCTTTGGTATCCGTGAATTTGTCACCGGCAGCGTCATCGGTGTGATTACCCAGGGCATGCGCCGAGGCCTACTCTCCAACGAAGCAGGTATGGGTACAGCCCCCAATGCCGGCGCAACCGCCTCTGTTTCCCACCCCGCTAAGCAGGGCTTTGTTCAGTCTCTGGGTGTCTACTTCGATACCGTTCTGGTCTGCTCGGTGACCGCCTTTATCGTACTGGTTGCGGGCAACGTTCCCTACGGGGACCGTAGCCAGGCAGGTACCCTCACTCAGACCGCGCTCTCCACCCACCTGGGAGGCTGGGCCGTTCACTTCCTGACTGTGGCTATCGCTCTCTTCGCTTTCTCATCAATTATCGGTAACTACTACTACGGTGAATCCAACATCCGTTTTGTGACTGAGAAGCACCTGCCCATGAATATCTTCCGTGTGATTGTCATCGGCTTCGTCTTCTTCGGTGCCATTGCATCACTGGATCTGCTCTGGAACCTAGCTGACCTACTCAACGGCGGCATGGTCATTGTCAACCTAACCGCTGTCTGCCTGCTCATGCCCAACGTCATGAAGCTACTTCGCAACTATGAGGCTCAGCGCAAGGCCGGTCTGGAACCTGTCTTCCAAGCCAGTGATCTGCCCGAGATCAAGAACCTGGATGCCTGGGATGGCACAGACCAGCTGACCCAGCGTAGCTACTGGGAAAACTACGACCGTCTACAGCTTGAAAAACAAGCGGCAAGGCGCAAGTAGACAGGCTATACCCTGTAGGGGTTAGAGCCATGACAAAGGACCGGCAGGTCAGAGACAAGAGCATAAAGTGCACCCTCTGATTGAGCCGGTCCTTTCGTCTTTAAGGTAATTGAGTCCTATACTGAGACTTTGTTTATTCTTATCTACCGTCTGAAGGCCCCACCCAGCTATCCACCTGTACGTCACCTCCCCTGAGCTGCGGGGTGTGGAGGCTGTTGGTGAGTGCCTCCCTGCAGAGGATGATCTTTAGCGATAATGACCAAAGACTTTCACCATAAAGGCCTTGCCGAGGGGCGCTTGGGGCTGGCTTCTTCAACCGTCATCGGGGTAGCCTCGACCGCCCCCATGTACTCACTGGCCGCATCTGTTGGCTTCATCGTGGTAGCTGTTGGCTATCAGGCCCCTATCGCCCTTGTCTTGGGCTTTATCCCCATGCTGATTACAGCGCTGTCCTATAAGGAACTCAACGAAGCTGTCCCCGACTCCGGGACCATATTTACCTGGGGAACAAAAACCTTTGGCCCCAAGGTTGGATGGATTTCCGGCTGGGGGGTTATTGTTGCTGGTGTCATAGCTATGGCTAATCAGACCCAGATTGCAGCTATCTACCTCTGGCTTTTTTTGGGGCGGGAAGATTTTGCCCACAATAAGCATATAGTGGTGCTCACCGGTGTTTTGGTCATAGCTCTAACCACCTGGATTTCCTACCGCAATATCGAAGCGGGTTCGCTGACCCAGTGGCTCCTCGTGGGAATCCAGTATCTTGCTATTGCTCTGCTCGCCCTGGGTGTTTTTAAGGCGCTAGCCTCCGGGGCCACGAGCTGGTATGAGTTTGAGATGAGCTGGTTCAACCCCTTTGAATCCAGCTTTAGCAGTATGGTGCAGGCGGTACTCATCTCAATCTTCATCTACTGGGGCTGGGACACCTGCCTAGCTATTAGCGAAGAAACCAAAGACCCCCACCGCACACCCGGCCGCGCAGCAGTGCTCTCCAGCTCTATTCTGGTGGTCACCTACGTCTTTGTAACCGTCGTGGCCTTAATGTACGCGGGTGCGGGATCCGAAGGGATTGGCCTCGCTAACCCAGATAACTCCGATGATGTCTTTACCCCCTTCAAGGACGCCGCTCTCGGGTCCTGGGGTTGGGTTATTATCCTGGCGGTTGCGGTTTCTGCGCTGGCTACCTGTCAGACCACTATCCTGCCCTCTTCTCGGGGTGTTTTTGCTATGGCCGTCTACCGGTCTGTACCCAAAAAGTTTGGCGATGTGCACCCCAAGTTTAAGACGCCCAAGACTGCCACCATCTATATGGGTGTCTGCTCCGCGGTCTTCTATACGGGAATGACCTACATCAGTGAGAACATGCTGGCTGACACCATCGAAGCTGCCAGCGTAGCGGTAGCTGTTTACTATGCGGTCTCATCTTTTGCCTGTATTCGGTATTACCGTGGCAGTATCTTTACAAGCGCCCGTAACGTAGTGTTCCGCCTGATTATCCCGCTAGCCGGCGGGCTCATGATGACCTGTATTCTGGCTGTCTCACTTTTCAATATGGCTGACCCCGACTACGGTTACACCAAGATGCTGGGGACCAGCGGGGTCTTTATTACTGCCGTGACCTCTTTCGCTATTGGTTTTGCGCTCATGGTTGCTCTCATGAGGCGGGATGAGTTTAAGCCTTTCTTCAGGGGGGAGACTCTGAACATGAATACCGGTGTGAAGGTGCCTGAGTCTGTTGATTTGGATGAGGTGCTCTAGGCCGGTAACTCTAGCGCTGGTTTCACCCAGATAGGCCCTGTCTGTCTTTTCACAAGATGCCAAGAGCTGGTGTATTTGCCAAGTTTTTGGCCATCTCATCAGGCTTGAGTACTTATTTTTCCTTGCCATGGTGAAATAAGGCGCTACTAGCACCTCTGCTGGGTGGCTCCTAGGTGCGGGGCGGGTACAGTTGAAGACATAAGACAAACCCGCCCAGAAGGAGAACCGTGGCTATCGACCCAAACAATACCCAGATTAAAGAAACCGCTTTCGCACTGGCCCGTAAGTTTGGCTGGGCTTTAGAGTACAACGGTGGCTTAGAACTGGACGGCGAATTCCTTGACGATGCTGACCTGTCCATTGAGCGGCCAGAGGACGGCACCCAGGTGGAGTACGTCCTCAATATCAGCTATGCAGATAGCACGGCCTACGGATTTACCCTCACCCGCGAAGCTGCGAGCGCCCCTCAGGCACCTAGTTTTGGGGCAAGTTTTAGTAAAGAAGCAAGGAGCTCCCTGGGGCAGTCTCATAGTTTTGCTATGGGTTCATTTGCCACCGATGGCCTACCGAGTGAGAACGCGATCACTCTGGCTGAGAAGTATTACATCACCACTTTGGCTGACCTGATTGAAGAGGTTGAGGCCAAGCTGAGGGCGCTAGCTCTCTAAAGACATTTATTGACCATTTTAGGAGTCCTCATGACCGGCAATTTTAGCTATACCTCAACCTATCCCTTTGATCTTGAGACGGTGCGTACCTGGTTTCATCGCCCGGGCGCGCTGACCCGAGCAACCCCTCACTGGGCTGGTCAGGTGCAGCAGGAAGGTAACCCTCAGGCCCCGGGGAGCATAGCGCGTACTAGCGTTGCGCTACCACTGACCTATGGCCTGCTTACCCTTCCCTGGCAGGCCCGCCATACAGCTGCTGAAGCCAACTCTTTTACAGATGAGATGGCTCGCGGGCCTTTTACTCGGTGGAAGCATACTCATAGTTTCTCCGCAGGTCATGAGCGCACCTTGGTTCGTGACGCGGTTGAGTTCCGGGTTCTGCCCGACTACAGCCTTGCTGGTTCAGACGGTAGTAACCGAGTGCTCACGGGCGCGGACTCGGCACTTCAGGCTATCTTGGGCGGGGGCGAGAAGGTCACCGGACCTGCTATTGAGCGTCAGCTAGAGCGTGTCTTTACCGCCCGCGAGCGCCGTATCACCGCCGACCTAAGCTTTCAGCAGCGCTATGCCAGGGAGCCGATGACCGTGGTGGTAGCTGGGGCCTCCGGCACGGTAGGCAAGCAGGTAACAGCCCTGCTGACCGGCGGTGGGCACACCGTCCGCACGCTGGTGCGCGGTAACGTAACCAGCGAGAACGAGTTTGCTTGGGATCCCGAGAGCGGGCAGATTGATGAGGCTGTTTTTGAGGGTGCCGATGCGCTGATTCATTTGGGCGGTGTCAGTATTAGCCAGCGCTTCACGGCGCAGAATAAAAAAGCGATTCTTCAGTCACGGGTAGGCTCTACAACGGTGCTGGCGCAGACTCTTGCTCGGCTGGCCGCTGAGGGCAGGGGGCCGCGTGTCTTTGTGTGTGCGTCGGCTGTCGGTTTTTACGGTTTGGGCAGGGGTGATGAGCTACTGACTGAGGATATGCCAGCTGGGAACGGCTTCCTGGCCGAGGTGTGTCAGCAGTGGGAGGCTGCCTGCCAACCCGCCCGGGATGCCGGGGTGCGCGTGGTCAATGTGCGCACAGGCCTGGTGCAGTCGGTATTGGGCGGTATGCTACGCCTCCAGCTACCTCTCTTTGCAACCGGGATGGGTGGCTGGGTTGGGAACGGTCAGCAGGTGCAGAGCTGGATCAGCCTAGATGACATTGCCGGTATCTATGTGCACGCGGTGATGACCGAGTCGCTCAGGGGGCCGGTCAATGCGGTCGCTCCAGACCCTGTTACGGCCCGGGAGCTTGCTAAGACAGTGGGTGCGGTGCTCAAACGCCCGGTTTTCCTGCCTGTCCCAAAGTTCGGCCCAGCCTTACTCTTGGGAGCCGAGGGCGCACAGGAGCTTGCCCTAGCAAGCCAGAACGCTAGCGCAGAAAAGCTCCTGGCGAGTGGCTATGTGTTTTTTGAGCCAGCGCTCCGCACGGCACTTGAGCACGAACTGGCTTCCTAGTTTCCCAAGAGGTCCATAGACCGCCTGCCGGCAATGGCATTTCATCTAAAAGTCACTGCCTTCTGCCGGGCTTGTGCGCCACTTCGGGCTATCCTGTTGTGTAGCACACTCCCAAAAACACACGAAAGATAAGCATGGCTTCCTCTCTGTCACGCCGCCTTGCCGGTATTACCGCAACCGGTGCCACTGTTCTTGCCCTGGTGGTAGCTCCCCTACCGGGTGCTGGTGCCGCAGATTCAACAACTCTCACCCTGCTCAACATCAACGACTTTCACGGCCGTGTATCTACTAGCATCGCTATGGGCCTTGCTAACACGGTTCAGGCTGAGCGGTCGAAAGCGCACGGGGGTTCACTCCTGCTCGCCGCTGGTGATAACGTGGGTGCCTCCCTCTATGTTTCAAGCGTACAAAAGGATCAGCCCACCCTGGAGTACCTCAATGCCCTCGGCCTCAGAGCCAGCGCTGTAGGTAACCACGAGTTCGATGCCGGCGCTCAGGATCTCTTCAACCGCATTATCCCCGCCGCATCTTTTTCTTACCTGGGCGCTAACGTCCTCAAGACGGACGGCTCCCCTGCCCTGGAACCCTATTACATCACCGAGGTCAACGGCACCTCTGTTGCTGTGATTGGTGCAGTCACTACCGAGACCCCTCAGCTAACTGACCCGTCTCAGCTTGCCTCTCTACAGTTCACCGACCCGGTTGCTGCGGTCAATAAATACGCCGCCCAGCTCTCTGACGGGGACCCCTCCAACGGTGAGGCCCAAGTCATTGTTGCCGAGTACCATGAGGGCGTCAATACTGCTGATCCTGCCGGTGATGACATTATCAACCAGACCAGCGCAAATGTTGATGTTATCTTCACAGGCCATACGCACCAGGAGTACGTGATTGAGGGCGCTGTTCCCGGGCAGCCGGGCAAGACTCGCCCCGTGGTCCAGACCGGTAACTATGGCGATAACCTGGGTAAGGTTGTCCTGAGGTTGAATGATGCAGGTGAGGTAACAGCCTATTCTTCTGAGCTGGTCAAACGTATGGATGCGCCCACTGCCGATCAGATTGCCGCTGATCCGGTACTAGCCCAGGTTAACACTATTGTCAGCCAAGCTAATTCTTATGCAACTGAGCAAGGCTCAGTCCTTGCTGGGCAGGTTGGCGCCCCTATTACCACTGGCTTCGATGCTGGCAAGGAGGCGCGGGGTGGGTTCGATATGCGCAACTACGAATCCACTATGGGCCACCTGGTTGCCGATATGTACCTGGCAGCCGCGAACTCAACCGGTCGCACACCCGCCGATATCGGCATCGTCAACCCCGGTGGCTTGCGCGATGAGCTACCCGGTGGCCTGCGCACCAGCCTGGGTCTGGCCGCTAACCAGAACGTGCGGGTCATGGATATCGTCAATGTCACCCCCTTCGCTAACAACCTGTGGACCACCGAATTGACAGGCCAACAGCTTAAGGCTGTGCTGGAAGAGCAGTGGCAGCAGAACGCCGCAGGCGACATGGCTAACCGCCCCTACCTGCAGCTAGGTTTCTCGTCCAATGTCACCTACACCTACACCGGGTCTACCGATGCAGCCGGGTACGCAACTCGCGGCTCAAATATCCTCGATGTATATGTGAACGGTAAGAAGGTAGAAGATACCGATACCTTTACCGTCGCTATCCCCAGCTTCCTGCTCGGTGGCGGCGATAACTTCAGTACTTTTACCCAGGGCACCAACCCCAAAGATACGGCGCTGGTGGATTCTGATGCCTTCGTGAATTATTTCAAGGCAAACGGAACCGTGGACCCCAACTATGCCAAGCAGGCTGTTAAGGTCCAGGACCTGGCAGCCGGCTACGACGTAAATGGCCAGCTCACGTTCTCGCTGGCTGACCTGAATGTACGGAGCTTCGGCGTCCCTGCACTGACCGAACTTAAGGTCACCATTGATGGTATTGAGGTGGGCACCGTTGAGGTAGCCACAGACGGCACCGCAACTGTAGCTCTAGATTTGGCGGGTCAGGGCATTACCGCCGGGCAGCATGAGATTGAACTGGCCGATCCCAGCGATGTCACAGGCACCCTTGTTCGCCTGAGCGCCAAGTTCACAGGCTCCTCCGCTGAGCCCCCTGCACCGGTTGAGCCCCCTCAGCCTACTCCCACCGCTGATCCCACAGACCAGCCGGCTCCTAGCCCCAGTCAAGGGGCAGTAACCCCGGCTCCGAAGACAAGCAGCGCCCCGGCCCCCACCACTCCTGAAACCCCTTTTACCTACGAGAACTGTGCCGCTGTCTGGGATAAGCTAGGTCGCCCCATTGGCTCCGACGAAGCCGGTTTCCACAAGGGATTGGACGCCGATGGTGACCAGCTCGGGTGCGAGCTGAACCCCAACTACACCAATAGGGCAGAGGACGGTAGCACGGTGAATGCCTCATCTGGCGCTACTAAATCAAGCTCTGCTTCGTCAAACCGCCTGGCTAACACCGGCTTTACCGCCAGCCTGATTGCCGCCGCTGGCGGCCTGGCTCTGCTAGCTGGTGTAGCTGTTCTTCGGGCAGGTCGCCGCAAGGCATAGAGGCTTGTTCATCAGGGGTAGGTAAGGCAGGCTCAGGCTCGTTGCTGGCCCTCTCACCTGGTTCGCTAGCGTTCACAAGGTGATTCACGCCAGCCCCGGAGCCAGCAACTTCGATGTGATCCTGGAGCACCTTAGGAATAGGCCCCTTGCCAAGGCCCTCTGAGGTAAACCCTTAGCGGGTGCCCTCTCCCCAGCGGAGCAGGCACCCGCGCTTTCTTTAAGCCCGGTAGTTACAATGGTGGGTATGCCTCACCCCACCGTGACCCTTCTTGCCACAGAAACCAGCTCCACCGTCAGTGTTTTCGGCTGGTTCTTCTACCCCATTCTTTTTCTGTCTTTAGGTTTGGCCCTGTATTGTGTGTTCACTATTCACCGCCAGAGCCACCTGACCGAGATACAGAAGCTCAAGTGGGTTCTCTTCACCCTTTTCCTACCCCTGGTGGGTCCGCTGGCCTACTGGTTGCGGTTGCGGGCCGACCGGCAGCAGCTCTTGGCAGCACCTCGTCACTCTGAGGGTGAACCCGAGGCCTAAAAGTCTCGAGCAGGGCGTAGAGTTAGAGCTACCCTGGCAGATTCACACAAAGGAAAGTTATGCCCTATACCGTCAAAGCCCTGCAAAAATTTGGCCCCGACCAGCCTTTTAAGGTCACTGAGCTTGAGCGCCGGGACCCCCGTGAAGATGATGTTGTCATCAAGATTGAGGCAGCAGGTATCTGCCACTCCGATATTCACACGATTCATAACGAGTGGGGTGAAGCCCATTTCCCCCTGGCTGTGGGGCATGAGATTGCCGGCACCGTTGAGGCGGTAGGCTCGGCTGTTACCAAGTTCAAGGTAGGCGACCGCGTAGGTGTGGGGTGTCTGGTCAATTCCTGCGGTGAGTGCGAGCAGTGCACCGCCGGGTTTGAGAACAACTGCCTGAACGGGGCCGTGGGAACCTACAATTCCAAGGATGTTGACGGCTCTATCACCCAGGGTGGTTATTCCCAGAAGATCACCGTCAATGAGCGGTTTGTGCTGAATATTCCCGATGCTCTTGAGTTCGATGTGGCCGCTCCCCTGCTGTGCGCTGGCATCACCACCTTCTCGCCTCTGGCTCGCTGGGGCCTTGAGCCCGGAGCTAAGGTCGCTATTCTGGGCCTGGGGGGCCTGGGGCATATGGGTGTGCAGATTGCTGCCGCCATGGGTGCTGAGGTAACGGTTCTCTCCCGCAATCTGAAGAAGGCTGAGGCCGCCGCCGCGCTGGGCGCTTCCCGTACCCTGGCAACCAGTGAGGAAGGTTTTTTTGAGGAGCACCGCGGGGAGTTTGACCTGATCCTCAACACTATTTCTGCCCCCATTGATTTGGATTCCTACCTGGGCTTACTTAAGCCCCGTGGCATTATGAGCGTGGTGGGCCTGCCGCCGGAGGCTCTCTCCCTCCACATGAACCGTCTGATTGGCGGCGGCAAGGTACTGACCGGCAACAATATCGGCGGTATTCCCGAGACTCAGCAGATGCTGGATTTCTGCGCCGAGCACGGTATTGCCGCTGTGATTGAGAAGGTCGGTGTCGATCAGGTCGATGAGGCCTACGAACGTGTCGCCGCGGGCGATGTCCAGTTTCGCGTAGTCATTGATACGGCAACCTTTGAGAAGGCAGAAGTCAGCGCCTAGCACGTCTGCTCAGATCTCATGAGCCGCCTTCTTTCCCTTGATATCAAAGGAAAGAAGGTGGCTCTTTTATATGCCTGAATAGTTATATTTACGAGCCAGCAAAGGGGTAGTCGGTGTAGCCCTGAGCGCCGGGGGTGTAGAAGGTTGCCATGTCGGGAGCAGTGAGTTCTAGGTTTTCCTGCCAGCGGCGCACCAAGTCCGGGTTGGAAATGAGCAGGCGGCCAACTACTGCGGCATCCGCTAGGTTACCCTCAACGATACGCTCTGCCTCGGCACGGTCGGTTACCTCAGCGAACCCACTGTTGAGCAGGGTGAAGCCACCGAAGGCCTGGCGCAGGTGGGCAACAAAGTCCCCCTCAATATCTGCGTGCAGGATTGAGAGGTAGGCCAGGTCCAGATCGCTGATTCCCGCCAGGAGAGCGTCGTAGGTTGCTAGAGTCTCGGCGCGGTTATCTTCAATGTTGCCTTGGACGTTGTGCTCGGGTGAGATACGCAGGGCGGTGCGGTCGGCACCAATAGCATCAGCAACGGCGCGGACCACCTCAATAACCAGACGGGCACGATTTTCGGGTGAACCACCGTAGGAGTCAGTGCGCTGGTTGGCTGAGGGGGCAAGGAACTCGTGTAGGAGGTAGCCGTTGGCACCGTGAATTTCTACGCCGTCCATACCGGCTTCAATAGTGTTGCGGGCAGCTGTCACGAACTCTTCCACGATGCGGGGCAGTTCAGCTGAGTCAAGGGCGCGTGGGGTGGGTACGTCTTCGCGGCCGTTAGCACCGTGCAGGGTAACGCCGGGGGCAATGGCACTGGGCGCTTCAGCCTGTTCACCCTTGTTGATGGTGGGCAGGGTTAGGCGACCACCGTGCATAATCTGCATGACGATGGTACCACCGGCGGAATGTACGGAGTCAGCTACACGGCGCCAGCCGGCGATCTGGTCCTGGGTGTGGATACCGGGTTGTCCGAGGAAGGCCTGACCAACATGGCTGGTGCGGGTGCCTTCAGTGACGATGAGGCCAGCATTGGCTCGCTGGGTGTAGTACTCTACGTGTAGGTCGCTGGGCACCCCGTCTAGTCCCGCGCGGGAGCGGGTGAGGGCGGCCATGGTGATGCGGTTCTTGAGGGTAAGTGAGCCAGCCTGTGCTGGTTCAAAGAGGGTGGTCAATGGGGTGCCTTTCGTGAGCCTAATGTACGCAGTGCATAACTGTTTCCATGCCCCGCTTATTCCCTCGGAGCTGGCATAAGATACCCCGGGAGCGAAAATGTGCCCAGGGCCCTAGTGGGTTCTCGCAGGTGGGGCACTATTCTTAGAGGCAGATATTCACTTTTTCCAAGGAGTTACTATGGCCGGTGGTTTAGCCGCTTTACTTGATGATGTTGCCGCTCTGGCTAAGCTGGCGGCAGCTAGCACCGATGATATTGTGGCAGCTACCGGTCGAGCCAGCATTAAGGCCGCTGGCGTGGTGGTTGATGATGCGGCAGTAACACCTCAGTATGTGCAGGGTGTTGAGCCTAAACGTGAGCTACCGATTATTCGGAAGATCGCGGTGGGTTCACTGCGGAATAAGCTGATTTTTATTCTGCCAGCGGCTCTTGTACTCAGCCAGTACCTGCCCTGGGCCCTCACTCCCTTACTCATGATCGGCGGTACCTACCTGTGCTTTGAGGGCGCTGAGAAGGTTATTGAGTTACTTTCCCCGAAGGAAGACATAGAGGCTGAGGCTCCAGTCCTCCTTGCAGGCCCGGAGGCCGAGAAGAAGGTTGTTTCCGGCGCGGTACGCACCGACTTTATTTTGAGCGCGGAAATCATGGTGATTGCGCTCAATGAGGTTGCTAGTGAGGGTTTCTGGTCGCGGGCTATTATTCTGGCGATCGTTGGTGTCGCTATCACCGTAGCGGTTTATGGTGCGGTGGGCCTGCTGGTCAAGATGGACGATATCGGCCTGCATATGGCTCAGAGCAAGTCTGCTGGTGCCCAGAAGTTTGGCCTGGGCCTGGTCAAGGCCATGCCGGTCCTGATGAACATCATTTCTATTGTTGGTACTTTCGCCATGCTGTGGGTGGGTGGCCACATTATTCTGGTTGGCCTGGATGAGCTGGGCTGGCATGCTCCTTACAGCTTTGTTCACCACTTGGAGCACTATGGCACCCTGGTTCCTGCTTTGAGCGGTGCGCTGACCTGGTGCATTAATACTTTCTGCTCCATGGTTTTGGGTACGATTTGGGGCGGTTTCATTGCCCTGGTTATGCACTTCCTGCCGATAGGTAAGAAGCACCACTAGCCTGCTGAGGCATACCGAGGGTAGGTTACTCCCTTTCCGAGGCCTTGCGGCCCCGCACACTTCACACAGAAGGTGCGGGGCGGCGGTGTATCTAAAAGCTAGGTCAGGTAGCACAGCGGTGGTTCAGGCTGGTAGAAGGCCGGGCCCAAGAAAAAACTCTCTAACCGGGTTTACAGCCTTTAAATAAAGACTCTTGGTGCGCAAGGGGGACTTGAACCCCTATAGACCCCCTAATGAAAGCCTGAAAAGTGCTTTTGACAGAGAGCGAGAGAAACAGAAAAAGGCAGAGCAAGACCAAGCAGAGAACTTCCTACCATCAGAGGCCACAAACCCCACAACCGGGATAGGAGATTACCCGCCAGGGTATAACCCACACTCTCAATGGGCCACAGCCACACCGGGTAGCGGGGGAACCTGGCAATAACCAAGAGGGCAGACCTAAACCGTCTGCTCTCTCTTTTTATGCCACCCCATAGATAACGTCACGCCGTATAGATAAAGACATAGACATAGGGATAACTGCCCACCCCAGAGAAAAACTCACCGGGCACCAAGACACCCCAAGCTCATTATTAGGTGCAACCTCAGCATCACTGCAAGCGCTCGCAGATACCGACAACACACCACCAACCCCTAGCCACATCGCCACCCTTAACGCTAGGCTTAAGCACATCTCACAAGGAGACCACCAACCCCTAGCCTGCTAGAAGGCACACCAACATGACTACCATCGCACCAGAAACCCCCACCAGCCAGGACTTCCAAGAAGCCTTAGAGACAGTTCTCGACAGGCTGGAAGGAGTAAACGCTATCCTGGCTACCCAGTAGCCCAGCCGCCCCTCTCATGCGGTACATAGCCCTATCTGAGGCCCTAGCGGTCCACGCCCGTCTAGCACCCGGCAAGCATCTAAAACCTGGTGGGGAACATCTTCTAGAAAGCGCTCTCGCCCGACCAGCTACGCAGGGCATGAACTCTACCCTGGTATCTTCGATAAGGCCGCAGCTCTCCTAGAAGCACTGGTCCAGAATCACCCTTTTACGGACGGCAATAAGCGCACTGCCTACACCTGCACCGTCCTTTTCATGTACCTGAACGGCTGGGATATGCTTTCCCCGCAGGAGCTAGAAGACAGCCAGCAGGCCCAGTTCGTTATTCAGGTAGCAGAGCACGCCCTGACCTTTGAGCAGATAGCCCAGCAACTAGAAAGCTGGTCAGTGCCTCGTAGCAGGTAAAGCAAGAACTGACCCATCGTGTTGTTGGTCTCTGTTAATCTGGGAGCCATGAGCACCAGCCCACAGTTCCCAGCGCTCGCACCCGAAGCTCTAGCCCACCTCTCACAGTCCCTAGACGGCTACACAGCCAGCTCCCACCCTGCTCACCGTGGTTTGGCCGCCCGCCACGCTATCCGCACCCTCACAGCTCTCCAGGCCCATGCGTGGGAACAGGCCGCCGAAACCCTGGGCACCCAGCCACCCACAAGCCGTTGCTACCCTCAAAGCCTCTAACCCTTACCAGCAACCCACAGGTGACACCCTGGCTTCTTTGGCTCGGGAGGTTCTATCCCAGGTTCCTGTACCTCTGACCATCGACAACCAGCACGACACAGACAAGCCCACCACTGCCCAGGGGTGCCCTACCTGTGGCGACCCGGTAGACGAGAGCACAACCGGTTCTTACTGTTCCCTGTTCTGCCAGCACCAAGCCCTCTAGACCCTGCCCCGACCAGTCCAGTCACCAACAAACAGCCAGGCACTCAACCTATACCAGCACACCCAAGGGGTTTAGAACCCAACACGACAAGAAGCACAAGCTCCACAAGGACACAGCACAAGGCATCTACCGGCGTAAGGCACCAGCCGGCACAACAAAGGGTCTGCCCATTCAACAGCCCCCGCGACCCCATGTGAAACCCCAAGAACAACCCACACCCCAAGGAGAGCCTAAGAGCCAGGCACCTAGTCCCTCAACGGGGTCTTTTCCCCTGACCTGGTCCGTCTGTCGCTCGGGCTGTGTACGGTGCCAGGGCCTTTGAAAGTTTTAATTGTTCCCTGAGTCTGAGCGGAAACTTGCCTGATTACCGGGCGCTCGCAGGCTTCTAAGATAGGCCCCTTGTTGGCATCGGGCAGGGTTCTTTAGCCCTGGTTCTCACCTGCTTTGATACAGGGTTGCTGGGCAAACGAGTATCAAATCAGTATCACAGAGCTGTTTTAGGGCAGAGAAAAACCCGTTTTCCCTGGCTCTCACCTGGGGAAACGGGTTTATTTTCGTGGTGCGCAAGGGGGGACTTGAACCCCCACGATCTTGCGATCACTGGCACCTGAAGCCAGCGCGTCTGCCAATTCCGCCACTTGCGCATTATTCTTTTTTGAGTTGCTCAATGGGCAACGAAGATAACTATACACGCTAGAGACCGACACGTCTACTTGAGGGTCTTATGGCATCCAGCACATTAGGGGCCTTCTGGTTGTAAGGCGTGAAATGATGGAACAATGAATGACTCAGCCCAGGATATAAGACTGACTTTCGGCCGTGACGAGCTCATTATTCAAGGCCGCTACGAAACGCTCTCAATCTGTAACGATATCCTCATCGGACTTATTTTCCTCATCGGGTCCTTTCTCTTTTTCTCGCAAGAAACCGTTGAGACAGGGACCTGGTTTTTTGTTGTCGGCTCAGCTCTCATGCTCGTACGCCCCTGCATACGTATCAGCAGGAGAATCCATCTCAAAAAACTTCATGGGACACCCAGTGGGCTACAGGCGACTCAGCCCGGAGCTTTTGATAACTAATGAAATGGGGGTGACCAGCCACCCTGGCTATAACCCCATAGGGCCCTCAGATTTAAGAGGGGTAAGTAGCAGGTATTTACCAGCTTGTCTCGGGGAGTTTTTACGGTTATCCACTAGACTAGATGCTTAGGCTATACGCTAACCCTGCGTATTAACCAGTTTCAGAGCGCCCGCTATCTTCAGGGTGGTAAGCCTGATATGTGATGTTGAAGGAGGCAAGCATGGGGTTCATCGACAAACTTGAACAGGGCCTAGAAAAGGCCGTGCGCGGCACCTTCGGCAAGGGTGGCACCTTTGAGCCGGTTGATATCGCTAACCGTCTGCGTACCGAAATGGACAACAAGGCTTACGCCGTATCCAATGGCCGCACCCTGGCACCCAACGTTTTTACCGTGGAGTTCTCAGCCCCTGATTTTTCACGGGCCCAGCAGTGGGGTGTGCCCCTAGCTGAGGAGCTGTGCGATGTTGTTATCCGCCATGCCCGCGACCAGGGCTATTCCTTGCGCGGTTCTGTGCGCGTGACGTTCACCCTGGGTGAGCAGCTAGAACCCGGTGATTTTGAAGTCACGGGTTCCCAGCAGAAGGTTGCCTCCCCCCAGGAGGCCCCGGCACAGCACCTTCCGCCTGCTGTTGCCCAAGATTCCCTGCCCTCGCGTATCAGCAAGCCAGCCGCTCCACCTCCTACCGAGCCAGTCCCGGCTCACAAGCTCCCCCAGCCCAAGCGACCGGCCCCCAAGCCACAGGTTGTGCTTGAAATTAACGGCGAGCGCCTTGCTGTAAAGGATCTACCCGTCACTCTGGGGCGCGGCTCAAATGCCGATATTACTGTTGAGGACACCGGCGTTTCCCGCCGTCACCTTGAAATCGTTCAGCAGGATGACACCTACCTGGCTGTTGATTTGGGGTCAACCAACGGGTCCTACGTTAATGGGCGGCGTTTGATTGGCCGCGTTGAAATTAAAAACGGCGCGGTGATTGAAATGGGTCGTGCTCGTATCATTTTCCGTCTCATGGTCCGTAAGGGGTAGCTTGTGGCATCTGAAATAACCGTGACGGTTTTGCGTTTTGCCTTCCTTATTCTGCTGTGGCTTTTTGTCTTTATGGTGCTTGCCGCTTCTCGCCGTGATTTGGGTGTGGGGCGTAATGTTCGTACTACCCGAGCCCAGATGGACGCGCCGATGGCGGCTGTCCCGCCGACCCCGGCCCACCCAGCTCCCACAGTACCCCCGGTTCGACCTTCACTCTTGACTATTGTTGACGGCGCCCAGGCAGGTGCCAGCATGCGACTGGGTAATTCCCCGGTGACGATCGGTCGTGCCACCGACATTGAGGTTTCTTTACAGGACGACTACGCTTCGGGTCGTCACGCCCGTCTCTTTCCGCAAGGGTCCCGCTGGTTCCTTGAGGATATGGGTTCCACCAACGGCACCTTTATTGGCGATCAGCGACTCACCCGCGCCACCCCTGTTCAGGTGGGGCAGCCTTTCCGTGTGGGTCGCACAACCATGCAGTTGAAAGACTAGTTAATGAGTATCGCTTTCCGTTTTGCGGCTCGATCCGATGTGGGTCGTGTGCGCTCTAAGAACGATGACTCCGGCTACGCCGGGCACTACCTAGCGGTAGTTGCCGACGGTATGGGCGGCCATGTTGGTGGCGATGTCGCATCTGCTACTACGGTCCTCGATTTGGCTCCGCTTGACCGTGCAGGTTTTGAGGGCAATGCCGGAATCTACCTGGCCGATGAGATTGTGAACGCCAATATCATCATGAATGAGCTAGTGGGCCTCAACCCTCGGCTGGCCGGCATGGGGACCACCTGCACGGCCTTGCTGATTGACGGTGACCAGGTTGAGATGGCTCATATCGGCGACTCGCGGGCCTACCGTTTGCGTGACGGCATTTTTGAGCAGATCACGACCGACCACACTTTTGTTCAACGTCTTGTGCAGGAGGGGCGGATTAGCCCCGATGAGGCTGAGCTTCACCCGCACAAGAATGTGATTATGCGCGTCTTGGGCGATGTCGATGCCTCCCCTGAGCTGGAGCTTCGCACTTTAGATGCCCAGGTGGGCGAGAAGTGGCTCTTGAGTTCCGATGGGCTGGATGCTGTGGTCTCAGTCCAGGAGATTGAGGCTGTTATGCGGTCAACCGGTGACCTGCGCCAGATGGTTGATGTGCTGGTTGATATGACCCTAGAGCGCGGTGCCCCCGATAATGTCACCGTTGTCGCCCTGTCGGTCATTAATGAGGACTCCCTGTCGGCGGCGGTCACTGCACCGCAACCGATTATTCCGGTGCGTAAGTACGGGGCTGACGGCAAGCTTGTGGGTGTTCATCCCACCCTTGAGCAGGAATCTGGTGTTCAGCTATCTGAGCAAACCGTCGAAGAAACAAACGTAGACACCGATGACAGTATCAACGGGGGCAGTTCTCGCCATCAGGCTCCTTGGCGGCGGCGGATGCCGCAGCACGCTAAGGTACACAACGCCCTGCGTCATGGTAAGTGGCGTGGTGAGTCCTTTACAGACGGCGTGCTCAATACTATGAGCGTTAAAGCCGGCGTGGATACTTCGCACCCGGTAACTGATGGTGCCGAGGATGTGCCGACCCCCGCTTCTATTCTTCGTCAGGAACTTTCTGAGCGCCCCCACGACCTGGTGGGATCAGCTGCGAACGCTACCCAGACCGGCATGATTCCGGCTGTTACCGCGCGAACAGCGAAAACGCTGAGCACTCTGTCGCATCCGGCAGAGGACCAGTCTGTGGAGCCCGCTGAGCTACCCGAGGAGTACCGGGCTGCCCTCAGTAATCTGGTGGAACCTTCTCCCCACCGCTGGCCCATGCGCATTTTTGTGGTTGTACTAACCCTGGCTGTCGCTCTTGCTACTGTCTGGAGCTTTGTCGCCTGGACCGGTGAACAGTACTACGTGGGGGTTAAAGACAACCACGTCGCGGTCTTTAACGGTATTAACCAGACCCTTGGGCCTATCACTCTTCACTCTGTGGTTGAGGAAACTGATATTGAGGTCAGTTCGCTGCCCGAACATTCGCAGACCAGGCTCACCAGCACGATTACTGCAAGGAATCAGGCTGATGCCGAACAGATTGTAAAAAATCTTCGGGAGCAGGTTCCCTCTGAGGTGGAGCCTGGGTCGGTAACTACCGCTTCACCGAGTGCATCGGCCTCTGCGCCTATCCCGTCTGCATCGCCAACAGCTAGTCCCGGACAAGGAGGTAACCAGTGAGCGCACCCAAACCGGTCGATGTGCCCCGCTCCCGCCGTTTCACCGAGTTCGTGCTGACGGCTCTTGCAGTTTTGCTCTGCCCTGCTGCCATGTACCTGGTTGATGCAGAAGCGGTGCTGGCCAATCGTATGTGGCTTCAGGCGCTTATTATCCAGGGTATTGGTGCCCTGATACTGCACACTGTGATGTACATTCGGGCTCGCTATGCTGACCCCTTTATCCTGCCTATTGCGGTTGCTCTCAACGGCCTGGGGTTAGCCATGATTTACCGCATTGACCTCACTACCCCGGCGAATGCTGGCTCAACTCAGCTCATGTGGACCGGCCTGGCCATGGTAGTTTCTGCCATCGTCCTGTTTTTCCTACGGGACCATAGGGTACTCCGCAAGGTCACCTATATCTCTCTCACGGTATCTTTGGTCTTGCTCGTCCTTCCCTTGCTGCCACTTATTGGCACCGAGATTAACGGCGCTCGTATTTGGATCTCGGTCGGTGGGCGTACCTTCCAGCCCGGCGAAATCGCTAAAATTACGCTGGCTATATTCTTCGCCGGTTATCTCTCAGCCCACCGGGATCTCATCATGCTGGCGGGTAAGAAGATTGGGCCAGTGCGCCTACCCCGCTTCAAAGATATGGCACCCATGATGATAGCCTGGCTTGTTTCTTTGGGTGTTCTGGTCTTCCAGCGTGATTTGGGTTCCGCTATCCTCTTCTTCGGCATCTTCTTGGCTATGCTCTTCCTAGCCACCGGACGCCTAACCTGGGTTGCGCTGGGGTTGCTCTTCGTAGCGGCAGGTGGCTTCCTAGCCTATACCTACATCTCCCACGTCTACTACCGAATTAACTCCTGGGTTCATGCCTTTGACCCCGAGATTTATAACCAGCCGCTGGGCGGTTCCGGGCAGATCGTCCAGGGCCTGTTCGGGCTGGCCTCGGGCGGCCTCTTTGGGCGGGGCTGGGGCAATGGGCGCCCTGATCTGGTCTCCTATTCCAACTCAGACATGATTATCACAGCGTTGGGTGAGGAGCTGGGTCTCCTGGGTCTGGGCGCTATTCTCATGCTTTTCTTGTTGCTGGTCTCTCGCGGCTTTCGCGCAGCCTTGGGAACGCGTGATGCTTTCGGTAAGCTGCTGGCCTCTGGTTTCTCAGCACTCATCGTTATTCAGCTTTTTGTCGTCATCGGCGGTGTGACCCGCCTGATTCCGCTGACCGGCCTGACGACACCTTTCATGTCAGCCGGCGGCTCCTCCCTTCTCTCTAACTGGGTTATTGTCGCTATTTTGCTAGCTATTTCCCATACTGCTCGCGCCCCCCATGTGGTCGAGGCCTTCGACGAAGCAGATAGCATCAACTACGACGGTCGTGAAGCTGAAGGGGCTACCGCCGTCATATCTCGTATCTCTGAAAGCAACCGGGCAGGAGGTTCTCGCGGTGAATAAAGCAATCCGTAGGGCCTGGATAGCCGCCTCGTGTGTCTTTGTACTTCTCTTAGGCACTTTGACCTACATCCAGTTCTTTGACGCCAAGAGTTTGCAGGCCAACGCCTGGAACTCCCGTACCCTCTACGAAAGTTACGGCTCGCAGCGTGGTTCTATCGTGGTGAACGGTGTCGATATCGCTTCATCGGTTGAGTCGAATGATGGCTACGCTTTCCAGCGTACCTACTCTGCCCCTGAGCTTTACGCCGGAATCACTGGATACTATTCCTCGATCTATGGGGCGACCGGCCTTGAGTCAGCAATGAACGAGCAGCTCACGGGTAACTCCGATGCCCAGTTCTACGATCGTCTAGCCCAGATGTTTACCGGGGGATCTTCCCAGGGGGCAAGTGTTGAGCTTACTATCGACCCGGAACTTCAGCAGTTGGCCTATACCCTCTTGGACGGTCATAAAGGTGCAATCGTGGCTCTGAACCCCAAGACCGGTGAAATTCTGGCTATGGTGTCAACTCCCTCCTATGACCCCAATGCTCTTTCCTCCCATAATTCTGAGTCGGTGCTGGCCCAGTACGCGACCTTAAATGAGGACTCCAACCACCCGCTCTATAACCGAGCTATTGCCGGTGATACCTACGCACCCGGTTCTACCTTCAAAATTATTGATGCTGTAGCCGCCCTGGAGTCGGGTAAATACGATGCAAATTCTGTGATTGATAACCCCCAGAACCTCACCCTGCCCAATACCAACGTCACTCTGCCTAACTATGTAGGTGGTCAGTGCTCAACCCAAACCACTGCCACTATAGAGTGGGCGTTAGCACAGTCCTGCAACACTCCTTTTGCGCAGATTGCTATGGACCTGGGTGAGGATACAATCGCGCAGACAGCTAAGAACTTTGGGTACGGCCAAGACCTACGGATTCCCTTGCCTGTTTCCCAGTCTGTCTTCCCCACCAACATGGAGAAAAGCCAGCTAGCACAGGCGGCAATTGGACAGTACGATGTGAAGACCACCCCTTTGCAGGTTGCCATGATGAGTGCCGCGATTGCTAATGACGGTGTGCAAATGAAACCTAACCTGATTCGGTCGGTTAAATCCCACAACCTGAGTTCGCTCTACGAGTTCTCCGCTGAGGAGCTAAAAAGATCGACTTCAGCGGATGTCGCCAACCAGGTTACCGATTGGATGGTTAACGATGTTGATAACGGTATCGCCTCGGCGGCTTCCGTGAACGGTGTCAAGGTTGCGGGTAAAACGGGAACTGCTGAGATCGGTGATAGCGGCTTAAATAATTCCTGGTTCACGGGTTTCGCGCCGGCGGACGACCCGCAGGTCGCTATCGCGGTAGTCTATGAAGGTGTAGACGTCACAATAGGGGCGCAGCTTGCTGCTCCCGCAGGTAAACAACTTTTTGAGGCGGTGTTAAAGAAGTGAGGCCTTCGGTAGATGTGACTCTCGGTGGTCGCTACACCCTGACTGAGCGTATCGCTATTGGCGGTATGGGCGAGGTCTGGAAGGCGCGCGATAAGGTTCTAGGCCGCACCGTCGCCGTTAAAATTCTGAAAGAGGAATATACTGGCGATCCCGGTTTCCTAGAGCGTTTCCGTGCCGAGGCGCGCCACACCGCCCTGCTCAATCACCCCGGTGTCGCTAACGTCTTTGACTACGGCGAAGAAGACGGCTCTGCCTACCTGGTCATGGAACTGGTGCCGGGCGAACCGCTTTCTAACATTATTGAGCGCGATAAGCAGCTCCCGGCTGACCGTATCCTCAACATCATGGCGCAGACTGCCCGCGCTCTGGCCGCAGCCCACGCGCAGGGCTTGGTTCACCGTGACGTCAAACCGGGCAACCTGATTATCACCCCCGATGAGCGTGTTAAGGTTACCGACTTCGGTATTGCCCGACTGGCTGATCAGGTACCTCTGACCGCAACCGGCCAGGTTATGGGCACCGCCCAGTACCTGGCTCCTGAGCAGGCTACCGGCCAGCAGGCTACGCAGTCTTCCGATATGTACTCCCTGGGTATTATCGGCTACGAGTGCTTGGCGGGCCGTCGCCCCTTTACTGGCGAGTCACAGATTGCTATTGCTCTTGCCCAGGTAAACGATCCTCCGCCACCGCTACCGCAGGACGTACCTGCACCAGCGGCAGCACTGATTATGTGCCTGCTCTCTAAGGACCCTGCCGACCGCCCTGAAACCGCCACCGCTCTGGCCTCAGCCATTGATGCGATTAGACGGCGGGATATTCCTGCGGCTGTTAAGGCTGTACCGCCCCTAGGGCATTTCCTCCCTCAGGGTGCTGATACTCAAGCAACACAGGTGATGACTGCACCCACGAGTGTCACCTCCGCGGCGGCACGGTTTGGTTCTGGTGTCCGCTATGAGCCTGAGCCCACAACGGCCCGTGTTCCCAGTGCCGCCCCCCTGCCACCCGGTGGCTACCCGCCGCGGGCTGTGGAGCAGAAGAAAAAGAACCCCTGGGGTTGGGTCTCCTTGGTTTTGGCCTTACTGCTCATTGCGGGCGTTGTCTGGTTTGTGGTCTTTAACAACAGCCAGCCTCAGGTGACCGATACCCCCAAGCCAACGGCGTCGGGAACGGTGTCTACGGTAAGCGCTTCGCCTACCCCCGGTACCGAAACAACGACTCAGCAAGACACCCGCGTTGAAATCACTTCTGCTGACTTTGAAGGCCGTGCCCTCGATGAGGTAGTCAACCAGCTGGCAGGAATGGGGTTCTCCACACGGACCACAGGTGTTACCTCCGACGCTGCGGTTGATACTGTACTCTCGGTATCACCAACCGGTAGTGTGAAAGTGGGCGAAACCATCACCGTTCAGTACTCTACAGGGCCCAAATCTGTGACCCTACCCAGTAATCTGGAGGGTACAAACTCGGAAGATGCAATCGCGGCGATTACCACCCTGGGTGTCAATGTTCAGATTCACTTTGAAGAGAGCAGTAGCGCCCAGGAAGGTACCGTGCTGCGCACTTCCCCCACCTCAAGCTCACGCGTTGAGGTCGGCAGCAGTGTTGATGTCTATGTGGCTAAGGCCCCGGCCAGCACCACAGCTTCCCCGAGCGCTTCAACCAGCGCCCCGTCAGATAATAACGATTCCGGGTCAGACTCATCGAGTGACACCGGAACCGGCAACTAGATTCCACCGGAAATGATAGGTGACTACATGGACCAGCAGGTTCCTGAAACTATCGATCAGCGTTACGAGGTTGGGGCCGTTATCGGCTCCGGCGCAATGGCAACTGTCTACGAAGCGGTTGATACTCGTCTGGGTCGAAAGGTTGCGCTGAAGGTTCTGCGGACTGAGCACGCTCAGGACGCTATTTTCCGTGCTCGCTTCCAGCGTGAAGCGGAGGCTGTTGCAGCTCTCAACCATCGCTCCATTGTGGCCGTGTACGATACCGGGGCTTTTGATATCCAGTCAGGAAGTAGCCAAGTATCAGTTCCTTTTATGGTGATGGAGCTTGTTCAGGGTACAACCCTGCATGAGGCAATCTCAAACGGTGACGTTGATCAGGCCCTGGCTCTTGCTTACGGTGTGCAGATTCTGGAGGCTTTGGAGTACAGCCACAGCGCCGGAATTATCCACCGCGATATCAAGCCAGCTAATGTGATGATTCTTCCGCAGACCGATGAGGATAAGCAGCTTGGGGAGCCCTCCCAGATCAAGGTGATGGACTTCGGTATCGCTCGCGCGGCTGAAGAGGCCAGTGACGCGATTACTAAGGCTAACACCGTCATGGGTACAGCACGTTATATCTCTCCTGAGCAGGCTCGCGGCCAGACAGCTGACGCCCGTAGCGATGTCTATTCTGCCGCCTGTGTGGTCTATGAGATGCTTGCAGGCTGCTCACCCTTTGATGCTCCCACGAATGTCGAGCTGGCGGGTAAGCACCTGAGTGAAGCCCCTCAGCCTCCCAGTACCTATGCTGCGGAAATTTCGCCAGCTTTGGATCAGGTTGTTCTCAAGGGCCTGAGCAAGAATCCAGCGGACCGCTACCAGAGCGCCGCAGAATTTGCTGAAGCTCTCAAGTCAACCGATGGGGCAACCGTTCCGTTTGATGTCCAGGACCCCACCGAGGCTACCGCCGCTTTTAGTGCCGCTGGCCTGGGCACTACCCTTGCGAGCGCGGCTGCTCTGCCTGATCATAAGCGTGAGACGGAGGAAGCCGGTCTTGGCAGCTTCTTTGACTCAGCGCAAGAAGAGTTCACCGATGAGGAGCTGTACGGGTACGGCTACGGCGAGGATGCCCTTAAGGCGCGTAAGAAGCGTCGTAGGAGTGCGTGGGGTAAGGCTCTTACCACTCTGCTAATTATCTTCCTTGCGGCCTTTGGTGTGGGCTCTGTGCTCTACTACCAGGCTGAGCTCAATAAGGTTCCTACGCATGTGATCCCGGCTGTTCAGGGCCAGACCAAGGAGGAAGCTGAGACTCAGCTTCGCAACCTCAACTATGTTCTTAAGTTTGAGGAGGAGCATTCTGACAGTATCCCGAAGGGTTCTGTTATTAAGACTTCTCCTGTGACCGGGCTTGAGGCTGAGGAAGGTACCGAGATTGTGGTTACGGTGTCTTCTGGTCCTTCGGTTCTGATGATTCCCGGTAATTTGGAGGGCCAGAGTGAGCAGTATGTCCGTGAGACTCTGACGGCCGCTGGCTTTGTTCCTGGCCGTACAACTACAGTCAATAGCCCGACTATTCCTGCTGGCATGGTTATTGGGGTTACTCCTGAGTCTGGTGCGCAGGCCGATGCTGGGTCAACCGTTGATATTATTCTGTCGAATGGCAAGGTAGAGGTTCCTAGCCTGGTTGGTTTGAGCAGGGATGCGGCTATTGCGGCTCTTACTTCTGCCGATACGCTTCTGAGCACCAACATTGAAACCGTCACGACGTCTGCTCAGCCTGCGGGTACCGTTGTGTCGCAGAGTGCGGCGCCTGGCACGCTGGTGGAGCAGGGCTCAACGATTACTATCCGTGTTGCAGTTGCTCCGGCACCTACGGTTGCGCCTGCGCCTACGGCTGCTGCAACTAGCCAGCCTGCTGCAACTACTCAGCCTGCTGCGTCACCGTCGCCTAGCTCTTCGAGTGCAGCTCCAAGGCCTGCGCCTAGCACTAGTAGTAGCAATAAGGACAAAGAGTAAGCCAGAGGGTCTATATCAGTAAGAAGCCTCCCTCCCCAGTTGCGGGGAGGGAGGCTTACTGATATGAGCTGGGTGTATTAGGCGTTGCCTTCGATAAGGGGTGAGAGGGCTGCTCCCTTGGCGGCGGCGCCTTCTAGTCCTACTTCTTCGAGCCAGTTACCCAGCATGAGGTAGCCGCCTTCAGTGAGCACGGATTCGGGGTGGAACTGGACACCGTGCATGGGTGATTGCTTGTGGCGTAGGCCCATGATGATTCCCTTATCGGTACTGGAGGTAACCTCGAGTTCCTGCGGCAGGGTATCGGGTTCTACAGCCAGGGAGTGGTAGCGGGTAGCGGTAAAGGAGCTGGGTAGGCCTTTGAAGACAGACTGGCCGGTGTGGACGAGTTGGGAGGTCTTGCCGTGCATTAGTTCGGGGGCGTGGCTGACAACTCCGCCGAAGGCTTCTGCGATCGCTTGATGCCCCAGACAGACCCCAAGGAGGGGTTTGTGTTCTTGGGCGGCCCAGGTGATGGTGTCGATGATGACTCCGGCATCTGCGGGGGCACCGGGCCCGGGCGAGATAAGTAGACCGTCGTGCTCTTGGGCGAGGGTGATGGTTTGTTCGAGGGTGAGCTCGTCGTTGCGGATGACGGTGGTTTCGGCACCGAGTTGCTGGATATAGCCGACCAGGGTGAAGACAAAACTGTCGTAGTTATCGATAACGAGGATTTTGGTCATGGTGCGCCCTTTCGTGATGCTGCCTTGATTCTATCGCAGGCAGGTTTTGGCCTGCCGGGGTGGGGGGGGTTAGTTCCCTATGGTCACCTCGGTGCCGAAGGGGCTGTAATGAGCAAGGTAGGGGAAGACGTATTCCATGAGCCCGTAAACGGCCAAGCAGATGAGCGCGATGGCAGTGATGATACGGACCCAGAGGGGGCCGGGCAGGTGGCGGAAAATCCAGGCGTACATGGTGGTGTGTCTTTCGGGTCAGTTTTAGGAGCCGGCAACAGAGGCGATTTCGGCGGGGGGTCCGGCCTGGTTGGGTTGCCAGCTGACGAATTCTGCGTGGACGATGTAGCGTTCGGTGCTGCCGTAGCGCGGGTGGCAGCTGGTGAGGGTGAGGAGGCGGCGGGTGGCTTCTTCGACGGGGGCTTCTAGCTGGTCTGGGTTGGGGGCTATAACCTCTACCTGGCTGGGGAGGACGATCTGTGACTGGTAGACCCGGTAGGTGTAGTAGCCTTCGGCGGTACGGATATAGATGTTGTCTCCGGTTTGGAGTTGGTCGATGTGGTCAAGAACAGCACCGTTGGTTTGCCGGTGCCCTGCGAGGGCGAAGTTTCCGTAGGCCCCGAGCGCCTGGCTTTCGGGGTAGTGCCCTAGTCCGAGAGTGTCGAGCACGTCGCTGCCTACTCCCTCTGCCAGGGGGCGGGTATAGTCGGCACCCAGCCTAGGGATATAGACCACTCCGTAAGCTTGTCCATAGCTGGGAGATAGGGTGAGCGTCGGGTTGGCTGGGTCGTAGGCGGGTATTTCTGCTGTTTTGGCGGAGTCTGGTGTAGTGGTCGGGTTGAATTCTTGAATTAGCCCTTGGACGGTATCGCCCTGGATCCGGTTGGCGGCCAGGTTGGTCCACCAGAGTTGCCAGGCCACGAAGAGAAGCAAGATGAGTCCGAGGGTAATAAGGAGCTCACCCACGACCGAGAGTGTCAGTTGCAGCGGGGTACCTTGAGCTGCCGCTTGGGGGCGGGGTGACGTTTGGGGTGCTGACTTTGAAGTCAAGGTTGTACCTCGGCAGGTCGAAAGGGGTGTACCGTTACAATGTTAGAACTTTTTATGGTGCTAGAGCTAAAATCGTTGTGACCGTACTTTATTGTCAACTGCTGGGGCACCCCCTACTGGAGGAAATGTGGCTGAGTCTAAGTCAATCCGCGATGAGGATCTTGAAGAGGCGGAGCTTCGCCGCATCGCTGAGTCTATGTATAGCGATGAGGAGTTTCCCTCACCTACGCCGCTCTGGTACCGGGTGATTATGTTCTCCCTGATTATTCTGGGTGTGCTGTGGATTATCGTTTTCTATATCACCCAGTCTCTGTACCCTGTTCCGGGTATCGGCAACTGGAATATTGGTATCGGTATCGGGCTGATGATGATTGGCCTAATGATGACGACTCGCTGGCGTTAGGTTGAGCGTGGCTGATAAGAAACCTGAGGTCACGAATCCCGCTAATCTTGCCCCTGTTGACCCGAACGAGCCCTTAGATGAGCGCCCCGATATAAGGGCTGCTCGGTTTGAGACTAAGTTGCGGCGTTGGGCGCTCTTTGGCGTGGTAGCCGCTATCGCTCTTTATTTTGCCTGGCAGGCTGTAACCGGCTCTTAGCGCCTGGCTTAGAAAACAGGTTTAGAAGAACTCCGTTTCTGCCCTGAGAGGGCGGGGCGGAGTTTTTCTGTGCATACTAAAAAGGCCTGCTCTCCGCTACCTTACGGTAGCAGAGGGCAGGACCACATGACACACAGTGTTCTCGTCGACGCTCTTGCGCCGGGAGTCTTTAGGACTCGGGGGCGATGAAGGCGACATCCAGGTTGATGACCACCTTATCGGAAACAAGCACTCCGCCAGCTTCTACAGCGGCGTTCCAGGTAATACCGAAGTCCTTGCGGGAGATGGTGGTGGTTACCGAAGCACCAGCGCGGGTGGCACCGAAGGCGTCAACAATGGCACCGGTGAATTCGCCGGTGAAGGTGACAGGGCGGGTCTCACCCTTGATGGTGAGATTGCCAGCGATGGTGAGGTCTTGACCGTCAAGCTCAAAGGAAGTGGAGGTGAAGATCATCTCGGGGTGGTTTTCTGCGTCGAAGAAGTCAGCGCCGCGCAGGTGGCCGTCGCGGTCTGCGTTACCGATGCTAACGGAGTCCATGCCTACGGTAGCTTCTACGGTTGATTCTGCAATGTTTTCAGCGATGGTGAGCTCTGCTTCAACCTGGCTAAAGCTGCCGCGCACCTTGGTGATACCTGCGTGGCGGACGGTGAAACCGACTTCTGAATGGGTTGCATCGTAGTTCCATGTGCCGGTGGTCAGTTCTGCCATGATTTTCTCCTTGTCTAGGTGTTTTCTTTCAACACCATTTACTTTACATGTAAAGTTTTAGGAATACAAAGCCACCGACTGCTTTAGACAGAAAATTTTTTACAGCAGCACTTCTACCTCAGAACACCCTCCCGAGAAGCCGCAGAATACACGCGCTCACCTAATCTCTCCAAGACAGGTGAACTAATCTTCCAGTGCTGCCAATAGAGGGGCACATCAACCGGCTCTGCAGCCAGCTCCACCAGCTCACCATTCTCCAGCTCACGAACACACTGGACCTCCGGAATGATCCCCCAGGCGATACCCGAAAGCACAGCTCTAACATAGTCCGGGGAGCTGGGCAGGTAGATAACAGGAGGGGTGAGTAATTCCTGCCGCCCCAATCCAAACCGGTCAAGGAGCAGTTCTTGCGCCGAAGCAAGGCCAAAATCCTTACGATCAAATTCCACAAGAGGGGAAAGGCCCAACTGTTCTACAGTAACTGCCGGGTAATCCGGGAAATGACGGTCAATATAGGCGCGCGAAGCCACTACCCGGTAGCGCAGCACCCCGAGCCGCTCGACGGCACACCCTGGGATGGGTTCCGGGTTGGAGGTAAGCGCTGCCATTACCTCACCAGAACGCAAGAGGGCAGATGAGTGATATTCAGCTTCCCGGCGAACGTCGCAAAAGATCCGATCCTCGGTAGCCAGCTCCCCCACCGCACTGAGAAACCAGGTAGCTAAAGAGTCTGCATTGACAGCCACAGCTACGCTCTGGGAACCTTCAGCGCCACCGAGTTCACGCATCATTTCGGTATGCAGGAACTCGCTCTGGCGCGCCACCCGCAAAACGCTCTGGCCCGCCTCGGTAGCAACAACAGGGTTAGTTCGCTTGAGAAGGACTTTACCGGCGAGCTGTTCCATAGCTTTCACACGCTGTGAAATAGCAGAAGCACTGACCCCAAGAATGTCTGCGGCGGCCTCAAAGGTCCCATATTCAATGACGGTGACAAAGGTTTGTAGCTGGTCGGTAGTAAAACGTATCATAAGTAAATCTTATGCTATTTAATTTTCATTAGATGGCTTTATTGGTTGAGGTCACCTACGATGGGTTGCGTGGTAGCAGCAAATTTTTTAGCACCCGTGCTTATGGGGTTGGGGACGTCCCTCTCTCTCATTGTGGCTATTGGGGCGCAGAATGCCTATATCCTCAAGCAGGGTATTATTGGCCGTTTTATCTGGCCTATCGCCCTGTTCTGCATTTTCTCTGATGCCCTGCTCATTGGGCTGGGCGTTCTTGGTATGGGTGCCCTGGCTGATTCTGCCGTATGGGTTCTTGAAGTTCTACGCTGGGGCGGTGGGCTCTTCCTAGTTGTCTATGGCCTTTTCGCTGCTCGGCGGGCTCTATGCCCTTCTGTGCTGACAGTCACGAGCAAGGAATCAGGCCCGCAGACCCTGGCCAAGGCTCTGCTACTTGCTGCTGCCATGACCTACCTTAACCCTCACACCTACCTCGACACCATTGTATTTATCGGTGGTCTTGCGGCCCAGCAGGGAGATAGCCGCTGGTTCTTCTATGCCGGAGCTGTCGCGGGGAGCGTCCTTTGGTTCACCTTTTTAGCCTCCTGTAGCCGCTTTCTTCGCTCCGTCTTTGCTAACCCTAAGGCCTGGCGTGTACTCGATGCCGGTATTGCGGCACTCATGTTCTTCCTGGCCTACCAGATTATCTTTAGTGCGTAAAAATAGACATTCATGCTTGCCCTTTATGGGGGGAACCAGAGGTTTCTAGCCTGGACCCTTGGTTACCGACTTTTCTACATTATGTGGCTCTTCTTCTGTTTCTAGGGGCACAGAGAACCAGCAGTAGCCTTCAGAAGAAGTAACCCTTTGGGCGCAGAGTAGGCGGTGGAGGGAACTTTATCATCGGCCAGATGTGCGGTGTTTTACCTTATTTTTTGAGCAGGCAGGAATTTGGGGCATGAAAAAGCGAGGGAGTCTAGAGCGTTAGCTCTAGACTCCCTCGCTGAATAACCAGGGTTATTATT
>NZ_JBLXXU010000004.1:0-239837 GCF_048512945.1 Rothia sp. P4278
TGGGGTTTGGTGACCTGACCCCCCCTTTTTTTGCTTTAAAGAGTTACATGCTGTGAGCTTATTGAAGGCTTGCCCTACCATGCCGAGTGCCACTCAGAAGCTCAGGCTGGCAAGAACCACACGCAATGGCCTTCCACAGGCTGTCACCGCCCTGACCTTGGTACAGCTTGTCTCTAAGAAGGACGGCTGTTCTCAGCTGTCCGAACAGCTAGCTAAACCTTCCAGCTCACAACCGGCTGATACTAACCCCAATATTTTCATAGGAAAGTAGCCTAGGGCGGAAGTTAGGGGACTATCGGCTCCAAAGCAAGGTAGGCTTAAAACATCAGAAACCTATACAGAAAGCGAGCATAGCTGTGTCCAAGACAAGCTCTGCAGCAGATGCCCGTGAGAAGGCCCGCCAGCTGGCAGCCCAACAGGCTAAGAAATCTGCTAAGTCATCCACTCGCTGGATCCAGTTCACCGTCCTCGGTGTTATTGCCCTTATCATCGCTATCGTTGCAGTTGTTGTAATCAACGGCAACCGTAACAAAATTCCTGAAGCAGGGCCTGTCCCCACCTCTGCAAACCAGTACGGTGGCATTGTGCTTACCAAAGACGGAATCGTCCAAGGTACAAGCGCTGAGGAAAGTCGGGACAGTCAGGACCTCGGCAAGTCGGAGGCGACCTACACCAGTATTGATGGTAAAGAGACAGCTATGCCCCTGGGTGTGGCCCTGCCAGATCAAGCAAAAGACAATGGGCAACCCGTCCGACTAACCATTTTCCAGGACTTTGACTGCGTCCACTGTGCAGACTTTGAGAGCACCTACGGTGACGAAATTCAGCAGCTAGTAGATAGTGGCAAGATTACCCTAGAAATCCGTAACCTGACCTTCTTGGATGCCCACAGCCCCACCTACTACTCCTCACGAGCCAATAACGCAGCCTACTCGGTAGCTAACCAGGTTTCGGCCGACAAGTACCTAGACTTCCAACGCGAAATCTTCTCCCACCAGGGCACAGGTGGCCTCTCCAACGAAGAACTGGTTGATATTGCCTCCAAGTACGGGGCAGATGTTAAGGACGATGTCGCCAACAACACCTGGCGCCCTTTCATCAACACTGTCACCCTAGAATCTGCAAGCAACGGTATTAGCGGAACCCCCACGATCTTCGCAGACGGAGACCTCTACAACGCTACCAGCGCTGACTTCTCCCAGTGGATCAACCAGAAAATCACCGATAAGAAGATCAGCGAATAGTTAGTTACCCCAGGGGGTAATACCGATAGCCGGCGATACCTTTGAGGGTTGTGTGGCAACGGACTCTACCATGGACTAAACTAGAGATAACTTGCAGGGGTAGCTACCGTCTACTGTTCTCTGAGAACGGTAGACGGTAGCTACCCCTTTTGTTTTGCCCTCAGAAAGTAACAGACAGAGCCATGCCCCCTTCATCTGCTGATTCACTCCGACCCCTGGAATAGATGATTCTTTAGCGCTCACCTACGTATTCTCACATCCCGAGGCTCGTGTTGAAGCGCTGGTGGCTAGTGGTGGGAACGTCAGCACCGAGCAGGTTGGTAGAAATATTTCGGGGGCTCCTAGAGCTACTGGGGGGCTGCTCCAGGAACATCCTGGGCGCTGGGAGCCAAAAACCCGCTGGCCTAGGACCTCACCACCACCGAAGAAACCCACGGCCCTCTGGGAACCGGCTACGGTCAGCTACCTGGGCCGGAAGAGCCTACCGGGCGCAAGTACGGCGAAAGGGCTGAACTCTGGATTGAGACGTCACGAGCCTTCCCGGGGGAGCTCCACGGCCTTGTGCTGGGACCCAGTACCAACCTCGCCCTTGCCCTGGAACAAGACCCGGACCTGGTGCACCGGCTCGCTAGCCTCACCATCATGGGTGGTGCTCTGAACCACCGGGGCAACACCATGCCCACCACCGAGTGGAACGTACACTCTGACCCGAAAGCACTCCACCGCGTACTGGCGGCCTACAGCCCCGACCGACAGAACCCCGGGCAAAGTGTGCCGGACTATCAGCTGCTCCTCTGCCCCCTAGACTCCACCGAAGAAAGCGTCATGACACCGGAACTCCGCCAGTGGCTCCTGGCCGGCGGGGGAGAGCTCTTAGACATGCTTGATGATGCCCTGCAGTTCTACATTGAGTTCCATGAATGGGACAAACTGGGCTTCATAGCCCATGTGCATGCCCCCTTCGTGACAGCGCTGGCTGTTAACCGTGCTTTGGCATAGGCCAGGCACCTCGCCCTCACCCTGGGGGAGGACCAACCCGTCATCCTAGACGTTGACTGGCAGGAACCCTGACATGGGGCCAAGTCGTAGCGGACTGGCTAGGCCTCTGGGATAGACCCACCAACGCTCAGGCGCTCACAGCGGCGCATACCCAAGAGTTCTTTGAACACTTCATAGAGGTCGTACGTTCAGCCTACGCCCGCCAATGAGTCATTCTGCATGCCGTGGGCAGGCAATATCTACCCGAGCGCAACTTATACAGACCCCAAGCACACACATAAAACGAATGTTTATTCTATAGAAAGGGAAGGGAAAGGCTCCCACCCCACCTACAGTCCCGGCAAGCACCTCTGGGCAGAGGAACTCGCGCACCGGCGGGTTCTTCGGTAAAACTTCAGCTCACGCACCCGAACCGCTCACCCCGGTTCAGAAAGTGTTTAACATCCGCCCCGCCTTAGTCATTGCAGGCACCTACGCTTGGGCGGTACTCACCGCGGGTGGCCCCACCAACTACAGCGGCTACCTTGACGGCAGTGCCGATACCCAAGCTGCGCTCTCCCTGCCCCTGACCCTGGGCTTACCCCCCTCAGCGTTGTTCTGCTCCTGGCCGCCAACCTCTCCCCGGCTTGCTATCAGCACCCTAGCTCTTATTCCCTTTGCGGCGGCCTTCAAAATCATCGTGGGCCAGCTTATCGGCTTCTCCGGAATCCCGCTCTACCTAGACTCAGTAGCCACCGTCCTCATCGGCGTACTGGCTGGCCCCGCCGCCGGTGCCATGACCGGTGCCGTCACCAACCTGGCCTGGGGCCTGACCATTAACCCCACCACAATTCCCTTCGCCGCAGGTGCCGCCGCTATCGGCTTCTTGGCCGGGTGCTCCCGCCGTGCGGGCCTGATGAGCAAACTCTGGACCGCCCTCCTGGCAGGCCTGGGAACCGGCCTTATCGCCGGGTTCCTGGGCGCGCCCATTGCCGCTTTCGTCTTTGGCGGTGGCCAGGGCGTTGGCACCGGCTCCGTTGTTGCCGCCCTGCAAGCCGCCGGGCAGTCCCTGCTGGGGGCAACCACCCTGCAATCTCTGCTGTCTGACCCGCTTGATAAGACCGTGGCCTTCCTGCTGGTCTGGATCATCGTTCGCGGCCTACCCAACCGCGTGCGTATCGCTCTGGGTGCATGACACCAACACCCACTAACCGGCTCAACCCGCAGACCTGGGTGATGCTGGGTACCGCAGGCCTACTCCTTGCCCTAGCTCCCCTGCCGCTCCACTGGTAGGTGGGGCTCCTGGTGCTCCTGGTAGGCCTGCACCTTGTGGGTGGGAGCCTGCGATCCTGGTTGTGTCTGGCGCTGGTCGGACTTCTGCCGGTGGCAACTATCGCATTCATCATTCAGCTCATCAGTCACGGCGGCCAGACTGTCTGGGCCAGTTGGGCACCCACCGGCTTTATGGTCTTCAACCTCACCGCAGAAGGCGCCCGCTATGGGCTACGGCTGGCCCTGCAAATACTGGGCTTCGGGACGGCCTGCTCTCTGCTCATTCTGCCTACCGGCTCCCAGGGGCTACGGGCGGCCCTGCACACCTGGCGGTTCCCGCCCCGTCTGGTCTACCTGCTGGTGGCATCTCTCAACGCACCGGCCCAGCTGGTGCACTACTCCGGGCTGATCCGCCAGGCCGCCCGCGCCCGTGGCATGGATAAACCCGGGCGAATCCACGGCGCCCTCCTGGGGGTACGAACTGCCACCGCACTCTTCACCCTGCTCCTGTTGGACTACGAGACACGGGGGGGCGCACCCTGACAGACCGCAACCTACTGGCCCCCGGGCCGCGCACCCTGTGGCAGGGCTACCCCGATAGCGCCTGGCAAAGACTGGTTCGATTGAGTGCGCTTCCGCTGGCTGTAGTCCTTATTATCTGCTCCTACCTGGGGGTACTCCCGTGAACCGTACCGACTATTTGGCTGAGACCCTGGCCCCCGGTGAACGCCTCCTCATTACCGGCGGGCGCGGTAGCGGCAAAACAGCTTACCTGCACGAACTCATAGAGGCACACGGCGGGCTCCTTATGCCCATCAATCCCCACGCCCTCATGACCGGGCTGGCGCCCACCGTCGCCCAAGAAATAGCCCTGGGGCTGGAAACCACAGCCACCAGCCGCACCCAACTCCGGGCAGAGGTCCAAGACATCGCCGACCGGCTAGGTATTGCCCACCTGCTGGAAGCCAACCCGCTAGAACTTTCCGGCGGGCAAACCCAACTCGTCGCCCTGGCCAGCTACCTTGCCCCTCGCACAGTCCGATGGGAATCGGGTGCTGGGCCTTGATGAGCCCTTCCTCGGGCTGGATAACACCGCCCGCACCCGCCTGCTGGGCCTGCTGGCTGAGTGCCGTGGGCCGCTGGTCTGGGCATCGGCCCGGCCTCAGGACGATGAACTCGCCTTTGCTGGAAGAACCTTGAACCTGGACATAGCGGGAGAGAGCACCGCATCGGGTAAGGCGGGAGATGCCGCGCTAATGCTCGCTCCGCGCACTTCTTGCACCGTTGCGGCCCGCGACCTGGCACTGACCGCCTACACACCCCGCAAACGCTGGGGCAGAACCGCCACCGCACCGATCGTCAACGCCGGTATCAGCTTTGAGCTGGCCCCCGGGAACTGCCTGATACTCACCGGCCCTAACGGCGCAGGCAAAAGCAGTCTGCTCCGCACCATCGCAGGGCTCACCCCACCGGCTAACGGCACCCTCACCGTAGGCGGGCAAACCCCCTCCGGTCTGCCCGGCCCGCAACGCCTTGCCCTCGCCCAGCTGGTAGCCCAAACCCCGGCCCACCATTTCCTCGCCAGCACTGTAGCAGCAGATATGCGACTCAGCGGGGGAGAAGGCACGAGCGACGCAGAACGTACGCTCCTGCGCGAAACCATACTCGGTAAAGGCCATGAGGACACCCACCCACTCGACCTACTCCCCGCCCAGCAACACCTACTTGCGCTGGCAGAAGCCCTCGCCAACAACCCCTCCTGCCTGCTCCTGGACGAACCCACCGCCGGACTCGACGCACCAGGGCTGGTACAGGCCGTTGAACTGGTACAAGCCCACTGTGCCGCCGGAGGGAGCGCTGTGGTAGCCACCCACGACCAAGAACTTACCCAGCTACTGACCGAACGACTGACCTGCCAGAACCTGCACCTAGAAACCTACGCATAAAATCAGTGTGCCCAAGAGCAGGTACAGCGGCGGCGTGCCTCCCTCTTGCCCGGTTCGCTGACGCTCACAGGGCAATTCACGCCAGCCCCAGCCAGCACGCTGCCCGCCGCACCTGCACCGGGTGGGTTGTGGAGTAGCTGACCGCACACTGAACCAAATATGCACTCAGCGGCAATATCCGGTACACTTGAAAAGCGTTGCCTCCTTAGCTCAGCTGGCCAGAGCACCTGTCTTGTAAACAGGGGGTCACCGGTTCGAATCCGGTAGGGGGCTCTGAAATTACAGATAAAGACTGCGACCGAACGATACACCATTAACCGGTGCCCATTCGGTCGCAGTTTTATTTCCTCGCGCGCCCGGAATTCGGGCTCTCATTTGGTTCGAATCCGGTGGGGGCGTCTAATAGTAAATTTGGTTGCTTCTGAGGTTTCGTAGAGTGTCGCAACAGACTTTAAATGTAATCTAACTTTTCTGTTTGATCTATAGGATCTATGACAACATGACTCACAACTTATTTGCTAGATCTTCTATTGATTTCATCCACCCTAAAATTTCTCCGTTAGGATCTACTTCTTTTATCTGGTCTGCTGTCATTTTAGGGAAGGCATCGTTTGCAAGTTTTTTCTTAACATTTCTAGAATTGATGCTCTTTCGATCAGGAATAGCACCAATTGCATTAGCAACTAGCTGAGGTACATCATCTGTAGGTCCAAAATTTACAGTTACATCTAAAGTTTCTTTGATAACATCAGGGTGCAAATAATTTTCCATCTCTCGTCGAGAAGTTAAAAACGCTTTATCGTGATTTTTTCGCGCATTGACTTCTATCACCGTTTTCTGGTATTTAGAGACATCATTATCGTAAATATGAAACTCAGGTCGCCTGAAACCTTTAAGGTATTGTTGTGATACCCATTGCCCCAATGTTCCTCCTCCTAGTGGGACAAATGCAACCTTTGGGCTTTCACATAAGTCGATAACAGAGCTATCTTCCTTGTGGAGGGCATGACTCAGGGATTTTAGAGCTAACACATCATTTGGGCCTTCAACACATATTAGGACGCGCACGCGATCGTCAGGGAGAATTCCTAATTCATCTGCAATTTCCTCGAACATATTTTGAGATGTAACGTGGATGGGGACACCATCTATTTTTTTAATAAACCGAAGGCTTTCAGCAGGGAGGTTAGCGGCGACTGACGGGCTGTGCGTAGTTAGGATAACTTGACAGTTTTCCTGAGAAGACATCTGCTTGAAAGATTCAAGTAAGATTTTTTGGTTCTTTGGATGCTGTGCAGTCTCCGGTTCTTCTATCGCATAAATAACGTTGTTTCTTGTATCTTCCTGCATTCTACGTTCAGCTTCAGACTTAAAGAAGCTCACCAGAACTAGCCTACGAACCCCGCTTCCTCTTTTGTTAATGGAAATCCCATTATCAGAATCAAGAGAGATTCCAAACTGGCTGGCCCATTTAGGGGGGGTTTTAAAGTGCGGGGTTAACCCTTCGCTAATTTCTGGTGACAGTTGCTCCAATGCTTGATGAGTACGTTCAGCTAGTTCGGTAGCCTTTTTCTCAACAGCTTGTTCGACTTGCTGAAGTAAATCTTGAATCTTTGGCTCGGCAAGAGCTGTAGAAATAGCCAACTTCATCGGATCTTGCACTTCACTATCGGAATCCTGGCTTGGGCGATCCGCCTGAAAAAGTGCAAAGTGAGGTAGGTGCTTAGACAGGTTTTCCCAAATCTTTTTGGAGTCTTCTGAAGAAACGCTGATTTCAGTGGTTTGAAGCCCCAAATCTTTACAAGACCCCCATATAGCTTGACGCATCTCTACGTTATTGCTTAAGTGGATTCCTTTTTCTTCGATTTCCTCTGGTTTAAGGAATTTTTTGAGGAGAGACTTGAGGTTACTATTTTTTTGTTCAAGTAAATTATCGAAACCGGTAGCTGACGGATGCTCGCAAACAATAAAAACCTTTTCATTAGGCTTTGAAGAACCTTTTGTCCATCTTTTTTTACCGTTAACATGTCATTGTTGTCTAGTAGAAATTCTGAACCTAGATTTGTTTTTGCATTAGAATCGATGACAATTTCATCTGGAAGGTCGCTGAAAGTACATCCAATCTCGAAGTTATCTGAGTTGGTAAACACGTTAAAGTCAGTTAGATCAGGTTTCACTGTCCCATCGCCAAAGAAGATTGATAATGCTTCTAGCACTGTTGACTTACCTGCATCATTTTTTCCTACAAAAGTGGTAAGGTCGCTGAAGGTAATCTTTTGTTCTTCCTGGTAACCTCGGAAATTTTGGATGGTCATAGATTCTAAACGCATAATATCCTCGCTTAGTGGGGAGTCGTAGAATCGACTCGGATGAGCTAATCGATATTCATGATACATATCATGTGACCTAGCACCTCCGCAGTAAATGCAGATGTGGTGATTTTGCCTTCTTTGTTACGAAGACGGGCGTGTGTCTGCAGCACGATAGTAGGATCGGCATGTCTTGACTGAAATTAAAGCTGTCAACCTATTGAAGGTATGTCAGGGAGCTTTCCCTGCTCTCAATGAAACAGAAGAGCCCAGCAAAAATCAATTATTTTTTATTCTTGGATGCATACTGGTTATGCCTTGATTTTCAAGGCAAAAGATGATAAATGAATGAAGCTGTAGGTGGTTCGAGTGATTTCGCAGTAAGATTAGAAAACTCAGACTCATACTTAGAAAGTCAACGGAGGGCGGGGCAATGCTATGAGCAACCTAGGTGGATATCAAATAATCACCACTCTCGTAAAAAAGGTAGGCGGCCCGAAGTCCGCGGCCGGTATTGCACTAGGGTCACTCGGACTTGCATACAAAATTGGTGGGTTGGTGGAGCGTAAAAAGATGCCAAAAGCTAGTTCCAATGACTTGTCAGCAAGACTGTATAAGGTTACTGCCGAGGTTTCTTGCGGAGGTGGTTTAACGCTAACGCCCGGTAATGTTTTTCGTGTCTTAGCTCAGAACGAGGATACTGTACTGATTGCGGTCATCGGCGATGACGACAACCCTTACCAGGTATCTCCAGAACTTTTGGCTGAAAACTCAGATTTTGATTTGCTCACTGAGCAATAAAGCTGAAGAGGCTTATGGTAGGCAATGAGTCTATGGAAGTACTTGCGTTATAGGCAAAGGCTTTATCTGCGCAACTTGCCAACTATGGAGCTTCTTCCTCTAAGGGAACCGATACATCTGGAAAACTGCGACCGAACGGTGCACCAATAACCGGTGACTATTCGGTCGCAGTTTTGTTTCCTCATAATTACTGAGAGAAGTTCTTGGCTGTTGGATTCTCCAGCTTCATACGTAGTAGCCAGTCCTCAAAGACCGCTTTCACCAGGTGTGGCTGTTCCAAATGGAGATTATGGCCAGCCATATCAAGCACAAGGTAGGTTCCTTGTGAGTAGTGGTCCAACCAGGTGAGGCCATCCCTGTACCCCACAATATGATCCTGCCTACCAAACAAGTGCAAAGCCGGAGCACCAAAAGGTTCAGAAGCAACTTCTTCAGGCACAGGTGTTACCGCATACTGAGCAGAAATCTGTTCCATGATACCTGCGTCAGCTTCAAGAAGACCTGGTATCACATACTCTAAAAACCGCTGATAGTTTGGCTTGTCCTGGATAACTGAAATATCCGTAAACTCACCCTTATGCTCACCTAACGCAGATATAAACTCCGCATCCTCAAAGACAACTGATTTTTGGGGGACTGTCCTACGTTGCGCCTGGGGCTCAAATACACCGGCAAGCGTCGCCAACCCTAAGACCCTGCCACGCTGCCTGTGAGCCATGCTTCTAGCAATCATTGCTCCAAACGAATTGCCCACAAGCGCAAACGGCTCCTGGTCCAAATAGTCTAAAACTTCTTGTTCAACGGTATGCAGGATTTCATTAGAACTCTTAACAGAAAGGTCTAGCCCCTGCCTGGTCCATGGTAAATCTATGTATATTCTTCGCCAGCCTGAAAAATCAATTGTTTCTTCAAGGCTTTGCAGGATAAGGCTATTAACACCAAAACCATGGATGAAAATAATCGGGGTGCCAGTACCGGTATCTTTGCTAATCATGCCTTTATCTCTCGAGTAGAGGAGGTAGTCTAATAGATTCAGCTTAGCCTAGGAAACCCTACCCTCCTAGATAGCCCCCAGCCCGCTCTTTCACTTAGCTCCCTTGTACAGAGCTAGATTGAGCAGACGTTATAGGAGGATGGGAAAAGCACTAGGCGACCCTGAAATCCTTGGGAGTAAAATGTGTGCTTCCCCAGCGGTGGTAACCGGGATTACTTTTATCCCTCTGCTCACCGGAACCTATGCCCTGTTGACTTTCGCCGGGAAACTATCTCATCGGTAGCCGTCAACGTGTTAGCCTCTCCCTGGATGGGGGGCGACGCTCCTCAAACTTGCTCTGATGGGGGGGGGTAGCTCGAGTAGCCGGCTTTAGAGCGGTAACCTCTGAGCCGCTGGCAAAATCCGAAGCGTAGCGGGAGCAAATATCGTCTCCCTCTAACCAGTTGAATCGCTCCTGGTGGTAGGTACCCTGGTGGTCCTGGCCGGCGCAAGAACCATCAACCGGTGACCATTCGGTCGCAGTTTTCTTTCCTCGCGCGCTCGGAAACTGCGCCCTGATCTACTAAACTCCTCGGCTAAGTTAGGGTAGCCTAAGAAATACAGAATGAGAACAGACTGGACTTGTGACCAGCTCAATCTAAAGCCAGGCTAAGGAAGGGGCAGCGCAATGGGCAGGGGCATTAACGGGGCAATTTTGAAACTCCTACGGGCAGAAGACCTCCCCTGCACCGTCACTAAAACCTGGATGCACAGCCCTACCATGAAAGCCTTACGAATATCCTCCCCAGAGTTCCTCAGAACCTACACCCCGGCTGAAGGGGAATACCTGCGCTGCTGGTTCCCAGACCCAGACCACCCCGCCAAAGAAGTCATGCGTGGCTACACCATGATCGACATCGACCCCAAAGCCGGCGAATTCACCCTCCTCTTTCTTCTACACCAACCCGCCGGCCCAGCCAGCCGGTGGGCAGAAACTGCCGTTGCCGGTGACCGTTTTGAAGCCTCCTACTACGGCTCAAGCCCCTTCTCCCTCCCCCCAAACAAGCCTGAAGGCTTCATCTTTGTGGCAGACGCAGCAGGCATACCCTACGTCAATGCTCTGGCAGACCAGCTGGCAGACAGCTTCCCACTCAAAGTCTGGTTGCTAGACTGGCAACCCAGCCACCACCAAATCCCGCTACGCCACCATCAGAACATCACGATTGAGTGGATCCAACCCAGCGCTGAAACCTTGCTAGAGAAAGCTCAAAGCACAGACTGGAAAGGCTGGTACCCCCACCTAGTCTGCGAAGCAAAAGTCTTGTTACCCACCCGTCGCTACCTACTCAAAGAAGCTAAAATACCCAAAGACTTTATGTACGTGCACGCCTACTGGATACAGGGTAAGGAAATGGGCAAGAGCAGAGAGCTCTCAGACTCGTAAAATCCTTGGAGCGCCAATGGAGGCAGGGGATAGCAGAAAGCCAGGGGACTGATATCACGGGCAAGAGTTCTTTGCATCTCTGCAAAAAGGAGTAAAGTGGCGGGTGTACTGAGCATTTACACCTGAGAGGCACACCCATGATGTCCATTCTTGGCCGCGACGAAAGTATCCGCTATGTAGCACTGGGCGACTCTCTGAGCGAAGGCGTAGGCGACGATGCCCCCGACCGCCCCAACGGTGTACGCGGCTGGACCGACCGGGTGGCTGAACAGTTTATGCTGGCTGACCCCCAGGCTCTCTACGCTAACCTGGCAATCAGGGGCCGCCTGCTCGTGCCCATCATTGAAGAGCAGCTAGAACCCGCCCTTGAGCTTAAACCTAACCTGGTCAGCCTGATTGGGGGCGGCAACGATTCACTCCGCCCAGGCTTCGATGTTGATGCCCTCATCCAACATTATGATGCGGCCTTCAAAACCCTGCGCGACGAAAATATTGAGGTCTTTACCATGACCGGTTTTGACCCCGGACCCAAGGGCTTCTTGAGCGGCAACCGGGCCCGTGTGGCGCTCTTCAACGAGCTCTTGCGTGAAGTCGCAGAGGACCGGGGCGTGGCTATCGTCGATTACTGGCGTATGCGCGAGCTGAGAGATCTGAGGTACTGGGCACCGGACCGTCTCCATATGAACCCTGCTGGCCATACTCTGGTTGCCCGCCGGGCACTGGAAACCCTGAGCGCCGAGAACATCCGTATTGGTGACCCCGTCGTACCCGAATCAATGCCTCAGACCCGCGCCCAGGAGGCGCTGGCGAATGCAAAGTGGGCCCGTGAATTTGTGGTGCCCTGGATCGGCCGCCGTCTGCGCGGAACAAGTTCCGGCGACAACATCGCACCCAAATACCCCGAATGGACCCGCTTTGATGCGCTCCCCGAAGAGGGGTAGAAGGTAGATTAACAGCTCCTTTAAAGGATTAAAAGAGTTAAGAAGTTAACGTCACACTCAAGATTACACACGTGTAATTTAGCTTCTTGCCCTTGTGAGAGCGCGAGTTTTAAAACGCGCATAAAGAACCTGAGAGTGCCGATTAAAGCCTGAAATGACTTGCGAAAAGTTAAATAAACGGTAGAATTGACGGAAGGTTCAAGCGCAAATTTGGGCCCGAGGATTAAGCTTGCGAAGACCGGAGCAGGTAGCCCAGCACCGGCTGTCGCAAGCTTTTTATTGGGGTCTGAGCTTGCGTGGTTTCCCGTAATTACCTAGACTTTAAGGCTGTTCGTAGTGGTGGCAACACCTCTCGTTCGCCTAAGCTTCACCGTTTTTCCCGCGGCGGGGATTCACTTCGGCCTCTCACCCGAAGATGAGTCTCAAACACTCTAGCCTTGGAGAATAACCCGGTGCTCTACCTATTAGGTGACGGGACGCCCATTGCTGATTATCGGCTTCGGCTGGTAAGCGCCAACTGCGTACCGTCATTTCGTCAACATTTGGAGGAGAAAACTATGGCAGCTGTCTGCCAGGTGACCGGAGCTGTTCCCGGCTTTGGACACAGCATTTCGCACTCGCATCGCCGCAACAAGCGTCGTTTCGATCCGAACGTGCAGAAGAAGAAGTACTACGTACCCTCACTTCGTCGCAACGTAACCCTGAACGTCTCTGCAAAGGGCATCAAGGTGATCGACGCACGTGGTATCGACGCAGTAGTTGCTGACATTCTTGCACGCGGAGAGAAGATCTAAACATGGCATCAAAGGCTAAGGACGTTCGTCCTATCATCAAACTTAAGTCCACTGCGGGCACCGGCTTTACTTACGTTACCCGTAAGAACCGCCGTAACAACCCCGATCGTATGGTTCTCAAGAAGTACGATCCCGTTGTCCGTAAGCACGTTGACTTCCGAGAGGAGCGCTAAACAATGGCTAAGAAGTCCAAGATTGCTCGCAACGAGCAGCGCAAGGTCATCGTTGCACGCTACGCTGAAAAGCGTCTGGAACTGAAGAAGACCCTGGTTGACGAAAACGCAACCCCCGAAGAGCGCGAAGCAGCCCGCCTGGGTCTCCAGAAGCTACCCCGCAACGCTTCACCCGTTCGTCTTCGTAACCGCGACCAGATCGATGGCCGCCCCCGTGGCACCTTCCAGAAGTTCGGCATTTCGCGTGTCCGCTTCCGCGAGATGGCACACCGTGGCGAGCTACCCGGTGTTACCAAGTCAAGCTGGTAATCTGTAGCTGATACGGTTAGCCTTGTGAAAGGGCTAACCCAAGCCACTCACTTTTTGTAAAGTCTCAGGAGGAGCATTCCATGGCTAAGAACCGTAGCGAACTCGTAGCAGAGGTAGCAGAGAAGGCCGGCACCAGCCAGGCTGCAGTGAACGGCGTCCTTGACGCACTGTTCCAGGTCTTTGAAGCATCTGTTGCTAAGGGCGAGAAAATCACCATCCCCGGCTGGATGGCCATTGAGCGCACTGACCGTGCAGCTCGTACCGGTCGCAACCCCCAGACCGGCGAAACCATTCAGATTCCTGCTGGTCACGGCGTCAAGCTGACCGCTGGTTCAAAGTTGAAGGCAGCAGTCTCCTCCAAGAAGTAAATTCTTGAGCAGACTTTGAAAAGGGCCACCCCGAGTACGGGGTGGCCCTTTTGCTTTCTCAAACTATAATCAGGACCAAGCCGAGGGGCCTGAGACCACTAGCCTGTGAGATAATAAGCCTGTAACCCCGGGCGTTCCTAGGATCGCAGATAAATTTTTCTCCGGGGTAGGCCACCGCAGAAGATTGGGACCAAAGCTTTAATCTTCTGACCTACAGCACGAGGGAGGGGAGAAACTATGCGCCAGCGTCAGCTCATACGCGCCTGGTTCGTTGCCTGCGCAGCCACTGGCTTCGGCGCAAGCTCTCACCTGCTTGCCGGCGGGTACCTGCCCAACCCCCTGATTCTTGCTCTGGCTACCTCCCTGGCTGCTCTCCTGACGCTAGGGGCTACACGGGTCAAACTCAGTCAGTTCAGTTTGGCTACTGGTGTACTAGCCGGACAGGGCCTACTCCACGGGCTATACAGCCACAGCCAGTCGGTTACCCTGACGGCCGGCAGTCAAGTACACACGAGCCACACCCACGGCGCGCAACTGCAGGTCAGCGCCCTTCATGCCGAGCCTCAGAGCCTAGCCATGTGGTTTGGGCACCTCTGTGCGGCTCTAGCCACCTACGCTGTGCTGGCCTACGGTGAGCAGATGTACTCCCTGCTCAGGGCTCTGCTCAAAGCGGCACAGAGATTTTTCACCCCTTTCCATCTGCGCGGCTTCTTGCCCGCCAAACACCACATCCCCGGTTTCCAGCGCCCAGGCTCAATAAGGGGCGCTACCCTGGGCACCTGCCGGCTGACGCGCGGCCCGCCCGCCCTTGCTATGCACCCCTAACAACTTATGTATCGATGCGATAGCAAGGAACAATAATGACCAAGGCTCATACAGCCTCAACAACAGCTCGTGCTTTCTTAGCGGTAGCCACTTTGGCAGGCACCAGCCTGCTGGGAATAAGCGCCGCGACGGCCCATGACGAGCTTATCTCCACGAACCCTGCGGACGGCTCTAGCCTGTCCCAAGCTCCCCGCCAGCTAGAACTCACCTTTAGCGGCAACATCATGCAGATGGACGGTGCCAACCAGGTACGTGTGACCAACGCAGCCGGGGAAGACGTTACCCAGGGTGACCCTCAGGTTAAGGGAACAAGCGTAACCCAGGGCCTGACAGCAGGTGATGAGGACGAGACCTACACCGTTGCCTGGCGTGTGGTCTCATCCGACGGTCACCCGATCCAGGGAACCCTCACCTACGATGTGGGTCAGGGCGCAAGCACAGATGCTGGGTCAACCGTCACTGCTACCAATCCCAGTAGCTCAGCGGCATCTAACGCTGCTGTATCTGACCCTGTAGCCTCAGCAACAGAGGGGCTCTCGACCCCCATGAAAATTGTTCTTGCTGTGGTTGCGGCAGCCGCACTTGGTACTGCCCTGACCGTCGTACTCGCTAAAACTAAGCGCAAGTAAACCCACCAACTTTTAAACAAAGAAGATTTCACTATGTCATCACATAAGATTTACCGCCCTGCTGCCCTGGCAGCTGTCGCCCTGCTCGCTCTGACCGCCTGCGGCTCATCAGACCAGACCGCTGCCACCGGTAGCGCCACCGCTACTGCAAGCTCATCTGCCGCCAGTGCCGCTCCCAGCGCCACCAGCCAAACCGGCCTGGTCGCAGAAGAAAGCTGGATCAAAGCCAATACCAGCGATATGACCGGTGCCTTTGCCCGCATCACCAATACCGGCGACCAGCCCATCACTATCACCGGTGCCCGGAGCAGCGCTGCGGGTATGGTGGAGCTTCACACCACCGTCATCGACTCTGCTACCGGAACCAGCACCATGAAGAAAGTAGAGGGTGGCTTCACCATTGAACCCGGCGCAACCCTGGAACTGGCACCCGGTAGCGACCACATCATGCTCATGGGCATGAAGTGCTCACTGGTTGCCGGTGCAAGTGACACCATCACTCTGGAAACCTCAGCTGGTGAATACAGCTTTGACGCCGAGGTCCGTGACTACAGTGGAGCTAAGGAAGAATACGCTCCCGGTCAGGCAACAAGCCCTGCTGCTGAAACCATGGGCGACTCCACCGACCACTCCATGCACTCCATGCACTCCATGGACACCTCCGGCACCGCAAGCGCAGAAGCAAACCTGCCACAGTGCGCCTAACCCAACCCTAGCTAGCTCACGCTAGCTACTGACCTGCCCCGGTTCCGCACCGCGTTACCGGGGCAGGTACCACCAAAGGAAAACACCATGAGTAGCTCATTTAATGAGGACTTAGAACGGGCCCTGGGCGGCGCAGATAAGGCACAGGACGACGCCAGCTACAAGACAAGCCAAGACTCACCAGAACCCCGGGGCATCGACCGTCGACTAGCTCTAACCGGGGCCCTGGGCGCGGGAACGGGTGTTGCCGCTACCCTTGCCAGCCAGTACGCCGGTGCCCAGCAGACAGAGAACCAGGCCGAAACTACAGCGCCGCTTCAGAGCGCACAGGTTCCCTTTTATGGGCCCCGACAGGCTGGCATCGACACGCCAGCCCCCAGCTACGCCTCTTTTATCGCTATTGACCTCAACAGCGGACTAGACCGCGAGGGTGTGCGCCGCTTACTGCGGATTCTTACCGCTGATGCGGCCCGCCTGACCGGGGGGACCGCACCCCTGACCGATCAGGAACCAGAGTTAGCTCTGGTTCCTGCCAACCTGACGGTCACTTTCGGCTTTGGCGAACGCATCTTTGACATCGTTGCCCCAGAAAAGAAACCGGACTGGCTCAAACCCCTGCCCGTTTTTGAGCAGATTGATCAGCTCCAAGACCGCTGGAAGGACGGTGATTTACTGCTCCAACTGTGCAGTGACGACCGTTTTACCCTAGCCCATGCCCAGCGCGTCCTGCTCAAGAACATTCGTACTTTCGGGTCGGTACGCTGGGTTCAGGAGGGCTTCCGCCGCGCCTACGGCAGCCAAAACCAAGGCCAGACCATGCGCAACCTCTTTGGGCAGGTGGACGGCACCATCAATCCATCCGCCCAGGACGGCTCTATGGACTCCTTTGTCTGGGGTAATCACGAGGAACTGAGCCCCTGGGAAGAGGGCGGGGCCTCCCTGGTGATTCGACGTATTCACATGAACCTGGATACCTGGGACCAGGCGGATCGTCCTGCCCGCGAGGACGCTATCGGGCGCAACCTCACCAACGGCGCGCCCCTAACCGGCACCCAGGAACGTGACCCCGCTGACCTGTCGGCAACTAACGACATGGGCTTCACCGTCATTGCGCCCTACGCCCACATTCGCAGGGCTGCGCCCCAAAAACGGGTGGAACAGATACTCCGCCGGGGCTACAACTACGACGAGCCAGTCCAGAACGCCTCAGGCTTCTCTGAGCACCACCAGGCAGAGGGCGGGGTCAGCTCATCGGGCCTCATCTTCTGCTCTTACCAGGCTAACCCCCTGACCCAGTTCCTTCCCATTCAGCAACGGCTGGCTGAACTGGATATGCTCAACACCTGGACCGTTCCGATCGGGTCTGCGGTCTTTGCCCTGCCCGCCGGGTGCTCCGAAGGCGGGTTTATCGGCGAGAGCCTTTTCCGCTAAACCACCCCCCAGGCAGACTTAGCTTGAGAGAGAAGGCAGGACACACACCATGACAGCGCAGAAGACAGGCAAGGAATCGCGGGGATCCGACAGCTCACCGACCACAGGCCGGATTCGACCGGCAGGCACAGGGGAGGGGCTTGCCGGAAACTTGATTTGGGCTTTCCCCGTTGTAGCCCTCGTGGCCCTGGTGATTAGCATGACGGTGACCGGTATTAACACCGGCACCGACCTGGCCGATGCCGGCCCGGTAGTGCGCTGGGGCCTACCCGTAGCTGAGACAGTTCAAAACTTTGCTATGGCCACGACCATGGGCGCCCTGCTGTTTGCTCTGGGGCTGGTTCCTCGGTTCCTCGACTCTGCGCGGGGGCGGGTCAACGTCAATATGGCCCATGCATCTACTGCCCGCCAGCGTGAAAAGAACCTGCACCGTCCAGAGCACCCGGCCTTCATCGCGATCATGAACCTGGCCTCAGCAGCCTCGGTTACCTGGACCCTGACCGCTATCGCGGTACTGATTTTTAGCTATGCAGATATCTCGGGCCGTGCCCCCTCAGGGAGTACAGACTACACCTCCGAGCTAATCAGCTTCATGACCACCATCGACTCGGGTAAAGAAAAGGCCACCATGATTGTGGTTGCGGCAGTCGTCGCTACCCTGGTTTTTGCTGTGCGGTCCCTGACCGGCCTACTCCTAACCTTTGGCCTTTCCCTGATAGGAATTGTCACCATGGCCCTGGGCGGTCACTCTTCTGGCGGTGATGACCACATGGGAGCTGTGAACTCTCTGGGACTTCACCTACTCGGCGTGGTGCTCTGGTGCGGCGGGCTCATCACCCTGGCCTACATCTGCCGCACCATTTCAGCAAAGGACGCCGGTAGCGGCACCCTGGTAGAAACCAAACGCGGGCAAGAAACCGCCACCTCACGCAGGGCACCACTGGCCCTTGCTGTTCTACGCCGTTATTCAACTCTTGCGCTCTTTGGCTTTATTCTGGTTTTACTCTCCGGTATGGTGAACGCCCTGGTACGGCTCAACCACCTAGGTGAACTTTTCACTACCACCTACGGTGCCTTGGTACTAGCCAAGCTCACCCTGACCCTGGTACTGGGTGCCTTGGGCGCTATCCACCGCCTGCGCCTAATACCCCAGATGCAGGCAGGAAACCTGGGGGCGGCACGCGGCATCTGGTCAGCCATCCTGTGCGAGCTGGTACTCATGGGCATCACCAGCGGCCTAGCCGTTTCCCTCTCACGTACCCCGCCACCTGCCCCAGAAACCCTGCCCACCGGTGCGGAACCGGTCCGCATCATCACCCTCTACGACATGCCCCCCGAACCCCATGTAGCCGAGTGGTTCACCCAGTGGCGCTTTGACTGGTTCTGGGTCGCTTTCATCTGTTGCGCAGGTTTTTCCTACCTATGGGCACTGCTCAAAGTTCGCCGTGTGGGCGGTAAATGGCCCATCGGGCGTACCCTATCCTGGTTCTTCGGGCTTTTTATCCTGCTCTACATCACCTCTGGTGCCCTGACGGTCTACGCCCGTGTACTTTTCTCAGCACACATGGTTGAGCACATGTTCCTGACCATGGTCTGCCCTATCTTCCTGGTGCTCGGAGCCCCCATTACCCTGCTCCTGCGCGCTCTAGAGCCACGGCAGGACGGCACCCGCGGCCCCCGCGAATGGATCCTGCGACTGGTTCACTCCGGCTGGTCAAAGGTCATCACCCACCCCATCTTCGCGGCGGTGAATTTTGCTGGCTCCATTGTGGTTGTCTACTTTACCCCGCTCTTCGGGGTCATGCTCCGCTACCATGTAGGCCACGAATTTATGCTGATTCACTTCCTGATTACCGGCTACATCTTTAGCCTGGTGCTCATCGGGATCGACCCCATCCCCTACCGCCCAGCCCACCTCATGCGACTTCTGCTGATCATCGCGACCCTGGGTTACCACGCCTTTGTAGGGATCGCCATCATGCAAATGGATACCCTCCTTCAAGCCTCCTGGTTCGGGAACCTAGGGCGGCCCTGGGGTCTATCGGCTATCGAGGACCAACAGCTAGGTGGCTCACTCATGTGGGCAATTGGCGAAATACCAACCATGGTGATTGCCGTATCGGTGGCTGTCCAATGGTCAATGAACGACAAGAAAGTCCAGCGCCGTGTGGATCGTCAAGCCGACCGCGACGGCAACGCGGAGCTCAATGCCTACAACGACATGCTAGCCAAGCTCGCTGATGAGGACTCCCGCCAGCATTAGGCAAAAAAAGTGGGGCAGGTCTTCAACAAGACCTGCCCCACGCCAATATGAGCTGGTGATAGCTCATCAAACCTAGGATGCCTTGCCCCAGGGCTTGGCGCTCTGCTCATCACTTTCAGCGCGGTGAGCAGGAGAAATAACAGAAACAGCCCCATCGAACTGCGGGGTGACCTGCTCCAAGCGGGCAGAAATTCTGGCAATTTTTTGGTATAGGGCAGATGAGGGGCAAGAGTCGGTCTGTTGAGTCATGGGGAGCCTCCAAACAGCAGGGACAGGTGGGAAGAGCTACCGGCGGTAGAGAGTGGGAAGACCAACCGCAGGTCTGCTTTACCATCACTATAGCCAGTAGGTATGCAGGTGACATGGGGGTTCTCTGTCAAAAGCCTGGACGTCCCACCATATATGGGGACAAGGTGCTTCTACCGACCAGGGGTTACTCCCCAGTATCCTCCGTACGCCTGGGTTTTTGTCCCCACTATTTGTCCCCAAAAAATCTGGCTATTTTATACCGCTCTCTGGGCCACCCGTATGCACCCGAAAACCAATCAGCGACAGAGTCAGCGCCACAGCCAGCGAAATAAGCACCTCTAGCCTGTGCGCCTCCGTAACCCCCATATAAATTAGCAGGGCCACCAGGGCCGAAATCAGCAGGTAGTTGACCCAGGGCCAGCCGGGGGAGTACAGAGCACTTTGCTCACTCCGGGCAGGGAGCAAACGGCGGCTCCGCAGGTGGGAGACAGCCACAATCAACCACACAAAAATGCCTACCCCACCGGTTGAATTCACCAGCAGCGCAAAGACCTGATCCGGCATGAAATAGTTGAGCAGAACCGAGGCCAACCCAATGAGAGAAGAGAGCACAATAGCGTTCTGCGGGGCCCTGGTGCTCGATACCTGGGAGAAGGTTGCCGGAGCATCGCCCTGTTCCGCCAAAGCAAAGACCATGCGGGACGCCGCATACAGGCTAGCGTTCAAACAAGACAACAAGGCAGTCAACACCACAACATTCATGACCAAACCAGCCCAGGGAATACCCAGCAGCTCAAACATGGTCACGAAAGGCGAAACACCACCTGTCACAGCCGTCCACGGAATCACCAGCAGGGTAACCGCCACAGACCCCACATAGAAGAAGAGGACCCGGAACATCACCGAACGCACAGCCTTAGTCACCGCAACCGCTGGGTTACTCGACTCCCCGGCCGCCACCGTGGCAATCTCAGCCCCAAACATCGAAAAAATAACCGCCAGCAGGGCCGCAAACACGGCACCCCCACCGTGAGGGAAGAACCCACCAGAAGCCGAGTAATTACCCCAAGAAGCTGTGGAACTGGGAATAATCCCCAGCAGGGCAAGAACCCCCACCACAATAATGACGGCGATAGCTCCCACCTTAATGGACGAAAACCAGAACTCAGCCTCACCGTAAGAACGCACCGACAGCAGATTCAACCCCATAAAAGCCAGCACAAACACCAGCGCAAGCAACCATTGGGGCAAAGCAGGCAGCCACGCCGTCACAATCTGAGCCGCCGCCGTAGCCTCAATCGCCACCGTCACCGACCAAAACCACCAGTACAGCCAACCCACAGAAAAACCAGCCCACGGGCCAATAAAACGTCGCGCATACACTGAAAACGACCCCGTCTCAGGAGTCCGGGCCGACATCTCACCCAGCATCCGCATGACCAAAACCAGCACACCACCAGCCAAAAGATAGGTCAAAATAACCGCCGGACCAGCAGTCACAATGGCCGTACTCGAAGCCACCAACAAACCAGCCCCAATCGCCCCGCCCAGGGCAATCATCGACAGGTGACGCGGCCGCAAGGACCTCGCCAGCTTCTGAGAAGCCGGGGGTAAAGAACCAGCTTGATGCGGAGAGCTCACATGAACCTTCTTTAGCGTAAAAGCGCACCAACCGGCACGCACCCCAAACATAACCATCGGCATACGGAAAAACTTCCCCCGTGGTCAGGCCCCACCAACGGTAGCAACCGCAGACAATCCTAGCTGTTACGCAACTATTACGCACAGTTGAGTTCTATAACCGGCTCCCACTACACAGAGCGCAACAAATAACCGCCACCCAGCTCCTTGGATAGGCTGGTACAGAACAAACCGAACGCCCACAGGGCACACACGAAAGGTACACCCATGGCAGATCATGCAGCCGCACGCCAGAGCAAAGTCCGTGCCTCAGAACTTGTCGGTAGAGGCTGGCTCAACACCGGTGACCAAGAACTCTCTCTCGAAAAACTCCGGGGCAAAATCGTCATCCTGGACTTCTGGACCTTCTGCTGCATGAACTGCCTGCACGTACTCGATGAACTACGCCCCCTCGAAGAAAAATACTCCGACGTGCTCGTCACCATTGGCGTCCACTCGCCCAAATTCGAACACGAAGCAGACCCTCAGGCGCTCGCCGCCGCCGTCGACCGCTACGACATCACCCACCCCGTCCTCGATGACCCCAACCTCGAGACCTGGGCCGCCTACACCGCCCGGGCCTGGCCCACCCTGGTCGTCATCGACCCCGAAGGCTACATCATCGCCCACCTCTCCGGCGAAGGCCACGTCCAAGGGCTCACCTCCCTGGTCGAAGAACTCGTCCAAACCCACGAAGTGCAGGGCACCCTCCACCGCGGCGACGGACCCTACGTTCCCCGCCCCAAAGCCCAAGGCACCTTCGCCTTCCCCGGCAAAGCCCTGGCCCTGCCCGCCGACCTCGCAGGAGTCGATGGCACCTACCTGGTCACCGACACCGCCCACCACCGGCTCGTCCACCTAGGAGCAGACCTCGAAACCCCCCTGGCCACCTTCGGCGGCACCGAAAAAGGCTACGCAGACGGTAACGCCGCCACCGCCCGCTTCAACGAGCCTCAAGGTCTAGCCCTCGTCCCCAAACACCTGCGCCAAGAACTTGCCGCTGACGTACTTATCGCAGACTCCGTCAATCACCGTATCCGCGGCCTCCAGCTAGCTACCGGAGAAGTCACCACCCTGGCCGGAAGCGGAACTCAACGCCTGATCGATGGCCAAAGCGCTCGCCAAGACCCCAACTACATTGCCACCGGCGCCGACCCCCTCACCGTGGCCCTCTCATCCCCCTGGGACCTGGTCTATTCCCGCACCGCCAGAGCCTTCCTCATCGCCATGGCCGGAACCCACCAAATCTTTAGCTACAACCCCGAAACCGGCCAACTCGACGTCTTCGCCGGAACCGGTGCCGAAGGCCTCAAAGACGGTGCCGCCGCAGACTCCTGGTTCGCCCAATCCTCCGGCATCATCGAAAGCGCTGACGGCTCCATCTGGGTTGCCGACTCAGAAACCAGCGCCCTACGCCACATCACTTTCAATGGCGCAGAAGCCACCGTCAGCACCGCAATCGGCATCGGCCTCTTCGACTTCGGCTTCGTCGATGGACCCCACCCCCAAGCCCGCTTGCAACACTGCCTGGGCCTGACCGAACTAGCCGACGGCTCCATCGCCATTGCCGACACCTACAATGGCGCAATCCGCCGCTTTGACCCTGCCAGCGGGGAGCTAGGAACCCTGGCACGCGGCCTGGCAGAACCCTCCGACCTGATCGTAGAACAGACCCATGACGGCGGCTCCCGCCTCATCGCAGTAGAAGCCAACGCCCACCAGCTCGTGCGCATCAGCATCCCTGAAGCCATACAACACGTGGACGAAGGCACCGCTCAGGTCACCCGCAACTCTACCCGTCTCACCGGAGGCACCCTCAACCTCACCGCCCGCTTCAGCGCACCCACCGGGCAGAAACTCGACACCCGCTGGGGCGACCCCACCCAGCTCAAGATTTCGTCCACCCCCGAAAATTTCATCCTGGAGGGAGCTGGTACCGCCCAGGGGCTCACCCGCACCCTGCGCCTCAACCCAGAAATTACCGAAGCGGTCCTACACATTACCGCCCGCGCGGCTGCCTGTGATGGGGAACCTGGGGGTGAGATTCCGGATCACGCGGCCTGCCATCTCTACCAGCAGGACTGGGGGCTACCTGTAGTTGTGACCGGCGACCCGGGAGATGAATCAGACCTGGTGCTTGATCTGCGCGGGGTTAATTAGGGGGCTTATTGCCTCTGCTCATACGGTGTTCGTCAACACCCCTAAACGCCAGCCCCGAGCCAGTTGGCGAACACCGCATGAGCAAGGCCAGTCACTCGTTCGTCAATACCCCTAAACGCCAGCCCCGAGCTAGTTGGCGAACACGGCATGAGCAAGGCACACATCCCACAGTTAAAACCCATAGAAAACTGTCTGCCCTCCTAGGAGGGCAGACAGTGAGATGAGCTCCGTAAAAGCCAATAAGTTACGTAGCCGGTGTAAAGGTAATGGTCTGGTCAGAAGTAGTTAGCCTTCCTGAAAGCTTGAAAGGAACCTGATCCGTGACCTGCTTAGTCTTACCGGTGTAGAGATCAAGCTGTGTAAACGAAATCTCAGCGATTCCCTTACCCGGACCGAGCTTCCACCTATTGCCATCGAGGCTCACTGCTGGCTCCGGGTACTCCTTAATCGTCCAGGTCACGTTCCCGCTGACCCGGCCCGTGAAGTCATACTCAAAAGGGCACCCGGCAGGGTAGAGCGAATTCTGGGTGGCACAGCTATCAAGGTAGGTCCGCACCTGCTGCTGAACTGAGGCTTTAGCCGCATCGGAGGGCTCCAAAGCCACCTTCAGTGTCGGCTCACCCTCGGCTGAGGTGAGTGCCACCCGGTCAGAACTTGCAGAGAACAGAGCTGACTCATAGGTCACGGTGTAAAGCCCTGGAAAGAAAGCACCAAAGTCCTCATCGCCGTCGGCAATAGCTACTTTCACATTATTGAGGGTTGCCGCCTGCACCATGGGAGACTCCACCTTAACCGTGGGTAGCTCTTCCAGATCTATGTTCCAGCTATCGAATACACCCCAGTGGGAGCCCACCTTGTGCAGAGAAAAATCTGTGCTGGCCTCCTGACCGTCCAGAGTATAAGAGGCCCGAACCGTGGCCTTCTGCCCTCCATCGGTAATTTCTAGGGTGGTCAAATCAACATTGTGCAGAGAATCAACTGCCGCCTTAAGCCCCTTGCCGTCGAGCACAGCCGCTCCAGCATCGGGTGCTTCAACCCCCAAGATGCCGAGTGCCTTGGCGCCGTCCCCCTCCCGCAAAGCCGCAAAATAGGCACGAACCTGCCCCTCGGGGCCGTACACCAGCCGGTTAATGAGAGCGAGAGAGCCGAGCGCTAGGAGGATAGCAAGAGCAACCCCCATTACCCAGTAGGCAAGGACACGATCAACAGAAGAACGAAAATGCACCCTTTAAATGTAGCTCACGCCGGGTTGTACCCGGAGAGGCACGACTATGTCGATAGAGTAGAGCCATGGCAGAACACGTGCACCAAGTACCCGAGAAATACGGCCAAGTAAGGGCTATCTACCACCCTCGTATCCACTCCTACCATCGCAGGCTTATCGCCGGTGTCCCCAGCACCGTCCTTGCCTTAGCCTGCATCTGGTTCATGCTGACTAAACGCCCCACCCCTATCGTGATGGTCATACTGGTGTTTATTGCCCTGGGAGCTATTTGCGCTATCTATTCCGTTTTACGACCCCAGATTATTGTCAAAACCAATAGCCATATCTTGCGGGGCAAACTCGTGGGCTGGGAAACTGTTCCCCTTGCCGACATCGAACATACCGTTCTGGCTGAGCGCCTTACCCCCAAACAAGCATCGGGTAAAGAACTAAAGGGTATCGCTGCTTTACGGTTCAAAGGGGCCCCAGCCCTGTGGGCTCTTAATTCGAAGCAGAAACGGATTTTCCGTCTTGATGGGCGTATCTGGGACGCCAAGACTATGCGCGCCATTGCTACAGCTATCTCACCGCAAACCACTGTATACAAGGTTATTAACGTAACCCAGATGAAAACCCAGCACCCCGGGCTTGTAACCTTCAATGAGCTTCACCCCGGCTGGAAGTCCACGGTACTCGGCGCTATCTCTTTAGCCTTCCTGATTGCCTTGGCGGTGGCGGCTTTCCTACCAGAGGAGACTCTACAGCAGTTCAGTATCCTCTAAATTGGGCAAGGGTCACAGGCTATTTGAGCAGAAGCCGGTCTAGCTCGGTTGATGAGCTAGACCGGCCTTTTCAATCTGATCTACCCCATGAAGGGATGAGGGGACGCGCTTAAGCTTGGCGGGTACCGTCAGGAGTAGAGGAACTGTCTTGGACATGGTTGGGGTAGTCCTGGGTGACTTCGGTAATGATGTCTTCGACAAAGGTGATGACATTGTCACCCCCGGTGACAGGTCCGCCGGCTAGAAGACCGTCCATGCCCAGCGCTAGGGCGCCGGGGGTTCCCTGACCGAACAGTTTGCGGGTCATAAAGCCGGGGTCAATGAGGACCTGGATATGGGGCGCCATGGCAAATGCGCTGACGTCCTTGCCGCTAGCAACTACCGGGTGAAGAGCAATCATTGGGATTTGCTCCTGCCAACCTGCGAGCTTGTTCACCACCTTGTGGCAGTGTCCGCAGCCGGGGGAGACCCAGATGATGATGCGGGCCTGAGCTAGTGCCAGGTCACGGAGGCTGGTTTGCTGGCCGGTGCCGTCTCTAGAAGAGGTGGGATCCTCCGCGGGGTAGTAGAGAGCGGAGTAGGGGATGGGAGTGCGGATATAGTCGTCCTCTGCCTGAGCGGCAGCCGCCGGGGGTGCTTGCTCTAGCTGCTGGCTAGGGGGTGTTTTCAGGCTTTCGGCCCGGTTGATGGACCATAGGGTGAGTGAAGCTAAAAAGGCACCAATGAGCCAGAGCCAACCAGCTGAATCTAGAGCGAGCAGCTGGGTAATAGCAGAGCCACCGGTGTTGAGGGCACCGATGAGCGCACCCGCTGAGGCCAAGAAGAGAGCGGTGTTCCGAATGAGAGTAAAGACTGAGGTGGGGGCGGTTGAGGCACCGCCGAAGCAGTTACAGCTTGCGGTGTTGCCTTGTACCAGGGCACGGGCGATAACTGCCCAGTAGCTTGCGAAGAATGCAAGGGAAGCTAGGGCGGCAAGGATTTGGAAGGTGCCGGGGAGCACCAGGAGGGCCACCGCGAGGGCCAGCTCAGCCCAGGGAAGTACCCGGGCAACAAGCTTGACGGGGAGGAATCTGTTCAGCTTGAGGTTTACGATCGCGGTGACTGTGCTGGTTGGTTCTTTGACCTTGGCGTAGCCGCTGACGGCCAGGGTCACAATGATGGTGAGGGTGCAGAGCACAAGGGGGTTCATAGCCTGCCTTAAGGGAGGAAATCGTTTACTTTTAGCCTACGCGCAGGAGCGCCCCGGTAAAAGGGTGGGGCTCGCCACCTGAGGGCAGTTTAGTGAGCATCATGTTTACCAAGTGGCTTGGGGCTGGCTTTGAAGGGGAGGGTGGGTATGGTGTCTGCCTACTGGCTCGGGGTTAGCTTTGAAGGGAGGGTGGGTATGGTGCCTGCCAACTGGCCCGGGGCTGGCGTTAAGGGAGGTTGGCAGGCACCATGCCTACCCGGTGGCCCGGTGGCCTGGTGGCCTGGTGGCCCGGTGGCCTCACGCAACCTTTCGATACCTGTACCTTGTTGGAGAGCTCATTGAGCACCTGTGTGCGGTATTTTGGAAGTGTGCTATTTTCTGATCAGGATATCCGCAAAGAAATTCAGGCGGGGCGTATAGCCCTTGAACCTTACGATGAGTCAATGATTCAACCTGCCTCGGTTGATGTTCGTATTGACCGTTTTTTCAGGCTTTTTGATAACCATAAGTACCCCTATATTGACCCTAGCCAACCTCAAGAAGACTTGACCCGACTGGTAGAGGTTGCCCCCGACGAACCTTTCGTTTTGCACCCCGGCGAGTTTGTGCTGGGCGCAACCTACGAGAAGGTTACCCTGCCCGATGACGTGGCGGCCCGTTTGGAGGGTAAGTCGTCCCTGGGGCGTCTGGGCCTTTTGACTCACTCTACGGCGGGTTTTATTGACCCTGGTTTTTCGGGGCATGTGACCCTTGAACTGTCAAATATGGCTACCCTGCCGATTATGCTCTGGCCTGGTTCTAAGGTGGGCCAGCTGTGTTTCTTTAAGCTGACTAGCCCCACTGAGCATGCTTACGGTTCGGGCGCTTATGGGAACCGGTATCAGGGGCAGCGTGGGCCTACGGCTTCACGGAGTTATATGAACTTTCACCGCACTACTATTCCTCTTGCCCCTGACCAGAGCTAGCGGAGGTTTTATATGCGCGGTTTGCTGATTCGTCCTGCCGGTGTTCCGGTCTTGATTTGCTTTGAGGATCCTAACCCTCAGCTCTGGGACGGTGCGTGTGAGGCCTGGGCTTCTCTGGAGCCTGAGCAGATTGAGGACGGTATCGCCCAGGTCATTGATGGTATCCGTCTGGTGGTCTTGAGTCCTCGATCGGATAGTGAGGTTCAGGCGGATTATGCGAGGGCTCTAGAGGTGAGTGTTATTAATTCGCGCAATCTTGCCTGGGCCGCTGAAACGCTGACTGTGCAGGTCACGATGCACCTGCTCAAAGCTTATGCGGGGCGTAAGCATTTGCTTCATGCTGCTGCCTTGGCTAGCCCTAAGACCGGGCAGACGGTGGCTCTGGTGGCGGCATCAGGGACAGGTAAGACGACCGCCGCACGCTTTTTGGGGCGCCATTTTACCTATTTGAGTGATGAGACAGCGGTTATTGATGTCGGTACTTTGCGGGTTAGCCCTTACCCTAAGCCGCTGTCGGTTATTGAGGAGGTGGGGCAGGCTAAGAAGCAGTATGACCCCGCTGAGCGCGGTTTGACGGTGGCTGAGCCGGACCAGGATTTTAGGCTTGGTTACTTGGTGATTCTGGATCGGGATAAAGCGGGTAAGGCGGCCCTGTCTTGGGAGCGGGTGCCTCTGGCTGAGGCGCTCTTTACTCTGGTGGAGCAGTCGTCTGGTGTTCAGAGAATGCCGCAGGGGTTGGCGCAGTTTGCGGATCTGGTGAATTCGGTGGGTGGCGCTATTCGGCTAACCTACAGTGAGATTACTGATACTTTGGTTTTCTTTCAGGATCTGCTTGCCGGTGAGCTGGATTTGGCTTCGCATCAGGCTGAATACACCTTTGTAGAAACCGGGCAGGCTGAGGTGAATTCGGTTTCTGGGGTCTGCTACCGGCGTGCACCGGGCACGAGTGGGCTTGAAACGGGGGAGGATTTTTTGGTGGCTTCTCAGGGCAAGCTCACCCGGACATCTCTGATTGGGTGGGATATCTGGGAGGCCTTGGCGCACCCCTTGAGCGCCGATGATTTACACGCTGTGATGGTGACGCTGTATGGCCCGGTGCCTCGCCCTGAGTTTGATAGGGCTCTTGAGCACCTGGTGGGTGCTGGAATTATTGAGCTGGTCGGTTGAATTTTTTGGGCACTATACCGGAATCGGTATCTCAGGCTGTCTAGGGCCTAAAGTAGCCGGGGCTTGTTCTTCTGGGGGGGGGGGCTAGCTCCGGCGCTGTTGTGAGCTTACCTTGCCTGGTCCTAGCTGTTAGCTGAGCTGGCTGATTTTCTGACTTTGGGATCTTTGATGGGGATGATCAGAAGCAGGCCTACAAAGAGGACGAGGGTGATACCTAAAATGCCCCAGAGCTGGTTGCCGGTCAGGGTCACGCAGAGCCCGAAGAGACCCGGTGCCAGGAAGCTGGCGGCGCGTCCGGTGGTGGAGTAGAGGCCGTAAATCTCGCCTTCTTTGCCTTCCTCGGTGAGCCTGCCCAGGTAGGAGCGGGCGGCTGACTGGGCGGGTCCTACGAAGGCACAGAGGGTGAGCCCGCAGACCCAGAACATGGTGGTGGAGGGCCAGATGAGCAGGGGGAGGGAGACAGCGATGAGAGCGCTCAGAGAGAAAATGATGACCCGTTTGGGGCCGAGAGCGTCATCGAGGTAGCCACCGAGCATAGCGCCAGCACCGGCGACAATGTTGCCGAAAATCGCGAAGATAATGACCTGGTTAGTGCTAAATCCGAAGGAGCCTGCTGCCAGGACACCACCGAAGGTAAAGATGCCGTTGAGGCCGTCACGGAAGACCGCTGAGGAGACCAGGAAGTAGAGGGTGGTGGGTGCTTCCTTGCGGAGCTTCTTGACCGTGGCAAAGAGCTCCTTGTAGGAGTCGAGAAGACTTGCCTTTTCCTGGGGTGCGCGTTCGGGTTTGGGCAGTGAACGGGCTTTGAGCATGAGCGGTAGGGAGAAGATAAGTGCCCAGGCCGCTGAGAAGAGCGCTACGGCACGAATGTTGTAGGCCTGGTCTGTGGGGATGCCCAGCAGGCCGGGGGTGACGAAACCTAGGAGTACGATGCCCAGGGCAACAATGCCACCGATATAGCCTGCGGCCCATCCTGAGCCACTAATTTTGCCGATGGTTGCTTTAGTAGAAATTGCTGGCAGGATGGCGTTGTAGTTGACCACCGCAAACTCGTTGACCAGGTTACCTAAGGAAAGTAAAGCAACGCCCAGTAAGAGATATTGGGGAGCGGGTGCGACGAAGAAGCAGAGGGCCATAATTGCCGCCAGGAGCATACTGTTGACGCCTAGCCACAGGGCTCGTCGGCCACTGGCGTCGGCTCGCTGGCCCGAAACCGGTGCCAAAAGAGCAATACAGAATCCAGCGATAGTTAGGCCGTAAGAGAGGACAGCGGAGCTGTGTTCCTTATCGCCAAAGCCGGTATTGCTGGTGAGGTAGACCGCGAAGACGAAGGTGGTCATAATCGCGTTGAAACTGGCGTTCCCAACGTCCCAGAGGGTCCAGGCGAAGACGGTGGAGCTGGGGGCTGGGGGCTTGGCTTCTAAGCTACCGGTGTGTGGTGAAGTCATGGGTCTATGATACTTGCCTCACCAGGTGCAACAGTGTTTTCTGTGGATGGTGGCGTAAAAAAGCCGGCCCTGCGGGCGCAGAGCCGGTTTAAGAAGGCGGATAAAAAGTTGAGCTGGTCAGCCTTAGACTTCTGCCTGCCCGCCGTTTTTGAGCTTTGACTTGGTCTCAATCTTGTGCTGGGCACGGGTGATGGATACCTTGATGAGGGTGCCTACCAGGCCGGTGATCAGTGACCAGAGGATGATGTCGCGCCATCGTTCTTCCTCATTGGGGTTGTTTTCTGGCGGTTCGTTGCCGGTGATGCGAACCCAGCTAGCGGCTAGTACCTTGTTGGCCAGGGCGATACCGCCTAGAGAGGCGGCCGAGCCTGCAATTTTTGTGAGGGGGTTCATGAGGGATCCCTTCTGTTGGTGTGGCGGGCCGGATGGCCCCTTGCCCTAAGACTATCAGTACTTATTGTTAGGGTGTGAGTTGCCCGCTAGGGTTGGGGTATAGGGCAGGCAAAGTGAGCGCGGTCTGCTCCTGATGACTGAAGAGCTTATCAGGGGCTTAGGTAGGTGTTCGGGCAAGGGGGGGGGGGGGGAAATCCTCACGGTGCTCCTGGTGGGGCCATGCCCTGTATTTTATGGATGTATGGCCTAGGCTGATAAACAAGATGGAGGTTTTTAGATGAAAGAATTGTTTATCTTTGATGGAAATTGTGGTTTTTGTACGAAAACCGTTGATTATCTTATTAAACTAGACAGAAATAAGCTGGTGGATTTTATTCCTTACCAGGTGTTTGAAAAATCTAGCGAGCAAGAATATGCGTGTGATTTTAGTAAGTCTATTGTTTACATAAAGAACCGTCAGTATTTTACTGGGGCAAGGGGTTTTATGAAGTTTTTAGATAGAATTACCGGCCTGTCGCTGTTCTCAAGAATCTATGATTTTCCCTTGCTGGGTTCCTGCATGGAGGCCGTTTATAGACTTGTCGCTAAGAATAGGAGGTACCTTCCAGGAACTACCCCTTGGTGTGATAGGCAAGATAATTGCTAGCCCTAGAGTATTTAAAGAGTAGTTTTTATAGACACGAGTCTGATTATAAAAATAGAAACTCCCAGTTTCGGTCTTATTTTTTCACAATGCCTGGAATGAATGGATAGTAACCAGTGTTGTGCTGGGGGCCTTTATTCAGCCGCTGTAGTGGAATGTGGAGGGCGCGGCAGTTCACCTTCCTTACCGTCGATGGGTGGATCATGAGCCACCTCATGATTGCTGTAGCTTATGCACAAAGACACTAGGGAAGTCCCGCAGCCTGGATAACTGTTCATTTTTCGTGGGTATCCCGGCTTGCTCTATACTGGAAGGGTTCCATGCTTGGGACCCCGCTCTATGCCGGCGGGTAACCATAAACGACAGGGGAGCGCCAGACTGGCGCTGAGAGTGCACATGCAGACCCTCCAACCTGATCCGGTTAGTACCGGCGCTAGGGAGTCGAAGTAAATAGGCGTACCCAGGTGCGCCGGTGCATGCCCCCTTTGCTGTTCTCACCAAAGGAAGGCTTTATGTCCAAGAAATCCGCGCTCACCTGGCGCGTCAACGATATCGTCGTAGCATCGGTGCTGGCCGTAGCTTGCGCCCTGATCTTCTGGCTCTGGTCAAATTTTGGCTACTCCGCCATCACTACCACCCTAGCCCTGGCCCCTGAATACTCCCCCTTAGCCGGGGGTGTCTGGCTACTTGCGGGTCTGCTGGGGGCCCTGGTCATCCGCAAACCCGGTGCAGCCCTTTACACCGAGATTCTGGCGGCAGTCATCGAGGCCCTCTTGGGCACCCACTACAACTTCACTGTAGTAATCTCTGGCCTAGTTCAGGGCCTGGGTGCTGAGCTGATATTCCTGATCTTCTTCTACAAGGTCTGGAACCTCGCCACCGCCATGCTGGCCGGTTTAGCCTCAGGTGCCGCTATGGGGATCTCAGAAATCATCATTTACTATGCCGGTGAGATGGTGGGTCAAAAAGCAGTCATCTATGTTCTGTGCTCTATGATCTCGGGCCTGGTTCTGGCCGGTCTGGTCTCCTGGTTGCTGGTGCGCGGTCTGGTCTCAACCGGCGCGCTAGATTCCCTGGCAGCAGGGCGGGCCGCTCGCAGGCCTTCCCGCCGGGGCGGACCAGCCAGCTCAAAGGGCTAGGGCGTTGACCGCAGAAGATCATCAGCTTGCGTCCCCCGGCCCAGAGTCAAGAGGCCGGGGGGCCCACTTCCGGGCCCGGGAGTTCGGGTGGCACTACCCGGGGCGGCCCAAGCCCACTTTCTCTAACTTGACCTTCGAGATTGAACCCGGTCAGAAGGTGCTCCTGGTGGGCCCCTCCGGTGCTGGTAAAACCACCCTGCTCCAGGCCTTAGGTGGCCTGCTAGAAGACGAAGACGGCCAATCCCAGTTGGGGGAGCTGTCCGTTAACGGCCTTACTCCCGCCCAATCACGCGGGACCTGCGGGCTCATGCAACAGGACCCGGAAAGCTCCGTGGTCCTAGCGAGGGTTGGTGATGACGTTGCTTTTGGCCCCGAGAATCTGTCCGTCCCCCGCACCCAGATCTGGGAGCGGGTTAAAAGCGCCCTCAAGGCCGTGGGTTTAGGCCACCTAGACTACAGCCGGTCAACATCGGCCCTTTCCGGCGGGCAGAAGCAACGGCTGGGGTTAGCCGGCATCCTAGCCATGAACCCAGGCGCCCTGCTGCTCGATGAGCCAACCGCCAACCTGGACCCCGCAGGTGTCATAGAGGTTCGAGACGCTGTGGTGGCAGCCTGCCAAGAGACAGGCTCAACCCTTGTTGTTATCGAACACCGCCTGGATATCTGGGCTCGGCACATGGACCGGATCATAGTGCTCGGCGCCAAGGGCGGTATCAGCCACGATGGTCCACCTGAACGCGTGCTCAGCCAGGCAGGCCAGGAACTCATTGATGCTGGTGTCTGGGTGCCAGGCTACCAGCCGCACCCACCGGCACCCACAAAGGACAGCCCTGCGCTGGGTCCACTTGTGCTAGAAGCCCGTGACTTGACCCTTACTCGCGCCTACCCCAGCCGTCGCCAGCTCAAGCACCGCGCTCGTGCCCTGGCATCGGGTCAAAAACCTACCCTAGACCTACCTGTAGTTGCTGAGGGTATCAACCTTCAGCTCTACGCTGGCAGTCACTTAGCCCTGCTAGGCCCCAACGGTTGTGGCAAATCAACCCTGGCTTTGACCCTGACCGGCCTGCTCTACCCGGTGGCCGGGCAGGTCATTGCCCACCCCCACCTGACCGGTGATCTGGCTGAGCGCTATCGGTCGGACATAGCCAGCTGGCCAGCAGCTGAACTGGCCGATCGAATTGGGTTGGTCTTCCAAGACCCAGAGCAACAGTTCATCGCACCCACTGTTAGAGCTGAACTGGAGTTTGGCCCCCGCCACCTGGCACGGGCCCGCAAGCAAAGCCTCGATGAAGCCTCCCTAGCCCAGGCTACCGACCAGCTCCTAGAACGCTTGAGGCTTACCCACCTGCAAGAGGCCAACCCCTTCACGCTCTCCGGTGGTGAAAAGCGCAGGCTCTCGGTGGCTACCGCGCTAGCGACCCAGCCTAAAATCCTGGTACTGGATGAGCCCACTTTCGGCCAGGACGCTCTAACCTGGAAGGAACTGGTCACCCTCATCCGAGAGCTGATCCAAGCAGGTACGGCAGTCATCTCTATCACTCACGATGCCGACTATGTTGCCGCCCTGGGCGGGGATACCTACAGCCTAGAAGGAGGGGGAAACCGTGGCCTATGATCCCTTCGCCGCCACCGCTGAGCGGCAAGGCGCCCTCGGTAGAATCAACGCCGGAGTCAAACTGGGGGCGACCTTCGCCCTGACCCTGGGGCTACTTTTAACTCAGGACTGGGTTACCTCCTTGACGGTGCTCTGTCTAGAGCTACTGGCCCTGCGATTGCTGGGACTTAGCCCCCTGGCACTCTTGGGTCGCTTTTGGCCCGTGCTCTTTGGCGCCCTGCTCTCGGGCTGGTCCACCTCCCTGCTAGCAGAAAAAACCGGCAGCACCCTGCTGCACTTTGGCCCTCTCTGGGTGAGCACCGGATCAGCGGCGGTAGGCATAGCCCTGATGCTTCGCGGGCTAGCTATGCTACTGCCCGGCATTTTCCTCATAGCAACCACCGACCCGACCGATATTGCAGACTCCCTAGCCCAGAGTCTCAAGCTACCGGCCAGGTTCGTGCTCGGTGCCCTGGCAGCCCTGCGGCTGGTGGGGTTGATGATGGCCGAATGGAATACCCTGGGGCAGGCTAGAAGGGCTAGAGGTTTGGGGTCCCAAGATACGCTCTGGCTTCGCGCTCGCACCCTGGGCGGGCAGACCTTCGCTCTGCTGGTGCAGGCCATCCGGCGCGGGAGCCGGTTAGCGACCACTATGGAGGCGCGTGGCTTTGGCCCGGGACCCCGCACCTGGGCGCGCGTGCCCAGCTACCGGTGGGCAGACCTCTGGTTCGCCCTGGGTACCCTTGGGCTATTGGTCTGCGGCTATCTTTTGGCCGCTTACACCGGGAACCTGACCTGGGTCTGGCAGTAAGCCAGCTATCTCGCTCTTACTGGGGGCCTGGTCAGGAGTAGGCTTAAGACTATGACTCATACAACCGTAGTAATGCTGACCCAGCAGAACCCCGCAGGGGAGCTGGTTGATGCCTCCACACCGCTGATTAATATTGAAGACCAGGGCCTCACCCGCGGCGACGGTGTCTTTGAAACCATGCTGGCTGCCAACCGCAAGGTGCGTAAGTTCGAGGCCCATCTGAGCCGTTTGACCGGATCAGCCCGAATCCTTGATTTGCCTCTGCCGGAGGAAGAGAAACTGCGCTCTGCCGTGCAACTGGCCGTTGATTCTGCTCTTGCCGGCCCCCAGACGGTACTGGGCGAAGAGCACACCGTCAAAATCATTATTTCGCGGGGAACCCCGGAAGAGGGGGCTCATACCTGGGTGACAGTAGCCCCCTCCTCACCTACCATTGTTCGCCAGCGCCAGGAGGGCGTGCGGGCCATGTTGCTACCGCGCGGCCACGACCCCGCCGAGGACTCTGCCTACCCCTGGCTTCTAGCTGGGGCTAAGACCCTCTCCTATGCTGTGAACATGTCGGTCTTGCGCTATGTGGGTAAGCACGGTGCAGATGATGCTATCTGGGTGACCGATGACCGCCGTATCTTGGAGGGCGCTACCTCCTCTGTCATTGTTGCCAAGCGAAGCGGTGACCAGCGGGTGCTCTATACCCCTGAGCCTGCCCACGGCATCCTACCCGGTACTACCCAGGGGGCAATTTTTAAGGGGGCCCGTCAAGCTGGCTGGGAGCTGGGTTATGGCCCTCTTTACCCCCAAGACCTGCTCGAAGCGGATGCTGTGTGGCTGGCTTCCTCGGTGCGTCTGCTGGCGCCGGTGACCCACCTGAACGGTACGCCCTTAGCGCTGGATTCTGCCCTGACTGATGAGTTGATGGGTTACTTGGCAGGCTAACCGACAGCGTCCAATACTAGAGAGCGCGGCACTCCGGGGAAGGAGAACCTAGTTCTTAGCTTCCCGGGGTGTTCTCATCAGAGCCAGAACCGCCAACAGCGCGAAGCCGAACATGGTCACAGCCATGGGCAGGTAAGCCTGGCTACCGCCTAGGGCTACGAGCGGAGACGCTAAAGCACCCATGAGGGCCTGAGTTGTTCCCAGTAGAGCGGACCCTGCACCAGCTTCTTGCCGGACTTGGCTGAGCGCTAGAGCCGAAGCGTTACCCAGGACTAAGCCCAGGGAGCTGGTAAAAGTAAAGAGCAGAATCAGGGTCGGTAGCAGTGAGGCTCCCGCTAAAAAGTGCACCGTAAGTAAGGCTGAGGAGGCAAGCAGAGACCAGGCACCCCAGGTCAGCAACCTAACCGGGGCAAAATGGCTCACCAGGCGGGCATTAAGGCTAGAGACCAGAACAATACCCAGAGAGTTAAAACCAAAGACGTAGGTGAAATGAACCGCATCTAGCCCTAGCACCTTTTGTAGCAGGTAGGAGGAGCCAGAAATATAGGCAAAGAGCGCGCCGAAGGCTAGGACCATAGTCAGCATAAAGCCCCGGTAAGAGGGATTTTGGGCTACTTCAATCACGCCCCTGTAGGTGGAGGCTAGGCTGCCGCGACGTCGGCGTTCTAGGGGCAGGGATTCCTTGATAAAGGTAAGAACCAGGATCATGGACAGGGTGATGATCAGAGCTAGGAGCTTAAAAATATCTTGCCAACTACCGTAGCTAAGAACTATTCCCCCGAGGATGGGTGCTAGCACCGGGGCTAGGCCGTTAATCATCATCATAATGCTCATCAGGCGAGCTGTTTCTTTGCCCCTGGTGCTATCGGTGACGATAGCTCGTGAAAGTACCAGGCCGATAGAACCTGCGAACCCCATGAAGAACCTGGCTAAAATCAGGGCCTGAATAGTGGGCGCGAAGGCGCAGGCAAGGGTAGCTAGCGCACAGCAGAAAACACCGATGCGCAGAGGCAGTAATCTGCCTGTTTTGTCTGAGAGCGGGCCCACCAAAAACTGGCCACTACCCATGCCCAGCATGAAAGAAGTTAAGGTGAACTGGGTCAGCGCTGCACTGCTAGAAAATTCTTCTGCAATGGTCGGTAGGGCTGCCAGGTACATGTCGATAGCCAGAGGACCTACGGCGGTTAGGGAAGCAAGAGTGAAGATGGCGATCAGCGGGAGCCCTGCTGAGGGGCTATCTGCCTGTAGGTGGGCTTGTTTGGGGGTCATGCTTCCTCTTTGCTTATCGGGTGGTCTCGGGCCAAGCATATTCTACGGTGTGGGGGCCCTCAGTTGGGCGGTAGGTGACCTGTACCGCATGGTAGATGTGGCGGTAGTGGCTATAGAGGGCTTCTTCCTGCAGGGCCCACCTGTCCCAGTAGGGGCGGTAGGTGTCACCGTCACGGATCAGAGCGCGGTCTTTGCGAGTGAGGGTATCTAGCTCTATGAGGATTCCCAGGTCGTGGGTACCGCAGAGCGCGCCAACCCCTTCGGCCAGGACAATACTGCCGGCCGGTGCCTGGGCTGGGGTAAAAATATGCGGGCCGGTTGCTTGCCCGCTCTGCCAGTCCCAGCCGTACCAGAGGGGAGTGGGCCCTGGGTCAGTGCCGTCCCCGGTCAGGCTGAGCGCTAATTCCTGCCAGGTCTGCACAGCCTGAGCTAGGCCGTCCCACCCCTGGTAGAGGTCCTCGAGGTGGAAGAGCTCAACGGTGGTTCCGGCGGTTGCCAGAATATCTTGTATCTGGCGGGCCAGGGTAGTTTTGCCTGAGCCGCTCCGCCCGTCGATAGCTACCAGGTAGGGGCCTTGAGCCAGTTTGCCCAGCTGGGTGGCCTGCGCGTGGGCCTCCAGCATGAAGCTACCTAAATCATCGGCGCTGGTGAATGTGGGCACAAAGGTTTCCTTTCCTTTTGCTCCAGGCTATCGCACAGTGCCGGTCTGCTGGGCCATAATGGGACTCAGAGCACCTATCCCCGGCCCTTCACGCTCTGGGGCAAGGCATAAATTTTAAGGAGACCCCATGACAGCTGATCTTTTGCGCCAGGCAGAGATACTTCAGGGCTATGCCCAGCGTAGCCGCCAGGCCTTGGACGAGCTGAGCCAGCCAACCGCACCGCGTTTTAGCTTGCCCGAGGGCTATAGCGGGTCCCTTTACCGGTTTGCGCCGCTCTCGCCCCAGAGTATTGCGGGGTTGAGTTCCTGGCTTCACCAGCAGTTTTGGCGTCAGCAGAGCCCCGCGACCCTGGATGATTTGCGTGCTTTAGCCGCTGCCGATGCTGGGCTGGCCCAGATGACCGCAGATATTCAGGCCGCTTCCGGCGGTCTGGTCAGTAAGCTCTTCGGTGGCGGTGAGAAGAAACGGCGCGCTGAGGCCGCTACCGCCGCTCTCTCCGAACGCGTAGTCAGTACCTCATCGGCTGTGAGCAGGCTCCAGCCCCTCTTTGAGCAGCTAGCCCAGCTCGATACCATCAGCCCCGAAGCTGCCCTAGCCGAGAACAAGCTGGGCCTCAGGGACGTAGCTGCCCGTGCTGTTGCCCGTTTTGCGGGTGAGCAGTGGGAAAACCCTGTCTTTGAAGAAGTACCTGTAGAGGCCCATGCTGCCTACCTGGCCATCTGGCAGGCCATTAACACTCCCGAACGTGCTCAGCTGATGACCGGCATGGGAAGGGATATGCAGGCTCTCAAAGCAGAACGTGCCCAGCTGACTCTGGCCGATATGCCCGTAGATAAGCTCCGGGATATTACCAGTGGAACTGTGCGCACCGCGCCACTCACCCAAGCCGGCATCACTACCGTCGCCCAGGTTCTCTCCCAAGGTTCACCTGCCGCCCTCACCCGAATCCCCGGGGTAGGGGAAACCACCGCCGCCCAAATCTACGCGGCCGCCACCCGCCTGCTCGACGAAGCCGCAGGCCAAGAAAAAGAAAACCTGGGCCAAACCCGCACCCCGGCCGCCGAGCGCATCCTCATCGGCCTCGACCGTCTGCGCGTCATTGACTCCACTATCGGCGACAGCGACCTGCTGGATCGCTTGAGCAGCTATGCGCCCCTCCTCACTCAGCCCGTGCCCACCACCGGCCCCCTCTTCATCGCTGTGGGCGATGATCCCACCGACTACCAGCAACTCCTCACCGACCTAGAATGGTGCCGCACCCATGCGCCCCTGAACGTACCTGCGGCCACCTGGCTCACCGCCGACCAAGCCTGGGCAGGCTACCTAGCTGATCCTGCCGCCCACCAGGCCCTCCTTGCCCACTACCTGGGTAACGAAACCATCGGCGACGCCTATCTGCCCGCTGAAATCTTCGAACGCATCCGCAAATTCCCCCTCGACCTTACCGGCCTCAAGGCCACCCTCCGCGGCTACCAAAACTACGGCACTAAATTCATGCTGGCCCAAAAGAAAATTATCCTGGGCGACGAAATGGGCCTCGGTAAAACCATGCAAACTCTTGCCGCCCTCACCCACCTGGCCAATAAGGGCAAAACCCACTTCATCGTGGTCTGCCCCGCCTCTCTCGTCATCAACTGGGAGCGCGAAACCCAAAAATTCACCGCCATTAGCACCTACCTGGCCCACGGCGACAGCCGCGAAGAAGCCCTCTCCAACTGGAAAGCTAAAGGCGGCCTACTGATTACCACCTACGACGGTGCCCGCCTCTACTCCGACGGCACCTGGCGCGCCGACGCCGTGGTAGCCGACGAAGCCCACCTCATCAAAAACAAGGATGCCCAGCGCTCACAGGCAGTATCCGCCCTGGTGCGCAGTGCCGAATACGCCGTCCTCCTCTCCGGTACCCCCATGGAAAACAAGGTCAGTGAGTTCGTCACCCTGGTGGACTACCTGCAACCCCAGCTGGTAGCCGAAGCCGGCATGGACAGCCTCCTAGCCAGCGAATTCCGGGCCCGCATTGCCCCCGCCTACCTACGACGCAACCAAAAAGACGTGCTCTCCGAACTACCGGATATGACCGAGCACCGCGACTGGCTCGAACTCACCCCCGGTGACACCGATGCCTACCGCCAGGCCGTAGCCGATGGAAACTTCTCCCTTATGCGCCGCGCCGCCTGGTCCGCCGATGAATCCGCCAAACTCACGCGCCTGCTCGAAATCGTAGAAGAAGCCACCGCCGCCGACCGCAAGGTCCTGGTCTTCTCCTTCTTCCTGAGCGTGCTCTCCCGTCTCGAAGCCGCCCTTGGTGACAAGGTTGTCGGCCTTATTACCGGCGCTATGCCTCCCACCGACCGCCAAGATACCGTTGACGGCCTAGCCACCGCGCCCTCCGGCTCCGTCCTACTGGCCCAAATTACCGCTGCCGGTGCTGGACTGAACATTCAAAGCGCATCTATTGTGGTGCTGGCTGAACCCCAGTTCAAACCCACTATTGAGGCCCAGGCTATTGCCCGAGCTCACCGTATGGGCCAAACCCACACCGTGGATGTCTTCCGCCTGCTCGGCGCAGATACCGTGGACGAACGCATGATTGACTTGCTGGGTATCAAATCCCAGCTCTTTGACGAATACGCCCGCATCTCGGCGGCCAAGGACTCAGCCGCCGAGTCCGTGGATATTTCAGACTCCAAGATGGCCTCGCAAATTATTGCCGAAGAGCGTGCACGCCTGGGTTTGGAATCCAACCGATCACTGGAGGATGACCAGGGAACCCAAGATGATCCGAGAACCCAAGCTGACCTAGGAAGACAAGATAACCGGCCCCTGGAAGTGCCTGTTGATGACCAGGGTAGTCAGCGCGATAAGTAATATTGTTCTCCAGCCGGAAGAGAAGATGATAGTTTTACAGGGACGTTCTAGGTCATCTCAGATGCCCTGGTTATAAGAAGAGAGAGAAGGCAAGCTGTGTCTCAAAATCCCTATAATCCCCAGTCTCCGCAAAACCCGCAGAACCCGCAGAACCCGCAGAACCCGCAGAACCCGCAGAACCCGGAGAACCCCGACCATCCTGAAAATACTCCTGGGCTTGAGCAGACTAATACTCCTCATTCTGAGCAGGGAGTTACCCCTGGCCAGGAGCCCCTGGCTGATGGGCGGGCAGATTTGCCCCAGCACGAGAGTAATCTGTCTCCTGCGCCGGCTCAGCCTGGAGCGGGGGAGCCTGCCCCGAAGAGTAAAAAAGGCTTGATGATTGGTCTTCTGCTGGTCCTGGGCGTGGTCATTGCTCTTGCGAGTAGTTTCTTTCTGCTGTCTGGCCCAAAAACCAAGACCTATGAGGACCTTACTCAGGGCATGACAGAAATAGGTAAAGAGAAAGGGATGGAGTTCTGCGCTGACTATCAGGACACTGTGCTCAATGACGCTAAGCCCCTGGATCAGGTTGAAGATATTCCCGATGACACTCAGGTCTTTTTCTGCTCCTCGGTGGATATGACTAGCTTGGAGACCCTGATGTCTGCTGATATGTCTCAGAATCCTAAAATGATGGTGGGGCTCTTCTCGGCGAGTGAATTTACCAGAGAAGATTTTGGTGACCTAGGGGAATTAGAAGATGGGCAATGGTCTTTGGCCGATGATCACTGGGGTGTGTTCTCTAATGTAGATGATGCTAAGGAGCTGGCTCAAAAAACTCTGGGTGGAAACCTGGTTGAGAGCAAAGAGTAAAAAGCTCCTTTTGGCGGCGTTGTAGGCGCCTGTCGCTGAGAGTTTTCGATGGCTTGTGTATAATACACAGGTACACACACTTGATGGGTGCTCTTGAGAGGTTGTCTAGCTTCCGGTTCATACAGCAGTGAGCTGTTGAGTATCCATACGCCAGTTTCTTGAGTTCTTTCGAGATGACGAAAGCCCCGTAGGCCACACACCTACGGGGCTTTTGCGTTGCCCAGAAAGATACTAGGTAACTACCCGGCACACACTTAGAATCGGACAAGCAAGGTTAGCGCCCAAAGAGCTTGGCGAAGAAGCCACCGCTTGGTACAGCTACCGCTTTCTCTGCTTCAGTATGCTTGCCATTGCACCATTGTCCAGGAGGGACTGAAGCCTTCACGGTATCTATATGCTGACCACAGCCAGCCCAAGTGGTCTTAGAACACAGCTTGCAGTTAACAGGACGGCACATTATTTTCTCCTAAAGCGAGGAATCTTTCACAAATAATTATACCCCCAGGGGTATTGAATCAAGTAACGGGGTGCTGGGGTCGTGAAGCCTGTAGAGCTGAGAAGTGGGTGTTTTGCCTGGGGTGGCCTGACTGCCCGCTGCAGATGAACAAATTTATTGCAAAAAAGTTGAGTCTTTTACACTCAACTCTCTTGACTTCTGTTTCAAATCTGTCACACTAGAGAGTGAGCCAAACGGATTGAGCCTATTTGACTCAAGATGTTTGCAAGACTTTCAAGTAACCCAACTCAATAGGAGAACACATCATGGCACGTGCAGTAGGCATTGACCTCGGTACCACCAACTCAGTTGTATCAGTCCTCGAAGGCGGCGAGCCCGTCGTTATCGCAAACGCCGAGGGTGCCCGCACTACCCCCTCCGTCGTTGCCTTCAGCAAGGACGGCGAAGTCCTGGTAGGCGACGTCGCCAAGCGTCAGGCAGTTACCAACGTTGACCGCACCATCGCATCCGTCAAGCGTCATATGGGCACCACCTGGACCCAGGAGATCGACGGCAAGCCCTACACCGCTCAGGAAATCTCAGCTCGTACCCTCATGAAGCTCAAGGGTGACGCGGAGGCCTACCTGAACGATAAGGTCACCGACGCAGTTATTACCGTTCCCGCCTACTTCAACGACGCTGAGCGTCAGGCCACCAAGGAAGCCGGTGAAATCGCAGGCCTCAACGTCCTGCGTATCGTCAACGAACCCACTGCCGCAGCACTCGCCTACGGCCTGGACAAGGGCAACGAAGACGAACTGATCCTGGTATTCGACCTCGGTGGCGGTACCTTCGACGTCTCCCTGCTCGAAGTTGGTAAGGACGAAGACGGCTTCTCCACCATCCAGGTTCGCGCAACCTCGGGCGATAACCGCCTGGGTGGCGACGACTGGGACCAGCGCATCGTTGACTGGCTCCTGGAGCAGGTCAAGTCCAAGACCGGTGCCGACCTGTCCAAGGACAAGATCGCTCTCCAGCGTCTGCGTGAGGCCGCTGAGCAGGCCAAGAAGGAACTCTCTTCTGCAACCTCCACCAACATCTCCCTGCAGTACCTCTCCGTTACCCCCGAGGGCCCCATCCACCTGGACGAGAAGCTGACCCGCGCCAAGTTCCAGGACATGACCAGCGACCTGATCGAGCGCACCAAGAAGCCCTTCAACGACGTTATCGCTGAGGCAGACGTCAAGGTTTCGGACATCGCTCACATCGTTCTGGTCGGTGGCTCAACCCGTATGCCCGCAGTAACCGAGGTAGTCAAGGAACTCTCCGGTGGCCGCGAACCCAACAAGGGTGTTAACCCCGATGAGGTCGTCGCCATGGGTGCAGCCCTGCAGGCCGGTGTGCTGAAGGGTGAGCGCAAGGACGTTCTGCTGATTGACGTCACCCCCCTCTCCCTGGGTATCGAGACCAAGGGCGGCGTGATGACCAAGCTGATTGAGCGCAACACCGCGATACCCACCAAGCGCTCTGAAACCTTCACCACCGCTGAGGACAACCAGCCCTCCGTATCGATTCAGGTCTTCCAGGGTGAGCGCGAGTTCACTCGCGACAACAAGAACCTGGGCACCTTCGAACTGACCGGTATCGCACCCGCTCCTCGCGGCGTACCCCAGATCGAGGTCACCTTCGACATCGATGCTAACGGCATCGTTCACGTCTCCGCTAAGGACAAGGGCACCGGCAAGGAGCAGTCCATGACCATCACCGGCGGTACCTCACTCTCCAAGGACGACATCGACCGCATGGTCAAGGACGCCGAGGCTCACGCAGAGCAGGACAAGGCACGCCGCGAGGCCGCCGAGACCCGCAACGCCGCCGAGAACTCCGCTTACTCCATCGAGAAGCTCATCAAGGAAAACGGCGACAAGCTGCCCGAGGATGTCAAGACCGAGGTTCAGGCTGACGTTGACGCCCTGAAGGCCGCCCTTGAAGGTGAAGACGACGAAGCCGTCAAGACCGCCTTCGAGAAGCTGCAGGCTTCACAGACCAAGCTGGGTGAAGCTCTCTACGCCCAGGCTCAGGCTGATGCCGCCGCCGGCGAGGGGGAACAGGCTGAAGACGATGACGTTGTTGATGCCGAAGTAATCGATGAAGACGACGAGAAGAAGAACTAATCATGGCTGAGAACACCCAAGAGCCCACAGAACCCCAGGGCGGTGACCCCTTGGAAGAAGCCTTCCAGGCACCTGCTGCTGAGGGCCACCCTGAGCCCGACGGTGTTTCCGCTCAGGCTGCGGCAGGCGAAGAGTCTGCCGCCGCCGAAGCGGAATCAGAAGCTGAGGTTAGCCCCGATGCGGCCCTAGCGGCTGAGCGTTTGGAAGACCTGCTTCGCCTCAAGGCTGAGTTCACCAACTTCAAGAACCGCACGGCCAAGGAGAAGGAACAGCTCCGCGACTTCGTGGTTGCTGACCTAGTTTCTGCGCTGTTGCCGGTGATTGACGATATTGATGCCGCCCGCAAGCACGGCGACCTGGAAGATGGTCCCTTTGCCGCTATCGCAACCAAGCTGGAAGAGACCCTCACTAAGCAAGGTTTAGAGCGCTTTGGCGAGGTAGGGGAGCCTTTCGATCCGCAGGTCCACGAGGCTGTTTTGCAGCAACCGACCAGCGAGGTTGAACCGGATGCAGTCTGCATGGTCCTGCGTAATGGCTACCGGGTCAAGGACCGCCTGGTCCGCACCGCCCAGGTAGCTGTGGCAGTGGCCGAATAAAACAGACAAGGGGCGGGCGCCCGGCCTGATAGATCAGGTTGGGTGCCCGCCTTTTACACCAGGCAGGGAACCAAATACTGGGTTGCCCCTACCTGCACACATGAAGAGGGGTTTGCCGTGAGCAAGACCCCAAGATAATAAGCACAGCATAAAAGACTTAAGATCTACCTCGGAAGGAGAGGCAATGGCGAGCGAAAACTGGCTCCATCAAGATTTTTATAAGGTACTGGGCGTAGCTGAGTCTGCCTCCGAGGCAGACATCAAGAAGGCCTACCGCAAGCTAGCCCGCAAGTACCACCCCGACCAGAACCCAGGGGACACAGCCGCAGAAAAGAAGTTCAAAGAGGTCTCCGAAGCCTACGACGTCCTCTCAGATGCCAAGCAAAAAGAAGAATACGACCAGATCCGCAAGTACGGGGCTGCAGGCTTCGCAGGGGCTGGTGGTGGTTTCCCCGGGGGTTTTCCCGCAGGCGCCGCAGGCGCAGGTGGCTTTCCTGGAAGCGCCGGTGGCTTTCCCGCAGGCGCAGGTGGCTTTCATACCTCCTCCGGCGGCGCCAACATTAATATTGAGGACCTACTTGGGGGCATGTTCGGTGGCGGCGGTTTCGGCGCCAGCAGCGGGGGCGGCTTCCCCGGCGGCTTCTCCGCTCCGGCTCCCAAGGGCGAGGATGCCACCACTAGCGTCCGCATTTCTCTGAAACAGGCCTACCAGGGCGGTGAAGTATCGGTCTTCCGCCCCGGAGGCTCCCAAACCACGGTCCGTCTGCCCCGCGGAGTTAAGGACGGCCAGAAAGTCCGCCTGCGCGGCAAAGGCCACCCCGGTCACGGGGGAGCGGGCGACCTCATCGTTAGGGTGAGAGTCGATGCCCACCCCGTTTTTGAACGCCAGGGTGATCATCTGCTGGTCAAGGTTCCTGTCAGCCTGCAAGAAGCCTTGCACGGTGGTGTTATTGAAGCGCCCACCCTCGATGGTTCTACCGTCAAACTCCGCTTGGCTGCCGGCTCACCAGCCGGCCGGAAACTGCGGGCCAAGGGGCGGGGCTTCGTCACCAAGAAGGGTAGCGGCGACCTACTGGTCATTCCCGAGGTTCAGGTACCTACCGACCTGAGTCAGGAGGCCTCTGATGCCTTGGATAACTTCCTGGCGCTGGCACCTCAGGTTAACCTACGGGCTGAGCTTTTGCGGAAGGCGGCTGAGTAACCATGGAACTTGAATCTGACCGGCCGGTCTTTGTGATTTCTGTGGCCGCAGAGTTGGCGGGTATGCACCCCCAGACTCTGCGCCAGTATGACCGCATGGGGCTGGTTCAGCCCTCACGAGCTCCGGGCCGGGCTCGCCGCTACTCGGAGCGGGATGTGCTCAAGCTCCAAGAGATTCAGGAGCTTTCCCAGTCCGGTGTCTCCCTCGAGGGGATTAAACGCATCATGCAGTTGGAGAACCGGGTAGAGGCCCTCAAAGCCCGTAACGCGGAGCTGTTGCGTGAAAATGAGGTCCTACGCCACCGCCTACAGGAGGGCGCTCGTGTGTTTGCCGCCGGGACGTCTGGCGGTGCGGTGCACCTGGCGCGCGGACAGCGTCCGGCACCCCGCCCCAAGTCCCAGGCCGTGGTGCTCTACCGCCCCCGCTAAGGGATTAATTACGTCCAGGGTTGCCAAACACACAAAGCCTATTGTAGTATGATTTTCAACACCTTTTAGATATAGGTGTCAGGAGATAATAAATATCAGGCGTGGTGATTTATAAATCACTTTCCGCGCTTTATTGATGTATTTTCCTGAGGTTCCTGTGGTAGTCACAGGACTCCTAAGCGGAATATAATCAAAGGAGAGAAATATTCCCCACAAAGATTAGAAAAATGGTTGCAAGTTTTACCTTGGTAGCTGGGGTTGGACTGGGAGCTATGACTGCTGCTAATGCTTCAGCTCAATGGCCTGCTGAAGGTGGCTATTGGGAATATGGTTTTTGGAACGCATACGCCCGCTCCTATTACGATCACGGGTCTCGCTGTCATGGTTCCACAGCTCAGAATGACTGGGGTACCGTTCGTAACATCGACACCGCTGCTGGGAAACGTGCAGTTGCGAAGAAATTCGGTACTATTTTTACTAATAATAAGTATTATTATAGGGTTTGCTAGATTTAGTTGAGGCCTATTTTGGACTAAAGCCTAGGACAAATTTAAATTTTCCCTAGGCTTTAGCTTAGCGCCGAAAATAAATTTATTTTTAAGGGTTGATGTGAGATATATTGTTCGTTTAGTAGCAGTTCTTGTTGCATCAGTTTTTTTGTTAGTCGCTGACACCTATTGTGCTACCGTGGATGAAAATACTCCGCAGGGGGCGAATCTTGTTATTTCAGCAAGCTTCAAGCAGAGCGTAGAAACCAAAAATAAAATTATTGACCGTCTTTCACATATTTCTGATGAAAGAAATATTAAACTGGCAAAAGTTGTCCCGAATCCTGAAAATTTTCTCAAGGACAGGTCTCTGTACTATTTTACCAACAAAGATATTCAGACAGGGCCAATCAACTGGTATCGTCCAGATTACAGCGGTTCTCAAGAGGTCGCAGCTGACCTAGGAAACGCTTCTTTAGAAGGGGTTTATGTCGCCCATATCTCCTCACCTGACGATGTTGACATCCTCTCGAAAGAGCTGACAAGTCTAGGAGCAGTTTTTTCCTATAAAAAAGCTGGATGGTTTGAGGTTCTCGTACAGACAGTGTGGGCAAACGGCTATGGCTTGGCTCTGGTGAGCGTATGCCTGCTTCTTGGTATAGCTTCCTTAGCCTATTCTGCATCACGAGCAAGAGTCCATATACTACAGACTCTTGCCGGCTTACCTCACTGGCGGATACTTGCTGCCCAGTTGGGTAATATTTTGCTTTGTTTTTGTGTTCCCGCTCTAGGAACTTTTCTTGTTGCCCTGTTAGCCGTCTTCCTTCTCAGGGGATTCCATGCCTTGGGCTCCTTTATTTGGGTTGCGCTACTTGCCTTTGTCGCTATGGTGCTAATAACAGGCTTGTGTGTATTCTTGACCAGCATTTTGACGGCACCACGGCTAGAGAATGTAGCAGGTCGGGAGGATGGGATTCAGAATTATCGGTTTGCCTCAGAAGGAGCGAAATACCTAGCAATTTTTATTACTGCAGTGAGTCTTCCTGCCTTGGTTGGGCAGGGATTCACTCAGCTGGGAATTGCCCAGCAGGCATCGTATTGGGATGCTCTCTCTCAGGCGCAGAGCTTACGGCTAGGGGGTAATGATGAGCAGTTAACCCAGGCAGAGGGAGATTTATTGAGGGTGGTTACAGATGCAGAAGATGAAAATAAGTTGTACTTCACCTATGGTGTCAATCCAGGTGAATTTCTAGGGGATAATCTTGAGCCTTTTGATGGAGTTATGCTTACTAATGATAGCTATCTGAAAAAACTTGAAGATCGTTACCATCGTAAATATGTGGATATTGATAAAAAAGAAATACCGATTGCTTTGAGAGAGTCTATTTTAGAGCAATTAAAACTGTGGATTCCCTCAAGCCAAGCGCAGGATAGAGTTCGTTTTCTCGTGCCTGCTGAGCAAGGGTCCCTGCCTGCTATTTCTGGTACTGGAAACTCTCAGTTAGAGCTCTATGAAACTCCATTGGTTGTATCTGTTAGCTCACTCTCTGATACCTACTCACCTTCTTTAATCACGTCAGTTATTTCAACAAATAATATATTTTTTGACGATTCCTTTGAGCTTACAAAGAAGGTGCAAGAATCAGAACTGAGTGGGGTCATACTTTCCGTAGATCGGGCAAGCGATGCTGGCCTGCAGTCAAGCCAGATGGCAGAAGCGCGTACTAGGTCGCTACTTCTGTCTCTTGTGCTCAATATGACTTCTCTTGTCCTTAGTACTGTACTGGCAAGCTATATTTATCTTCTTCGTAAGGCGAAGACTCACTATACCCAGCGAGTATCAGGTAATAGCTGGCTAGCTATCCTTAGAAAGCGTCTTTTGGGTGAAGCGATAATAGCTACAGCTCTTGGGGTTCTTGCCTGGATAAGCGTGATTGGTCAAGCCGGCTCCTATAATTTTGCATGTTTTGGAGTTGTTCTTCTGTGTGTAACCCTTAGTTTGATATTGCAACCATCATTTGCTCAATTTATATTTTCCAAAACTGTCCTTAGAAAGGTTTCCTGATGATTAGAGGACGCGATATTAGTGTTCAGATTAAGGGGCGAACTATTATGGCTATTGATGAAATATTCATTGAGCCTGGGAGGGTTACTGGCTTAATAGGTGAGAGTGGAAGCGGTAAGACTACATTACTTAATTGCCTTGGTCTTCTTCAGCCAATAACTACTGGATCTATTGAGATTGACGGTAGAGATTTTAGTAATCCGTCGAATAAAAAAAGATTATCATTTTGGAGAGATGAGGCGGCGTTCGTATTCCAGGATTATGGAATCATTGATGAATGGACAGTGGCGCAGAACCTTGCCGTAGCCCAGCACGTTCCAAGAAGGGAGAAAGATAAGATGGAGAAAGTCTTGAATAGTGTTTCTCTTCATGGCCGACAGGGTGAGAAAGCTAGTAGGTTAAGCGGTGGTGAAAAACAGCGTGTGGGAATTGCCCGGGCTCTTTATCGGGAGGCATCCTACCTTTTTGTTGATGAACCTACTGCCAGTCTGGATGAAGGCAATCGGGATAATGTTCAGAGATTATTAAGAGCCGTTGCAGATCAGGGTTCACATGTTGTGATTGCCACCCATGATGAAAACATGATTCTCGCTTGTGATATGACTTACCATCTTGAAACTCAGCAAAGGTAATATGGGTGATAAAAATGAAAAATAAAAAAACATTGTTTGTACTTATTTCAGCTTTATTTTTTGTTTGTATTTTGGCCGTGGGTGTTTTGGGTTTTTTGGGTAATAAATCTGAGGGGCAAACAGATCGCCCCACCTGTAGTGGTTTATCGAGCATTGAAGATGTTGATTCGGCTTTGGATTCCCACTCTGCGATTACAAAAAATTTAGAGAATATATCACCATCAGTTTCTGTATCTAAGACAGTTACCTGCGACAATGAAAAAGCACTCATCACTGTGAGCTACAGCGGTGATTTAGATACTTTTGAAGAAATTCAAAATCTTCTCAAAAATACTGGAGGTTATGGAGTAGCACTAGAGGTAGTAAAAAAATAAATCTGTCGCCAGGGTTTGTAAGAGAACCTGAAATAGCGGATGAAAAGACTATTACCACTATCTATAATCTGCGTGGAACCGTTTTGACCTTAAATGCTTTCACTGTGCCCTGCCCTTGTTAGATGGGCAGGGCTTTTCTATGATGGTCTCTTTATATACCGAGCTTTAGCGGCGGATATAGGTCAGGTCGTGGGCGCGGCGGCCAGCCTCACCGGCCTTACGCTCAAAGGAAGTCACCACACGGCCCTCCCAGCGGGGAGCCCAACCGCCAACGGGGTCATCCTCACTGGTGTTCTCACCGGCGTGAGCGTTCACAAAGTCGGGGTGGGCATCGAGAACTTCACGCATAACCAGGGCGTATTCTTCCCAGTCGGTTGCCAGTCGCCAGGTACCGCCGGGCTTGAGCACGCGGGCTACCTTATCGGCAAAAGCCGGGGAGACCAGGCGACGCTTGTGGTGGCGAGCCTTATGCCAGGGATCGGGGAAGAAAACCCACAGCTCATCGACAGAGTTCTCTTCAAGCAGGTTATCGAGTAGCTCTGGGGCGTTAGCCTGCGCTACACGCACATTCTCTACCCCGGCCTGGCCCATCTTGAGCAGCAGGTCGGCAATGCCGGGGGTGTAAACCTCAACAGCTAGGAAATTGGCTTCGGGGACCTGACTTGCCCGGTGGACAATGGCCTCACCCAGGCCAGAGCCGATTTCAAGGACCAGGGGCGCACCGGCGCGGCCGTAGAGCTCTTCAGGGTTAAAGACGGCACCCTCGGCAACTGAGGTGTCACCAATATTGCGGGGGAGGTCCAGCAGGTGGGTGGGGGCGTAAGCATCCCAGGCTTTCTGGCGGCGGGCGGTCAGGCGGTCACCGCGACGAACAAAAGAGTAGGGCTGACGGTGGAACTTCTCGGGCACCGGAGCGTTTAAATCTTCCCCGGCAGCGGTGCGTGCTGCCTTCTGCTCGAGGTCTTGCTTCTGCTTATTGGTTTCCATAACTCTCCTTGCGAGGTTGAAAGGGTAGCCGGTGCTCGCGGAAACTCTAAGCGCCACCGGTAGCTAAGGCACCCATTATAGACCCCGCCCCCTAATTAGGATTGAGGTGGCTCTGCTGCCCTGGGATCGGTGGGGGAGCCAAAGGTGGGTTTGGCCTGCTGGATAATCGGCAGAGAACCAGTGACCAGGGGGATGCTCCCGGTATGCACCTGCTCAACGGACACATCGTAGACCTTGGAATCTTCCTTGGTCATAAGGTCTTCCTCAATCATCTTCTGAGTGATTACTTTGAGGCGGGTGGTGTCGGGGTGCTCTAGGGCGGGTTCGCTTTGGCTGAGGTCTACCTCGTGGTCAATCTGGGCATCCAAGCCACCGGGTAGGCCGTACATGAAGCCGTCAATAGTATCGACCGTGGCAACAAAGTTGGGGTCGTGGGTCAGGTACTTCTTGGTTTCACGGGCGACCAGGCCTGAGAGCATGATGAGGCCAATGAGGTTGGGGATAGCCATCAGGCCGTTCATGATATCGGAGAAAGTAAAAACTACGGACAGGGGAGCGACTGCGCCCAGCCCGCACATGAGGGCAAAGACCATGCGGTAGCCAGTAATGGCTCGTTTACCGCCGCCCAGGGACTCAAGGGCGCGCTCACCGTAGTAGGACCAGCCCAGCACGGTTGAATACCCCAAAAGCACCAGGCAGAGGGTTACCACATAGCCGCCCCAGGGCCCAGGAATACCGGAGGAAAATGCTTGGGCGGTGGCAGTAGCCGGTTCGGAGTTAGTCCAGGTGCCCGTGGTCAGCAGAATGAAACCGGTCATGGAAATCACCACAAGGGTATCCACGAAAGTCTGGGTCATGGAGGCCAGGCCCTGGCGCACAGGGTGCGACGTCGTGGCAACTGAAGCGGGGATAGAGGCGGTACCCATCCCTGACTCGTTAGAGAAGAGGGAGCGTTGGGCACCGACCTGTAGGGCAAAAATCATTCCTGCACCGACCGCCCCGCCCAGGGCTCCTTGCCCGGTGAAAGCTCCCCGCAGAATCATGGCAAAGGCCTCCGGGATCATAGCGGCGTTACGTGCCACAATGTAGCCACCGAAGCCTAGATAAAGCAGAATCATCAGGGGAACACAAAAAGCGGCAATCTTCGAGACTGTCTTAATGCCACCCAAAAGAGCCAAGGCAGTTAGGAGGGCAAGGACAAGGGCGGTAGCCCAGGATGGTACCCCTAAGGAGTGCTCCAGGTTAGCGGAGATGGCATTGGATTGGGTCATGTTACCAATGCCAAAGCAGGCGAAAACACAGCAGATAGCAAACATTGTTGCCAGGAACTTGCCAAAGCGGTTAGGGATGCCTCGTTGCAGGTAGGCTTGGGGGCCTCCTGTTAGTTCCCCCATCTTGTCACGGTGACGGAAACGGACACCCAAAAAACATTCTGAGTATTTAGAGGCCATGCCGATAATAGCGGTAACCCACATCCAAAAGAGCGCCCCGGGGCCACCGATACTCAGGGAGAGAGCGACACCCACAATGTTGCCGGTACCCACCGTTGCCCCCAGGGCCGTGCTCATAGCCTGGAAGGATGAAATGTCACCTTTTGCGCCCTCCTGCCTGGCTCGGCGACCAAACTGCAGGCTCATTGCCTTGGTAAAAAGTCTGATTTGAATTAGGCCCAGGCGGACAGTCAGAAAAATGCCGGTGCCCACGAGAAGCGGTAGCAAAAGCCAGGGACCCCAAATGATACGGCTGGTTTCATCGAGTACCTGCTGGAGAGCGTCCACGCGATTTTTCCCATCTAAATTATGTTTTTTTGGAGTGAGCGAACTTTCATCAATTTATCATGAATCCTACCTACTACCCGGTACTGAAAGATATGAGGAGCAAGAGGGCTTAGACTTGACCATAACCACTTAGTCTTATGAGCCTGATCATCCCTCCCAGGGACCCACTGGCCCCGGATGAAGAGGGCAAAAGCAGACAGGACACAACAACATCAGGGGGTGCTTATGGCAACAACCGAGAACACACCGGGCCTAGAAGAAAAGGAAGGCCTGCAACGCGGGCTTTCCAACCGGCATATTCAGCTCATCGCTATCGGTGGAGCGATTGGTACCGGCCTCTTCATGGGCTCCGGCAAAACGATTTCACTGGCTGGCCCATCCTTGCTTCTGGTCTACGCGATTATTGGGGTCGTCATTTTCTTGGTTCTGCGGGCCATGGGAGAGCTACTCCTCTCTAACCTGAGCTATAAAACCTTCAACGATTTCATCACCGATATCCTGGGGCCCAGTGCTGGCTTTCTCATGGGCTGGTCCTACTGGTTTACCTGGGTTGTCATCGGCGTTGCCGATATTATCGCCATTACCGGCTATGTCCACTTTTGGTGGCCTGATTTACCCGCCTGGATTCCCGCTGTCTGCTTGATTGGCTTGCTCCTTACCTTGAACCTGCCCAGCGTCAAGAACTTTGGCGAAATCGAGTTCTGGTTCGCTTTGATCAAAATTGTTGCCATCGTCCTTCTTATCATCGTGGGAGCGATTATGGTAATTGCCGGCTTTACCTCACCCAGCGGACAGCGGGCATCGGTGGAAAACCTCTGGAATGACGGCGGTTTCTTCCCCATGGGCGCCAGCGGCTTCTTCGCGGCCTTCCAGATCGGTATTTTCGCTTTCCTGGGTGCCGAGCTCATAGGCACTACAGCTGCCGAAACCAAGAACCCCACTGTGACCCTTCCCCGCGCTATCAACGCGGTGCCTCTTCGTATTATCGTCTTCTACGTTTTGACCTTGGCAGTTATTCTGATGGTCACACCCTGGCGCACTATTGACCCTGAGCAGAGCCCCTTCGTTGAAATGTTCACCCTGGCAGGGCTAGCTATTGCCGCACACCTGATTAATTTTGTGGTGCTGACCAGCGCTACCTCATCGGCCAACTCGGGTATTTTCTCTACCTCCCGCCTGATTTTCGGTCTGGCTCAGACCGGTAGCGCCCCGGCTATCTTTGGCCGCCTCTCCAAGAACGGTGTACCGCGCAATGGCCTTTTCCTCACCACGGTGCTACTCTTCTCAGGCATTATCCTGCTCTACTCGGGAGACTCCTTAATTGAGGCCTTTACACTGGTGACCACCGTGGCCTCGGTGCTCACCGTAGTAACCTGGTCTCTGATTATGGTCAGCTACATTAAGTACCGTAAGACCCGCCCCGAACTACACGAGTCATCTGTCTATAAGCTCCCCGGCGGCATCTACACCTGCTACCTTGTTCTGGCTTTCTTCGTGGGTGTTATTGTCCTGCTCTTTAGCTATGAAGACACCCGCCAGGCCCTGATTGCTATGCCTTTCTGGTACGCCTTGCTTGCCCTTGGCTGGTTCTTCATTCACCGTAACAACCAGGGAACAACTCTGAAAGCCCGTGCCCGCCAGAAGGCGCTGGAGCACCAGGAACATGACTCATCAGCTCAATAGGCCCTAGAGGGTAAGTTGCTGAGGCCCGCTACCGGTACACCCGGTGGCGGGCCTTTGCCCTAGCTGATGGCATACAAGTTCTTATCCCGCAGTGTCTGCCCCTTGAGAGGGGAGATAGAGCGCAGAGAGCAGACAGCAGAAGAAAACCAAGGCGGTACAGCTCAGCGCCAGCCCTTCCCAGCCTGCATGGGGCAGAAGTAGCCCTGCCCCCCAACCGATAAGAGCTGAACCCCCGTAGTAGAAGGAGTTATAGAGCGCAGTCGCCTGCGATTTTGCAGGGCCAGCCAGCGCACCTGCCCAGCCGGAGGCAAGCGCGTGAGCGGCAAAGAAAGCCGCAGTCAGAAGCGCTAGGCCAGCTATGACCAGTGGCAGGGGGCGGGCCAGGGTGAGTAGGATTCCTCCAGCCATGAGCAGACAGGCCGCCAGGAAAACCCGTTTGAGCCCTCCGCGCTGGGCCAGCTTACCGCCAAACCCCGACGAAACTGTACCCAGCAGGTAGATCAGAAAGATAAAAGAGAGCAGGAGCGGTGAGAGGTGGTAGGGAGCGGCCTGGAGCTTGAAGCCGATGTAGTTGTAGATGCTGACGAAGGCACCCATGAGGGCAAACCCTGCGGTGAAGAGGGTTACTTCTTGACGGTTGCGCAGCAGTGCCCCCACTTTTGCCCAGGAGCTGTCAGCGTAGGGGGCAGAGGCTGCAGTTCTTTGGCAGGGACGGTCATGTGAGGCAGGCATGAGCACGATAAAGATTAGCGCGGCCATGAAGCCGGTGAAGGAGACCGAGAACATAGCTACCCGCCAGCTTAACAGTTCGGTCAGTGCCCCGGAGAGTAATCTACCGATGAGCCCGCCCACGCTGGTTCCTGAGATATAAAGCCCGGCGGCCGCAGCCCGGACCGAAATATGGGCTTCTGTCACAATGACGGCTACCGCCAGCCCCGCAACACCGCCCAGAAAGGCCCCTTCGAATGTTCGAAGAACAAGGAGCAGAGGGTAGAGCTGGATCCAGGGGGTTATGAGCCCCAGAAGGGTTGCCCCGCACAGAGCTAGGGTCATGGTGCGCACCCGCCCCCAACGGTCAGCTAATGCCGCCCACAGGAGGGTGCAGAGGGCAAGACCGGCGGTGGAGCAGGAGATGGTGAGAGCGGCGCGGTCCGCTGAGATAGCCAGGTCGCGGGCTATCTGGGGAATCAGTGGCTGGGGGGAATAGAGCTGGGCAAAGGTTGCGACCCCCGCAGCAAAGAGGGCTGTGAGCAGCCGCCGGTATTCACGGCTTCCGCCCCGGTAGCCTTCAAAGGTGTAGGTCAAGGTCTTCCTCCGGGCCTTGGTGACAGGTGGCACATCTAACCTTAACCGGGGAGATCTCTGTGAGTGTCTTTATTGCGCTGGGTGACACACCGGCAAGCCGGTCAAAGCGCTAGCCACGAGCAAAGCTGGAACGGTAGGCGGGCTGATCTGGGCAGGTTGCCAGGACCCCCTGCATGGCTCGTTTTTCCGCTGAGGTGATGGTCAAATGATAGGCAGCCTTGACTGAAATCTGCCGGGCAACGTACTCGCACCGGTAGCCTGTTTGGGGGAGCCAGCTAGCGGCGTCCTTATTGGACTTGGTGGTGTTGCTGAACTGCCCGGCTGCTTGGAGGTTGAGCGGGTCGTTTGCTATGAGGGTGCGCTCTGTGAGACTCCACTGCCAGGCCCCTGAACTCCAGACGTTAGAGAGCGCTACAACATGGTCAATGGGCACAGCTTCGCTGGTTTTTTCACCGCGCCTGAAGCTAATGATCTCGGTGGTGTAGGGGTCAGTAAGGGTCCCGGAAAGCACCTTACAGTTCTTAGATAGGTCCAGGTCGGTGAGGTCCCTGGCCAGAATATCATTGCGTTGGTCACACCCATTGCCGTCAATATCCTCCCAGGCCTGGCCGAAAGCTGAACGCTTGTAACCGCCCCCGCTATAGGGTTTGGCCACGGTGATGGTTTCAAGGACCTGGGAGGCAGTCGAGTAGGTTTCGACCCCTGAGCCCGCGAAGCCGGTGCTGACCGGTCGTCCACCACCGGTGATGCTCTCAAAACCGGCGCGGAGATCCCAGTTATGGGATCGCAACCAGAGAACACCGGTGACCAGCAGAAGAACCAGAAGAATGATCGCCAGGGTTGGCTTGTATCCCGAGGAGGAAGAAACTCCCCGGCGCTTGCCCGTAAAACCGGAAGCGGGAAGACGCGGTGCCCTGCGGGCCTTCTTGAAGATTGCCATAGGCACACCATTCTAGCGGTGCGCGCAAGAAAGCGCAGGGCTCAGAACCTCAAACGGAGCGGGAGGTGAGCTTTAGCTAAAGTCCTCGACCACAACGTAGCCTTGGCCTGTTACCGGCACCATGGGGATAGACCCGGTGCCAGGGTGGGCAACATCTACGGTGGCGCTACCGGTGGGGTCATCAGACTGGTAGTAGTCAGGCTGGCCGCACCCCATGCCCATGCGCATGGCGCTAATAATTCCATCGGCGGCGTCTGCCACAGAGAGGAAGTTCCGGGTCCAGCGACCTGAGCCCGTGGGGGCGGTCCAGCCCCGGTTGAGCAGGGCTTGGGTGTCGAGCTGAACCAGGACTGTCTCAAACTCGTCGGGTGAGGTGAGTTCACAGAAATAGCCAGCCGGTGAGCGCAGGATATTGACGTAGCTGGTGTAGTCACCGGTTTCTACAACCTCCGGTGAGATGTAGTAAAGGCGTAGGGACAGGTTCCAGGGGAGCTCTTCAAGGCGCTGACGCATGACATCGGTGAGTTCCTGCCAGGCACGGGCTATCTGCTCATCGTCGGTGAGAGACTTGGGTCGGACAACGCCGATTCCCTGCGCCTGGATATCTTTGATTTTGAGGGAGCCTGTGGGCGCGGAAGCCTGCTGATGCCCCCCACCAGCGGGTATGCTGGCGGCCGCGCTGCTCAGGGCATCACTAATCATCTGGCGGCCTACCTGTAGGGCCCGGTTCCAAGAGTCATATTTGGCGCGGACAGCACCCAGGTGAGGCACCCGGCCAGTACGGGCGGGGTCTTCGGCCCAGCTACCGTAGAGCAAGACGGAGGGTTTACGGTCGTAGCGGATGCAGTAGCTGAGGAAATCGCCCAGGGTATTGCGGAAGGTGCGTTCGCTCAGGCTCGTTGCGGCCAGTTTGAGCCCGTGGGAGTCCGCATGCGGCGGGCAGATGCCGACTTTGAGCAGAGCCCTGCTCCAGGAACGGTTGCCCAGGCGGTCTTCGATGAGGGCGCGAGAGGGCGGCCAGGCGAAGTCGTCCCGAGAGATGTAATCAACTTCTGCCGGTAGGTTGACTACAAAATCGTCGTAAGTCTGCTCATCGAGCTCGGTGTAGGGGTGCTCTGCCATGTATTTGAGAGCGGCACCGATGCGGCCCACCACCTCGGCGATCACCTGAGCGGGTACTGAGAAAGATTCCAGCATGCGGGGCAGGTCCTGGACGATGGTGGGGTCAAGGCCCGTCGCGGCGTACTCGTAGTCAGCTTCTAGGTCGTAGGTGATAGCAACCGCGTACCAGAGGGCTGAAGCCATCAGCACATTGGTGTGAATCTGCTCTTTGCGGCCCTCAAAGACCCAGCGGCCCGAGTTGATAGCGCGTTCTAGCAGCTCACGGTCAATGCTGGGGTAAAGAACAACGATCCGGCTAAAGGCCTCAGATGCAGTCCACCCCATACGGGCGAGGCCGGTTAGCAAGGAGCCATAATTCTCGCAGAAGTCGGCGTATTCGAAATCGGTTGCATCTGGCACGTGGTTCTCCAAAGCAAAGGGGACGGGTGAACTGGAGGGGGAAGAAACCTGTAGCTGAGGCTAGGCCATAGATATATGAGATCCTGAGTCCCCTGACACCACTTTAGGTGGCTGGGCACCTGTCTGACCACCATAGGCCCAACTGTTACAGACAAATAAGCTCATTATGACTCTCGAACCTGCCATGGTACAAGGCGGTGCCTTGGCCGGTCAGCACGGTATAAATAGCCCGCCTAGCGGCATAGGTTCTGGGCACTCTGTCTTAATGAGAAACTAGAAACTATGACAAGAGCAGGTGAGGCAGAACTTTCCCCCATTGAGCAGCGGATTGCCCAGGAGCTGGGCGTCCGGCCAGAGCAGGTGATAGCGGCTCTAGCCCTGCTCGATGACGGCGCTACCGTCCCCTTTATCGCCCGCTACCGCAAGGAAGCGACCGGTGGGTTAGACGATACCCAGCTTCGTACCCTTGCTGAGCGGTTGCGTTACCTGCGCGAGCTGGAAGAGCGCCGGGTAGCCATCGTCAATACCCTGCACGAGCGGGCTGTCCTGACCGAGGAACTAGCCCGGGCCTTGGCGCTGGCACCGACAAAGAACGAGCTAGAAGCCCTCTACGCCCCGCACAAGACCAAGCGCAAGACCCTGGCTTACCTAGCACGCGAAGCCGGCCTGGACTCTCTGGTGGAGGACCTGCTAGAAGTACCCTTTGCCCCCACCGCAGATATTGCCGATGCCTACGTTGAGCCGGAGCTTGCAGGCGCTAAACCCGGAACCGTAGAAGCTACCGTCGCCTCCGTTGAGAATGCCCTGGAGGGTGCCCGTGCTCTGCTCATTGAACAGGCCGTGAGCGACCCCACCCTGGCAGAGACCCTGCGCCAGCGCTTTACTCGCAGGGGTGTGATTACCTCCCGGCTCATTGCTGGACAGCAGGAAACCGGCGCTAAGTTCAGTGACTACTTTGAGTTCAACGAAGAAATCCGGCGGATCCCCTCCCACCGGGTGCTGGCCCTGTTCCGTGCGGAGAAAGCCGGGGCCGTCAAAGTCAATATCGATGTAGATGTTCTGCCCCCGCCCAAGAGCCAGCTCAAGGGTGCGGCCCGCGAAGCCGCCGAGATTCTGTCCGAGGAATACGAGCGCGAGCGCGGCTGGTACGAACGCACCGTAGCTGAGGCCCTGGGCATTGGTGCCCAGGTACTCAACACTGTCTCGGATGAGCAGATGGTGCTGGGCTGGCTGGCCAAGACGGTGCGGCTGGCCTGGCGGCAACGGCTGCTCCCGCGTCTTGCCAGCCAGGTGCGTACTCAGCTCTTTGAGCAGGCCGAGAAGGATGCCATTGCCGTCTTTGCCTCTAACCTGCGCGATGTTCTGCTAGCCGCCCCGGCCGGTTCCCGCCCCACCCTGGGACTGGACCCCGGCCTGCGGACCGGGGTTAAAGTGGCCGTGGTGGGTGCTACCGGCCAGGTGCTGGAGACCGCCGTGATCTACCCGCATGCCCCCCGCAACCAGTGGGAGGCCGCCCTGACCACCCTGGAAGAACTGGTGACCCGGCACTCAGTAGAGTTGGTTGCGGTGGGTAACGGCACAGCCAGCCGGGAAACCGATAAGCTGGCCGGCCAGCTCATTCAAGGCCTGACCGCCGCAGGACACCGGGGCGTTCAAAAGGTCGTGGTCTCCGAAGCCGGGGCGTCAGTCTATTCCGCCTCAGAACTGGCCTCGCGTGAACTGCCCGGGTTAGACGTCTCCTTGCGCGGAGCCGTCTCCATCGCCCGCCGCCTGCAAGACCCCCTGGCCGAGCTGGTCAAAATTGACCCCCAATCCATTGGCGTGGGCCAGTACCAGCACGACGTCACCCCGGCAGCCCTGACGCGCTCACTAGATGCTGTGGTAGAGGACTGCGTGAACGCGGTAGGCGTGCTGGTCAATTCTGCCTCCCCGGCTCTTTTGGCGCGGGTAGCTGGCCTCAATAAGACGATTGCCGAGAATATTGTGGCCTACCGGACCGAGCACGGCCCTTTCACCTGCCGCCGTGACCTGCTCAATGTACCCCGCCTGGGGCCTAAAGCCTACGAGCAGGCCGCTGGTTTTGTGCGCATTGTGGGTGGGAGCGAAGCGCTGGATGCCTCCGGGGTTCACCCCGAGTCCTACCCGCTGGCCCGCACCATCGTGCAGGCCGCCGGTGGCTTGGACGGTAGCCGGGTGCCCTCAGAAGCCCTCAGCCAGCTTGACCCCCGTAACTTTGTGACCGAGAGCGTGGGCCTGCCCACCGTTACCGATATCTTTGCTGAACTTAGCGCCCCCGGGCGCGACCCCCGCCCCTGCTTCCGCACCGCCGCCTTTGCTGAGGGCGTGGAAAACATCAAGGACCTGGCCCCGGGCATGATTTTGGAGGGCACCGTCTCGAACGTGGCTGCTTTCGGTGCTTTCGTGGATATTGGGGTTCACCAGGACGGGCTGATTCACGTGTCGCAGATGAGCGAAAACTTTGTCTCAGACCCGCACACCATCGTCCACTCGGGGCAGATTGTGCAGGTGCGGGTGGTGGAGGCTGACCCTCAGCGCCGCCGTATTTCGCTTTCCCTGCTTCTGGAAGATACCCGATCGGCTCATCGTGGGCGGGGCGCCCAGCACAAAGGTAAAAAACGTCCCTGAGCCTAAGATCTGGTTCACCACTACCGAACACTACTAGCCGGGAGCCAGATCACGGGCATACAGTGGGAGGTAGCCAACCCCCCGCGAAAGGATACCTTCCATGACTTCTGCACCCCGTCTAAGCTTTAACGACGGCAAGACCATTCCCCAGCTAGGCTACGGTGTCTGGCAGGTAGAGAACGACGTAGCCGAAAAGGTGGTGGGCCTGGCCTTGGAAGCCGGTTACCGTCACATCGACACCGCCAAAATCTACGGGAACGAAGAAGGCACCGGCAAGGCTATCGCGGCTTCCGGTCTTGCCCGCGAGGAAGTTTTTGTGACCACCAAGGTCTGGAACGACGAGCAGGGCTACGAGCAGGCTATGACCGCTGTGGAGGCATCCCTGGAACGTCTGGGCACCGACTATGTTGACCTGCTCCTGATTCACTGGGCTAAGCCTTCTCAGGGCCTCTACGTGGAGACCTGGAAGGCCCTGATCGAGCTTCAGAAGCAGGGTAGGGCTAAGTCGATTGGTGTGTCCAACTTCCCCGAAGAACAGCTCCGCGAGATTATCGCCGAGACCGGGGTGACCCCGGCGATTCACCAGATTGAATTGCACCCCTACTTTGCCCAGGAGCGCTTGCGCCAGGTGCACGCAGAGCTGGGGATTATCACCCAGGCCTGGAGCCCGCTGGGTATGGGTAACCGTTCTGGCCTGCTGGAAAACCCTGTCATTGGTCAAATCGCTCAGGCTCACGGCGCAACCCCGGCACAGGTTATCCTGGCCTGGCATCGCGCTCACGGCATTGTGGCTATCCCTAAATCTGTGACCCCCGAGCGTATTGTCTCTAACTTTGAGTCACTGAAGGTCACTCTTACCGATGATGACATCACCGCCATTGATGCGCTCTCTTCTGCCGAGGGACGCATCGGCCCCGACCCGGCAACCATTGACTTCTAAATCGGCCCGTTACATCTAACACCCGCCCTTTCTCTCTTGCCCCCGGTGTATAAGTCCGGGGGCAAGAGATAAAGGGCGGGTGTTTGTTAGACCGCTGGGCTAGACGGAGGGAATTTGCCGGGTATCAGGGACCGGCTCAGGCACATAGCGCCATAGGGCCGGCACACGCACCGTCGCCAGGGCAATCGTGATAATCACCAGAGCACCACCCATAACCGCCGTCAGTGGGGCACCCATAGCCTCAGCCGCAAACCCCACCCCAGCGGTGCCCAACTGGGGGCCACCGACCACGGTAATAATGAAGAGCCCCTGCATCCGGCCTCGAATATGGTCGGGGGCAGCCGTCTGAATAATGGTAGAACGGTAGACCCCGCCCAGGGCATCGGCCCAGCCCATAAAAGCAAGAGCAAGCCCCGCCAGCGAAAGTCTCAGGAGGCTCTCGCGCACCGAGGCCCCCTGCCCCTGGCCGTCAAAAACCCAGGCAATCAGACCGAAAGCTGTAAAGCCCAGCCCCCAGCCTGCATAGCTCAGAGTCAAAAAGCGGCCCTGGCGCGAGAGGTCTTTGAGGAAACCCGAGAAGGCAATACCTGTGAGAGCCCCGATAGGGCCAGCCGCTAGCAGGAACCCTGCCCCTATCTCACCGCCACCAAAGGACAGGGCAGCAAGCGCCGGAATAATAGGGCGGGCCTGGGCAAAGAACATACCCAAAAGATCCACGAGGAAGGACATGCCCACCACCTGGTTACCGCGCACAAAACGCAGGCCCTCAGCAATGGACGACAGGCCGCCGCGCCGTGGTTGCTCGGCGGTGCCCTCAGGCTTCATGGCCGGGAGCCGGTAGAGCGCCCAGATACCCACCGTCATAGCCAGAACATTAATGGAATAAGTCAGCTGATAGCCCAGAGTCGCCACCAGAACACCACCAAGAATGGGGCCCAGGCTCATGCCCAGGGTACCCACCGACATCATGAGAGTATTGGCCGCTGGCAGTAGGCGGGGCTTGACCAGCCGGGGAATAATGGCACCGCGAGCTGCCTGGTTAATGGGCTGAAACAGGGATTCGGCGGCAATCAGAGCATAGAGCACCCAGACCGAGTGGATATTGAGCCAGGAATGAGCGGCCATGAGCGCGGTCAGCACCCACAAGCTCAGCGTCGCGGCCAGGGCCACCTTGCGCCGATCATAGGTATCAGCAATAACCCCGCCGTAGAGGCCACCCAGAACAAGCGGCACCAGCGCCACCAGGCCAACCGCTCCTACTGCCGCCGCCGATGAGGTCAGCGCGTAGATTTCCAGCGAGATAGCAACACCGGTAATGGAGTACCCCACGGTGGAGAAAATACCGCCCAACCAGATTCGCCTCAAGGCAGGGGAGTAGCTCAGAGGGGTCAGATCCATCAGCAGTTTAGCCACCCCTTATTCTCCTTTCGTACCCTTGTCCTGGTGCCAGATACACAGTTTCCTGCTCAACACGCGCGGTACCCCCGCATCTGGAAGGAAAGCCCGCACCGGTTACCTAGCTGGTGGGTTCCGCGTCGGTAAGCAGGTCCCTGATTTGTGCCGCCGTGAGCTGGGAGGAAAAGAAGGCACCCTCATCAACAACAGCATCAAAGAGGGCGGCCTTGGACTCTTTGAGTTCCATGACCTTATCCTCAATCGTCCCGGCGGAAACCAGGCGGTAAACCATAACGTTCTTAGTCTGCCCGATGCGGTGGACCCGGTCCACAGCCTGCTGTTCGGCGGCGGGGTTCCACCAGGGGTCCATGATGAAGCAGTAATCGGCGGTGGTCAGGTTAAGCCCAAAGCCACCAGCCTTGAGCGAAATGAGGAAGACCGGGGCGGCGCCCTCTTCAAAGGACCGCAGGAGCTCGCCCCGGTTGCGGGTTGAGCCGTCCAAGTAGAGGTAGGGGATGCCCAACTCTGCGAGGCGGTCGGCAATCTTGCGCAGGTAGCCGGTGAACTGGCTAAAAATGAGGGCCCGGTGCCCGTCGTGAATGATCTCGGGCAGGTTCTCTGCCAGGTAGTCCAGCTTGGATGAGTCCACCTGAGCGTACTTTTCGGGGTCAATCAGTGAGGCATCGAGCGCCAAACGGCGCAGGGTGGTGAGGGACTGGAAGATAGTAAAACGGTTCTTGTCCATATCCTGTAGCAGGCCCAGAATCTTCTGTCGCTCCCGTTGCAGGTGGGTGTCGTAGGTCTTGCGGTGAGCCGGGGCCAGTGGGACGTCAATGCGGGTGTCTGTCTTCTCAGGTAGGTCAGCGGCCACAACTTCCTTGGTGCGCCGTTTCATGAGTGGGCGGATCCGGCGGCGCAGGCGGCCCAGAGCTTTAGTTTCCTCGCCCGATTCGATGGGAGTAGCGTAGGAATCTTTAAAAGCGCGGGCGGAGGGGAAGAGCCCCGGCGCGGTAATGGAGAACATGGACCACAGTTCCATGAGGTTGTTTTCCATGGGGGTACCGGTGACCGCAATTTTGACGCGGGCCGGTAAGTCGCGGGCAGCCTGGTGGGCCTTGGTCTTGGCATTCTTAACGAACTGGGCCTCGTCGAGTATCAGTCCGTTCCAGGGCTGGGCGGTACCGAGAGAGTAGTAGCTTTCCTCATCGAGTCTAAAGAGGGCGTAGCTGGTCACCACAACCTGCGCCCCGGCAATGGTCTTTTCCAGGGGGCGTTTGGATTTACGGACAGATTCCTCGACTCCTACCACGGTCAGCGAGGGCGCAAACTTCTTAATCTCCCGTACCCAGTTGGGCACAACGGAGGTGGGAGCAACTACCAGGAAAGGTGCCATCTGCTCCCGGCGCTCGCTGGCTTGCTCGGCGGCGTGCACAAAGAGCGCAATGGTTTGCAGTGTCTTGCCCAGGCCCATATCATCGGCTAGCACGCCACCCAAGGACTGCTCCCACAGGAAAGTAAGCCACTGGTAGCCCTCTACCTGGTAGGGGCGCAGGGTGGTGTGCAGGCAGGCGGGTACTTCCGCCAGACGGTGGTGTTCGAGGTTAAGCAGGGCGCTGACCTGCTCGTCCCAGGCGGTGACGGTGTGGGTTTCGGCGGCGAGTTCTTCGAGTTCTTCCCACAGGCCTACCTGATGGCGGTTGATTTCCAGGGGTCCTGTCTTATCGGTGAGCTGCTGGGCTTCACGGAGCAAGTCTTGTAATTTCATGAACTCGGGCCGGTCCAGGGCAAAGTACTGGCCGTTGCCCAGGAGCAGGTGAGTCTGGTTTTTAGCCAGAGCGGCCAGGATGTCGGCAAAGCCTACAGTCCATTCACCGACCTTGATGGCGATACCCAGCCCGAACCAGTCTCGGCGGCGGGTGTCATCAACGGTCACAACAATGTCTGGGGCCTGGTCGAGTTCCTTGAACTCTGGCTGTGGCCCCCGGACCTGAACCCTGACCCCGTCAATCTTCTGGTAGGCGGGTAGGTAGGTTTCGAGCAGGGTTCGGGTGTCCCAGTTTTCGGTGATGTGCTTGGTAAAGGGCACACCGGGGCGGATTCGCTTGACGTCTTTGAGTACTCGATATTCGTGGGCTGTGTCGCGGATATCGGCGCGGTCTTCCCCGGGGTAGCCCAGGGCATCGAGCACGATGGTTTCGTCGTCGGTGCCGGTGGGGTTGGCGGGGTACTCCCAGTGCCAGGCGGTGCTGGCTCTAAAGGGCGGGCCGGGTTCACTAAAAGTGATGGTCAGAACCAGGGAGGGGGTGCGTACTGTGGGGAGCTCCAGCTTTTCGGAGGTGGTCGCTACCGGCAGGGCGCGGGTGAGGGCGGGGTAGAAGTCAGAGAAAAAGGCCGGTAGGTCTTTGGAAGGAACGGTGACCGGTTGACTGGACATCAGGGATTCGGCGACGGCATCGAGCGGTTCGTCCAGTGGAATAAGGACTAGCTCGGCTTCTGGGCTGAGCCAGCGAGGGCGGTGCTGGTGGGGCGCGGGTGCCTGGTGGGCCTGTTGAGTTTCTGGCTGGCCGGTGTGAATGGGGGCGCTTTCCTCCACATGGGCTAGTGCCGAGGGCAGGGCGGAGTCCCAGCGGGCGGCGGCGGCAGCTTCTACGTAATTAGCTTGGGCACTCCCACCCAGGGCGATTAAGCCCTGCCGGTTGGTGCCCATCTTGTGGGTGTAGCTTGCCGGAATGGTGTAGGAGCCCCAGCGGAGCAGGGGAGTGAGTTGGAGGGCGTCCTGGGAGCTGCCGCGTTCGGGGACGGGCGTGAGTTCCAGTTCTACCTGCGGGGTGTCGGCAATGACCAGCCCGGTTTCTTTGCCGTGGAGCAGAATGGGCAGGTTGATATCGTCGGCGGCCCGGAGCATCTGCCAGAGTAGGGATGAATCTACGGTGGAAAGCGATGCCCAGTCGCGGTGGGAGGTGTATATGGATTGGGAGCCGCGAATGACGGCGTAGAACTCGTTGAACCAGGTGGCGTGCTCAGCTAGCAGTCCGGTTCCGGCGGAGCCCGCGGCGTTTCCCGAGAACTTTTCCCAGCTTAGCCCGCCTTTAATCCAGCGGTCACGGGCACCCATCATCAGGGGGCGAGCTTCAACGGTGATGCGGGGTGAGCCGCTGCTTTTGGTCCAGCCATATTTGCCGGGGACGGTCAGGCGCAGGTCAAGGGCACCGGATACTCCGTGGTTGCGGTTGTCGTAGCCGGGGCGGGCGGCTAGGGAATGGGCCAGGGTACGCCGCCAGGTGGGTAGGGCGCTCTGGTCCGGGGTGCTGTCGGCGGGAGCAGGTTGCTCAAGGGGCAGGCTGTCTTGGGGGGCAGCCAGAGATGAGGCGGTGGTGATGCCAAATTTTTCGAGTTCCCGCATGGCTTCTGCGCTGGGTCGGGTGCGGCCGCTCTCAGTAGCGCGGGTGGTCCAGGTGCTTGATGAGGCCGTGAGCGCCCGCTTGGCTTTGGCTGAACGGTCGATGGCGGTCAGCATGAGCGCCACAGCGTGCTTGCAATTGTGGAGCACGGGGCAGGAACAGGTGGCAGAAAAGGAGTAGGAGCCTGCCGCAACTTGGGCCGGGAAAGTGATTCGGGTGCTGTAGGGCTGGGCTGTTGAGCCTGCTACCTGGCCTTCGAGAACCCGTTCGTTTTCGTCGTAGTGGTAGCGGATAACGCTCCCTTTCCGCATAGCGCCCTGCCCCCGGGTGTAGGTGGCTGAGCCCACCTGCCGAATAATGGCGGGTGCTGTGACTGGGATGTCGGGAAATGGTGCTGAATCTGCCACAAAAAACCTCACGCGTGCGGAGTAAATAGACCTAGTCTTCTAGCGTATCGCACGCTGATGAGAGCTGGCACCAGAAGATGAGAGGGAGGTCACGTTTTAAAAAACCTGGGCAAGAGTTTACAGGTGCCTGCGGTGTGAGTTATGGTTATACCAGCTTCAAGAGATTCAACTGTCAAGCTCCGACTTGGTTGAACGCCAACCCCATGTTCACGGGTGGCTCGGATGACGAAGCGGTCTTCATCGCGCATATTGGCGCTGTTTGGTGTAGACAAGAGCAAGTTTCGAAAGGAATGCGCACCTTAAGTGCAACGGCGATATGTCAAACACCCGCCCCCATGTCACTCTTCAAAAGAACAGGTCTGCAGCTGCTACGCCTGCCTGCGGTGGTTTTGTCGCTATCAGTATTCAGGACTATGCGCGTATCTCGAATGAGCGCAGTGAGTTCCTTAACTTCCTTCTGGCTCCTAACCCCAGCGGTATCCCAGCCCCTGAGTACGGTGCGCTGAAAGTTGCATGAGCCACGTCGGTCTGCTCCTTGATTCTGATGTCCTTGCCGAGATTCGCAAGGCTACCCCTCACCAGCAGGTTGTGAACTGCCTGCGCCGGAACTCCTACCGCACCATGTACGTCTCGGTGCTAAGCCTGGGCGAGCTTAAAGGGCTCTACCCCTACCCGGAGACTGAACGGTGGCTGGCTGAGCTGATTGACCGGTTTGGTGACCACCTCCTTGAGGTGGACACGCGGGTGTCTTTGGAGTGGGCCGGTCGTCATGCTGAGAGGCCCTTGCAGGCGGTGGGCTCTGAGTGCCAGGCTCCCCTGGCAAGGGCTGTTTTGGAGGGGCTGATGGCGGCCACAGCGACCGTCCACCGGCTTGAGATTATTTCGGGGAAAGCCGATGTCTACCGCACCTGGGGGGTTAGCGCTGTTAACCCTTGGGAGGACTAAGCAGGGAAGAGCACCCCCAGCCTGTGGATTCTAATAGTTCCGTGTGCGGGAAATCAGCGCCGCCACTGCCCTGCGGGGGATAATCTGCGAGATACCCGCGGCTACCTTATAGGGCAGGGAGGGCACACAGACCGGTTTGCCGGCATTGACCGCCGCTATGGCTTCGGTAACTACCTGCTGGGGGCTGAGCCAGAATACGCCCGGCACTTTGGGCTGTTCTTGCCCCATGGCATGGTGAAAATCCGAGCGGGTCAGGCCCGGGCAGAGGGCGGTTACATCAATACCTCGGTCCCGGTACTGGATATTTGCTGACTCTGAGGCAACCACCATAAACCGTTTGACTGCTGAGTAGGTGCCACCTGGTGTAAAGGCCGCCACCGATGCGACATTGATAACGCGGCCCCTGCCCCGTGGGAGCATGGCGAGGATTGCTGCGTGCATGAGCTGGAGGGGGACAGCTGCCAGGACCTGCACCTGATCCAGATGCCGCTGGGCGGGGGCCTCCTCAAAAGGCTGGCCCAAACCGAAGCCCGCATTATTGACCAAAATTTCCACCGGGTGCTCAGCCTGAGCTAGCCGGTCAACGAGTTTTTGAACGTCACCGGAAACCAGTAGGTCCGCGGGGATGACCTCAACCTCTACCCTGTAGGTTGAGCGGAGCTGGCCAGCCAGATTTTCTAGGGTCTTCTCCCTACGCGCGGTCAGCACCAGGTTATAGCCCGCTGCGGCGTACTGCCGGGCGAACTCGGCGCCGATGCCGGCAGAAGCGCCGGTGACCAAAACATAGGTGTTCTCGATACTCATAGGGACACTCTACTCCCCGGCAATATCGTCCGTTGTCTGCCGTGGTTGAGGTTATTTTCACCGCACCTAGTATTCTTACGGTTCGTGACCAGGCGTAGAGACAGGAAACATGACATGATGAAAGGCGATGAATACCACCGTGCACCCCAAAAGAACCTTTCCCATGCCCCTGTGGCTTCAGGGCGCCGTTGAACTTGCTCTGGTTGCCCTGGTCTCCTATATCACCGTTGGGCTCATGCTCACAGCGGTCTGGTACACCAACGGTTTTAATACCGATACCGTTGCCGGTGCCCTGTCCGTGGCGGGCCATATCTGGTTGCTGGTCCACGGTGTCCCCCTGAATATGAACATACCCGCGCAGGGTAGCTTTTCGGCGGTGTCTGGGACGATGAGCCTGGTCCCACTGGGCCTCACTCTTATTCCGCTGGCCCTGTGCTACAGGTCGGGTCGCAGGCTGGCCCGTGCTAGCTACGAGGGCCAGTTTTGGGAGCCTCTTGTAGGTGGCATGGTGGCCTACTCGCTGGTGAGCGCCGGCATCAGCCTGATATCTACCGATGACTATTTCACCACCTCACCGGTGCTTGCGGCTATCATTCCCCTGTGGGTGACTGCCCTGGGTATTCTTGCCGGGGGCTTTGCTGAGTCGCGGTCCCTAGCTGCCATGATTGGTGTGGATGCCGCCGACTGGGTCAAGAAGTTTAGCCAGTACTCACGCTGGGCTGGATCCTATATTTGGGCTATGGTTCGGGCTTCCCTGGTGGGGGTTATGGCTTATGTTGCCGGTGGTTCTTTGCTCCTTGTGACCAGTCTTTTTGTGCACTGGGACAAGGTGGTGGGCCTTTACCAGGCTTTGCACTCCGGGGCAGTGGGCGGCTTTGCCCTGACGCTCCTACAGCTAGGTTTGCTCCTGAACCTGGTGATTTACTCTATGGCCTGGAGCTCCGGCGCAGGCTTCTCCCTGGGCGTGGGGACCTCCGTAGGCCCCACCGGCACCAGCGTGGGCGTCATGCCCTCCCTCCCCGTACTGGGCGCTCTTCCGCATACCGCTGAACCCTGGGGCTACATCGGGTTGGCGGTGCCCCTGATTGCAGGTGCTGTGGGTGGCTGGTGGTTCTTCCGCGAGGGAGAAAACCACTTTGATGAGTGGCTTTCTCTTAAGATTCGCTTCCGCTGGATCTCCTGGCCGCTGTCCACCCTGGGCCTTGCCGCGCTTGCCTTTATTCCCTCCTTTATTCTTCTCTTCCTTCTGGGCTGGGCCGCTCACGGTTCCCTGGGGCTTGGTCGCTTTACCGAGGTCGGGCCTTCACCCTTGCTGTTCGGCGCTTGCGGTGCCCTTCTGCTGGTGCTGGGTCTGATAATCGGCCTGGGCTTGGCTCATCTGCTGGTCCGTGATAGCAGCCTTGAACTGGAGCGATTTGCCGACCAGAAGCCCACCCGTGCCCAGAAGAAGCAGGCTAAGGCCGAAGCCAAGGCCAAGCGTGTCGCTGAACGGGCAGAAAAGAAAAAAGCCACGGCAGCGGTCAGCGATCAGGGTGAGAAGGATGAATACCCGGCGGCTGAGGAAGAGGAAGCTTCAGAAAACAGTCCTGAGACCGAACCAAACCTAGCCCATTCGAACTCCCCGATGGACGCTCCCCGAGAACAGACCGATAGGGCAGATAAAGACTTAGCCGATGCTGAGCCTGAAACAGAGCCCGAAACGGACGACGAAGAAACAGAAAAAACTGATTCTGAGGCAGAGGCCCCTAAGAGCTTGGCCGATGCTGAAGAAAGGCAGGCGGAACCTACTAAGAAGTCCGCCCCCGTGGTCAAACGCCCTAAGTCCTTGCGCCGCCGTTGGAATCAGCAGCTTCAAGATCAAGCTGAGGAAGAACCCAGATTATAAGCGCATCAGCAGAATCTCTGCTCAAGAAGCCCCAGACCGCACACCGCGGGGCGGGGCTTCTCATACGGTGCCCAGGTGAGGCTAGTTACCCATCATCTGCTTGAAGAGTCCGTCGCTCATTTCTTGAGCACACTCCTGCTGGCGGGTAATCGTCAAAGCCCCTTGCAGACATTCTGAATAGGCAGAAGAGGCATCGGAAAAAATCAACTGGAGACCGGCCCCAAAACTGAGGAAGAGGGACCAGAGCACAATCATGACCATAAGCATGATGGAGAACCCCGGGAAACGCACCTTAACCATTTTGACCAGGGTCGTGATAGCACAGGCTACGGTCAGTAGCGCTAAGAGCAAGGTGGCAACAGCTAGGGTACCAGCAAAATAGGTGGTACCGACCGTAGCAACTATCAGGAGGAAGGAAGAACGCGACCAGACCTTGACTGATTCAAGGGCTGATTCGGAGTAGGGGGAAACCTGCTGATTCTCTGACATAAGCACCACTGTACAACCTCAGTGGACTTCATAGAATTTCAGAGGAGGATAGAACCCACTCATCCTGGCTGATTATCATGGACATGCCTCCATCGTTAGCCGTGGCGTGCGATACACTGGTGTTCATGCGCATTGTGGTGATGGTGTCCGGCTCGGGCACAAATTTACAGTCCATTCTTGACTCCCTTGCAGATGGTCAGCTAACCGCCGATATTGTGGCGGTAGGAGCCGATAAGCCCTGCCTCGGCATAGAACGAGCACAGGGCGCCGGGATTGAAACTTTCCTCCTAGAACCTGCGGACTTCTCCACCCGCGCTGACTGGAACCGGGCGCTGGAAGAAAAAATAGCGAGCTACGCCCCCGACTACATTGTTTTTGCCGGCTTCATGCGGATCGTCGATGCTCAGCTCGTGGAACGCTTCACCGGGCGCATCATTAATACCCACCCGGCTCTGCTACCGTCCTTCCCAGGAGCCCACGGCGTGCGTGACGCCCTGGCCCACGGGGTCAAGATCAGCGGCGTGACCGTACACCTGGTCGATGCGGGAGTTGATACCGGCCCTATCCTGGCCCAGGCCGCCGTTCCCCTTCTTGACGGTGACACCGAAGAGAGCCTGCACGAACGTATCAAAGTGCAAGAACGCCAACTCCTGGTAGCCACCATAGCCTCCCTGGCGCAAGAGCCCACCGCCTAACCCTAGTTATAGCCCCACTCGGGGCTGGGCCTAGGGTCGGGGCTCCAGATAAAGCGACTCACACTCAGGTAACAACCTGCCGGTCCCCTCGCCGGCATACGAAACGGAGAAGATCTGTGAGTCTCATTAAGCTTGACCGCCTACCCCTCAAACGCGCCCTCATCTCTGTCTATGACAAGACAGGGCTAGAAGACCTGGCTCGTGGCCTACACGAAGCTGGGGTAGCCCTAGTCTCCACCGGTTCAACAGCCGCCACCATCGCCGCCGCCGGAGTGCCCGTCACTGAGGTTTCCGATATCACCGGGTTCCCCGAATGTCTTGAAGGCCGCGTGAAGACCCTGCACCCCCGCATCCACGCCGGTATCCTGGCAGACCGCCGCAAGCAAGAGCACATTGACACCCTGACAGAAATGGACATTGAGCCTTTTGACCTGGTGGTTGTCAACCTCTACCCCTTCGTCGATACCGTGGCCTCAGGCGCTGACCAGGACGCCATCATCGAAAAGATTGATATCGGGGGCCCCTCCATGGTGCGTGCCGCAGCTAAGAACCACGACGCTGTAGCGGTCGTTGTTAACCCGGCCTCTTACGGTGCTGTTCTTGAAGCCGCCCAGAAGGGTGGCTTCAACCTGGCAGAACGCCGCCGCCTGGCCTCAGCCGCTTTCGCCCACACCGCCGCCTACGACACCGCCGTAGCCACCTGGACTGCCGCCCAGTTCGAAAAAGACGGGGAGGCCAACTACTGGCCCCCCTTCGCCGGTCTCTCCTTCGAGCGCAGTGAGTCCCTGCGCTATGGTGAAAACCCCCACCAGGCCGCAGCACTCTACGTTGATCCCACCGCAGCACCCGGTATCGCCCAGGCAGAGCTACTTGGCGGCAAAGCCATGAGCTACAACAACTACGTGGACGGCGATGCCGCCCTACGCGCCGCCTACGACTTCGAGGAACCCGCTGTAGCCATCATCAAGCACAACAACCCCTGCGGTATTGCCGTCGGTGCCGCCAAGGCCGCCGACCCCATTGCTGACGCTCACGCCAAGGCCCATGCCTGCGACCCGCTCTCCGCCTACGGCGGCGTCATTGCCGCCAACCGTGAAGTCACCGCCGCAATGGCCCAAACCGTCAAGGGTATCTTCACCGAGGTTATTATCGCCCCCTCATACTCCACCGAAGCCCTGGAGATTCTACAGAGCAAGAAGAACCTGCGTATCCTCCAGCTCCCTGCAGACTTTGCCCGCGACAGCATCGAGTACCGCCAAATCTCCGGCGGCGCTCTTCTGCAGGATGCCGACCGTCTACAGGCCGAAGGCGATGACCCCGCCAACTGGCAGCTGGTTGCCGGCCAAGCCGCTGATCCTCAGACCCTGGCAGACCTCGCCTTCGCCTGGAAAGCCCTACGCTCCGCCAAATCCAACGCAATCCTGCTCGCCCAGGACGGTGCCGCGGTCGGCATCGGTATGGGACAGGTTAATCGCGTAGACTCCTGCCGCCTCTCCGTAGAACGCGCCAACACCCTAGCCCAAGGCCAAGAACGTGCCCGCGGCTCCGTAGCGGCTTCTGACGCTTTCTTTCCCTTCGCAGACGGCCTTCAGGTCCTTCTTAACGCCGGTATCCGCGCTCTTGTCCAGCCTGGTGGCTCCATCCGCGATGAAGAAGTCATCCAAGCCGCCCAAGAAGCGGGAGTGAGCATGTACTTTACCGGTGCACGCCACTTCTTCCACTAAAAACTTTCCTCGGGAGGCGTGCACCGATTACGGGCAGAATTTTTATCTTCGCTCGCTCAGAATTCTGCCCTCCATCACGCCACTTCTTCCACCAAACCCCAACCCAACACACACAAAAGTCCCGCCCCACGATGAATCGTAGGGCGGGACTCTAAATCAACGGAATACCGGAACAAAAACTACCCGGCTGATACCTTAATGCTGTTGAGCAGCAGCGGCCTCACTAGCGGCGTCAGAGATGCCGGTTAGAGCTTCAGCGAAAATACGCTGAATATCAGTGGGCGATGATGCGATGTGAGCCTCACCGCCAACACTCCGAGCAATGGTTGTCAGAGCGTTCATATCAGCCTCTTCCGAAATGCCAATCAGAATCACAAACACAGGGTTTTCAGGATCCTGCTCAGCCTGGATAGTGCTAATGAGCTCTTCCTGGCTAATCGAATCTGGATCAAAGTTCTTGCCATCGGTCAGCATAATGACTGCGTTAACAGAGCCGGGCTGGTAGTTAGCCTTGGCAGAACGGAAAGTTGCCAGCAAGGTATCGTTCAGAGCGGTCTGGTCATCGGGGTTAATGGTAGCTGCAATACCAGCACCAGCCTCCTGAAGCAACTCACGCTGAGTCTTGCCGTCAACGGTTTCTTCAAGGCCGCGAACAGGGACCAGCTCTTCATAGTCCGAGACCTTGCCATCAGCGGTTGTAATGTTGCGGGAGAACTTCCACAGGCCCATAGAGTCACGGGCCGGGAAGAGCTGAGAACCAGCCAGCACTGACTCAACGGTAATATCCATACGGGTCTTATCAGTACCAGCTACTTTATCGAGCATGGAGCCGGAAGCATCCAGCACAACCAGTGCGTTCAGGGGAGCGGACTGCAAGGAGTAGGAAGTCCACATCTGGCCCAGGGTTTCCTTGTTACTAGGAACAAGCGCCTTGTAGTCACCGACGTTCTTATCGTTGTTAACAACTGTGCCCTCAGCGGTGCGCAGACCGGCCTGTGCCAGAGCCTGCTTGCCCTCTTCGCTGGACATGAATTTAACGATCTGCTGGGCTGCCTCATCAACGGTGGTGTTGGTGCTAGAGGATGCCTGGTAGAGGGGATAATCCAGGGTAAAAGAGCCGTCACCGGGGACGGTAGCCTTAAGGCCTGAGTCGCTGTGCGATGCGGCGTAGGTTGCGTAATCAGCTTCGCTGACAACCACTGCGTCTTTGCTGCCGCTGTCAACAGCCTCAAGGAGCTCAGAAGCGTTCTGCGCTGGTTCGTCAACCCCAATAGACTGCGCGCGCAGGGCGCTACCGCTAGTGAGGTCTTCAAGACTGACAGTGCCGCTAGAAGCTTCGGAGATACCGCCCATGAGCGCAGAGAAAGCGCCTGCTTCTACCTTAGGATCGCCCATGCCAACGGCGTCCTGGGCCTTGAGGACATCAAGCCAGTTGGAGTAGGTAGTGTCTTTCTCGGATACAAGAACACCGGGGCTCTTCGCCAGAGATTCAGCAATGGGGGTTAGCTCTGTTTTGGCTTCGGCCATGGCGAGCTGGGCACGGACGCTGGAATCGGGAATCCACAGGTTGGTTGAGGCGGACTCACCGGCTACTTCGGTCACGATGTTGCTAGCGGTCTTCGTGGTGGTGATATCGAGGGTTACGCAGGTGTCCTCATCAACCGGCATGGATTTAAGTGCGGTTGCCATGGCATCAGTAGTAGCAACAGTTACAGACTGTGTGGTGGAGCAAGCTGCAGGGACGGCCTGCCCGCTGGGGGTTGAAGGGGTCTTATCGCCGGTCATGTTGACGTAGGCGATAGCACCGCCACTGAGCAGGATAATTGCGGCTGCGCCAGTTGCGATCCACTTGCGGCTGGCCTTCTTCTGTTGTTCAAGGCGCTGTTGGCGACGTGATTTTGGAGTTTCGGTCACGATTGTGAGGCCTCTTCCCTAATGCATGAGTGATGGGTGACGAGATGGGGGTATCCAGGTGTGCGCTACCCGGTAACTCTCCTGTGTAGTAACTGGAACAGGTAACTACGGCTAGTTCGCCCTCTAGTCTAGCAAGAAAGCGGTTTGCGGGGTGCCTTCTTCGGGGCAAGCAGCTTGTCTGTTTTAAGGTGGACGGGTGCCCAAGGTTAGCGCAGAGTAGATGCCTTGCCAGCGATCCAAAAGGTAGCGCAGGAGCAACTTACAGACCTGAGGAAGAGGATTCTTGAGAGCTACCGGGGCTGGGCCGCAACCGAACTTGAGATCACCGAGTCAGGACGTGAGAGCTGGCTCCCCCCTCCCCATAGGGTCGGCTGTGCTGGCTGTTGTGACCGGCTTCCTTGTGCAGGCGGCGACCGTCACAGATTTTGATCCTGATAGCTACTTTGAGTTCGCGCGAACAATCCTCAAGCAGGCGTAGAAGCGGGGCTTATGGCGTCGGCTCCCCTTGGGTGCATCGCACACATACCTCTCTGTGATTTTAGATACATTGTGTGGGTAGACGTCTAGAGAAAAAATCTCATATGTGAAGAGATATGCCCTGCATCACCTAGAGGTAATTTACACTTTAAAGGTGATGGCTCCCCAAGGTGGGTGAGTCCCCAAGTATCGGGCTTTGAGCGGTACCAAGGCCGCACAAAAGGAAAACCTCGATCCACCCTAGTCAAGGAAGTGGCATGACCAACCTTTCACCCAACGTCACCAACCTACCCCTGGCCGAAGTCGACCCCGAAGTCGCTCAGGCTATTGCCCAGGAGCAGAGCCGCCAGCAGAACACCCTCGAGATGATAGCCTCCGAGAACTTTGCCCCCCGCGCTGTTCTTCAAGCTCAAGGCTCTGTACTGACCAACAAGTACGCTGAAGGCTACCCCGGCCGCCGTTACTACGGCGGCTGTGAATTTGTGGACGTCCTTGAACAGCTCGCTATCGACCGGGCCAAGGCTCTCTTTGGTGCTGAGCACGCGAACGTCCAGCCCCACTCCGGTGCTCAGGCCAATAACGCTGTCATGCATGCCCTGCTGAATCCCGGCGACAAAATTATGGGGCTGTCCCTGGCACACGGTGGTCACCTAACCCACGGCATGAAACTGAACGTATCGGGCAAGCTTTACCAGGTTGTTGCCTACGGTGTAGATGAAGAAACCGGTCGGGTCAACATGGACGAAGTTCGTGAGCTGGCGCTGGCTGAGAAGCCTAAGCTCATCATTGCGGGCTGGTCTGCTTATACCCGTCAGCTTGATTTTGCGGCTTTCCGTGCGATCGCTGATGAGATTGGTGCCTATCTCTGGGTGGATATGGCTCACTTCGCTGGCCTGGTCGCCGCTGGCTTACACCCCAATCCGGTACCTCACGCTCACGTTGTGTCCTCAACCGTACATAAGACCCTGGCTGGCCCCCGCTCAGGTTTCATCATGTGCGTTGAAGACCTCAAGAAAAAGATTGATTCGGCTGTTTTCCCCGGCCAGCAGGGCGGCCCGCTCATGCACGCTATTGCCGGTAAGGCAACAGCTTTCAAGATTGCTTCCTCCGATGATTTTAAGGACCGTCAGGCTCGTACCTTAGAGGGTGCAAAGATTCTGGCTGACCGCCTCAACCAGTCAGATATGGCCGAAGCCGGTGTAAAGGTTATCTCCGGTGGCACCGACGTTCACCTGGTTCTGGTGGACCTGCGCGATGCCCAGATTAACGGTCGTGAAGCTGAAGATCTGCTCCACGAAGCCGGTATTACTGTCAACCGTAACGCTGTGCCCAATGACCCCCGCCCGCCCATGGTGACCTCCGGCCTGCGCATCGGTACTCCCGCGCTGGCAACTCGTGGCTTTAATTCCGAGGCCTTTACCGAAGTCGCCGATATTATTGCTGAGACTCTTAAGCCCGGTGTCGATGTGGCCTCCCAGCGTGCTCGCGTGACCGCTCTGTGCGAGAAGTTCCCGCTCTACTCCGGTATTGAGGAGTGGTAGGAATGCCTCAGATTCTTGACGGGGTTGCCACAGCGGCCCAGATTAAGAGTGAGCTGGCCCAGCGCGTTGCCAAGCTCAAGGAAGAGGGGATTACCCCGGGGCTTGCCACCGTGTTAGTAGGCGATGACCCGGCCTCCCGTTCCTATGTGGGCGGTAAGCACCGCGACTGTGCCGAGGTGGGTATTGCCTCTATCCGTGTTGAACTCCCCGAGGATATCAGCCAGGATGAGCTAGAGGCCGAGCTGGATAAGCTCAATGCCGACCCGGCTTGTACCGGCTATATCGTGCAGCTACCCCTGCCCCGGCACCTAGATACCAACCGGGTTCTTGAGAAAATTGCTCCCGAGAAGGACGCCGACGGCCTGCACCCCATGAACCTGGGTCGCCTGGTTTTGAATGTGGGTGAGCCTCTGAACTCGCCTTTGCCCTGCACTCCCAACGGCGTGATTGAGTTGGTGGAGCGTCACGGTATCTCCTGGAAGGGCAAGAAGGTTGCTGTGCTGGGGCGCGGTATTACTGTGGGCCGCCCCCTGAGTCTGCTCCTGACACGCAAGGATGTAAACTCCACGGCTACCCTGGTTCACACCGGTACCGAGGATGTGAGTGAGGCCCTGCGCCAGGCTGACATTATTGTGGCGGCCGTGGGTCTTGCTCATGTGGTGACAGCGGAGCAGGTCAAGGAGGGTGCTGTCCTCCTGGACGTTGGTGTTTCTCGCGTAGAAGATACCGAAACCGGTAAGAAGAAGCTGACCGGTGATATCTCTCCCGAGGCCACCGCTAAGTCGAGCTGGTATTCGCCTAATCCCGGTGGTGTTGGTCCTATGACCCGCGCTATGTTGCTGGTGAATGTGGTAGAGACCGCTGAGCGTTTGGCTGAAACCGCTTAGGGGTCGCCAAGCAAAACGGGGCCGTTACTTCCTGGAGGGGAGGAGCGGCCCCGGTTCTTTTATCGGGGGATGAGTTAGGGTGCCTCAGCGGTGGGTTTGCCTGCGGTGGAGCTGGAACTCGTAGTCGTAGCGGTCACCCCGGTAGAGGGTGTGGGTGCTTTCAACGGCCAGGCCTCGGGCGGTGTAGCCTACCTTGTCTACTCGCAGGGCTGCCGCTCCCTGGGGTACACCTAGGTGGTGGGCTTCTGCCTGGGTGAGGTTGGTGGCGGTGACTTTGACCTGAGCTGTTTCTACTTGGTAGCCGCTGGCCCGCATTTGGGCATCGAGCGAAGTGGAGGCTTCGGGTTGCATTTGGGAAAAGGCTTCGGGCAGGAAGTAGGCTGTTTCGAGGGCGATGGGCGAGCCGTCAGCTTGACGGAGCCTGCTAATTTCGATGACTTTGCTGTCTGGGTCGAGGGCTAGGTCTCTTTGGACGTGCAGGGGAGCTATGACCAGGTGGCAGGAGAGCGTCAGCGAGTGCGGGGTATGCCCTCTGATGAGCATGTCTTGGGTGAAGGGGCGTAGCAATGGCGCTCGTGATGGTGATTCTTGGGGGGCGACAAAGGTACCTGATCCCTGAATGTTGTAGACCAGTTGCCGGTCGATGAGCTCTCGGATAGCTCGGCGTACGGTATCGCGGGAGACACCGAGGCGGTCTTGAAGCTCTCTTTCTGTGGGAAGAGGGGAGTGTGGCTGAGTATCGGTGAGGTAGCGGTCGCAGATATGACGGGCCACTGCCTGGTATTTGGTTTCTCTGGCACTTACCATCATGCTCACCACTTTACGCGGTGGGACTAGTCTAAGGTTCACTGCGACCGCATTCCTTTGACATAATGGGAACCATGCAATATAACGGCTTAGAAAAAACAGCTCAAGAACAGAACACCAAGACCGTCTTGATTGGTGCTGCTATCGGTATGGGTATTTTAGTTGTCCTGCTGGTGTGGGCGATTATTCAGTCTGCTCATGAGGCTTCGGCGCTGGGTTGGATTCTGGCCGGTATTATCGCTGCCTGGCTCGGTATTGCTGTTTATCTACTGGTGAATGTTAACCGTACGCTTGCTGCCCAGCGCCGCGCCTATGAGGGTCATGCTGTCCAGCGCGCTGAATATGAGGCTGATGTGCATACCGAGAAACTGGCGCATTCTTTCCAGATTTGTTTGGTGCAGTCCAAGGTGATTGCTGAGCAGTTGGATGTGAACGATGAAAATTCTCGTGACATGATCAATCGTGCCTTGGACACCATTAATTTCACCGCGAAGAACGGTATGGAGCTGGCCCGCGAAGGCTCCTAATCTCTCCCTCATTTTTGTGCCCGCTGTGTGTGGGCCGGTGGGTCACTTCAGCAGAGGCCTGCCCCGCAGATGTATTCCTAGCAAAGGACGAACCCGTGACTACTTCACAGACACCCGACCGTGATCCTAAAGCCGCTATCCCAAATGCTTCAAGGGGGGTGCCTCGCGCTTTTTCGGGGGCGCAGCCTTCGGCTGATTCCATGCACCTGGGTAACTATATTGGTGCGGTGAATAACTGGGTGGGTCTGCAGAAGGACCACGAGTGCCTGTACTTTATTCCGGATATGCACTCTATTACTGTTCCGCAGGATCCTGCTGTGCTCTTAGAGCGCACCCGCAAGACGGCAGCCCAGTATATTGCGGCTGGGATTGATCCGGCCAAGACCCCCTTGTTTGTGCAGTCGCATGTTCCTGAGCACGCTCAACTGGCTTGGGTTTTGAACTGTATTACCGGTTACGGTGAGGCGGCTCGTATGACTCAGTTTAAGGATAAGGCCGCTAAGCAGGGCACCGATAACGCTTCTGTGGGCCTCTTTACTTACCCGGTTCTGATGGCTGCAGATATTTTGCTCTACCAGTCCGATGTTGTGCCGGTGGGTGAGGACCAGCGCCAGCATCTTGAGCTGACCCGTAACCTGGCTCAGCGGTTTAACTCTCGTTTTGGCGATACTTTTGTGGTGCCTGAGCCTGTGATTCTCAAGGAGACTGCCAAGATTTATGACTTGCAGACTCCAGATTCCAAGATGAGTAAGTCTGCAACCACCGATAAGGGCATTATCTGGTTGCTCGATGACCCCAAGAAGACCGCTAAGAAGATTAAGTCTGCGGTGACCGATGCGGGGAGCGAGATTAGCTACGATCGTGAGAACAAGCCCGGGGTTTCTAACCTGCTGTCCATTTATTCGGCGGTGACCGGTAAGCCCATCGACCAGATTGTGGCTGAGTATGAGGGCAAGATGTACGGCCACCTGAAGGTTGACTTAGCGGAGATTGTGGTGGAGGAGCTTTCACCGATTCGTGAGCGTGCCTTGGAGCTGATGGCTGACCCGGCTGAGCTGGATCGTTTGCTGGCAATTGGGGCGGCTAAGGCCCGCGAGATTGCGTCGGTGACCGTGAAGAATGCTTACGATGCGGTTGGCTTCTTGCCTGCCCTGTAGAGCTGGCTGGTTGAGCTCATGTCCGCATCACCTACTCTGGTTCCGGGAGCTAGTTATCTGAGTGTTCTTGCTGAGGTGCCTGGCTCCCTGGCTGAGCGTGTTGTGGGCTGGCGGGCTGAGCGCGGACTGGTTGGCCCTGCCGTTGAGACCTGCCATATTACGGTGCTTATTGGTGCCGATCAGAGTGGGGAGAGTCTTCTGGAGGTGCTAGCTGGCAGGCTGGCGTGCCTGAAACCTTTTGAGGTCACGCTGGGTTCCCCTTTGAGTTTTGAGCCGGTTACCCCCGTGACTTATTTGCCTGTGGTGGGCGGTGCCTGGCAGCTGGCGCGAGCACATACCCTGTGTACTGAGGTGGTTGGGCCTTCTGTTTCCCCCTTCCCCTATGAGCCGCATGTGACCCTGGCCCACCAGAATGATCCGGCTATCTTGCGTGCTTCTATAGCTGATTTTTCGGATCTGCCCCATGAACTGACCCGGTTCGCGGTAAGTCGTTTGGGTGTCTACAGATTTGTGGAGGGGGGCTGGGAGGCCCTGGGTATAGTGAGCCTGGGCTAGAACCGCCTTCAAGGCTGTGTGGCATCTTGCTTGCCAACTGGCTGGGGGCTGGCCTTTAAGGGAGTTGTCAGGCAAGATGCCAAGCAATCTAAGAGACAAAAGAACTTATTTTACTGGTGCCCAGAATCCGTCCCTGGGTGAGCTGACCTGGAAATACCGTTAATTTCGTTGGGCACGTGCGGTAGGTCAATGCTTGCGAAAACTTCTGCGCTTCCCTGCTCTATCTGTGCTAGCGAGATGACGTGGAGCTTCTTACTGGCAGGGTCGGTCACATAGGCTGTGTCTCCGTCTACCCAGATCGCTGGCCTGGGGTCTTGCCAGGTGGTTGATTCTGTCCAGGGTTCCATAATGTCTACAGCGCCTAGTTCTGTGCCGTCTTCTGCCCAGTAGCGGAGCTTGCCGTCTGTGGTGAGCAGGAGGTGGCTACCTTCGGGGCCGCGGGCCAGGGACCGGAAGGTGTAGGAGACCCCTTCAGGGAGGGGGATGATGGTCCGTTCTTGGGTGAGGGTGTTGATGAGTGCGAACTGTTCTGGTCGTTCTAGCTCGGCGTCTTGATCGGTTTTGTAGTCGGCCAGGACGATGGGGGAGTCGGGGTCGCCTGCCTGGTTGCCTGAGCGCGAGTAGGGGTCTTGGGGGTTGGTGACTTTGGTGAAGGTGCCCTTGGTGTAGATGAGTGCGCCGTCTTGGCAGCCGAGGGTGTAGGTGTCGTTGGCGGCCTGGGCTTCGCCGTGGATGCCGGGGCAGTCCTTGTTTTCTGCCAGTAGGTTTCCTTGGGCGTCGATGAGGGCTGCGCCGGTGCGGCTTTCTTCTGTTCCTCGGGAGACTAGGTAGCGGTTATCGGCTAGGGGAATGGCGAAGCCGTGGTGGGCTGCGGGCAGGGTGACGGTTTGTAGTTCGAGTGAGCTGGCTGTGTTTTGGGATTCCTGGGTGAGTTGGGCGGGGTTGTAGACCTGGAAGGTGCCGGTGCCGTCTGCGAACATGGCGGTTTTGCCGTGGCTGCTGATGACGTGCCCGGTTTTGTCGGCGGGGAAGGTCAGCTGGGTGAGGGAGGGGGTGGTGGTGTAGTAGTGGTTGTGGTCGCCGTGTTCTTGGGTCCAGGCTCCTAGGTCGAGCATGGTGTAGCTGGAGCCGTCCGCGACGACTAGATGGCGGTTGTCGCCTGCGGGGTGGAGTCGGAGGAATCCTTCTTTGTCTATGCTGGTGAGAATTTCAAAGGTTTTGCCGTCCAGGATCATGATGCCGCCGTCGTAGGTCAGGGCCAGGCGGGAGCTGGGGGAGGAGGCTTCGGAGATGGTGGTGTTTTGGGTGCTTGTGCTACCGGTCTCTGTGGTGGCTGAGGGTGCGGGGGTGGGGGTTGCACTACATCCGCTAATGATGAGGGCGGTTAGGCAGGTCATGGTGGGGATGAAGACTCGTCGTGGTGTAAGCATGCCCCCATGCTAACTTAAATGAGAATCGTTTGCATATGCTGAGTGAAAGTAAGGCCCGCACCCTTAGAGTGCGGGCCATGAGCTATGTAAGAAGTTAGCGCTTAGAGCAGATTGTTCAGCCCCTGCTCTTTGAGAGTAGCTACCGTGTTCTTCACACTCTGGGCATCGTCACGGACGGTTACCAGCAGAGCGTCTGCGGTATCGACAATGACGATATCTTCAATACCAATCACAGAAATCTTGCGGTTGGTGTTGTTGACGATAATGCCGGTGCTACCTTCGCTAATGACATTGTCCTTGTTGCCAAGAACAAAGAGGTCATCACCGCTCTTCTCAATGTTAAGACGGGCAACGGCGTCAAAGTCACCGACGTCATCCCAACTGAAGCGGCCCGGCACCATAGCGACATCGCCGGCTGCGGCGGCCGGCTCGGCTACAGCGTAGTCGATGGCGGTCTTGGGTAGGTTCTCCCAGAGGCGGTTCATGCAGATGTCGCGCTCTGAGGTGTCCCAGGCGCGGGCGATTTCCATGATGCCTGCGTAGAGCTCGGGTTCCTTAGCTTCAAGGTGCTTGAGCATGAGAGCCGCAGGTGCCACGAACATACCTGCGTTCCAGGTGTAGTCGCCGGAAGTTACATAGGAGCTTGCGGTCGCCTCATCAGGCTTCTCAACAAACTGCTCAACTGCTAGGGCGCTGGGGGCATGGTCCAGACCTAGGTTTTGAGTGGCCTTGATGTAACCGAAAGCCGTGGAAGGTTCCGTTGGCTCAATGCCGATGGTGACGATCTTACCCGAGGCTGCGGCGTGCACGGCTTCACGCACGACATCCTGGAAGTCTTCTACGGGGTCGATAATATGGTCGGCAGCGAAGGATCCGATGATGGCCTCGGGGTCGCGCTCGTGCAGGATAGCGCAGGCAAGACCGATTGCAGCCGCTGAGTCACGCGGTGATGGTTCAAGAACCAAATCGGATCCGCGGAGCTCGCTGAGCTGCTGGGTTACGGCCTTGGCGTGGGCCTGCCCGGTAACGACCATAATGCCCTTGGGGGCTAGGTCAACCAGCCGATCGTAGGTGGAGCGGAGCAGGGATGAGCCTGTTCCTGTCAGGTCAAGAAGGAATTTAGGTTCTACAGCGCGAGAAAGAGGCCATAGGCGGGACCCTACGCCGCCGGCCGGAATGAGGGGGTAGAACCGTTCAAGTGGAGTTCTCATTATCCCTATAGTGTACCGATATTTTAAAGTCATCGTGTTGAAATTTTTGGGGTTCTTTCTACGACGGCAGTCACTTTCTGAGGGATTCCGACCTTATAATTCCGCGAAATACTGGGATTATAGGGGTTAAGGGCATTAAAATGTTTACTATTTTTTGGGATTCTCTTGCCCGATACTGGTGACACCCTGTAAGTAAGTTGCCTCAAAACCTGCTAATCTTGCTGTTGAGTAGAACACACACTAGGTTGGTGTGCGGGCGCCATGCAGTACAAAACTGGCGCTTTGCCCGCATCACACAGGAGGTTATTCAGTGCCGAATACATCCAAGGGCACGCTGTATCGCGGCCGCGAAGGTATGTGGTCGTGGGTTGCCCACCGCATCACCGGTATCGCTATCTTTTTCTTCTTGCTGATTCACGTGCTTGACACGGCAGTTGTACGCATCTCACCGGAGGCCTATAACTCCATCATGCATATCTACAAGAATCCTCTGATGGCCATGGGTGAAGCCGCTTTGGTTGCGGCTATCGTCTACCATGCCTTCAACGGTATCCGTATTATTCTGGTTGACTTCTGGAAGAACGGTGCCAAGAACCAGAAGGCCATGCTCTGGGGTGTTCTGATTCTATGGGCCATAGTTATGGTTCCCTTCCTTATCCGTCACCTCATGCTCGCCTTTGGGGGTCACTAAGACATGGCAACACCTCTCAAAACTAAGATTTCAGTTCCTCGTAGCCGCGATAACACCGTCTCGGGAGTCAAATACAACCGCTCTTCCTCCAAGCGCAACAACTTTGAGATGTTCGCCTGGCTCTACATGCGAGTCTCAGGCGTTCTGCTGGTTGTCCTGATTTTTGGCCACCTCTTCGTCAACCTGATGATGGGCGAAGGCGTCCACCGCATCGACTTTGGTTTTGTGGGTGGCAAGCTGGCTAACCCCTTCTGGCAGGTCTGGGATCTGCTTTTGCTCTGGCTGGCTATGATGCACGGTGCCAACGGTATCCGCGTCATCATCGACGATTACGCAGAGAAGGACGGTGTTCGTTCCGTCCTCAAGATTGCGCTCTTCTTGGCAACCGCTTTCGTGATTCTGCTCGGAACCCTGGTGATTTTCACCTTCGATCCCTGCCCCGCCGGTGCTAGCGCAGAGCTTCTGCCCTCCTTCTGCACTGCTCCCTAAAGTTACAGCGCTCTAGATTTTAGAAAGAAGCATTCCCACAATGCAGGTACATAAGTACGACGTCGTTATCATCGGTGCAGGTGGCGCAGGTATGCGAGCCGCCATCGAAGCAGGCCAGCGTGTTCGCACTGCTGTTCTGACCAAGCTTTACCCCACTCGCTCCCATACAGGTGCCGCCCAGGGCGGTATGTGTGCAGCTCTTGCCAATGTCGAAGAGGACAACTGGGAGTGGCATACCTTTGACACCATCAAGGGTGGGGACTACCTGGTAGATCAGGACTCGGCAGAGGTCATGGCTAAGGAAGCCATTGACGCTGTGCTGGATCTGGAAAAGATGGGCCTGCCCTTCAACCGCACCCCCGAGGGCCGTATTGATCAGCGTCGCTTTGGTGGTCACACCCGCGACCACGGTAAGGCTCCTGTGCGCCGCGCCTGCTACGCTGCGGACCGCACCGGCCACATGATTCTTCAGACCCTCTACCAGAACTGCGTTAAGCACAACGTGGAGTTCTACAACGAGTACTACGTGCTCGATTTGGTCATGGTGGAGGATGAAAAGGGCGTCCGCCGCCCCGCCGGTGTTGTCTCCTACGACCTGGCAACCGGTGATGTGCACGTCTTCCAGGCTAAGTCAGTTGTCTTCGCTTCTGGCGGTTGCGGCAAGATCTTCAAGACCACCTCCAATGCCCACACCCTGACCGGTGACGGTATGGCTATTGCCCTACGCAACGGTATTCCTCTGGAGGATATGGAATTCGTGCAGTTCCACCCCACGGGTCTTGCCGGCCTGGGCATCCTGGTTTCTGAGGCTGCCCGTGGTGAGGGCGGTATTCTGCGTAACTCTGAGGGTGAGCGTTTCATGGAGCGCTACGCACCCACCATTAAGGACCTGGCGCCCCGCGACATTGTTGCCCGCTCGATGGCAAACGAAGTGCGCGAAGGCCGTGGCTGTGGCCCCAATAAGGATTACGTCCTGCTGGATCTGACCCACCTGGAGCCCGCCCATATTGACGAGAAGCTACCCGATATTACCGAGTTCGCTCGTACCTATCTGGGCGTTGAGCCTTACACCGAGCCGGTGCCGGTCTTCCCCACAGCCCACTACGCTATGGGCGGTATCCCCACCAACATTAAGGCTGAGGTCCACTCCAATTCTGAGGACATCATCCCCGGCCTCTACGCCGCCGGTGAGGTTGCCTGTGTATCGGTGCACGGCTCTAACCGCCTGGGTACTAATTCCCTGCTCGATATTAACGTCTTTGGTAAGCGTGCTGGCATGTATGCTGCCGAGTACGCCGCTTCTGCGGACTTCCTGCCCGTCCCCGATGATGCAGCCGATGAAACCCTGGCCTTGCTGAACCAGATTCGCAAGGGCGAGGGCACCGAAAAGGTCGGCCAGCTGCGTAAGGAACTGCAGGATGTCATGGATGCAGACATGCAGGTTTTCCGTACCGCAGAGACCATTCACAATGCGGTCAACAAGATTGTTGAGCTGGAAGAGCGCTACCAGAACATTCAGATTCAGGATAAGGGCAAGCGCTTTAACCTGGACCTGCTTGAAGCCGTTGAGCTGGGCTTCCTGCTCCAGTTGGCTAAGGTCATGTCGGTAGCTGCTCTGCACCGCAAGGAGTCTCGTGGTGGTCACTTCCGTGAGGACTACCCTGACCGCGACGATGCCAACTTCATGAAGCACTCCATGGTCTACCTGGATGAGCAGGCAGAGATGGAAGGCATTAAGGGTCTACGCTTTGATACCAAGCCCGTGACCTTCACCCGCTACGAACCGATGGAGCGTAAGTACTAAAATGGCTGATTTTGAAGCACGCGAACCAGAATCCAAGGTCGTTCTTAAGGCTGAGGCCGGTGAAGCTGGCGCTATCCCTACTTTTGATGTGACCGTCCAGGTCCGCCGTTACGACCCTGAACTGTCGGCAGAGGCCCACTGGGATGAGTTTAAGCTGACCATGTTTGGCACCGATAGGGTGCTCGATGCCTTGCACAAGATTAAGTGGGAGATTGACGGCTCACTGTCTTTCCGTCGCTCTTGCGCTCACGGTATTTGTGGCTCTGATGCCATGCGTATTAACGGCCGTAACCGCCTGGCCTGTAAGACCCTGCTCAAGGATCTTGACCTGTCCAAGCCGATCACCGTTGAGCCAATTAAGGGCCTGCCCTGCGAGAAGGACCTGATTGTTGATATGGAGCCCTTCTTCCAGGCCTACCGGGAAATCATGCCCTTCTTGGTCAATGACACCCACGAGCCTGAGCGTGAGCGCCTGCAGTCCCAGGAGGACCGGGCCCGGTTCGATGACACCACCAAGTGTATTCTTTGTGCGGCTTGCACAAGCTCCTGCCCTGTCTTTTGGACTGATGGGCAGTACTTTGGCCCGGCAGCTATTGTTAACGCCCACCGTTTCATTTTTGATTCGCGTGATGATGCCGGGGATATGCGACTGGAGATCCTCAACGATAAGGAGGGTGTCTGGCGTTGCCGCACCACCTTTAACTGTACTGAGGCCTGCCCCCGTGGCATTGAAATCACCAAGGCTATTGCCGAGGTCAAGCAGGCTGTGGTGGCTAGGGTTCTTTAGGCACTCTCAGCTGGCTGTGCTCTGGTAGCTCTGAATGACCAGCTAGCTGCTTGGCCTTGCTAGTAGTCCTCCCGGCCTACCCCAATCAGGGGGTAGGCCGGGAGGACTTTTTAGTCTGTGTGAGCTTGGCCTGGGCGGGGCACAGCTTAGTCTGTCTGGTAGGCACCGGCTCTAGCTTTAGAAAGGCTGACAGTTAGACCCCTGTAACTGGTCTGAAGTTTTGAAGCAGAGCAGGTTGAGAGAATACTAAAGGGCGGGCTACTCCTGTCAAAAGGAGCAGCTCGCCCTGAACGGTTAGACCTGTCGGTGCCTACTTAGCAGGTGCCGGTGGTTACCTTCTGGTTATTATCTGCGTGGCTATCGGGAGCGATGGGGCTACCACCGTTGAAGACCAGGAGATCGTCTAGGTCGTAGCGGGTAGTGTTTCCCAGGTAGGACCACTGAACGGTGGGGTAGCAGGTGCCGTCAATGCGTAGGGGCTCACGACCGCTTTTGTTGACAGAAGTGGGGTAGCGCTTTGGAATGGTAATAGTGCCTGAGGAGTAGCTAGTGTTGTTGCCGCTGGAGGTCACCGACAGGGTGCTCTTGGGGCTGATATTAGAGGACTCTGCCGAGCCTGACCCGTCCCAAATCATAGCTGCCACGCAGTTAACATCTTGGACGGGAACGTCCTGGTTGGCGGTTAGGGTAACTACAAACTGGGTAGCTGTCTGGCCCTTGGGGATATCTGTGGTCAGGGTCCAGGCACCGTTTTGGGAGTAGTTGAGGCCCGGTACCTGGCCACTGCTCATGTTAACGACCCAGGTGACGGTGTCGCCTGCATGAAGCATGTCATTAGGTGCCTGGACGGCAAGTTTTACCTTACTGGTCTGGGAATTGACGGTACCACTGCCGAAGAAGAGGGAGCAGATAGTGCCCAGGGGCGGATCATCGGGGGTGCGATCGGTGGAAGCTGCGTAGGCTGGAATTGCTGAGGTGGCGATAACAGCCGGGGCGGCCCAGGCGGCCCCCTTGGCGATGTTACGGCGTGAAATTTGAGGGGTCATGGTGCGAAGTGACTTCCTAATCGATTGGGTATGGTGTGTTTGAGGTAAGAGCTAAGGGGGTTTTGTCCCCATAACTGACTACTATACTAGCACCGCAGTAGGGTAAAGTGGCAAAAATAGTATTAAAAATATTAATATTTCTCCCACAAAACCACACGAAAATTTTATGACCTTAATAACTATGCCCCTGTCACTTTGGGCTATGCTGTTGCCCTTAACCTAACCGTCAAATTGTCCGAGACCTGCTGGGAAACCATTTTGATTAGGGTCTTTGTAGAGTCTAGAAAAAATTTTTAATATCCGGCTGCTTCTCCTGTAACGAAGGTTGCTGGCAATAGCTATATCTCTTTAAGTCGAAATAGTGATAGTCTTAGAAAAATTGTTCTCAAAATTAAAGAAATCATTAGGGGATTTATGAAAGACACTAACCTCAACAGGCGCTCTCTAGCGCGCGGTGCAGCCTGGGCCGCACCTGTCGTACTGGCCTCCTCCGCCGTTCCGGCCTACGCCTCCTCCTGTAACACCATTGACCAAACCTTTAAGACCCTCCACTGGCTCTCCGCCTCTGGTGGAACAACCGCTACCGGTGAAGAAGGGCTGTCTGCTAACCAGGTCAGCTCGCAGAACGCACGCCTGCGGAGAGACAACATGACCCTGGTGGATATGTCTGCTAGCGGCCTGAGCGAGGGGCAGTGGCTCTACCTGCACCAGGCTCAATACAGTACCCGTGCTGGGGCCACCCAGACCATTTCCATTACCCTGCCCGAAGAAGCCCACTGTGTGTCCTTCTATGTCCAGGACGTTGATACCCAGTCCGATAGGAATACAGGTCGGCGTTACCGCGACCAGGTCACCGTACCCGGTTTCACAGCTTCAGCTGTCAACCCCGCCTACATCCAAATTGAGGGTTCCACCGCCCGTGCCAGCCACGATGCTGCTTTGGAGGGTAAGGCCAACGAATACGAGTGGGGCTGGGAGTCAACTAACGGCGCGGTTCTCTACCAGGCCAACGGGCCGGTCAGCTCAATTGAACTGACCTTCCAGAACGTTTGCGGAAGCCTGAAATCTGATGTCAATAATACCCAGCACATCGGTGTTTCAGCTATTCGCTACTCCACTACTCCTGAGTGCGTCCAGTGCCAGGGCGGTACCACCGGATCGCGTAGCGCCGGCTAAGAACAGTCTCTAGCCTTATAGCTAGAAGGCCTACATCAGGCCACGGGCCCCTCTGCTGAGGGGCCCTACCTTTTTAATAAGAAGCAATTCCTGCCTGCCTTTCATTTAGGGGTATCCTCTAGCCCGGCCTAGACAGGGTGGGGCACCCTAAGCCAAACTCTATATATCAGCTACCCTTAGTAAAGAAGCCAGAGACAAAAACTAGAGACAAGAAGCCGAGAGAAGGCATGAGCCAGAGAGCCAAGGACAGAGGCAGAACAGAGAGCCAGCAACCAGATAGTCTGGGGGATATCAGCGGGCTACTTCCCCAGCTCATCGCCTTCCGCCGGGAGGTTCACAGCCAGCCGGAGCTTTCCTACCTAGAGAAAAAAACCACGGAGCGAATCTTTAGCGCCCTGACCCAGGAAGGCTTAGCGCCCCGCCACCTCAAGGGCACCGGCTGCTATGTGGATGTAGGGCAGGGCCCCCTGGCAGCAGCCCTACGCGCAGACATTGATGCTCTACCCATTCAAGAGCAAACAGAACTGCCCTACGCCTCCAAACACGCCGGGATCATGCACGCCTGCGGGCACGATATCCACCAGACCGTCATGCTAGGCGTTGCCATCCTCCTGCATCGGCTTGACCAGCACAGGCCCCTGGGCGGGCGCATCCGCATCATCTTCCAGCCTGCCGAAGAACAACTGCCTGGCGGGGCTGTTGATGTGATTGCCCAGGGCATCCTAGAAGGGGTGCCGCGCGCTTTTGCCTTACACTGTGAACCCAAGGTAGATGTGGGCAAAATTGGCACCCGTATTGGGGCTATCACCAGTGCCTCCGACACCATCAAAATCAGCCTCAAAGGGCGCGGTGGGCACACCTCTCGCCCCCACCTGACCGAAGACATCATCTACGCCCTCTCCCAGATAGCTATCAACGTCCCAGCAGTGCTCTCACGTAAGACCGATGTGCGCAGTGGTGTGCTGGTGGCCTGGGGGCAGATCGAAGCCGGAGTGGCCCCCAATGCAATCCCCTCCACCGCTTTCCTGGCCGGAACTATGCGCTGTTTAGACGCTGAGGTCTGGAAGCAGGCAGGAGCCATGCTCGATCAGGTGGTGGAGCAGGTCGCGGCCCCCTACCGGGTCGAGATTGAACTAGAGCATTTTCGCGGCGTACCCCCATCCGTTAACACCGAAGAGGAAGTCGCCCTGGTCGAAGCAGCCAGCAGGGCTGAACTGGGGGAGGACTCTGTGGTGCTAGTGGAACAATCTATGGGGGGTGAAGACTTCGCCTGGATACTGCAGGAAGTCCCCGGTGCCCTCATTCGCCTAGGTACTCGTGTGCCAGGTGGAATAACCTACGATTTACACCGGGGAGACTATGCCCCCGATGAGCGGGCTATCGAGTATGGCGTTCGAGTAATGGCTGCTACCGCTTTAAGGGCTATTAGTCTAGAGCGTTCACGGCTTGCCTAAAGAGGTGCCTGCCCACTTTTGAGGAAGAGGTGTGGCTTCTTGGGGCAGCAGAGCATCATTAGAACAAGTTGGCACTCTTTACCTAGGGGTGCTGGGTGATCAGGGCCAATAATCCCGGTGTGATTAAATAGCAGAGCCTTGTTGCTGGGGTCACTCCTTTTTAGGTGAATCAGAGATGAACCGGAAGATAAATCACACTATGATGTGTTGTGTTACGCAAAATTTCTTCTGGGATTACACATCACACGCGGGTAGTAGTGCAGTGGTGCACCTACCTCCCAGAGTGGCACGAAAAGGACCTTCATGGCTCTCTCACGCAAGCACTTCGCATCAACCGGTTCTATCCTGGGTATCTCCGCCCTGCTTCTGGCAGGCTGCGGCTCAGCCCCCGAAGAGTCCTCCAAGGCCTCCGGCGACAACAAAGACTACCTGGGCTGCATCGTCTCTGACTCCGGTGGCTTCAACGACAAGTCCTTCAACCAGAACTCCTACAAGGGTCTGACCGACGCCGTCTCCCAATACGGCATTCAGGAAAAGAAGGCCCAGTCTAGCGCTGAGACTGACTACGCTCCCAACCTCAACGAAATGGTCCAGGCCGGTTGCAACCTAACCGTCACCGTGGGTTACGGTCTGGCAGACGCGACCAAGGAAGCAGCAGAAGCCAACAGCGACCTGCACTTCACCATCGTGGACGATAACTCCATCGAACTCGATAACGTGCGCCCCATCGTCTTTGACACCGCCCAGGCCGCTTTCCAGGCTGGCTACCTGGCCGCTTCCCAGACCAAGACCGGTAAGGTCGCAACCTACGGTGGTGCCCAGTTCCCCACCGTAACCATCTTCATGGACGGCTTCGCCCAGGGCGTCAAATACTACAACGAGCAGAAGGGCACCAAGGTTGAGGTCCTCGGTTGGAACACCGAGAACCAGTCCGGCACCTTCACCGGTGACTTCGAAGATGCCACCAAGGGCAAGACCAATACCCAGAACTTCCTGGACCAGGGCGCCGATATCATTCTGCCCGTTGCTGGCCCCGTAGGTGCAGGCACCCTTGAAGCTGTCAAGGAATACAACGCGGCTCACGCCGATGCCCCCGCCTCCGTTGTCTGGGTTGACTCTGATGGCTACGAAACCAACCCCGACTTCCAGGACATCATCCTGACCTCCATCATGAAGAAGATGGACGAAGCTATCACCGAGACCATCAAAGCTGACATGGACGGCAAGTTCACCTCCGAGGCCTACATCGGTACCCTGGAGAACGACGGCGTTGGCCTGGCTCCCTTCCACAACTTCGACAGCAAGGTCTCCGATGAGACCAAGGCGGAGCTGGAGAAGATTAAGGAAGATATCATCTCCGGCACCATCAAGGTTGAGACCGAAGGCTCACCCACTGCTGCATAATAAGCACCCGTTAGCCACTTGCTAACCCCCGCAACGGCTCACACCCTCTACCCGCTAGAGGGGTGAGCCGTTTGTGCGGTGAAGGGGCAGTGTCCAGTAAGTAAGCCCCAACCCGCTAAACTAAAGCACGAAGCAAACCTTTCTGCCGCCCCGCGCGGTGATGTGCCCAGGTTCTCTCACAGAAAGCCACCCCCCCATGAAACTCGAACTGCGCAAGGTGACCAAGAGATTTGGTGATTTTACCGCGAACGATAGCATCGACCTGACGGTCAACCCGGGGACAGTCCACTGTCTGCTGGGCGAAAACGGTGCCGGTAAATCCACTCTGATGAACGTCATCTACGGCCTTTACCAGCCCACCGAGGGGCAAATCTATATTGATGATCAGCCGGTCGAGTTTTCCGGCCCCTCCGATGCTATGGCCGCCGGTATCGGTATGGTTCACCAGCACTTTATGCTGGTTCCGGTCTTTACCGTGGCAGAAAATGTGGCTCTGGGTTCAGAGAGCCTTAAGGGGGTCACCCTGGATCTGGAAACTACCCGCCGTAAAATCCGCCAAATCTCTGACCGCTACGGCTTCGCCGTGGACCCCGACGCGGTAGTAGAAGACCTGCCCGTGGGTGTTCAGCAGCGCGTTGAAATTATTAAGGCCCTGGTGCGGGAGGCCGAAATCCTGATTCTCGATGAGCCTACCGCTGTGCTCACCCCCGCAGAAACCGACCAGCTCCTGGGCATCATGGACGAACTGCGCAAAGACGGCAAATCCCTGCTCTTTATCTCCCACAAGCTGCGTGAAGTCCGTGAGATCTCCGATGATATTACCGTCATTCGCCGAGGTAAGGTGGTCGGCCAGGCCAGCCCCGCTATGTCCACTACCGAGCTGGCCTCCCTGATGGTCGGTAAGGCCGTTCAGCTCACCGTCGATAAGGGCGCCCCCCAGCTCACCCAAAAGACTTTCGAGCTTGAAAACCTCACCCTGATTGCCAGTAACGGTGTTCCTCTGCTCAAGGACGTTAGCTTCAGCGTCCGCGGCGGCGAGATTCTGGCCGTAGCCGGCGTTCAGGGCAACGGGCAGACCGAACTGGCAGAAAGCATTATCGGTTTGCACCCCAAGGCAACCGGATCCACGAAGCTCAACGGTAAAGAACTGCTGGGGCTTTCCACCAAGCAGGTCCTACAGTCGGGTGTTGGCTTTGTTCCCGAAGACCGCAGCAAGGACGGCCTGATCGGCTCCTTCTCTATCTCCGAGAACCTGATTCTTGACCTCTTTGACAGCAAAGATTTCTCGTCCATGGGAACCCTCAACCGGTCCAAGATTTCTGAGAACGCGGACCGCGCCGGAGCCGAATTTGATATCCGCATGGGCTCCAAAGAACATACCGCGTCCACTCTTTCCGGTGGTAACCAGCAGAAAATTGTGGTGGCCCGCGAACTCAGCCGCCCCCTCGAACTCTTTGTGGCCTCCCAGCCCACTCGTGGCGTGGATGTTGGTTCCATCGAATTCATTCACAAGCGCATAGTTCAGGAACGGGATAAGGGCCTACCGGTCATTATCGTCTCGACTGAACTTGATGAGGTCTACGGTCTTGCTGACCGTATCGCCGTGTTCTTCCACGGGGAGCTCATGGGCATTGTCCCGCCTGAGACACCCCGCTCGGTACTGGGCCAGATGATGGCCGGGGCAACCTACGAGGAGGCCCAGAGAGCCGCCGATGAACATGAAGAAGTTTCAGCCGTAACCACCCCCCAAACCCCCTGGGCAGAAGGAGAATAAGCGTGAGTGACAACAAGCCCGCAGCCGAGCAGGTAGACCCCGCTCAGACTGCCAAGAGTGCGGCTACTAGCCCCGCGCCGGCAACTGAAAGTCAGACCGTCATCCAGCCCAAGCCTTCCACCTTTGCCCGCATTGCCGGCGGTAACATCGGCCTGTCAATCGGTGCCGCCCTGGCCGCCTTTATCGTGGGTGGCCTGCTCATTGCCGCGACGGACCCCGCCACCCAGGCCGCCTCAAAGTACTTCTTTGCCCGCCCCATTGACACCCTCAGTGCAGGCTGGAGCGCAGCTTATGACGCCTACATGGCACTGCTGCAGGGGGCGATTTTCAACCCCAACGGGCGCACCTTTAACCAGCAGCTTCGCCCCATCACCGAAACCCTGACTGTAGCCACCCCGCTGATCTTTGCGGGCCTAGCTGTCGCCCTCTCCTTCCGGGCCGGTCTCTTTAACATCGGTGCCCAGGGCCAGCTTATCCTCGGTGCCCTGGTTTCAGGCTGGGTTGCACTGAACGCTGGCCTGCCCCTAGTTGCTATGGTCCCCCTGATTATTGTTGGCGGTATCGTCGGTGGTGCCCTCTGGGGCGGTATCATCGGTGTCCTCAAAGCTAAGACAGGCGCCCACGAGGTCATCCTGTCCATCATGATGAACTACATTGCCGCCAACCTGCTGGTCTACCTGCTCAAGACCCCGCTCCTTCAGCGTGCGGGTAGCTCCAACCCCATCTCCGAGAAACTGCCCGATACGGCGGTCTTCCCCCAGCTTCTTGGGCCAGCCTTCCGCCTGCACCTGGGCTTTATCGTAGCTATCCTGGCTGTAGCCTTTGTTTGGTGGCTCCTGAACCGCTCCACCGTTGGTTTCCGGCTGCGTGCCGTTGGCGCTAACCCGCACGCTGCTCGCACCGCAGGCATCAAGGTGGCCTCAGGCTACATCATCGTCATGGCGCTCTCCGGTGCCCTCGCCGGTCTGGCCGGTGCCGCCCAGGTGGCAGGTAGCGAAAAGGTACTTACCACAGGTATTGCAGGTTCACTGGGTTTTGACGCTATCACCGTGGCTCTGCTGGGTCGGTCCAAGCCCGTTGGCACTTTCTTCGCGGCACTGCTTTTCGGTGCCTTCCGTGCAGGCGGGGTTTCTATGCAGGTATCTACTGGTACCTCTATCGACATCGTGCTGGTTCTGCAGGCGCTGATCGTTCTGTTCATCGCAGCACCCCCGCTGGTTCGCTCCATCTTCCACCTGCCCGACCCCACCGGCAAAACCACCAAGAAAAAGTCAGCTCAAAAGAAGGCTGTGGAGGCATAACCATGAGTGTAGAAGCAACCAAGGCAACCAGCCTTTCTTCCGACACTGAAACTCTGGTCGTCAAAGACTGGAAAAACCCTGTTATCTATGCCCTCCTGGCCCTAGTTGCACCCCTTCTGATAGGTCTTCGCGCCCCCCAGGCAACTATTAGCCTGGGTATCTCAGACGGCGTGAGCTGGTTTAGCGCTGAGCCGCTGCGGATCAACCCCCAGACCTACGGGTGGGTTGCATCGGCCCTGATGCTGGCACTGGCCCTTTACTCTCTGGTGACCGCCAAGGCGGGTAAGACACTGGGTAAGTGGGTAGCCCCTCTCTTCTGGCTACTCTTTGCAACCGGCCTGCTGGTCTGGGCAGTTGGCTCAACAGCTAGCCCCTCGCTGTCACTGGTCTCCCTGCTTAACGGTGCTGTTCTGCTCTCTGTTCCCATGATCTTCGGTTCAATGGGCGGCCTGCTCTGTGAGCGTTCTGGTGTTGTCAATATCGCTATCGAAGGCCAGCTTTTGCTGGGTGCCTTTAGTGCAGTACTCGTCGGATCTCTGACCAAGAGCCCCTGGGCTGGTCTGGTAGCTGCCATGGTGGGTGGCATGCTGGTCTCTGCCCTGCTGGCAGTCTTCGCCATCAAATACCTGGTGGACCAGGTCATCGTGGGTGTTGTGGTCAACGTCCTGGTATCAGGTCTGACCGGCTTCTTCTTCACCCGAGTTCTGGAGCCCAACGCATCAGTGCTGAACTCAGCACCCAAACTCCCTGCTTTCGCTATCCCCGGCCTGTCGGAGATCCCCGTGCTCGGTCCGGTGCTTTTCAACCAGAACGTCCTGGTCTACATCATGTATATCGTCGTTGCTACTATCTGGTTCGCACTGAACAAGACCCGCTGGGGCTTGCGCACCCGCGCCGTAGGTGAGCACCCCAAGGCCGCTGATACCTTGGGTGTGAATGTTAACCGCCTGCGCGCTACCAACGTCCTGCTAGCTGGTGCCGTTGCCGGTATGGGCGGAGCTTTCTTCACCCTGGTATCCGTTTCATCCTTCAACTCCGACATGACCGCCGGCCAGGGCTACATTGCCCTTGCTGCCCTTATCTTCGGACGTTGGACCCCGATCGGTGCCCTGAGCGCCGCCCTGCTCTTTGGCTTCTCACTGAACCTGCAGTTCGTTCTCTCAATCCTGGGCACCAGCGTACCCACCGAACTGTTGGCCATGCTGCCCTACCTGGTGACCATCTTCGCGGTGGCAGGCCTGGTGGGCCGTTCACGAGGCCCCGCAGCCGTAGGCATTCCCTACGTCAAGGAATAAATCTCTGGTGGCTACCGCTTGGTGCGGTAGCCACCCCTGTCTTAAGCAAAGGAACAAAGATGCCCGAGATTAACTGGGAAGAGCTGACCCAGGCCGCCACCGATGCACTGGCCTGTTCTTACTCTCCCTACTCCAACTACCCGGTAGGTGCCGCAGCCCTCACCGAGGACGGCCGCGTTATTACCGGGGCCAACATCGAGAACGCCTCATACGGTATTACTCTCTGTGCCGAATGTTCCTTGATTTCTGAACTTTTCCGCACCGGGGGAGGGCAGCTGGTAGCTTTTGCCTGCGTCGATCAGGACGGAAAAGCGCTCATGCCCTGCGGCAGGTGCCGCCAACTTCTCTTTGAGCACAGCGCACCCGGTATGCTCCTTCAGTCTGTGAGCGGGCTGATGACGATTGAACAGATGCTGCCCGATGCCTTTGGCCCCGAACGCTTAGAGACAGCAAGAGGCTAATCTTTCACTGCGGTTGCCTGCCCGGGAGCGGGCGCTCGCCGGTTTGAACTGGCATACTTGAACATAGAGTTAGTAGCAAGCAAGAAGAGCGCGGGGAGCAAGGTAGCACTCGCGTAGAAAGGACAGCGTGAGCACCGAAGCTTTTGACGCCGTAGATGTCATCCGCACCAAGCGAGACGGAGGGGTCCTCTCACCCGAGCAAATTGACTGGGTCATTGATGCCTATACTCGCGGTGTGGTTGCCGATGAGCAGATGAGTGCTCTTGCCATGGCTATTTTTCTCAACGGTATGAGCCGCCCCGAGATTGTGCGCTGGACCGATGCCATGATTCGTTCTGGTGAGCGCATGGACTTTTCCTCAATCATTGGTCCCGACAAGAAGCTGGCTACTGCCGATAAGCACTCTACCGGTGGGGTGGGGGACAAGATCACCCTGCCGCTGGCCCCTCTGGTGGCTGTCTACGGGGTCGCTGTTCCCCAGCTGTCAGGCCGGGGTCTGGGCCATACCGGTGGCACCCTGGACAAGCTTGAAGCTATCCCTGGCTGGCAGGCCAATATCAGCAAGGAACGTACCCTGGAGATTTTGGGGAGTGTTGGGGCGGTTATCTCCGCTGCCGGTTCAGGCCTGGCACCTGCCGATAAGAAGCTCTACGCCCTGCGTGATACCACCAGCACTGTTGAGGCGATTCCGCTGATTGCGTCCTCGATTATGAGTAAGAAAATTGCTGAGGGCACCGGTTCACTGGTGCTCGATGTCAAGGTGGGCTCCGGTGCTTTCATGAAAGACCTGGCTCAGGCTCGCGAGCTGGCTGAGGTTATGGTCGATTTGGGCCAGGACGCAGGCGTAACAACCAGTGCCCTGCTGACCAATATGGACACTCCGCTGGGTCTGGCCGTTGGTAACGCCTGTGAGGTCGCTGAGTCCGTTGAGGTGCTCGCGGGCGGGGGGCCTGCAGATCTTGTGGAGCTGACCGTTGAGCTAGCCCGGGTCATGCTGAAAAACTCCGGTGTCGAGGCAGACCCCGCTGAAGCGCTGGCAGATGGCCGTGCTATGGATAAGTGGCGTCAGATGATTGCTGCTCAGGGCGGAGACCCCGATGCACCTCTGCCCACAGCCCGTGAAACTCATACCGTGCTAGCTGATAGCTCAGGGACTCTAACCCGCTTGGATGCTCTCGCCGTTGGGGTAGCCTCCTGGCGTTTGGGCGCAGGCCGTGCACGTAAAGAAGACGACGTTCAGCTTGCCGCAGGTATTATGCTTCACGCCAAGCCCGGTGATACTGTTACAGCAGGTCAGCCCCTGATGACTCTCATGACAGATACCCCCGAACGATTTGCCCGAGCCCTCGAGTCACTTGAGGGTGCGTGGACTATTGGCGGCGAGTACACGCCGTCCACCATTATTTTGGACCGAATCAACGCATAGGGTTACCTCCCTCCAGTAACTGTCCAACCGCGAGAAAAGAGAACAACCGTGGGACTTTTTAGCCGAAAGAAAAACCAGCCAGCTCCTAGCCCAGCATCACCCCGTGATGTCCTTGCAAGTGACGCAGAAACCAGTAAAGAATCAGCGGGTTCCGCCTCCTTGCCACCTGCTGAGACCGCTGTTGCGGCGGGAGTCTCTGCGGAGGCAAACGCAGGTAAAGGCTTCAAAGCCACGGTCGAGAAGATGCGCTCCAAGGCCGATGGACAGGTAACACTGAGCCTGACTCAGGCGGGTAATGAGATGAGCTACACGCTCTACCAGCGGGGCCAGGAAATTGAATCTGGCGTCATTGAGCCCGGTAGCGAGTGGTTCAGCCCGGTAGCTGACCTCTACGTCGAAGAGGAAAAAAGCGAACGCGGTGCATGGACTAGGGCACTGATTGTGGTCAACCCCGCTGTGGGTAACGAAACTGCGGTCCAGGTTTCTTTCATGAATACTGAGGCCAGCCGGACCCACAACCTTAACTATTCTCTGAATTTGGGCCATATCGCGGCCCCTGCTGTGGTAGCTGCGGCTGCTCAGACCGAAGAAGCACCTGAAACTACGGAGAATCCGGAGCCTGTTGAAGAGCGACTGCACCGGGTTTCTGCTCGTCTAGCATCTGATGAAGAAGAAACCGCTCAGAGCGGTGCGGGGCTCGATGCTGATCTGGCTGAGGCCGATGCTGAAGAGGTAGGGACCGTCGATTCTGTTACTCGTTCCGATGAGGTATCAACCGCCAGCGCCCTTGGCGAGCCCCTTGATAGCCTCAGCCTGTCTGAGACCGTCGAAGAATCTTCTGAGCTGGCTACTGAGCAAGCTGACTCTGTTTCTGAGACCAGCTACCTAGCCCAGCGGTTTGCTCACACAGACGAGGATGAAAACGCGGCTGGAACCCAAGAACCTGGGGAAGAGAGCCTTTCTGTAGCTGGGACTCTTGACCCCGAGTTGGGCTTCAGTGACGAGGTTGCAGATAGCTCAGCGCACATCGCTCCCCAAGCGATTGAAGAGGCCCCCCGTGTAGAAGAGCCCACTATTGAGTCCAGCCATGAGCCTGTCGAAGCTGAGAACAAGGCTGAAGAAGGAGGTGCTGTTCACTCCGAGTCTGCAAGCCAGTACCCGGCAACCGGCGGACACTTTGATGGCACCGTTGATATCGATGATTCTCAAGCGGCTTCGCAGCCGGCTGAGAAGGCAGAAGCTCCCTCATATCTTCTGGGCCAGGCCACATCACCTGAACCTGTTTCTGATGTTCCGGCGCTACTGGTTACTGAGGATGACAGTGAAAGCATTGTAGCTGACCCTTACGCCAGTGAGGATTTGCCCAGCCATATCGACGACAGTGAATTCGGTACTGACGAAGAGCCCGCACCCTCAACAAGGGCATCTGCTTCTGTTATCCCCGCCGCCCCGAGCAAGGTTGCCGCTGCCACCCTGGATGCCCCTATGACCGGCGCCAGCGTGGACGTAGCTCCCTCTTACTCTGAGCAGAGCCAGGCCAAGCCCTCTGAGACGCAGAAGGCAGATGGCAACCTGATTCTGACTGAGGCTGAGGTCGTGTCCCGACTTGCCCCGGCTTATGATGCCCTGTTCGGCCTCAAGGGTACCGCGCTGGATGTTTCAACAGTTCTGATCCGTGTACGCACCCTGGGCTCCTACTACGATGCCCTGACTCACGTGCGTCGGAACGGTTTCTGGGAGCAGGTCCGCACCTTTGACCTGATCCCCGAAGATGTTCTGGGCATTTTGCAGCTCAAGGCTGATTCTTACAAGGAAGGCTACGGTTCACCGCTGGCTATCAATCTGCGCTTTACCCCCGGCATTCCTGTGGTTGCCTCCTTTGACTACGCCGATGAAGAGGCTTTTGTGCGCTACCCCGAGCATCTGCCCGCACAGCAGTATGTAGAGGAATTGCGTATGTTCCCCCGCACCGGAGCTAATATCCCAGCGCATATGAGTGAAGCTCTGGCCTCCTGGAATTTCTAGCTAGTCACCGTTAGGGTTTTTCACTAATGACCGGCCCCCAGCTACCGCCCCGGCACACCTTCGCGTGTGGCGGGGCGGTTTTCCACAAGAAAACCATGAGAGAAGAAAACGAGTGAGCGATACCCCCACTACCTGGTTACAGTCATTGCCCAAGGTCTGTCTGCACGATCACCTTGACGGTGGTCTGCTCCCGGAAACCATGATTGAGCTGGCGCAGGAGATAGGGCACGAGCTGCCTGCTGAGGAGCCTCAGGCTCTAGCGGCATGGTTTAAACAGGCCGCTGATTCTCGTTCTTTAGAACGGTATCTTGAAACTTTTGAGCACACGGTAGCGCTGATGCAGACTGCTGAAAACTTGCGCCGGGTGGCTATGGAGCATGTCTTGACCTTGGCTGCTGACGGTGTGATCTATGGCGAGATCCGTTGGGCCCCCGAACTGCACCTGACCCAGGGGCTGAGTATGGCCCAGGCTGTTGAAGCGGTAGCTGACGGGCTCATGGACGGTATGGAACAGGTAGGGCAGGCTGGCGGGCGTATTCTGGTCAACCAGATTTTGTGCGCCATGCGCCACCAGAATAATTCCCTGGAGGTTGTGAAAACAGCTCTGGCCTACCGCCCCCTGGGTGTGGTGGGTTTTGACCTAGCTGGCCCGGAGGACGGCTTCTCTGCTGCTGACCACGCGGAGGCCCTTGATCTTGCGGCCCGTCATTTTCTGCCGGTCACCCTTCATGCGGGAGAGGCTTACGGGCTTGACTCGATTCGTCAAGCCCTGGTGGCTGGTCGTGCTCTGCGCCTGGGCCACGGTGTACGTATCACAGAGGACATTACCGCTCGTACCCTGGCTGAGATTGACCCGACCGGTGAGCTACTGCCCGATGCTGACCGGGAGCAGACCGTCCTACAGTTGGGTGAGGTTGCCGAATGGGTTAAGAATCGCCGAACTACCCTGGAAACCTGCCCCTGTTCTAACCTGCAAACCGATGCGGCGGAACACCTTGACCGGGTGGGGCTCGGCCTCGACTTTGAACCTGCCCGTTCCTACGAGGAGCACCCGGTGGCGCTACTCCTGCAGGCTGGTTTTGCGGTAACAATCAACCCCGATAACCGGCTGATGAGCTCCACCAGCATGACCCGTGAGTTTGCTGAGCTGGCCCGACATCACGGCTTTGGTCTGACCGAATTCTTTGAGGTCACTCTCAACGCCATTAACGGTGCTTTCTGTTCCCAGGATGAGAAGCAGGCACTCTTGCGGAGCGTCCAGATGGTCTACAGCCAGCTAGCTCTCCAGGAACAAGAAGGGGAGAGCCGTGTCTCAGGAGCCTAAACCCTCGGAGCCTCAACCCTCAACTCCCAAACCCCATGAAGCTACTAACAGGCAGGGGACTGGGCAACAGATACCGGGCTCTGATAGGACTCCCACAGCGGCTGATTTCTCCCAGCTCCTGGAGATCATGCAGACCCTGCGTCAGCCCGGCGGGTGCGCCTGGACCGGTGCACAAACCCACCAGAGCATCATGCACTATCTCATTGAAGAAACCTACGAGGTTCTTGAAGCTCTTGAAGACCCTCGGGGTCTTAACCTTCCCCTGCTCCGGGAGGAACTGGGCGATGTGCTTCTCAACCTTATTTTTCATGCCCAGATGGCCTCAGAGGTGCCCGCAGAGCTGGGTGGGTTTGGCATGGAAGATGTGGTAGCTGATCTGGCCACAAAACTGATTCGCCGTAACCCTCACGTCTTTTCTCCACGTGAGAGTGCTGGGCCCGGCCCGAGCGCCCAGGAAATATGTGAAGCCTGGGACCGGCTCAAGAAGCTTGAGAAGCCTGAACGTAGGGGGCTTCTGGACGGTATTCCACCGCACCTGCCTGCCCTTGCTCTGGCAGATAAGACCTTGGATAAGGCCTCAAAAGCCGGTCTGTGGCCGTGTCAGGGGGAGAATCCTGCCGGTCTGCCTGCCGGTATCGAGACTGAAGAGGCCCTGGGCGCTTACCTGTTTGAGCTGGTGGCTGCTGCCCGTGCCGCTGGTTTGGATGCTGAACGCTCCCTGAGGAGCCACACCCGCTCCTATATTCAGCACCACTCTGAATAGTCTCTCCTTCAGTGCTCTCTGAGCGGGTGAGTGTAGGGCACCTCTCCTGTAGGGGGACTCGGCAGCTCGGAGGCTCCGGTGTTGTGAGCCGTTGGCTCTGCTCCCACAAATCACAGACATGTTGAAGAAAAAGGTGGGAAATATTGAATTTCTGTGTGCTTATGTGGGTTTTTTGGTAGACTGGAAGCATAAACGCGTCTGGGCCGAGAGGCCTATTGAGCAATCAGCTTGACGCTATACAGCCATTCCACCTTTTTATCCTTCAAGGAGCATTTTCATGGCTTTGATTACCGCAGTACATGCCCGTCAGATTCTCGACTCACGCGGCAACCCCACAGTTGAAGTAGAGGTACTTCTGGAAGACGGCGCTTTTGGCCGCGCAGCAGTTCCCTCAGGCGCATCCACCGGTGAATGGGAGGCAGTTGAGCGTCGCGATGGCGATAAGGCTGTTTACCTGGGCAAGGGCGTTCTTGGCGCTGTATCTGCTGTGATTGATGAAATCGCTGAAGAGGTTATTGGTATTGATGCCACTGACCAGCGTGCTGTTGATGCAGCCATGATTGCCCTTGACGGCACCGATAACAAGGGCAAGCTGGGTGCAAACGCTATCCTTGGTGTCTCCATGGCTGTTGCTAAGGCCGCCGCTGAGTCCGCTGACTTGCCCCTCTTCAAGTACCTGGGTGGCCCCAACGCTCACCTTCTGCCCGTTCCTATGATGAACATCCTCAACGGTGGCTCACACGCTGACTCCAACGTTGATATCCAGGAATTCATGATTGCCCCCATCGGCTTCGACACCTACTCTGCTGCCCTGCAGGCTGGCGTTGAGGTTTACCACTCGCTCAAGGCTGTTCTGCACGATCGTGGCCTATCCACAGGTCTGGGCGACGAGGGTGGCTTTGCTCCCAACCTGGAGTCCAACGCGGCAGCTCTCGACCTGATCATTGAGGCTATCGAGAAGGCTGGCTACAAGCCCGGCGAGCAGATTGCGCTGGCTCTGGATGTCGCTTCTTCCGAGTTCTACAATGACGGCGCATACGACTTTGAAGGCCAGAAGAAGACCGCTGCTGAAATGAGCGCCTACTACGCTGACCTGGTTGCCAAGTACCCCCTCGTTTCTATCGAGGATCCCCTGGATGAAAATGACTGGGAGGGCTACAAGACCCTCACCGCCGAAATCGGCGACAAGGTCCAGATTGTTGGCGATGACCTCTTTGTGACCAACCCCGAGCGTCTGGCCCAGGGCATCAACGGCGGTGCTGCTAACGCCCTGCTGGTCAAGGTAAACCAGATTGGTTCACTGACCGAGACCCTTGACGCTATGGCACTGGCTCAGCGCAGCGAGTACCGTTGCATGGTTTCACATCGTTCAGGTGAGACCGAGGACGTCACCATTGCTGACCTGGCTGTTGCAACCAACGCCGGCCAGATCAAGACCGGCGCTCCCGCACGTTCAGAGCGCGTTGCTAAGTACAACCAGCTCCTGCGTATCGAGGAAGAGCTCGGCGACCAGGCTGTTTACGCCGGTAAGAGCGCTTTCCCCCGCTTTGCCAAGTAAGTCTGTTTTATAGACTGACTGCGGTGCCCCGGTAGCTACCTACCGGGGCACTTCTTTATACTCGGTCACTGTTCAGCCTATGAGGGCATAGCTCGTACCTTTTGCCTTGGTGGGGTGGGTGGGGGAGCGGGTAGACTGGTAATCTTGACGGAAGAGAGCATGCGGGCTTCTGAATGAAGCCCTAGCAAAAGAGCGACGGACCAACCCGCAGAATCAGGAAATACAGCATGGCACGGCAACAGGGGAACAAAAAGCCTAACCGCATTGCGGCTTTCTTCGGCTTTGGCCTGGGAAAACCGGCCGCCTCATCTGGTCGGGCTCAGCGAGCTAAACAGCCTGTGCCCTCTACCGGCTCTGAGCTCCCCGATAAGCCTGTCGCGGCGCACTCTTTCTCGGGTCACTTCATCACCTTCGCCCTGGTCCTGGTCATTATCGCGCTTTCGGTCTACAGCCCGCTTACATCCTTTATCAAACAGAACCAGGAGATTAAGGCCGCCAAGGACAATATCACTAGCTTGGAGGCTGAGAAGAAAGATTTACAGAACCAGGTTAACCTCTGGCAGGACGACAACTACGTCAAGCAGCAGGCTCGTAGCCGTCTCTTCTACGTGGAGCCGGGGGAGACCCCCTACTTGGTAGTCGGGCTGGATCCCACCAGCGAACTTGCCGATGACACCAGTGCCGCCGCCAAGACAGCACCCGAGGACTCCTGGACCACTAAATTGTGGGGTTCCTTCCAGCTCGCGGCTGAAGACCCCAATGCTCCTCAGTCTGAGAAGGCAAAGGGCCCTACCTCCACGGGATCTGCTACCCCAACAGAAACCCCTAGGAGTCCGACCGCTCCCTAGAATTTATCCGGGTACCCGGTGACGGGCCACCCACTAGACTAAACCGACAATGCCCACCGGCCACATCAAAGGACACCATGACCACACACAACCCCCAAGGCTTTGGCGTGACAGCCGAGACTCTTGCCCCCACCGACCTTGATATCCGGGTGCTTTCGGCACAGCTAGGCCGAAGCGTGCGTGACGTTGTGGAAATCCCTGCCCGCTGTGTGTGCGGGAATCCTCTGGTTGCGGCAACCGCACCCCGGCTGGCTAACGGCTCACCCTTCCCCACCGTTTTTTATTTGGCTCACCCCGTGATTACCGCCGCGGTCTCCCGTCTTGAGGCCGAGGGGGTCATGTATGAAATGACCGATGAGGTTACCGATAAGGTCGATAAAGCTGAGGCATACAGGGCGGCCCACGAGAACTACCTGGCTGAACGCGACCGTATCCGCTCCCTTGCCGGCCTCGATCAGGTACCTGAAATTGAGGGTGTTTCTGCCGGGGGTATGCCGACTCGCGTAAAGTGCCTGCACGCTGTTCTTGGGCATACCCTGGCGGTTGGGCGCGGTATCAACCCTTACGGGGACCAGACCCTAGATTTGATTGCTCAGTGGTGGACCCCTGACACCTGTCACTGCGACCCCACCTGGCGCGACTAAACCTCAGCCACCAGTAAGCCAACCCCCACCCCGAGACTATCTGAGGGAGAACCCATGCGCCTTGGAGCTATCGACTGCGGAACCAACTCAATCCGCCTCTTGATCGCTGAAGCCCAGCCCACCGACAATGGTATCCAGCTCAAAGACTTAGAGCGGCAGATGAAAATTGTGCGCTTGGGCAAGGGCGTGGATGCGACCGGCTGGCTGGCTAAGGAATCCCTGGAACGTACCTTCGCGGCAACCCGCGACTATGCGGCGCTCCTGAAAGAGTACGGGGTCAAGCAGGTGCGTTTTGCCGCGACCAGCGCCACCCGCGATGCCGGTAACCGCGATATTTTTACCCGCGGTATCCAGGACATTCTGGGGATTGAGCCCGAGGTAATAACCGGGACCGAAGAAGCTGAGCTGTCCTTTGCGGGTGCCCTGTCATCGGTAGGCAACACCGGTGAAACAACTCTGGTGGTTGACCTGGGCGGTGGCTCCACCGAGTTCGTTTTGGGTAATCAGAAGGGTGTTCTTGCGGCTCGTTCCGTTGATATCGGTTGCGTGCGGCTGACCGAGCGGCACATTAGCTCTGACCCGCCCAATGTCTCGCAGGTGGCTCGGGTTATTGCCGATACCGATAAAGCTCTTGCTACCGCCTTGGGTACTGTTGACCTTTCCGCTACCCAGCGCATTGTCGGTGTGGCCGGTACCGTGACAACGGTTGCGGCTCACGCCTTAGGCCTGGAGAGCTATGACCCTGCCCGTATCGACCGGGCTGATATCTGCATCAAGGACATCAGCAAGGCGGCTGCTGACATGGTGGCTATGACTAGCGCCCAGCGCTCTAAGCTGGGGTACATGCACGATGGGCGGGTCGATGTGATTCCCGCTGGCTCAGTGATTTGGGCGCGCATTGTAGAGCGAGTTTCGGCCATGACAGGGGGCGCCGTCACCAGTGCCCTGGCCTCTGAAAAGGATATTCTGGATGGCCTTGCCCTGTCAGTAGCATCTCGCGCGGGGCTCTAGAGGAACCAATGGCCCACCAGCGTTTGCGAAAAGGCCTAGCCCTGCTCTGCGCTACTTTTGTAGCCTGTAGCGGTGCCCTGGGCCTAGCCCCCACCGCGCAGGCAGTAACTGCCAGCCCGAGCCTTTCAGCGGACCCTCAGGCTAGCCCCTCAGCATCGACATCTCCCCGGGGTGATTCTATTCGTAGCCGCGAGTACTGGCTGACCCAGTACGGTATCACCGGCTTGTGGAAGCAAACCACAGGCAAAGGAATCACTGTTGCCGTCATTGATACGGGTGTGGATGGAACCCACCAGGACCTCGTGAATAACGTCATTGATGGCTACGATGCCTCGGGCGTGAGCAGTTCTTCTAAGGGGTGGAAAGGCCTGGGCCTTGAGCCTGAGCACGGTACCCTGGTCGCTTCGATGATTGCTGGCCACGGCCACAGCGACGGCTCAACATCGGTTAACCCCGGTCAGCCGGGCAAACCTGCTGGCGTGATAGGGGTCGCACCCGATGCCACCATTCTGCCGATTTCTCTTGAACTGGGAACCAGCGTTGCCGGTAGCCCTTCCATCAACGAGCAGATACCTGATGCCGTCCGCTACGCGGTGGACAAGGGGGCCGACATTATCAACCTCTCCGTAGGGTCCAACGACACCTCGTGGCCGGAATCTTGGGATTCTGCCTTTGCTTACGCCGAAGAAAAAGGGGTTCTGGTGATTGCTTCTGCGGGGAACCGGGGTGCTGGGATCACCCAGGTTGGGGCACCAGCGACCATGCCCGGTGTGCTCACCGTAGGTGGTGTTGATACCAACCGTCAGGATTCCTGGTCTTCTTCCTCCCAGGGTATCTCCATTGCCGTGTCCGCACCGAGTGAGTCAATGGTTGGTGCTATCCCGGGTAACAAGTACGCTACCTGGTCTGGAACCAGCGCCTCGGCACCGCTGGTGACCGGGTTGGCCGCCCTCATCATGGAGAAATACCCGGACCTCACCGCCCATCAGGTCATTGAACGGATTATCTCGTCGGCAGATGATGAGGGGGCACCCGGGAGAGACGTGCTCTACGGTTACGGCATTATCAACCCCGCCAAAGCCCTGGCAGCCGATACCCCGGATGATACCCAGACCAACCCCTTAGGCTCCATGAAGGACTGGATCAGGGTTCACCGAAAGAACGCGGCCAGTTCTACCGCTGATCCCAGCCCCAGCCAAACACCTCTGCACAAGGTGGGCGAGAGCATTAGCCCGCTTGCGGCCCCCGTTCCTTCCCGGCCAGTGGAAGACTCAGGGGTTCTACCCTTTATCGTGCTAGCTGCTTTCGCTTTCTGGCTAGGAATTATTACCCTGGGCAGTATTCATCAACTTACCGGGATCCTACGGCGTAACCGGCGACGCTAGGGGAGCGGAAGCAGAGAACCTAGCCCCGGTCTTATTCCCTGCAAGGCCCTTCAGACCGCTCTGCCCATCACATGCTGGGGAAAAAACTATATTTATGCAGTTAAAAGTGGCAAGATAAGCATGGAGACTTTTTGCCGGAGTACCGGCAACACATCAACAGGAAGTTAAACACGAATGGCATTCAACAAGATTGCACAGGATCGCCCCCGCGTTCTCATTGTCGGCGGCGGCTACGTCGGTTTCACCGTGGCAAAGAAGATTCAGAAGGTTATCAAAGAATCCGGTGGTGTTGTCACCATCGTTGATCCCAACCCTTACATGACCTACCAGCCCTTCCTCCCCGAGGTTGCCGCTGGTTCCATGGAAGGCCGTAATGCGACCGTTCCGCTTCGTCAGCACTTGCGCGATTCAGAAATTATCGGTGGCCGCGTGCTGTCGATTAACCATGCCTCCAAGACCGCAACCATCGAACCCATCAACGCCGGTGAGCCTTTTGAGCTGACCTACGATGAAATCGTCCTGGGTGCCGGTGCTGTAACCCGTGCTTTCCCCATCCCCGGCCTGGCCGAGGTTGCTATTGGTATGAAGACCGTTGAAGAAGCTGTCTCTGTACGTAACTGGGTTCTGGAACGCATCGAAATCGCTTCGCTGACCACCGATGAGGACGAACGCCGTCGTGCACTTACCTTCGTCATCGTCGGCGGTGGCTTTGCCGGTGTGGAAACCATCTCTGAGCTCGAAGACATGGCCCGCGAGGCAGTTAACCGTAACGAGCGCCTGCGGGTTTCTGACCTGCGTTTTGTGATGGTCGAAGCGGCCCCCCGCATCATGCCCGAGGTCCCCGCAGACCGCGCCGAGAAAGTTGTTGCTGAACTGCGTGCCCGCGGCATCGAGGTTCTGCTAAACACCTCATTGTCCGATGCAACCGACGGCCACCTCAAGCTCATCAATATGGGCGATAAGTCACCCGCTGGTGAGCTCGACACCGACACCTTGATTTGGACTGCCGGTGTTGCTGCTTCCCCCATGCTCAAGGAAACTGACTTCCCCGTTGACGAGCGCGGCCGCGTTCGTGTTCAGGCTGACCTGCGTGTTGCTGGCGAGGACGGCGTGATTGAAGATGCTTGGGCCGCTGGCGATAATGCCGCTGTCCCCGATCTCTCCGGTGGCGGGGTTGGTGGCTTCTGCGTGCCTAACGCTCAGCACGCTTCACGCCAGGCTCTCAAGCTGGCAGAGAACCTGCTGGCTAAGCGCCGTGGCGAAGCCCTGACCGACTACTACCACGAGACTATTGGCGTTGTTGCCGGTCTAGGCCTGTGGAAGGGTGTTGCTAATATCAAGGGTAAGACCATCGGCGGTCCTCTGGCCTGGATTATGCACCGTGGCTACCACGGCCTGGCTATCCCTACTACTGAGCGTACCGCTCGTGTCATGACTACCTGGGCGCTCAACCAGGTCTTTGGCCGTGACACCTCATCAATCCGTCACCAGCGCTCACCCCGCCGGGCTTTCCAGCAGGCGACCGGTACCGCCCCCGAGAAGTCTAAGGCCAAGCTCTAAAGACTTTTCTGGTATAAATGTAGAGGCGAAGAATGTGCCAGCCCGGCTTAAGCGCCGAGCTGGCACCGCCCTAGCCCCCATAGCCCAATTGGCAGAGGCAGAGGACTTAAAATCCTTGTGTTCTGGGTTCGAGTCCCAGTGGGGGCACCACCTGCTAGGACGCTCCGTTTGGTTTGAAGCCCAACGGGGCGTTTTTCTTGTCTCCTGCAGCTATTGACACTGAGATTGAGACTGAGACTGAGAGTGAACAGTGAAAAATAAAGAAAAGATGCTTTCGCGTCTGGGGTTCATAGTTTTGGCCCCCGCAGTTGTTTGGTATATAGATCTTTTGTTGATGGGAACCGAAACCCCTCTTCAGACCTTTGTCACGGTAGTTTCTCTTACTTCTCTTTTTGTTCTATCGTTCTTCCTGTTTGCCTTTGGGGGGGATAGAAAAATGGCTGTTTTAAGCGCAATCCTAGCTGTTTTCGCTATACCGTTTGCTTTTCTAGTGGCCTCTGTTCTTGGTGCCCAGTCGGGAATATATTGAATATATAGGAAGTAGCCGTGTATGTTGGATGCCCTGGATTTAGCTCCGGGGCATCTTCATCTGCCGCAGGAGTAAAGGATTCTCCTTGGGGTTCAAGGGAGGGGTATTGTTGGGCGGGGCTGGTTATCCTTGGCGGTTGAATGTTTTTGCATGAGGGTAGTTTTTTTTGGGGGGGGCTGGCATCCTATCAATATGGACTGCTGATGAATTGCCTACCGGTGAAACCGCAACTCTTGAGGTAGCTGGCGTGCTGCTCGAACCGTTACCACCGCAGCGAAAATCGGTGACTACTTAGCAGGCGTTCTTCAAGAAATATTAGGATGCAGTGACGCCCTCACGGACAGTATCTCAACTATTCTCAACAGTGGAGGGATACAATCACAGATATCCCTCCACGTGTTTCTCAAATCAAGGGGAGCAGTACTCATGACATCTAACCAGGCATACGATCAGAATCACCCAGAATACGTTTCTTTGTCCGCAGCCTATCTAGGGCACCTGATGACCAGTGCTCTTCTGGCTTTCCTGGCAGGCCTTATCTACTGGTTACTCTCATTCCTCTTCCCGGCACTTGATTTTGGGGGTCAAAGCCTCGTTGTCTTTATCAGTGCTGTGGTCCTTGGGGGTGAGCTGATTGTGGTGCTGTTGCAACGTCCCTTTATTATCAAGGCGTCTCACGGTGACCCGGGTGGATGGGGCTATGCTTTACCTGAGTTTCTAGTGCTCCCTTGTTTGGCGGGATCGGGGGCCTTTCTGATCTCTCATGAGGCAGTGGCTGGTCTTGTGTGTGCGCTTGTGTTCTTTATTGTTTTTGGAGTTGTGGGTTTCTTGTCTAAGCCGTGGAAGCCAGGTCTGTCTCGTGCTGAGATTCGGGAAAGGTCTGAGCAGACTAAAGATATGGTTAAAGCAGGTTATCTAGAGGAAAAATATCGTGATCTAGAGGTTGATTCTGCGCATCGGGATTTATTTAAGAAACGATATTACGATCTGTAAAAGGACACGGGAGCTTTCTTCCGTGTCTTTTCATGTTCCCAAGCAGAACCTTGTCTATATATAGTTTTCCCCCGAGATGCCTATCAGCCTACTTTAGTCGCCGTGTTAACCCATTGGCTTACAACTCGGGAGGTAGCGGCCTTCTCAACCAATCGCCCTCCTCCGGGGTGTAGTTCAGCTCAAGCACATCCCCGAACAGCCCCCTGGTGCCATGCCACAGGGGGTGCTATCAGCAAACAGTAAGGGATACTGCAATCTCAGAGCCGGTGACCTGATTTTAGCTCGGCTAGCTCTCCAGCCATTTGCGTCAGGTCGTTTTTGGCTCTGATGTCGTCCCTGACTTTAACAAGCTCTGGATAGTTATAGAAAAATGAAAGTTTTTGTGACTTGAGACTGTCGTCCTCTGGCCTATCCAAAACAACAAAATAAGCAAATGATTCTGCAAGATCCTCAACCGGATTCTCAGCAGCATACTCAGTGATGAAGTCATCGGGGCGCTGGTCAAAAGAACCCTGGTAAGAATCAATACGATTCGCACCTATGCCCGAATCTTTCTGGCTGATACCGGGATGGTCCTTCCAGAATTTATCGTAAAAAGCACTAAGGTAGGAGTCTTTTTTTAAGGTTCCCTCTTGAACGGCATGGGCAGTATCTTGATTCTCTTCTGAACTCATCTGTTGACTGTTCAGGGCAATAATGTGTGCCATTTCGTGGATGATAGTAACCGTACTGGAGGGTGTTAGCTGCTGGTTCTTATTTAGAGTGTCGTCCAGATCAACGGAGATAGTCCAGGTTGTCAGGTCCTCGTTGAGATTAACCGAGGCAAGAACCCCATCTTTACCGTCGGTCACTACCTCGTATGTGCTAATCATCGATAGGTACTGCGGGGGGATGATTTGTATGATTTTTTCCCAGATGATCTTGTCCTCTCGATCGACAGCACCGTCCTGTCCAACCAGGTTAGTAGAAGATATCTGACCGTCCTTGATTGCGTATTGGGCGTAAAGATCTGGCTCCTCCTGCCCCTCATCTTCTTGGACGACGTCCTGGCTGATGTGGCTGGGCGCAGGTTGCGCTTCAGGTTCATTATGGCAGGCACTCAAGAGCATAGATGATGCGATAATCAGCGATGTTGCCAGGGTTCTTTTCACAGAAATTCCTTTGGGTTTTGAGCATTTCAAGCTCGTAGTGTCATGGAGCAGAAGGGTAATGGGATGCTTCAAGCTAGCTAAAATGCGGAGGAAGCAGTTAGAAGTACTGGCCTATGAATACCAAACTTGGACGGGCACCTTAAATCTAATGGGAGGGCGTCTGATGCCCTCTGAAAATCTTATTTCTGGTAATCCGGTGGCATCAAAACTTATATAAGTGTAGCCGCCTAGAGGGCCTAGATGGAAGTCCATCCTTGGTGATCAGGCTAAAGAGCCGGGGACGATCTCCCTGATCTTCTTTCTAGCGGGGCCTATATACTTGCTTTTGGCAGAATAAGGTCAAGCAGACATAGGGGCTCTGGCTGTGCTGTTTGTTCAAAAGCGCTTTGGTCCCCTGGTCAAGACAAGCCGCTAACCCGTGAGCGAGGAGAAAAACCTGTGGTGAATGACAAGGAAGCGAAAGCCCCCCACCTGTACGCTGTAGACCTTGATGGGACGCTGCTTGCAGAAGATAAAACCTATGACCATGCTCAGTTCGACCGGGTCATGAATCTGCTGGCGGAGCAAGGCTCCTACCTGGCTATTGCTACCGGCAACCAGATGCCCAAGATCCAGCAGTACATGGCTGGACATGAGCACCACTCCAACCTCTACTACATCGCTGAGAATGGTGCCATTATCCACAATCAGGGGAAGGACCTAGCGCTCTGGAGTTTTAGCCCGGAATTGGTTGAGCAGACGCTGAAGGCACTCCAAGCCCACCCCCAGTTCGGTCTTGTTATCTCCTGCCGAAACGGATCTTATGTCCCCCAGGAGCGGCTTGAGCCCATCGCAAGCCTGATCCTTGCCCAGATTAAGGCCAAGGGTATTCAGGTGCCAGACCTTGACGAGAGCAACCCGCTCAGTGCCCTGCGACTTTTCTACCCCAATGCTCAGCTTCTGACAGATCGGAGTCAGCTTGCTGATACCGTAGTGAAGTTGGCGCTGACAAGCTCCGGGCAAGAGGATGCTTATGAAACCCTGGCAATGGTTCAAGAAGCTCTACCTGAAGGTATCGTAGCGACCTCAAGCGGTTTTGGGGCTATTGACCTGATTCTTGAGGGCCATCACAAGGGGCACGGGCTAGAGTGGCTGGCTAACCACCTGGGGGTACCTGGGCAGCAGACAACGGCTTTTGGTGATAGCGGCAATGATCTTGAAATGTTCCGCTACGCGGGCCGGGCACTTGCAATGGCAAATAGCGATCCGGTTCTCTTAGACGAGGCCAGCCTGCAGATCGGCTCTCATAAGGAAGGCGCTGTCTTGAACTTTATTGAGGGGGAGCTGACCTCGGCAGGGTAGAACTGAGTTCCCTTATCACGCCCTGAGAAAAAAGGGCAGAAAAAAGATGTTCTATCAGCTAGGCTGGTGAACAAGATATTTACGTGAACTCAGTATCACAGCGAGGAGAACATAGCGTGGCTGGAAACCCACTCATTAACAACATGACTAAGCCTCAGGGGGATCCCCGCTTCGGGCAGTTCGGTGCCGGCGGAACCACCACCGCATCGAACCCTTATGGCCAGCAGGCCCCCTACGGCCAGCAGGCTCCCTACGGCCAGCCCGTATCTGCTGAGCAGCTCAACCAGATGTACACCGCGCCTGCCGCAACCCCAGTAGACACTAATCGTATTACCATCAACGACATCATCGTCAAGACCGGCCTCAACTTTGGTCTGGTCCTTGTGGCCGCAGTTATTGCCTGGCAGTTCCCCATTCTGATGTTTGTCGGTCTGGTTGGCGGTTTGGTTCTGGGCTTCGTCAACGCCCTCAAGAAGCAGGTTTCGCCTGCTCTGGTCATGACCTACTCGGTCATGGAAGGCTTCCTGGTCGGTGGCCTCTCACTCTTCTTCGAGGCTTCCTACCCTGGCATCGTTATTCAGGCGGTTCTGGCAACCGTCATCGTCTTCGGGACCATTCTGGCGCTCTTCTCCTCTGGCAAAATTCGTGCCACTGCTAAGCTGACCCGCTTTTTCATGGTCGCAGCTATCTCTTACACCGTTTTCTGCCTGGTCAATCTTGTGACCTCGATGTTCTTTGATTTCAATGCTCGGAGCGTTGAAGTTATGGGTATTCCTCTGGGACTGATTATCGGTCTTTTCGCTGTATTGCTGGCAACCTACTCCCTACTGCTTGATTTCACCCACGCAAGTGAAGCTATCAAGTCAGGTCTGCCCGAGCGCGAATCTTGGCGTATCGCTTTCGGCCTAGTGGTATCACTGGTCTGGCTTTACATCGAGATTCTCCGCGTTATTTACTACATTCGCTCCATGGCTGACTAAGGGTAAGACAACCAATATAGGGAAGGGCAGAAGCTGGGAAACCGGCTTCTGCCCTTCCTATCTCCAAGGGCCTGAGAGCAACCTAGGGCAGGGGCGCTCCTGAGCCTTCAAGCAGCTATTTGTACCCAGTGTGAGCGAGCTTAGTCACTCTCAGAGAAACGACATGGGTTAGTCGGTGCCACAGGTACTCAAAACATGGGAAGATGGACAGCATGAGTAACGACACCTCCCCATCATCTCGATCTAGCTCTGCTGTCAGTCAGCAGCTTCCCTTTGCCTTACGCATTGCTTCGGCATGGGCCTGGAGGCTGATGATTATAGCCATTGCAGCCGCAACCCTCTACTGGGCGCTAGCCAAAGTATCGCTCATCATTATTTCTGTGATGATTGCAGCTCTCTTGGCGGGATTAGTATCACCTGTGGTTTACTTCCTGCGCCGATACAGAGTTTCAAACGGGTTAGCAACAGCTATTACCGAAATTGGTCTGATCGCCCTGGTCATTGGGCTTCTAGCCATGGTGGGGCAACAACTAACCGTAGGTTTTTCGTCTCTCTCTGACCAAGTCATAGAGGGCTGGAACCAGCTCCTAGCCCTGCTTTACAACCTACCCATTGATCTGGGGGCAGATAAGGTCAATGAATATATCAGCCAGCTCCTAGCGACCTTGCAAAACAACACCTCGAGCATTCTTAGCGGAGTAGCCAGTGTCAGCTCTACTGCAGCCGATATTGGAACCGGTATGGTGATCGTCCTCTTTACGCTGATCTTCTTCCTCTTAGAGGGGGAAAAAATCTGGCTGTTTATCGTCAAGCTCTTTCCGCGCGAGGCCCGTCGGGCAGTCAACGGGGCCGGTCGCCAGGGCTGGAGATCCCTAGTGTCTTATGTGCGGGTGCAGGTTTTTGTAGCGGCTGTGGATGCGGTGGGAATCGGTCTCTCTGCTTTCTTCTTGGGCGTCCCGCTGGCAGTGCCCCTGGGCGTCTTGGTCTTCTTGGGTTCCTTTATCCCGGTTATCGGTGCCTTACTTACCGGAGCTATTGCAGTTTTGCTGGCCCTGGTAGCCAACGGCCCCGTTAATGCTCTGGTGATGCTCCTTATGGTCCTGCTGGTCCAGCAGATTGAATCTAATATTCTCCAGCCTCTGGTCATGGGTAAGGCTGTATCACTGCACCCGCTGGCCGTGGTCATCGCGGTACTGGCAGGATCCATGCTTTACGGCGTCATTGGCGCTCTCTTCGCTGTACCCATCCTGGCAGTTACCAACACGGTGATTCGTTACCTTGCGGGACGAGAGTGGGAGAAAGACCCCTATATTCGAGAAAGCGAGTTCCTCTATCCTCACGAGCAAAAACGGTTAGAGCGAAAAGTTATTGCCGAAAAGGTCAAGGAACGCCTCAACCGTATTAAAGAAAAAGAAGGCGAGTTCAAGGCAGAAGAAGCTGCGACAGCTAGAGCAGATACAGGTCCCATGAATCACCAAGAAGCTACCAAATAAAGGGTACAGCCGTGCAAGATACCGCAGCTGAAAAGCTCCACGTAAGCATAGATAAGATCGAAGAAGCAACCCAACTACTCAAGGGTGTTATTGAACGCACCCCGGTTGCTCACTCCCGTGCCCTCAGTGAACAGATAGGTTCCGAGGTGTTTCTCAAATGTGAGAATCTACAACGATCGGGGTCCTTCAAGGTACGCGGTGCCTATGTGCGCATGGCTAAACTGACTCAGGCTGAAAAGGCCCTTGGAGTGGTCGCTGCCTCGGCTGGAAACCACGCCCAGGGCGTAGCCCTTGCAGCCTCTCGCCTGGGGATCTCTGCCCGAATCTACATGCCGCAGGGCGCTGCACTGCCCAAGGTTGCTGCTACCCGCAGCCACGGGGCAGAGGTTATCCTGCACGGCGTTAATGTTGATGAGGCGCTGGCTGAGGCCAAACGTTTCGCTGAGGAAACGGGTGCTGTTTTTGTTCATCCTTTCGATAATGAGGATATTATCGCGGGGCAGGGTACCTTGGGCCTTGAAATTCTGGAGCAGGTTCCTGATGTCGACACTATCCTGGTAGGTGTTGGCGGTGGTGGCCTGCTGGCTGGCCTGTCTATTGCTGTGCGTGAAAAAGAAAAACAGCTCGGCAAAAAGATTCGCATTATCGGCTTGCAGGCTGAACATGCTGCAGCCTACCCACCCTCACTAGCTGCCGATGCTCTGGTGCCCCTCAAAAAGGTATCAACTATCGCTGACGGTATTGCGGTAGGCCGGCCCGGTCAGCTCCCCTTCACCATCATTAAAACCCTGGTGGACGATGTTCATACGGTATCTGAGGACGAAATCGCCCGTGCCCTTATCTTCCTGATGGAACGCAACAAATTAGTTGTTGAGCCTGCCGGTTCTGTATCGGTTGCCGCTCTGATAAGCGGGAGCCTGAAAGAAAAATACGGTGACCTGGGCACTACCGTCTGTGTTCTTTCGGGCGGCAATATCGACCCCATGCTCATGCTTAAGGTGATTCAGCGAGGCCTGTCAGCCGCTGGGCGTTACATGACTATCAAGATGATGCTCAATGACCGCCCCGGTGAGCTCACCACTATCTCGCGCATCATTTCTGAGCGCGATGCCAATGTGACCGGTGTGGACCACACCCGTGTGGGCGGTGCCCTGTCGATGGGCGATGTGTCCATCACCATTGATATGGAGACCAAGGGCGCTGAGCACTGCAAAGAAGTAATTGCGGCACTAGAGGCCGCCGGCTATCAGCCGATTGTGGTCTACTAAGCCAAGGGTCAGACCCTGCCGTAGCCTGCAAGGACTGCAGAAGCAGCATAGATCCTCAAAAGCCCGGGTGCTTCCCTTCAAGAAGAGAAGCACCCGGGCTTTTATTTTGCCTCATGGCTGGCTACTATCCCTGGAAGGGTTTAGCGGAGACGATGGTAACAGGAATCTGCTTACCGTTCGGGGCCTCGTAGGAGAGCTCTTCACCAACCTTGTGCCCGTTGATGGCGGCGCCCATGGGGGACTTCTCAGAGAAGACCTGCAGGTCGCTACCATCGACCAGGGTATCAGCGACTTCGCGGGATCCCAGCAGGAAGGTCATAGTCTTGCCGCCGATCTTGGCTTCAACGACCATGCCGGGGGTGACAATGCCGTCATCGGCTGCAGGCTTATCTGACACCTGGGCATTTTCAAGCAGTTGCTGGAGCTGTTTGATGCGGCCCTCATTCTTACCCTGCTCTTCGCGAGCGGCGTGGTAGCCGCCGTTTTCTTTGAGGTCGCCCTCATCACGGGCCGCAGAGATACGGTCGATGATTTCCTGGCGGTAGGGTCCAGAGAGGTGCTCTAGCTCAGCCTTGAGCTTGTCGTAGGCTTCGGGAGTGAGCCAAGCGCCTTCGCGTTCTGTCATTATTACTCCTTGTAATCGGTGCGGTGTTAGATTCTCTTGCACCGGCTGAATCTGAGAAAGAGACAGAGCGATAGCTTGTACTCTTTCAAGGTTTTCGTGCCTAGTCTACCCATAGACGGTGGCCGCGCCTCAACTTGAGACGAGATAGCGGACGGTTAGGGGGCTTTCCAGCAACTGTCAACGGTCGTGGTGGTAGCTTCGCCCAGTACCCGCAGCTGTACGGTTTGAACCGAAATGCCGTTGCCGTTCTGGTCCGTGTAGGGGCCCACTGCTACTTCTTTCCAACCTACGGGCGCGCCCGCTGAGTTGAGCGCTTTGACGGCGCAGATGGCGGTGTCCTCGGGGTGTTTGCTGACCTCAAAGGTTAGCTTGACCTCATCGGAACTAGTCAGGGTGAACCCCACATCACGGGCCGTTGGCTGGTCGTTGGAATCGAGCTGTACCCACAGAACGAAAGCCCCACCGATGACAGCCGCTGTGAGGCTGAGCATGTACCAAAAGCCCTTGGGTAAGGGCTTTCGCTGGCGGGCTGTACCGTAGCGGTCTTGGAGCTTGGTGGCGGCCATGGCCGGGCCTTTCATACGGGGTAACATGGGGTGCTATCTTCGGGTTTCTGGCAGGTAGAATTGACCAGTGTGTTCGAGTGGGTAGCACTCCTTACGATACCCCAAACACCGGCCTGTCACCTTGCCTAAGAGAGTTATCGTATGACCGTAGCAGAAATATCTACCCCAGCCTATGACCCGGCCCTGGTGGCTCCCCTGAAGGATGATTACACCGGCCTGCGTATTCTGGCTGTCCACGCCCACCCTGACGATGAATCGTCAAAGGGAGCCGCAAGTATGGCAGCTTATGTAGCTCGTGGTGCCCGTGTGATGGTTGCATCGATGACCGGTGGCGAGCGCGGAGATATCCTGAACGCTGAGGTAGAGAGCAACCCTCTTGCTCACCGTGATTTGGCGGGTGTTCGCCGTGCTGAGATGAAGCAGGCCGCTGAGGTCTTAGGGATTGAGCACCGCTGGATTGGTTTTGTCGATTCAGGGCTTCCCCAAGGTGATCCCTTGCCCCCGCTTCCCTTTGGCTCTTTTGCCAGCCTGCCGCTGGAGCAGGCTGCGGCTCCTTTGATCCGGTTGGTAAGGGACTTCAAGCCCCACCTTATTCTGACCTATGACGAGATAGGTGGTTACCCGCACCCGGACCACATCATGACCCACCGGGTGTCGATGGAGGCTTTCCAGAAGGCGGGGGAGCCCGGTGCTTACCCCGGGACCGGTCAACCTTGGCAGGTTTCTAAGATTTACTATGACCGCGCTTTTAGCCTGGACCGTATGAAGGCTTTTAACAGCTATCTTGAGGCTGAGGGTCTTGAGTCTCCTTTTGCCCAGTGGATTGCAATGTCCTTGGAAGAGGACGCTGAGGGGCACCGGCCTCCGATATCCCGGCACCAGACTACTACCCGCATTAACTGTGCTGACTTTTTTGAAAAGCGTGATCAGGCTCTGCTGGCTCATCGTTCCCAGGTGGCGCCGGACTCCATATTTTTTGTGGTATCGCCCGAGATTCAGCGGAAGATTTGGCCTTTTGAGGACTATGTGCTGGCTCATTCCCGGGTGGGCACCGAGTTACCCGAAACCTGTTTTGCGGCTGGTATCGACTTCACTGCAAGCTAAGTGCCTTACCTAGCTGTCATCGCTTGGGGCAACCTGGGCGCGTAGAATGGTTTACGGTCCTACCGGCCGTGCCCGCTTTTAACCCCTCAACGGAGGACATCATCACCGTGTCAGCACTGACTCCCTTTATTCTCCTCGCCGCTGAGGCTACCCCCACCGTTATTACAACGGTGAACCCGGACGGTTCTTTTAGGGGCTCACCCGGCATTATTGGCTTTATCGTGACTTCTATTATGGCTCTTGCCATTATCTTGTTGGGTCTTGATTTGACGCGCCGTGCCCGGCGCCTGCGGTACCGCAGTGAGTACGCTATTGCGCGTGAAGCTGAGGAACGTGCTGCGGCGGAGGCAGCCGCTGCTGGGCAGCAGGGCCAGGTTGTTCCGACAGTTCGTGATGAGGCTGTTGTTGCTCAGGATCATCTACGACGCCCGCACTAGGAAAACGGTCTGATAGCTTTATCGCTCCTGTGGGAGGCGGTACCCCATGCCGGGTGCCGCCCCGTGCTATACCGGGGGATGCGTACAACTGGCTCCCTAGGCTAGCTAGTGCAATAGGCTGATAAGAACTGCAATGTAGTGCTGGATAAAACCCAGCACGGTGAATACATGGAAGAGCTCATGGAACCCAAACACCTGGGGCAGTAGGGCCGGTTTTTTGGTGGCGTAGAAGCCTGCCCCCACAATGTAGGTGAGCCCACCGGTAGCAATGAGGACGGTGGCCGTGGGGGAGACCTGCCAGAAGTCACCCAGGAAGAAGACAGCGATTAGGCCCATGATGACGTAGATCGGGGTGTAGAGCCAGCGGGGTGCCCCCGTCCAAAAGATTCTGAAGAGGGATACTGAAAGCGCGCAGCCCCAGATAACCCAGAGCAGAACGGAGCGCTGGGTGCCTGTCAGCAAGGTGAGAGCAATGGGGGTGTAGGTGCCCGCAATCAGGAGGGTGATATTGGCGTGGTCAAGCCGTTTGAGCACCATACGCGGGCCGGCGGACCAGTAGCCCCGGTGGTAGATTCCCGAGGCACCAAAGAGCAGAACCCCGGTGAATGCAAAAATTGCGCAGGCTACGCCCAGGGTGCCACCGCCAGAGAGAAGAATCAGAATAATTCCGGCGACAAAGGCGATAGGGGTAAAGCCAGCGTGAATCCAACCGCGCAGGAGCGGTTTACCGTGGGTACGGTAGAAGTCCATGATTTCTTCTTGGACCTGGGTGACTTGAGGTTCTCGATACGTATTCTCTAATGCTTCGGTTCCACCGGTCTGGGGATTGCCAACATCTGAATCCATATACTCAGTATGGCAGGTTAAGCCGGCTTGGTTTGTTACCTGCCAGAAATAGAATGCGGATCTTCAAGCTAGGTTTGTACTGGTGGGGTCAGCCGATGTGCGACAGGGTAGAATGAGCAGGGTAGAACTCACCATGCACCGTCTTTTCAGGAGCCTTACATGAAGTTACCGCAACCTCTTTATACGGTCTATGAGCGGTCGCTAACAGCAGGGATTCCTGGCTCAAAGCTACCCCAGCACATTGGTGTGCTGGTTGACGGCAACCGCCGCTGGGCAGCTCTCTTGGGGGAGAGTACCAAGCACGGTCATGAAGCCGGTGCCGCCCGCATCATTGAGTTTCTTGGCTGGTGTACCGAGCTTAAGATTCCTATGGTGACTCTCTACATGCTTTCTACCGAGAACTTAAAACGTAGCAGCGAAGAGCTTAATGATTTGGTAGAGGTCATCGAGGGATTCGCGCAAAAACTTGCTGCCGCTCAAATTGCGCGGATTAAGGCTGTGGGCCGTCTCGATTCTCTCCCCGAGAGTCTACGTTCCACTCTTGAAGAGGGAGAGAACCAGACCGCCTCGCTGTGCGGGCTTCAGGTAAATATCGCCGTCGGGTACGGCGGTCGTCAGGAGATTACCGACGCGGTGCGGAGCCTGCTCCGTGAAGCAGCCGAGCAGGGTGCCAGCCTTGAAGAGCTTTCCGAGAAGGTCACCATTGAAGATATCTCCCGCCACCTGTATACCAGCGGCATGCCTGACCCGGACCTGCTGATCCGCACATCGGGGGAACAACGACTTTCCGGTTTTATGACCTGGCAGTCGGCTTACTCTGAGTTCTATTTCTGTGAGGCCCTATGGCCCGATTTCCGCAGGGTAGATTTCGTGCGGGCCCTGCGTGACTACGCCCAGCGTCAACGCCGTTTCGGCTCTTAATCGAATATGGTGCACGAGCTTTATCAGTTGCTAGCCGATGCTCTGGCAGGTAGCTGGCAGTCAGGCTTAGCGGCCCTCCTGATGGGGTGGGTGGCCGGTTACTACCTTCTCTGTGCCACTCGCCTGTGGATTATCGATGCGCGGGAGCACCGCCTGCCTGACCGGATTGTTCTGCCCATGTACGCGCTAGTCGGCCTACCTCTACTCGGGGTTACCCTGCTGACAGCCCCCGATAGCTTTGAGACTGCCCGCCAGACTGCTTACTCCGGGGTGATCATGGGGGGCTTCTACTGGGTGATGCGCCTTGCTTCTGGCGGGGCCCTCGGCTTGGGCGACATCAAGCTTGCCGGTGTCTTGGGTCTGCTCCTGGGCTACTTCTCCCCGCTTAACCTGCTCTGGGGCAACCTGCTCATCTTCCTCCTGGGCGGCCTCTACTCCCTGGCACTGATACTCACTGGCAGAGCACAGGCCAGAACCCATATAGCCTTTGGCCCTTTCATGCTCTTAGGCACCACCATTGCCTTGCTATTCCCCGCTACCTAATGTGCTCCCGTCCCGGTCGCTCCCTGAAAGGAGACCCCATGCCTACCCCAGACTTCATCACCCAGCTCCGTAGCAAAGTCGGCCACGAGCTCCTGTGGCTATCGGGTGCTACCGCGGTTATCCAGCGTGAGAATGGCGATATCCTCCTGGTACGCCGCAGTGATAACGGTCAGTGGACTCCGGTGACCGGCATCGTTGACCCCGGGGAAAGCCCCGCCCTGACCTGCCTACGCGAAGCCCAGGAAGAGGCGAACGTGGTGATTGAGGTGGTTGCCCTGGGGCAGGTCAAAGCGGACCCGTCTATGACCTTTGGTAATGGGGATCGCTGCCAGTTTCTGGACCACACTTTCTATTGCCGCTATGTGTCAGGAGAAGCCACCGTCAACGACGAAGAATCAAGCGAGGTACGTTGGGTGCCGCTAGAAGACCTCACCCAGTTCTGTAGCCCGCGCATGTTAGACCGCATCGACGCGGCCCTCAAGCACCGTCAGGGCGCCCGCTTCGACCTTCTCTCCCACCCCTAAGACAGCCAAAGCCCCGGCCCATACAAGGGCGCCGGGGCTTTGCTCTTAGCTAGCGGGGGGAGGTTAGAAACTACCCAGCATCTTGGTGACATCGAGTGCCTGATCGAGCTGTTCTTCGGTGACTTCACCGCGCTCAACGTAGCCCAGAGCAATCACGGCTTCGCGGACGGTAGTCTTATGAGCTACCGAGTACTTAGCGATCTTTGCAGCGGCCTCGTAACCAATGAGCTTGTTCATGGGGGTCACGGTGGAGGGCGAAGCCTCCGCCAGGAATCGAGCACGCTCTACATTTGCCTCAAGCCCGTCAATCATCTTATCGGCCATCACACGCGAGGTATTGGACAGCAGACGGATCGATTGGAGCAAATTAGCGGCCATGACTGGAATACCCACATTCAGCTCAAAAGCACCGTTGGTCGATGACAGGGCGATAGTGGTGTCATTACCGATGACCTGGGCGGCAACCATAATGGCCGCCTCACAGATAACGGGATTGACCTTACCAGGCATAATCGAGGAGCCGGGCTGAAGGTCGGGAATATGGATCTCACCCAGACCGGTATTGGGTCCCGAACCCATCCACCGAATATCGTTATTAATCTTCATGAAAGAGTAGGCGATATTGCGCAGCTGGCCAGAGGCCTCAACCAGACCGTCACGGTTGGCCTGAGCCTCAAAGTGGTTGCGTGCCTCGGTCAGGGGCAGGCCGGTTTCCTCAGCCAAGAGTTCAATCACACGCGCGGAGAAACCATCAGGTGTGTTAATGCCGGTACCGACAGCGGTGCCACCCAGGGGTACCTCAGCTACGCGGGGGAGTGAGGCATGGATACGCTCAATACCGTAACGTACCTGAGCTGCGTAACCGGAGAACTCCTGGCCTAGGGTCACGGGGGTAGCGTCCATCAGGTGAGTACGGCCGGACTTAACAACGTCCTTGAACTCAAGAGCCTTACGCTCGAGTGACTCAGCCAGGTACTCCAGCGCAGGGACCAGATCCTTGAGCAGAGCCTCGGTAGCTGCCAGGTGGACGGAGGTTGGGAAGACATCGTTGGAGGACTGAGAAGCGTTCACATGGTCGTTGGGGTGAACCTCAATATCTTTACCGGACAGGGCGCGGTTAGCCAGGGTGGCGAGTACCTCATTGGTGTTCATATTCGATGAGGTACCGGAGCCGGTCTGGAAAACATCGATGGGGAAGTGCTCATCGTAGGCACCCGAAGCTACCAGGTCAGCGGCGTCGCGGATAGCCTGGGCACGGGTAGAGTCAAGCACACCGAGCTCTTCATTGGCGCTCGCAGCTGCTTTCTTGATAAGAGCTAGAGCACGAATGTGGGCGGGCTCCAGAGTTTGACCTGAGATGGGGAAATTCTCAACGGCACGCTGGGTCTGGGCACGGTAGAGGGCGCTTTTGGGGACGCGAACCTCACCCATAGTGTCGTGTTCAATGCGGTATTCAGTGTTTTCAGTCATAGCTATAGCTTAGTACGTTTGCGTGATGCCTGTCGCATCCGAGTCGGAAGATGACAGCTGAGAAGACCACTAAATTGTGATGAGTGGGGAGGAGGAATAGACCAGGTCGGCTTTGCCATCAGCCAGATGGTAAAAAACCCCGATGACGGCAATACTGCCATCCTCGATACCTTCTCGGATAATCCCGGACTGTTCGGCAATACGGGCTGCTGTTTGGCGAGTGTGCTCAACTACCATGTCGCTGATACTGGCATTTTCCGGCAGTTCGGGGGAGATAACTGAGGGCAGGATTCCCTCTACCAGGTTGCGGATAAAGCCCGGTGGCATAGTCCCGGATTCGAGAGCCTGCCTGGTTGCCGTAATTGCACCGCAGGCATCGTGCCCCAGTACCATGATGAGATGAATGTTGAGTTCACCGGCTGCGTATTCTAAAGAACCTAGAACGGCATCATCGAGTACCTGCCCGGCAGTACGAACCACAAAAGCATCGCCCAGACCCAAATCGAAAATAATCTCAGCTGCCAGGCGGGAGTCCCCACAGCCGAAAATAGCGGCAAAGGGGTACTGCCCATCGACCAGTTCAGCCCTACGAGTAGCGTCTTGATTGGGGTGGGAGCGTGTACCCGCCACAAAACGGGCGTTGCCTTCTACCAGGCGTTCCCAAGCCTGGATGGGGGTTTCAATACTGGTGCTCATGCTGGGCTTCTTTCCGGCGATCAATCTGTTGAAGACTAACCTAGCAGGCAGTTTCCCGCTCCCGGCAGATGAACTGCCACTTATCTTGTGGTGTGTCCTAGCGGATGCCGCTGGAGGGCGTGGGCGCGACTGTCGAGGAGGGGGAGTCCATATAACTGACTGTTGCTTCAATCAGGGCCTGGAACTCAGAGGCTTCAGCTTCTCCCTTGAAGATGAGAGTGGTTCCCTTGACCTCTCCAATGTAGAAAGTAGTCACCTTAGATTTATGGTCGGGATCAGCCAAGGACCGGACTTCCCATTCGAGGGATGCTACGTTGACCCTAGCCTCCGGTACCGCATTGCCTACGGTCTGGGCTATCCAGGTGGGGTTGGTGTTGGTAGCTTGAATCAGCTCAATGAAATGGTTGGTGGGTGTGACCTGGCCGGTTGACCAATAGTTGATACCATCCGCTTGGCCGGTGACCCAGCGGGCATAGTTGTAGTGCCAGCCCTGCTGCTGGGCAGCCGCCACCGGGTAGCCTGCCTGGTCACTGGCCTCATAGGCTACAAGGGGTAGGTCTACTGAGGGGCGGTAGGGGTTCTTATTGGGCTGCGGCATGAGCCAGATAACCGGTAGCAGAAGAAGAACCATGACCACCATGGAAATCACCATATTGCGCGCTGGGGCGTTGATGCGCTGGGCCTGCTTTTCTGTGATCTGGGGCAGGACACGGTCATCACCGTTCTCCGGTGCGGTAGCTGATGGCTGGCTGTCGTTGCCAGCTAGCTGCTGGGAGTCTGTGGGGCGCTGGGGGTCAGGAGTCATGGATGAAGTCACGTCTCCTATTCTCATATACGAAGTGGCTCCTACGCCAACCGAGGTTCATTGTGTCATATAGCCGATTTAGCTGGAGCGGACGGGGTGGGGCCATGAAAGGCAGAGATGAAACGAGTAGGCTAGAAGGTATACGGCGCAGCGAAGCGTCCCAGTGCGGTGTTGCGCCTAAAAATAATTGATAAGAACTCGAAGGTGAGAAGATGTCCCCAATAAGCAAGGAAGACCGCAATCTCGCGCTCGAATTGGTGAGAGCTACAGAAGCGGCAGCCATTGCGTCCGGCCCCCTGGTAGGTGCCGGTGATAAGAACATGGCAGATGGCGCGGCCGTTGATGCCATGCGTGCCCGTTTGAAAACCGTTCAATTCAACGGAACCGTTGTCATTGGCGAGGGCGAAAAAGATGAGGCCCCCATGCTCTTTAACGGCGAGCAGGTGGGTGACGGTAGCGGAACCCGCTTTGATGTTGCGGTCGATCCGATTGACGGTACCCGCCTTACCGCTCTGGGCATGGATAACGCTCTTTCGGTCATCGCGGTAGCCGAAAGCGGAACCATGTTTGATCCCTCCGCTGTGTTCTACATGGAGAAACTGGTCACCGGCCCTGAGGCCGCCGATCTGGTTGATTTGCGCCTGCCCGTCAAGCAGAACCTGCACCTTGTTGCTAAGGCTAAGGGCACCAGCGTTAGCCAGCTGACCGTATGTGTGCTGGACCGTCCCCGCCATGCCAAGCTGGTTGAAGATATTCGCGCCACCGGTGCGCGTACCCGCATGATCCTGGACGGTGACGTTGCTGGTGCTATTGCAGCTTGCCGTGAGGGCACCGGCGTGGACCTGATGATGGGTATTGGTGGTACCCCCGAAGGTATTGTTTCGGCCTGCGCTATTAAGGCAACCGGTGGCATCATTCAGGGCCGTCTGGCTCCTACCGATGAAGCGGAGCGCCAGAAGGCACTGGATGCCGGACACGACCTCGATGCGGTTCTCACCACCGATGACCTGGTTACCACCGATAACTGCTTCTTTGCCGCAACCGGTATTACCGACGGCAAACTACTCCGCGGTGTACGTTACGGCCGCGACACCGTAACCACCCAGTCACTGGTCATGCGCGCCAAATCAGGTACTGTACGCCTGATTGAAGCTGAACATAAGCTCTCCCGCTACTCAGAGGTTCTCTCTAGCCTGATGCAGGGCTAAATAGCCACTGAGATAAAAGATAAAGCGCTGGCCCACCGATAGGAGTATCGGTGGGCCAGCGCTTTATGTCTTAGCTTAGGTATTTACTTACCCAGCTTGGTACCAAGAGCCGCTAAGGTGCCCTTGGCCTTGGGAAGGACTCTCTCGGTAGCAAGGCTCTTGCCTTTGCCCGCAAGCTCACGGGCTGAACGGATACCCTTGTAGGCCCTGTATCCGTTAGTAGAGACGGGCAAATCCCAGGTGCCGGGGAAAGACACTGAGGCGCCCCCAAAAGATTTCTTAAATTTGGTAAAACCAGCCCATTCGTGGTCGGGATCATCGGTGGGGGCAATACCAAAGAGATCCATGTAGCTGAGGCCGGACTCTTTAGCATCGAAAATAATGTGTGACAGGAGCGGGTTGCCTACTGTGAGCCTGCGGTGCTCAAAGGAGGTCGCTGCGTGCGCATAGGTGCGAGTGTCATCTGAGTCGTAGCAGAGTGAAGCGCCGATCGGCTCTCCGTCAGCCTTAGCGATGAACAGGTTGGCCGCCCCCGCGGGCATCAGCACCTCAGCGACCGTCCTGAGGTAGTCGTCCTGCTGGCGGTTGAAGCCCAGGCGGTTAGCGGTCTGGTCCAAGTAGCCTAGCAGAATATCGACGTCTGCTGGGTTCTGAGACTTCTCGAAAGAAACACCCTTCTTGTGGATATTTCGGTGCAGGTTGCGGTTGGTTGCTGACATCCCCTTGAGAATGTCCTCTTCTGACTGAGTCAGATCAATGACCTGGGTGTGGGCCGGCTGAATCTGGCGAGGAGAGAGCTTGAAACCCTTGGCCGCAAGGAACGCTTGGCCACTAGGCTCACCCCAGATAGCGCTGTTAGTGGGTTCAACCCGAATAAACCAGCAGTTAGCGTCAGATGCTAGGTGCTTCATATCGGCAATAGCGGCATCGAAAGCTACTTCATTGTCAGCGTCGGGGCCGTAGGGAGCATAAAGATAGCGGCCGGTTGAACCGCCTTCCAGGGTGGCCATATACCGCCAGCCCTCACCCTGACCACGGAAAACTTGGTGGCCGTTTGCTTCTTGGAACTTAGCCCAGATATCTGACTGCAAGATATTACTCATGCTCACCAGCTTACCGCCTTTAGCCACCGGCTTTCTGCTCCTAAGGTACTGAGCAGGTCCCGTTCTCGCTCAGCTCAGCGACAGGCTGGGCGCGGTAGGCCACGGTTTCAATGACAGGGACACCGTTTGCCTCTGCGGCGGCGGAGACCGCTGTGGGCTGGATACCCTGGGCTGAGTCCGTAATTACCTGCTGGATGGCGGCCTGGAGCTGGTCAAAATCGGGGTAGGTGGGGAACAAAGCGTCAAAGTAGGGAGGGCCAGCCGCAAACTGAATGAGGCCGTAATTCTTGGACTTAAGAGCCACATCGCCTAGGGCCGCCAGGCCGTTTTGGGGCAGATTGGTCTCGATGACCTGCTCACCGGCAGCGGTGATATCGGCAAACTTGGTGAGAACGTTGGCAGGATCAAGCTGTTTGAGCATAGCGGCCTGCACACAGCGCTGGCGGGCCTGCCTGTCGTAGTCACTGGCACCCTCACGGGAACGGGCATACCAGAGCGCATGGAAACCATCAAGGTGTTGAACACCCGGCTCAATATAGCCGTCAATGGGGTTGGGCAGGCCGGTAATCTCATTGGTGCCGCCGCCAATGGGTACACGACCACCCACATCAATAGTGATACCGCCCAAGGCATCAATGAGCTGTTCGAAGCCTGACATATCAATGAGTAGATAGTTCTCTACGGTAATTCCCAGAACCCCAGAAACAGCGTCCATGGTGGCCTCGGCCCCGGGATCGTCAGCTCCGGGATAAAGGTCAGCATAGTTAGCTGTGACAGTGGGGTAGAGGGCATTGAGGATGCACTCATCACCGCAGTTAAAACCCTCGGGGTAGACCTGCCAGAGCGGTGAGTTTTCCTCAAAGATAGCGTTCTGGAGGTTACGCGGAACCGAGATAGTGATGGCCTGGCCGGTTTTGGCATCAATAGATGCAACGGTCATGGAGTCGGGGCGGCGGCCCACACGGTCGGCCCCGGCATCACCACCCATGAGAAGAATGTTGTAGCGACCGTCCTGTTCTTTAAGCTGGGTCCCACCGGCAAAGATATCGCCCAGGACCCCGCGTCCTAGCCAAGTGACGTAAGCGCCGTAGGTTAGGCCACCACCGGTCACCAGAATTGAGGCTATGACTGCCAGCGTTACCAGAGTCTTGGAGCGGCCTTCGAGTAGGCCTGGGCGGATAGCTAATAGGGTATCGACCAGAAGCAGCACCCAGCCTGCGGCCAGCAGAATCAGCAGGCCGGTGACCAGCATGAGAGACCAGGCGCTTGTCAAGAGTGAAAGAACCAGGGTGCGGCGTACCGCCCACAGCACAACCAGCAGTATAACCAGCGCCCACATGGACAGGGTGACGATGAGTGCTCTGCGCCCCAGCACCCTACGCCCGGTCAGGAGCTGGGCTGAACCGGGCAGAACCAGGGTAAGTAGAAGTAAGACCCAGGCGCGGCGTGATCGTACCCCCGCCGAGGCCTTTTCTGGGTGGCGCAGAGGATCCGTGTAGAGAGGCTCAGCAAGGTGTTGACCACGCCCCCGGGTGCCACTAATAGGCTCGGGTGCCAAGGGCTGGTTACTCTGGCGGGACATAGGGTGCCTCCCTGAAAATGATGGTTCACAAGAAGCCGGTGTGGCTGAGTAGAAAACTACTCAACCACACTAGCGAAAGAAACTGGGTGCTAACGGGGCGCGCGGTGAGAAAAGAGTTTTTATTCTGCTCACCTCTGTCGCTCTTTAGGGGGCGTAGGGTGTTTTAGGTACCTCATCGGTAGGCTTGGTAGCGGCCTTGGGAGCCTGCTGTGAGAGCGCAGGCCGGGGAGCGGATTCATCGAGCTCGTCTTTGTACTCCTGGACCTTAGCGCGCAGGGCTGAACCCTTGTCCTGGGCGCTTTGGCGGAGCGAAGCGGCAAAATCGACCAAATCTGAGCGGACCTGGCGGGCAAAACCGTCATCGCCTGAACCCAGGATTCGAAGGGCAAGCAGGCCAGCGTTGCGGGCACCGTCGATAGAGACCGTTGCCACGGGAACCCCTGCGGGCATCTGGACGATTGAGAGCAGTGAGTCCATGCCGTCGAGGCTCTTGAGTTTGATCGGCACACCAATCACGGGCAAGGGAGTCACCGAAGCCAGCATACCGGGCAGGTGCGCGGCACCGCCGGCACCGGCAATAATCACGCGCAGGCCCCGTTCGTGGGCCTTACGGCCGTAGGCAATCATGTCTTGGGGCATACGGTGGGCGGAGACAACATCGACCTCGTAGGGTATGCCGAACTCTTCCAGAGCCTGAACGGCGGCTTCCATGACCGGCCAGTCAGAATCGGAGCCCATCACAATACCGACGATGGGGTTGCTTGAATCGTAAGGGGAAGCCATGAGCGCTCCTTGGGGTTGGTGGCCTAAAGCCGGGTTACTAAAGATTGAGCATCAGACCGAGCCCTTAGGCTAGGCCGTTGGTGAGTAGGGAGGCGGCCTGGGCTGCCTGCTGCCTCAGGTCGCTGAGTTCAGCGCGCGACCCGGTCAGGTTAATATGCCCAATCTTGCGACCGGGCTTAACCGCCTTGCCGTAGTAGTGCACTTTGGCGGCCGGGTAGGCTTTCATGAGGGCGGGATAGACTCCAAAAATATCGTCGTTGGTTCCACCCAAGAAATTCTTCATGAGCGCCACCTCGCCCTTGATCGCGGTACTACCGAGGGGATAGTTGGCTACCGCGCGGAGGTGCTGCTCAAACTGGCTGGTGACTGAGCCGTCCTGGGTCCAGTGGCCAGAGTTGTGGGGGCGCATGGCGAACTCGTTGATCAGGAAGCCGTGATCACTGCCGGGTACTTCAAAGAGCTCAACGGCCATAACGCCGGTAACACCAAGCTCGGTTGCTACCGTGACAGCGGCATCCTGGGCCTTCTGGGCTACCCGGTCACTGATGCCCGGTGCGGGGGCCATGACCTCATCGCATACGGAATTGACCTGGATAGATTCGGCTACAGCCCAGGGTTCAACCTGGCCGGCATCGTTGCGGGCTACCAGGGCAGAGAGCTCCCGATTGAAAGGGACCTTTTCTTCTGCAAGCAAGGCAGAGAAATCAGTGCGCTGGGGGAGTTGCTCAAACCAGGAGGCAGATTCTTGGGCCGCCTGCTGAGCAGAATCAAGAACCATGACCCCCTTGCCGTCGTAACCGCCACGAGGAGTCTTCAGCACAAGCGGCCACCCGATGCTGTCACCAAAAGCCAGGAGGTCATCGAGGGTTCTTACCTCGGCCCAGCGCGGGTTGGGTAGCCCCAGCCGGTCAACCGCCTTACGCATCTGAATCTTGTCCTGGGCATAGACCAGGGCGGAGGGACGCGGTTGGACGTTGATTCCCTCAGAGATTAACCGTTCCAGCAAAGCCGTGGGAACGTGCTCATGGTCAAAAGTGAGAACATCAACCTCGCGGGCAAAAGCCGCCAGAGTTTCGTAGTCGCGGTAATCACCAATCGGTGCTTGCGCGACCGCCGCACGGGCACATACTCCCGAATCTTCTGCCAGAACAGTCAGGTCAAAGCCAAGTTCCGTGGCAGCAGGGGCCATCATGCGGGCCAGCTGGCCACCACCAATAACACCAATTTTGGGTCCAGTCATAGGGTAGGTCACATCCACTAGGCTACCCGTGCGCAGGGGGCTTGTAAAAGTATTCCCCACATAATGAAGCGCCTGTCTGGTGTGGAGATTATTCCCAGCTAATCCACCGCCACATGTAAGCAAAAAATACTCTTGAGATCTAAGCGCCTGCTCGACAGGCTGTACTATGTGAACAGATGAGTGTCTTGCTCCCCGCCGCCAGGTACGCTATTACCTACCGTTAAGAAAACAACCGGGAAGCACTGCCAAGTAAGGGAGAAAATTGAGTTCCTTGACCCAACGTGTGCAGGTACTGTGGAAAGAACACGGTACCGAGATCCTCCAATTTTTAACCGTAGGGGGCCTTGCATTCGTTCTGAATTCCGCGGTTACTTGGTTCTTGATGCATTCAATCCTTGCAGACGGACATGCCAAGGCCAAAGTAGTCGCTGGTGTAGTAGCTACGGTCTTCTCCTGGATCGTCAACCGTATGTGGACCTTTAGGCAGAAGCGAACCGGCAACAAAACCCGTGAGGCTATCGAATTTGGCATCGTCAACGCTATTGGGATTGGTGTTGAAACCTCTTGTGTGCTCTTCAGCCTCTACGTGCTTCACCTAACAAGCCCGATGGCATCCTTTATCTCAGGTACCATCATCGGTACAATCCTGGGTACTATCGTTCGCTACTTCCTCTACAAGTTCTGGGTTTTCTCCCAGAGCAAGAGCCACACCCAAGACAAGACGGCTGAAGAGGAACGCGCGGAGCTCATTGAAGAGGCAACCAAGATAATAACTGGTTCTCTGCCTGTTATTGAGCCGGATAAAGCTGGGCCCGTTCGTCGCCCAAAACTCGACTGATTCGTTCTTGGTCCCACTCGATGTGGGGGTCCAGAATAAGCACTGCGTACCCTGCGCTCAGCGCTACAAGTGCCTGAGTAAGAGAGCCCGTAGTCAAATCCCGGCTCTGTAGGCAGAGAGCAGCAGTCTCCTGCCCCAGCTGGCTGTCGAGGTTCAGCACTCGCTCTTCAAGTGCCAGCATAAGCTCCCTGTAACTGGTGCCCTCCCAGGCTTTCTCCTGCGGGTCGGGCTCAGGGAAGCCCATGTAGACATCGGGGTGCAAGCGTACCTCGGCTGCGTAGTCAAGAGCCCCTACCGGTAGCTCCCCGTTAAAGCGCGGTGCCAAGGGCTCACTGGCAAGAACCAGCCTATGCTCCGCATCTGCTTTGGCCCGCTCCGCCGGATCAAAAGTCGCAAAAACCTGTGCTGACCGCTCCCCATCAAAGGTAATTTCTGCCCCCACGCGAAGAGCCGCAAGAGCCAGAATCAGGGACCGCCAGTGCAAGCGCTTAGGCAGGGCAAGAAGCTGAGTGGCCTCCAGGTCGCACTCGTCTACCAGTAAGTTAGCGGTTTTAGCCACCCAATTGTTAAGAACCCTGCCTGAAAGCTCAATACGTTCACCCGGTACTGAATACCAGAGCAGAGCTGGAGTCTGCCGTTGCGACAGGGTATCTATGAAACGGGGGAAAGTGGGCCTAGCGCCCATATCTGCTGAGGTCATGCCCCTAACTTTATGCCACTTTGCGCCGATTCTTCTAGGCGACCGCATCTTGCATATACCACAGAGAAACGCAAATTATTGAACAAAAATCTCGTGTAACGTGAGAAATTTTTATCTCAGCTTGACGAATAGGGCATGACACGCGTGTAATTAGGTGCAGGGAATTTTTTATGCACCGTTATAGACCGCCTGTGCGCCAGCAGGCCATAGACGGTTTATCGTACTCAGATTGTGTGCATATCAACCGGTAATCCAGGTTCACAAGACCGGTTACCTTACATTCAGTCCTCTACCGGGATATGAAAGGGAAGACCATGGGCCTACATAGCCGCCTCACATACGGTGTCGCCGGGCAAAAGCCTGATCTGGCCCATCACCACAACATGCACTCCACCCAATACCTTGAAGACCAGGCCACCGCACTGATTAACAGCTCAGTCCCTACCGGGCGAGGTGAGTCAGGTAGGCCCTCTGCCGCGCATTCAGCCGATATTTTCTCCAGCGATGCCGATGCCCTATCGCTCTGGCAACAGGCCGCGGGCATCTACAGCACTGATGGCGATGAAGGGGAGCTGTCCTGGCAGGCAGATGCCCTGTGCGCCCAAACCGACCCCGAAGCCTTCTTCCCCGAAAAGGGCGGGTCGACCCGCGATGCTAAGCGGGTGTGTAGTGAGTGCCCCGTGCGTGAGGCATGCCTTGAATACGCCATGGACAACGATGAACGTTTCGGAATCTGGGGTGGCCTATCCGAGCGTGAACGTCGCCGTCTCCGCAAGCAAGCTATCTAAGAAAGAAAGGCTTGATTCATGGCATCAACTCGCCAGTGCTCACGCCAGACCTGCCAACGTGAGGCTATTTTCACCCTGACTTATGCCTACGCCCAATCCACCGCTGTGATTGGGCCGCTGTCGGTGCACCGTGAGCCCCACGCCTACGACCTGTGTGAGTTCCACGCTGACCGTCTGACCGCGCCCCAGGGCTGGAGCGTCGTCCGCCTAGATGAAAGTGAAGCCTGGCAGGAAGCTAGTGAACCCCTTGGGCAGTCCTTTCCTCCTCTGCGCAGTATCTAAGCGGCAGGTACTTTAAATCTTGCGCCCCGACTTTTATCTTTTGGGGCCTGGGTAGGCTTTTACCTTTTGGTGCTCCCAGCAGATTGCCAGCATTAGGGGTGGCCTGATAGAGACCTAGAAGCCTTTGATTTCAGATATGCTTTCAGGTGCACAACCTGAACAATCGCACACATATTCACCTAAGGAAGATGACCTACGTGGTAAATCCACCCTCCTCAGCTCTATCAGATGTCTTTACCCGTCGATCCTTTGTGGCCGTTGGCGCCCTGGGTACTCTAGCTCTGGCAGCTTGCTCATCACAGACTAAGCCGGTAGCAGAGGGCTCCGCATCTCCTGGAACAGCCAGCTCACCGGCTAGCACTAGCGCCGCGCCCAAGGAATTTACCGGCACCGTTGAGGTTTACCCCGCACTTGATGAGATAGAAATCAACCCCATAGAGAAGGTCAAGGTTACTTCTGCTGACTCCACCCTGACCGAGGTCACCGTCACCACCGCCGAAGGCCAAAAACTAGCTGGTGCGCTCTCTGAGGACGGTAGCAGCTGGACCTCCACCGAGAATATGCTCTTCCACAGCGCCTACACCGTCAGCTGGACTGCCCAAGACGCTCAGGGAGCAAGAGGCCAAGGCGAAAGTACTTTCTCCACCGTGTCACCGGCCTACGAAGCCGATGCTCACATGAACATTGCTGACGGTGCCAGCTACGGCATCGGCCAGATTATCCAGTTCAACTTCTCAGAACCTGTCATCAATAAGGCAGAGGTAGAGAAGCGGATTACCGTTACCGGCGGCGGTGACCGAGCCGGTAAGTTCCGCTGGTACAGCGACTACATGGTGCGCTACCGCCCCGCAGATAAATGGGCCACCAACTCCACAGTGACCGTCACTATCGATATCTTCGGCCTTGACCTGGGCAACGGCATGATCGGTAACCACACCACCACCCGCAGCTTCAAGACCTGGAACAAGCGCTACGCTCTGGCCGATAACAACACCAAAACCATCAAAATGTACGTTGACGATGTGCTGGTGCGCGAAGCTTACATCACCCTGGGCAACCCGGAGTGGCCCTCTGTTGTTGGCCAGCTCCCCATCATGGAGAAGGCTGAGAGCTACTACTTCAACCCCGGTTCCCTAGAACTCAAGAAGGGCGATGCCCACTACTATGAGCCTTTCTGGGCCTCCTGGACTTCCCGCCTGACCTCCGGTGGCGTGTTCGTTCATCAGGCTTTGCCCGGGGCCTGGTCATCGGTAGGTGCCTATAACGTCTCTCACGGTTGTATTGGGATGCTCCCCGAAGATGTCAAGTTCTTCTACGACACCTTCGGTGTCGGTGACATTGTAGAGACTATCAATACCGGCTACCTCCAGGCTGACCCCGATGACGGCTACGGCGACTGGAACATTCCTTTCGAAAATTACGATGACGAAGCATGGGTGGGTAACTGGTAAAAACCGGTTCTCTGCTCGCTCCTGAAAAACTCCCGCCTGTTTCAATCAGGCGGGAGTTTTTGTTCCCACAGCGTAAGATACTAGAGCAGAGATACTAACCCCGTGTGAGGAACCATGGCAATAGAACCTAACCACAACACCCCTGAAGGCGCAGAGACAACCCGCGAATGGGAAAAATTACTCCCCGCCGTTAAAAAGAGCGCCGGTACACCAGCTACTGTTACCCGGTCTTCGGCCCCCTCAGCGGCAGGGAAGGAAGCCGAGCAGGTCACTGACCCAGCGCCGTGGACTGCGCCTCTGGAACCGGTTGTTACAGAGCCCGCTGCTGTATCTGCTGCTCCGGTTGCCCGTGCTTCTCAGGCTAGGGACGCTGCAGAGCCGGTGGTAGGCCCCGAATCTCCCCAGCTCCGGGCCCGGAAAACTCAGAAGAAAGCTACAGAAAAACCGCGTTTTCTGGTGCTCCGCCGACTGATCATCACCCTGTCCGTCCCTCTTATTACCCTGATGCTGGCTGTACGCTTTGTAGCCAGCTCTGCCTTCCTGTGGGCTGAATACCACCGCCCCGGGTTCCCCGCTGACACCTACGGCTTTGACACTGCTGAGCGCATGCGCCTGGGCTCTTACGGGCTGGACTATATCCTCAACCTGGCACCGGAATCCTACCTGGCCGATATCCAGACCGGGGGAGTTGCCGCCTTCCTGCCGACCGAGGTTGAGCACATGACTGACGTCAAACGGGTCATTCTCTGCTCCCTGACCTTGGCCGCTCTCATGCTGGTGGCCGCCCTACTTTCAGCCCGCACTCTGCCCACCAAAGCACCCGGTCTGGTGCGCTCGAGCCTCTTTACCGGCAGCTTGCTGACCCTGCTACTCGCTACCGCTCTGGGCGTCTCTGGAATCCTGGGCTGGGAATCCTTCTTCACTACTTTCCACCAGGTCTTCTTCCCCCAGGGAAACTGGCAGTTCCGTATGTCTGACACCCTGATTCGTCTCTACCCGCCTCAGTTCTGGCTAGATGCCGCTCTGACCGCCGGCATTATTGTTCTGCTGGTAACGCTTGTGCTTCTGGTCAGTACCTGGCCCACCGCCCGCCGCAGGCAAGAGGCTCTCAAACGTCGTGCTGCCAACCAGAAAGCCTAGAGACCAGGCCCCTCCTAAATCCAACCGTCAAACCACATGCGCTCGCGCCACTCGGTATAGGGCACGGTCTGCGCCGTCCAAATAGGCCAGTAGTAGGTAGAGACCAGGAGAACAAAGACCACGAAGACCCCAACCAAAGCCAAGCCCAGCTTGCGTCGGCGGACGGTATCGCCAGAACGTCCTAAGGCCAGACCCAGAACACCTGCCAGCATAAGAATAAGGTAGGGCTCAAAAGAGAGCGCATAGAAGTAGAACATGGTGCGCGTAGGGTAGGCAAACCAGGGGAAGTAGCCCACCGCAAAAACCGCAAAGAGAGCACCGAACCGCCAGTCGCGGCGAATCAGAAAAATAACCAGGGAGAACACGCCAACCACAAGGAAGCTCCACCAGATAGCCGGGTTGCCAATGTTCAAGATAGCCTGCGAGCAGGAATCTACAGTACAACCGTCAGTACCCATCTTGGGGGACTCGTAGTAGTAGCTGGTAGGCCGCCCCAGAATGAGCCACTGCCAGGCCGGTGAAGCATAGGTATGCGGGGAATCCAGCCCCGAGTGGAAGGCATAGGCTGAGCGGTGGTATTCCCACAGCGAGCGCAGGGACTCCGGTAGCCACAGAACACCCTCACCAGGGTGCTCCTGCGCCCAGTGACGGTCGTAGGCATCCTGTGAGGCAAACCAGCCGCTCCAGGTAGCCAGGTAGGTGACCAGACCTACCCCAATAAGCGAGAAGAAGGCCCGAATACCGTCGCGCAGGAAACCGGCCAGGTACCAGCGCCTGATACCGGCCATACGGCGGGCGTTGGCATCCCAGAAGACGGTCATCAGACCGAAGATAGCGATAAAAAAGAGGGCGTTCCACTTAACACCGACTGCTAGGCCCGCGCAGATACCGGCAATTAATCTCCAGGAGCGCAAGCCCAGTGTGGGGCCGTAGACCATGAGGCTATCCGGCGGGGTGCCCCCGTTAGCGGTGGCGGCTTCTGCCAGCCGTGAGGCTAGCCTGCGCCTGCCCTGGTAGCGGTCCAGAAGCAGGGCAACAAAGGTGGCTAGGAGCCAGAACATCAAGAAAATATCGAGCAGAGCAAACCGAGACTGCACCAGGTGAAGTCCGTCCACCGAAATCAGTAAACCGGCCAGCGAAGCCACCGTTACCGAACGGAAGAGCAGCCAACCCGCCAGCATGACCAACCCCACCGACAGGGTACCGGTAAGAGCCGCAGCAAAACGCCAACCCAGGGGATTATCGTCCCCAAAGACCGCCATGCCCAGTGCAATCATCCACTTGCCAACCGGCGGGTGAACCACATACTCCGGGGTCTCCAAAATACCGCTGGGGGCACCGGCTACAAAGCTGTCGTTAGCACCCTCAACCCAGTTGCGCTCATACCCAAAATGCAAGAGGGAATAGCCGTCTTTAGCGTAGTAGGTTTCATCGAACACAATAGCGTTCGGGTTTGAAAGGTTTACAAAACGCATCAGCCCCGCCAGGATCAGTACCAGCAGGGGAGCTAGCCACCCTCGGCGCGGGAAAGTAAGGGCTGTAACAGCCAGGCGGGCCCGCAAAGCGGACTCGCTAAAGGCTTCGGGCAGGGAAAGGACGGCGTTGGTTGGGTTTGCTTTCACCTAAGCAATGGTAATTGATTGGCCCGCCACATGGTTCGAGCCAACCTGAGATAGTAGGGTTAAAAGCTATGGAATCTTCCCCACAGCCTAAAGCCCAGACCGAGACAAGCAGCGGTGCCCTCATACTGGGCGCTACCCCTATCGGCAATCTGGGCGATGCTAGCCACCGCCTGCGCCAAGCCCTGGCAACCGCAGATATCCTTGCCGTTGAAGACAGCCGCACCCTGCGTAAACTGGCCTCCGGGCTGGGCGTTACCACCCGGGGGCGTGTGCTGGTCAACCACGACCACAACGAAACCGAACGGGCTAGACAGATTGTGCAGGCGGTGGCCGATGGGCAGACAGTCCTCCTCATGTCCGATGCCGGTATGCCTGCAGTTTCTGACCCCGGCTATGTAGCCGCTGCCGCTGTAGCCCAAGCAGGCCTGACCGTCACCGCTCTCCCCGGGCCCTCAGCTATGGTGACTGCCCTGGCCCTATCTGGCCTGCCGTCTGGGCGCTTTACCTTTGAGGGCTTCCTGGCGCGTAAAGGTTCTGACCGCTCCCGCAGACTGGCCTCTTTGGTAGCAGAAGAGCGCACCATGGTCTTCTACGAGTCACCCCACAGGCTGGCTGCGACCCTCAAAGACTTTGCTAAGAACTTTGGGGAGCAACGCCGGGCGGCGGTCTGCCGGGAACTGACCAAACTTCACGAAGAGATAGCCCGAGGAACCCTGGCAGAGCTGATTGAGTGGAGCGAATCCAAGCAGATGCGCGGTGAAATCGTGATTGTGCTTGAAGGCGCGGGCGCTCCTGAGGCTGCGCAGGCTGAAGACCTGACCGACCTTGTCCTTGAAATGACCGAGGGTGGTATCCGCCTGAAAGCGGCCTGCGCCCAGGTGGCCGAAGCACACGGGGTCTCCAAACGCGACCTCTACCAGGCAGTTCTCGATCTTAAAAACCAGGAAAGCTAAAAACCATGTGCACCAGTGACCATAGCCTGAGCCCCGAAGAACTCACCCAGTTAGCTGAGCGCTTTGCTACCCTCTTGCCCGACAGGCAGGAGCAGGGAGCTAGTATCTTTGAGAACCCGCCCAGAATCGATGAGGGCGAAATACCCCCAGCCTACCGGGCAGAACACTACCGGGTGGAGGGCGAAGCCAGCGGCGAGGGCACCCGCCGCCGCGGTACCACCGGGGAAGACGGCCGCCGTCGTAACCTAACCTTTCCGCCCGCCCCCGCGCCCCTACCCTACGCAATCGTGGATAATCACACTCACATGGACCTGCTCGATGGAGAGGTAGCCATCACCGCCCGTGATGCTCTGGACACCGGTGAGGCCCTGGGCATTGGTGCTATCGTGCAGGTGGGTTGCGATGTTTCCAGCTCTCTCTATGCCGTGAGCATGGCCCAGGCTGACCCCCGCGTTCTAGCCGCTGTAGCCCTGCACCCCAACGAAGCACCCAAACTGGCCGAGGCCGGGCAGCTCGAAGCCGCCCTGGCCGTCATCAACACCCTGGCCGCTGACCCCCGCGTCCGTGCCCTGGGCGAAACCGGGTTGGACTACTTCCGCACCGGTAAAGATGGCCGTCAGGCCCAGGAGGACTCCTTCCGTGCCCATATCCGTATGGCTAAAAAACACGGTAAAGCACTCCAGATTCATGACCGCGATGCCCACGACGATGTTGTGCGGGTTCTGCTGGATGAGGGCGCACCCGAGACGGTGATTTTCCACTGCTACTCCGGTGGGCCAGAACTGGCGCGAATCTGCAATGAGCGGGGCTGGTATATGAGCTTTGCTGGGACCGTGACCTTTAAGAACTCACGGGATATCCAGGAGTCGCTGAGCATGGCTCGCCGTGAGCTGATTCTGGCAGAAACCGATGCGCCTTTCCTGACCCCGCACCCCTTCCGGGGCCGCCCCAATGCCAGCTACATGACCAACTACACGGTGCGGTATATGGCCGCGCACCTAGACCGCGATCTCGAAGAGTTGTGCCGCGATATTCGGGCTAACTCACTGGCCGCTTACGGTAGCTGGGGTATCGAGGGCTTCTAGGGTTCTGCGCCCTTCAAGGACTGGGACTAGCAGATACAGCAAAGCCCAGAAAACTGGTAGAGAGTGAATGAGAGCCAATGAATTAGGCCATTCATTCCCTCCCCAGTTATAGCCCCCAAACCATACGGCGAAAGGCATGGAGAAAAGTAAGGTGCCGGTGGCCGCCAGGTAGAGGTAGCTACTCTGCCTGCGGGCCAGCCCGTAGAGGGTAGCAAAGATGATGAAGGTAACGAACCAGACCCAGTGGTGGGTCCAGGAGATGGGGGAGAGTAGTAGCCCCAGCGCCGCAACCGCGCTGGCGGCCCCCAGGTACTGGCCCCGCCGGGCTAGGGAACGTGCTGCGAGGTAGGAAAGTACCAGAGCGGATACAGCAGAGATGACAAAGAGAACTGCTGCAATACCTGTGGGGAAGAGCATGGCCCAGGTGCCCAGTAGGTTGTAGTTGAGCGCTCCGGTGATGCTCCCTACCCGCCCGGATTCGAAGATCTTTTCAGTAAAGTATTCGCGGGCGATCTCAAAATCAACCGCGAAGCTGAGCACGATGCTGGCCAGGCCAGTGCCTACAAAGCGGGCGAGTGATTTCCAGTCGCGGGTTGCCAGAAAGAGCAGACCAAAGACAGCCGGGGTGAGCTTGATGCAGGCGGTGATGGCAATCAGGATTCCGTGCCAGCGGGTGTTCTTCAGGTAGATAACGTCGGTCAGAATGAGTAGGACCAAGAAGAGGTTAATCTGCCCCAACTCCATGTTAAAGCTGATGGGGAAGAACTTGAGCAGCAGGGGAGTGAGCCACAAACCTGCCGCCAGAGCTGGGCGCTTGCTGACTCCCATACCCCGGCAACTCAGGTAGACCAGGGTAACCAGAGCCGCCACGTTGCAGATGAGGAAGATCGGCCCGGCTGTTTGGGCATTGGTCAGCAGAACAAAGGGCGTAAAGACCAGGGCGGCAAAGGGCGGGTAGGTGAAGCCGTAGACCTCCTCGGGCGGTAAGGCCCAGTCATAGAGCCTGCCGGTTTCCAGCCAGTGAGCTACCCCGCCGTAGTAGACCTGAAGGTCAAAGAAGTGCCGGGCCTGCATTTTCTCGTCCCAGAGGAATGGATAGATACTGAGCACTGTGAGAGCCAGGGCTGTGGCTAAGGCCCATCTGCTGGTGAGCGCCCGCGCAAGGCTTACGCCGATGCTCGGTAGGGTTGGCTCAGCGGGACGATTGGGCATAGCGACCTCTGGGTGTGGGAAAGCAAGTACGGTCAATGATTTTACCGGCTTACCGGGCTAAAGGCTCCGAGCCAGTGAGCGGTGTGGCTTACCCGGGGTAAGTGGTTTCCCCGCGGAGTCTACCTGTGGGGTCTCTCTAAGTTGCGATACCGCTAGACTGGAGGGGTGACTGAACAGCAACTACTTGGCCCCCACCAAATCCGCGACCTGGCCGACCGCTTAGGCATCCGTCCCACCAAGACCCTGGGGCAGAACTTTGTGATTGACCCCAACACCATTCGTCGTATTATTGCGGCGGCCAATATCGGCCCCGACGAGACGGTGGTGGAGATTGGCCCCGGCCTGGGTTCCTTAACCCTGGGCATACTGGATGCCGCCAAGGATATGGTCGCTGTAGAGATAGACCCGCCCCTGGCCCAAGAGCTCCCAACAACTATTGCCGCTATGCGCCCCGGCTCCGAGAGCCGGATCGATGTAGTACTTTCCGATGCTATGAGAGTGACCGAGCTACCCCGCAGGCCCAGCGCCTTGGTGGCTAACCTGCCCTACAACGTCGCTGTGCCTGTTCTGCTTCACATGTTTGCGACTTTCCCCTCTATTGAACATGCCTTGGTCATGGTTCAGGATGAGGTAGCTGACCGCCTATCGGCTCAGCCCGGCTCTAAAATTTACGGTGTACCGAGTGTGAAAGCCAACTGGTTTGCTGAGGTCTCTAAGGCCGGTGTTATTGGTACCAATGTTTTCTGGCCTGCCCCCAAGATCAAGTCCGGGTTGGTATCCTTCAAACGCCGCAAAGAGTTACTGTCTGACCTGCCGCGTGAGGAAGTTTTCGCTATTGTCGATGCCGCTTTTGCTCAGCGTCGTAAGACCCTGCGGGCGGCGCTTGCGAGCTGGGCGGGTTCTGCTGCTCGTGCCGGTGCTGTGCTTGAGGCCGCAGGGATTGACCCGCAAGAGCGCGGTGAAAAGCTGGATATCCACGACTACATCAAGATTGCCCAAGCGGCGCGGCAGGTACCCGCAGAGGGTTTCTCGGTCTCTACCGGTGGTGAGCAATGACCGTGCTGAGCTGTTCTGCAACTGCCCCCGGCAAGGTTAATCTGTATTTTGCAGTAGGACCTCTGCGGGCTGATGGCTACCACGAGGTAGCCTCTCTATACGCAGCGGTAGATGTTCTAGAGCGGGTAACCGTTCGTTCCGCTAAGGCCCCGGGTATTGCCCAGTCTTTGAGCGTTACTCCCGGCTCACCCGTGGCAGAGCAGGTGGCTGCTGGTACTTTTGACCCGGCCCTGGTCCCGCTGGATGCCAGTAACCTAGCCTACCGGGGCGCTTTGGCCGTGCTCCAAGAGCAGGGACTCAGGCTGCAAGATATCTCGGTGGAAGTCCACATTGAGAAGGCGGTGCCGGTGGCCGGTGGCATGGGAGGCGGCTCAGCTGATGCGGCGGCCGCCATGAAAGCTATGAACGCCTATCTGGTGCAGGCAGGCCTGGTGCAGGATTCTGTTCCCCGGGAGCGTTTGCTGGAGCTAGCGGCCTCTCTGGGGGCGGATGTGCCCTTTGCCCTGCTTGGCGGTTTAGCCGTGGGTTTGGGCTTGGGGGAGAAGCTCACCCCTCTTGAAGTGCCGGAAGCTACAGAGCAGCTTTGCTTTGGCTTCTGCCCTGCTTCGGCGGGCTTATCGACACCTGCGGTTTTCCGTGAACTGGACGCGGGCAGGGAAGCCGGGCGCTACCCGGCACCGGACCCTGTTCTGGAGGTACCTGCTACCCTGATTGAGGCCTTGACCTCACAAGCTCCCTTGGCTGAGCGTCTTCCCATCATTTCGAGCTTGCTCCGCAATGACCTTGCCGCACCCGCTAGCAGTCTTTTGCCCGAACTCCAATCGACCCTGGAAGGGCTAGCCCACCAACCGGGTGTAGCTGCCAGCTTTGTGTCCGGCTCCGGGCCAACCGTTGTAAGCATCCGTGGAAGAACGAGAGCCGCAGGCTAAGAAGCGCTTGAAGTCTTAGATCCTATAAATCTGCTTCATGCTTACGTTGTAGGCGTATCTTTGAGATCACAAGGGTGATCCAAGAAGCGATAAGGAGCGGCTGGAGCACTAGGTTAATGTTTTGCGGTGTGAGGGCAATATTAAAGAAAGCTGCTGTGTTTTCTGGGGTGTCTACAAAAGAGAATGCGTTTTTAAGTCCGTCAAAAATAAACTGATAGACAGCAAGATAAATGGTTAGCCACTGGATGAAGTATTCAGATATTTCAATCTCTTTCATGTCAGGGCTATGCCGAGGAAATCTTTCAAAAAATTTTGCCCTAACCCAAAAGTGGACAATAGCTGTTATAAGAATAAGTATTGCGATCCCTAGCAAAAAGTTTCCGCCATCAAACTTATAGCTACTGAAACACACGTTCAGCATGTCGTCTTCAAGCGGTACTGGGGCAGCCGGGTCCTGTGTACACCAGGTGTAGAGCGCAAGACCAGCCAAAAGAATTATAATCTGCCCGCTGAGAATCAAAGCTGAGGTCACTAAAATAATCAGCATATGGGCCAGAACCGTGATAAATGAATAATCATCATTGGAATCCCGAAATTTTTTGGGATTCGAGAGTCTGCCCACCAGGTAGAGCAAGGATAGTAATACTATTAACTGAATTACGAACGTCATGAAGTCATCAACCTAAACCAAAATTACTAGTAGCGGAAACCAGGGGGATAAAACCTCAAGAGGTTAAGGGACGCAGTTTTCAAGAAATGCCCTGGCGGAAAGTCCATCAACCTTTAGGGGCCCTCCAATTGTTTCCTGGCCAGTACTAATTCCCCTCAACCCTATCCGCAAGTTCTAGCCAGCGTATTTCTAGTTCTTCGACCTCGTTCTGGATTGCCTCTTGCTGGGCGCCCAGCTCCGCCAGACCGGTGTAGTCAGACTGGTCGTGAACCGTCATTTTCTCAGCCAGCTTCTGCCTCTGTTCGGCCAGTTTGGTGAGCTTACGGTCAATCTGGTTGATTTCCTTCTGGGCGGCCCTCAGCTCTGCGCCGCCCACCTTAGTAGCGCTGCTTTCTGCAGACCCCTGCTTGCCCAGGGGTGACGAATCAAGGGCAGTCTGGGCAGGGTGAGCCGCCGCCTGTGCCGACATGAGCAGATACTGGTCAATCCCACCGGGCAGGTGTGTGAACCTGCCGTCAAAGAGGGCATACTGCTGGTCGGTGACTCGCTCCATTAGGTAGCGGTCGTGCGAGACTACCAGCAAGGTGCCGGGCCAGGTATCAAGAAGATCCTCCATAGCTGCCAGCATGTCCGTGTCCAGGTCGTTGGAGGGCTCATCAAGAATGAGTACGTTGGGCTCATCCAACAAAATGAGCAATAGCTGCAGGCGGCGCTTCTGCCCACCCGAAAGATCCTTCACCGGGGTTGAAAGCTGAGCAGAGGTAAAGCCGAGCCGTTCAAGAAGCTGGCCGGGAGTCATCTCCTTACCACCGGTCACATAGGTGCTGCGCTTGCGCCCAATGACATCGGAAACCCGCTCGTGAGCCACTTCTGCGAGCTCATCGAGTTGCTGGGTCAGGGTAGCAACCTTGACCGTCTTACCGTGCTTGACCCGGCCACGGGTCGGTTGCACCGCACGGGTGATCAGGCCCAGCAGAGTCGACTTACCGGCCCCATTAACACCCATAATGCCGGTACGCTCTCCAGGAGCAATCCTCCAGGTGACCTTTTTGAGGACATCCTTGGTGCGGGTTGGGTCTTGGGCATCGGGGTAGCTGACATCCACATCCTCGATATCGACCACGTCCTTGCCCAGGCGTGCTACCGCCATCTGGGAGAGCTCCACAGTGTTGCGTACCGGGGGGACATCAGCAATGAGAGCATTGGCCGCATCGATACGGAACTTGGGCTTGGAGGTGCGGGCCGGGGCGCCGCGACGCAACCAGGCCAGCTCCTTGCGCATCAGGTTCTGGCGTTTAGCTTCGGCAGTTGCGGCCTGACGGTCGCGTTCAACGCGCTGGAGGATGTAAGCGGCGTAGCCACCTTCGAAAGGTTCTACCAGTCCGTCGTGGACTTCCCAGGTGCCGGTGCAGATTTCATCCAGGAACCAGCGGTCGTGGGTGACTGTCAGCAGCCCCCCGGCATTCTTGGGCCAGCGGTTTTTGAGGTGCTGGGCTAGCCAGGTAATGGCTTCAACATCGAGGTGGTTGGTGGGCTCATCGAGCATGAGCACATCCCAGTCACCGGCTAGCAGCGCTGCAAGGGCTACACGTCGGCGTTGACCGCCTGAGAGTGACTCAACTGGCGCATTCCAGTTCAGATCAGAGACCAGGCCGGCGATGACGTCGCGTACCTTGGGGTCCGATGCCCACTCGTATTCGGGGGTATCGCCCACAATTGCCTGGCCCACTGTCAGGGTGTTGTCCAGGACATCAGCCTGGTCAAGGTAGCCAATTCGCGTGCCTGAGCGCACTGTGACCTTGCCGGAATCTGGGGCCAAGCGCCCGCCCAGAAGGGAAAGCAGAGTGGATTTACCGTCACCGTTGCGACCCACGATGCCGATGCGGTCACCCTCGTTGAGGCCTACGGTGATGCCCTCAAAGATAGTGCGGGTAGGAAATTCGATATGCAGCTCTTCGCCGCCCAGTAAATGTGCCACCACACTAGGCTACAGCCTTAGGGAACATGAGGAGGTAAAAATAAGGAAAACAGCATGCGGGTATTGGGCTAGATCCCCAGAGTGTTAGCCCACCACCAAGCTGTGATTTGCAGGTAGAATCTCTATGGGCGGCAGGTGTCTGGCCTAAACAAGAGAGATTGAGCGGAGTGCAATGATAAGTTTTGGGGTTTCCTCGCTACTGAGAAAAGTGGGGGATCGAACAGATCCTGAACCGGATCATGCAGATACAAAAAAAGAGGTCTTGTTCGTCTGTACCGGTAATATAGCCCGTTCCGCCAGTGCCCAATATCTGGCAGAGGCAATGCTAGAGGATGGCTCTACCTGGACTTTTAATAGTGCCGGTACCGGTGCAATGGTTGGGGCAGGGGTTGCCCGCCATATTGATATCGAACTCGCTCAACGTGGTGCCCAGTACGATCAGCACCTTGCCAAACAAATCACGGAACGCCTGGTCAGAGAGTCAGCTCTTGTGCTGGTCATGGAGAAAGAGCACCTGGACTGGATCGTGCATGAATGGCCCCAGTATCGTTCAAAGGTTCACCTGCTATGCCAGATGGCCAGGGTTCAGAAGCAAGCAGGCAAGCGCGTTGACCCGGTTGCTTTCATGATGCAGTATGACGAAGAACCTCTTGCCCAAGACGAGGTTGCTGATCCTTACCTGCGTGGACCAGAGGCCGCCAAGGTAGCTGTCCAGCGAATTCAAGAAGCACTGGATATTGTCGTGCCCTGGCTAGGGAATTAGCAATTTATCAGCTACACGGTAGCTTTCAGAAAGTTCTTATTTAGCACCCTAACTTTATCTTTGCTACTATGGTCTAAGTCTGCTCCTGCTCAACCCAGCATGGGACTGAGCTAGGACAGCCCTATTCCGCCATGGTGTAATTGGCAACACAGCGGCCTTTGGAGCCGTTATTCAAGGTTCGAGTCCTTGTGGCGGAGCTCAACCACCCCGGTGCCTTCATGGCATATTTTTTGGGGTATCACTCACTTGAGGAGTTCCATACAGTGACAGTAGTTACATCAGCCCCATCTGCCGTGATCGTTCTGGCTGCGGGGGCCGGAACCCGTATGAAGTCATCAACTCCCAAGGTTATGCACCCTATCGGTGGTCGCTCCATGGTGGAGCACGCTGTTGCCGTGGCGCGGGAACTTGAACCCAAGAACCTTGCCGTTGTTGTACGTCACCAGCGTGACAAGGTGGCTGAGCATGTCACCGCCTTTGATGAGCAGGTTACCATCATCGATCAGGACGAGATTCCCGGAACCGGCCGCGCTGTAGAGGTCGGCCTGCTGGGCCTTGACTCCGAAGTGGGTCAGGTAGAGGGGACGGTCGTAGTAACCTACGGCGATGTTCCCCTGCTGAAGACCGAAAGTCTGCGTAAGCTCATCGCTTTTCACGAAGAAGGCAAAAACGCTGTCACTGTTCTGACGACACACCTTGAGGAGCCCGGCTCCTACGGCCGTATCGTCCGCAACGAATCAGGCGAAGTCACTGCCATCGTTGAAGCTAAAGATGCCACCCCTGAACAGCTTGCCATCACCGAGATTAATTCTGGTATTTATGCTTTCGATGCCACTGTTCTGCGTAATTCGCTAACCCGCGTCACCACCGATAACGCTCAGGGCGAGAAGTACATTACCGATGTCCTATCCATTGCTCGCGAAGACGGCCACCGCACCTCGGCACTCGATATTGAGGACCGCTGGGAGGTAGAAGGCGCTAATGACCGTGTTCAGCTGGCTCAGCTGGGTCGCAAACTCAATGACCGCATTACTCATGGCCACATGGTCGGTGGTGTCACCATTGTTGACCCAGAGAGCACATGGATTGATGTCACCGTAACCATCGAGAACGATGTCACCATTCTTCCCGGCACGCACCTCAAGGGAACCACCCGCATCGCTACCGGCTCCGTGATTGGCCCAGACACCACGCTCACCAACGTCAAGGTAGGGGAGAAGGTCACTATTTCACGCACCGAAGGCTACGACTCAGAAATTGCAGACGGTGCAAGTGTTGGCCCCTTCGCCTACCTGCGCCCCGGCACCAAGCTCGGTGTTAAGGGTAAGATCGGTACTTTCGTGGAAACCAAGAACGCAGAGATTGGTTCCGGATCTAAGCTCCCCCACCTGTCCTATGCTGGCGACGTCACCATCGGTGAGAACTCCAATATTGGAGCCGCTTCAGTGTTCGTTAACTATGACGGTGTGAATAAGTCCCGCTCAACCGTGGGAAGTAACGTTCGTATGGGTTCAGACAACATGTATGTTGCTCCCGTAAATATTGGGGACGGGGCGTATTCTGGTGCTGGGACCGTTATCCGCAAGGACGTACCCGCTGGGGCTCTTGCCATCAACGAAGCTCCCCAACGCAATATCGAGCGCTGGGTCATTGAAAAACGCGCTGGAACAGAGGCTGCCCAAGCCGCCGAGGCGGCTTTGGCGCAGCAGCCGGCACAGCCTGAAAAGGAAAGCGATAAGCAGTAATGACTGAGATTACGAATCCGGGCGAAAAGAAGATGGCCTTGGTCTCCGGGCGTGCCCACCCCGAACTGGCTGAGCAGATTGCTGCTGAGCTAGGAAACGAGGTTCTTCCCTCATCTGCCTACACTTTTGCTAATGGGGAAACCTACGTCCGATTCAACGAATCGGTACGCGGTAAAGATGCTTTCGTGATTCAGTCTCACCCGGCACCCATTAACGATGCCATCATGGAACAGCTGATTATGATTGACTCGCTCAAGCGAGCATCCGCCCGTTCCATTACTGTTGTTTCTCCTTTCTACCCTTACGCCCGCCAGGACAAAAAGCATAAGGGCCGCGAGCCCATCTCAGCCCGTCTGGTTGCAGATCTTTACAAGACTGCTGGTGCTGACCGTCTGATGAGCGTTGATCTGCACACCGCGCAGATTCAGGGCTTTTTTGACGGTCCTGTGGATCACCTCATGGCTATCCCGCTTCTTGCTGAGCACGTTGCCAGCAAGGTAGACACCTCAAACGTTACTGTTGTTTCCCCCGATACCGGCCGTGTACGTGTCGCTGAGCAGTGGGCAGAGCTCCTGGGCAGTGCACCTCTGGCTTTCGTTCACAAGACCCGCGATATTAACGTGCCCAACCAGGCTGTTTCTAAGACCGTGGTGGGCGATATCAAGGGCCGTACCTGTGTTCTGATTGATGACATGATTGACACCGGTGGCACTATTGCCGGTGCGGTCAAGGTCCTTAAGGACAATGGCGCTAAGGACGTTATTATCGCGGCAACCCACGCGGTTTTCTCTGAGCCTGCTGCTGAAAGGCTAAGCCAGTGCGGTGCTAGCGAGGTTGTTGTCACTAATACCCTGCCACTGCGCCCCGAACAGAAGTTTGAGAACCTGACCGTGCTTTCCATTGCCCCCCTGCTGGCACGCGCTATCAAGGAAGTCTTCGATGAAGGCTCTGTCACTAAGTTATTTGCGGGTGCCTGCTGACTAGACGGAATAATGGGAGGAGAGGGTGCGTCTGGGATAAGACGTACCCTCTCCTCTTTTAGGGCTTTATTGCTTAGAACGTCCTAATATTGATTTTAATGTTTTAAGACAGACCATGAAGTCTTTGCGATATCTGGGAATCACCATGAGAAGCAGTAGCGGAATCGCTATGTAAATCAGGCTTGTTATAGTCAAGGTGAGAAGAGGAGAGCCTCTAAAATCAAAGAATGACTTGGCCGACCAGGAAGCACCCAAGGCAAACCCTGCTAGGATGATGACACGGAGAGACGTTAGGAAAAGTGGGAGAGTGTTGATCCTAGTTGTTCTTGCGCATATATAAAACGAAATTGGCCATAAAATCATTGGTGCTATGATGTAAACACTGGCAATAGCCATGAAACCAAAGGGTACCATAAAAACAAAGAGTGTTATTCTGACTAGCGCCGACAGCAGGGTGTATTTGAATAAAGTACCGCTTCTACCCTTGGCTAGATATAACCAACCTCCCGCAGAGGACAGGTTGGATATTGAGTCTCCAATTGCAAAAATTGCCACGAGGGGGGCTATTTCTGCCCAACGGCTACCGAGTACAAATGGCACAGTTTCTGCGGCAGTTGCTGCGGCATACATTCCCAGCAGCGTAATCGGGTACAGGAAAATTAACTGCGCTTTACCCGCAAATTCTACCAACCGTTGGTTGTCATCTTGAACTTTAGAGAGTGTGCTGAGGGCCATACTGCCTAAAGGGCTACGAATCTGATTCATGGGCATTCTGATAAGTTGCATAGCCCGGTTATATTGGCCTAGTAGGGTTGTGCCGTAAAACCTGCCGATGAGAGTGACATCGAGGTTGCTAGCAGCGTAGGTGAGAACACCTGAACCGAAGAGTGGCAGACCGTATTTGAGATAGGGCTTGATGCTTACTGAAGAGTTATATGCCTGGGGGCACCAACCCGCAGAAAAGGCTATAAATACGAAGGATAAACATGCTCCCAAGATCTGTTGTAGCACAAGCGCCCAGTAGCCTGCGCCCGTCAAAGCACAGTACAGCGCAACGAAAAAAGCGATTAGAGAGGCGCTAATATCACTATATGCAATAGGTTTAACTCGTAATTCCCTGACCAGAGAAGCCCTGAACTGGGTTGTTGCTCCGTTGAAAAGAAAAGTAGTCGATAGAGCCAGAGTTATGTATAGCACAGCTGGCTCATTGTAAAAGGCTACTAGTACTGGTGCGAGTATTGCTGTGCCGAGGGCGCAGAATAGCCCAATAGCTGTGTTGGCCCACCAGAGATTACTCCTCTCGATGGACGTTAGGTGTTTGGCTTGGATGCTGGCTGCTGATAAGCCCATATCACGTATAATTTCTGCAACCCCAATGACTGCGGTAACCATTGCGATCAGTCCGTAATCGTGGGGAGATAGCAACCGAGCAAGAACAACAAGCGAGGCAATGTTCACGCCCAATTTAATAAATTGTCCAAACGTCCCTATTAGCGCGCCCCTGGCACCCTTGACTCCTAGGGAACTCATTTTTTAAATTTTTTCAGTGCCTGAACAGCTTTGCTAACCAGGACATCTGCCTCTTGGCGTACCCTCAATGACTCTTGTTCTAAAACAGAGTTTTGCTCAGCAAGAGTTAGAACATCCTTAGCGCTGCTGTTGATATCCCTAATATCAACGGTGTGAGCCCAATTCACTTGTTCCAGCAGTGGCGCAAATTTGCGTGAGTATGCCATGGGGATTGTGGGCGTAGACATAGACAGAGCGTTGAGGCAAGCATGCATCCTGGCTGCAATCACTAAATTTGCCTGACCGATAATCTGTCTAGCTTGTGAGAGCGACTGAGGGATGGCCACCCTTAGGCCTGGGTATGTAGCAAGAATCTCAGGTATTGGGTAAAGGTCGTGATCTTCAGGTTGCTTTGGATTATCGGAAAGAACATGGGGAAGTAGAGTAACTGATCTTTCCTGCTCAATCAGGCCTTGAATTGTCTCATGAATCATTGTTCTATATTTTTGATAATCTACATGAGGGTTCTCATTCCATAACAACCCCGAGACGTTGAGAAGTACATCATATTTTTTTTCGAGCCTAGCTGATTCTAACGCGAATACAACATCTGTGGTCAGTAGTGATGATTTTGTCAGAAATTTTTGTGCGTACTTCATGGAGTATGGGTCGCGAGCCATAGTAAGGGAGCTGAGTTGAAGTGTTAGAAAAGCAGATAATTTACCGGTGATGCTGTTAAAGGGCCCTACAGTTTGCGGTCCTAGCACGACTGGGATCCCCATCAAACGCGCCACCCAGCCCAGGGCACTTGTTTTAATCTGTCTCTTTATTCCGTATATATCAGAAAAGCTGTCACCTCCCCGCGCGTCGATAATAAGGTCAAAACCCTTAATCCAGCTCTTGAACTCACTCCCAGGTTTCAGCGCATTGAGGAGGAGCGATTTGACTCTAGAAATATTGATTGGCCCATCGTTGTGCGGGAGGCTGCTATCGCCGGTTCCATGGAATTTCACCTCGGTACCTTCCCCAAAAGCTCTCAACGCGAGGCTTCTAGTTCCTACACCCAGGGCTGCTACACCTAGATTGTCATGATGCTCATTGGCCCAAAGTACGAGTATTTTCAACGGTGATTCCTTAATGGTGATTGTGGCGTGGCCTGAATGCCGCTCTATATCCTAGCACCGTAAATAGCCCCGTATTCAGGGGTCCACGGCAGACAGGGTGAGATATTAATTTCATCATCAACTGAGCTGATTAGAGATCATTTAGCTATGTTAGAATCAACAGGAGCTAGGGAACACGAAGGGGCAAAGTAAGCATGAAATCCTTTAACGATTCAGTACAGAAAGTTGTCTCTTCACAGATGTGTACTGGATGTGGGCTGTGTGCTGCTATGTTACCGGGACTAGAGATGAAAAGCCGTGGCGGTTTTATGCGTCCTGTCCTATCTGGCTCGGATAGCAATGACAGGAAGCTGATCAAAACCTTCAATAGAAGTTGCCCGGGTAAACTTGTTCGGGCAGTTAAAAATCCCTCTGCAACGAGACACCCAACTTTGGGACCTATAGTGGGCATATGGGAAGCCTACGCCTTAGACGAGACTTTCCGAGATAAAGGTTCAAGTGGTGGAGTTCTCTCTAGTCTTAGCGCCTGGATGTTGGAACGGGGGATAGCTAGCACTGTATCCGGTGCTTCCAAAGAGAGCACTAACCCAAGGCGTACTGTTCCAGTTACTATTACCACCAAAGAACAGGCACTCAAAGCTGCGGGATCTAGATACGCGCCAGTGAGTGCTTTAAGCGGTGAATCCGCTCTTAAAGTGGGAAACGCTGTCGTGGGTAAACCTTGTGAAGTCTCAGCAATGAGATCTTATGAGAACATGGAGGGGAGGGACAACAGCATTAAGCTTAGTTTCTTCTGCGCGGGCACTCCCTCGCAAGAAGCCACAGATAGTCTTATCGAAAAACTGGGGATTCCCAAAACAAAACCCCTCAAGGATTTGTGGTACAGGGGTAATGGGTGGCCTGGGAATTTTACAGCTATTGCTAAAGATGGTCAGCGTGTCGAAACTTCATATGACGAGTCTTGGGGGGCTGCACTGGGGCCAACTGTTCAATGGCGATGTCGCGTGTGTCCAGACGGTGTAGGTGAATCTTCTGACATTACCGCAGGAGACTTTTGGGAGGCTGATGAAAATGGTTACCCCAAGTTTTCTGACATGCCCGGCCGGTCTGTTCTGATTGCTAGGACATCTCGCGGGTTTGAGCTTGTCCAGGCCGCCGAACGAGAGGGCGTAATTGCCCTACGACCAGCGGATCCAGAAGCTGTTGCTAAGATGCAGCCATATCAGTTCTCTCGGCGTAGGTATCTGTTTGGTCGTTTGCTTGCAAGTCAAATTTTTCTAGGGGCTGCGCCGCGAGTTCGCGGCTTCGGTATCATCAAGGCTACTCTTGGAGAGCCCATTAGAACTTATCGTGAGTTGCGAGGGTCCATTTCTCGTATAAGGCACAGGCGACGTGCAGGCATCAAGAGCTAGTAATTTTTTAGGAAGGGCAGGGCGTGCAAGAGGTTTCTCGTATTCCTGATAGATATTCGGATAAAGCTGGGATTTCGGCTGTTATCCCTTATTACGGAGATCCTAAAGATACTCTTGAACTGATTCGTCAGCTACAGGAGCAAGTTGTTGCCAGCTCACTTGAAATTATCGTTTCTGACGATTGTTCGCCGGTACCTTTCCCACAAACTGAGGGAGTCCGGCTGGTCCGCCGGGAGACAAACGGCGGGTTTGGCAGCGCTGTGAACTCAGGGGCTGCCGTAGCTACCGGCCGCTGGTTGTTTATCCTTAACAGCGACCTGACTCTCAAGCCCAACTTCTTGCAGGCTATGGTTGATTCCGGCGAACGCCTGGGGCACGCTCTGGTCAGCCCCCAGGTTGTTGACCACAAGGGTATTGGCCAGTGGGTGGGCCGTGCCTTCCCCACGACCTTTCACTATGTGTGGGAATGGTTCACTCCCTTAGCGCGTTTCCGTTCAACCAACTTCTGGCACCGTATGGTGGGCCATGACCTCAAATGCACAACCGGAGCAGTCGTTGAAACCGATTGGGTTATCGGTGCTTGCATGATGCTACCGACAGAGCTGTTCCTGGAGATGGGTGGCTTTGATGAGTCATTCTTCATGAACTGTGAAGAGGTAGACCTGCAACGCCGCCTGCGTGACCGGGGAGTTCCCCGAGTCTTTGACGGAACGATTACGGTCGAACACCTTGGTGGCGGTTCCAGCGGTGACAGTACCCGCCGCCGCCGTTGGCTTCTTGAGTCTCGCTTTAGATATGCGCAGAAATGGCAAGAAAGTAATTATCTTGTTGTAGCCCTTAAGATAGCCACATATCTGAATTTTATTTACAATACAGTTCGTTCGTGCCGAAATGCTAAAGTTTCTCCGAGGTTTACGCTCCAAGAAGAGCTTGAATACATTAAGAAAGCACAGGCTCAAACATGACCCCCGAAAAACTACTCATTGTTAGCCCGGCATTTCATGGGTACTGTCACTCGATTGCTGATGGATTCAGCCAACTTGGTTACGAGGTTACAGTTCACAGATACGATGCTTTTGACACTTTCAAAGATAAGATTCGCAATAAGGCCCTGTACGAGCTTCCCTCAAAAATAGGTTTGCAAGGACAAAAGGCTGCTGAGATTGCAGCGACTACCAAGGCTTTGAGGGTTCTTGACGAAGTAAAGCCTGACAAACTCATTGTTATTAAAGCCGATGGGTTGGGCGATAACTTTTGGCAGAAAGTGGACGAATCACGAATTCCTCACATCTTATGGCTATACGACGATCTTAAAAGGCATCGTTACACTCTTGAATTTCTTAAGAGCCGCCCCACAGTAGTTAGCTATGCACGTTCAGAAGCTGAAGAATTTTCCCTCAATGGAGCTAACGCCCACTTTGTGGCTAACGGCTATGACCCTAAGCTTGCTGACTTCCCCACTGAATGCATCCCCGAAATTGTTTTTGTAGGATCACGCTACGATAACCGCGAAAAAATGATGCTTGCCCTCCAAGAAGCGGGGGTCCCCGTAAGGGCGTATGGTCGAGCCTGGTCACACCACCCCTTTGACCGCTTACGTACTTGGGAAATAAAGCGACCCGAACTTCCAGCAGAGCGAGATATACCTCTTGCTGAAGCCTATAAGGTTCAAGCTGCTGCTGCTGCCTCGCTGAATGTTCATGGGCTACAGGCAGGCTTGTCCATGAGAACTTTTGAGGTACCCGGCATGAACGGCCTGCAGCTCATTGACCGGCCCGATGTTGAAGAATTTTACGAAGTCGGCAAGGAGGTTCTGCTCTACCAGAGCACCGATGAACTAATCGAGATTTGCCAGCGAGTTATTGCAGAGCCCTCTTGGAGTGATTCGATTCGCGAAGCAGGGCTCAAACGTAGCCAAGCTGAACATACTTTTTTCCACCGAGCACAGAAGATGAATCTTTTATGGGCCTAAAGTACCCTTCAGACTTAGAAGCCTGGAATAGATGGCAGGCAAATGCCCATCTGTTACGGAGGGGTAAAAGCACTGTCAAAAATTTTGCGTCTTCACTACCTTCGACGGGCAAAGGTAAGCCTCTAAATGAGCTTGTAACTGGCTACCTACATACCACCGGTGAAACTGCAAAGATACTAATCGCGCTGGACTCCACCTCACCTACTTCGCTGAACTCTCTGGTCACCCCCACCAAATTTTTGGGGCAAACCCCCTATGCGGTGTGGGCCCCCAACGACCTTACAGCCTATCTTCCAGACCAGAGCTGGACGGTGCAATTGGTGCAAGAAGACAAGCTGGATACTGTTTTACCTGAGGTCCAAGAGATAGTGGCGCTTGGTCACTATATGGCATGGGGCTCCGCCGCCTACCGATTCTCGCAAAGGAACGAAGCTCAGTTCGTTACTATTCAACACGGGTTGCAGACCCCGTATGCGCCGCCTCTGGCTTTCGGTACTCACCTCTTGGCCTTCAGCCAGGCTGATGCTGACTTCTGGATTTCCGGTCGTACCGATGTGACGGCTCAGGTCGTGGGTTCTCAGCTTTTCTGGGAGGCCTCTCAGCAACCTGCGGTTGATCCTGCCGAGATTCTCTCCACTCCGTTGTTCCTTGGGCAAATGCACGGGGCCGAGCTGCCCCGTGCTTCCTTCGCTTACTCCACCCTCAAATTCACCAGGGAGAACAAGGCAATCTACAGACCTCACCCGAGTGAGAAAGATAAACTTTCTCTCCTCACACACGGTTTGATGGATAGACTGGGCATTGAAGTTGATCGCTCACAGCGGCCTCTGAACCAGGTTAATAATCCGATTGTTTCCATCTTCTCAACGGGGGTCCTAGAAGCAGCTATTCGCGGGGTTCCAGCTTGGGTCTACCACCCGCATCCGCCGCAGTGGTTGCAGGATTTCTGGGAGCGCTACGGCATGAGCCCCTGGGGGAGCGAACCGACCCCGGCACCTCAGCTTCCGAGCCGTGAACCGGCGGAAACCATCGCACATATCCTCACTCAATCATTGGAGAACTAGACAGCATGCGTATTCTTTGCGTGATACCCGTTCGCGGCGGGTCTAAGGGAATCCCGCGCAAGAACCTCAAGCCTATCGCTGGGAAACCGCTGGTTGCCTGGACCATTGAGCAGGCTCTTGAGGCGCAGAAAGCTCTGGCAGGTGAACATACAGTAGACGTTGTAGTGTCCACCGACGACGCCGAACTGGCCGATACTGCCCGTGAATACGGGGCAGAGGTGCCCTTTATCCGCCCGGCCCACCTGGCTAAGGACACCACCGCAACCGAACCGGTGATTGAGCACGCGATTGACTTCTACACGCAGGACGGCAGACGGCCGGATGCGGTTATGCTCTTGCAGGCCACCAGCCCCGTCCGCCTACCCGGCACCCTGGAACGGGCTATCCGCCAGTTTGCAGACTCAGACTCGGACTCCATGGTGGGGGTTATCCCCATCGGCCCCTTCATCTGGGCGGCAACAGAGCCTCCGACAGCACAGTACGAAGTCATGAATCGGCCTCGCAGGCAGGAGCTCACCCGTGAGACCTTCCGCTACCGCGAAAACGGGTCCATGTACATCACCAGCACAGAGCTCTATGAAAGCCTCCATAACCGTCTGGGCGGAAAGATTGAGCTCTTCATTCTCGATGAGGTAGAAGGCGTGGACATCGATGCCATGATTGACTTCTCCCTCGCTGAACACCAGCTTCTTACCACCCTCGCACCCTCGCACAAGAAAAAAGGCTAATCCCCCATGATTATCGAACGTAACATCACCCCCTACATCGTTTTCTCAGAGGACCCGGTTCTAACCGCCCTCCACAAAATCTCCGCTAACGGCCAGCGCATCATTTTCCTGGTCAATGAATCCGGCGTTCTCAAAGGCTCGCTATCCGACGGCGACTTCCGGCGCTGGCTGATTGCCAACCCCACCGCCTCGCTGGAAACCAGCGCCCTTGACGTCGCTCACCTGGGCGTCAAGACCGCACCGGTTGGTTCTGAGCCCGCTGAACTTCAGAAGGAGTTCGCCAAGGGGATTAGCCACCTTCCCCTGGTCGATGAGCGCGGCCACCTGGTCGCTATCGCCATGGATGAGCAGAACGTCCTGCGTATTGGCCGCACCGAGATCTCCGAGGACTCACCGGCCTTCATCATTGCTGAAATCGGCAACAACCACCAGGGCGACGTTGACCTGGCTAAGCGCCTGGTAGACCTGGCCGTTGATACCGGTGCCGATGCTGTTAAATTCCAGCTTCGTGACATGGACGCTCTCTACCGCCAGAAGGGCTCCAAGTCAGCAGGCGAGGACCTAGGCGTTCAGTACACCCTCGATTTGCTCTCTCGTTTCTCCTTCACCGTAGATCAGATGTATGAGGTCTTCAACCATGTCAAACAGCACGACATGGACATCATGTGCACCCCCTGGGATGCCCCCTCCGTTCAGGCTCTGGTGGATTACGGTGTACAGGGCCTCAAGGTTGCCTCAGCAGACCTAACCAACCATGACCTGCTCCGTGACATGGCCTCACGGGGCCTGCCCATGCTGATCTCAACCGGCATGAGCCGCGAAGAAGAGATCCGTGAATCTGTCAAACTGCTCCGTTCACTCGGTGCCTCTTATGGGCTACTCCAATGCCAGTCCACCTACCCTGCGCCCTTCAAGGATGTCAACCTGGCCTATATGGACCGCCTGGCAGAAATCGGCCAGTGCTTGGTTGGCTACTCCGGCCACGAACGCGGCTATCATGTACCCATCGCTGCTGTTGCTCGCGGTGCCAAGATTATTGAGAAGCACTTCACCATTGACAAGACCCTTGAGGGCAACGACCATACCGTCTCCCTGCTGCCCGAAGAGTTCAAGGCTATGGTCCAGCAGATTCGTGAGGTTGAGGAGTCCATCGGTACCGCCGCACCCCGCCAAGTATCCACTGGTGAGCTTATGAACCGTGTGAACCTGGCTAAGTCACTGGTGGCTACCCGCACTATCGCCAAGGGCGAGGTCGTCACCGAAGCCGACGTTGAGGTCAAGTCACCTGGCCGTGGACTGCAGCCCAACTACCTGCCCCAGCTCCTGGGACGCACCATGCAGCGCGAGGTTGAGGCCGGCTCCTTCTTCTTCGAGGGCGATCTCAAAGACGACCTGGTGACCCGCCGCGACTTCAAATTCGACCGCCCCTGGGGCCTGCCCGTTCGCTACCACGACTACAAGCCGCTGATTTCAGAAGCCAAGCCTGATTTCCTTGAATTCCACTTCAGCTATAAGGACCTGGAAGTCAACATTGACGATGTCTTTGACCGCAAGTTAGACATGTCATTCACCACTCACCTGCCCGACCTCTTCGCCGGGGACTTCCTGGTAGACCTAGCCTCACGCGACCAGGAAATCTGGGAACGCTCCATCGCCGAGGTCCAGCGTACCATCGACATCACCCGCGACTTGACCCGCTACTTCACCCTAGATGATGACCCGGTCATGGTTGTCACCATGGGCGGTTTCACCAAGGACGGCCACATTGCCCCGGCCGCCCGTGCCGACAAATACGAGCGTATCGGCCAGGCCCTGGCTAAGCTGGACACCTCCGGCGTGCGAATTGCTGCTCAGACCCTGCCCCCTTACCCCTGGCTCATGGGTGGCCAGCAGTACCATAACCTCTTCCTTGACCCCAAGGATACCGCAGAGTTCTCCGATACCTACAACACCGCCCTCTGCCTGGATATCTCCCACACCATGCTGGCGGCTAATTTCCTCAAGATGCCGCTGTCAGAAGCCGTGGACCTGCTGGCCCCCCGCTCTATCCACCTGCACCTAGTTGACGGTGTGGGCGTGGACGGCGAAGGCGTCCAGGTGGGCGAAGGCGACGTGGACTGGGCCGCGCTGGGCAAGCAGCTGCGCGAACTTACCCCCAACTCATCCTTTATCCCCGAAATCTGGCAGGGCCACGTCAACAACGGTGAGGGCTTCTTCACTGCCCTGGATAGGCTGGAAAAGTGGCTGTAAACAGCGACCTACCGGTGGCGCTTCACTGCGTTCCGGTCCCCGATTTTGGTGGTGTAGCCCGGCACATCAGCGACCTCGCTGAGGTCGGGCTACCCGGCTACCGCCTGGTGGTTCTCTGCCCGCCAGGGGAGCTTTCCATTCGACTTAAAGAACTCGGGGCTGAAGTACGCCAAGCTGATTTTGGGCCAGCTGCAGGATTCTCAACTTCCCGGGCAACCCTTAACACCGTCATTGACGAACTCAAACCAGCAATCGTGCACAGCCACCTGGCTTATGCGGATGTGGTAGCCGCTGCGACCGTGAACCTACGCAAGGTCAACAAGATACTGCGCAGGGGCACCCATATACCTCGGGTTTTTACAACCGAACACGGTATTGCCGGGGACGACGCGGTCTACCACGGTACTTCTTGGCGCTCGCGGGTGATGGAGCTGGTGCACCGCGTGCGTTTGTGGGGGACAGATGGCTTGCTGGCTGTTTCTCAGTCCACCGCTGACCAGATGAAAGGTAAGTGGGGTGCTCGTGGGGTTGCGGTGGTTTATAACGGCCTTGATACAGCTCGGGTCGCCTCAGCCGTTGAAAGCTGCCGTGTTCAGCCTGCCCCCGGTGCTTTGCGTGTGCTATCGCTTTCTCGGCTAGCTCCTGAGAAGGGGCTGGACGTACTGGTGGAGGCTTTTGCCGCTGTTCGTCAGGAAATTCCGGGGGCTACCTTGGAGATTGCCGGTAGCGGTCAACTGAAAGAAGACCTACAGAGACAGGTTGCAGAACTTGGGCTTTTGGAATCCGTTAGTTTTCCCGGCTTTGTGGACCCCATCGAAGCTATGGGCCGCTCAGACCTGCTGGTTCAGCTCTCGGTCTGGGAGAACTGTTCTTATACCCTGCTCGATGCCAAAGCAGCCGGGCTAGCTCTTGTAGCAACAGCGGTTGGGGGCAACCCCGAGATCCTGGACGGCAAGGAGCTTGTGCCCTCGCTCAACCAGATGAACCGCCAGACCGCCGCAAGAACGGTTGCCCGGTGTCTGCTAGAGCAGGCTGTGACCGCGCATACTCCACAGACGTTTAGCTGGGCTAGCCGAGAAGAGATGGCATATCAGCTTGTAGCACAATATCAGAGGGGCAGATAGGTATGGCTGTTGTTGGTGTGACCGACGAGGGTAAATTGATTTTGGGGCAGAAGACCCTGAGCGAGCATGGAAAGGATTTGTTAAAGCGAACAGAAACTCAGGTTTCACAGGTTCGTATAGTGGATTTCCTACTTTTTGCTGCCTTGATTTATGGCGTGCCTGTTCCTGGCTTGGGCTTGCCTTTCAACCAGCTCATTGTCTTCATTATTGTCGGTTATGCCCTTACCAGAAAGTCAATTTTTTCTTTGGGCAGGTACTCAACTTTTTTTGTTGTACTGGGGATAATCCTGGCTTATATCGCCATTGTATCTGCCGTGAGTGACCCCAGCCTTTATGCCGCTGATGCTACGCGACGATTTATTCGTCTTGTGGCCACAACCGGGCTTATTTATGTGATTGCGGTAGGGAGAATACATCTTCGCTCTGCTATCCTTGGCTATTGCACTGCACTTTTTATCAATGCTGGCTTGTTCTTTGCTGGTCTTGCGCCGGACACCTACGGGGGCTACCTCACCGGGTATCTTGGGGACAAAAATTATGCTGGTTTGGTCCATGCACTCTTTGCTCTTTTGATTATGACCGTCTATTCAAAGCGCTGGCAGCAGATTGTGGGGCTGGCGGTTTCCTGTCTTCTGTTGTGGGAGACAGGCTCAAGAACTTCTCTGGCGGCCTTGCTTTTTGCCTATCTCTGGATTCTCATTGCGTCGCGTTTTCACCCCATGATCAAGGTTTTGCTTCTGGGGATTTTTTACTTCCTCCTGAACTTGGTGACTGAGGATTATGCTGATGCTAAGGTCTTTGGTGACCGATCTGGTAGTGACGCCCTACGCGCCCGCATTGACGAGATGTCATGGACTAAGGTGCAAGAAACCGGCTTCTTTGGGCAGGGGCTGGGGGAGGCATATGTCTATGATTCTTCTGCAGATAGAACCTGGTTTTTCCACAATTCCTATTGGTCTGCTTTTGTCGAGGGTGGCTGGGTTTGGGCTCTTGTCCTTGTTTCACTGACCCTGTTTGTTGCTGTGCGCCCCCTGAGTAAGAAGAGAAGGGATGAACCCCTCTATAGAGTGCTTGCCCAGGGGGTGGGTGTTGCCTTGCTAATTTGCGCTTTCCGGTTGGGCGAAGTCTTTTATACGTTGCCTTGGGCTATCTGCATGGGCTATGTGCTCCGTGCCGCGGTAACTCTGTTACCGGCTAACGATAAGATTGAATTATTCGGCTACGATAAGCAAATCAGGAGTTTGAATAGGTAACCGCACATGATTAGCTGTATCTGCGCTATTAGCTGTTCACTATTTGGCGCTGAAAAGATACGATGAGTTTTTACTAGAATATGGGTTGAAGGCTTTGGCCTCTCGTGTGAGCAAGAATCTGGTTCCCTCTAAAACTTATCGATACTATACGTGTAAAATTTACGATAGTCAGTTAGTCTGCGTCAGCGAGATCTCTCCCCCCTATCTATGCTCGGTATATCTATGTATGGGTGCTCCAATGCCAACGCCTTATGCTGTAATATTGTATGATTTATAACGATGGCTATTGTTTTAATTTTTTTCTTATCCATGCTGTAACTCTGTGTAGTAGCTCTTCATAACGGGATTTTTATCTTTTTTGAGGAAAAGGATCCTCGTTTCCCTCAGTTTTCACTGTTCTAGGGTTTACAATGGAGCATCTCATAGAAGATATTTGGGCGCTTGGATGAGTCATAGCCTTGTACTATGCCTTGTAGTAGCTTTGTCTTATGTCAGTTATATTTTTCTTGAGAGAGGATTGAGTCTGAGAATAACACTGTTTTTGAAGAGGCAGTTATCTAAGGGCTGGTGTTAGGTATGAAAAGGGACGTATATATAGCCACCAACAACGGCGACATCGGTGGGGGAGAGGTAATGCTCCTCAACGTCGCTCGTGCTATCAGATCCACGGGTAGAGAAATAACAATTATTGGCCCAGCTGAGCCAGGTGAGCTCATCGAAGCGGCTAGGGATGAGGGGTTTGCTACTGTATGTTTACCTGCACGTTCCCGACTTCATTACATGATTCAGCTACGTCGTTGGTGGGGGAAACAGAATACTAAAAAAGGTGCCCTGCTATGGTGTAACGGTTTGGTTCCAGCGGTGGCTACAACTGGATTCAAAAAGCGTCTGGTTCATCTACACCAAATACCACAGGGGAAAAATTCCCTGCTTGCCAGGGCTGCCAGCTATGGGTCTGAGCAGATTTTGGTGCCCAGTAAATTCGCTTCCCAGCGTGTGGTCAACGCCAAGTGCTTCTACAATTGGGTACAGCCTATTGAGCTTTCTCCACCTCACTCTAGATTCGAAGGCAACATAGTAAAAGTAGGTTTTCTAGGTAGGCCTTCCCCTATTAAAGGTACAGACTTGTTGGCGGAGGCGATTTACCAGCTTAATAAGAGAAATTCCGGAGTTACTTACAAACTGGTTCTAGCTGGCGAAGCTAAGTATATTGACCAAGCTGCTCGGAACTCTATTGAGGCTGCCATGAGCAAGGTAGATGCAGTTACCCATCGTCTGGGGTGGGTAGAACCCAATGAGCTTCTGGATGCGGTGGACGTTCTGGTTGTTCCTTCTAACTGGGATGAGGTTTTTGGGCTGGTAGCTGCAGAAGCCATGAGCGCCAGTGTGCCCCTTGTTGTATCAAACGCAGGTGCCTTACCTGAAGTTGTGGGGGAAGAATACCCCTGGATAGCGGAGCAGGGTAATGTTAAATCGCTAATCCAGAATATAGATAATTTAGTAAAATTTGGCTGCGAAAATCCTCAGCGTCTCGCACAGGAAGTTCAAAACCTTTCTTGGCGCTGGCAGGAAAGATTTTCGCCATCTGCAGGCAAGAACAGGGTAGAGGAACTAATGAGGAAGCTTGAAAAAATTGGCACTTATGATTGACATAAGTATTGTTATTCCTAATAAGAAGGTTCTTCCGCTCCTTAAGAAGCAACTTGAAGCATGAGCCCAGCAGAAGACCTTAGCTCTCTGGGAATTGGTCGTTTCTGTTAACGTATCTACGGGTAATATACAGGGGGTGTATAAGAGATTTATCGGAGAATTCTCTAGTCTTCCAGATTTACATTAGTTCGTCAGAATTCCTGGAGGCGGCTTGAATGAGCGGCCTTGGCTTACTTGAGGCCAAAAGGAAATTTTGAAGCTGATGCGAAATTCTAAGATTGGTGGGTCGGGTCTATTTATCGGTATTCGAAATCTGCTAGTATTATAGGTGGCCCTTTGTAGATTTTGAGTGATGGATATGCGGTGCGGATATTTAAGGAGAAACTCTATTTATCCCCTTCCCGCCTAAGGGTCCCGCGTGGTTTTATGTAATTTTGTTATCGAAAAAAGTTTGCTGATTGAGGTTGGTGGTTTTGGTCTGTATTTACCGGCCTGTGGAGGTGGAGATATAGATTTGACATTACGTCTTTGCAGGTTGATTGACTCGTGTAACTATAACCCAAAATAATTTTATTTTTTTGGGATACTGAAATTTTAAAAGGTATGCTGTTTAAGTTTTATAATTCGAACCTCTCCGAAGTGTTCATCTGGAAGAAGTGCCCTAATAATTATCCTGAAGTGAATAATAGGGTCTGGGTTCTTAAATCTTTCATTGTCTCTATTGCCATAGTCAAAAAATATGTTAAAAATAATAACCTTGCTGGATTTTTAAGGTTCTTGACGAATCCTATATCTGTACTTGGTGTATGTTCTCAGGACCAAAATAAATTTGCTCAACCAGCCTATATCGAGGGCATAGTTGATGAGCTTTCTTAGAACTAACTCCCCATATCCCTCTGTGCTCAATCAACGTAATAGATCCCTAGACGCCCTCCGAGGAATCGCCATCCTTGCGGTAGTCCTTGGTCACATCAACCTGGGCATTATGCAGGCCGGGCTGACACAAGATGCGCCCCAAGCGTATAAGCACCTTAACATCGCTCTATACAGCGTCCACATGCCACTATTCGCCCTACTATTTGGGCTGAATATACCTGGTTCCTGGATACGGCGGGGGAGCTTTGTGTACGCTGCCAACCGCATCATCGGGTTTATCTATCTATACCTGGTATGGTCATTGATACAGGGCACCGCAGAAGTGCTGGGAGCGCGGTTCTCCAATGGGGGAACAACCTGGGCTGATGTTGCCAATCTTTCGCGCCCTCTCGCGCACCTATGGTACCTGCCATGGATGGTCTTTATCTTCGGGTGCCTCGTTATCGTCAGACCCTGGGAAACAAAAGTTCGCGCAGTCTTATCGCTGACCGTATGTGCTACTTTTGCCGTAGCGCTGTGGGGAGTGAACTATGCTGTGATCTTCGGTAGCGGTATAGCGATTTACCTTTTTGCTTTGGTTGGTTCGCTCATCGGCACCAACCGAATGGGCCAGCTCGATAAGGCACGGCCTCTGGTAACTATCTCGGTTGCTTTGTCCAGCCTTATTGTTTTCCTGTCGATGGTTCTGTCGAATCTTGATATTTCTACACCCACGCTTGATGACCCCTACCGCACTGATTCAAGTATTCTGTTTGGGATTATCGCAACACTTACCGGTGTTACGGGCCTTGTTCTTGCCGTTGCGTCCGCCTCTCGATGGGTCTCTTTTGCGTCTCTAGAATTCATTGGCCGTTATTCATTGCATATTTATCTCATGCATTTGCTAATTACTCCACTGACCAGAATTTTACTGGTGCGTAGCGGGGTCGATAACCCCGTTATTCTCATGGTAATTTCACTGACTACTGGAGTAGGATTACCTCTGGTTACAGCTGTGCTTTTAGAAAAGCGGGTACCCTGGTTATTTAATGTCCCCCAAGCTCTGCAACTGGTCGAGAAAGTAAAGAAGTAAAATGACTTACGAAGCCGCCGTTATTATCCCAAGCCGCGGGGGAGCGCCCAAGTTGCACTACCCCTTGGACGCCTTAGAAGCTCAAACCGAAAAGAACTTTCAGGTTATTGTCGTCCTTGATGGCGATATCGACAATTCAGCCGCTGTTGTCCAGAGCTATATTGACCGTGGACGACTTAACCTCAGCATGATTGTTTTTGACCAGAACCAGGGGAGGGTTGCTGCCCTGAATGCAGGCTACCGGGCCGCCGACGCCGCCATTTTGATACGCTGCGATGACGACATCGAAATGAACGAGGAATACATTTCTCGACACATTGCGTACCATCAGGAACAACCCCGGCGTGCTGTGATGGGTCTTGTGCACAACATCTTTCCCGCTACCCCTCACGCTAAGTTTTATGGACATTACCGCGATCAAAGGTTCAGGGACGATGCCTATTCATCGGACCCCGCAGGCTGGTGGCATTACTGGGCTGCCAACTGCTCAATGTCCTCCGAGCTCTACCACACGGTAGGTGGCTATGACCCGCGATATCGTCTCTACGGCTGGGAAGACGTTGATATGGGCAAGATGCTCGCCGATGCTGGGGCAAGGTTTGTTCTTGCCCGAGACCTTGAAGTAAGGCACTATATTGCGGCAACAACAACTGCAGGAAAAGCTCGCAGAGCGCTCTTTTCCGGTTCTGCTCGAAATATATTTCTTGAAAAACACGGTCAGGATGCGCTGAAACCAATAAAACCCTCAGGGGTTTGGGGGTTTGCGGTGAGGTTTATGGCCCAGTTTATGACAGAAAGAAGCGTAAACTATCTGGGAAGTCTAGTTGACTGGCTGGCCCCGCGGGTGCCTGCCCAAATAGCTGAAAAGATTATTGCTCTCGTCGTTGAATCCTCCAGCTATGCTGGTACAAGATACCCCCACCGTGCACAAAAAAATTTCTAGCTGAAAGAAGAACCCACCCCCATGCGTTCTCGTTCTACTTCTGCGGCAGAGGCAAGCTACCCGGTCGCAATAGCTCACGACTACCTCACCCAGCGTGGTGGTGCCGAGCGGGTAGTTCTTGCCCTGCACAAGGCCTTCCCTGACGCTCCCATTTACACCACTCTCTATGACCCAGAGAAGACTTACCCTGAGTTCAAGAACTGCACCGTTATCACTTCTCCCCTTAACAAGGTGGGTCTCTTCCGTAAAGACCACCGCCTAGCGCTACCGCTACTTCCCTTCTTCTCGAGCAGACTCAAAGTTGATGCTGAGCGGGTGATCGTATCGTCAACCGGGTGGGCTCACGGGTTTAACCTTCCCGCGCAGAGCCTGATTTATTGCCATTCTCCTGCCCGCTGGATTTACCTCACGGATCAATATATGGGTAGCAGCATGAATAAGGCCATTGAGTTTGGTTTTAAAGCCTTGCGCCCCTTCTTGCGTCGGTGGGATCAGCGCGCTGCTGGCAGGCATGATCACTATATAGCCAACTCCAGCATCATCCAGCAAAGAATTTTTGATGTCTACGGCAAACAAGCTAGGGTAATTTTCCCCCCACATTCTATGGATTCAAACGGTCCTCTGAGTCCCATCCCGGGTCTTGAAGACTTCATGGCAGATGGCTACTATCTGCTTGTTTCCCGTCTGCTACCTTACAAAAATATCCAGCATGCCGTCGAGGCTTTTGCTGGGCTCGACCAGAAACTCTTGGTCATCGGTTCCGGCCCGATGGCGGATGAGCTTAAAGCGATGAGCACCCCCAACATAGCTTTTGCATCTGAACTTAGCGATGAGCAGATGCAGTACGCCTATGCTCATGCGCGAGCTCTGCTAGCGGTCTCTCACGAAGATTTCGGGATCACCCCGCTTGAGGGTGGAGCCTTCGGTAAGCCCACCATTGCCCTGAAAGCAGGTGGCTTCCTCGACACTATCCGTGAGGGAATCACCGGTACCTTCATCGACCTCCCAACAGCCCCTGAGATCCGTCGGGCTGTTGAAGACTTTCGTCCCGATGACTACTCAGCCCAGAGAATCCAGGAGCATATCTCCCAGTTCAGTGAGGAGCGGTTTATCCAGCAAATCAGGGAACAAGTCAAGCAATAGTGCACCGGGTCTTAAAAGGAGAGGGCGGGTAACAGCTAGCTGTTACCCGCCCTCATCAGTTTTAGGTTTAGTCCGTGAGCTCTAGAAGGTTTTGCCGGACTAACGAGTCCAGAAAATTGAGGACGCTATCTGCCACGGTTTCACGGGGCACACCGTAGATATCTTGCATATCAGCGATAATCTCTTCGGAACTACGGGGAGAGTCCAGAATCTCCCATATCAAGGCGCTGGGCCCGCGAAGAACAGAAATCTCCGAGGTCAGCAGATTCGCTACATAGGTTTCATCATCTGCGCTTTGCCCACTCTCGAACCCCATGATGAAGCCGATATGGTTCGCGCGGCTGTATCGCATCGTTTGTTCCTTCATGACTTCTTTTTCCAGAAGATAAACCGGGAGAAGAACTTCTGACGGATTTCTTCTTTGGTGGGTGGGTGCCCTAGCTCCATGGCGAGATGATCTTTATTAACCATCACGATACTGAACACCACCCTCGTTTTTGCTCTGAACCCTTTGGCATGCATGAACCGGGCCTTCCACCGGATATAGGTTGAGGTCTTTTCCGATACTGACTTCCAGAGCAGATAGTCAGGGTGATCCCTGAAACTGTCCAACTCCTGCAGAGCAGCCGCGAAAGCAAGTTCAGCATCCAGCGCCGGTAGACGATCTCTCATGTCCTGCCACTGACCGGGGGAGAGGGTCTTACGAAGATACTCAATATCGGCCTTGTACTCATTTTCGGAACGCGCCCCGTGTACTACAACAAAAATACGGGAGTCGGTTAGAGAAGGCAGGTAGCAGGGATAATGAGCTATCTCCCGCGTTCGCCGTTGTTGCCAGAGAGTTTCAAAAGCTGAGCCTTGAGCATCACCGATTCCAGGGAAGTACCGGTGGATGTCAACAAGCCCCCATGACCCGTGGTAGAGGGTCATAGCATGTTCAAAGATTGACCCTGTCTCAAACCGAGCAATGATTTCCCAGCCATCACTCTGGGCAGCTTCTATGAGCTTCTGTAGGTGCTCAGGCCGGACCAGCAAATCAACATCTGTGCTCACCCTACCCTGGCGGTAGACCTCCTGCGCAAAGGCATAACCCTTCACATGCAGAATATCGATGCCGTGCCGGTTAGCTAAATGCTGAAAATAAGCATGAGAAAGGCTGATACGCAATGCAAGGGGAACATCAGAGACAGCTGATGTTTGGGCACTTTGTTCTTTTGACATAGACCTTACTCCGATAATCCCTGGACTATAGAGTTTATGCCAGTCGCTACATAAACGACTGGCATAAAACTCAACTCACAGCACTATTTGAGTTCTAAGACTCCTGGGGTGCGGACTCAACTGACTTAGCTGAGCTTTTCTTCCCCTTCTTAGATTTTTTCGACTTGGTGGTGTCCTGGCCGTAGTAGCTGGTGTAACCCTTATTGGAGCTGTAGGCGAAGCCATAGTAGGAGTTACCCAGACCCGTGCGGGGAGCCTTATTGATGACGACTCCCAGGATTTTAGCGCTGACCTTACGCAGGTTGGCAGTAGCTTCTGCCAGGTTTTCCTTGCGGGTCTTGCCCACGGTGCCGACCAGCACAACACCGTCCACAGCAGTTGAGAGAAGGACCGCGTCGGTAACAGGAAGGACCGGGGGGACGTCAACAATGACAACGAACTCGCCGGCTAGCTCAGCGATGAGCTGACGCATTTTCTCGGACCCTAGGAGCTCTGAGGGGTTAGGGGGGATGCGGCCGGCTGGAAGAATGAAGAGCTGAGAGTCCTCAAACTGGCGAACGGCATCGGCAAGTTCGACCTGGCCAGCTAGCACCTGGGTCAGACCCACCTTAGAGTCAATTTTGAACTTCTTGGCAATAGTAGGGCGGCGAAGATCAGCGTCGATAATAATAACCGGTTCACCAGCATCGGACAGGGCCCGGGCCAGGGAAGTCGATACGGTTGATTTACCTTCACCGGGTTCGGCAGAGGTCACAATCAGCGAACGAGGGGGGTTATCGATATTAACAAAGCGCAGATTGGTGCGCATCTGGCGGATAGCTTCTTGTGAAACATGATCCTTACCTGCCTTGAGGATGTTCTCCTCATCAAGCTCGTCTGACACAGGCAGTACTCCCAAGATCCCAGCTTCGGTTGCTTGAGTGGCATCGTTGCGAGTGCGGAGCTTGGTATCAAGGGTTCGGCGCAAAAGGATAGTTACTAGAACTAGCCCCAGGCCAGCGGCAGCGCCGGTCAGAACCAGCTTCTGGGTATCCGGGCTTACCGGACGCTGGTTAAGGCTGGCATCCTCAAGCGGGATAACCTTTACGCTGCTTGAGCCTTCCATGTCGTTAACAACTTTGGCTACAGCTTCCAGCGAAGAGTTGGCTAGAGCCTGGGCCGTCTCGGGGCTTGACCCTGTGGCTGAGACCTTGATGAGTGCGGAGTTGGAATCAACGCTTGCGGAAAGATTGCCTTGGACCTGTCCCCGGCTCAGGTTCAGGTTGGGGTTGGCGGCGACGATCTCCTCAGCAACAGCACCGCTATTAACCAGGGCTAGGTAGGCGTTGGCTTTCTCCTTGGCTGCTGTGGATCCGGCTATAACGTCCCCAATACCGCTGCCGTCCCCAACGGTTACATAGCCAGTTGACGACGAGGAGTAAACCTTGGGCTGTAGGAGGGAGTAGCCAAAGCCCAGCAAAGCCCCGATCAAGGCTCCTACTATGAGAAATTTTAGATTGGCGCGTAACATTCGCACGAAGTCAAGTATGGTCATCAGTAACCTAAATGTGAGTTTAAAGCAGTTGAAAAAAGAATAAAGTTTGTTTTGATTCTAACAGCAGCTGTTTGGCAGTCCTAGGAGTCAGAACTCACCCTAAGACACCAGCAATGTTAAATATCTCTTATTTGAGAAGGCCCAGCAGGTACTTGCCGTAACCGCTTTTAGCGAGAGGTCGTGCAAGTTCAGCAAGCCGGTCGTCATCAATCCAACCCATGCGCCACCCAATTTCTTCGGGGGCGCCGATGGAAAGACCCTGGCGGGCCTGAACCGTGCGGACGAAATTTGTTGCATCGGCAAGAGAGCCGAAGGTTCCGGTATCGAGCCAAGCTGTTCCGCGCGGAAGAACTTCAACCTGCAATTTGCCTTGCTCTAGATAGATCCTATTGAGGTCGGTAATCTCTAGTTCGCCACGGGGGGAGGGCTTAATGGCCTTGGCGTATTCAATAACCTTGTTATCGTAAAAGTAGAGGCCAGGGATTGCGTAATCACTTTTAGGAATTTCTGGCTTTTCTTCAATAGAAATAGCTCTGAAATTATCGTCAAATTCAACAACACCGTAGGCAGTGGGGTCCGAAACACGGTAACCAAAAACAGCAGCACCATCCACATCATTGTATTTGCGGAGCTGATTGCCCAAACCGGGGCCGTAGAAAATGTTGTCACCGAGCACAAGGGCTGCGGTGTCATTTCCGATATGGCTTTCACCCAGAATAAAGGCCTGAGCAAGTCCATCTGGAGAGGGCTGAACCTGGTAGCTGAAATTGACGCCGAACTGCGAACCATCACCGAGAAGCCGCTTGAACTGCTCCTGATCTTGGGGTGTTGTGATAATCAGGATGTCTTGGATTCCGGCCAACATAAGGGTCGAAATGGGGTAGTAAATCATCGGCTTGTCATAAACAGGCGTGAGCTGTTTGCTGATGCCGAGCGTAATGGGGTGGAGGCGCGAACCGGTACCCCCTGCGAGTAAAATTCCCTTCATAGTTTCCATTGTGGCATGAACACCACATCTCGTGGGGCTAACATAGCCTCTACTTTGAGGTGATTTACCACTATTGTTAGCTTCATGGGAAAAATTCTTGTTACCGGCGGTGCCGGCTTTATCGGCTCAAACTTTGTTCACTATCTTCTTGAAAAAACTAATCATAGTGTTCTTGTCCTCGATAAAATGACTTATGCCGCCAATGAAATGTCACTGGCTGGCTTGCCTGCTGACCGGTGTGAAGTGGTTAAAGGTGATATCGCAGATATGGACGTCGTCAACCCTCTGGTGAGAGAGGCTGATGCAGTCGTCCATTATGCTGCAGAGTCACACAACGATAATTCCTTGAACGACCCCAGTCCTTTTGTTCACACCAACTTGGTTGGTACTTTTACGCTTCTGGAAGCAGTCCGTCAGTATAAGACCCGCTACCACCACATCTCAACCGATGAGGTTTTTGGTGATCTTGAGCTTGATGACCCCGCTAAGTTCACTGAGACTACCCCCTATAATCCCTCCTCACCTTACTCTTCAACAAAGGCCGGTTCTGACCTGCTGGTGCGTGCCTGGGTACGTTCTTTCGGTATTGAAGCAACTATCTCTAACTGCTCCAATAACTACGGCCCCTACCAGCACATCGAGAAGTTTATTCCTCGCCAGATCACCAATATCCTGGCAGGTATCCAGCCCAAACTCTACGGCCAAGGCCTGAACGTCCGCGACTGGATTCACGCATCAGATCACTCCAGCGCTGTTCACACAATTCTGGAAAAGGGTTCTATCGGTGAGACCTACCTCATCGGTGCAAACGGTGAAGAGAACAACATCACTGTGCTTCGTACTATCCTGCGCCTGATGGGTCAGCCCGAGGACGCTTTTGAGCACGTTGTTGACCGCCCCGGTCACGACCTGCGCTACGCCATTGACGGCACCCGCCTGCGCGAAGAACTTGATTGGGAGCCGCAATTCACCAACTTTGAGGCTGGGCTTGCTGACACCATCGCCTGGTACACCGATAACCGCGCCTGGTGGGAGCCCCTCAAAGCTGAGGTTGAGGCTAAATACGCAAAGGCTGGTCAGTAATGCCCAAAGACCTTGCTGTTTACACCACCGAGATTCCCGGCCTGCTGGTCATTGATATTCCGCAACACGGTGATAACCGTGGTTGGTTCAAGGAGAACTGGCAGCGGGAGAAAATGTTGGCCGCCGGTCTGCCCGATTTCGGACCCGTTCAGAACAACATTTCCTTTAACGCCTCAGTAGGCACCACTCGCGGTATTCACGCTGAGCCTTGGGATAAGTACGTCTCTGTGGCAACCGGCCGCATCTTTGGTGCCTGGGTAGACCTGCGCGCCGGAGAATCGTTCGGTAAAACCGTGACCGTAGAAATCGGCCCCGACACCGCGGTGTTCGTGCCGCGCGGTGTGGGTAACTCCTTCCAGACCTTAGAAGATAACACCGCCTACACTTACCTGGTCAACGATCACTGGTCGGCTGACGCCCAGTCCGAGTACTCCTTCTTGAACCTGGCCGATGAGACCGTAGCTATCGACTGGCCCATTGCTCTTAAAGATGCTGAGCTATCGGAGAAGGACAAGAACCACCCCCGCCTGGCTCAGGTAGAACCCCTTGCCCCCGCTCCCTTCCTGGTGGTTGGTGCCAAGGGCCAGTTGGGCCGTGAACTGGTCAAACAGCTTGAGGCAAGCGGTACTCCCTACCTGGCCGCCGGCCGTGATGAGCTTGACCTGGCCGACCCCGATTCGTGGGTGCAGGCCTATCGTTGGCGCTCTTTACGAGGCATCATCAACGCGGCAGCTTACACCGCTGTGGACCAGGCAGAGACCGCCCAGGGTCGGGCCGATGCCTGGGCTGCTAACGCCACCGGTGTCGCCGCTCTTGCCCGTGTCGCCGATCAGGCCGGGGTTCCGCTGGTACACGTATCCACCGACTATGTTTTTGACGGTAGCCTGCCACTGGGGCAGGAATACGCGGTGGATGCACCGCTGGCTCCGCTGGGTGTCTATGGTCAGTCCAAGGCCGCCGGTGAAATGGCGGCCCGCTCTGTAGCCCGCCACTATATTGTTCGAACCTCCTGGGTCATGGGCGATGGTAAGAACTTTATCGAAATCATGAAGTCACTGGCTGAGCGTGGCATCGACCCCACGGTGGTTGCCGACCAGCACGGGCGTCCGACCTTCACCCGCGATTTGGCCGGTGCCATTGTGCACCTGCTCGAAAATCAGTGTGACTACGGCACCTATCATGTCTCGAACACCGGTGATGTAGTGACCTGGGCAGAGATCGCTCAAGCTGTTTTTGAAGCAGGCGGGCACTCTGCTGACCGGGTAAGCCCTGTCAGCACGGCAGACTACTTCGCCAAGGCTGAGGTATTCGCGCCCCGCCCCACCAACTCCGCCATGGACCTGTCAAAAATTATTGAAGCGGGCTTCACCCCCCGTAATCACAGGGAAGCCCTTGCAGAATACATGGCAGAGCACTAAAACAGGGCAAAGCGCTGTGGTGACCTAGAAAGACCACAGCGCTTTTCTTGTCTTTGCCGCCGAAATCGGTCATACTTGAAAAGTTGTACTGAATAGTGCGACAGGCCAAGGCAGTGGAATACCGTCTTATAGGCGGTAGGTCCGAACCTGACGGTGGCTGGTTAGAAAGTGATTTCTGGTGCCAGTTCACTACACCACTTGGCGCATCACTCCTAACCCATGAAAGGATGGCTGACCATGTCAAAGACCATCAAGATTTCCGCAACACCCCGTAACGACTTCGGCAAGGGCTACGCTCGTCGCATCCGTATGGCAGGTGACATTCCCGCAGTAATTTACGGCCACGGCGAAGAGCCCAAGCACGTTGTCATGCCCGGACACGCAACCACCCTAGCTGCTCGCGTAGCTAATGCTATTCTCGATGTGGATGTTGAAGGCCAGTCCCACCTGGTCATGATCAAGGACATCCAGCGTCACCCCATCCGCCCCGAACTTCAGCACATGGACCTGCTGACCGTTAAGAAGGGCGAAATGGTTGAGATTGAGGTACCCGTTCATGTTGAAGGTGAACCTGCTGTAGGTGCTGTAGCTAACCAAGAAGAAGTTGTTCTCATGGTGGAAGCAGACGCTCTTAAGTCACCTGACCTACTCACAATCGATATTGAGGGCCGTGAAGCTGGGGAGCACGTTTACGCAGCCGATGTTAAGCTACCCCAGGGTGTAACTCTGGTAGCGGACCCCGAGCTTCTAATCGTTAACGTTTCTGAGCCCGAGGAACTTGACGTTCCCGAGACCGGCGAAGAAGGCGAAAACGCTCCTGAGGGTGCCGAAGCTGATGCCCTGGTAGATGAAGCTGAATAAGTTTAGAGGTTTCTAACCTCAGGGGTCTGCGTCGTAGCATTTACGGCGCAGACCCTCTTTGTATCATCAGCTCAGAAAGGTGAGTTACATGGCAGAGGCTTGGCTCGTGATCGGTCTGGGGAACCCCGGTACTGAGTATGCTGCAACCCGTCACAACATAGGTCAGATGGTCCTAGACCAATTAGCGCGTGAGATTGGCGGTAACTTTAAGAAGCACACGAAAGCTCGTGCCCAAGTGCTAGAAGGACGTCTGGGCATGGGAGGCCCCCGCCTGATCCTGGCAAAGCCTCTAACCTATATGAATCTTTCGGGTGGCCCCGCGGCAGAACTCTCAAGATTTTACGGTATTGAGCCTGAGCGGATTATCGCAGTACACGATGAACTGGATATCCCCTTCGGCACTATCAAACTGAAAATCGGTGGGGGAGAAGGCGGGCATAATGGGCTCCGCGACATGACAAAGGCCCTGGGAACCAAAGATTACTATCGGGTGCGTACCGGGATTGGCCGACCCCCAGGCCGTATGCAGACCGCAGATTTCGTTCTCAGGCCCTTCTCACAACTTGAGAAGAAAGAGCTCCCCTTCCTGGTGTCTGATTCGGCGCAGGCCCTTGAACTGCTGATCACTGATGGGCTTCTTGCGGCCCAGCAAAAATTTCACGTCAAGAGGGACCAGGCCTAGATGCTGTGAACTTGGAATAGGCCAGCCCCACCTAACTACCTTTCTTCCTTTTTTGGGAATAGGCTATAAAAGCATGCCGTTATACAGGCAGGATTCGAAAGAAGGGCAGATATCAGTGGCTAGCCAGTACCGCACCCCGGCCGGGGTGGAACTCACAGATGATCTTGTGGCCGAAGTGCGTAAGGATTTCCCGATTCTTGACCGCACGGTCAACGACCAACCGCTGATTTACCTCGACACGGGTGCAACGAGCCAGAATCCTCTTCAGGTCCTTGATGCTGAGCGCAACTACTATCTGGGCGCTAACTCTGCGGTTCACCGCGGTGCCCACACCCTAGCAGTTGATGCAACCGATGCCTTTGAGGACGCCCGGCGCACGGTAGCTGGATTCCTTGGAGCTGCGGAGAACGAGCTGGTATGGACCTCAAACGCCACCGAGGCCCTGAATCTCCTGGCTTACTCCCTGGGCAACGCATCTGACGGTATTGGGGCAGAAGCCGCCCGAGCTTTTGCGCTCAAGCCCGGTGATGAAATCATCACTACGGAGCAGGAACACCACGCCAACATTATTCCCTGGCAGATTCTTGCGGCCCGCACCGGGGCAACCCTCCGTTATGTCCCGGTGACGGCAGATGGGCTGATTGACTACCAGGCGGCGGAGAATATCGTCACAGAGCGTACCCGCGTCCTAGCTTTCACCCATGTTTCTAACGTTGCTGGCTCCATGACCGATGTGGCGTTCATGGTCCAGCTGGCAGAGCGGGTGGGGGCGCTAACCGTTCTCGATGCCTGCCAGTCTGCACCCCACATGCAGGTCGATGTCAAAGCGCTCGGCGTTGATTTTGCGGTGTTTTCTGCGCACAAGATGCTGGCACCTACCGGCATCGGTGCCCTGTACGGCCGGCATGAACTTTTAGAGGCTCTGCCACCATTCCTCACGGGCGGGTCCATGATCACCAAGGTCACCATGACCGAAGCTGAATGGATGCCTGCTCCCATTAAGTTTGAGGCCGGTACCCAGCGGGTCTCCCAGGCTGTTGCCTGGGCCGAGGCCGTGCGCTACCTACAACACCTAGGTATGGACCGCGTCCACGCCTGGGAAGCTCACCTGGGGCAGCTCCTAGCTGAGGGTGTGAGCCAGATTCCCGGTGTGCGGTTGTTGGGTCCCTCAGTGGGGCAGCCGCGTGCTGGGCTTGTCTCCGTGCATGTCGATGGGGTACATCCGCACGATGTGGGTCAGCTGCTGGACCAGCAGGGCATTGCGGTTCGTGTGGGTCACCATTGCGCCCAGCCCCTCCACCGCGCCCTAGGCGTCACCGCCTCAACGCGAGCATCAGCCTACATCTACACGAGCACCCAGGACGTTGAGCGTTTCATTGAAGAGCTAGCAAAGGTACGCCCCTACTTCGGGTATACCGACTAAGACCTGCTGTAGTCCCTTACCCTCTCCGCAAGAACCCGGGAGGGCGGGTGCTTAGTCTGCACCATTTCTAAGACCTACGATGAAAGAAGAGATACTGTAATGAGCGGCCTAGAACAGCTTTATCAGCAAATTATCCTTGAACATTCCAAACAGCGCAGCGGTGAGGGCCTGCTTGAACCGGCAGAAGGGGCACGGGTAGCCACCAACCACCAGTACAACCCAACCTGCGGTGACGAGATTAACCTGCGGATTATTCTTGATACCAACCAACCCCTTATCCAGTCGGTCTCCTGGGAAGGCGACGGCTGCTCAATCTCCATGGCGGCGGCTTCTGTGTTATCGGAGATGGCCCCTGGCATGACCGTAGAAGAGTTCCAAAAACTTGTTGATGACTTCCGCGAGATGCTCCGCTCACGCGGTCAGATTGAACCCGATGAGGAAGCGCTCGGCGATGCTGCAGCTTTTGCCGGTGTCTCCAAATTTGTGGCCCGCGTGAAATGTGCCATGCTTTCGTGGGTCGCGGCAGAAGAAGCCACTAAGGAAGCCGCTGCCCTCTAGGCCCGGTATTATCTGCGGCTTAGCCCCTGGCATAAGGCCCGTCCCGGCTATGGAAGATAGCTGATGGGTCGGGTCTTGTTGCAGGTCACGCCCGTCTCTTTCAGTGTGGGCTGTCCCCCAAAGAGCCGGTTCAAACGGCTACCAATAGCAGGTTAACTCCCGTAGTCTTAAGGACTGAAAATACACTAACATCCCGTTTTCGCACGCGGGTTCTTTCGCACTTTTCTTCAGGGGAACAATGAATATCGGTTACGCCGCTGGCGCTTTTGACCTCTTTCACGTAGGCCACCTCAACATCTTGCGTGAAGCAAAAAAGAACTGCGACTATCTGATTGCAGGAGTCGTCTCAGATGAAATGTTAGAGCTGACCAAGGGCCGACGCCCCATCGTGCCCTTGGCTGAGCGTATGGAAATCGTCTCTCACATTGATTTTGTCGATGAAGTTCGAGCAGAAACGGTAGAAGATAAGCTAGAGACCTGGGAACAGGTTCGCTTCAACACCTTCTTTAAAGGTGACGACTGGAAAGGTACTGCTCGTGGTAAGGAGTTAGAGCGCCGTTTTGCGGAGGTCGGTGTTCACGTAGTTTACTTCCCCTACACCGCTCACACCTCCAGCACTAAGTTACGCGCCGCCCTGAAGGCACTTTCTATGCCATCTGCGGCCTAAGTCCCATTGAAGCCAAGAAAAGAGGCGCCCTACCCGAACGGGTAGGGCGCCTCTTGAGCTTTATGGGGCTATCTGGCCTAGTAGTTGTTCTGAATGAACTCTTCTGCGCAGGAACCCAGAGCCGAGAACACGCGGCCAATCTGAGGCTCAGCTGCCGCCGCAATTTTCTTACCTACCAGCGGGATAGAGCACTTAACTTCGCCCTCAACATTAGCCACGGTCGTATCTCCCTGGGGGGTAAGGCTCTGGCTAGCTTTGCCGGTTACGGGAACACCCTTAACAGATACTTCTGAGACAACGGTGCGTGAACCATCAGCCGCGGGCGCAGAGACCTGATCGACCTGGGTCAGGGAGATGCCATGAGAAGCACCGGGGATCTTCTTGGCCATATCGGGCAGACGATCAGCAGGTACGGAACGAACAGTGGTGGTGGTAAAAGCTGCCGCAGGGTCACCCTGAAGCTGGAAAGACTCAAAAGTCACCCGTACCTTTTCACTTGCAAAACGGGCAAAGTTCTCGTCGGCAAAAGCACGTGCAACCAAATCGATGCCGGCGTTAATAGTGGTGGAGCTTTGAACAGCCATAGTGAAGCCTTTCAGGGCAAATAGTTTCTGTCCTGCCCCATTCTACGGGGTTAACATGTTTGAACACTGAGAAATGCAAGCCCTGCTCACTGATGGCTAAATCGTTGAGCCCAAGAGCAGATATCCACAGGCTTGTACCTTAATGCGCTAGCGGTAAGGGGGGCAGACCTAGCTTGGCCGCCTGCACATTCCCGACAGAATCTGCCAGACCCTGCGAACAAACCCACTTGGCTGGCCACTACCAATGCGGCTAAAGGACTCCGTAAGATTATCGGCAGCCTTATCACTGCCGGGTACACGGTAGGTTCCTCGCAGAGAATCCGGGTCAGCGAAAGCTGCATCAAGCTTATTCAGGAGATCTTCTGCGCTGTTGACCACGATGGTCTCACCGTGTGTCTGCATCACACGAGAAAACTCAACCTGGTGATTATCAACTACCTCATCAAGTTCAGCAACACGGGGGACTGCCAGCGGAATCGCACCTACCTCACGAGCATCCAAAATTGACCCTGGCCCGCCCTGCACCAAGACCACCTTCGCAGAGCGGTAGAGTTCCAGTAGTTCATCACGGGGCAAACGCTCAACAGCCTCAGCATGTTGAGGAGGAGCCGTGAAACCATGTTGAACAAGACAGCTCACCTGAGGGCGTGCCGCAAGATACTCATCCACCCAATGCACAAGACGGTCAAAATGGTGGTAATCAGTGCCCAGAGATACAACCAGATCATATTTTTTCTCGCTCAAAGCTACCTCCTCGCTCAGAGAATATGGCCGATATTGACGGCCTCAGGGAATATCTTTTTCTGCTCCTCCCACTGCACCACAAAAAGATCGCTCATGGGGTAGCAGATGCGGCCGGTGAGCGTTGGCATAGTAATACGGTCATAGCACTCAATAAAGACCGTTTTGATGCCAAGAAGCTTGGCGATAATAAAGAACGGAACGGCAACCGCAGCACCGGTTGAGATAACGGCATCGGGCCGCTCCTTGCGGAGTACCCGCCAGGCAACACCGATATTCCGGATTGCGTTAGGAATATTCCGGGTTGTCGGGAAGTGTACCCAGTAGGTGCGCTCGCCGTCTAAAGCGGCCTTAACTTCGGGTAGCTCAAAGGTTGCCCAGGCCCGATCGTGCTCTTTCCAGAACTTTTCAAGGGCTATAAGCTGAGCCAGATGGCCACCAGCACTTGCTGTTAGAAGGACCTTCATGGGTGATTATTTCTCGTGAGTATGCGTGTCAAAGTAAACAGGGATAACCTGGGTGGAGCTTGAGGGAGTGAGCTCACTAAACAGGCGTCGTACGCTCTTCACCGTGCTTTTGGGGGTAAAAGGCAGGAGTAGAACGCCGCTTTGGTCAGCTGAAAGGAGGACCTTTGCAAGAGAGGCTGAGGCCGGAGTATCTACAATCAGCGGTTTGTTCTGCTTGATATGAGCCTTGAGCTGATTGTTGGTTAGAGAGTTGAAAACCGGAGCCTCGGTTACGACAAAATTGGGGTCAGAAATCCCCTTGATGAGAAAGGTAGTCAGCGCACCTGCCGCGCGAGGGGTGGGGGAGAAGACAGTAACACCATCAAAGTTAGCCTTTTTGAGATTGCCATCGGCAACATCCATTCGGCGTAGAAGCTGGGCAATAGATTCCTCTTCGGAACCACTCTTGATGATAGAGACGGGAGCCTGAGCAATTTCAGAGAGACGCTCGGGGTAGCCGAGAACCCTCGAAGTTCTATCCACGATGTAGGCTGCAAAAATTCCTAGGAGCAGGCCTATTCCTGCACCGATAAAGATGGTTTGCGCCAGAGTGAAATTTGATGGTCTGCTAGGGGCTTGGGCGCTTGAGATAATAGTGCCGGTATCTGTGGAGGTGGCCTCTAGGCTCAGGATAGCCTGGTTGACGATTCCTGAATCCATCCCCGCAGAGACAGCGTCGATATTTTTGCGGGTTTCTTCCCGGGTTGTCCGGATTGTATCTGACCTGTGTTTGAGGTAAGCATGGGCTACAGTATTAGCGATCTCGGCTGATCTTTCAGGTGAATCCGAGCTGACCATAATATCGAGAATGGTGCTGTTGGAATGGCCTGCCACGCTGACCATATCTTTGAGGTCATCAGCATCTAAACCCAGCTGATTGGCAGCTGCCTCGAGTACAGTGCGGGAACCTGCAATAGCCTCTTCGGTATCCATGTCAATAGTGTTCAGGCTAGCACGGAGTCCCGATGCGCCGGAGCTGGGCTGGGTTACATTGATCACGGCTTTAGACTGGTATGAGTTAGGAAGGATAAGCCCTGCCACAGCGCCCAGCGCCGCGAAGATCATTAAACTGGTAAGCACCACAAAGCGGTGGCGCAGAACCCGCCGAGCTGCTGCTCCGAGCGATACGGGTGTGGTTTGCTGGTCCTTGGTTCTTAACCGTGATTGGCGTTCCATGAGTATGAGTCCTTCCCTAAAGATTAATCAAGATGTGTTGCCTAGCGGCTAAATTTACGAGTGAGCGAGTCGATGACTTGCTCCAGGCCTACCTGATGTCGGAAACGGTAGATGAGAGCCGCATAGAGCGGTACCACCGTACCTAGGTAGATGATGAGTCCTAAGAATTGGTTTCCCCAGATGAGGTGAACTCCCACGGCTCCAAGAGACGGAGTTCCAGCCGCAAGACCCATGACCGGGAGCAGCTCGGAAGGGCGGGGCCTGATGCCGAGTTTTCCGTAGACCTGAACCGTGGCCAGCACACAGTCTGTGAGGACGGCTGAGGCCCAAGCGGTTGCTGCCCCAGCTAGCCCCCAGAGTGGAATCAGGGTGAGGTTGAGAGCGACTGCAACAGCTAGTGCGGAGAGCTTGTTGTAAAGTTGCCAGCGGCTACGCCCGCTCATGAGAAGTACACTCTGAACGCCACCGGCGGCCATCTGAACCAGCATGGCTACCCCGATGATCCAAAAGAGCGGTGCTCCCTCAACAAACCCGGAGCCAAAGAATCCCAGTAGCGCGGGGCCGAAGGCCGCCAAGGTGATGAAAAAAGGCCAACCAACAGCCACCAGAATCCGGGTTGCGGAGACAAAGATCTGGCGAGCTCTAATAAGGTCACCCCGAGCGATTGCTGAGGAGATCTCTGGCCCGGTGACCACGCGGGCGGTATGCTCAACCATTGCACCGACACGGACACAACGATTGACAGCGCCGTAGACGCCGCTGGCTGCCGGGCCTAAGAAGAGGCCGATGAGCAGGACATCAATCCATTCCAGGACCGCCTCGACCATGGCCGAGACACCGCGCGCTGAGCTGAAGGCCCAGAAACTTTTTGCGGTCTCGGGCGCAGTGACAGGTGTACTTGCCATGGCTTCAATAGCTAGATGCTTTGCTGGATAGCTGGGAAGATCTTGACCCTGAGGCATGTACTTGCGAACCCATAGCGCTGAAACTGCAAAGACAAGGAGCAGGGGGAGTGACCATGCCAGAGCCAAAGAGAGAATGGCCCCCGAGATACTGACAGCGAGCAGAACAGCCAGAATACGAAGGGTAGGCAGGAGCGCGCTTTGGAGAAAGGTGAACTCTACGGTGTAGCCCAGTCCCCGGAGTGCCCCGAAGCACAGTGTCATCCAGGCCGCAACCAGAATAAAAGGTGCGCTGGCAAGGATAGCTGTACGGTTTTCAGTGCCCATATTGGGGGTCACTACCGGTAGCGCGATAAGGGTTGCCGCAATAAGAACCGTGAAAGCAATGAGGGTTGCGGGTCCAAAAGCATATCGTAAGAGCTTCGGTAGAAGGGAATACTGCCCCAGAGCTCGCTGTGCGCTCATGGCTCTTACAAGGCCGGTATCTGCACCAAAGACACAGAGCGAAGTCGCAATCGCAAAGAGTGCCATGACTTGAAAGAAGGAACCCGCACCGGCTTTACCTACACCATTTGACACTATAAGCGTAGCCACAAAGGCCGCAGCCGAACCGTACATGACGTACAGCGTTGAGAAAGCTCCACTTTTTGCAAGAGAACGAGCCATTAGAGGCCCTCCCCGTACATTCGAGATCTCATCATCATGGCTACCGTCAGCATAAGAACGGTGAGCTGAATGACGTCGAAGGAATAGAAGAAGACTACTGCTAGCGCTGCCACAATGACCGAGTGAACCCACATACCGGTCAGCGATGCAACGTTCCAGGTATTGATGAGGACTGAGACTACATAGAGTAGGAAGAGCCCCAGACCAACAAAACCAAAGCAGAACATGAGAGCCCATACCTGGCCCTGGGTGCCCATTGAAACACCCACGTTATCGGCCATCTTGGAGGTTCCATAGCCTACGAGTGGTGAACGCAAGGTGTACTCAAAAGTGAGCTCGTAGAGTGAGGCCCGACCACCGGTTGAGTTTGAATACTCCTGGCGGCCCAAGATTTCCTCAATAGCACCGGAAACCGTGAGGTAGGTGATGCCCCCAAGGAAGAGCACAAAGCCTATACCCAAAGCACGCCAGTCACCGCGAAGAAGCAAACGGAAGAGGACATAGGCAAAAGCTGCACCCAGGCCAATGAACATACCTCGGTTTGAGGTTGCCACTGCTGGGACTAGCGAAACAACTACGGCAAGGACAAGAAGGATCTGGGTTTTACGCGAGTGAACCCCGGTAATCACAGCAAAAACAACGGGTGTGAGTAGCGCATAAGCTAAACCCCATGAGTTGGCGTAGGGGAAAGGCGCTGAGGGCCTGTTGTAGGGTACGTCGACTCCCCACGGGAGCTGAACTTCTGCCATGGGGGGGAGCACATAGGCTTTCACCAGGTCGTTATTGAGTAGCGAACCCGGCAAGACAAAACTCATGGGCGTTTGAAGCCTAAAGTTGGGGAAAGCTAGGGCGGCGTAGCCCAGGATAACGACCGTTGCCCATATAGTCAGCAGGCCGCCCAGCATGATGTGGTTAGGGATCCGTTCACGGGCATTAAAGAAATAGACCGTGTAGATACCCACATTGAAGATGTTCATGTAGCGCTGGAACCAGCCTAAAAACTCCGATCCTGTATTGATGGAGACAAGGCAGATAAGCCCCCAGAACATGAGAGCGAACCAGATCCACATGGTGGAATGAACCATCACGTGTCGGCGCATGACCATGAGAACAATCATGATCAAGGCTAGAACCGTTGGGGCGAACTGCATGAAACCCATAGCCCACACAAGGGGGAAGCCATAGAGCAGGATTAAAATGGGCCAGGCCGGGAGCGGTGCGTCCACGGTGGGGGGCACCGCCGACAGAAATCGATTGTAGTGTGAGGTTGGGGAGAGTGGAACCGTCATGCGGATCTAGAGCCCTCTACCTGTTTTATTCACCAGGTTCAGTAGAAACTCGGGCTTGATGAGTCCCGCTGCAATACAGCGTGCGGCCCAGGCCCGAACCTGTAGGGGGTCGCGACGCAGTGCCGATCTCGCGTATGCCTGCGCGGATTTGCGGTTGCCCAGGGCAGCATGTGCAAAAGCGATCTGACCGGCGATTCTCGCGGTGCCTTTGGGCTGACGCTCAAACTCAGGGTACTTCTGGAGAATATAGGTAAGACCATCGACCATTGACTGCCAGCGCCCCGCAAAGAAGGAGGGGCGATCCCAGAGTATGAGCGCGCCGGGCTTCTGAATTGAGTAAATATCACCGCAACGGGTTGCCCGCAGGAGCAGATCGTAGTCTTCACCATAGGCGGCGGGGAGCTCTTCATCAACCAGCCCAATACGCCCTCCAGGAACTAGGTCATCACGCTTAAAGAGCGTGGTGCAGGGATTAATCTCGGTGATGCGAGAGCGCAGGAAGTCGTCGAATCTTGCAAGCGCAGGAGCAAGACGTTCGATCTCCTTACCTTCAGAACGAATGACGATGCCAGATGAAATGGCGATAGCCTCCGGGTGCTCTTTCCAGAGTTTGATCTGTTCAGAGATACGGGTGGGGTACCAATAATCATCATCGTCGCAGAAGCCAACACATTCACCGCTGGCCTCAACCACACCGGTGTTCCGTCCGCCGGCAAGACCCTTCGAATGTGAGTTAACAATGGTCTTAAGAGAGCGGTTGGGCGGTAGCGTCATATCGGATAGATCATCGATATCAACGTAGTCAAACACAACGATAACCTCGATGTGACCGGTGTAGTCCTGGTCAAACATGGATTGAACGGTCTGTCGCAACAGCTGGGGGCGGGCCCCTGCGGTTGCAATAAGTGCTGAAATTTTAACGTCGGACATGGGACCTATGCTCCTTGAGGTGTACTGAGTGACAGGAACTTACGGCGCATGGAGAGAAGAACCGTTGCTGCGTTTGAGAGGAAGAGGAGGCCGTAGGCAATGAGGAAGCCCCAGCCCGTTCCCCAGAGAATAAAGACCCAGCAGAAAGTACCGGAATCCATATGTAGATTGATAAAAGAGCGAAGACTTCCCCCCGAGGGTGGCTCCTGCCTAGCGTGCTTTTTACGGAGCTGCTCTGCCAGAATCTGGCTCATGAAGTGGCCGGTCATCAGAACCGAAAAAGCCAGGGGTAGCCACCAGAGCTGCCAGCCTGTCACAGGCCAGTTGCCGGGGTACTTGATGAAGCCGATCAGGATGGTCAGGTGCATGGCAGGGGTACGCATAGCATCAACGACGTGATCTAGCCATTCCCCGGCGGGGGAGGATTTGCCTGTCACGCGGGCAACCTGGCCATCAGCGGAGTCGAGCGCGTAGCCCAGGGCAAAGAGGAAAGCTGCAAGCGCGCCCACAGCCAAAGCGGGCTGGGCAGTCAGCAAGAGAAGCATGGCTAGCAGCGAGGTGAGGGCGCTGATAGCGGTGACGCCGTTGGGGGTAATACCACACTTAACGGCAGCGGCTGCAAAGATGCGTGCGACCCGACGATTAACCCAGCGGGTGTAAGCAGGTACGCCCACCCCGGGCTTCTGCGCTGCATTCAAATGTGAAAGTGTTTCCCTGAACCGGCCTTTGGTGCCAGAGGAAGAAGAGGTCATAGCCATGCCCTGGAAGTCCCTAGTAAAGTGCGAGCAGATAAGTGCGGTGTGCGGACCGCTTGTTAACCCCTGAGGCGGCCTACCATTGCTTTACCCCTCAAGTGTAGGGAAAAGTAGATGCCGCTCAAGGGTGGGGTGTACCCATTAATTTTAGGTCAGAGTAGGTTCCAACTGTAGCCGACCTTCTTGGGACAAGGCCCATATTTATAAGGACTTGTCCCAATCATTTGTCAGCTAAACGGTGGACGAAAGGATCCCCTGTCTTCATAAGCCGCCGCTCAACATGTAGAAGACCCAGAGCTTAATCTTTTACCGGGCTGTATACGAATATAGAAAATCCTGCTCATCAAAGGGAAAACTTTGGGGAGCAGGATTTTCTATTCTTTGCCCGAGCAGCCTCTAGCGTGTTACCAGAGTTGCATCCATATCGAAGGTGGTAGGTTCGCCACGACGGTAGGAATGAACCTCAACCGCGATGACGTTCTTACCATCTTTGAGATCCTTAGACGGAATGGTGATAGTAAGCGGGTTAGCCTTTGCATCAGCATAAGAAACTCGTGCAAGAGCAGCCGTCCTGGGGTAGGCATTGGCAGGAAGGTTCTGACGGGCCACTTCCTTGCCATTGACATAGATAGCGATGCCATCATCAGCGTAGGTAGTCAGGACCAGCTCCTGGTTGGGGGCGGGGTTCAAAGTGAACTCCTTACGCAAGAAGAAGGACGAGGGCTGGGTGAAGAAGTTGAAGGTCAGCTGGGTCTTCAGGCTACCTTCACCCCAACCGATTGAAGTTGGTGCCGTGTACCACTGCCAGGCGGTGTTGTACCTGTAATTGGTATCGCGCCAGCTACGGTCAAAGTCACTGAAGAGGTGAAAAGCTACCCGCCAGTCATCTCCAGAGGCAATGATTTTTTGGTCGGCTGGTTTCTCCGGCTCAACCGGTTCCACCGGGTCAGCTGGAGCCGGATTATCTTCAACATCGGGTTGTTCTGGGTCAGCGGGAGTGTCCTCCCCAATGGGGGGAGCCACTGGGTCAGCCCCATCGGCGGGCTGATCCGGGTCCTGCCCGGGCTCCGGCTGATCCGGTGGGGTAAGCGGATCCTCGCCTGGTCCTGGTTCCACAGGTGGGCTTACCGGGGCCTTGGTGGGTTGGGGCTGGTCTGGGGGAGTCACCGGGGACTCCTCAGCGGGTGGGGTAGTGGGCTCCGCTGGTGGGGCCTTGACTTCAGCCTGGGCAACAGGGGTTGTCTCAGAGTAGTTGCCTACGTTATCGACTGAGCGTACAAAATAGCGCGCATCATCTGTGTGAGCAACCGAGTAGGAGGTGCCCTGAGTGACTGTAGCAATCACGCGATCGTTGCGCAGTACCTGGTAATCGGTGCGACCGGCAGTGTTGCTGTCCCAGGTGAGTTGGTCATTAGTTCCGTCTGAGGTGACCTGCAGGTTGCTAGGTGCAGCAGCTGCAGTAACATCCTGGGGAGTGAAGCGAGCAAAGCCCACCGTTGCTTGGGTACCGTTTGCGCCTCGGGAACGGGTGATATCCCCACCCACCCATAGGACACCGGTGGAATCGAGGAAGGAGGCCCAAACGCCATACCCTCTTGCCCCGGCAAGATCGGGTGCGAACTCTGGTAGCAGGTGACCAGACTGGGCGTCAAAGGCGGCGATTAGCCGGATTCGGTGGATATTAGAAGAGGTCTCCCAAGGGCTGCTGTACTGCTGGCCTCCCTGATAAATCCAGTCACCACAGTGACAGGAACCGTAGATAACGTTAGCCTGCGGGTCAAAGCTCAGATCCTGGAAGTCTCCACCCTTTTTAGTGATAGAGGATGAGCGTCGAGAAAGATCGGACTTATCGTATTGGGCAATGAGGTGCTCAGCACCACCGGCCCAGATGGAGTCCCCTACATCCTGAACATCAAACTGGAAGCCGTCGCTGGGGTAGGGCCTATCGGCCCGGTGGGATAAGGCCCAATTCCAGCTTTTAGCCAGGGTGCCCTCGGTGGTTTTTAGGTAGGCCAGCTTTCGAGAGGGCTGGCCGCTGACTGTGGTGAAGTAGCCAGCAAGGGCTACGCCGTCATCGCTGGCTGAGATGCCGTTAACGGTGCCGTTAGTGGCAGGGCGCCAGCTAATATCAACTGTCCCGTCGCTCAAGGAGAACCTGGCGGCGTTACGAGAGTATGCGTAGCTGAGGCGGTTGGCCCCCTTGACGTGAGTGAAAGCACCACCGATGTAAACATAATCGCCGTGAACTTCAATGGTTTTGACTACGGGAACTCCGGAGGCCAGCCTATTTTCAATATCCCAGTCTAGGGAGGTATCTGTTTGACCTGTAACCGGGTCTAAAATGACAAACCCGTTGGCTGGTTTTCCGTTGACTCGGCTGAACTCGCCACCTACGGCCAGCAGGTTATTGGGTAGGGCAGCCAAAGACTTGATTTGCCCGTTAAAGGTGGGGGTGAAGGTGCGGACTAATTCGGCTGTGTTGACGTCATAGCCCGCGATGAAAGCCTGGTTAACGGTTTCGCCGCTGGCGCTGACAACATTCTTGAAGTCCCCTCCGGTAAAGACAGTGTTGCCGACCTGAGCAATGGCCTGGACTCGGGTGTTGAGTTCAGAGACAACACCGGTGCCTGAGTCTTCGGAGGTTCGCCAACGCATAGAAGCCGTGTAGCTGTTGGGCAGTTGACGGTTGGTCTCAGCGGGTAATCCGCTATCACCGATGGCCTTAAAACCCGCCGTGTTCTGAGTAATTCGGGGGCGGATAAAGACCTGGGTGAAGGCTATGGGCGGGGTGCCGTAGCTCGGTGACCAGAGGTAGGAGGTGGCTGATGAGCTACCCCACACACCGGCCTTGTAGGCAAAACCATTCTTCCACCCATAGGTTTTAGAGGTGGTGAAATCAAGAGTGTTGAAAGAACCCCAGCTGCCTACGCTACCTAGGGAGGCAGGTGTGCTGTAGTTAGAACTGGTGAAGGGGGGATTCTCAAAACGAATGTCTGACCAGTTGGCTGTGGCGCGTAGGGCCCAGCTCCACTTTTCTGTCTGTGATCGTTTGGCGTAGGCATTCTGCCAGCTACGACCATTCATGTCTGCTGCGCGACGGAAGCGGATTCCATCCTGTAAAGAATCAACTCTTTGTCCATTGAGAAGTTGATCCACTTTTTCTGATGATAGCTGGACGGGGGTGAAGGCAGTTGAGCCTTCAGGCTGAGTATAGAGCTCAGAGGCATCGCCGCGACCGTAGTAGTCCTCAGCCCAGCCTTCTCGTCCTCGGCCGATGAGAACCCAGCCGCCGCCGTCTGTTTCCTGGTCACAGTAAAACTTTTCTGGGGCGTCCATGGAGGGGGTATAGAGCCAGTAGGTTCCTGACTTTGCTGTGGGGTCGTTTTGTTTGACCTCCCAGCAGGAGGCAGCGGCGGTTTCCGAAGACAGACCGTTAGGGGCAAAATCATTGGTGGCTGTTGCTCCGGGGAGTAAGGAGACACCTAGGCCTAAGGCAAGAGCTCCTACTGAGATCTTGGTGATGAGTGATGGTTTTTTCATGTCTGTTAGCAATCTGCGTTATTGGGGAAATCTTGGGAGGCTATTTTCCAAGTCCCTTTGTCTTCGATCAGGGTAAAGATGTTCAGGGAGCGTGTGGCCTGGGCCGAGTTCATGAGGTTTCCGGAGGAGTCAAATACTTTGACTTGGGATGAATCAAGGCAGACTTCGAGAATCTTTGCTTTCTGGCCCTGGTATTCGCCGTCGGCAATTTTGGGTGTACCGATGACCTTGGAGCTACCTTCTACATGCCAGCCACTCATTGCGTATTCGGTGGCAGTGGCAATGTACTGGTCGAGGGCGCTACCGGTGGTGATGGTTTCTAGCTGCGACATGGTTTCAGGAGAGATATAGGAGCTAGGCTCGGCCAGGGCCTTGTCGTCCTGTGCGGTTGAACCCTCGGGAGAGAGCTCTTCTGCTCCTGACACATCAAGGGGCGGGACCTTGGAGAGAGTCTCCTCAACCTGGTTGTAGAGCTCTTCGGTTTTCTTTACCTCGTCTGCATCCGACTTCGCTTCAGTGGCCTGGGCTAGAGCACTTGCTGCCTGGTTATTTTCGGGCAGAGCCTCTTCTGAGCTATTTGAGCTAGCAGATGGCTGCGCCAAAGCAGAAGCGCTCCCGGGTGCGCTTGTAGCATTTCCTGAGGCCTTGGTTGCAGATGCCGTAGCTGAACTGCTGCCTGAAGTTTCAGGGGTGGTCATTGACCCGCAGGCCGTCAATCCCAAACTGGCTGCTAATGATGCGGTGAGGGCTATAGTCCGAAAGGGAGATATAGCGGGGAAAAAGGATAGAGAGGTCCCTAATGTGTTCATGTAGTCCCTTAAGATGGTGCGAAATAAGCTAGCGCCCCCGGGACTTGTGCGAGAAGATTTATAGGAAACCGGAGGTGAGCTAGACACTTCAATTTTACCGGTATAACCCCTGTAAAAAATCAGGTTACTTGGTAGTAACTTGTGGGGACAGGGCAATAAATTCCTCACCAGGGAATCTATCTAAAGTATGTCAATGCTGGGTATAGAATCCCCAAATGTGGGGGCAAGAGTTACTGCCTGCTAAGACCCCTTCAATGACCCATATCACCCTACCTTGGCAGGGGGCCGCCTATGGGATAATGGGGGCTGCACTAGAGGTCTGATCGATGGAGCGAACATGTCATTGCGTGGTATCACCGCCGCCCTGAGCCAGGAACCGAGTTATCGGGCTATTTGCAATCAGGCTTTTGCAAGCCCATCATCACGTGTTGATGAGTTCATCATCGGTGCTCCCGATGGAGCCCGCCCCTTTGTGCTAGCGGGTTTGGCTGACCAACTGAGTGCCTCCGCACCAGAAGCTACTCAGCCTGTCCTGCTCGCAATTACAGCCACCGATCGAGAAGCTGAAGACACCGCAACAGCTCTTGGCGCTCTGGTAGAGCCCGGGGCAGTCCAGCTCTTTCCTGCATGGGAAACCCTGCCCCATGAACGGCTCTCACCCCGAAGCGATACCGTAGGGCAAAGGCTCTCCGTTTTGCGTGCGCTCCATCAAGGAGGCCCTCAGGCCCCCCGTATCGTGGTGGCACCCATTCGCTCGGTCCTCCAGCCGCTGGTTGCTGGTCTTGAAAAGATGCGCCCGGTTTATCTCAAGCTAGGCCAAGAACAAGACTTCGATGAGCTCATCAAAACCCTGGCAAACGCCGCCTATTCACGGGTTGACTTAGTCTCTAAGCGAGGAGAGTTCGCTGTTCGAGGCGGAATCATCGACATCTTTTCCCCTACTGCCGCCCATCCCGTACGCGTCGAGTTCTTCGGCGATGAAGTGGAGAGCATCCGTTACTTCTCGATAGCTGACCAACGAACCCTCCCCGGACAGGAGCACCCCCAAGAACTTGTGGCACCACCCTGCCGTGAACTGCTTATAACCCCGGCGGTTATGAGCAAAGCAGCCCGTCTCAAAGCCGATTTCCCGGGGGCAGCCGCCATGCTTGAAAAAATTGCAGGCGGTATTTACGTAGAGGGTATGGAGTCCCTCATCCCCTTACTGGTTGACGACATGGTGACCCTGCTCGATCACCTGCCTGCTGGCTCCCTGCCCCTTGTCTTCGAACCTGAGCGGGTGCGCTCGCGAGCCCACGACCTGGTAGCAACCAACGAAGAGTTCCTCCTTGCTGCCTGGGACTCAGCTACCGAAACCTCCCAGGCTCCTATTGACCTGACTGACCGCAGCCCCCAGGAGCTGAGCCAAGGTGGATTCAGGACCGTTGCCTCAATCCGTGATGAAGCCCTTGCCCGAGGCTTTGGCTGGTGGGCCATGACTGCACTGGGTGTAGATGATGCGGTCGATGACGGCATTGACTCCGTTCAGCTTGCTGCACGTGCCCCGCACACCTACGCGGGCAATGTCAACGAACTGCTCACCGAGGTCGGTAAGAAGATTAAGGCCGGCTGGCGGATCACCGTCGTGACGGACGGCCCCGGCCCGCTAGCCCGCTTACTCGACCTCTTCCAGCAGGCTGAGATTCCGGCATCACGGGTCCAAGACCTGACCAATCCACCCGAGCCCGGCCTGATCGAGATGACAACCGCTAGCATGGGGCGCGGCTTCATGATGGACACCGAGCGGCTCGGTCTGCTCACCGAGGCGGATATCTTGGGCCGTACCAGCCCCTACGCTACCCGCGATTTGCGCAGTGGCAAGCTACCGGTGCGCCGCCGAAAGAACGCGGTAGATCCCATGTCTTTGAGTGCGGGGGACTACGTAGTGCATGAACAACACGGTATCGGTCAGTTCGTGGAGCTGATTCAGCGCCCCATTGCCGGGGCCACAGTCACCCCGGGCCAGCCCAAGCCCATGAAAGAGTACCTGGTACTGGAGTACGCCCCCTCTAAGCGGGGTGCCCCCAAGGACAGGCTCTTTGTGCCCAGCGACCAGCTGGACCAGGTCTCTAACTATGTGGGCGGTGACGCTCCGGTACTCTCTAAAATGGGCGGTTCCGACTGGGCCAAGACTAAGTCAAAGGCCCGCAAAGCGGTCAAGGAAATCGCCGCTGATCTCATTAAACTGTATTCTGCTCGCCAGGCCTCGCGCGGTCATGCCTTTGGACCCGACACCCCCTGGCAGAGTGAACTGGAAGAAGCCTTCCCCTATAACGAGACACCCGACCAGCTCTCGGCTATCAACGAGGTCAAGGCCGACATGGAGAAAGAAATCCCCATGGACCGCCTGATCTCGGGGGATGTGGGCTACGGCAAGACCGAAATCGCTGTGCGTGCCGCCTTCAAAGCCGTTCAAGATGGCAAGCAGGTGGCAGTTCTGGTCCCCACCACCTTGCTGGCCCAGCAACACTACGAGACTTTCACCGAGCGCTTCTCCGGCTTCCCCGTCTCTATCAAGGTGCTCTCCCGCTTCCAAAAAGCTAAAGAATCTGCCGAAACCATCGAGGGAATCAAGCACGGCTCCGTCGATCTTGTGGTGGGCACCCACCGGATTCTGTCCGAGTCCATCGAATGGAAGGACCTGGGCCTGGTCATTATTGACGAGGAACAGCGCTTCGGAGTGGAGCATAAGGAAAAGCTCAAAACCATGCGCACCAACGTGGACGTGCTAGCCATGAGTGCCACCCCCATTCCTCGCACCCTGGAGATGTCACTGACCGGTATCCGGGAGACCTCCACCCTGGCCACCCCGCCTGAGGAACGCCACCCGGTTCTCACCTTTGTTGGCCCCAAGACCGATCAACAGGTAACCGCCGCTATCCGCCGGGAGCTCATGCGCGAAGGCCAGGTCTTTGTGGTCCATAACCGGGTCGCCACTATCGAAGAAACCGCCAACGAGATTCAGAAACTGGTGCCCGAAGCCCGTATTGCCGTTGCGCACGGGCGCATGAGCGAGTCCCGGCTGGAAAAAATCATTGTGGACTTCTGGGAAAAGAAGTTCGATGTGCTCGTCTCAACTACCATTGTGGAGACCGGCCTGGATATCTCCAACGCCAATACCCTGATTGTGGACCAAGCCCAGAACTACGGGTTGTCCCAGCTTCACCAGTTGCGCGGGCGTGTAGGCCGTGGCCGCGAACGCGCCTACGCCTACTTCCTCTACCCGGTAGAGAAGATGCTGAGCGAGGTCGCCCATGAGCGCCTTAAAGCTGTTGCTACCCACAACGAGCTGGGCGCGGGTATGCGCCTTGCCATGAAAGACCTTGAGATTCGCGGGGCCGGTAACCTGCTCGGTGGTGAACAGTCAGGGCATATTGCAGGTGTTGGCTTTGACCTCTACCTGCGCCTGGTGGGGGAGGCCGTAGCCTCCTTCCAACACGGAGATAAAGAAGAAACACCGGCCGACATCAAGGTGGACCTACCCGTCAACGCTCACATGCCCCACGACTACGTTTCCTCCGAACGCCTGCGTCTTTCTGCCTACCGTCAGATTGCTCAGGCTCAGACCGCTGAGGAACTGGGCGAAGCCCGCGAAGAACTCATTGACCGTTACGGCCAGCCCCCGGCCCCCGTGGAGAATCTCTTTAAAGTTGCCTCTCTACGCCACCGTGCTCGGGCTGTGGGTCTGGAGGAAATCGTCGCTATGGGACCCAAGATACGGTTTTTCCCGGTCAATGACCTGCCAGAGTCCCGCCAGATGCGCCTAGAGCGTATGTACCCCGGCTCAACCTACCGGCAGATTCCCGGTACAGAGAACTGGCAGATTCTTGTTCCCCGCCCCAAGACAGCCCGGCTTGGTGGCAAAGACCTGGTAGATGAAGCCATCGTGGAGTGGACTGAGCAGTTTATCCACGCCATCTTTGAGGCAGGTACGGCTTAACCCCTAGCTGGGGCAGCTGTAATAAAAGGGGCTGGCCCACCATGACGGTGGGCCAGCCCCTTTTGCCTTGCCTTGTGCTAGCCGAACTTACTTAAGGAAGAGGTCGCTACCGCCGGTGTGCACGCGCTCATTGGTCTTAGAGGGAAGAATCCAAAGCGGAACCATGAAGGTTACACCGTAGAGAATAACGGCAACCATCCACCAGACCCAGCCGCCCTCGGGGTACATGCCCAGGGTATAAAGGCAGCCCAAGAGCATAACAAAGCAGAGAACAAAAAGGGCGATGTTTGAGCCAAGCTCCTTGGTGCCGGAGTACTGGGGGGCGCCGCTCCGCTTGCGATTACCAGATTCCAGGCCCAACGATTCAACGTTGGACCGCTTCTCGGCTTCTTGCTGCTCAGTGGCATTATCCATGAGAAATCCTTTAGTGGGATGTGTGTGCTTTTATAGATAGTATAGGTGTTCAGCTAGAGGTTTGCACCCCTACGGGGGCCCGCGCTTTTAGTAGGCCCCAGGTGTTTCCTGCCCCGCTTCAATGATAGCGATACCCTGAGAAGCACCGATACGGGTAGCGCCAGCCTCAATCATGGCCAGCGCATCTTGGCGGGTGCGCACACCGCCAGAAGCCTTAACACCCAGGTCGGGGCCAACGGTCTTGCGCATGAGGGCAATGTCTTCAAGGGTGGCACCCGACGCTGAGTAGCCGGTGGAGGTCTTCACAAAGTCAGCACCTGCCTCAACAGAAGCCTGGCAAGCCAGAACCTTCTGCTCATCGGTGAGCTCAGAGGTTTCAATGATGACCTTAAGCTGGGCGCCACCTGCGTGGACGGCATCGGCTACAGCCTTAATATCTGCAACCAGGGCCTCCTTCTTGCCGGCCTTGGCATCGGCAATGTTGATGACCATATCGACCTCAGCGGCACCTGCCTCAACTGCGGTTTTAGCCTCAAAAGCCTTAACCACGGTGGCGGAAGCGCCGAAGGGGAAGCCCACTACAACGCAGGGAAGGGACTGAGAGCCGGCTAGCTCTTCAGCTAGGACCGGTGCCCAAACGGGGTTAGCGCAGACGCTGGCGAAGCCGTAGCGCTTGGCTTCGGAACAGAGCCGACGGACGTCCTCTTCGGAGGCGCTGGGAGCCAAAATGGTGTGGTCAATCATGGCGGCCAGCTCGGCCTGGGTAAGTTCAAGAGTCATGGTTTCTCCTTGCAACGTGGGCTTAGAGGCCCAGCGCGATTTTCATATCTTCGGTAATGCGGGCAAGCCGGTCTGCGGCTATCGTACGGGCCTCTGCTACGGATTCGGTAACGGGCACAAGGACTTCAAGGTAGCACTTGAGCTTGGGCTCGGTGCCAGAGGGGCGCACAATGACGCGCGATGAGTCTTCGGTATAGAAGCGCATGCCGTCGGTCGGGGGCAGAGCCTCGCTACCCTGGGTCAGGTCATCACTGACAGTCACCGGCGAACCTGCCAAGTCCTGAGGAGGCGCGGTGCGCAGGCGCTTCATCATGGCCGGAATCAGGGCTAAATCATCAACGCGCACCGAAAGCTGGTCGGTAGCGTAGACACCGTGTTCACGGGCAATCTCATCGAGAAGCGCGGGGAAAGAAGAAGCAGCATCCTTGAGTTCCTGGGCGTAGTCGGCCATGACCAGGGCGGCAGAGATGCCGTCCTTATCGCGGACCTGGGCATGATCGACGCAGTAGCCCAGGGCTTCTTCGTAGCCAAAGGTTAGGTCCTCAACACGGGCAATCCACTTGAAGCCGGTGAGGGTTTCAACGTGCTTGACTCCCGCGGCGCGGGCCAGGGCGCCCATCTGGCGGGAGGAGACAATCGAGTTAGCAAAGGTTGCCTGTGCCGGATCGGTCAGCTGAGCCAGCAGACGAGAGGCCAAAATAGTGCCTGTTTCGTCCCCGCGGAGCATACGCCAGGTGCCCTCTTGCCTGATGGCAAAGGCGGCGCGGTCAGCGTCTGGGTCGTTAGCGATAATCAGGTCGGCATCAATGTGCTGGGCAAGGGCCATCGCTAGGTCCAGGGCGCCGGGCTCTTCTGGGTTGGGGAAGGCCACGGTCGAGAAGTTAGGGTCCGGGTCAGCCTGCTCAGGGACCAGAGTGACATTCTTAAAACCGGCCTGGTTCAGCACAGCAAGAGCGGTCTTGCCGCCCACGCCGTGCATGGGGGTCAGAACAATCTTGAGGTCCCGTTCTTTGGTTTCCACCAGGGGAGTGACCCTGTTGATGTAGTCGGTGGCAAGGCTCGCGGGGAGTACATTCCAGCCCTCAGCAGCCAGCACAGGGGCTTCAACCGCCGCGATGGAGGCGGCAATATCACCGTCATAGGGCGGAATAATCTGGGCACCGCGCGCACCGGGCTCAACGGCGGCCCCACCGAGGTAGACCTTATAGCCGTTATCGTTGGGCGGGTTGTGGGAAGCCGTGACCATGACCCCTATTTCTGCCCCGTATTCGCGGGTGGCCCAGGCTGTAACAGGGGTGGGCAGGGCGCTGGGCATGAGGTGGGTCTCGATGCCTGCGGCGGTGAAGATAGCGGCGGTATCGGTGGCAAAGATATCGGAGTTCTTACGGGCATCAAAGCCCACGACGGCCGAAATCTTCTCCCAGCCCTCCGCCCGTGCTCGTGCTACCGCGTAGTTAGCTAGCCCCTGGGCAGCCCGCTGAACAACCACACGGTTCATACGCATGGGACCTGCCCCCAGCTCAGCACGTAGACCAGCGGTACCGAACTGTAGAGTCCCGCTAAAGCGGTCTGCCAGGTCAGCGGCAGCATCTTGGCTGCCGGCCTCTACCTGCGCAATGATGCCCTCAAGCTGGCTTTTGGTCTCCGCGTCGGGGTCAAGAGCTACCCAGGCGCGGGCTTGCTCAAGAAGCTGGTTAATATCTGGGGTCATGTGTGTTCTCCAAGGTGAGAGGTGTCAAGCCCCGGCAGAAAGTATGCCGGGGCCGGTGATGGGATAAGCCCGGGTTTAGAGGGCCGCAATAATATCTGCCAGCAGGCGCGAGATGCGGGGGCCAGCGGCCTGGCCAGCCTCAATAACCTCAGCGTGGCTCAGAGGGGTCTCCTGGATACCTGCGGCCAGATTGGTAACCAGTGAGATACCAAAGACTTCAAGGCCTGCGGCGCGGGCGGCAATGGCTTCAAGAGCGGTGGACATACCCACCAGATCAGCACCTAGGACACCGGCCATGCCAACTTCGGAAGGAGTCTCGTAGTGGGGGCCAGGGAACTGCATGTAGACGCCTTCTTGCAGGCTGGGGTCAATACCTTTTGCCAGGTCGCGGATACGCGGTGAGTATAGGTCGGTCAAATCAACAAAGTGGGCGCCGGTGAGTGGAGACGCTGAGGTGAAGTTGATGTGATCGGCAATCAGCACAGGCTCACCGGCTGAGTAGGCCGGGTTGAGGCCACCGCAGCCGTTGGTCAGAATCATGGTCCGGGCACCGGTTGCAGCAGCGGTACGAACACCATGGACCACGGCTTCAACACCGCGCCCCTCGTAGTAGTGGGTGCGGGCACCGATGACCAGGGCACGCTGACCGCCGGGGGTCAAAATTGAGGTAATGGTCCCGGGGTGGCCAACCACGGCGGCCTTGTGAAAGCCCGGAACCTCATCGGCGGAGAGGACGTGGGTTGCCTCACCAATCAGGGAGGCGGCTTGACCCCAGCCTGACCCGAGCGTCAGTGCCAGATCATGCTTTTCTACACCGGTTTTCTCGGCAATAAAGTCAGCTGCTTCGCGGGCGCGAACAAGCGCCGGGTGCGAGGGGTCAGCGGTGGATACGGAGGAAATATTTGAATCATTCAACACCCTATCTACGGTACCAAACCCGCCCGCCACCCACCTATATCTGCGAGCACAAAAGAAGTAGCCTTACCCGGTAAACAGTGAACACTCGGCGGGCTACTGCAACCGCCTGCACCTCTTAAGTTGAGGGTTCCTGCGATGTAGGACACAATATAAGGTGTGACTCTAAAAACAGACTACGCATCACACAAACTCGTCATTCTTGGTGGAGGCCCCGGTGGCTACGAGGCCGCCCTGGTAGCCGCAAGCCACGGTGCCGATGTAACACTGATTGAAGACAAAGGTATGGGCGGTTCGGCTGTTCTTACCGACGTTGTGCCATCCAAAACACTGATTGCAAGCGCAGATGCTCGCAACCGCTTCGGTAAGGCCCAAGAACTAGCTATCTCGGTGGGGGAGGACGACTCTCCGCCCCCTATCTCGGTTGACCTGGCAAAGGTCAATGAGCGGCTACTTGCTCTGGCCCACCAGCAGTCCCAGGACATCAAACGAACCCTGGAACGTAGTGGGGTCAAGATTATCCACGGGAGGGGTAAGCTCGTTGACAAGCACACCATTGAAGTCACCGACAAGACCGGCCTGGTCTATGAGCTTGCAGCAGATTTTATTCTCCTTGCAGTAGGAACTCACCCCCGTGAGCTACCCACTGCCCAGCCAGATGGTAAGCGAATCCTTAACTGGACCCAGCTTTACCAGCTTGAAAAGCTCCCCGAAGAGCTAATCGTTGTTGGCTCTGGTGTCACCGGTGCTGAGTTCGCTTCAGCCTACAAGGGCCTGGGCTCATCGGTTACACTCATCTCCTCGCGTGACCAGGTTCTTCCCGGCGAAGACCAAGACGCCGCAACCGTTCTTGAAAATGTCTTTGAACGCCGCGGCGTCCGAGTTATGCCGCGTTCGCGGGCCGATGCCGCCTGCTACAACGAGGCGGGTGACGGCGTTATCGTAACCCTGGGGGACGGGCGTAAGGTCTCTGGCTCCCACGTTTTGATCGCCGTGGGCTCGATCCCCAATACAGAGAACCTGGGCCTGGCTCAGGCAGGGGTTGAGGTCAACGAGACCGGGCACATCAACGTGGACCGCGTCTCTCGTACCAATATCTCCAATATCTACGCCGCCGGTGACTGCACAGGTGTTTACCCGCTGGCATCAGTTGCGGCTATGCAGGGCCGAGTAGCTGTGTCTCATATGATGGGGGACACCGTTAAGCCCTTGCGAACCCATCAGGTAGCGGCTAATATCTTCACCGCCCCCGAGATCGCCACTGTTGGCGTCAGCCAGCGCGAAATCGAGCAGGGCAAGTACCAGGCCGATATGGTCATGCTACCGTTGGCCACTAACCCGCGTGCCAAGATGATGGCTGTTGAGGATGGCTTCATCAAGATTTTTGCTCGCAAACATTCGGGCACCGTGATCGGTGGTGTTGTGGTTGGTCCGCGAGCCTCGGAGCTCATCTTCCCGCTGTCCTTGGCTGTGGATAAGAAGTTGCACGTCGATGATATTGCCGAGTGTTTCACGGTCTACCCCTCCTTGACCGGCTCTATCTCAGAAGCCGCCCGTCAGCTTCACACCAAATAAAAACCCATAGATATACCAAAAGCGCCGCCGGTCTTCCAGTGTGGGAAAGACCGGCGGCGCTCTATGATGCTGGATTTTTATAGAACCTACTGGGTTCGCTCCATGGTAGTTAGGTTAACGTCCCTGGTCTCATGGGTAATAGCCATAAAGATTAGGGTGAGCAAGCTTGCACCGGCCAGGTAAAGCCCCACTGCGCCAACGCCGCCGTGGGCGTTGAGCCAAACCGCTGCGTAGGGGGTTAGCGCCGCCCCCAGGATGGAGGCCACGTTGTAGCTGATACCGCTAGCGGTATAGCGAACGTTGGTGGGGAAAAGCTCGGGCAGGTAGGCCGACATGGAACCAAAGGTCAGGCCCATCAGGGTCATTCCGATGGCCATGAAGAGGATAATACGCCCAATGTTAGCGTTGGACCCGGTACCAACACTGGCAGGGTCCATCAGGAAGCCGAAAGACATACCGAAGATCATGATGAAAGCGGTAATCACCAGCTGGGAGGAGCGGCGGCCATACTTATCTGCCAGCCAGCCCGATACAGGAACCATTGCGGCAAAGAAGAGAATGGTGATGATCTGGATAACCAGGAAGGTGCGATAGGCAATGCCCAGGCCGCCGTCTTCAATCTTGCCGATACCGAAGGAGAGGATCCAGGCAGTCATCAGGTAGAAGAGAACGTAGGTAGCCAGCATAATGAAAGTCCCCTGAATCATGGGCCACCTGGCAACACGGAAAGCTTCAGCCAGAGGGGTCTTAACCTTCTGTTCCTGCTCTAGTGCCTGCTTAAAGATCGGGGTTTCCTCCAGTTTGAAACGCACGTAGAGCCCAACCGCCACCATGATGATAGAAGCTATGAAGGGGATACGCCAGCCCCAGACCAGGAAGTCGTGGTTCAGACTGTCACCGGCCGCTAGGGAGGTGAAACCCATCGACAGGGTAAGAAGCAGCATGAAACCGTTAGCCAGAATAAAGCCAAACGGTGCCCCAAGCTGGGGCCACATAGCTGCGCGTGCACGCTTACCTTCTTGGGCGTACTCGGTGGCCAGCAGGGCCGCACCTGACCATTCACCGCCCAGGCCCAGGCCCTGGCAGAAGCGCAGGATAGTTAGCAGAGTAGGGGCCCACAGGCCAATCTGGTAGTAGGTGGGGAGCAGACCGATCAGGAAGGTTGCGATACCCATGGTCAGTAGCGCGCCCACCAGGGTGGCCTTGCGGCCTACCTTGTCGCCGAAGTGACCGAAGACGACAGAGCCAATTGGACGGGCAATAAAGGCGGCACCAAAAGTTGCCATAGAAGCTAGTAGCTTGGCGGTGTCATCGTTGCCGGTGAAGAAGAGTGCGGGGAAGACAGCTACAGCTGCGGTGGCATAGATGTAGAAGTCATAGAACTCAATGGTGGTACCAATCAGCGAGGCCAGAATGACCCGACTGCGGGGCACCGTGATATCTGCGGAGTCTCTACGAGGCCTAGTGGAGGTGGACATGGTTTTCTCTCGGGATATATGGGTGTATGCCTACGGTTTTAATGTAAGACTCCGGTTCTCATTCTGAAACTCGTGTTTCATATTCTGAGAGCGCTATTCACTGGTGGCAAATAGACAGGGGCATACCCTACCTACCAGACAGCCCTTGGGCGGGTATCAGGCAGCGGGCATGCCCCGGCATAAACCTAGGGCAGGCTACCTACTTGATGGTTGCAACAAGGGCCCCAGCAGAAACGGTATCGCCTGCTTTGAGCTTGAGACCGGTTACCTTACCTGCCTTGTGCGCTGTAATAGGCTGTTCCATCTTCATGGCTTCAAGAACCACAATCAGATCACCCTCAGCGACCTTAGTGCCGTCCTTGACCGCCACCTTGACGATAGTGCCCTGCATGGGACTGGTCAGCTCATTGCTATTGGCCGGGCCGCTTGCGCCGCCACGAGCCGAACGGGACTTACGGGCCTTAGCCGCAGAGGCGGGCTTAGCACCGGTACCGGCTAAGGAGGGCATGGTAATTTCCATGCGCTTGCCGTTGACCTCAACGGTAATCTTCTGGCGCTCGTCCTCAGCCTCGGCCAGGGTAAGAGCACCATCGTAGGCGGGCAGATTATTCTTGAATTCGGTCTCAATCCAACGGGTATGCACAGCAAAGGTGCCGCCCTCACCGGGAGCAAAAGCGGGGTCATTAAGAACGGCAGCGTGAAAGTTGGCGACCGTGGGCATACCCTCAATCACCAGTTCACCCAGCGCACGGCGGGCGCGCGCAAGAGCCTGGTCACGGTCAGCACCGGTCACAATGAGCTTGGCAATCATAGAGTCAAAGTTGCCACTGACGGTATCACCGGCAATGACCCCGGAATCCCAGCGCACGCCAGGCCCCTGGGGCACAACCAGCCTGTCAATAGTGCCGGGGGAGGGCATGAAGCTCCGGCCAGCGTCCTCACCGTTGATACGGAACTCGAAGGAGTGGCCCCGCACCTGGGGGTCAACCGGGCTAATTTCTTCGCCGCGCGCAATCCGGAACTGCTCACGTACCAGGTCAATACCGGTGACTTCCTCAGAAACCGGGTGCTCCACCTGCAGACGGGTGTTGACCTCCAAGAAGGAAATTGTACCGTCGGTACCCACCAAGAACTCGCAGGTACCCGCGCCCTGGTAGCCAGCCTCCCGCAAAATTGCCTTAGAAGCATCGTAGAGACGCTTGTTCTGATCATCGGTCAGGTAAGGAGCAGGTGCCTCTTCAACCAGCTTCTGGTTACGGCGCTGCAGTGAACAGTCGCGGGTGGAAACCACCACAACATTGCCGTGCGCATCGGCCAGGCACTGAGTTTCCACATGGCGTGGGGAATCCAAGAAACGCTCGATAAAGCATTCACCGCGCCCAAAGGCCGCAAGGGCTTCGCGCACTGCCGAGTCGTAGAGCTCACCAATACCTTGGCGCTCGCGGGCAACCTTAATACCGCGTCCGCCACCACCAAAAGCTGCCTTAATGGCAACGGGCAGGCCGAACTCATCGGCAAAAGCCTCGACCTCAGCGGCGCTCTTGACGGGGTCCTTGGTCCCGGGAACCAAGGGTGCGCCGACCTTTTCCGCGATATGGCGGGCGGCTACCTTATCGCCCAGACGGTTAATAGATTCGGGGGAGGGCCCAATCCAGGTCAGCCCAGCGTCAATGACCTGCTGGGCGAACTGGGCGTTTTCTGAGAGGAAGCCGTAGCCGGGGTGTACCGCATCGGCACCGGAGCGGCGGGCAACCTCAAGGAGTTTGTCCATGACCAGGTAGGACTCGGTAGCGGTGTTGCCGCCCAGGGCATAGGATTCATCGGCAAGCTGGACGTGCTGGGCCTGGCGGTCAGGGTCAGCGTAGACCGCTACGGTGGCGATTCCCTCGTCCTGAGCGGCGCGGATAACGCGCACAGCAATCTCACCACGGTTGGCAATGAGTACCTTACTGACGGGGCCGGTGTGGCGGCCTGCAACAGGGGTAAATTGCTGATCCTGGGTCTTGGTTTCAGTCACGTACAGCTCCTCGGTAGTTTTACCCCGCCTAGTGCAGCGCGCTGGCGGGTGAGGCGGTTTTTAGGCACGCTTACGATGGCAAGCAGAAAAAGCCGCATCTTGAAATTTATCGCGATTTTTTCCAAATGTCGGTGATTGAAACGCCTAGACTGCCCAGCATTGTACGCAGGGCATGGATTGAGAGTCCTACGACGGTGTGATATTCGCCCTCAATCCCACGAATAAAGGCGGCGCCGAAGCCGTCGATGGTGAAGGAACCTGCCACCCAGATAGGCTCGCCTGTGGCTACATACCGTTCAGCTTCTGCCGGGCTGAGCGTGTCAAAGTGGACGGTTGCGGTGCGGAGCTCGCTGGCTTCGGGCAGTTTCTGCTGGGTGCCTGTGCGGTTGTCGATGAGCCAGTGCCCCGTATGCAATAGCCCGCTCCGCCCGCTCATTGCGGTGATACGTTGGAGGGCTTGCTCAGCGGTGCCGGGCTTGCCGTAGGCCTGCCCGTCAAGCTCGAAGACGGAATCGCACCCCAGAACCAGGGCACCGGCGGTTTCGGGGAGCGCTGCAACGGCCTGAGCTTTTGCCTTGGCCAGTAACTGGGCTGTCTGGGCGGGGGTAATCTCCCCCAGCCCCCGCGCGTAAGCCTGGTTTTGTGCTTGCGCTAGGGCGGCGTTCTCATCGACGTCACTGACCATGATCGTGAATTCAAGGCCGGCATCTTCAAGAAGTTTTTTGCGAGCTGGGGAGGCTGAAGCCAGAATCAAGCGGGGCGAGTCTTGGCCGTTGTCATCGGTGCTGGTAGAGGTCTGCATATGACCAGTCTAGTGTCTTGTAGGAAAGAGACTTTGATAAGTGCATAAAACCCCGCTCTTTCTCTCCTAGCCCCGGTGAATAAGCTCGGAGTGAGGAGAGAAAGGGCGGGGTTATTCTTGCTCGGCTCTGGCTCAGGGCCTGGAACACCCAGAGCCTGGAACACCCAGAGCCTAGAAGAGGCCTGTCGGCTCAGGGCTGTAGGAGACCAGCAGGTTTTTGGTCTGCTGGTAGTGTTCAAGCATCATCAGATGGTTCTCCCGGCCAATACCGGATTTCTTGTACCCGCCAAAGGCTGCGTGCGCCGGGTAGTTGTGATAGTTATTGACCCAGACTCGACCGGCCTGGATCGCACGCCCAGCACGGTAGGCGGTGAACTGATCTCGGCTCCAAACCCCCGCGCCCAGACCGTAGTCGGTGTCATTGGCGATGCGAATAGCATCATCAAAATCGGTAAAACTGGTGGTTGCCAGCACAGGACCAAAAATTTCCTCACGGAAAATCCTCATATCGTTATTTCCAGCAAAGACGGTGGGCTGAATATACCAACCCCCGGCCAAATCGCCACTCAGTTCACAGGCCTGGCCACCGACGAGGACCTCCGCGCCTTCCTCTTTACCCAGCCGCAGGTAGCCGGTAATCTTATCCCACTGCTCCCGCGATGCCTGAGCACCCACCATAGTCTCGGTATCGAGGGGGTTGCCCTGCTTCATAGCTTTGACCCGCTCAATTCCAGCTTCCACAAAGCTATCGTAAATGGGCTTCTGAATTAGGGCACGGGAAGGGCAGGTGCAAACCTCACCCTGGTTAAGGCCGAAGGAGGCAAACCCCTCCAGGGCCTTGCTGTAGAAAGAGTCCTCTTGGCTAGCCACATCGGCAAAGAAGATGTTAGGTGACTTACCACCCAGCTCAAGGGTGACCGGAATGATGTTCTCAGAGGCGGCTTTCATGATGATGGAGCCGGTGGTGGTTTCGCCGGTGAAGGCTATTTTGCGGATTCTCTTGTGCCCAGAAAGCGCAGCACCGGCTTCAGCCCCAAAACCATTAACAATGTTGAGCACACCGGCCGGCAATACATCCTTCCAAAGGTCCGCGAGAAAGAGGATGGAGGCAGGTGTCTGCTCGGCCGGCTTGAGTACGATAGTGTTACCCGTTGCCAGGGCCGGGGCGATCTTCCAAATAGCCATAAGGATGGGGAAGTTCCAGGGGATAATTTGCCCTACGACTCCCAGGGGCTCATGAAAATGGTAGGCAACGGTGTCCTCGTCCAGCTGGGAGATACGGCCTTCCTGCGTTCGGATTGCCGAGGCGAAGTAGCGTAGCTGGTCGATGGCCAGGGGGATATCCGCGGCAAGGGTTTCGCGGACTGGTTTGCCGTTCTCCCAGGTCTCGGCTACAGCTATTTTCTCTAGATTATCCTCCATGATGCTCGCCAGCTTGAGCAGGAGGGTAGCTCGCTCTGTAGGTGAGCTCTTGCCCCAGGTCATAAAGGCTTTCTCGGCAGCATCGACGGCTTTATCAATATCCGCAGCGCTTCCTCGGGCAACCTCGGTGAAGGGTTTGCCGGTGACCGGGGAGTAGTCCTCAAAGTAGTCTCCTCCGGTTGGAGCTACCCACTGGCCCCCAATGAAGTGATCGTAGCGGGACTTAAAAGTAAGAAGTGAATCCTTGGATCCAGGTGCGGCATAGACAGTCATGGCTCTCCTTTGAGCTGGGTGAGGATTTACCCCCACGATGGGTAAGGTAAATCACAGTCTAGTACCGCAATGACTATAAAAGAAGAGGTCAAGGCCTCTCAACCAGGTCTAAAGCGCTGGCGGGCCACCGGCCTAACCGGTGGAGGCCTTGCCACATGCCCCGCACAGGTAAGAGTGCGGGGCATATGAGCTGTATTTAGGCTGCTAGTGCTCGGCGCAGGGTGTCAAGCCCTACCGAGCCCAGAAGGAGGGCGCGGGTATGGAAATCTCGGTCAGAGATACCGGCAGCTCGTGCCTGCTCCCGGAGCTGGAGCCAGACACGCTCACCTACCTTGTAGGAGGGAGCCTGGCCCGGCCAGCCCAGGTAGCGCAGGAACTCAAAGCGGCGCTGGCCCTCAGAGGTATCCAGGTTAGCTTCCAGGAAGGCGTAGCCGCGCTCCGCATCCCAGATACCCGGTTCAAGACCGAGTTCAGCTACCCAACGCTCAGGGATCTCAAACTGGCAGTGCAAACCAATGTCAAAGACCACCCGTGCCGCGCGCATGCGTTGGGCATCGAGCATACCCATCCGGTCACCGGAATCAGAAAGATAGCCCAGCTCACCCATCAGGCGCTCAGCGTAAAGAGCCCAGCCTTCGCCGTAACCGGAGACCCAGCAGGCACTGGCACGCCACTTGTTGAGGGCATCGGCCATAGCGGTTGCGTAAGCAACCTGTAGGTGGTGGCCGGGGACTCCCTCGTGGTAGACCGTCGAGGTCTCACGCCAGGTACCGAAGGTGTCCTCGCCCGCAGGAACAGACCACCACATACGCCCTGCCCGCTCAAAATCAGCGGACGGTCCGGTGTAGTAGATACCGCCCTCCTGAGTGGGGGCAATCATGCACTCAAGCTTGCGCAGGGGACCTTCAATGGTGAAGTGCTCACGGCTCAGGTAGTCGACTGCGGCGTCGGATAGTTTCTGCATCCAGGCCTGCAGAGCATCGGTTCCCTTGAGAGTTCGCTCGGGGTCCGCGTCAAGAAGTGCTTTGGCCTCTTCGATACTGGCCCCGGGTTTGATCTGGTCGGCAACCTGCTTCTGTGCCTCGATAATCCGGTCGAGTTCTTCCACACCCCAGGCGTAGGTTTCCTCAAGGTCCAGGGCGGTTCCCACAAATTTGCGGGAGTACAGGGCATAGCGGTCACGGCCCACGGCATCCTGTTCAGGGGCTTCGGGGCGCAGAGTTTCTTTCAAATAGGTCAGGAACTTACCGTAACCGGCCTTGGCCGATTCTGCCCCGGACCGGGCCTGCTCAGCGTGTTCGGGGCAGGCCTCCACAACTTCCTGAGCCAACGAATCAAAGAAACCGCCCTCAGAGACGTAAGCACCCACCTGCTCGATAATGGTATCGACCTGGCGAACAGCAGAGACCTTACCTGCCTGACGAGCCTGTTCTAGGGTTTCTGTAAAACCAGAAATAGCGGCAGCAACATTGTGCAGACGCCCTGCGATGTGCCCCCAGTCCTCGGGAGTGGAGCGGTTCATCAAGTCAAAGGTGGCGCGAATTGTTTGAACGGGGCAGGCGATGTTGTTGAGCTCCCAGCTGTCGAGTCCTGCTTCGTGCAGTTCAATCTCAAGGCCCAGGCGCTCGCGCATAGCATCGAGAGTGACAAGATCAATATCATCTGCTGGTTGGGCGCTATCAAGTGCGGCAAGGGTAGCCCGAACAGTAGCCACATATTCTTCGATACCCGCAGGGGAGTAGTCTGCGTACTCGGTTTCCCGGCCCTTATAGCCCTCCATGGTGGCAAAGGCAGGATCAAGTTCTAGGAGTTTCTCAAAGTGAGCGTTGGCGATCCGGTCAATCTGGGTTTCCGGGCGTTCGGTGCGGAAAATTTCAGGAAGTTCAGGGTGCATAGTCATACCTACCATTGTAGGCAGTATGACCTAGCTTTTATGGGAGCGGTCACAGGTAAAGGTTAGGTAACTTAGCTAGCTACCCTCACCACATGATGCTACTGGGGCCGCGCCCGTCTCCAAGACCCCGGCCCCGGTCGAAGCTTCACACCTAGCCGTTGGGTCTTATTCAGACGGCGTTGCCACAGCTCCAGCGCGGTTTCTTTGTGCGCATTAGCCTGCTGCTGAGCTGCGACAATCACGCTGGCAAGGGCTGCTAGTTCCTCCTCGGTTGGGTTGCCCTTGACCACAGAAAAAAGAGCGGGGGGCTCTTCGAGAGCCCCCGGTGTATCGTGCTCTACTTTGGCAGGGGTAGAACGGGGTGCAGGCTGTTTCTTGCCGAAGCCCAGAAGGGAGAGCGGGTTAGCGGTTGCCATATCTACCTAAACCTTTACAGGGGAATGTTGCCGTGCTTCTTGGCGGGGGTTGCTGCCCGCTTATCGTGCAGAGCACGCAAGGCGCCTACAAGACGGACGCGGGTTTCGGAGGGCGCGATTACCTCGTCAATAAAGCCGAGCTCAGCCGCCTGGTAGGGGTTAAGCAGTTCTTCCTCGTACTTCTGAATCAGCTCAGCCCGTTTAGCCTCAATGTCGCCACCTTCTTGGGCAAGATCAGCCAGCTCACGGCGGTAGAGAATATTAACGGCACCCTGGGCACCCATGACACCAATCTGGGCAGTGGGCCAGGCCAGGTTAATATCAGCGCCCAGCTTCTTGGAACCCATCACAATGTAGGCACCACCGTAGGCCTTGCGGGTAATGACGGTAACCAGCGGAACCGTCGCCTCAGCGTAAGCGTAGAGTAGCTTAGCGCCGCGGCGGATGATTCCGTTGAACTCCTGGTCGGTACCGGGTAGGAAGCCGGGAACGTCAACAAAAGTGAGAATGGGGATGTTGAAGGCATCGCAGTTACGCACAAAGCGAGCGGCCTTCTCCGAAGCATTGATATCGAGGGTTCCCGCAAACTGCATGGGCTGGTTAGCCACAATGCCCACGGTCTTACCCTCAAGGCGGGCATAGCCAATCATCACGTTGGGGGCATAAAGCGCCTGTAATTCAAAGAAGTGGCCGTCATCAACGACCGACTCAATCACAGCCCGCATATCGTAGGGCTGGTTGGCGGAATCGGGAATCAGCAAATCCAGGTCAAGGTCATCGACCGTAACCTGCGGCTCCTGGTCATGATCCAGCGGGAAAGGCTCGCTGAGATTATTAGAGGGCAGAAACTCTACCAGCTCACGCACAAAGTCAAAGGCGTCCTCTTCATCCTCAGCCAGGTAAGTGGAGGTACCGGTGACAGCATTGTGCTGGCGGGCACCACCCAGAGTCTCCATATCAACTTCTTCACCGGTCACAGTCTTAATTACATCGGGGCCGGTAATAAACATGTGGCTGGTCTTATCTACCATGACAATGTAATCAGTTAGAGCGGGGGAGTAAGCCGCACCGCCAGCGCAAGGACCCATGATGACCGAAATCTGGGGGATAACCCCCGAGGCCCGAACATTCATGCGGAAGATATCGGCAAACATAGCCAGCGAAGCCACGCCCTCCTGAATACGGGCGCCGCCACCGTCATTAATGCCGATAATGGGGCAACCATTTTTCAGGGCAAACTTCTGAACCTTAACAATCTTCTCGCCGTTGACCTGCGACAGTGAACCACCGTAGACAGTGAAGTCCTGAGAATAAACAGCAACCAGTCGCCCGTCAATAGTGCCATAGCCAGAAACCAAACCATCACCGAGTGGCTTCTTCTTCTCCATACCAAAAGCGGTGGCGCGGTGCTTGGCTAGAGCATCAAACTCAACGAAAGAACCCTCATCCAGGAGCATCTCGATGCGCTCGCGAGCGGTCTGCTTGCCTCGCTCATGCTGGCGGTCGATAGGGCCTTGACCGGTAGGGGCTAGGGTCTGCTCGCGGCGGGCGTAGAAGTCCGCAATCTTACCGGCTGTGGTGGTCAGATCGGGGGCTTCGGAAGTGGAGTTCTCGCTCATGCTGGGCCTTCTCACGCGGGGGTTGGTAGGGCGGATGGGAACTGACCGGCGGTGGGGTCCTTCCTAACAACTATAGACTGCGCCGCTTGTGCCACCCAATTATTCTTGTGATTTTGAGGTCATTTTTTCTAAATAAGAGACGGGGCTAGAGCATCTGGCTATGTCATGAGACGTAGCTCTGCCCTAACCCCTCCCTGGAGATACTCAGTATTTACTGTATTTACTAACCGAGCTTGCCGATGACAGGGTTCCATTCGCGGACAGTGTGGCCGGTAACGGCGCCGCCGGAGTGCATGGGGTCAGCTGCAACAAGCTGGTCGAGCTCTTGGCGGTTCTGTACTTCAAAGATCAGCAGAGCGCCGGCGGGATCATCGACCAAGGGACCTGAGACGTAGAGCTTGCCCTGCTCGTGGAGCTGGGCAAGGTATTGACGGTGGGCGGGTCGGTGCTCAGCCTGAACTTCGGCGGGACCGTAAGAGTACTGGACTGCATAAACTGCCAAGGGAATAGCCTTTCATAGGGTGCATGGTGTAGCCAGTATCTCACCCCTCTTACGGCGGAAGCTACAAAAGCCGTAAAATGACGGGCAGAAGATACCCCAAGCTAGAAGGGCCCATCATGCACGCCAAACTCAGCGCAACTGAGCTTAACCTGACCGGGTACGACCGGGTTGAGGTGCTGACCAGGGTCGGGTCTACCAACGAATACGCCCGCAAGATTCTGGTAGGCGATGCGCTGACTCGGCGTAGCTACGGTGAACTTTCACTGGTGAGTACCTCAGACCAGAATGCAGGTAAGGGGCGTCTGGATAGGGTGTGGGTCGCTCCGCCCGGTGCAACCCTTGCAACGAGTTTTATGGTGCGCCCTCATGCCAACCCTGCCAATAAGGTAGCGCCTGATCAGTATCACTGGTTTACTTCGCTGGTGGCCTTGGCGGCTTGTGATGCCCTGGAGCAACTGTGTGGGCTAAGCCCCTCCATCAAGTGGCCCAATGACGTTTTGCTGGGAAACCGTAAGGTCTGCGGGGTTCTTGCTCAACTGGTCATAGAGCCAGAAGGGAACATCTCGGTAGTGGTAGGTATTGGTATGAACCTGAACGTCAAGCAGGAACAGCTGCCGGTGCCCACTGCCACTAGCACTCTTGTTGCAACCGGACAGGAGGTCAATCTTAACCGCGCTCTCAACATCTTGGCCCAGCGGTTTGAACAGCACTATCGTGACTTTGCGGCGGCAGGCTTTGATGCTGGGATTGACAGGGGAGCAGGAACTCTGATTCAGAGACTCAAAGACGCCATGAGTACCCTGGGTTCCAGACTGACCATTCACCTTCCGGGGGAGGAGATTTTCCGAGGAATCGGTGTAGACCTGACCGACCAAGGTCAACTGGTTGTTCGCTCAGCTACCGGCCAGGAACGCAGCTTCACTGTAGGTGATGTGGTGCATGTGCGACCCGAAGGATACGGTGCTGGAGCGTAAAGGGAGGCCTGTTCCCAATCATTTATACCTATATATACAGGGCTCTTTTCAGGGTGGGTTGAGGTATGTTTTCAGCTTTCCCCGATACACTCAAAGGCGATGAAACTACGCGGACCACTCAACCCAGATGAATACACGCTGACCGCTACGCGCGCTCACGGGATCGTGCTTGTGCGCCCTCTGTGCTATGTGCTGGTAGCCATGGCACTGTGGAGTTTTTCCTCGGCGCTAGGCTCGGCGCAGGCCTGGATCTCATACCCGGCCCTTATGGTGTCTTTGGTGCTGGCTGTGCTTGCCGTCAGGCACCTCGCAGCCTGGATTTTGACCAGTTACCTGCTGACCAGTGATCGGCTGGTCATTCGCCGGGGCTTATCTGCCAAGAAAGACATTTGCGTCCCCCTGTATGAAATTGAGAGGGTGAGCGTGGGGTACAAAGCTTTGATGGGGGTTGTGGCAGCGGCTCCTTTGACCGTGTATGGGCGTGGCATCAGCCATGTTTTGCGGGCTGTTCCTGATCCCGAGAGATTTAGTGCCCGTATCCGCACTGCTCAAGAAGAGTATCTAGAGCGCTAGCACCTTTGGGCGTCTAAGGGGTATCCCTTTTGACCAAGCGAGGCAGGAGTTGCCTTGGGTTTTTGCCTAAAAAGTCCTGTGATGAGCCCACATATGGCTGTATGGTTTTTGAAAAAGTGACCGGGGGCATAGAATATGCAGGTAGATGAAACTCTACCCCTGCCGGTCGTAGCCCAAGTCACACCGATTTGGGTATTCTTGAAGAAGGCCCCTTGGGGTCCAGCTAGTAATAATGGCGAGGCACCGAGCTCAGGCCAGAGAGAAGAGAAGGAATACTCCAGTGGAGAAGTCAGCACCCGGTAGCGAAAGAGCCGAGGAAACCGGCAGTGCAAGCAGCCGGAGCAGGCGCCCCCATAATCGCGTCCAGAGTCTGCTCTACCGCAGTGACGAAGCCCGCCGGGGAGTGCTAGAGCTTGAGCGTGCTCTCTTGGGTGATAACCTGACCATGAAACGCCGGGAGGTGGCTGAAGAAGCCGGTGTTTCCCTGCTGACCGCCCGTAAAATTTGGCGGTCTTTGGGGCTCCCTAACCACAAGGATGATGACGAGCACTTCACGCACGCCGACAGCAAGGCGCTTAAGACGGTGAACTCTCTAGTGCAAGAAGGCCAGCTCTCCGAAGAGGCCGCTCTTTCCATTACCCGCTCGGTCGGGCAAATGATGGACCGCATGGTTGTCTGGCAGGTAGAGGCCCTGGTTGAAGACATGGTAATCCACGGGGGTCTGACCGATACACAAGCCCGGGGGGAACTGCTGAACCTGCTCCCGCGTCTGATTGAAGACCTCGAGGATATTACGGTCTATGGCTACCGTCGCATGCTTAACTCTGCGATTTTGCGCCTTGCTTTGCGCAACGAGGAAGACGGCGCACCACTGGCCGATAGTGATTTGCCCTTGGCGCGCGGTGTTGGCTTTGTTGACCTTGTTTCGTATACCTCTCTCTCGCGTGAGATGAACGAGCGCAAACTGGCTTCTCTGGTGAAGAACTTTGAGCAGCGATGCGCCGAAGTTATTGCTGTGGGGGGCGGGCGTATCATCAAAACCGTGGGCGATGAGGTCATGTACCTGGTAGAGTCCCCTGAAGACGGTGCTCGTATCGCCTTGGCGCTCTCAAAGCTCATTAGCGAAGACCCCCTGCTCCCCGAAGCTCGAGTGTCCTTTGTATGGGGGCGGGTTCTGCCCCGTCTGGGCGATATCTACGGCCCCACTGTTAACCTGGCTTCTCGCCTGGTAGCTTTGACTGAGCCCGGAATTGTGCTCACCGATGCTTCAACCGCTGAGGCGCTTGAAGACGATAAACGATTTGTGCTGATCCCGCAGGGCGTACGTAACGTGCGCGGGTTCGGTAATGTTAGGCCCGTGGCAATAACCCCGGGCATAGGCAACGAACTGGAGATCGATTTCGAATGACCCCGGCCCCACAACTCACCGTATATGCGGGCAAGTCAACTGACGTAGGCCAGTACCGCGATAATAATGAAGACTCCGTGGTCGTTGCTGGCACTCTCTGCGTGGTAGCTGATGGCATGGGAGGGCACGAGAAAGGCGAGGTTGCTTCGCGCTTATGCACTCGTACTCTGGCCTATTCTCCAATCTTTAGTTTGCCCGGTGGCATGACACCTGAAGAAGAAAAAGCCTTTGACTCCGAGGTCGCGAGCGAGGCTCTTTCTGGGGATGCAGGTAGCCGCCTGCTCCGCCGACGTCGTAAAGAAACTTCAGCGCTTAATCGTCAGATTCTCAAGACTCTAGACAAGATTAAAGGGATCATCGGGGAAGCCGATGAAGCCATTAAAGGTGCCCTGGACCTACGAGCAGGTACCACCGTGACCGGTGCCTGGCTCACCCATATAGGGGACCAGCAGATGTGGTTTATTTTCAATGTGGGTGACTCTCGCACCTACCGGCTGGTGCGCAGTGAAGACGTAGAAACCGAGGACGCTCTTTCTATCTCGAACGGCCCTGTCGACGGTTTGGAGCTTGAGCAGATTACTGTGGATCACTCCGAGGTTCAGTACCTGGTCGATACAGGCCAGATTACTGCTCTTGAGGCGCTGACACACCCCCGGCGCAACGTCATTACTCGTGCGCTGGGTACCGGTAACTACTGGGAACCTGATTTCTGGGTAATTCCTGCCCGCGAGGGAGATCGCCTGATGATGTGCTCCGATGGGCTTTCCGGCGAGCTGTCCCATAACTATATGGCGCGTGTCTTAGCTACCGTTGAGCACCCCCAAGATGCGGCGGATGTGCTTCAGATGGCGGCTCTGCGTGCTGGCGGGCGCGACAACATCACGGTTGTGGTAGCCGATGCGATTACAACTGAGGATGCCCAAGCTCGTGCCGATGAACTCAAGGAGCTAACTGAGAGCGCCGCCCAGCAGATTGTGACCGGTATTGACGGTTATGACTACCACCATACAACCACAACCGAAGAAGAGCAGTTCCACTCTGAGAAAGACCTGCACCGTGAAATAAACGGCTAATGACAGAGCCCCACCTGCAGATGCAGGTGGGGCTTTTGCGTGGGGTTTGTTCCATATCTACGCCCGGTTTTCTTGGTCAAGCCCTCCTATAGGGCACAATGGAAGCGTGAGTGAAAATAAAGACTTAGCCTCTGTCGAAGAAACTGCCCTCGAGCTTCAAGCAAGCGGCGGTGAGCGCCAGCAGATTCCCACAGATATTCGTGAGCAGTATGACCAGCTTGTGGACCGGGTGCGTCAGGCGCGTCAAAGCTACTATGTGAACGATGCTCCTACCATCTCCGATGCTGCCTACGATACCCTCTACCGGGACCTTGAGAAGCTGGAAGCCCAGTATCCTGAGCTGGTAGCTAACGACTCACCGACCCAAGAGGTGGGAGGCGAAGCTTCAGCCGCCTTCGCCCCGGTAACCCACCTGGCCCGTATGTACTCTCTGGAAGATGTTTTCTCACTAGAAGAGTTGGGCGCTTGGTTGGACCGCGCTGAGGCTAATGCTCAGCAGATGACCGGGAAGACCCCGGCTTGGCTGACCGAGCTGAAAATTGATGGTCTGGCTGTTAACCTGCTCTACCGTCGGGGCAAGCTGGTTCGTGCCGCTACTCGCGGCGACGGTACCACGGGCGAAGACGTCACCCACAACGTACTGACTATCGCTTCTATCCCCACCCAATTAGCGGGGGAGGGCCACCCCGAAGAGCTGGAGATTCGCGGTGAGGTCTTTATTTCCTCGGCTGACTTCCGTTCATTGAATGAGCAGATGATTGCCCAGGGCAAGGCGCCGTTTGCTAATCCCCGCAATGCGGCGGCTGGTTCGCTACGTCAAAAAGATGCGGCCTTGACCGCCGAGCGCCCCCTGAGCATGTTTGTGCACGGTATTGGCTCGCGCACCGGGCTTGATATCAGCACCCAGTACGAGACCTACGACCAGCTCAAAGCCTGGGGTCTGCCGGTGAGCCCCTACTCCCAGCTGCTGACTGGCAGGGCCGAGATTCTCGATTTCATTGCCCAGTACGGCGATCAGCGCCACTCTCTGGTGCACGAGATTGATGGCATCGTCATTAAGGTCAATGATTTTTTTACCCAGGAGCGCCTGGGCTATACCTCACGGGTGCCTCGCTGGGCCGTTGCCTATAAGTATCCACCGGAGGAAGTCAACACCAAGCTACTTGATATTCGGGTCAACGTTGGGCGCACCGGGCGCGTCACTCCTTACGGTGTAATGGAGCCGGTAAAGGTTGCAGGCTCTACCGTTGAGATGGCTACCCTGCATAACCAGGATGTGGTGAAAGCTAAGGGGGTTCTGGTTGGCGATACCGTTGTGCTGCGCAAGGCTGGGGATGTCATCCCCGAAATCGTAGGCCCCGTTGTTGCGCTACGTGACGGTAGTGAGCGGGAGTTCGTGATGCCCACAGACTGCCCCTCATGTGGTCAGCCTCTTGCCCCGGCTAAGGACGGGGACGTCGATATTCGCTGTCTCAATGCTCGTTCATGCCCGGCTCAGCTAACCGAGCGCGTTAACCACCTGGCCGGGCGCGGTGCTTTTGATATTGAAGCCCTGGGGTACGAGGCCGCTCGAGCTTTGACCAGTCCTGCCGCTCCTGCCCAGGCACCACTGGTATCTGAAGCCTTCCTTTTTGACCTCACCGCCGAAGACTTAGCTGATGTTCGGATTGAGCGAGAGAAGAAGGTCAAGGGTGTTGCTACCGGTGCTAGCGAACTTGTGCCTTATTTCTACACCCGTGGCACCGCCAAAAAGCCGAGCGCTCCCACTCGCAATACTGAAAAGCTCTTCGAGCAGCTTGAAAAGGCCAAGAGTCAGCCCTTGTGGAGGGTATTGGTTGCACTCTCTATCCGCCATGTTGGGCCCACTGCGGCTCGTGCCCTGGCCACAGAGTTCGGTTCAATGGATGCTATCAGGGCGGCCAGTGAAGAAGAACTGGCGCATGTAGATGGGGTAGGGGCAATTATTGCTCGTTCCCTCATGGAATGGTTTGGTGAGGACTGGCATCTGGAGATCCTTGAGCGTTGGGCTGCTGCTGGGGTCCGCATGGAGGACGAACGAGACACCGCAATTGAGAGGACGCTGGAGGGCCTGACTATAGTGGTCACCGGTACTCTAGAGGGCTTTACCCGCGATAGCGCAAAGGAAGCGATTATCATTCGTGGCGGCAAGGCATCTGGATCGATTTCTAAGAAGACAAGTTACCTGGTGGCAGGGGCTTCAGCTGGCTCTAAGCTGGATAAGGCTGAACAGCTTGGTGTCCCTGTGTTGGACGAGGCTGGGTTCCGTGCGCTTCTGGCGGGTGCAAGCGAACCTACCCACTAGAGGGTAATTACAGAAAGGTCACAGGGTTTTTGGACCTTGTGACCTTTTTGTGACCTAGAACCACCTGCCAGGCTAGGGGTTGAAAATTTTTTTGAGAAATTAAAAGAACCTTCTAACCTGTCTAAAAAATGCTTGTCCCGCTCTTAGCCTCCCAGATACAAAACCTATATATCCCCAAAAATCAGGGATTTTTTAAGGTGTGAAGGGTGATACAAGCCTGTCTTTAAGTGTGTGTATCGCACCCTCCAGAGGCGATGGGGGTCGCGCCCTTTGACTGTGCTGTGTCTCAAATTGGGGTTGGCAAAGCTGAAATCGTTACGTTATCGTTATCTACGAATCAATAAACGATCGTCCGAATGGGCGGTCAATAGTTCACGGTGGAAGCCGTGAACGCATGCTGGGCTGTACCGCACACCTGATGCCGTCTACAGGGTATAGCCTCAACTGATCCCACTACGATTACGGGTAGACGGCAATGCGAAGACGTCCAGGGATGGAAAGAGCATAAGGTGGCCTCACGGAGCATTACATGTCTTCCAATATTCGTCGTTCAGCAGCAGTACTGGCAATCGGTGGCGCAGCAGCCGCATCTCTGGCAGCTACCCCCGCAGCAAACGCTGCCCCCCTCGAAGCTTGGGAAGCTCTGGCTCAGTGTGAGTCAGGCGGTAACTGGTCAATCAATACCGGTAACGGCTTCTACGGTGGTCTGCAGTTCACCCCTTCATCCTGGGCAGCAGCAGGTGGCTCCGGTAGCCCCCAGTTTGCTTCAAAGGCAGAGCAGATTCGTGTAGCTGAAAACCTCCTGCAGATGCAGGGCTGGGGCGCCTGGCCTGCATGTTCATCTCGCTTGAACCTCTACGCCTACGGCACCGGTAGCGCACCCGCAGCCGTTGCTGAGACTCCTGCAGTGGCAGCACAGTCAACCACCGTAACCGAAGTTGTTGCTCCTGTTGTTGAGGCAGCTCCCGTTGTTGAAGCTGCACCCGTTGTTGAAGCTGCACCTGTTGTTGAAGCAGCTCCCGTTGTTGAAGCTGCACCTGTCGTTGAAGCAGCTCCCGTTGTTGAGGCTGCACCCGCAGGTCAGACCTACACCGTTGTTGCCGGCGACACCCTTTCCGCTATCGCCTACGCTCACGGCTTCAACGGCTGGGACGAGCTGGTAGCAGCTAACTCCGACCTCATCAAGGACGCAAACGTCATTGAAATCGGTTGGGTACTGAACATCCCCGCTAAGTAAGACCTCAACTCTTAGCTTCAAGCGGTTATAAAACCTGTAGCTGTGGCCTACACCCTAGGGTGTAGGCCACAGCTTTTTCTGCGCTCTCCATGGTCGTGGGTTTCTTAGCTCCTGGGTAAGGGCGGGAAAATCGTGTTAAGCAGGCAAGCGGGCTAAGATAGACCATGAAAACCTCTATCTAAAATGTGGAAGTGATTATGTCTGTAATTACGAGTGAGCAGGTAGCGCACCTAGCTACCCTGGCTCATATCGAGATGACTGACGAGGAACTAGCTGCCATGGCCGCTGAACTCGACATCATCGTTGAATCCGTTAAATCTGTCTCTGATGCTGTCTCTGACGATATCCCGGCAACCAGCCACCCGATTCCGCTCAAGAACGTCTTCCGCGAAGACCTTGTAGGGGAGACCCTGAGCGCTGATGAAGCTCTCTCCGGCGCCCCCGACGCTGAGGACGGCAAGTTCAAGGTGCCCGCTATTTTGGACGAAGATTAAGGAGCAGGCATGACTGACATTATTAAACTGTCCGCAGCCGAAATTGCTGAAAAGCTTGCCGCTGGTGAGCTGACCTCAGTTGAGGTGACCCAGGCCTACCTGGACCATATCCTTGCTACCGATGGTCAGGCGCTTGACCCCGATAACCGGGCCGCTGGCAAGAGCGGCCTGAACGCTTTCTTGCACCTGAACTCTGAGGAAGCTTTGGCTGTTGCTCGGAGCGTTGACCAAGACCGTGCCGCTGGTAAGGAACTGCCTGCCCTGGCCGGTGTCCCTATCGCCGTGAAGGATCTGATTGTCACCAAGGGCCAGCCCACCACTGCCGCCTCCCGCATGCTTGAGGGCTGGATAAGCCCTTACGACGGTACCGTTACCCAGAAGCTCCGCCAAGCGCGCATGCCTATTCTGGGTAAGACCAATCTCGATGAATTTGCGATGGGTTCCACCACCGAGCACTCCGCCTTTGGCGTAACCCGCAACCCCTGGGCACTGGATCGCATTCCCGGCGGCTCAGGCGGCGGCTCAGCCGTTGCCGTTGCGGCTTTCCAGGCTCCTTTGGCCCTGGGGACCGACACAGGTGGTTCAATCCGTCAGCCTGCGGCTCTTACCGGCTCCGTCGGTGTCAAGCCCACCTACGGCTCAGTCTCCCGCTACGGTGTCATTGCTATGGCCTCATCTCTGGATCAGGTAGGCCCCTGTGCTCGCACCGTCCTTGATACCGCGCTACTGCACGAGGTCATCGGTGGGCATGACCCCAAGGACTCCACTTCACTGCCCGTTCAGGTCCCTGCTTACGCTCAGGCAGCCCGTGAAGGTGCCGCTGAGGGTGGCATCAAGGGTCTGCGCGTAGGCGTCATCAAGGAACTGACCGGCGAGGGCTTCCAAGCCGGTGTCATGGCTCGCTTCAATGAGTCACTGGAACTTCTCAAAGAAGCCGGAGCCGAAATCGTTGAGGTGTCCCTGCCCTCCGTCAAGGAAGCAATCGGCGCCTACTACCTGATTATGGCTTCGGAGGTTTCTTCAAACCTGGCTAAGTATGACGGCGTTCGTTTTGGCCTGCGTAAGCTGCCCGAAGAAGGCAACATTACCATCGAGCGCGTCATGGCTGCTTCTCGTGCAGCAGGCTTTGGTGCCGAGGCTAAGCGCCGCATCATTCTGGGTACCTACGCACTCTCTGCCGGCTACTACGATGCCTACTATGGCTCAGCCCAGAAGGTTCGCACCCTGATTCAGCGCGATTACGCTAAGGCTTTTGAGCTTGCAGATGTACTGATCAGCCCCACCGCTCCCACCACCGCCTACAAGCTGGGTGAGAAGACCAAGGGCGACCCCATGGCTATGTACAAGGGCGATATCGCTACCGTGCCCACCAACCTAGCCGGTGTTCCTTCGCTGTCTCTGCCTGCCGGTCTAGCAGATGAAGACGGCCTGCCCGTGGGTATCCAGTTCACCGCTCCTGCCCATGAGGACGCCCGTCTCTACCGCGCAGGTGCAGGCCTGGAAGCCCTGCTTGTCTCTCAATGGGGTGGCTACCTGCACGAGCAGCTACCCGATACTGAAACCCTAATCCGTGACTTCGACTTCGAGGGAGCTAAGTAAATGTCTGACGAAATCCTGTCGTTTGAAGAAGCCATGGAGAAGTACGACCCCGTACTTGGCTTTGAGGTGCACGTAGAGCTCAACACCAAAACCAAGATGTTTGACGCGGCCCCCAACGAGTTCGGTGACACCCCCAACACCAACATCACCCCTGTTTCGCTGGGGTTGCCCGGTGTTCTTCCGGTGGTCAATGGCAAGGCTGTTGAATCCGCGATTAAGCTGGGTCTGGCACTGGGGTGCGAAATCGCTCCTATCTCACATTTCGCGCGGAAGAACTACTTCTACCCCGATACCCCCAAGAACTTCCAGACCTCCCAATACGATGAGCCCATCGCCGCCAACGGGTCATTGGATGTCGAGCTGGAAGATGGCACCGTCTTTACTATTGAGATTGAACGTGCCCACATGGAAGAGGACGCCGGTAAGCTGACCCACAAGGGTGGTAGCGCTGGCCGTATCCAGGGCGCTGACTTCTCACTGGTGGATTACAACCGTGCCGGTGTTCCGCTCATTGAGATTGTGACCCGCCCCATTGTGGGTGCCGGTGAGCGTGCGCCCGAGCTGGCCCGCGCCTACGTTGCGGCAATCCGTGAAATCGTCAAAAACCTGGGTATCTCCGATGCCAAGATGGAACGCGGTAACGTGCGCTGTGATGCCAACGTCTCGCTCATGCCTAAGGGCACCACCGAGTTCGGTACCCGCTCAGAAACCAAGAACGTGAACTCACTGCGTTCCGTTGAGCGTGCTGTCCGCTACGAGATTCAGCGCCACGCGGCTGTTCTTGAGGCAGGGGAGAAGGTCGTTCAGGAGACCCGTCACTGGCACGAGGACACCCGCGAAACCACATCGGGTCGCCCCAAGTCCGATGCCGACGATTACCGCTACTTCCCGGAGCCCGACCTGGTTCCCGTTGTTACCGACAGTGAATGGATTGAGCGCCTGCGTGCAGAGCTACCCGAGCCTCCTGCCGAGCGCCGTCGCCGTCTGAAGGCTGACTGGGGTTTCTCGGACGAGGAGTTCCGCGACGTAGTAAACGCCGGTGCTATGGACGCTATCGAGGAAACCGTAGCTGCTGGTGCTCCCGCCTCCGTTGCTCGTAAGTGGTGGATGGGCGAAATCGCTCGTATCGCCAAGGAAGGTGAAGTTGAACTGACGGAAACCGGTGTGACTGCCCAGACCGTTGTCGAGCTAAATAAGCTGGTTGAAGCTCAGAAGATTAACGACAAGATTGCCCGCCAGGTACTTGGCTTTGTCATTGACGGTGAAGGCCAACCCGCTGAAATCGTCGAGAAACGCGGCCTTGCTGTTGTCTCTGACGATGGGGCGCTGACCGCCGCTATCGACGATGCTCTGGCAGCTATGCCCGATGTTGCCGATAAGATTCGGGCCGGCAAGATTCAGGCTGTTGGCGCTATCGTTGGCCAGGTCATGAAAGCAACCCGTGGGCAGGCAGATGCCGGACGTGTGCGCGAGCTGATTTTAGAAAAACTGGCCGTATAAAAGCCTCTAAAAGGGGCCTCAATAGCAAACAGCCCACCTGCTAGCAGGTGGGCTGTTTGACTCGCACCATTTATACCCTAGGGGGCATCATCTTGACCTTTCGGGCCAAGAGCTGGGCTTGAAAAACAAGCCCTAGAGATTCAGGAGCTATATCGCACCAAAACTACCTGAATCAATGACCGGGTGGGTTCCGCCCTTAGGAGAGCCAGATCTCTGGGGGGAGAGATCCTACTGACCAGCATGCCTGCAGATATGAGGTGAGCACCTGCGGTTTGTCAGGCTGGTCAGAGCCCTCCTGGCTGGCTGAGGAACCCCTCAAGAGGGCCTCAGCCGTTTTACCTCAACCGGTGCTTTGATTCTATAAGTGCCCATGTCGTTCTTATGTAGCACCGGGAAAAGGTAGCTGCTAGCGCCATCGAACCACCAGATAGTCGTCGCTGAGTAGGGGGATAAAACAGGACGAGTAGTCCTCCACTGTTTCATGGATTAAAGTTGTGTCTGCTTTGGACCCGCGACCCTCCAGTAGAATTTCGATGTCTTTCTTCTGCCCTCCCGTCTCAACCCGGATCCCGGTGGAATGAACGCGCGTCGCTAAGGGGAAGTGGATTTTTCGGAAGCCCTCGGAATCGGCAGGGGCCTGAATAAGGACAGAAAACCTGAGCATAAAGGTTTGCAGGGGTGGTATGTACTGCATGGGAGTAAAAACCCACTCCGGGCCACCCTCTAGCCTGCTGAGTAAGAAGTTGCTCTCTCGGACGGTGACTGTGCTAGTAGCTGAAAGCGGTAGTAGCAAGGCCGAGCAACCGGTCTCTAGGCTCAGGAGCTTGGCGTTGATATGAGCCATGACATGGTCCTCCCCATCCTGATCGGAGGGGGCTAAATCAACCCTGGTAAAGGAACTGACGATTGATGCCTGGGGCACCACTCTGAGCATTCCGAGCATCTCATCCGTCTCGATCCCAGTGGTCAGTACTTCATGGAGGCTAGCGCTGGCAGAGGGGCTGAAACTGAAGGTTTCGGTGAAAAGATTGAGGGTGTCAAGACTGATATGCTCCCCGCGAATAGCGCGGCTGACCCGGTCTTTATAGCGGCTGCTGGAGCAGTCTTGACCATAATAGTGTTTGCAATGGGCGGCGATGGCCCTGGATATGGCCCTGACCGAGAGAGTCTGGGAGGGCGGATCGCCATCTGAAGCGGTGTGCTTAGACCAGATAGCGCGGTTGCTTGCCGAAAGTAGCTCCTGGCGCAGAATCGCGCTGGCTAGTTTGACCGACTGGTCACGAAAAGAATGGGGCGCCGGTAGCTGGGCACCCTCGTCCAGGGAAGGAAAATCAGGATTATGATTCATGACTAGAGTGACTTTCTCTCAAAGCCTTAAGAATCTGAGTGGGAGTGCTCCCACTGGTAGGCAACAATGGTGTCCTGAATAATGGGTAGGGACAGGGAATGATAGGACTGGTCGGGCAGGCTAGAAGAATCAATCAATTCGGATTCATCGATGGTGGGTCCCCAGATTTTTTTGACCATGTTCTTCAGGGGCGCCTGTCCATCAATCACTAAGGTGAAATTGTAACGGGCCTTTTCAAAAGGCCCCAGGGTGATGCAATTTTGGTTATCTATGAGCTGATCTTCAGAGGGGTCGATATCGATTCGATACCGTACCTGGTGGATCTGTTCCTTACGGATGGGGCTAGGAGGCCGGATAACCAATTCCCACAGGGTGTTATCCTCCCCGTGGGGTTTGATCTTCTCCGGCGCCTGGGTCACCTGTAGCTGACCCCCCTCCAGCAGATTAAAGTCTGCCTGAGGGGCCTCAAAGCGGGGTAGGATACGGGTGACATGATCCCTGTCAGCTTGGATCACTTCTGTAATGTCGATGCTGGTTAAAAGGCCCTCCCTATCCGTATGGCAGATCATGATAGTGGACAAAGAAGTATAGTCTGAACGTGCTCTTTCTAGGGCATCTGGTGGCTCTTCCTCATCTGCCGAGGTAGTGGATATAGCCCTGCGAGAGAAGGTATCTGCCGAAAGGGCTTGGCGTAGCTCCTGGCGCTCTGAGAGAGTGAAACCAAAAGCGGACGCAAAGAGCTGAAGCGTTGAATCGGAGGGTAGATAGCCCGTGAGTGCGCGTGATACGCGGTCCTTGAGCGATTCTACTGATACCTCTGTGCCAGTCTCATCAGAGAGATGATAGGCGATGAAGGTGGCTACAGCTCTTTGGTTGACCAAAGAGCCCCTTTGCCTCTGAGCATAGGGCATCCACTGAGCCCGGTAAGCAGGTTTACTGAGAATGGAGAGTAAGACCTCCTGAGTGATGCTCAGAGGGACCTTTGAAATATTGTTTGTCATAGTCGTAACTTATGCAAGGGGCCGTCCGGCCTGTGTCCGCTCAGTCTTGAGCACCTAACTTTTGTAGTAAGAAGGCATAGTCCCAGGCGATTTCTTTCCAGGCGGTATAGCGCCCCGAACCGCCACCGTGACCGCCCTCCATCTCAACCTTCAGCAGAGGCGTGGGGGAGTCCTGCGCAATGGTGTGCCTAAGAGCGGCAACCCACTTGGCTGGCTCCACATAGAAAACTCGGGTGTCATTGAGCGAGGTGACCGCTGCAATAGCAGGGTAGCGAACCGGGCGGATATTTTCGTAGGGGCTGTAGGACTTCATGTACTCATAGACCTCACGGTCGGTTATGGGGTTGCCCCACTCCTCCCACTCCAGGGACGATAGCGGCAGGTTAGGATCAAGAATGGTGGTCAGAGCATCCACAAAGGGTACCTGTGCAAGACAAGCGGCGTACTTCTCGGGAGCCATGTTCACCACCGCACCCATCAGTAGACCACCGGCAGAACCGCCCATAATTCCGATGCGGGAGGCATCAACCCAGGGCTGCTGTGCCAAAAAGTCGGTAGCAGCAATGAAATCGGTAAAGGTGTTCTTCTTAGCCAGTTTCTTGCCCTCGGTGTACCAGGCGCGGCCCAGCTCCCCGCCACCCCGAACATGGGCAACAACGAAAACGACGTTTCGGTCCAGCACGCTCAGGCGGGCCGTTGAGAAATAGGGGTCCATGGAGGACTCGTAGGAGCCGTAGCCGTACTGAATCACAGGGTGTCCCTGACTCCGATCCAGGTCAGCGCGGTGCATGACAGACAGCGGAATCATAGCCCCGTCCTCAGCCGGTGCCCACATGCGGTAGGCCGTGTACTGCTCTGGCTGGTAGCCAAGGACCGGGGTCTGCCGGCGCAAAATGAGCTCATCGCTGTCCGGGAAATAATCGTAGACGCTATTGGGGGTTAGATAGGAGGTGTAGTTCAGCCGTATCACCGGGGACATGATATTGACCCCCGAAAAGGCCGAGGTATAAAGCTCATCGGTAAAACCGCCCGGCTCATAGAGCTCAATTCCCTGAGCATGCGGGTTTGCAATTTGCTCTGCTAGAGCATTCCGAGGGGCAATAAAGACCTTGACCGTGGTGTTCTCACGTGCCATAACCACCCAGTGGTTACGGGAGAACTTGAAGCCCTCAATCCTGACATCGGAACTGTGCGGCATCAGAGGAAGCCAGCCCGCCCGGAAGTCCTCAAAAGCAAGATACCGGTCATGCAGGGGAGCAAGAACAACCTCACCGTTAGGAGCCTGGTAATTGTGCCCCAGTACTAGGTAGCCGGTTCCGTTGACATCGATAATGTCGGTGGTGTGCTCAAGCCCAGCATCCCGGTGCAGGATGAGGGTGGGCTCAAGCTGGCCCAGCTCGTGAATGTTAATAATGCGAGTCTCTGAGTATTCAGAGTTGGCAGATGTGATCACAAGATGGGTGCGGGATGAGGACATGTTCGCGCTCAGCCACATACCGGGGTCGTCCTCGCGGTAGAGCACAATGTCCTGCTCCGGGCTGGTGCCCAGCGCATGAGCGCGAATCTCATAGGGCCGCCAGGACTCATCAGCCACTGAGTAGATCAGGTGGCTTGCGCCGGAGGCAAAGAAAGCACCGGCAAAGATGTTCTCCAAAGTTTCGGGGAGGAAGTCACCGGTCTCCAGATTCTTAAAGTACTGGGTGTAGCGTTCATCGCCGGAGTCATCAACACCGAAAGTCAAAAGGGTGCCGTCACGGGTGACCTGAAAAGAGCCCAGTGAGAAGAAAGCCATGTCGCGGGCGAAGTCGTTACAGTCCAGGACGACCTGCTCACCGTCAAGAGGCTGGCCGGGCTGAACGACCGGTGGCTCGTAGCGCTCCGCCAGGCTGCCCTCGGTCTGAGCGGGAACCCGGCACATAATCGGGTACTGCTGACCGGCGACGGTGCGATTGAAGTACCACCAGGCCCCCCTGCGCGAAGGCACCGACATGTCGGTTTGCTGGGTGCGGCCCTTGATTTCTTCAAAAATAGCGTCACGTAGGGGCTGTTGGTCGGCGGTCACGGCCTCGGTGTAAGCGTTTTCTGCCTTCAGATAGTCCAGTACCTGCTGGCTTTCTTTATCGCGGAGCCACTCGTAGTGGTCGATAAAAGTATCACCGTGGTGGGTACGTTCAAGAGGGGTACGTTGGGCAAGAGGGGGCACGGGCATGCTCGGTCACCTTTCAGCCAGATCTGTGGGTGTGTGCTACAAGGCAGGTAGGGCTACCCGGTCAGGGTAGAAAATGCCTACCAACTTTCTAGTAATTTGGTGGAACCAAATATCCTGAGTGTACGCAGTCTATAGCTTTTTTGCGACCAATGAGACTCTTTTATCTAGTGAGAGTCGTGATTGTTAGGTAGTTGGTCAGTTTTTAGACACCAGGAAAGACCTTATCTGAAGCTGGCAGAAGCAGATGAGTCACGAGACCTTCAACGAGCGTCCCTGCCACATGCCGTGGCTCAGCTTGGCCACCCATGATAAGTTGAGAAAAATGAGCCACCAGCTAAGGACTAAGCCCATGAATACCCATACCCTTACCTACTCAAAAGCTGAACCCTTTCGCAAGGGCACCCACCTGGTCGTCCTCTTGCACGGCTACGGCTCCCACGAACAAGACCTCATGGGCCTGGTCAACCACCTGCCCCAAGAGGGCATCACCTACGCCTCAGTACGGGCACCCCAGCCGGTAGGCTACGCCCTGCCCGCCGACGCCAAGGACGCCTTCATTGGCGCACCCGCCCTGGGCTACCAGTGGTGGCCCCTCAACCAACAACTAGAAACCGTAGGGTTCCGTGCCATCGAACTGGCCGTGGACTACGTCCTGGAATGGCTAGAACCCCTTGCCGCCAACTACCGCAGCCTCAACCTGCTTGGCTTCTCCCAGGGTATGGCCATAGCAACCAGCATTGCCCGCCACCGGCCCGACCTGGTGCGCACTGTGATTGGGCTGTCCGGCTATGTGGTCGACGGGGGAGAGGGCTACTTCAAAGATGCCGAGCTCACCGCTCAACCTCTACCACTGTTCTGGGGCCGGGACGAAGCTGACCCCATCATCACCGCCGAAAAGATCAGCTTCACCCAAGAATGGGTCAAAGACCACACCGCCCTTACCGACTACCTCTACGCGGGCATCGGCCACGGGATTGCCCCCAGCGAACTAGCGCACATGAGCACCTTTATCCGCGAGAACATCTTGAACTAAAGAGAAAACCGGCGGGCTGAATCATGCCAAACAGCCCGCCAGTACTAGGGCACAAAAGAGCAAAGCCTAGGCTGAGGCCCTTGGCTCAGCACCCTAGCGGCCAACTGGCTCGGGGCTGGCGTTAAGGGTCTTGGCCGCTAGGGTGCTGAGTTCACGCTTACCTAGTCGTGCGCCACCTGCACCGTGACCCCATTGAGAGTTACCCTATCCCCAGCATGCAACTGGCGGCCACGCTGCTCACAAATATCACCGTTCACCTTAACAAGGCCGTCCCGGATCACCTCACGGGCATGAACCCCGTTCTCCACCAGGTTCGCCAGCTTCAAAAACTGGCCCAGCCGAATCATCTCATCACGAATAAACACAGACTCAATACTCATAGCCTCCAGTCTAGCGACCAGTTGGTTCCCCGCCTTCAACCGGTGCGGTAGGCTTAAAGGCAGTGTGCCCAACCGGGCACTACCCCCACAATCCAAGCACGCCACAACCGGTGGCGCAGGCTCACAGGAGAAACCAAAAAACATGGCACCGAAGTCACAACTTGATAACGTCATCTCACTGGCAAAACGACGCGGATTCGTCTTCCAAGCAGGTGAAATCTACGGCGGCTCCCGCTCCGCATGGGACTACGGCCCGCTCGGTGCCGAACTCAAAGAAAACATCCGCCAGCAGTGGTGGCAGACCTTCGTCCGCGGCCGCGCAGACATGGTCGGCCTCGACTCCTCCATCATCCTGCCTAAGGCGGTCTGGGAAGCCTCCGGCCACGTCGCCACCTTCACCGACCCCCTAGTTGAGTGCCTGTCCTGTCACTCCCGGCACCGCCAAGACCACCTCATCGAAGCTTTCGTTGAGAAGAAGGGCCGCCAGCCCGAAAACGGCATGTACGACATCACCTGCCCCAAATGCGGCAACAAGGGGCAGTGGACCGAACCCCAAAACTTCTCCGGCCTCATGAAAACCTACCTGGGCCCCGTCGACAACGAAGAGGGCCTGCACTTCATGCGCCCCGAAACCGCCCAAGGCATCTTCGTCAACTTCAACAACGTCGTCACCGCTGCCCGCAAACGCCCGCCCTTCGGTATCGGCCAGATCGGTAAAGCCTTCCGCAACGAAATTACCCCCGGCAACTTCATCTTCCGAACCCGCGAGTTCGAACAGATGGAAATCGAATACTTCGTCCACCCCGACGACGCACCCAAATACTACGACCAGTGGATCGAAGACTGCTGGAACTGGTTCGTAGACCTCGGCATCAACCCCGACAACATGCGCAAATTCGATGTACCCGCCGAAGACCGCGCCCACTACTCCGCAGGCACTATGGACCTGGAATACCGCTTCGGTTTCCAGGGCGGCGAATGGGGCGAACTCATGGGCGTAGCCAACCGCACCAACTACGACCTGGGCGTCCACAACGAACACTCCAACGCTAAACTCGAATACTTCGACCAGGGCACCGGCGAACGCTACGTCCCCTACGTCATCGAGCCTTCCTTCGGTCTGACCCGCTCTATGATGGCCTTCCTCGTAGACTCCTATGTAGAAGACGAAGCCCCCAACACCAAGGGTGGCGTAGACAAGCGCACCGTCCTCAAGCTGGACCCGCGACTGGCGCCTGTCAAGGCCGCCGTCCTGCCCCTGTCCAAGAAGGAAGACCTGGTTCCTACCGCCAAGAAACTGGCCGATGAGCTACGCCGCAACTGGAACATCGACTATGACGACGCCGGTGCAATCGGCCGCCGCTACCGCCGCCAGGACGAAATCGGCACACCTTTCTGCATCACCGTGGACTTTGACACTCTAGAAGACCAGGCTGTCACTATCCGCGAGCGCGACACCATGACCCAGGAGCGCGTCTCCCTGGACCAGGTCACCGCCTACCTTGCAGCCAAGCTGACCAAGTAAGTCTGGTTCTCTGGGACCTTGCTGTTTCTGGCAATACCCTTAACACCAGCCTTAAACAGGTCACCGCTCTTCAGCAACACCCTTAAGGCCAGCCCCGCCAGTTGCCAGAGAGCGGTGCCGTCTTCGGTCGGAAATGGCCCTTAAGTCCAGCTCCGAGCCAGCTGCCGAGGCAAAGGTAGTGCATTTGGCCCGGAGTACCAGCAAAAATCAGGCCAAAAAAGCCGCCCGCCCCTGTTACCAGGAGCGGGCGGCTTTTGCCTTATAAGACACTAGCTAGGGGCATGAACCTAAACTTCTACGGACGCGTAGTTCACATTCAGGTGACCGCTCATAGAACGATTGGCCTCCCAGTCGCTCCGCAGGACCGACTTGATCACAGCGTCGTGGTAAGTGCCATCAATGAAGAATGCCTGGCGGCGGCGCCCCTCCGGAATAAAACCGCAGGAGGTATAAACGTGGCGGGCACGCTGATTGAAATCGACAACCTCCAGCTCAATTCGGTTCAAATCTAGGTGCTCAAAGCCGTAATCCACCATCAGTTTGGTTGCCTGAGTACCGTAACCCCGGTTCTGCCCCGCTGAGCTGATGCAAATACGGTAATTGACGGACCTGCTGGTCGCATTGTATTCATTGAAGACAACCTCACCCACGTAGCGGTTCAGGGCCGGGGCAAAAACAGCCAAATCAAGACGGTTATCTTTTGTATTCCTCAGTGCATACCAGTCACGGGTTGCCTGCTCATCAGCATCAGTGCCACCAATGAGTCGGGAATGCGCCGAAGCCGTCTTACGCAAAGCATCGGGCTCACGCAGAATCTCAATCATGGCATCGATAGCAGAATCGTTAAAAGGGCGTAACTGAACTAAAGAGCCGGTCAGGGTTGGTTTGTGAGAAAAAAGGGATGTCATGGAACCACACTAAGCGATAGAGTCAAATAAACTTTAAGCTCTCCTAGTCTAGCGGGTGAAGAGAAGGTTACAGGGCGGAGCTTGCTCACATTCGGGCGCCCACCCCGCCTCAGTGGCAGGCAGGGAAGCCCTAGGGGACGTTAGAGTAGAGGGGTAGACCCCGCTAAGAGCCAAGGACAAGAACCCCGTGGACAAGACCACCCCCACTGCACCAGAGACCAAGACCCCCCTATCCGTCGGCTACACCCTACGCCCCTGGCGCACCGGCGACGACATGGAAATGCTCCAATACTGGCAGGACCCCGAAAACCGCCAGGTCGCAGCCTTCCGCTCATCCTTCTCTCCTGATACAGACGCGCCCTTTAGCCGCACCCTGGTTGCTGAACACCAGGGGGTTCCGGTCGCCGCAGGTACCATCTACGAAACCGACCTGCACCCACAGCGACTCTGGGCCTACCTGGAAGTAGCACCCGACCATCGCCGAACCGGCCTCGGCAACCACCTAATCGCCGCCCTCAAACACGCTGCCCAGGCAGCCCCCAGTGGTGTCAGCGCCTTCCGCACCAAGGTAGAGCCGGCTTCTAGCGGCCTAGAATTTGCTCAGGCCCAGGGCTTTGAAGTTATCCAGCGCTCGCGGATGGTTCGCATTGAAGCCGGTACTGTTCCACCGGTGCCCCTGCGCCAAGACGCCTCCGAACGCATGACCCAGACCATCGAAGACCTAGCCACCGGCTCTGTGGAACTGACCCAGCGCTTCTGGGAGTTCTACCGGGGCATTCACGGCTGGGACCAGCCCGCTGACCTGTCCATTGGGCGGGTAAACAGGCTCTTCCTGTCTGATGAAGCTGAAGCGCTCGGCGCGGTCGTGCTGCGTGACGATATTCTGCGCGCTCAAGCCGAGGGTAAAAAAGGTGACATTCTGGCCTTTGCTGTTAGCTACCGGCCCCTGGCTGTTGACGCGGGCCTCATGGAAATCTCCGAGGACGATGCTACCGAAATCACCGTGGGCTACCGGCTGGGCCACCCCCAGGCCCGTGAAGCTATTATGCAGCTACTTTCGGTCATGACCGGCCAGTACGCGGTCTCCCTTGAGGTGGATGACTCGATGGAAGATCTGGCTGTGCTGATTGACCAGCTCATCAAGATGGGCTCCGCAAAGGTCACCAGCGAAACTCTGGTGATTGCGGATGCCTAACCGATGGAGGATGTACGGGTTGAGCGCATCCTGAGGGTTGCTGAATCTATTCCGCCCGGGCGGGTGGCAACTTACGGGGATGTGGGTGCTGTTGCCGGGGAGTCTCCGCGTGTGGTTGGCAGGGTGATGGCGACCTGGGGGAGTGGGGCGCCCTGGTGGCGCGTGTGTAATGCCCGGGGTGAGATACCCGGTCATGCCGCACCTGCTACCGAGCGCTGGGGAGCTGAGGGTACTGCCCTGACCGCTGACGGGCGGGTTGACTTGCGGCAAGCTCGGGTAAGCCTGCCGGAACTGGCTCAATTATCTGCCACTTGGCTGGCTGAACTAGAGGTATGACGTAAGGCCCCGCCCTTTCGCTCTTAGGCCGGAGGTTATCCACCGGGCCCAAGAGCGAAAGGGCGGGGCCTTGCTGCTAGTGTGTGCCTTAGACCCCTATGTCCTGGGCACGGCGGCGTCCCCTGCCGGTAGATGATTGGCCTGAATAGTTTGCGATGTAGCCAATAGCCGGCCATATTATTGCAAAGAGAGCGTCAAAATTCCAGAGGGCATGGAGGGCACCCCAGAGACACCAGCAGATTACAATATTCCAGGCCATCATGCCGGGCCGCCAGACCATAGCCTGGGCTCCTTGGGGTTTGGAGAAGAACTGAGTCAGTACAGTACCCACGGCCACAATGCCTACCCCAAAGGCCGTCATGTAGAGGTCCCGGCTCAGGTACCAGGCGATAAGCCCATGTAAACCCCAGAGCGCTACCATGGCCAGGGGTGCGTAGGAGCCGCTACCAGGGGAGTTCGGCTGAGTCGTCATTGAATATCACCAATCCTGTGATCCTGTGGGCTGAGTTAAAGGAGATTTGGCCGACCGGCTCGCCCCGCTGGTGGCGTAGCCGGTAGGTGAGGGTATAGCCTAAGGTGGCCTGTTCAATCACGGTTCTTTGGACCTCTATAAAGTCGCCGTTTGCCTCAAGGACCTGCTGCCAGACCTTAGCCAGCTTGCGTTTGGAGTGCTTTCGGGCGGCGGTGTAGGTCATGTGGTGGTGGACGTGTTGGTAGTCGCTGTGGGCGAGCGCGGCAAAGACGGCTTCGGCTACCTGTTGCAGTTTTGTCTCGATTTGGGGCAGTGAGCGTGCGTTATAGACCGAGTCGGAGAAACGTTGGGCGGCGGCCTGTTTGGTCACGCCGATGGCTGAGCCGATGAGCTGCCAGGTGGCACCGCCTGCGCGGGCGGCCTCTACTGCTTGTTCAAGGGCCTGGTTGGCGCGGGTGACCTCGGCATGGGCTGCGCCTACCGCGAGCATGAGCGGGTCTTTGGAATCCATAAACCCTCCTGGGGAATTGTCAAGAAAGATTGACTTTCCACAAGTATGAAATAAAATCTGAGTGCCTGTCAAGACTTGTTGACGGTACTCATTTTGGGTAAGTCTGGGGCCGCAAGGACCTGCCCCAGACCAGGCTGCGACGGTGCGGCTGTTCGGGTAACAGCTGCCAGGTTATGCACCGCACACCCGCTTTGGGGCACCAGCCACTGCGCCCGCGCTGGGTTTATGCCAGAATTGCTAGGTGATCACAGAAGAAACATCCACCGATAGCCCCCAGCAGGCCCGCACCAAACAGCTCAAGCTGCCGCCCCTGCAGCTGGGCAAGCACACCATTGACACCCCGGTCGTCCTGGCCCCCATGGCAGGGGTCACCAATAAGGCCTTCCGCAGGCTCTGCCGCGAGTACGGCGGTGGCCTCTACGTCACCGAAATGGTGACCGCCCGCTCCCTGGTGGAGCGTAACCCGGAGTCCCTGCGTATCATCGAGCACGATGGGGACGAGCAGATTCGCTCTATCCAGATTTACGGTGTGGATGCGCTGAACGTGGGTAAGGCGATCCGCCTGGTAGTTGAAGAAGACCGCGCCGATCACATTGACCTGAACTTTGGGTGCCCCGTCCCCAAGGTCACCAAGCTGGGCGGCGGCTCGGCCCTTCCCTGGAAGACTGACCTCTTTACCGCCATCGTGCAGACCGCTGTGCGCGAGGCCTCCCGCAAGGATATTCCCCTGACCATCAAAATGCGTAAGGGCATTGACGAGGACCACCTGACCTACCTGGAATCGGCTAAGATTGCGCGCGACTCCGGGGTCGCCGCGATTGCCCTGCACGGGCGTACCGCCGCCCAGCACTATTCCGGCAAGGCTGACTGGGACTCTATCGCGCGCCTGCGCGAGGCCATTCCCGATGTGCCGATTTTAGGCAACGGCGATATTTTCTCAGCCGAGGACGCGATCGCCATGGTCGAGCAGACCGGCGTGGACGGTATTGTGGTGGGGCGTGGCTGCCAGGGCCGTCCCTGGCTTTTTGGCGACCTGCAGAACGCTTTTGAGGGCTCTGAGGAACGCCACCGCCCGGCTGTGTCTGAGGTAGCCGACATGATTTACCGGCACGCGGAACTACTGGTGGAGACCTTTGGGGACGAGACTCGTGGCCTGCGGGAGATCCGTAAGCATGTGGCCTGGTACTTCCACGGCTACCCGGTGGGCGGGCGTTTGCGCGCCAAGATGTCCACGGTGCCTACCCTGGAGGCCTTCCGCGAATACCTGGCCGAGCTGGACCATTCCATTGGTTACCCGGGTGAGGCCGTTGAGGGACCGCGCGGGCGCGCGGGCAACCCCAAGAAACCGCACTTGCCGGACGGCTGGCTGGACTCCCGCCTGCTGGGCGACGCAGAACGTTTAGGCTTAGTGGGCGCTGAACTGGACATCAGCGGCGGGTAAACCGGCCTGCCCACAACTGCCACCGCCAAGATGCGGGCTATCTTTCCCCAGGCGGGGCTAACCTTCACACCTGGAAAGAAACCCCCGCGCTTCAGTCAGGAATCTAGATGTCGCGTTTGAGTATGGTGACGGCGTTGTGGATAAAGATAAGGGGGTGCCCTTGCTAGGCGTTGGCTGATTTACTGTAAAGGTTTGTCTTGTATAGTAACCGGTCTATCTCGTTTTACTCTTTGGGGCGTACCGCTTTGGAGCTGGTAGAGTTGCTTCTGTCTTGGATTCCTGCTTTGGTGTTTGACTTGTGGCGGGGTAGTTCTATGTATTTTTAGTATCCGAGACCTTCCCCATAATTATGGGGGCATATGCATCAACTGTGCTTCGCTTAGGCCAGTTTTGAAATAATTTTGAACATGTATTTTTATTATCTTGTTTAATTCCTGTAATCTTATGATGGAAGCCATGGAAGGAGCTCCTCATCGTTGCCTAATCATTTTTAGGGCAAAACAAAATTGCTGATGGAATATCGACAAGGTTGGGGGAGGTGCTTTGTTGGTTTCTCATGGGGAAGTACCAGTTTTTTGATGACCATCTATGTAAATCGCTGAAAGTAGGTTTATCATGTTTTACTTCGTTGAACTTCTGATGGGGTGTAGCGTCATCGCTAAAAATGTAATCTACGTTGTCAACACCGTTAGGCCATGGCTCGGTAGTAGGAAACATAAGCCTTGAAAGCTACCCTGGAACCATGCTTATTGAACTTACCCGTTTTCGTGTTCTTCCGGGCAAGCGTGCCCTGGTGGATGAGTGGCTGGCCTTCCTCAACTCCAATATGGAAGCTGTGCGAGAGACCCTGGAACCAGAAGAAATGTATGTGGAGACCATCTTCGCTGAGACTATCGACGGGGTGGACTACCTCTACTGGTACTCCGTTCAAGGCGAGCGAGGCGCAAGCCGTTCGGTTCGCGACTCCCCGCACTGGCTGGACCAAAAGCACGTCTACTACTGGCGTGAATGTATCGACCCCACCTACGAGCCCCAGCAACTCACCCCGCGCGTCCACATGATGCCCGAACGGGTGCAGGCCTCCATGAAACCTCTCAAACAAGAAAACACCTAGACTCCGCCATTACCACCTGAAAAAACTTCAAACACCTATCCAGGCCCATGATTCCCTCATCACAGAATGGGTTGCCAGCTACAAGCTACCTGTACAACAGGCTCCAGCCAGGCTCCTGTGCGAAGACAATCTGTCAAGATCAATCACAGAACTTGAAGAGCTCTGACCTGATGGAGCCTGCCTCAGCTGGTTCGGCGGTCCCGCTAGCAGCGCAGAACCCTGGCCCCACCGGGAGGACGGCACACCCCCTGGCGCATATCGCAATTCAGTGTCTGCCGCAAACCTTCAGGGGTCCTACAAAGAAGGCACCCCAGAAGGTTTACGGCACATATGCTTGGGGGGCGAGATAGAAGCGGAGACTGGGAACGCCCCAGCGGCTACCGGCTTGCCCCAGCCACTAGACTAGAAGCTATGACCAGCTACACCGTTCGCCCCGAAAGCCCCGCCGATGTGCCGGCCATCGATGCCCTGCTCCAGAGGGTCTTTCCTACAGGCTACCAAGCGCAACTGGTCACCGACTTACGGGGCAAACCCCGCCGCCTGGGAACCCGGTATTTCTCTGGTCGCTCACGCCGACACCGCAGACAGCCCCGAGCTCGCTGGCTATGTGCTTCTCAGCCGCTGCTGGGTCGGTTCCTGGCCCGCCCTCGCCCTGGCAACTCTGGCCGTTCACCCCAACCACCGGGGTAGGGGAGCAGGTACCACCCTGGTCCACCAGGCCCTCGAACTAGCTGGCAAACTGGCCCAAGAAACCAACGCCCCCACCAGTGTCATTGTGCTGGGCGATCCCGCCTACTACTGCCGCTTCGGGTTTAGGCCGGCGGCCCACAGCGGTGTACGCGCCTACATTGACGGTATGACCCCCGCCGAGCTGGCCCAGAACCTGCAAGCGCTTAACCTGACACCCGACTACCCGCCGCTGGCCGGGGAAGTCACCTGGCCTGCCGAATACCGCCTTGACCAGGGCGACGACCTCTAACCCGCGACAACCCACCAGCCAGAAAGCAGGGCATGACACCCACACCCGACCAGGTTCCCACCCCGGAACAAGCACCCACCCCCGGCTACACCAGCGCCGATGCCGCCCGCTGGGTACCCGAACACCACCGCTTTGTCTACCGCTCACCTTTCGAACGCGACCGCGCCCGCGTCCTACACTCCTCAGCCCTGCGCCGCCTGGGGGCAAAGACCCAGGTGGTAGACCCGGACACAGACGACTTTGTGCGTACCCGCCTGACCCACTCCCTAGAGGTCGCCCAAATCGGGCGCGAACTAGGCCGTATGCTGGGCTGTGACCCAGACGTGGTAGACACCGCCTGCCTGTCCCACGACCTGGGCCACCCACCCTTCGGCCACAATGGCGAAACCGCCCTGGACCGTCTAGCCACCGACGCCGGTGGTTTTGAGGGCAACGCCCAAACCCTGCGCCTGCTCACCCGCCTGGAACCCAAAGTTATCCGCCATGACGGTGGCTCAGCCGGGCTCAACCTGACCCGCGCCGCCCTGGACGCCACCTGCAAGTACCCCTGGACCCGCCAGGCCGCACCAGCCCGAACCGACGGCAAACCCAACCGCAAATTTGGGGTTTACACCGATGACCTGCCCGTCTTTGACTGGTTCCGCACCGGTGCCCGCGAAGCCGGTGCCGAACCGACTCAGAAATGTATTGAAGCGCAGGTCATGGACCTCGCAGACGACATCTCCTACTCGGTACACGACGTGGAGGACGCCGTCTTTGGCGGGCACCTGCAACTGCACCAGCTCAAAGAACCCACCGCTCGCCAAGCTGTTTTTGAGAAGACCCGCCAATGGTACCTACCGGGTGTGGAGGACTCCACACTGGACCAGGCCCTAAGCCGACTCGAAGCACTGGGCCGCTGGGTGCCCTACATGAGCGGCACCCGCTCGTCGATGGCCGCTTTCAAGGCGCTGACCTCCAAATTGATTGGCCGTTTTGCCGTCAGTTCTATGGTGGCTACCCGCCAGCTCTACGGCAACCAACCACTCACCCGCTACCAGGCCCAGCTGGTTGTGCCAGAAGAAACCGAGCACGAAATTGCGGTGCTCAAAGGCATTGCCACCGCCTTTGTCATGACCCCGCGTGATGCCGGTGCCCACTCCGAGAATCAGCAGGAGATCCTGGAGTTCCTGGTCCACGCCCTACTCGATAACCCGGACTACCTGGACCCGGTTTTTGCCGCTGACCTGCGTGAGCTTGGCCCCAATGAGGACACCGCCCGCCTGCGCCTGGTCATTGACCAGGTTGCCTGCCTAACCGACCGCTCAGCCGCCGCTCTTTTCAAACGCATCACCGGTAGCCACTGGGCGATCGGGGACAAACCCCTCTGGTAGGTCACCCGCCGGCTTGACCGCTCAACTAAACTTGAACCCGTGGCAGGCTTAATCAGAAAAGAAGATATTGATCAGGTGCGCACCCGCACTGACATCCGCGAAATCATTGAAGGGTACGTGACCCTCAAATCAGCCGGTATCGGCTCCTTTAAGGGTCTGTGCCCCTTCCACGATGAGCGAACCCCCTCCTTCCACGTGCGCCCACAGATGGGCACCTACCACTGCTTCGGGTGCGGTGAATCAGGGGATGTCATTAGCTTCCTCATGGAGATGGACCACACCTCCTTCACCGAAACCGTGGAGAAGCTAGCCGCCCGCATCAACTACGAACTGCACTATGAGCAAGGTAGTGGCATGAGCAGGGAAGAAGTGGGCCGCCGCCAGCGCCTGCTCGATGCCCACAAGATAGCCACCGAGTTCTTCCAGAAGAACCTCTACACACCCGCTGCCGTAGAAGCCCAAAAATTCTTGGGAGGTCGTGGCTTTGACCCCGCCTCCACCCAAAAGTTCGGTGTGGGCTTCGCCCCGCGAGGCTGGGACAACCTACTCAAATACCTCATGAACAAGGGCTTCACCACCGACGAGCTCCGCGCCACCGGCATGTTCTCCGAGGGCCAGCGCGGTCTCTACGACCGTTTCCGGGGCCGGCTCATTTGGCCCATCCGCAACATCACCGGTGAAACCATCGGCTTCGGTGCCCGCCGTCTCTTTGACGATGACCAGGGCCCCAAATACCTCAACACCCCAGAGACCACCCTCTACAAAAAATCCCAGGTGCTCTACGGCCTGGACCTGGCCAAGCGGCCCATCGCCAAGAAGAAGCAGATCGTGGTGGTCGAAGGTTACACCGACGTTATGGCCGCCCACCTGGCCGGGGTCGATACCGCCGTGGCCACCTGCGGCACCGCTTTCGGAACCGACCACATCAAAATTGTGCGCCGCCTGATCTCCGATGACGGCACCGGGGGAGAGGTTATCTTCACCTTTGACGGGGATGCCGCCGGGCAGAAAGCCGCCCTGGCCGCCTTCTCCGAAGACCAGCGCTTCGTCGCCCAAACCTACGTTGCCGTTGCCAAAAACGGTATGGACCCCTGCGACCTGCGCCTTGCACGCGGCGACTCCGCCGTGCGGTCCCTGATCGAGTCCCGCCGACCCCTCTTTGAGTTCGCCATTGACGCGACCCTTGCCAACTACGACCTGAGCACCCTCGAAGGCCGTGTGCGCGGTATGCGGGCTATCGCCCCCATCATCGCCGGCATTAAGGACGCGGCCTTGCGCCCCGCCTACGTGCGCCAGGTATCCGGCCAGCTAGGATTAGAGACGGCCGAAGTTCAACGCGCCGTCACCTACGCCATCAACCACCCGCAGGCCAGCGCCAGCCAAAAAGCCGAAGCCGCAGAAGCCCAACGAGCCGCCTCCCGCCAAGAACAAGAAACCGTCAACACCGCAGCGGAACAGGACCCCTACGAGCTACCCGACCTGCGCGACCCCGCCGCCCGCACCGAACGCGAAGCCCTCGAAGTCATCCTGCAATACCCCGAATCCCTCAGCCTGGAACAGTGGCAAGAACTCGCCACCGTCCACTACCGCTACCGCGCCCACAGTGGCATAGCCCAAGGCATTATCGGGGCAGCCGGAACCATGGCACCAGCTGCCGGGCACGCCTGGGTCAACACCGTACGGAGCCAGGCACCCGAACCCGTCCACGCCCTCATCGCAGAACTTACCGTAGCCCCCATACCTGCCCGCACCCCAGAACAGCTCCAGCGCTACAGCCGCGACATCCTCAACCGCCTCTTTGAACAGGAAATCACCCGCCAAAAATCAGACCTCCTCATGCAACTCCAACGGATCAACCCCGAAACTGACGCAGAAACCTTCCGCCAGATCCAACAACAGCTCCTCACCCTGGAACTACGCCGCCGCACCAAAATGCAAGGCCAAGACTAAATGTGACTGAGCTAACCTAATCTCGATTTGCGCAGGCCCCCGACCTCGCGTAAAGTTATTACACGTTGCAGCGACAACAATATCGCACACAACATTCCCCCGTAGCTCAATTGGCAGAGCATTCGACTGTTAATCGAAGGGTTA
>NZ_JBLXXU010000005.1:0-135003 GCF_048512945.1 Rothia sp. P4278
CTGGTTCGAGTCCAGTCGGGGGAGCAGATAAACAGACCCGCCACTAGGAATAAAACTCAGCAGGCGGGGCTCATTTTTTACACCCAAAAACAAGCTGTGGTGCGTTTTTGGTGCTAATTCAAAAAATAGCTACCCTTCACCCAACGGGCCACCCAGATACCCTGTAACATCAAACACACTAGAGGCCCCCACGTAATGTCGCCCCGTCCTAGCCGGCTTCCGACACCCAAGGGCACCTGCTGCGCCCCTTGAACCGTCTATAGCTAGTTAAAAATGTTTCGGAACAAACCCCATTCCCACCAGGAGAGAGGTACTGGAGTGTTCCCTTGCTCCCTTCTCAGCACAATGACCTCGGGTATTTTATAGAAAACATAAACTTCCCAGAGCTTAAAGCAAAAAAGTCAGTCTACTTTTTATTTATCTAGTGAAGGCTGTAACTATCTGCCTGCAAAAGAACAAATTATCGGTAGACTAAGTGTCTGATGTATGTGCCGATCAGGTACGTGATCGTTCGCAAACAAGAGAGGTGTCTTATGACCACTCCTAACGACCTCAACGGCTCCACACGAGCCCAGGGTCTGCGCGCTGGCCTTAATAACGTTAAGGCAAGCGTCACCAATGTGGCTGATGCTGGCAAGGTGCTGACCCGCCTGGCCCCCAAGCAGCTCAAAGATGAAGTCCAAATCGCCAAACTTGAGGTTAAGGAAAAAGGCCTTGCCCTGGGCAAGGGTGCCGCTGTGGCAGTCATTGCGCTGGTCTTTGCCCTCTTCATGGCCATTGCGCTGGTCATTCTGGCCTACGTTGGCCTCACCTCCTTCCTGCCCAACTGGGCTGCGGCGCTAGTGCTGGTGGGTATCTTCCTGCTGATTGCTATCATCGCTGGCCTGGTGGGCTACAAGATGATTAAGGCGCAGCTACCCTTCAAGCCTGAGTCAGCACTCTTTGGTGTTCTCTACGACCTGGGCGTGCTTAAGCAGGGCTCAGATATGACCTCTGCCCGCCTTAAGAGTGAGCAGGCTCAGAAAGCTGAAGCTAAGCAGGCTGAAAAGCAAGCTGAAAAGGAGAAGGAAGCCAATGAGCCTCAGGCTCCAGCGGCTCCTGCCCCCACCAAGGAACAGTTGATCCAGCGCACTAAGCAGCGCCGCGAACACCTTAAGACTTTGCGCGATGACCTTGAAAACTACTCGCGTGAAGTTCAGGCCGGTGCACGCGGTCTGGTGCAGAATGCCAAGTACTCAGTAAAGAGTGCTCCGCTCACTGCCCTGGACGGCGGCAAGAAGCTAGCGGCTAATGCCACCGACCCCGAAATCTTGCAGGCCCGCTGGAAGCCTTTTGCGGCATTGGCTACTGCTGTGGGTGCAATTATGCTCTTCCTGGGTAAGCTCTTCCGTCGCAACAAGTAAGCTACTATAACTGTACCGGTCAAGTAGCAGACAAAGTTCAGGCCCCGCTGGTGGAATATCCGCCGCGGGGCCTGAACTTTTTCTTTTAGAATCTTCGGTCAAATAGCCTCTTGGTGGCATACTCACCCTGTGCTGGCGTTGAGCTTGTGCATCTGGCCCTAAAACCCGGTAAGGTCATGGTAGGACACAATCCTTATCTAACCTGTTGAAGGGATCCAAAACATGGCTCATCAGCCCCTGACAATCCTTATCGGCGCTGATACCTACCCTCCGGATATCAATGGTGCGGCACAGTTCTCATCCCGCCTGGCTCATGCACTGGCGGAGCGCGGACACACAGTGCACGTCATGGCACCTAAGCAGGAAAAAGGAGTGACCAGTTCGCATACAGCCGACGGCATTACTGAGCATCGACTACGGTCACACAAGGTTGTTACCCACCCCTACATGCGCCTCAACTTCCCCTGGGAAATCTATTCGGAAGCTGACAAAATTATTGGGCAGATTCAGCCCGATGTTATCCATATTCAGTGCCACTACATTATCGGGCGTGTACTTGCACGGTTGGGTCGAAAGCGTGGGATCAGGGTTATCGCAACTAACCATGTCATGCCCGAGAACATCACCCCCTTCCTTCCCTTTAACGAGCGTATTAATGCTCTCTTGGAAAAAGCCTCATGGAAGGATATGCGCCGGGTGCTTAAGCAGGCAGCTGTCGTGACTACACCCACCCAAATCGGGGCAGACGCCATGGAAAACGCCGGTAAGTTCCAGCGACCTGTCCTACCGGTATCAAACGGTATTCAAAGCTCCGACTATGAGTTGGCCCCCGGTGAAACGGTGGGGAAGAACCCCGGAGAGTTGACTATCTTCTTTGCAGGCCGCCTGGCAGTTGAGAAGAACATCGATGTGCTGATTGAAGGTTTCTCAAAACTACCCCAGACCTTGCGGGAGCACACTGTCCTTGAAGTTGCAGGTACCGGTGAAATCCTCAACCAGCTCCAGGACAAGGCTCGTACTTGTGGTGTGAGCGATCGCGTGCGCTTCTTGGGGTATGTCTCTGACGAAGAGCTAAGAGCAGGCTACCTGCGGTGCGATGTTTTCTGTCAGCCAGGCACAGCAGAGCTTCAGTCACTGGTGACTCTCGAGGCCATGAGCGCTTCTAAACCCGTGGTTCTTGCTAACGCCCTAGCCCTGCCTCACCTGGTGGAGCAAGGAAAGAACGGTTTTCTCTTCGAGCCGGGTAACACGGATGAACTGGCAGGCTGCCTTGCCCACATCTTGGAGCTACCCGAACAAGAGCGGCGGGCTATGGGGGAGTATTCGCACCAGATGGTTACCCGTCATGCGGCTGATAAAACCTGGGAAACTTTCGAGTCCCTCTACCGATCCGATGAGTTGTACCGCCAGTTCGTGGAAGGCCGAGGCTAGAATCTGCCGAGGCAATCTATTGCGCGCAAAATGCGCAAGATAGGTGGAGCGCCTGCTCTACTGGCTCAATGAGTAGTTTGGTAGGCGCAGTGTTTTTAGGTATTCTTAGAGGCAGTGCCGCTTGCACAAGCTGTACTGTGGGGCCTTAGCTCAGCTGGTTAGAGCAGGGGACTCATAATCCCTTGGTCGCGGGTTCAAGCCCCGCAGGCCCTACAATAAAACCCTGCTTGACTTGGAATAACAGGTCAAGCGGGGTTATTTTTATCGGGTAAAAAAACGGCTCACCCAACGAATACCCAACGATTTCAAAAACGTTAGATACTCACGGCCGCGTTGCCGAACGCCTGTAATAGCCCCGACATATCCGGGGCAAAATGGCTGCGTGCAACGTAATGCTGCTCAGTAATGGCCTCACTTGAATGGCCCAGCTGCAAGGAGGCCGCGCTAATACCCTCGGCATTAGCTAGGTAGGTTGCAACCGTCTTCCTAATCTCATGCGGCTTCAAGCCGGGGAAACCTGCTGCAGCTACCTGGGATCGCCACTTCTTGCGGAAGTTATTTGGCTCCCACGCTGTGCCAATGGTTGAAGGGAAGATATAGGCAGAGGGTACGGCCCAGGCTGTTGTGCGGGCGTGGGGTGGTAGGTGGCTCTCTTTGCGGTTGCGCAACATCTCAGCAACGAACTCAGGTAGAAAGAGGTGGTGCTCAGAAGTCTTTGACTTCGGGTGAGACTGCCTAACAAGCTTCCCGTTCTCGTTATGAACTAGAGTGCCGTTGATTGAGACACTAGATCGCCCCGGTCTTAAGTCCACGTCTTCCCAACGTAGGGCCAGCACTTCACCAATACGGCACCCCGTACCCAGCAGAACGTCCAGGATGGCCCTCACGTCGTCTGTAAGCTGTTCTCTGAGCTTTACCGCCTCGAAGTACGAGAGCGCCTTTACCTGGCTTTTAGGCTGGGCAGGGAGCTGTACGTCCCGCACCGGGTTACGTGTCACGGCGTCGCGGCTCACAGCGAACTTGAACATGTTGGAGAGAACAGACTTGGCCCGCTTTGCTGAGGCGTAGCCGTGGTCAGTGGCGATACCTTTCACGTGCAGGGTGAGGCGTCCGGGTGTGCATTCGTTGAGAGTGAGCTCACCGATGCGGGGGAGTAGGTGCAGGCGTAGGGCGTCCTGGTACATGCGGACGGTTTGCACGGCCCCTTTGCCTTGCTCTTCGTAGTGTTCCCACCATTGGGCGGCCAGGACTGCGACGGGGGAGGTGCCTTTGAGCTCGCTGCTCTGGTGTTGGTGGGCTCGCTCCGTGAGGTGCTCTTTGAGTCTTAGCTCGGCTTTTGCTTTGCTGGTGGCGGTGCGCTCGATAAGGCGGGTTTTGCCGTCGAGGTCACGAAAGCGGGCCTTGGCAGTCCAGGTGCCATTGGGGTTTTGGGTGCTGTAGATGTTGCCGTAGGTACCCGGCGACAAACGAGGGCGAGGCATGGTCTAATCTCCGAAATAGTTAGGGAAGAACCGTACCTTATCTTGCTCAGTGATGTGATAAGCAGGCTCGTTTGGAATGGTACTTGCTGAAACAAGTTCTGTTTTTTGTTCAGGCTGTATTCCGAGCTGCCGAATCAAAGCTGTTGCCTCTGGCGAATCTATTTGCCATTCTCCTTCACTTTCGGCTACGTATTCTGAGAGCAAAAAATAGAGATTGCTGTCAGGCATGTTGGTTCTAAATATATGCTCTTGCGCTCCCCAAGGTGGGACACCAAGATCCTCTAAGGTTTCAAGTCTGTCGGTCAGGCTGTAGAGCTGTGCAGCGGCGTTAATCTCTTTGAGACGTATCGAATCGTTGATGTTTTTCGCTAAAGTCTCATGCCCAAGCCTTGCGGCGTTGTTTGCCACTACGGAGTAATAAGTTCGTGCAATATATTTCTGTGATAGGGCCTGCGAGTAAACCAGATTGATGAAAGAGATGGTTTTGAGAATCTTGGTGAGCCGTGAATCTCGGGCATGGGTTAGTTCGTTTTTAATTGCTTCGTAAAACACCAGATAGCCGGGTAATTGCCTGCTTGTTGGGGTGTAGCTAAAAGTTTCAGCGGGGTTGAAGATGTCCCAGATTAGCCCCTCGGGCGGTACACCTAGAGCTGCAGCGATAATGCTGAGTTCGTGCGAGGTGATGGTTTTTTTCTTGTGGTTCTCGATGTTCGCGATAGAACTGCGGGGAATCTTATAGCCGACTTCTTCGGTGAGTTTACTGAGCTCTTCTGCGCTAATCCCTAGGTATCGGCGATATTGGGCTATATGGTCTGCGATGCGACTCGCATATTCTTGGAGCCATTTTTCTTGAATTGTAGCTTCGGTCATGTGTCCTAATCTAATCAACTATTGAGTAGAACGCAACACTGATGTATGCTATTCTCAACTTGTCGGGAACGCGACAAGTATTGTGTAAATCAGGACAAAGGGGGCGGTTTTGGCCGTTCAAGAAATGCCGGCTCAGCTCGTTGTGGGGCCAACCGAAGATGCAATTCTGACCGTGAAGGAACTTGCGGCACGAGAAAAGGTGTCAGTAAATACCGTCAGGCAATGGCGTATGCGTGGAGAAGACCCCCGGTCGTTCGTAGCGGGAGGGCGTTACGTCCGCTACCGCCTGAGTGACGTGCTTGCTTGGGAAGAACAGCGAATGGGCGGACGTGCCGCATGAGCTTCTGTCGCAGAACATCTATAGTCGAGCGGCTCGAAGAGCTTGCAAAAAAGGACGAGCACGGCACCAAATCGCCAAACCCGGTTGCCGTACTCGCCCTCGAAGAAACCAAACTCGCTACGCCCGATAAGGCATAGCTCTACCAAAGTAAGGAGAGTTCAGTCATGAACCAAAATACCAGCATCACCGAAGCCGAAGCCACCTTTCTCAAACTGAATGATGTAAAAGACCTCGTGCCCCCGGCCGGCTACACCTACGTTCCCGATCCCGTCCAGCCCACAACCGCAGTGGGCCATTACTCCGGAGCTGTAGAAGACGGAGGCGACGAATACTACTTCGAAGCATTCCTCGACCCCATTAACCCCCTCAAAGACTCTGCCTATCACGTAGAGGTCTGCCTTGAAGCTGCCAGCAAGCAAGAAGTCCGAGCGCTCCTAACACGGCTACTGGACTGGTGGGCAGAACGCGAAACCGAACAGCGCGCCCTCGCAGAACAGGCGGCACGCTAATGTCTCAAAGCGAGATTGAACTCATGGCAGAACTGCAAGCGCAGATCAAGGAAATGTGCAAGCACTACGGAATTAGCGACGTATTCGGCACGCAAGCCGTATTCATGGCTAACGAGTGGGGTCGGGTCATGGACAGCGGAAGAGGCTCCGAGCCCTTTATCGCAAGGGCTGGGCTTGAGTACATACTCGAACACGCCACTCGCAACACCGAAAAGTTACAGGCGTTCGTAGAGTACGCCCGAAGCGTAGGGGGTAGCAGTGAGCCCCCGCACCCTAACCCAGCAGGACTACAAGCACCTACTTGACCCCGCGCAATACCGCAACGGGGTAGGGGAGATCGTGGCACTGTGCGGGTACACCTGGCCCGACGAACCCAGCAACATCAGCACGCATGAGGCAGTGAGTCGCCTGTGGGCAATGCCTACCTGCGAAATCTGTAGCGTTATCGTCCACACTCTCGTCTCAGGGGGTGAAGCCCATGCCTAAGCACATCTTCCAGCCCCACGAGTTACAGGAGCTTGACACGGCCCTAGGGCAGGCTCTAAATGCCCGAGCTAGGGCAACTGACCTAGGGAGCTTCGAAGCTGGTTACGTGGCCGGTTGCGCTGTTGGCCGGCAACAAGAGCGCCTGCACTGGGATCTGCACCTACAGGGGTACATAGCCCAGATGAACCGCTTCGGGAAGACCTTAGCCGAGCGAGTGCCGTTCACGGAGCGTATTGACGCCCCGCGGCTGCTCACGAACGAAGACCTCGACTATGTGAGAGGTGTTGCTTCTTGAACCAACCTAATCCATCAACAGCACCTCACCCACTCGACGCCGCGTTTTCAGCTCACACAGTACTCTCAACGGACTACCCGCCCGTAGAGTTCACGGTCCCGGGTCTGGTTCCCGAGGGCCTAACCCTGCTGGTGGCTTCACCAAAAATCGGTAAGTCCTGGTTTGTGCTAGGTCTGGCAGTTGCATGTGTAACCGGTGGCTATGCTCTCGGGTCACTTAAGGTTGCACAGCGACCAGTGCTTTATCTAGCACTTGAAGACGGCCCCCGGCGATTGAAGAGCCGCCTTAACAAGCTCGGTGTCTCTGAACCTGATGATGCCTACTACCGCCTGACGTTCCTGGTGGACCTGACCGACTCGAGCGTGGATAGCGCCATGCGTGAATTCCTCACGGCAAATGGTGCCCAGAAGCCCCTAATTATCCTCGACACATTAGGGCGAGCCCGTGGAGTGCATACAGGTAACGATGCTTACGGGAAGGACTACAACGACCTAGCCCGTTTGAAGCGGCACGTCGATAGCTACCCTGGCTCGTCGCTCATAGTTGTTCACCACACTAATAAGCGCAGCGGTGACGAGGACTTCTTGGGTGCTATCAGCGGAACGCAAGGTCTTGCAGGCGCTGCAGACTCAACGCTCATGATCCGCCGTGACCGTAGGAAGGGCCAGGCTCGCTTGCAGGTGACGAGTCGAGAGATTCCCGAGGGGGAGTATGCAGTCACCTTCGAAAACGGTTACTGGAACCTTGTGGGCCATGACCTGAAAGAAGCTGCAGCAGCCGCCCGAGAGAGCGAACAGATGGGGGTGCTTGGTGATCTGCAAACAAGAATCTTGGAGCACCTCCATAAATACCCCGAGCCTCACCGCCCGAAAGATATTGCGGTTGCTCTAGGCGAAGACCCTGAAAAGGTGGGGACTTATATTCGCCGCCTGAGTGAGACTGGCCGGATCCAGAAAAAGGAACGTGGCAAGTATGCGGCCTTACCTGAGCCCGACTTGCTCGACGAGATGTAACAAGGTGTACGAAGTGTGCGGAATGTACGGAACCAGAAAAGGAACCGTACAAACGTACACCTTGTACGGAATCGACAACCCCAAAATACCCCGTTGTGACTAGGCAAAAAGACACTCCGGACACAACGGACACCAATAAAAGGAGAAAATAACATGGCAGTAACCATCAACCCCCGCCCCGCAGACTTCCCCTTCATGCGAGAAGCTGCAGAGAAAATCTCACTACTCTCAGGCACCACGCCCCCGGCCCTAAAAATTGAAGGCATAGAAGCAACAGAAGCCCAGCTCTACACCCGGGCAGACCCCGCACAAGAAGCCCTAGACGCCCTGCTACGCAACGACGTCGAGGCCACCCGCAAGCACCTGCGAGAAATGGCAATCGACAAAGTACGAGAGCACCACGTAGAAGATGAAGCCAAAAGGGCCACAATCCACAAAGCAAAAGAAACCGTACTCTCAGAGGACTTCCCTTTGCTACTGGAATACATCAACAGCAACCTAGAAAAAGCACGTAGAGGCTTCAACGAGAATGCGAAACTTATCAACAAGGAGTGGGGCAAAGCTGACCATACCCCCGAATTCCTAGCTGCTCTTGACCTTGCTGATGCAGGAATTGAGCTACAAGATATGCTCCGCAAAAACTTTCAGGTACAAACCCCCAAGCATGCTCACCCCTTTACGGTGGGATCCATGCGGCCCTACGTTAATTACAACTCCCTCAACTTGCTTGATACGAGGAATACGCGGGTCAAGCTAATCGACAGCATGAACGAGCGGGCAAAGCCTGGTAGCTCAATCAAGCTACATTGGAAGAGCTCACAAGAGTTTGAGGCTGAGCGTAAAGAATATGAGGCTATGCTTGGGAAACTTGGGGACGATGCCCAGGAGGACATTCCCGTGTATGAGTATTGGCTGAACAAGAAAAAGTAGGCTAGGGAGCCGGCCCCTTTTAATTGAGGGGCGCGGGTGTTAAACTTACAAGTGGTAGCGGCTACTCGCTTTCCTTGCTTCGGTAGGGTAGCCACTCTCCTTATAATTCGAATTGGATAACCAATTGGCCCCCGTTTTGCGGGGGCTTTTTGGTGCCCTGACCGGAACACAATTCCGCCCACCCCTGTTAATCTGGGAGCCATTAACACCAGCACCAGCCCGCAATTCCCAGCACTCACACCCGAAGCTCTAGCCCACCTCTCGCAGTCCCTAGACGGCTATACAGCCAGCTTCCCACCCTGATTATCCAGACAAACCAGCCATCAGATTCTCATTGACCCCGCATGAGGGGCGATAGGCATCTAATACTCTGGCATGGATCAAGAGAACCTAACGGCTCACCCTGACCAGAAAACCCCGTCCGACACCCCCAGCAAATCTAAGACTTACTGAAATATCAGCGACCCAGTAAAGGAGAAGGACGCCATGCGAACTACCACCCCTATTGGCTAAAAGCACTGCAAAAAGCGAAAAAACTCTTAGTAACTATTGCTCCCTGGCAATTATGGCAAAAGTTCGGTATGCTCATAAACAAGAGAAGATGCCTTGCACCTCGCCCAGATGTCTGGCGTTGCTTGCCCGACGCACTCCTTAAGTGGATCAGCTCTGGGGAGGTGCAAGGCATCTTATCTATTTACCTGAGGACACTCTTCACATGTAAACCACTGCGCGCCCTGGAGCAAACCATAATGAGGCATAGGCATGAAGCCCAGAGGGATCGCACAGTATTGAGAGTTCGTCTCGCACTGATCGGCATTGCGGACAAGGTGCCAGATATTCTGCAAATAGCTTCCCTCAGTATTCCCATACCTATCCCGCTTAAGCGCAGCATTTAGGCACCCTGCAAACAAATCAGCTACATCAAGCTCTTTATACGCCCTTGCATCTACCCAGCTGAGCTCAGATAAGTTCTCCAATGAAGGAAGATTCTGCACTCTATGTCGTAGATACGGCTCCGATACAGCTCCATGATCAAAACCCCTAACATGAGCAAAACGAACCTTTAAATCGTTCTGAGGACCCTCCCAATGCCTTGCAGAGTACAGAATATTCTTAAACATCTTCCCTGCTACATAGTTGTACAGGTAGCCTCGATGATTTACATAGTTTCCTTGAACTGCCTGTTTATCCGTAAAAACATAGATAGCCTGAACGCCTTCTAGCGTTGCAAGACGCTGGGAGACATATTTTCTGCGTTCATGGTCACGAACATGTTTTTTCCAACTAAGATTCGTGGAATGCGGAACTTGAAACTCATGCTTGAGGCTCATTATTAGCTGTCGTGAGGCCGCTGCACCTGCACTGGTCATTACAAGACCAGCCATCCCGAAGTATCGCGATGTCCCTGGGTTGTTATAGTTTGCTCCCAAGTCACCCGTCTCGTCGATGTAAGCATACAGATCAGTCATTTTTCCTCGTTTAAAAGTTGTATGAATACACAATTACATTATTGTCTCACAGGCGTCAGTCCCACCCTCAGATTATCTGTATATGGAGACGTAAACGTCTGCCCCACGCCACGATCCCCACACAAAAGCATCCGAATAGATCAGCAAACCACACCAGCCCATCCGTTCCATACTTCGCTCACACATCCGGGCTCACCTCAGCAGAGCCCCACAAACCCGCATCAGTCTCAGTCAGCCCCTGCCACCCCATGTGAAAACCCAAGGAACACCCACACCCCAAGGAGAGACTAAGAACCGCACTCCAGTTCCTCAGTAGGGTATCTAAGACCCGGTAACACCACCCCCCAGAAAACACCCCGAACATTGACACCGACAAGGCCAGGGGGTAACACCCCCACTCCAGGCCACAGCGTCCCTCCCCTCGGTATAGAGAAATATCTCCCCGGCTTATCGTGAGGGGTTCAGCACGGGCGACAGTACCCAAAGCCCTGCTTCTCACGACCGTGTGAGGGCGGTGGGGTAACGGCTCCTGCGATACAGCGAGCGCGGGTAGTTACCAGGAAAATCCCGGCAACTGGAACTGACGGTAAGATCTGCCGCCACTTTTTACCCGCTCAGGTAAAAACCTCGAAACCGACGCCCCAACGGTTTTGAACCCAAACACCACGGCAGGGGAAGCCGTCATGGGTAGCGACTTTCGCTACCCGACGCCAGGGGTAGGGGATAGCCAGCCCCCTAATCCGGCAACAGGCGTTACCACCCGCGCATAGCAAGCCGCACTGTGTACAGGTTGCAAGCCCACCAAGCGTAAGGGAGTGGTTTATAGTCACCCCCTGCGGGGGCAAGGGTGCGCTAAACTGCGTACCCCATGGGGCTGTGGCTCTCGTTATCTACCCCATGGAGACCCATTGCGAGTTAGGGACTGACCCTATGGAAAGCTTTGACCCCATGGAGCTCTCTTGTTCCTGGGGGCTGGCCTTATTTGCCCAACGAAAACCCAACGAAAACAGAGCTATGCAGGTAAATGCAAGCGAATAATGGAGCGGTGAAAATAGGGTGTTTGCACTAGTCATAAGGGATTAGATAAACGTAGGTGAATCTTGCTAAAACCCTATATTTCTAATCCCTTGGTCGCGGGTTCAAGCCCCGCAGGCCCTACGAATAACACCTCTCACCTGGTAAAACAGGTGGGAGGTGTTTTTAGTTTCAAGTATTTTTAGGTCAAGTCATCTAGTGGTCACCTAATTTTCCTGAAGGAAGAGCCCCAACCTGAATACGAAAACGCCCCTCCACCGTACAAAAGCTGTGGAGGGGCGGTTATTTTCTAGCTTCTTTCCTGGAGGTAGCGAAACCAGCCGAAAAAGCTGAACAGTGCTGCGCCACACCCCGTATACAGAAGTAGGCCTGACCACGTGAATCCGGTCTCAGGTAAATCACTGTATTTGGGGATAAGGTTGAAGTTAAATTGGACTCTGAGGAAGTAGAGAACTAGACCAATGGCGGTACCTTCCAGAATCAGTGGGAATAACTGTTGCCCAAGGGTTTTATCTTTCCGAGATTCTTTGGAATCAGCCATTTATATCCTCAAATCCTTGCAGGCAAGAACAATTTCTGTATAGCCAATTACTCGCCCGAGGAGAAAGCCCATTTCCTTGCCGAATCGAGCCGCCACTCGTCGTTCGAAGTTCTCTTGAGTTGCTCCTTTGAGGATTTCGCCCATTCCTTGGGCGAACTGAACAACTCCTCCGACTACTTCAAGAAGGGTCCAGAACTGTCCGATGAGGGTACCTCGTTTTATAAGGGTGGATGCTACAGCTTTAGCGCATGCGCTAGCGGCTCCTATATCAATGGTTGCAGAGCGACTCAATGAAAAGTTATATGGGGCGCTTGTTCGTAGGGTTAAAGCTCTCTGCACTTCTGGAGAGTTCAGGGGGAGACTTTTGAGATAGGTGGGTAGGCTGTGGTAGGCATTGATGACTCTTTGGAGCTCGACCGCCAGTTCAGTAGATTCAGAGTCAAGCCCTTGCTCGTTTGCTTCTGCTCGAACCTCAGCGAGGTCCCGTACTGGCAAAGTGGCTGGTGTCTCTGTTTTAGCGTGAGACATGACGGTGGGGGATACGGAGGAAGAGGCTTCCTGTCCGTAGGCAATAGGCGTTGTTCCGGTTAGAAGTACAAGAGCTGTTGTTGCTGCTAGCAGTGGGCGTGCGTATCGCATCTCCTTTATAGTACTCAAAACATCTCATCGTTGAGATGTTCATCACCATTAAAGCATTTTTTCAACCTCTGGCCAAGGGCAGGTAGAAAAACATCCCGTACTGCCTAGCTGAGGATAAGGGGTATCTACTGAAAAAGAGAAGGCAGAGCACCTCCACCGCACAAAGCGCTAGGGGCAGAGTCATTCTAGAAGCCTTCAGCAGAGGTTGATTCCGTACGGACACCAGCACCGGGGTGGGGGTGTGGCCGGTGTAGCTTGGTGTATTTTCCAAGATTTCGATGGTCTTACCCGGTTCTCGCTCTGCGTCAAGCTCGTCAACAGCAAATCGTTGATGGGGGGTGGGCAAGATTAATTGTAGCTCTCTCAGTTTTTGGTGGCACCGTGCAGGTGCTCACCGCCTTCTCGGTCTCCGTGCAAGATATGACGCATCTTCTTATCTGACAGCGGAACAAGCTGGCATTCCGAAAGGTGAGCTCTTTGTCTCACCTGCTGTGGGGCAAGGGGTTTCTCTTTTTCGGTGGCTTTTCATGATGGTTGTTTTTGGTTTTCTTCCTCTTGGGCTCTTATGGACTCCGCTCTTTCGCGTTGCCATTTTGGGGTCAAATAGAAGTAGTGGTAGAGAAGAAAGAGGGCGAAGAACAGGTTGAAAATGAGGATGGCAGCAATTGCAGTAGCTAGGATTTTCAGCATCTATACCTCCTCTATGGGCATCCTTTTGTTGGCTAGCTAGCACGATCTGGTGAGAGCTTCAGCATAGAATGAGGTGTGTATCACTTATGGCGTATGACTTGGGGTAGTTCCTTTTCGCAGGTTTCTTGTTTGGAGCTTGCCCAATCAATCACCTAAAATTGAACAGTGTTCAAAAAAACATATGCTCCAGCAAAGTCGCTGATTGAACGTGATCGTGGCCTCCTCTGGCACCCCTATGCTCCCTTGGAATCACGCCCCCTATATGCCGTAACAGAAGCGCAGGGGAGTGTCATTACGCTACAAAGCGCTCAAGGAGTCACCTATTCCGCACTCGATGCGATGAGTTCCTGGTGGTGCCAGGTCCACGGCTACCGCAACCCTGCCCTTGACCGGGCGCTGGCTGAACAGGCAACCCGTTTTTCTCATGTGATGTTTGGTGGGCTAACCCATCAGCCTGCTATTGAGCTAGCTGAGCGGCTGGTCGCACTGAGCCCCGAGGGGCTCAACCACGTCTTTCTGGCTGATTCAGGTTCCATCTCTGTGGAGGTTGCTCTCAAACTGGCTGTCCAGTACCAGAGCGCTCTGGGTAAGCCTGAGCGTCGCCGTTTTATTGCTCTGGAGGGCGGTTATCACGGCGACACAATCGGCGCCATGGGAGTCAGCGACCCCGCTGGGAGTATGCACCGCGATTTTTCCCACCTGGTTACTTCTCAGTTCTTTGTGCCCCGCCCACCAGCCGCCCGTTACCTGCCCCAGAGTGATACCTGGGAATGCGATGAGACCGAGCAAATGCAGTGGGAAGAAACAGTGAGCAGCCTGGTAGGCCGCTACGCACAAGAGTCTGCTGCCCTGATTCTTGAGCCTGTGGTTCAGGGAGCTGGCGGCATGTTCTTCTACCACCCCAGGTGCCTCAATCATCTGCGTGCCCTAGCTGATGAGCACGGTCTTCTGCTGATTTTTGACGAAATTGCGACCGGTTTTGGGCGAACGGGGCGGTTGTTTGCTGCTGAGTGGGCTGGGGTGACTCCCGATGTGATGACGGTGGGCAAGGCCTTGACCGGCGGGTATCTAACGCAGGCGGCAACTCTGGTGACTAGTCCTGTGGCCGATGTGATCAGCAATTCTGTGCATAAGGCACTGATGCACGGGCCAACCTTTATGGGCAACCCACTGGCGAGCGCGGTTTCCTGCGCTTCCCTTGACTTGCTGACGGGTACCCTGCCCGCCGCGGAGGGATACCCCAGCTCCCTGTGGTCGGATAAGGTTCCCATCATTGGTGAGGATCTGCATAAGGGCCTTGCCCCTGCCCGTGAGCTTGAGATTGTTCAGGACGTGCGTGTGCTGGGTGCTATCGGTGTGGTGGAGCTGGTGCAGGAGGTTGATATCCCTGCTGTAACCGAGTGTGCCTTAGATGCCGGCGTGTGGGTACGCCCCTTCCGTAAGACGGTCTATACCATGCCGACCTATATTAGTAGCCCGCACGATGTGGAGCGTATTGGTGCGGGTATCTGTAGTGCCCTTGAGAGGGTGTATGGCTGATGGCAACCGGTTACCGGCGTCTTGTGGAACAGGCACAGAGGGTACGGCTGGCGCGTGGGCTGGAACGTCAGGCTACCGTCTTGGGGCCGGTCGCCTGTGACTTGGCAACTAACGACTATCTGGGTTTGCGCTATCACCCCCGGCTGATCCAAGCGGGGCATCGGGCGCTGTCAGATTACGGAGCTTCTGCCAGTAGCTCGCGGGTGGTAAGCGGTACTCTGCCGGTGCACCGTGAACTAGAAGAGGCCTTGGCTGACCTGCTTGGGACAGAATCAGCCCTGGTCTTTTCAAGCGGTTACGCTGCTAACCTGGGGCTTCTGGTTGCGCTGAGCAGACCCAACACCCTGCTGGTGATGGATGAGCACGTTCATGCTTCCCTGCACGATGCCGCTCGTTTGGGGCAGGGGCAGGTGAGGTTTTTTGAACACAACAACCTGGTCCAGGCTGAGCAGGTTTTAGCAGCTAGTTCTCATGCCGTGAAGCTGCTGGTGGTTGAGGGTATCTATTCGGTGTTGGGGGATAGCGCCGATCTAGTGGCCTGTTCTGAACTGGCGTTGCGCTACGATGCCCTGCTGGTGGTTGATGAGGCCCACTCAATAGGGGTACGCGGCGCTGGCCGGGGGCTGGTGGCTGAGTTCGGTCTTGCCGGGTCTGAACATATCGCGGTGACCCTCTCCTTCGGTAAGGCCCTGGCCTCCCAGGGCGGGGCAGTGCTTGCAAGTGCGGGGATTCGAGATTACCTGGTAAATAGCGCTCGCTCCTTTATCTTTGATACTGCTCTCTCCCCGGTGAACGCTGCAACAGCCTTGGAGAGTGTCCGCCTTATCCGTGAAGAGGGCCAGCCTTTAAGCGCCGAGGTGCTGGTCTGCGCACAGCTCATCAGCGGCCAGCTGGGGCTTGAACCAGCTGCTGGTGCTGTGCAGTCTCTACCTATCAGGCAGGGGTCGGGGTGCGCCCGTCAGATACAGGAGCGTCTTGCTTCACGCGGTCTGGCAGTAGGCTGTTTTCGTCCACCTGCTGTGCCCGATGGCATAGCTCGTCTGAGACTGACTGCTCAGGCAGGCCTCGATTCTCAAGCCTTGCAGAGAGCACTTGACCTAGTAGGAGAGGAAGTGGCCCTTTGAGCGCGCCACGAGAGCACTCCCAGTATGAGTCGTTTGTCTGGGATATGAGTCTGCCAACCAATGGGCAAAAATTGGTTAGCAGGGCTGAACTTTCGCAGGGGTACTGGCCTGTGCCGGGGGAGAACCCTTACCTGCTGGTGGGTGGTTCTGAGGCTCTTCGGCAGGTTATGGGCGACACCGAAACTTTTGCCCCCGATAAGGCACTCACCGCTGTTACTCCTTTGGAGCCGGCCTCCTTGCGGATCCTGCTGTCCTATGGGTTCTCTCTGCCGGAGGTCTTAGCCAGCGCAAAGGGACAGCTTCACCGTTCGGTGCGTCAGCTGGTAGCTTCTTTTTTCACGCCCCAGAAGGTACGCGCCCAGGAGGAAGGGGTGCGGGCCCGGATGAAAGAGGCGCTCGCTGAGCGGGCACCGGGTAGGGGGCAGCTGGCGGTTTTTCACCTGCTGCCAGTGGCTCTGATGCAGGAACTCACCGGTGTACCCAGCCAGGACTACCTCGCCCAGGGACTCGATGAAGCTGAACTTGCTCGTTATTCCCTGGACTCACTCGAACTCTTCTGGGGTTGGGTAGAACCTGAACGCCAGCAGGAACTGGCCCACCGGGCAGGGCAGTTCCACCGCAAGCTTTCAGCTCTGGTTGCTGGGTGTGCTGAGCGGCCAGAAACCCTTTTCGGTGCGCTTGCCCACCAGAAGATTGAGAGCGCGCGGATTGTCTCGCTGGCCTACTTCTTAGCCATAGCAGGCCAGTACACCACCTGCCTGCTCATGAACTCAATCCTCCACGCCGGAGTCACTCAGCAGTGGGGCATTACCCTGGGGCAGTGCACCGACTTTTCTCGGGCTCAAGAGTTGGTGCGTGCGGTGCTCCAGGCGGAATCTTCTGTGCCGACCTGGCGACGGGTAGCTACCGCCGACAGTTCCATCGGAGGGTGCCCTGTCCATGCGGGGCAGGAGGTCCTGCTAGAGGTTAGCGGCCAGCAGAGTGATGACTACCGCCTGGCCTTCGGCTGGGGTGCCCACCGTTGCCTGGGTGCCCTCTTAGCCGAGTCAGAATCTACCTGGATGCTTCATGAGCTGGCTTGCTGGCTTGAGCACGAAAAGCTGAGCCTGCACCTGGCTGAGGAACCCCGCTGGCTTGATCTGCTGTCCTACCGCGCTCCGCTGGAGCTGAAATTTGAGGTGAGAAATGAGTTCTAGTGCCGTGATTTACCATATCGTCGGTACGGATACCGATGTGGGCAAGACCCTGGCAACCGCCTGCCTAGCATCTGCCCTGGAACAGGCCGGCAAACGGGTCGCTATCTACAAGCCAGCCCAAACGGGTGTTGAACCGGGCCAGCCCGGTGACGCTGATTTTGCCGCCTACCTGTCGGGCGCAAGGGCCTTTGAGGGAAGCAGAGCAAGCCGCCCTCTGGCCCCGGTAGCCGCCGCCAGGCTTGACGGTTTTACCCTACCGAGCCTGCAGAAACATGCTGAACGTATCGGCCTTCTCTCAGCCGACTATGATGCTGTTATTGTCGAAGGATCGGGCGGTGTCACTGTGGATATGGCTGAGGGGGAGCCCGGATCCACCTACAGGCCCTACAACCATGCCCACTTGATTGAGCTTCTTACCCAGGCCGGGCACAGAGCAAAAACTTTCCTGGTTGCTCGAAGTGGGCTGGGAACCCTTAACCACTGCCAGCTCACCGTTTCGTACCTGAGTCAGCTCAATCTTCCGGTGGAGGGCCTTATCATTGGCTCCTGGCCTGCCCAACCTAGCTACATCGAAGAGAGTAATGTGTGTGCCTTGACCGAGATGGGCTATCGTGTCCTTGCTCGGATACCGGCTGGGTTGGGGCGGGGCTTTAGCGCCGGTGAAAGCCATGATCTGCTGTGGCCTGATGCGGCCCTGGAAGATTTCAGGGTGACGGCTCAGCAGCTCTTCGGTGCCCTGGTTGCCTAGGTGGGCCAGATGAGTTTTGGGTGAGCGTAGGAGGTCTAGAGGTCGCTATAGCTGAAGGAAGGCTTTAGTGGCCAAATACACATAATTTTATTTGCTTAATTCTCAATATCCCTATAGGTTGTATGGAGAATACAAATAAGTATTATTGTTTTCTATTGCTTAATGCCAGGGCAAACTGAAATTCTTTACTGTCCCCTTAATTTTAGGAACTTTCTATGTCCCCTGACAAGCAGCTCGCTGAGAAGACCGCTGTGGTCTCGCCAGCCTCATCCCACCGTTTTTCAAGCCTAATTCGCAATGAGGCAGGAGAAAATCTTTCCTGGCCCAGCATCTTTGCCGGTGTTATCACCTTCATTGCACTTAGCGTTCTTTTTTCCCTCGTTGGCGTTGCTATCGGCTTAGGCGGGGTGGACTTCACCTCAGATAATCCCACGCAGGGTGTAGGGACTGGCCTACTGGTGTGGTCCATTTTCTCACTGATTCTTTCTCTGGCCGCAGCAGGTTTTATTTCCGGCCTGACGGCAAGCCGCGCTGGTTTAATCCACGGCTTCCTGACCTGGGCACTTGGTCTGATCGTTGCCCTGGTCATGATTTCCACCTCCGTTACTAGCGCCTTTAACACCCTCGGCAGTGTCGTTGGGTCCGTAGGATCAGGCGTTGCCAGCGCTAGTGGCTCAGCTGCTGACCTGCTCGGGGATGCCGTTGATCTTCCTAGCGGAGATGAACTGGCCGTCAAGGCATCCGGTCTGAGCGATGATGTCGTTAAGGCACTCAAAAAGACCCAGATCGAAGAGCTCCAGCCTGACTACCTCAACAACCAGCTCCAGGAATCACTGACCGACCTTCAGAACGCCGGTAAGCGCGTAATCGTCGACGGCGAAGACCTGGGCACTGTTACCGACGACCTGGGTAAGAAGATTACCGACCGTGCTTCTAAAATTTCTGATGGTATCGACAAGGACGAGATCGTTGCTGAGCTTAGCCGCAACACCGATCTGACCCCCGCAGAAGCTCAGTCAGCAGCTGACAACATCGAAAAGTCCTTCAAGGAAGCCAGCACTAAAACTGAGCAGGCTCTTAATGACATCTCAGATCAGCTGGATTCTGCTGTAGAGAAGAGCGCTCAGATTGCTGAGGACGCTAGCAACCAGGCAGCTAAGTACTCCCTGTGGGCCTTTGTGGGTCTGCTCCTTGCAGCTTGCATCACCTCCTTCACCGGTCGCTTAGGCGCTCGTATGGCTAGCTCAACTGCAATGCAGAGGAACTAGACTATAGGCCTGCGGTGCTCTAGCTATTGAGCCACCTTAGCCTTACTCAAAAGCTCCGGGCCCACTGGCCCGGAGCTTTTGGCGTCTAGGCCGCGAAGTCACTCCCGATGGGTAGTAGAATACTGGGCTCCTCCAACCCCAGTAAGAGGAGCGGGTTAATGTAGCCCATGCCGTGAGCTGCAGTGGATTGAGTGCTCATCGGCTCTCGGACACCCCAGTGCAAACAATGGCCTTCCGGGCAGTGCTGAATAAGCGGGTCAAGGCGGGCGATAGGATCTCCGGCGGCTACAGTGGCGCCGACAGGTAGCGGGTCGGTGATCGGTTCAAAACTTGACCTGCGGCCATCGGAGTGTTCCAGTGTTATGACCTGCCGGTCCACTACGGTGCCCGAAAAGACAACCGTCCCTGCTGCCGGAGCTAGAACCTTTCCGTCAGCTTCTAAAGCAAGGTCTACCCCTCGGTGCCCGGCGCTCCACTTGGCGGCTGGCTTCTCAAAAGCCTTCACCACCGTCACTTGGCCCGCTAGCGGTGCCTGCCACACGGTGTTGCCTGCCCCCGCACAGGGACTAGAGACTATGACCCCTAAGAGGGCACACAGACAGTAGGCCAGCCACTGCCAACCCGACCGTAAGTAGATAGTTCTGAATTCCGGCTTGCCGCGCGGTGCACAAAGAATCACGGGCTATAACCTCCCTAGAAGAAGCACCCCTTACCCCCGGTACCTGCTCCCTAGAAGTAATCCGATATCTACCACTGGAAAACTGCCGCCGCAAGCCCCCAAACCCCTGTGCTTAAAGCTCAAAAATGCGGTATAGTCGTAGATTGCAGTTTGCCGTTTGTCACCCCGCCCTGAGCGGAACACAAAACGGTAAGGGGAAGCCTTTTTACATGGTGACTCCTCCGCTGAAGCCTGACAGGTTAACCTGCCCGGCATTCAACCGGATCTGACGTCGCGTAACACCCAGCAGCTCACCCGAGTTGATAAGGAACTTTCGGTCCGGCCCTCATGGGTCGGTGAAGGTCCGAGAATCAGCCGCCGCTCCAGCGGCTGAATCGGGGCGTTACCAGGGGAGCGAGGCAAGAGCCTCATAGGCTCCACATGTAAACCGATAACTACTATGCACGGTGCGCGGTTAGCCTGGAATCAGGGGCCCGCCCGGCACTTACCTCAATATAAGGAGACGACATGCCCGTCGTAACTATGCGCCAGCTTCTCGATTCAGGTGTCCACTTTGGTCACCAGACCCGTCGCTGGAACCCCAAGATGAAGCGCTTCATCTTCACCGAGCGCAACGGCATCTACATCATCGACCTGCAGCAGTCACTAGCATTCATCGACCAGGCATACGAAGCTGTTAAGGCAACCGTTGCCCACGGAGGCACCGTTCTGTTCGTTGGTACCAAGAAGCAGGCTCAGGAAGCCATCGCTGAACAGGCTACCCGCGTGAACATGCCCTACGTTAACCACCGCTGGCTCGGTGGTATGCTCACCAACTTTGCCACCGTTTCAAAGCGTATCGACCGCATGAAGGAACTTGAGCAGATCGACTTCGATGATGTCGCAGGCTCACAGTTCACCAAGAAGGAACTGCTCCTTCTGCGTCGCGAACACGAGAAGCTGGAAAAGACCCTCGGTGGTATCCGTAACCTGACCAAGGCTCCTTCCCTGGTCTGGATCGTAGACACCAAGAAGGAGCACCTCGCTGTTGACGAAGCCAAGAAGCTCGGCATCCCCGTTGTAGCTATCCTGGATACCAACTGCGACCCCGATGAGGTTTCCTTCCCCATCCCCGGCAACGACGACGCTATCCGCTCCGTCAACCTGCTGACCCGCGTTATCGCCGATGCAGTTGCCGAAGGCCTGCTGGAACGCGAAAACAAGAAGGCCGGCAAGTCAGCTACCGCTTCCGAAGAGCCCATGGCTGAGTGGGAACGCGAACTGCTGGAGCAGCACGAATCAGCTACCAAGGCTGAAGCTCCCGCTGAAGAAGCTAAGTAAGACAGCATCATAGAGATAACGGCACCCGCCCACATTCGGTGGGTGCCGTTCTTTCACCCCGGCCCCCGGGGACAATAGATTTATCCCAATCTGTTCAAACACCAAGGAGTTCACATGGCGAACTACACCGCAGCAGACATCAAGGCTCTGCGCGAAAAGACCGGCGCTGGCATGCTCGACGTCAAGAAGGCTCTCGACGAGGCTAACGGCGACCAGCAGAAGGCAATGGAGATCATCCGCGTTAAGGGCCTCAAGGGCGTTACCAAGCGCGAAGGCCGCGCCACCGCTGAGGGCCTGGTTGCCGCTCGCGTTGAAAACGGCGTTGGCTTCATGATCGAAGTTAACTCAGAAACCGACTTCGTTGCTAAGTCCGAGCCTTTCATCAAGTTCGGTAACGATGTTCTCGAAGCCGCTATCGCAGCAAACGCTTCTACCCTGGATGAGCTCAAGGCAGCTTCTTTCGAGGGTAAGACCGTTGAGGAGCTCACCACCGAAGCAGGCGCACTGCTTGGAGAGAAGATCGTTGTTCGTCGCGTAGCACGCGTTGAAGGTGAAAACGTAGCAGTTTACCTGCACAAGACCTCCAAGGACCTGCCCGCGCAGGTTGGCGTTCTGCTGGCTGTCTCCGGTGAGAACACTGACGAGGTCGCTCACGATGTCGCTGTTCACATTGCGGCTATGAGCCCCAAGTACCTCAACTCAGACTCCATCTCCGCTGAGGATATCGAAGCTGAGAAGCGCGTTGCCGAAGAAACCGCTCGCGGTGAAGGCAAGCCCGAGCAGATCATCCCCAAGATTGTTGAAGGTAAGCTCAAGTCCTTCTACAAGGAAAACACCCTGCTCGACCAGGACTTCGCCAAGGATTCATCCAAGTCTGTTGCTGCAGTTCTGACCGAAAACGGTGCAAGCGCAACCGCTTTCGAGCGTTTCCGCGTCGGCGCCTAAAGCCCGCCACCGGACGGTGCCCCAACCTAAGCCTGTAAGGGCATGTGATTGAGCACCAAAAATGCCCTGAACAAAGGGGAGCCCCCGCAAGGAGGCTCCCCTTTGCCGTATGCTAGAAGAAAAGCGTGTATCCAACCGGGTACCACAAAAAAATTTTGACTATTTTCAGGGAGGGCCCTCATGACAGAGGCAACCAGCAAGATCCACAAGGACGACACCGGTAGGCGTCGCGTCCTGCTCAAGCTCTCTGGCGAAGTCTTTGGCGGCGGAGAAGTTGGTATTTCCACCGAGGTCGTTCGCGGAATAGCAGAGCAGATTGCATCAACTATCGGCAAGGTTGAGGTTGCGGTTGTTGTGGGAGGCGGAAACTTCTTCCGCGGTGCTGAATTGTCTGAAGCCGGCATGGACCGTTCTCGCGCTGACAACATCGGTATGCTCGGTACAGTTATGAACTCCCTGGCCCTGCAGGATTTCTTGGAGCAGGCCGGCATCGATACCCGCGTTCAGTCAGCAATTTCCATGCAGCAGGTCGCAGAAAACTACATTCCCCGTCGCGCCATCCGCCACATGCAGAAAGATCGCGTGGTCATCTTCGGTGCCGGTGCAGGCCTGCCCTATTTCTCCACCGACACCGTCTCTGCTCAGCGTGCACTAGAAATCCACGCTGACGAGGTCCTGGTCGCTAAGAACGGTGTGGATGGTATCTACACCGCCGACCCCAAGAAGGACCCCGCTGCTGAGCGTCTCTCCAAGCTCACCTATGATGAAGCTCTGCTACGCAACATTCGGGTGATGGACCAGACCGCCTTCTCCCTCTGCAAAGATAACAAGGTCACCATGCGCGTCTTTGGGATGCAGGGCGAGGGCAATGTGGCTCGTGCCATTCTCGGCGAGGAAATCGGCACCCTGGTCACCGCATAGGTTGGCCTCGAATGATTCCGTGCGCTCTTGCAAGCTCAACCCGCTTCCGCGCACTCCATTCGGCGAGCAAATCGGCACCCTGGTCACCGCATAAGGTGGTGGCCGCATAGGGGTCAACCAACACAACCTACGGGGGGCACCTGCTTGATAGCAGGTGCCCCTTGCCTTAAGCAAAACCAAAAATACCCACCCTACAATTCGCTCCCTCTAGCTTATGCCCACTAGACTAGGAAGAGACTATATAAGCGCCCAGCCACGGAGGCTAGGCACAATCAAAGGACACACGAGATGGTTGAAGAAACCCTGCAAGAAGCTGGCGAGAAGATGGACAAGTCCGTCGAGGCCCTCAAAAACGAATTTGCCTCAATCCGTACAGGCCGGGCCAACCCCGCACTCTTCGCCAACCTAACCGCTGATTACTACGGTTCGCCCACCCCCCTCCAGCAGCTCGCATCCTTCCAGACCCCCGAAGCGCGTACTGTTCTCATTACCCCCTACGATAAGAGCGCCATGGGTGCTATCGAAAAGGCTATCCGTGACTCTGACCTCGGTGCCAACCCCGCCAATGACGGCAACGTTGTGCGCGTTGTTATGCCTGAAATGACTGAGGACCGTCGTAAGGAATACATCAAGCTGGCAAACCACAAGGCCGAAGACAGCCGTGTTGCCGTTCGTAACGCCCGCCGCCAGGCCAAGACCGCCCTGGATAAGCTCGTCAAAGACGGCGAAATCGGTGAGGACGAAGGCAGCCGCGCTGAAAAGGAGCTTGACGCACTGACCAAGAAGCACACCGACCTTATCGATGCCCTGTTCAAGAGCAAGGAAGCTGAGCTGCTAGAGGTCTAAAACGGTATGACTGTTCAATCTCAAGAACAGCAGCCCCGGGCCTCAAAGGCCGGTAGGAACCTGCCCGCTGCTATCACTGTTGGCCTGGTAATGGGCGCTCTTATAGCAGTGGGCTTGTTCATTTCCCCTCTTGTTCTTGTTGTATCGTCAGCTTGCGCAGGGGCAGTAGGCACCTGGGAGGTTTCTAACGGCCTCAATCAGAAGCGGGGTATGGGCGTACCCATTATCCCCGCTGTGGGTACCGCTTTCTTCATGCCCTTTGCCGCCTACTACGGGGGAGGGCAGTGGCTTATTTTCACGGTTGTTGCCTCTATCCTTATCTTGATTGCATGGCGGCTGGTGGGGGAGCGCGACGGCATGATTATGTCGATCATGGGCTCCATCTTTGTGATGTCCTGGGTGCCCTTCATGATTTCACTTGCTCTCCTGCTCTACCGGGAAGACTCCGGGCCTGCAAAGGTCTTCATGATCTTGCTCATGGCTATTGGTAATGACACTTGGGGGTATATCGCAGGTGTCAAATGGGGTAAAACCCCTATGGCTCCCAAAATTTCTCCCAAGAAGACCTGGGAGGGCTTTGCCGGCTCCATGATTGGGTCAATGGTTGTTGGGGTTCTCTGCACTTTCTTGATTGATGAACCCTGGTGGTATGGGCTCATTGTTGCTTTCTTTTTGGTCATAGCCTCAACTGCAGGCGATCTAGGCGAGTCGATGGTCAAACGCGAAATTGGTATCAAGGACATGTCGAATATCCTGCCGGGGCACGGTGGGGTCATGGACAGGCTCGATTCGATTGTTTTTGCCATTGCTATCGGGTATGTCATTTTCTCGGTGCTGGGCGTCCTCTTCTAATAGCATTTGCTCGACAGATATAGGGAGTTATGACAGTGAAACATCGTGCACAGAGTGCTGCCCCGCAGGTGGATTCCAAACCCGCTGCAAAAAAAGCGTCGAACAGTGCTTTTACTCTGGTCGGACCCAAAGAAAATGGCTACCGCACTGCTAGCGTGGACGCTTTCTTCACTCGGCTTGCCGATGACTATGAGCTCATGCTGACCGGTGCCCAGCTGAGCAAAGATGTGAATACCTCTCGGACTATTCGCGGGGCTGTCTTTGAAGCAGAACCCGGTGGATACTTGCCCGCGGAGGTGGACCGTGCGCTGGACCGGGTCGAAGACCGATTCTCTGAGTTGGAGCGTCGTCTCTACATTCAGAAGTACGGGCAGACTACATGGAACGATGCGATTGCGGAGTTGCGCCTGCTTCTGCTGGGGCGGTTGCGCAGGCCCGATGGCGAGCGGTTCCGCCGGCCCTCCAAGCGGCTGACCAAGGGCTATTTTGTCAAAGATGTTGATGCTTTGTGCCACCAGCTGATGGAGCATCTCAAAGGCCAGCATCAACTAATACCGGACGATATTCGTGCGGTTTCTTTCACAGCCGCTACCGGCGAACTCAGCTATGAAGAAACGCAGGTTGATGCTTTTTTGGACCGTTGCATTGAGTATCTGCAGGACACCCTATAGAAAGATCAGCTACTAAGCTGGCATAAGGCGGGCGACCCGAAAACATTTCGGTGAGCCCGCCTTTTTTGACCCGCCTACTTGTGTGTAACCCACATTACATACTAATGTGTTCTCAGTTACACAAAGGAGGTAGTGATGGCCCACTCATCACCAGAATCTGGCCAGTCCCTTGTCGATGCCGAACACGTCGACTTTAGGGCGGCTCAGAGCAGTGACAGCTTCAAGGAGCTACGCAAAACACACCGGTCGTTTGTTTTCCCTATGACCGTGGCCTTTTTGGTCTGGTATCTGCTCTATGTCATCTTGGCGGTCTACGCACCCGGTTTTATGGCAACCAAGCTGGCTGGAAACATCAACGTAGGCATTGTCTTTGGCCTCTGTCAGTTCGTGACGACTTTTGGAATTACCGCTTTGTACATCGTCTTTGCCAACACAAAACTAGACCCTCGCTCTAGCCGCCTACGCAAGGATATTGAATCCGGCGATTACGCCCATACCAAGGCATCGTAAGGGGAATATAACAAATGACTTCTTCACTAACTGGCGTCGTGCAGGCCGCCGATGCAGCGAGCACCCAGGTGGTTGGAACTCCCTGGATTAATATGGTTGTCTTTGGCAGCTTCGTACTGATTACTATGGTGGTGGTTCTGAGAGCTTCTAAGAACAATAAGACTGCCGCCGACTACTACGCTGGAGGACGTTCCTTTAGCGGCACCCAAAACGGCCTAGCTATCGCCGGTGACTACCTTTCAGCAGCCTCCTTTCTGGGTATTGTTGGTGCTATCGCTATCCAGGGCTATGACGGCTTTCTATACTCCATCGGGTTTCTGGTTGCTTGGCTGGTAGCCCTCCTGTTGGTAGCTGAGCCCTTGCGCAATACCGGCAAGTTCACCATGGCCGATGTTCTTTCCTTCCGTCTGCGTCAGCGCCCGGTCCGTATCGCGGCCTGCATCTCGACTCTCGCTGTTACCCTCTTCTATCTGCTGGCTCAGATGGCCGGCGCCGGCGCTCTAGTGTCTCTTCTGATGGGTATTAGCTCCAAGGCCGGTCAGTCACTGGTTATCGTCGTTGTGGGTGTCCTGATGATTGTGTACGTTCTCATCGGTGGCATGAAGGGTACGACCTGGGTTCAGATCATTAAAGCTGTCCTCTTGATTAGCGGCGTTGCTGTCATGACCGTCTGGATCCTGGGTATCTACAAGTTCAACCTCTCTGATCTGCTCGGTGGTGCTGTTGAGGCCTCCGGTAACCCTAAGATGCTTGAACCGGGCCTCAAATACGGTAAGAGCGATTTGACCAAGCTGGACTTCATTTCACTTTCGCTGGCCCTGGTCTTCGGCGCTGCTGGCCTGCCCCACGTGCTCATGCGCTTCTACACCGTCCCCACGGCTAAAGAGGCCCGTAAATCAGTGGTCTGGGCTATCTCCCTGATCGGCCTGTTCTACCTCTTTACCCTGGTGCTGGGCTTTGGTGCTGCTGCACTCGTTGGTTCTGAGGCAATTAAGGCAGCTCCTGGTGGCGTGAATTCAGCGGCTCCGCTCATGGCCTACGAGTTAGGTGGCTCCTTGCTGATGGGAGTTATCGCGGCGGTAGCTTTTGCTACCATTCTCGCGGTGGTCGCTGGTCTAGCTATTACAGCCTCGGCCTCCTTCGCCCACGACATCTACACCAACGTTATATGTAAGGGGCAGTCTGATCCTGCCAAAGAAATCAGAGTGGCTAAGACGACTGTGGTGGTTATTGGCTTGCTGGCCATTGCCGGTGGTATTGGGGCCCAGGGGCAGAATGTTGCCTTCCTGGTGGCGCTTGCTTTCGCAGTGGCTGCCTCTGCTAACCTGCCGACCATCGTCTATTCCCTCTACTGGAAAGGCTTCAAGACTCGTGGCGCTCTGTGGTCCATGTATGGGGGTCTTGGGCTCTCCGTAGTTCTGATTATCTTCTCCCCGGTCATGTCCGGTGCTGAGACTTCAATGATTCCTACCGCCGACTTTGCCTGGTTCCCTCTGGCTAACCCCGGTCTTGTCGCTATTCCTGCGGCCTTCCTGCTGGGTTTCCTGGGGTCGCTGGGTGGTGAGAAAGAAGATGTTGCAACCCAGGCTGAGATGGAAGTTCGCTCTCTCACCGGTGTAGGTGCCGAAGGTGCTATTGACCACTAGCCTAACCTGCTTGATTTAGGCTGAAAGTCCCGTTGGCTTACCGCTGACGGGACTTTTCTGCTGGGATAGTTGTAAATAACACTATCACCCTACTTATTTTTATCTTGATATTTGATATAGAATAGGTAATGCTTATCCTTGCGGCTGATCATAGTCGCTAAGCAAAATATAGAAGTAGGTAACATGATTCTTTCCATCATTAGCTGGATTGTCCTCGGTCTGATCGCTGGCGCAATTGCCAAGCTCATCATGCCCGGTAAGCAAGGTGGCGGTTTTGTCGTCACCACCGCCCTCGGTATCGTGGGCGCTATGCTGGGTGGCTTCCTGGGTAGCTTCCTGCCCTTCCTTTCCGATGGTGTCAATGGCTTCAGCCTCGGCTCTGTCTTTACAGCAGTCGTTGGCGCGCTGATCGTACTCTTCATCTACCAGAAGGTAGTAGTTAAGAAGTAGCACACTTGAGAGGGCGGTAGCCCCTGAAGCAGAACCCGGTGGTTTTCCGACGACGGATACCACCGGGTTCTTTGTGCTTGAAGCCTACCGATGCGTGAGCAAAAAGGCAGGTCAAGCTCAAGTAAATCACCGGTATCAGCGCTAGGGTAGTGGTGCACCACCAAGACAAGGAAGAGCCATGCCATGAAAAGTATTACCAGAATTATAGGAGCTACCAGGGAACTCTGGCCTTTCTTCCTGGGAATCGTGCTCTGCGCGGTTCTTACCTCTGCGGCCTCACTACTTGCTCCCTTTATCATCTCCGGGGCAACCGATACCGTAGTCAATCACCTTAAGGGCTCAGCACCCACAACCGGGGCGATAATCGTCTGGTTGGCGGCGGCATACCTAGCGGCTCAACTGGTGAGTGTACTTACCACTAACCTTGGAGGTTACCTGGGAGATATCATGAGCCAGCGCATGCGCACCATACTTTCGGTGCGCTACTACGAGAAGCTTCTTTCTTTACCCCTGCCCTATTTCGACTCGGAACTGACCGGCACTATCATCGCTCGCCTGAACCGCTCTATTGCCGAGGTCACCCAGTTCGTCAAGACCATGTCGAACACCTTTATCTCCCTGGTACTTACTACAGTTTCGGTGATTGTGATTAGCTCCCTCTACTACTGGCCACTGGGATTGCTTCTCATTCTTATCTTCCCCGTCTACTTCTGGCTGACCAGTAAAACCAGCAGCAAATGGCAGGTCTGGGAGGGCCAGAAAAACCAGAAAATCGATCTTGCATCAGGCCGTTTTGCCGAGGTCATCGGTCAGATTCGTGTCGTTAAATCATTTGGGCAGGAAGAGCGCGAACTGACTCGCTTTAAAACTCTCTTTAGCGATACCATCAGCTTGACCGCCACCCAATCCCGGTTCTGGCACAGCATGGACGTGGCCCGACTGAGCTTTCTAAACCTGATCTTTTTCGGTCTCTACCTGCTGATTTTCCTGCGGACCCTGGCCGGTGATTTTTCCATTGGTGACATGGTGCTACTCATTCAGCTTCTAGCTATGGCGGTTGCTCCCATCAATTCTCTGTCCTGGATCGTTGATAGCGCCCAGCGAGCTATTACCGGATCCAAGGACTACTTCGATGTCATGGAACGAGAATCGGACCCCCGAGCTTTAGCAATTACCCGTGAGGGGGCACCGGAATACACTCAGCCGGCGGCTATCACTGCATCTGAGGGCCAGGAACTGGTTCGCTTTGAAGAGGTGAGCTTTGGCTATGACGGCGAAGAGGATGTGCTACACAAGATCGACCTGAGCGTCAAGCGCGGTGAACGTATTGCGTTCGTGGGCGAATCCGGCGGCGGTAAATCAACGCTCATGTCGCTCCTAGAAGGCCTCTATGACCCCCGTACTGGTTCGGTAACCGTTGACGGTATGGATATGGCTGGCAGTGACCTGACCCAGGTTCGTTCTTTAATCGGCATGGTCTTTCAGGATCCCTCCCTGTTCTCGGGCACTATTGCCGAGAACATTTCCTACGCACAGCCGCAGGCCAGCCGGGAACAGATTATTGAGGCGGCTATCAAAGCCAATGCCCACGAATTCATCACCAAGTTTGCCGATGGCTACGACTCGCTCATTGGTGAGCGCGGACTCAAGCTCTCAGGAGGGCAAAAACAGCGGATAGCCATAGCTAGAGCAATCCTCAAAGATGCTCCCATCCTCATTCTTGATGAGGCAACCAGCGCCCTGGACACCAAGGCCGAGCGTGCTGTGCAGAAGGCCCTGGAGGAGCTGATGCAGGGGCGTACTTCTCTTATTATTGCCCACAGATTGTCAACTATTGCACGTGTAGACCGCATCGTCACACTTAAGAATGGGCAGATCGATGAGATCGGCAGTCCGGACCAACTAGCAGCTTCAGGAGGTATCTACGCAGAGCTACTTGAGTTGCAAAACAGCGGAGGTAAAACCATAGCTAAGAAACTAAAAAACTTCGATATTATTGGGTAGCATCAAAAAGATAGTCCCTGCTGAAGGCCCTAAGACCTCTGCCAGGGGGCCTGAGCGACGTCTTCCATGATACGGGGTAGGGGAATGAAAAAATTTTTGCTGGTCTTGGGGCTTGCCACCGCCGGTCACTGTGCTTACTGGCATCGGAAAGCACAGAAACAGGTTAACCCTCAGTTCTGGGGCCCGCGGCTCTATCTGGCACCCCTACAGGGCTTCTACGCAAGTCTTGGCTACCTCTTACCTGAGCCCCAGCGCAACTACCTCCGGGTAGCTCAACCTGTAGCGGGGGTTAAAGTTGAGCGGATTGAGCTGTCTTCCGCTGGGGTAATCCTCAGCTCCTTTCTCAACCTCCCTGCACAGCGTCAGTCCGAAGGTGCTGTGCTCTTTATTCATGGTGGCGGACATCTTTTATCAAGTGCGGGACCTGCTCAGACTTATGCTAGTGCTCTGGCGCGAGATCTTGGTGTTCCCGTCCTCAACGTTGAATACCGTAACGCTGGTGAGGCACCTTTCCCAGCAGACTTAGATGACTGCTATAAGGCTTTGCAATGGTTGCAAGCCTCAGGGCAGAAATATGGCTTTGACCCTTCATTGATTGCTGTATGCGGCCAGAGCGCAGGCGGGGGACTGGCTGCCTCCTTAGCTCAGCGGGCCTTGGACGCAGGCAACCCTCTCAACTTTCAGGCCTTGATTTACCCCATGCTCGATGATCGTACTACCGACCGATCAGATAGGCAGGGGCGCGGCACCTATGCCTGGACCCCCCTGGATAATAAGATCGCCTGGAACACCTATCTTGGTGGGCAGGCAGGAGCTCCCTCACTGCCTGCCTATGCAGCACCAGCGCGCAGGCAAAACCTGGCTGGCCTCCCTCCAGCCTGGATAGGTGTCGGTGACCAGGACCTTTTTTACCCGGAAGGGTGGGACTACCATCAGCGCTTATTGCAGGCCGGCGTGGAGAGCAAATTTCACCAGGTGCAAGGTATGTACCATGCGGCTGACATGATTTTCCCTGAGAGCCAACTCATCCGTGATTTTTATTCATCCATGCTCAGTGCGCTCAGAGCCTCTTTCGAAAACTAGTATGTGAGAAAATGAAGCCATGCGATTTGGTTCTAGTCAGTCCCACCCAAGCTCAGCTTGGGCCCTCACTGATCAGCTAAAAGATTTTCTGGCGCAGGGGCGTACCGTCACCCTCCTGGGGTCAACCGGATCTATCGGAACTCAGGGCCTACAGGTGATTGACCACCTCAACGCTTTAGCGGGCGCTGAAAGCGGGTCAGACGGTGCCCCGGTTCGTGTGCAGGCTTTGGCCGCGGGTGGGCGTTCGGTCGTTGCTCTGGCTGAGCAAGCTGCCCGTCTGCGGCCTCAGCTGGTGGCAACAAGCGGTGGGGAAGATGCTGCTCGCACCCTGCGTGAGGCTCTGGGAGCACTTGCACCGGGCTACGCCCCGCAGATTGAATGGGGGCAGGATGCCGCTACCCGGGCATCGGAAGCTGGTGCCGATGTAGTGCTCAACGGTATTACCGGCTCTATCGGGCTCAGGCCCACCCTGGCCGCCCTGACGGCTGGCTCTCAGGTTGCCCTAGCTAATAAAGAGTCGCTGATCGCTGGCGGTGAGCTGGTCAAAGCCGCCGTTGATGCCTCACCCCTGGAACAACCCATGGTGCCGGTAGATTCGGAGCACTCGGCACTCGCCCAGGCACTTTCAGCCGGGAGCGACCGCGAAATTGATCGACTGATTCTCACGGCCAGCGGTGGGCCTTTCCGGGGTATGAGCTACGAGCAACTGCGGGAGGTCACTCCGGCCCAGGCCCTGGCTCACCCGACCTGGGATATGGGCCTGGTTGTTACCACTAATTCGGCGTCTATGGTCAATAAGGCTCTTGAGGTTCTTGAAGCACATCACCTGTTCGGTATTGACCTTGACCGTATCGATGTGACTGTTCACCGCCAGTCCATCGTTCATTCCATGGTGCAGTTTGTGGACGGCTCAACCATTGCTCAGGCTTCACCGCCGACCATGCTCTTGCCGATTGCCCTGGGCCTGACCTGGCCCCACCGCATCCCTGGTGTGGCTCAGCCTTGCGACTGGACCCAGGCCAGCCAATGGACCTTTGAGCCACTGGATAAGACAGCTTTCCCAGCTGTAGAGATCATTAAAGAGGCAGGCAAGCGCGGCGGTACCTTCCCGGCTGTTTTCAACGCAGCTAATGAAGAGGCCGTTGCAGCCTTCCACGCCGGGAAAATTCGTTTTACCGACATGATTGAGACTGCCGGCCGTCTCCTGGATGAGCATGCCCAGTCAGCTTGGTGCGCTGAAAGCGGCTCCCTGACCCTTGAGACAGTACTAGGGGCGGAGAGCTGGGCTCGTACCCGCGCCCATGAGATTCTGGCCGATTAGTTCTCTGCCACACCTGGCTTGGTATATATGAAGAAACCCTGCAAAAATGGGGTCGGCACCAGGCAAAAAGCAGGTGCCGACCTTGAAAGTATGCATATCGCATAAGTTATTGGTGGGTTGCAGAGCCCTACCTGGGTTTTAGAGAGTCGTATGGGAGCATCAACACTAATGTTGAAACCCCTGGCTAGCTCTTGACGCTGTACTCGATGCATAAAACTGGGCAAGAATACGAGCTCGTGAGGTACTCATTACTTGAACAAAAACTATGGGGAAGATTCCGACTCTCATTACAAGACCTTCGATATTTCTTCACCGTAAGGCCAGCCGATGATAACTATCACAAGAAAAATGATAATGAACCCCAACAGAAGATAAAATATTTTATGATTTGTATTCATATCATTTTATCAAAATTGGACTGAACACGAATTATCACCAACACTAACACCTTTATTGTGCCCAATAAGCCTCGCACACTGAGTGTGTCCCCGTAATTCGTACCCAAGTGGCCTAAAAGAGAAATAATTGTTAGCTACCATTCGTGCGCTTACTGTCCCATAGATACCTGAAGATGGTTTTGAGCTTGTGAGAAACCACCCCGGCATATGCGTTTGCCCCCAATGGTTAGTTACAGTGCTACTGGTAATCCGGCCACTTGCATAGCACCATTTACCCTCGACCGTCGTCGTAAACAAAAGATTACCGAATACATTATTCTGATAGCTTTGAATGGATGCATTCCAACAACCGGACATTGGTGTAGCTCTCATCAAGGAGGGTGCAGCAATAAAACTTGATGAATTTTCACTGGCGACTGCTGTAAAGTCTTCAAAAAATCGACGCTCATCCACCGTCAGGGAATCCAGAGGGTCTTTTGATGTTCCTGAGTTTACTATTTCCTGGTAAATAGCGTTGTTTTTTCTTGAGGTGAGAGAGGAAGCGTTAGCCAGCGATATGCTAAGAGTTGACAACGACAGGGCGAGTAAAAGAATGAGAAAGGAATTCGCCGTGGTGTGCATAGAATTTCCTTACGCTTGGAGATTTCTTTATGAAATCTGCTTGGGTTAGGTGCCTAAAATTCTAAGCGATGAGGTGAATCCTAGTCAAGAGATTTTTATAGAATTTTTGCAATAATATTATGATGGTTTAATTCGATGCGCATATAAAAACCCACCCCTATCTTCCCTCTGAAAACGAAAAAAGGGGTGACGCTCTTTTTATGCAACATTCATGCCCAAAAGACGGTTAGTAGACGGCGAGCCCGCGTGCCCGGAAGATATCGCGGGCCGCTTCGGTGTCTTCGCGGCTGGGGGGCTTCACATCGGCTAACTGGTAGTCATAGCCCAGGGACTCCCATTTGTCGGTGCCCATCTGGTGGAAGGGCAGAACCTCAACCCGCTCCACGATGTTGCGCCAGCGGCAGACGATATCGGCAACCTTCTCGATATTGTCCGGGTCATCGGTGTAGCCGGGGACCAGAACAAAACGAATCCAGGTCTTAATACCCAGCGCTGAGAGCCGATCCCCAAAGTCAATAGTGGGTTGGAGAGCTCTTCCGGTAAGTTTCTGGTAGACCTCTTCAGAACCAGATTTAACATCGAGTAAGACCAGGTCAACGTTTTCAAGGAACTGGTCTGTTGCGTGAGCACCCAGGAACCCGGAGGTGTCAATGCAGGTATGAATACCCAAAGACTTGGCGCTCATGAGGATATTCTCAGCAAAGGGGCGTTGCATGAGCACCTCACCCCCGGAGATAGTAATACCGCCACCGGTAGCTTTAAAGATTTTGCGCATGCGCTTAATCTTCTTCATCAGATCTGAGGCCATGATGGGCTGACCGTCCTTCATCTTGAAGGTGTCAGGGTTATGGCAATAAAGGCAACGGAGCGGGCAACCGTTCATGAAGATGGTCATGCGGGTGCCCGGGCCGTCAACAGCTGTCACCAGTTCCCAGGAATGGATAGAACCGAGCTGGCCCTCGCGCATGAGCTTAATCTGGGCAGAGCGCTCCAGCTCCGTCATCTCACCCAGGCCCCAGGTTCCAGCCCCAGAATGCCGGTCCGCCGGCGGAGCAAAAGTTAGCTCGCCGGCGGTATCGGTGACATCGTGTGTGACGTCGAGAGACATAGGAACCTATGCCCCGTGGTGGAAGGTGCGTGAGAGTACGTCTAGCTGCTGCTCACGGGTCAGGCGCACAAAGTTAACCGCGTAGCCCGAGACGCGAACGGTCAGGTTGGGGTAGTTATCGGGGTTCTCCATTGCGTCCTCAAGGGTTTCGCGGTTGAGAACATTGATATTTGCGTGGTAGAGGCCCTTGGGGGCGGTCTTGGTGGCGCGATTTGCCTTCATAGAAGCCAGGCGCTCTTCGTAGGTCTTTACAGCCATGGTTTTCTCCTTAGTGATGAGGTGTTGATAGGGTTGCCACCCCGGTCGAGGGGGCCAACCTGCCGGTGCAGGATCGGCGGGCACCCCTCGACCGGGACACTAAATCTATTGAGTTTTAGTCTTCTTCGGGAATAAAGCCGGCATCGAGGATGCCAACTAGGTTGGTTACCTGCTCGTCCTTGGTGCGGCCAAGACCGTTGGGGGTGATGGTATTAGTTAGGGAGATACCGTCCAGGGCGTCCTCGTAGTCCAGCTTGCCGACCGAGAGCATAGAGGCAACCATGCCGTGGGTGTCCATACCGTTCTCTGGGTTGGCGCCGGGGGAGAAGGGGGTACCCGCACGGTGGCCAGAGGGGAAGGAACCTGTTGCCTTACCGTAGACCACGTTAGAGGTAATGGTCAGAACCGACTGGGTGGGGATAGCATCGCGATAGAGCGGGATAGCCTTAATCTTCTCCATCACGGTGTGAACGATGGTTGCGGCGATATCATCGGCGCGGTCATCGTCGTTACCGTAGGTGGGGAAGTCGCCTTCGGTAATGTAGTCCACAATCAGGCCGGTTTCGTCACGAACCGGGGTGACCTTGGCGTACTTGATAGCAGCCAGGGAATCAGCAACGATGGACAGACCAGCGATACCGCAACCCATGGCACGGATAATATCCGAGTCATGCAGGGCCATTTCGATGGACTCGTAGGCGTACTTGTCGTGGCTGTAGTGAATGATGTTCAGAGCCTCAACGTAGGTGGCAACGACCCAGTCCAGCATCTCTTCGTACTTGAGCCAGACATCATCAAAGTCCAGGGGGCCGTCGCCGGTGACAGGTTCGTAGCCCTCAACAACCTGCTTGCCGGTCATCTCATCGCGACCACCGTTGATGGCGTAGAGCAGAGCCTTAGCGGCGTTGACGCGAGCGCCGAAGAACTGCATCTGCTTACCAATCTTCATGGGTGAGACACAGCAGGCAATGGCTACGTCGTCGCCCCACTGCTCACGAATCTGGGGGTCAGACTCGTACTGGATGGAGGAGGTCTCAATGGAGATAGCGGCGCAGAATTCCTTGTAACCGGCGGGTAGATTCTCGTCCCAGAAGATGGTGATATTGGGTTCTGGGGCGGGGCCCAGGTTACGTAAGGTTTGGAGCAGACGGAAGGAGGTTTTGGTGACCAGGGTGCGGCCGTCGCTGGTGAAGCCACCGTCGGACCAGGTAGCCCAGTAGGGGTCGCCGGAGAAAATCTGATCGTAGTCGATGGTGCGTAGGAAGCGAACGATACGCAGCTTGATGACCAGGGCATCAATCATTTCCTGAGCATCAGATTCGGTAATCAGGCCAGCGGCTAGGTCACGCTCAAAGTAGATATCTAGGAAGCCGGAGAGGCGACCAATAGACATGGCGGCGCCATCCTGTGACTTAACCGATGCCAGGTAGGCGAAGTAGGTCCATTGAACGGCTTCCTGGGCGGTGCGGGCAGGATGGGAAATATCGAAGCCGTAGAGCGCTGCCATCTTCTTGAGACGTTTCAGAGCCTTAATCTGCTCTGAGTGTTCCTCGCGGTAGCGAGCCCAGTGCTCACTGAAGCCACGGTCAGCTACAGCGTCCTTAGCGCGTTCCTTATCGGCAATCAGGTTATCGACACCGTAGAGCGCTACACGGCGGTAATCACCGATGATGCGACCACGGCCGTAGGCATCGGGCAGGCCGGTGATGATGTGCGAGGAGCGAGCCGCGCGAATGCGGGGGGTGTAGATATCAAAGACGGCATCGTTGTGGGTTTTGCGGTACTCGGTGAAAATCTTCTTGATGTTTTCATCGGGTTCCTTGCCAGCTTCGCGGATAGCGGTCTCAACCATGCGCCAGCCGCCGTTGGGCATCATGGCGCGTTTGAGCGGAACATCGGTCTGTAGACCAACGACAACATCGTCGTCCTCAGAGATGTAGCCCGCGGGGAAAGCATCAATTTCGGCGGGGGTCTTGGTGTCTACGTCGTATACACGGTTCTTGCGCTCTACCGAGAGGTAGTTCTTTTCAAGAGTGTCCCAGACACGCAGGGTCTTTTCGGTGGGGCCAGCTAAGAAACTGGAGTCCCCCTCGTAGGGGGTGAAGTTAGCGAAGATGAACCCTCGCACATCGATGCTGTCCTGCCAGGGGCCGGGTGCAAAACCCTCCCAGGCGCTCGCAGAATGTTCGTTGACAAAGACTCCAGCGGTGGCGGGAGCTTCAACCTGTGCGGTCATAAATGGTACTCCTTGTCAGAAGTGACGGTGCGGGCGCACGGGAGCGGGCGCTCGATGATCTTTCACTCTTTGATTGTGGCTTAAAGTGCGGCAAAAATAAAATCTGCATAAAATATGCTTGATTATATTTAATCTGCATAGCTCAGGGTGTTTACCCATGTCAAGTCAAATTTAGGGGTGGCTTCTGGGGGCTTTTGCTGCTGGGCGTGTGACCTAGGGAAAGCATAATTACCGGTTATATAACGCAAGTGTGAAGTTAGGGCATTTTTGACCTAAAAGTAAGGGTGGAAACTACCTCAAAGACGGGGTGGGACCCAGCCTATAAAGTCTGGGTCGTGGCCGTATCTTTACTGCACCCGAGACCCCGTTGAGTAGCCAGGGGGGAGAAGATGAGGGAGAGAGGGAGAGAGCTGTTACCCAAACAGTCTTGTAGCCACAGAATATCTCATAGCACTTAGCGCCCCTATGGGGGGCACAGTAAGTCCGGCGTGTTTTAGGGGCAAACTCCAAGAGGTCTGAACTGGCGGCTCGGATGGGCTTAGCGTACGCTGGCTTGTATCTTTAAATCCGGCTGATTCTAGCCGGACGTCCGGTTTCAAGGAGTTGTGCGTGACAATCTTGCTTTTCCTGGTGGGTGTAGTGCTCATGGCCCTGGGTATTGCCTTCTCTATTGCCCTCCACGAGGTGGGGCACCTGGTGCCCGCCAAGCTCTTTGGTATACGGGTTCCCCAGTACATGATTGGCTTTGGCAAAACGGTCTTCTCTTGGAAACGCGGTGAAACCGAATACGGATTTAAAGCGCTACCGCTGGGTGGCTACATCTCCATGATTGGCATGTACCCGCCCGGTCAAGATGGGCAAAGTGAGGGGCGGGCAGGTGGAACTAGCCCTCTGCAACAGCTAGCCCGCCAAGCTCGCCAGGCTGATGTTGAGCGCATCCGCCCCGAGGACCAAGGCAGGCTCTTCTACCAGCTTCCGGTCTACAAGCGCATCATTATTATGCTGGGTGGCCCCGCCATGAACCTGCTGATTGGGCTGGTAGCTACCACAATTTTGGTAACGGGCTTTGGTTCCTACCAGCCAACCACCGGCATTCAAAGCGTCTCGCACTGCGTCCAAACCCTTGATGCTACTAGGGCTAAGAGCGCTAACTCCGCAGAGTGTGGGGCTGATGATCCGCTAGCGCCCGCTAGTGCCGCAGGCCTCAAGCCCGGTGACACCATTCTCGAATTTGCTGGCCAGAGCGTGACCAGCTGGGAGCAGCTCACTGAACTGATCCGTAGCAAGGCCGAGAAAGAAGTCCCGCTAACCGTCCAGCGCGGTGACCAGACGCTAGAGCTGACTATCACACCCATGCTGACTGAACGCCCGGTAGTTGATCCGCTCACCAGCACTTACCAGACCAACCCCGACGGTAGCTATAAAACCCAGGAAGTGGGCTTCATCGGTATCAGCCCCGCTGCTGAGCTGACCCCCGGCACCGTGGGGGAGGTGCTCCCCACAGTTGGGCAGTCCCTGGAACGTATTGGCGCAACTCTGATTAAGCTTCCGGCCCGCGTCTACGGTGTGGCAGTTACTCTGGTGACCAACGGGGACCGTGATGTAAACAGTCCAGTTTCGGTTGTTGGTGTTGGCCGGATCGCTGGTGATATTGCTGCGCAGGATGAAATTAGCCTGCGCGATAAGGCGGCCACGCTGGTGTCGCTGATTGCCCAGATGAACCTCATGCTCTTTGCCTTTAACCTGATTCCGCTTCTACCTCTGGATGGCGGGCACGTCCTGGGCGCCCTGTGGGAGGGGGTGCGCCGCAAGAGCGCCAAGCTACTGGGTCGAAAAGACCCCGGCCCCTTCGACCCGGTTAGGCTCCTGCCGCTGACCTATGTGGTCGCCGGTGCCTTCCTGCTTATGACCGTCATTCTGGTGGCCGCCGATATCTTCAAACCCATCAGCCTCTTCTAAGCTCGACTGAGCATGCGATACTATCTCCAGGCCTGATAGTGCCCGGCTCAATCACACGGGCCTAGGTGCCGCAGTCACCGTGCTGGGCGAAGGTCTTAACCCACCCTTTACGCCCCAGCCAGTCAGCAAAAGTTCTGCAGGGCTGGCGCGGGGAGCTGACTTCAAGTACAGCAGAGCCAACACTGAACCGCTGATTGACCAAGATCTCAGACCAGCTAACGCCTTCAGTTGTGACGTTCTCGCCAAACATGCCGTTAGGGTAGCTCCTTCCTGCCTGCTCACCCCAGTAATCCAATTCTTCACGAGCATAAAGGTAGACAGCTTTTTCAGCCCCGCCGTGGTGCTTACTATCACCCACAAAATCACCGGCAACACCGGAGCCATCGCCGTAGTTCGGGTCGGGAGCAAAAACATCGAGGGAACTCACAGCGACCTTACCAATACCGGTCTGACGCGGGGTTCTGCCAACTAGGGTAAATGGCTGAGCGATATTGGTTGAAAGAACCCGAGGCCTAGCAGAAAAGGTCATCACAGTGGTACCCATACGGTTTATCCTAGCTGAGCTGTGTCGAAAGAGTCCCCGGCCTGTCTTAGTAAATATGGCCTAACTGGTGCACAATAGAGGATGACACTGTACGCCTGCGCCCACCGGCAGGTGTAAGAAACTTTTGGAGGAAAACTTGACCTCGGTTGCTCTTGGAATGCCCGCCGCACCACCCCCCGTTCTGGCACCACGCCGTAAGACCCGCCAGTTCAAGGTCGGTTCCGTAGGGGTAGGGTCAGAATCGCCGGTCTCCGTGCAGTCCATGACCACCACCAAGACCCACGATATCGGCGCCACCCTTCAGCAGATTGCTGAACTCACGGCCACCGGTTGCGATATTGTACGCGTAGCCTGCCCCACCGATAAGGATGCAGAGGCCCTGCCCATTATCGCTAAGCAGTCCCAGATTCCTGTAATCGCCGATATCCACTTCCAGCCCAAGTACGTCTTTGCCGCTATCGAAGCCGGTTGCGGTGCCGTCCGAGTTAACCCCGGCAACATCCGTAAGTTTGACGATCAGGTCAAGGAGATCGCTGCTGCCGCTAAGGACCACGGTACCTCAATCCGTATCGGTGTTAATGCCGGCTCACTCGATAAGCGCCTGCTCGAAAAGTACGGCAAAGCCACCCCAGAAGCCCTGGTGGAATCCGCTGTCTGGGAAGCCTCCCTCTTTGAGGAACACGGCTTCCGGGACTTCAAGATTTCAGTTAAGCACAACGACCCCGTCATCATGGTTGAGGCCTACCGCCAGCTGGCAGCTGCTGGTGACTGGCCCCTACACCTAGGCGTTACCGAAGCAGGCCCAGCTTTCCAAGGAACCATCAAATCGGCAACAGCCTTTGGTGCCCTGCTCTCCGAGGGCATTGGCGATACCATTCGCGTGTCCCTCTCCGCGCCTCCCGTTGAAGAGGTCAAAGTAGGCTCCCAGATTCTTGAGTCCCTGAACCTGCGCCCCCGCAAACTTGATATTGTTTCCTGCCCCTCCTGTGGCCGTGCCCAGGTCAATGTATGGGAACTAGCCGAGAACGTCACCAAGGGCCTTGAAGGCATGAAAGTTCCCCTGCGCGTGGCCGTCATGGGGTGCATTGTCAACGGCCCCGGCGAAGCCCGTGAAGCCGACTTGGGTGTCGCCTCCGGTAACGGTAAGGGCCAGATCTTTGTTAAGGGTGAAGTCATCAAGACCGTTCCCGAAGACGAGATCGTTCAGACCCTGATTGAAGAGGCCAACCGTATCGCCCGCGAGATGGAAGACCGCGGCGAAATTGACCTGTCAGGCGAGCCGACCGTTTCAGTCTCCTAAAGCCTTCAGAAGAAACCCATCGTGTCTCTCTTTTCACGCTTCCAGCGCATCAGCGATGATGTCATAATCCGCCCCCTCACCCTCGATGACCGGGTAGAACTGGAAACCATGATTAGTTCAGACCCGGTGGGTTTTCTCTTTGCCGCTGAACACCTCCACCATTTTGGGTTACCTGCCCCGAGCGCATTGACCTCGCGCAAAACGCCCAGCGGCTTCATTGGTATTTTTGTGCCTCGAAATGCCAGCGGGAAAGAGAGCGGCTACAAGGGGGCACCACCCGCAGTAGGAGGCGGGTATAGTGGCATCGAGATGCCGCTTCCGGAACGCCTCAGAAACACCCTAGATACTCTGCTGGGCAAGACCAGCGACTGGGTGAGCCGATCGGCTGGGGCGCACTTTAGCGACCCGGCTGAGCGGAACCTGGCTCCCATGCCGGGACTGGCTGAGACACTTGCCCCGGGGGAGGGGCCTGAAGCGGAACCCAGAGATTGCCTAGTGGGCGCTTTCTGGCTTGGAGCTAACTGCGTTCCACTTTCGCTACCGGAACCCTACTACGAGACGGTTGCCCACTATATTTGGCGGCACAACCGCAAAATTGCATCAATTTTCGGCCACCGCCAAGCAGTCTTGGGTATATGGGGGCACCTAGCTGGGCGCATGCCAACCCCCTTCGGCATCCGCGAAAGCCAGCCCTTGCTTGAGCTCCCCGTGGACGCTGACCTCACAGCGCTTGCTGAACAGTCGCTGGCTCGCCCGCGGCTGGGCGCTCCACCTATCATTGAGCCTGTGCGCTGGGCCCGCACCGATGACAGGCCCAGCCTGCTCAGAGCCTCTATCGCCATGTTCACCCAAGAAGTAGGCTATGACCCCATGACGCGGGACCCTTCCGGGTATGCCCACCGCATTGATGAACTCACCCGAACCGGTCGCACCGTGGTCGGTGTTAACTCCGAGAATATCGTTATTTTTAAGACGGATATCGGGTTGGCGCACGGTTCAATCTGCCAGCTTCAGGGCGTGTGGCTCCACCCCGCCTACAGGGGGCACCGTCTTGCCCCCACCTTGCTAGCTCAGGGCGCAGAGCTAATTCGCCGGCGTTTTCCCCAGCTTTCTCTCTACGTCAACGATTACAACAGTGCGGCCAGGGCTCTCTACCGGAGCACCGGCTGGCAGCAAACAGGCACTTTCTCTACTGTGCTTTTCTAAGGCGATCGCAGATCGATCCGTCAAGAACCGCCCCGGTAGCCTATCCTCTGTACAAAGCGGAGCTAGCTTCTGTGGAAGAGACCAACTGGGGGTAGCCGGTCACCATCGATGCCCGGCAGGTCCCCCGGTAGCAGAGATGTCTTAGCCTCACAAGAAGCGGTAAGCTGGTAGAGAGTATGCCCTGCCCTTAATCCTAGGGTAGGACCAGTCAGCGGGCGACGAGCCCGAAGCCTAGCGCAGCCTATAACTCTACGAGGTTGCCCTATGAGAGAAACGGAAGCAAGCCACCTTGGTACAGCGCCTGTCCCACCTTTTCCTACGCACTTTGCGTGAAGACCCTGTTGATGCTGAAGTCGCCAGCCACAAGCTACTGGTTCGTGCCGGCTATATCCGGCGCGCAGCCCCCGGCGTGTACACCTGGCTACCCCTGGGCCTGAAAGTCCTGGGAAAGATTGAGACCATTGTCCGTGAGGAAATGAACGCCATTGGTGCTCAGGAAGTCCACTTCCCGGCCCTGCTCCCGCGCGAGCCCTACCAAGCAACCAACCGCTGGGACGAATACGGGGATAACCTCTTCCGCCTCAAAGACCGCAAGGGGGCAGACATGCTCCTGGCCCCCACCCACGAAGAGATGTTCACCCTGCTGGTCAAAGACCTTTACAGCAGCTACAAGGATCTGCCGGTCTACCTCTACCAGATTCAGACCAAATACCGCGACGAGGCCCGCCCCCGCGCAGGCCTACTGCGTGGTCGCGAGTTCATTATGAAGGACTCCTACTCCTTTAACGTCGATGATCAGGGGCTTGACGAGGCCTACCAGGCTCATCGCGCAGCTTACATCCGAATCTTTGAGCGCCTGGGTCTTGAAATTGAGATCGTCCAGGCCCAGTCCGGCGCTATGGGCGGTTCGCGTTCTGAAGAGTTCTTGCACCCCACCCCGATTGGCGAAGATACCTTCGTGCGTTCTGAAGGCGGCTATGCTGCCAACGTTGAGGCAGTCACTACCGTTGCGCCTGAACCCGTTGATGCAAGCAATACCCCGGCTGCTAGCGTTCTCGATACCCCTGATTCACCGACCATTGAGATTCTTGTCCAACAGTCCAACGCACTGCACCCCCGCCCTGAGGGCCCCTGGACTGAGGCTGATACCCTCAAGAACGTTATCGTTGCCGTAACCCTGCCTGACGGTAGCCGTCAGCTAGTTGCTATCGGTCTACCCGGTGACCGTGCAGTTGATATGGGCCGCCTAGAGGCCAACGTGGGTGCTCTACTGGGCGTTGGTGGTGAGGTAGAGGTTGAGGCCGCCACTGAGGAGGACCTTAAGAAGTTTCCGCAGCTGGTTAAGGGCTACATCGGCCCCGGTCTGTCGCTAGATCATAAGTTCCTGGGTGTAGAATCTGCCACCGGTATTCCCTACTACCTTGACCCCCGCGTCGTTGAGGGCTCTGCCTGGATTACCGGCGCAAACGAAGACCAAAAGCACGTCTACAACCTGGTCGCTGGCCGCGACTTTGAGGCCGACGGCATCATCGAGGCCTGCGAGGTCCGCGAAGGTGACCCCGCACCCGATGGCTCCGGTCCGCTGATTGCCGCTCGCGGTATTGAGATGGGGCATATCTTCGCTCTGGGCCGCAAGTACGCTGAAGCCCTGGGCCTGAAAGTGTTGGACCAGAACGGCAAGCTCCAGACCGTGACCATGGGCTCCTACGGTGTGGGTGTCACCCGCGCACTGGCAGCTATCGCCGAGGGCAACCACGATGACCGTGGCCTGATCTGGCCCCGCAACCTGGCACCTGCCGATGTGCACCTGGTGGTCACAGGTAAGGGCGCTGAGGTGCTTGAAGGCGCTGAGAAGCTAGTAGCTGAGCTTGAGGCTGCCGGCCTGGACATCATGTTTGATGACCGCCCCAAGGTATCACCCGGTGTTAAGTTCGGCGATGCTGAGCTCCTAGGTGTTCCCACCATCCTTGTGGTGGGCCGCGGCTTTGCCGATGGCAAGATTGAAATCAAGGACCGCCGGAGTGGGCAAGCCCGTGAAGTAGCTTTGGACGAAGCAGTTGCTGAAATCCTAGCTGAGGTCGGTCGCTAGAAGCCTATGAGGAATCTGCTGGGCGGGGTAAAGCAAACTTTGCCCCGCCAGCACTGTAAGTGCCCCGATGCCGGTGGGGAAGAGAGGACGCCGACCCGTGGATATCCTTGGTGCTCTGGGGCTTGATGGGCTGGGGCTTAACCCCCTGAGCATTTGCTTGCTTCTGGTAGCGGCCCTAGGCGCAGGCTGGGTTGATGCTCTAGTAGGCGGCGGTGGCATGATACAGCTACCTGCCCTGCTTCTGGTGCCCGGCTTAAGCCCGGTCCAAGCGCTTGCTGTCAATAAGCTGGGGTCGGTTTTTGGTACCCTGACCAGTGCGGTGACCTATGTGCGAAGAACCCCCATTGATATTCGTACTACTGTGCCAGCTGCCTGCCTAGCTTTTGTGACCAGTATGGCCGGTGCGGTGCTTGCGACCGCTCTACCGCAGGAGTTCTTCAAACCTATTATTGTGGTGGCCCTTTTAGCGGTCCTGCTCTACACCGTTTTTAAGCCCTCCTTAGGCGGTTCAACAGAATTGAAATACCGGGGCCTTAAACACCTGATGGTGGGCCTGGGGGCCGGTGCGGCTATTGGTTTCTACGATGGGCTCTTAGGCCCGGGTACAGGTTCTTTTCTGATGGTCGTTCTGGTTGGTCTGATGGGGTATAGCTTCCTGCAAGCAAGTGCTCAAACAAAGATTATTAATGCGGCCACCAATCTAGGTGCCCTGGTGCTTTTTGCTGCGTCAGGTCAACAAGTGTGGGCGCTCGGTCTCATGCTGGGCATAGCAAATATGGTCGGCGGCTACCTTGGCGCACGTACGGCTATGGCGCGCGGTAACAGCTTTATTCGCTTCATGATGGTGATTGTGGTCAGCGCACTGATACTGAAGCTTGGGGCAGATATTCTGGCTGGTCGCTAATCCAAGGTGTGGAGCGCTAGAGCTAGAGCAATGACTTCGATGGAGTCTTCTGTGGTACTCACTGCGGGATCGGAAAAAACCTCCATAGAGAGGGCTGGCAGGGTTGCGGTCAGGTCACGGAGTTGGCTCTCTGCTTGTTCTGGGGCAACCGTGGGGTAGGAGGGCTGTATTGTTTCAAGGCGCTGGCTACAGATGAGGGCGGGGGTCACTGTATCGCGCAGGGCGGCGCTCTGCTGGGCTAGAGTTCGGGCCTTTGCTGCTAGACCGGTGTAGCCCTTGTCTGCGCGGGCGGCGTAGACCTCAGAGGCATAGTTAATCCGGTAAAGCACCTCCTGCATCTGCTCAAGGGAAGATGACGGTTCCGGCGCTTCGCCCTGGGGGTTAGTGCAGGTGAAGTTCTCCAGCTCCTTGATCTTTTGGGCTAGGGCAGCCGGGTACTTATTGTCGGTTATTCCCTCGCTAAGAGCTGCACTCCATAAGCGGGTGACAGCAGTCAGCGCGCGAGCTCTGTCTTCAAGGGAGTCTGTTTTAAGACCAAATTGCACAAGAGCGTCGGCGCTTGCTGTAAGTTGCTGGGGGAGCGGTTCAGCCTGCGAACTTTCAGCAAAATCACGTGCGGCGGGAGCTAGCTGCGCCAGGGAATCATCAAGGGCAGTAACCAAAATATCTTGGCCTTCGGCTTCAGCGGCCTCACGTAGCGTCTTTAGCTCAAGGGCAATAGTAATTTGGCCGGCCAGATCAGCTTTGATTCCTTCCTGCCGCTGTATGCCCTGCCAGCCCATAACCAGAAAAACAGCTAGCAGGCAGGCCAGCAAGGTAATGAGCGGGCGGAGAAAACGAGACATAGAGCGGGCCTTTCAAGAGGGGGAGTTTACCCACCATTGTGCCAAAAAAATTCTGGCTTCAGCTCACCCTGGTAGGCTTAGGGATTTAGAAGACCCAGATACGCTCGCAGAAAGGGAAGGATCATGGCAGGACCAAAAGCCGGTAAGAAAGAGGCTCCCAATGCGCGGGAACGTCGAGCAGCGGCCCGAGCCCAAGAAGGTATCACCCAAAGAGCCCCAGCAGAGAGCTTTGTAAGCCTTGAAAGCGTTCGTCCGGTAGTAACCGAAGTCGTTGAAGGTCAGTTCAAGCTGGTGCTGGAGAAACTGGCCCTCAGGGGTAAAGGAGCTAACCGCACCCTTGAAATCGTGCTTGACTACCCCGAAGATCGTACAGACGCCCTTTCCCTTGACACTATCGCTGAGGTTTCACAGGCTCTCTCCCAAGCGCTTGACTCAGCTGATGACGGCGAGGTTCCCTACCTGCTTGAAGTATCTTCACGGGGAGTGACCAGCCCGCTGACCGAAACCCGCCACTGGAAACGCTCCATTGACAGGCTCCTGGCAATCAGCCAGACCGACGGGGAAACCTACTTAGCCCGGCTCGACTTCGTCACCGAAGAAGGCCCCGTGGTGCGCCGCAAGAAAGAGACCAAAAAGGGTCAGCCCGAAAGCTACCGCGACGCGCAGACCCTACCCTGGGCCACAATTTCTTCCGCAAAAGTAGAAATTGAATTCAACCGTTAGCAAGTACTCGGTAGAATAAAAACAAAACGACCACCTCTCAACATATTGAGGCCGCACGGTACGCCGTGCGAACATACACCGAAAGCGGTGCCGGAGCCTATGAGCCCCGGCACCGTATTACACGGAAGGGCCCACCATGGACATTGATTTGAGCAACCTTCGCCTGCTCGAAAAAGAGCGCGATATCTCGATCGACCACCTGATCCCAATGATCGAAAGTGCCCTTCTTTTGGCTTACCAGAAGCAGATCGGCGCGATTCGCGGTTCACGAGCAGAGATTGACCGCTCCAGCGGCACCGTCACCATCTGGGCGCCTGAGCTCGATGAAAACGACCAGATAATCGGTGAGTTTGACGATACTCCTAAAAACTTTGGCCGTATCGCGGCTTCTACCGCCCGCCAGGTCATTCAGCAGCGCCTGCGTGATGCACAGGATTCCGCCGTCCTGGGTGAATACAAGGACCGCGAAGGTCAGCTGATTTCCGGTGTCATCCAGCAGGGCCCCAACCCCCGGATGATTCACGTTGATTTGGGCACCCTCGAAGCCGTCCTCCCGACCGCTGAACAGGTTCCCGGTGAGCGCTACACCCACAACACCCGCCTGCGTGCCTATGTTCTCGAGGCCCGCCGCGGGCCTAAGGGCCCCTCCATTGTTCTGTCACGCTCGCACCCCAACCTTGTGCGCCGCCTCTTCGAGCACGAAGTGCCCGAAATTGCCGACGGATCAGTAGAGATTATGGCCATTGCCCGCGAAGCCGGGCACCGCACCAAGATCGCAGTTCGGGCAACTAAGCCCGGCATTAACCCTAAGGGATCCTGCATCGGTGAAATGGGTGCCCGCGTGCGCGCTGTCATGGGGGAGCTGAACAACGAGAAAATAGACATCGTTGACTACTCAGACTCACCCGAAGAGTTCATCGCAGCTGCCCTGTCACCCGCACGGGTTAGTGAGGTCACCGTGACCGAACGTAAGACTTTCTCTGCACGCGCCATCGTTCCCGATGACCAGCTCTCACTTGCTATCGGTAAGGAAGGGCAAAATGCTCGACTGGCCGCAAAACTGACCGGCTGGCGTATTGACATCATCTCGGCCTCCAAATATGAGGCAGCTATGGCAGCAGCTCAAGCAGCTGCTACCCCCGTCGAGGGAGACGGCTCGGACGAGAGCTAACTAACATAATTGCCGTTAGCCCCCGCAAGGGGGCTAAACTGGCTATAGAGGTCACAAGACCCAGTGCTTAATGCTGGTTTCGTAACAGCTAGCTAACCGGCCAGGCCCCAGGGCGTACAGCCGGGCGAACACATGAAGGGAGCAACCAAAGCTGCACACCCCCGTCCGCACCTGCATCGGCTGTCGAACCACCGCAGCACAAGCTGACCTCACACGAATTGCCCTCAGAGGCACCGCCCCACCCAGGGCAGTCTTTGATAGGGACAAAAGTCTCCCGGGGCGTGGAGCCTGGCTCCACCTGACCGAAGCATGTCTGACCAAAGCACTCAAAAAGTGTGCCTTTGCCAGAGCATTCAGAACCCGGGTGGATACCGCCGAACTGGTGATCAAAGCATAAGCCGAGCTCACCGGTTCACGGCCCGTTTCTCGGGCTGGCGAACCATATAAGTCAACGGGTTTGACGACTTACCTTGTAAGAAAGCGAGTCAGAAAACTGATGGAAACCCAATGAGTGCCGCGCAATGAGTACTAACCTGTGCTCGCCAACCGGCAAAAAAATAGCTTTATATAAGCTCAAACCTCACACAAACTGAAGGTTCGCCCCTGTCCTGGTGCGAACCAGAACAGGAGAAAAGTGGCTAAGCCCCGCGTTCACGAGATCGCTAAAGAGCTCGGAATCCCCTCAAAAGAAGCCGTCGCAAAGCTTCAAGAACTTGGCGAATTCGTCAAGGGAGCATCATCAACTTTGGAAGCTCCGGTAGTTAAAAAACTACGCGCAGCTTTCCCTCAGGCAGCTGCTCAGGCAGAAGCCTCAGAAAAGAAGGCAGAGGCCAAGAAGCCTGCCGCTCCCGGCCCCAAGACCGAAGCAAAGACATCTGCACCCAAGCCTGTTGCCGCTGCACCCGCAGCTCCCAAGCCTGCCGCAACGCCCAAGTCAGCCGCAGCGCCAGTCGCCAAACCTCAGGCAGAAGCTGCCACACAGCCTGCTGCCGACAAGGCAGAAACCAGCAAACCTGCTGGCCCCCGCCCCGGCAACAACCCCTTCGCACCGACCCAGGGCATGTCTGCTCCCAAGCCCGGTGCCCCTAAGCCCGGTGCCCCTAAGCCCGGTGCTCCCAAGCCAGCCGGTGCTAAACCCGGCCCCCGCCCCGGCAACAACCCCTTCGCCCCCTCCCAGGGCATGGGCAAGCGTAATGAACGCTCAGAAGGCGGTCGCTCAGGCGGCCCCCGCCCCGTAGGTGGACGCAACCCCCGCGGTGCTAATAACCCCGGCGGTCCCCGTCCTGCCGGTGGCGGCGCTCCTCGCCCCGCAGGTGGCCGTAACAAGGCCCCTCGCCCCGCAGGTGCAGGTACAGCAGGCCCCCGTCCCGCCGGTGGTGGCGCTCCTCGCCCCGCTGGTGGTGGCAACCGCCCCTCACCCAACATGATGCCCACCAAGATGAGCGGCAATGTCGGTGCTCGCGGTGCTGCTAGTGCTCCTGCCGGTGGCGGCGCTCGCCGTGGCTCAGGTGGACCCGGTGGCGGTAACGGTGGTGGCGGTTTCAACCGCGGCCCCGGTCGTGGTGGCCCCGGTGCCGGTCGCGGTAACGCTCAGGGTGCTTTCGGACGCGGTGGCGGTAAGCGCAAGAAGGGCAAGACTAAGTCAGCTCTGCGCCGTGAAGAGCAGCTGAGGCAGCCTACCATTGGTGGCGTCGCTGTACCCCACGGTGACGGCACTACCGAGATTCGTATGCGTCGCGGTGCATCGCTCATGGACTTCGCCGAGAAAATAGGTGCAAACGCAGCCGCACTGGTTACCGTTCTGATTCACCTGGGTGAAATGGCTACTCAGACCCAGTCACTCGATGAGGAAACCTTCGAGCTACTTGGCGCTGAGCTGGGCTACGTCGTTAAGATCGTATCTCCCGAAGATGAAGAGCGTGAGCTCCTTGAATCCTTTGACATCAACCTTGATGCCGAAGCTGACGCTGAAGACGATGCAGTACTGGAAGTTCGCTCACCGGTTGTTACTGTGATGGGTCACGTTGACCACGGTAAGACCCGCCTGCTCGATGCTATCCGTAACACCAACGTCATTGACGGGGAAGCCGGTGGCATTACCCAGCACATTGGTGCCTACCAGATTCACACCGAGGTAGATGGCGAAGAACGCTACCTGACCTTTATCGATACCCCCGGTCACGAAGCCTTCACCGCTATGCGTGCCCGTGGTGCTAAGGTCACCGACATCGCTATCCTCGTGGTAGCTGCCGATGACGGCGTCATGCCCCAAACCGTTGAAGCTCTCAACCACGCTCAGGCTGCTGACGTGCCGATCGTTGTTGCTGTCAACAAGATCGATAAGGAAGGCGCTAACCCCGAAAAGATTCGCGGTCAGCTCACCGAATACGGTCTGATTCCTGAAGAGTACGGTGGCGACACCATGTTTATCGATGTTTCTGCCCGCCAGGGGAAGAACATCGACGAACTGCTCACCGCTGTTACCCTGACCGCCGATGGCGCTCTGGAACTGAAGGCTAACCCCAACAAGGAAGCCCGCGGTGTAGCTATTGAAGCTAACCTCGATAAGGGCCGCGGTGCTGTAGCTACCGTTCTGGTTCAGTCCGGTACCCTGCGTATCGGTGATGCTATCGTTGCCGGTTCAGCCTACGGTCGCGTTCGTGCCATGTTCGATGAGAACGGCACCAGCGTTGAAGAAGCTGGCCCTTCACGCCCCGTCCAGGTGCTTGGCCTCAACTCCGTGCCCCGTGCAGGTGACACCTTCCTGGCAACTGAGGAAGAGCGTACAGCCCGCCAGATCGCTGAGAAGCGTGAAGCCGCTGACCGCAACGCCCAGCTGGCTAAGCGCCGTAAGCGAGTCACTCTTGAATCCTTCGATGCCGCTGTGGCTGAAGGCAAGATGGACACTCTCAACCTGATCATCAAGGGCGACGTTTCCGGTGCTGTTGAAGCGCTGGAAGAGTCACTTATGAAGATTGACGCCGGTGGCGACGAAGTTCAGCTTCGCGTTATCCACCGCGGTGTTGGTGCTATCACCCAGAACGACGTTAACCTGGCAACCGTTGACAACGCCATCATCATTGGCTTCAACGTCCGCCCGGCAGAGCGCGTTGCAGAACTGGCCGATAGCGAAGGCGTAGAAATGAAGTTCTACTCCGTGATCTACCGTGCTATCGAAGAGGTCGAGGCAGCCGTCAAGGGTATGCTCAAACCCGAGTACGAAGAGGTTGAACTGGGTTCAGCCGAGGTCCGCGAGGTATTCCGTTCCTCCAAGTGGGGCAATATCGCAGGTTCAATCGTCAAGTCAGGCGTTATCAAGCGCAACTCCAAGGCGCGCCTGGTGCGCGATGGTTCGGTGGTTGCAGATAACCTCACCATTGAGTCCCTGCGCCGCTTCAAGGACGATGCTACTGAGGTCCGTGAGGGCTTCGAATGTGGTATCGGCCTGGGCTCCTTCAACGACATCAAGGACGGCGACGTCATTGAAACCTGGGAGATGCAGGAAAAGCCGCGCGTCTAGTCTTTAGATAAGACCTAGGAAAGGGGTGGAGTAGTCGTTTGACGATTACCCCACCCCACTACAATTTATAGAAGCAGAATAAACTTTCACATCAAGGAGAACACCATGGCAGATCCGGCACGCGCCGCCCGCCTAGCAGACCGTATCAAGGTCATTGTTGCCCAGGCGCTTGAGCGCCGCATTAAAGACCCACGTTTGGGCTTTATTACCGTCACAGATGCCCGGGTCACCAACGACCTGCAGCACGCAACGGTCTACTACACCGTTTTTGGGAGCGAAGAGGAACAGGCTTCAACCCGCGCCGCTCTTGAGTCAGCTAAGGGTATCTTGCGGGCAGAAGTCGGTAAGAACATCACCGCCCGTCTGACCCCAACCCTCACCTTTGTACCCGATGAGGTGCCGGTGAACGCCGCTCACATCGAAGATCTGCTCCGCCAGACTAAGGAACGCGACGCCGAGCTTGCCGCCGCCCGTGAGGGCGCCGAGTACGCAGCTGGTGAGGACGCTTACAAGATCGCTGAAACTGACGAGGACGAAGCCTAAAAACCGTGGCTAAGAAAGCACCGACCGGCCCTTCTGGCCTGATTATCGTCGATAAACCTGCGGGTATGACCAGCCACGATGTTGTCTCTAAGATGCGATGGCTTGCAGGGACCCGCAAGGTAGGCCATGCTGGCACCCTGGATCCTATGGCAACCGGGGTGCTGATTTTGGGCGTCAATAAGGCAACCAAGCTACTGACCTGGGTGGTAGGAGAAAGCAAAACCTATACGGCAACTATTCGCTTGGGCGTATCGACGCTAACCGACGACGCCGAAGGCCAGGTTACTGCTTTGGCTCCTGCCGGCGCTCTTGAAGCCCTGACCGATGAGCTGATTGCTGAACAGGTAGCGGCTTTGACCGGCGATATCATGCAGGTGCCCAGCGCGGTATCTGCCATTAAGGTGAACGGCGTTCGGTCTTATGCTCGGGTCCGTTCCGGTGAGGCCGTTGAGCTAGAGGCCAGGCCGGTGACGGTCCACAGCTTTGAGGTGGAGGGCCTTGACCGGCTCACTGCCACCTACCCGGTTCCTTCTGCTGAGTCCCCGGCGGGAGAGTCCGTAGAAAAGGGATCTGAACAGCAAGAACAGAATGAATATGACGTCCTCGATGTCCGGGTGACGGTTATCTGCTCGGCGGGTACCTATATCCGGGCTCTGGCACGCGATATGGGAAAGGCACTGGGGGTTGGCGCCCACCTGACTGCCCTGCGCCGCACCGCTATCGGTGAGATTAGGGCTGAGGATGCTCATAGCCTGGACACTCTGATTGCCGGGCGTGAAGCAGAACAGCCCCTTCCGCTGCTTGCTCTCGAGGAGGCCGCCCGCCGACTGTTCGGTGAGCGTCTTGTGAATGACCAAGAGGCTACCGACCTGTCCAACGGGCGCAGGATTAGCCCTAGCGCTGGTGCCGAACAGGCCAAGCGGCACAGCAGTGCCGGTGGCTCAAGAGGCGGCCACGATAAACCCACCACCGAAGGCATCGTAGCGGCTTTTGCCCCCGATGGAACCCTGGTCGCTCTCATCGAGAACACCCGGTTCCGCGGTGAAGACCTAGCCGCCCCTGTGCTTGTCTTTGAAGCCGGTAGAACTTTCTAGGAGCGAGAGAACACAATGATAATTGCTGGACTTGACCTGTGGTTTTGGGTCTGCCTTGGGCTGGGAACCCTATCTTTTCTGGTCTGCCTGCTGGCTTTCTTGCGAGGCCGGGCACCCGATGACTTCAGCCAGGGCTCGGTTCTAATTCTCGAGGCTTTCCTACTGGTCTACCTGGTCGGCTCTATCATTATGCAGGCAGTGACCGATGGGCCGAGCGGGGACTGGTTGGAGTACTATGGCTATCTGGTGACAGCCATGATTATTCCGGTGGGCACCTTTATCTGGTCTTTGGCGGAGCGCACCCGGTGGTCGACACTGGTTCTGGGGCTCACCGGCCCGGTCTTGATCATCATGGTTCACCGCATGAATATGCTCTGGTACTACTACTAAACCGATACTGAGGATACACAGATGGCACCCTCCACTTCACCGCACCAGGTATCTGCCCCGGCTAAGGGCTTTGGCCGCTTACTGGTAGTTTTTTACGGCGTCTTTACCCTTTCAGCGGGTGCACGAGCACTGTACCAGGTGATTCGTAAGTTTGATGAAGCTCCGCTTTCTATCAGCCTCTCGGCGCTTTCGGCTTTAATTTATCTGGTGGCTACTCTGGCGCTCTCCCGTAGGGGCCAGGGCGCTTGGAAAGTCTCACTGCTGGCGGTAGGGACCGAGATGGCTGGTGTTTTGCTGGTCGGTATATTCTCCTACCTTCAGCCCCAGCACTTTGCTCTAGCCTCCGTATGGTCTCACTTTGGGTCGGGCTACGGGTACGTTCCTCTTGTCCTACCCATGATTGGGCTCTGGTGGCTCTATACGGCTCGTCCCGGTAAGACAGCGCATGACGGGCGGAGCTAGGCTGGTTCTTTATGGACCGGTATCAGCACGTAGGATAGACACCAGCAGCAACCCACAAGGAGCACAGTGAAGCGCTACACCGACCTCGCCCAGATTCCCGCTGGCTACGGGCCTACCGTGGTCACCATCGGCAACTTTGATGGTGTTCATATCGGGCACCAGAAGGTACTCTCTACGCTGGTGGCTACGGCACAAGAGCGCGGGTTGACCTCTGTTGCTGTTTCCTTTGACCCGCACCCTGCGGTGGTTCACGGGCCGGAGGGGTCGCACGTCGATATCATGGGGCAGAAGGACCGCCAAGCGGTTATGGCTGAACTGGGCGTCGATGTTTATCTGCTCCTGCACTACGACCTTGACTTTGCTGCTCAGACTCCAGAAGAATTTGTGACCCGCACCTTTGTTGACGCGCTGGATGCTCGGTGCGTTGTCATCGGTGATGACGTTCGATTCGGCACCAATAACTCAGGCAACCTGGCAACCATGAAGGAGTTGGGCCAGCGTTTCGGTTTTGATGTTGTGGTTGTTGAGGATCTTCTGGTGTCCGATGCCAGCCGCTGTTCTTCTACCGCTATCCGTCAGCTCCTTGGACAGGGCAGAGTAGCGGAAGCCGGCTCCCTGCTGGGCCGGTCCCACTACATGCGCGGTGAAGTCGTCCACGGTGCCGCTCGGGGTCGTGAACTCGGGTTCCCCACCGCCAACCTGTCGGCCGATTCCGAGGGCTTGGTTCCTGCTGATGGTGTTTATGCAGGCTGGCTGATTGATGAGCAGGAAATTCGGCACCCTGTTGCCATTTCTGTGGGGACTAACCCCACCTTTGAAGGAATTACCACCCGCCAGGTGGAAGCCCACGTCATCGATCGGACTGACGAAAAAGTTGAGGACTTTAACCTCTACGGGCAGCAGATCACCTTGGAGTTCGTCGCTTTCTTGCGGGGCATGGTTGCCTATACGGGCGTCGAAGCTCTAGTGGAGCAGATGTATCAGGATGTTGAACAGGCTCGGCAGATCCTGAGCTAGAGTTCAGCACAGACCAGACGACAGACTACCGCCCCGGCAGAAAATACTCTGCCGGGGCGGTTGCGTCCTTGGGGCTTACATTTCTTCGTGGGTGGCGGGGTCAAAACCCCGGCCAAGGCCCGCTTCTAAATCATCAATGGTGGACATCTGCTCTTGGGTGAGTTCCCAGCTGAAGACATCCAGATTTTCTTCCATGCGCCGGGTGTGAGCTGATTTGGGTAGGGGCAGGTGTGCCTTTTGAACTTCCCAGCGGAGGATAACCTGGGCCGGTGTCCTTCCGATGTTTTGAGCTATCTCTGCCAGGCTTGGGTCCTTGAGTAGGCGGGTCTTCCGCCCCAGCGGCGACCAGCACTGCGTAAGGATAGCCTTCTGACGGTTGTAGCTGGCCCACTCCCGTTTCTGGGAGTAGGGGTGGAGCTCGATCTGGTTGATAGTGGGGGTAACCCCTGTTTCTTTAACTAGGAGGTCAATGTGCTCCGGTAAGAAGTTCGAGACACCGATGGTGCGCACCAGCCCCTGCTCTTGCATCTGGATCAGTGCCTTCCAGGTTTCTAGGTAGAGCCCCTGGGAGGGGTTGGGCCAGTGAATGAGGTAGGCATCAAGATAGTCAAGACCCATGCGCTTGAGTGTGCCTTCCAGGGATCTGAAGGCACTATCGTAGCCGTGGTCACGACCGGGGAGCTTGGACTGAACGAAGATTTCTTGACGGTCCACACCAGAGCGCAGGACCCCTTTTCCTACTCCTACTTCATTGCCGTAATTGACCGCCGTATCAATGAGACGGTACCCCCTGACGATGGCTTCCGATACGGCAACCTCTGACTCTGCGTTACTGAGAGGGTAGGTCCCTAGGCCCAGGGGCGGGATGGAAGTACCATCGCGCAGTGTATGGTTTTGCACAGGTTATCTCCTAGATAGTCAGGAGGGCTAGGACGAGCTGGGCGCTCCTAGCCGCTACGATGGGGGCATCCATGTGGAAGTCCTGATCGGCTGCGGGGCCGCAGAGATCCGAAATACCACGGATAGCGATGAAAGGAATTGAACGGCTACCACAAATTTGTGCCAGCGCGGTGGTTTCCATGTCTGTGGATAGTGCCTGGGGGAAAATCTCCCGGGTGTCCTTGACATTATGAGCAGTTACGAAAGAGCCACCAGCCAGCATCGTGCCGAACAGGGGCTTGCCTTGGCCGGTGTAGCTGGCAGCAGCCTGCCGGGCCTTATCAGCCAGTGCCGCATCGGAACTATAGCTAGCTGGCATACCGGGAACCTGACCGTAGGCGTAGCCAAATGCTGTGGCATCTGCGTCGGTGTAGGTGTAGTCGGTGCCTACCGCCAAATCGCCTACCTCCACGTCGGCCCGTAGGCCACCGGCTGTACCGGCAGAGATAACTGCGGTGGGGTTGGCAACCACTGAAAGCGCCAGGCTCAGGGCCGTGGACGCGTTGACCAAGCCGATCTTAGAACGCACCAGCAGAATGGGGTGCTCTTCGCTGTCCGTCGTGTAGGTACGGGGGTAGAAAACTGCCTCACCCACGGTGAAGGCGGAGCCAGCTTCTTCAGTGGTTTCAAGGAAGGGCGCTGCCTCTTCATCCATTGCCACCTGAACGATAGTGGCACGGTCGAAGCCTTTGAAGGTAGGAGCGGACACTAGGCCATCACCTGCGCCCATTCATCTTTACGGTCAAGGAAGATCCGCACAGCTTCTTGGGCTTCTTGCAGTGAGTGGTTAGCACCCCAGCCGCACTGAACCTCATTGGCCGCAGGGACCTCTGTCGCCCGAAGCAGATCGTTCATGGTGGCTTCAAGGATAGCCATAAAGGCCTCGGGTTCGAGCCCCAGGGTCAGGGCGTAGAAACCGGTTTGGCAGCCCATAGGGGAAAAGTCGATGAGAGCGTCGGTGTGGTTGCGCATATGGTGCGCGGTCATATGCTCAATCGAGTGGATAGCCTTCATGCCCAGGTGCTCTTTATTGGGCTGGCAGAAGCGGACATCATATTTGATGAGGACGTCCCCTCCGGGTAGTTCTTTTCGTCCTGCGACGCGCACATACGGCGCAAGAACGAGGGTGTGGTCTAAATCAAATGATTCAACATTGGTTTGATCTCGTGAAGTCATTGTTAAATTATATAGTCCTCAATGGGCTACCCAAGAGTAACCGCCATGTTTGTAAGGCTTGAGCTGTGAAGTGATGTGAAAATTGGGTTTGAGCGAATGAACAAAGGGGTATCGGTTCGTATTCAGCCTCCTAACAGTAAAGGCCCGACCTGGGGACTCTTCCCCTGATGAGGAAAGTCGGCAACCCCGTCATGACAAAAACCCATAGTTTTAGACTGTTAGGATTGAAGCGGTTGAGAAAGCTTGCAAAAGTTTCTGCTTGGTTACTGCTCAAGGTTTTTTAAACTCACCCGGTGGGTAAAATGAGCTTAGAACTGACGTTTGGGTTCGTTGCGTATACCGTTTACATAGAACGAAAGAATCAAATGACAGAAAATCTAACCCGTCGAACAGTAACAAAGGGCGCAGCCTGGTCTATTCCTGCTGTGGTTGCTTCTACTACTATCCCGGCGTACGCAGCATCACACCCTTCGGGTCAGGTCTCACCCAGTTCCAACACGATTGTACCCGCTGTAACTATTACTGTTACCGGAACGAAGTCGTTTACGGCTTTTGGGGAGCCTGATAGCTCCGGCGGCCGAACCTCCTACAGCATCAATTCAGGGCAATGGCAAGTTGTTCCCCCCGCAGAGCTAGGCACCGTTACCGCCTTTAAGGTAGAGGAAGTCGTCGGTTCTGCCGCCTTTGTGGTGAGTGCCAGTGGAGTCAAATCAACCGCCACCGTCACGAAAGCTTCCGCATCTGAAACCCAGACCATTGGGTCAGGGGTAGAGCGCCTTGTAGAGATTCGTTCCCAAGTTCCTTACCGCCTCTTGGCTAAGAAAGCCGATAACTACATGGAAAAGGTATCAATTCCTTTCCAACTCACATGGTTTAAGGGTCTGTCCCAGGTAGGGCAGGCCAGCTCTTACTACATTAACTGGGACTTCTCTATCGCACCGGACTGGTTCGGTAACTACCCTGATGAAGGATCTGTATCTACCAGCGGGGAGGGCTACAGTATCAGCGCTCTCCCGCTCTACGAGTAAACTGCATACAAAGGTAGATATACTCACACTAAATAGTGAGAAGCCCGTCTTGAAACCCCGCACCGCTTTGCTATAGCCTTGAGAGTGGCCCCTTAGTGGGGTTAACCAAGTAAATATTCTTCGACTGCGGTCCGTGGCAGTCAGAATACAAAAATCGTTAGATTTTTGCTCCCGCTAGCAAACACTAGTCGGGCCGTACACGGCACTAACTCTAGGAGTTATAAAGTGGCACTCGATCCCGCCATCAAGCAAGAAATCATGAAGGAATACGCAACCCACGAAGGTGACACCGGTTCACCCGAGGTTCAGGTTGCAGTTCTGACTCGTCGCATCACCGACCTGACCGAACATCTCAAGTTCCACAAGCATGACCACCACTCACGTCGTGGCCTCATGATCCTTGTTGGTCGTCGCCGTAACCTGCTGGGCTACCTCAAGAGCATCGATATTGAACGTTACCGTGCACTTATCGAACGCCTCGGTATCCGTCGCTAAGGCGAAGGCTGCACCAGAGTGAGGGCGCCACTGTAATCCACCAGTAACTTCGGGTTCCTTGGAACACGGAGTCAGTGTGGGGCAGTGACGCCCTTATAGTTCTCCCAAGAGAACATCAACATAAACTACGAAGTCGTCGCGCATTGTCACGGTCCTCGGTAGCGGTTTACAGAAGACACCCGTCAAGGGTGCTCCCACTGTGAGCCTCAATCGATGACCAGCAGCGCGGCGCAGATAAGGAAACGGAGGAACCTTGGAAGGTCCCGAAATTCAATTTGCAGAAGCAATCATCGACAACGGCAAGTTTGGAAAGCGCCTTGTACGCTTTGAAACAGGCCGCCTAGCCCAGCAGGCAGCTGGCGCAGCTCTGGTCACTATCGACGAAGATACGACCCTGCTCTCGGCCACCGCCGTTGGCAAGAGCCCCCGAGAAGGTTTTGACTTCTTCCCTCTCACCGTAGACGTTGAAGAGCGTATGTACGCAGCCGGTAAGATTCCCGGCTCCTTCTTCCGCCGCGAGGGCCGCCCCTCAACCGAAGCGATCCTGGCTGCGCGTCTGATTGACCGCCCTCTGCGCCCTGTCTTCAAGAAGGGTATCCGCAACGAGGTCCAGGTTGTTGTTACCGTTCTGACCATCGACCCCGATGAAATCTACAACACTGTAGCTATCAACGCCGCATCCTGCTCCACCACCCTTTCAGGTGCACCCTTCGCTGGCCCCATCGGCGGCGTACGCATTGCCTTGATAGATGACCAGTGGGTCTGCTTCCCCAAGTTCTCCCAGCTTGAGAACGCGGTCTTCGACATGGCCGTTGCCGGTCGCGTCGTGACTAAGGCAGACGGTACCGAAGACGTTGCCATCATGATGGTTGAGGCTGAAGCTACCGATACCTCCTGGAAGCTCATCAAGGAAAACGGTGCCACCGCACCCACCGAAGAGATTGTCTCTGAGGGCCTAGAAGCCGCAAAGCCTTTCATCGCCGCTCTGTGCAAGGCCCAGTCAGACCTGGCTGCACGCGCAGGCAAGCCCGCTATGGAACTCCCCATCTTTGGCGAACGTGCCGCAGAGGTAGATGAAGCCGTCAAGGCTTTTGAACCCAAGATCGTGGAGGTCTACTCCATCGCAGGTAAGCAGGAGCGCGAACTGGCATCTGCTAACCTTCAGCAGGAAGTTCTCGAAGCACTCGCTGGCGAAGGTAAAGAATTTGAAGGCCGCGAAGACGAAGTTAACGCAGCATTCAACGCCCTGAGCAAGCACCTTGTACGTCAGCGAATTCTGACAGAGCAGGTTCGTATCGATGGCCGCGGCCTGACCGATATCCGTCAGCTCACCGCCGAGGTTGAGGTTCTGCCTCGCGTACACGGCTCAGCAATTTTCGAGCGTGGTGAAACCCAAATTATGGGTGTGACTACGCTAAATATGCTTAAAATGGAACAGCAGCTGGACTCACTCTACCCGGTCAAGTCCAAGCGCTACATCCACCACTACAACTTCCCACCCTATTCCACAGGTGAAACCGGTCGCGTTGGTTCCCCCAAACGACGCGAAATCGGTCACGGTGCCCTGGCCGAGCGTGCCATCACTCCGGTCCTTCCGGACCGCGAGGATTTTCCCTACGCAATCCGCCAGGTGTCAGAAGCCTTGGGCTCCAATGGTTCAACCTCCATGGGCTCAGTTTGCGCTTCAACCCTTTCCCTGCTCAACGCAGGTGTGCCCCTGCGTGCACCTGTAGCGGGTATCGCTATGGGCCTTGTCTCCGATGAGGTCAACGGCGAAACTCGCTATGCAGCTCTCACCGATATCCTCGGTGCAGAAGATGCACTGGGAGATATGGACTTCAAGGTAGCGGGTACCAGTGAGTTCGTGACTGCTATCCAGCTTGATACCAAGCTGGACGGTATTCCCGCCTCGGTTCTGGCCGGTGCCCTGACCCAGGCACGCGAAGCACGCCTGCACATCTTGGAAGTTATCAATGCCGCCATTGACGCTCCCGATGAGATGAGCGACTTTGCGCCCCGCGTGATTTCGGTGAAGGTTCCCGTTGCCAAGATTGGTGAGGTCATCGGGCCCAAGGGCAAGATGATCAACCAGATCCAGGAAGAGACCGGGACCGACATCTCTATCGAAGATGACGGCACCGTCTACATCGGTGCAACCGATGGCCCGTCCGCGGAAGCAGCTCGCGCAGCTATCAATGCGATTGCTAACCCGCAGGTTCCTGAGATTGGCGAACGCTACCTGGGTACCGTTGTGAAGACAACTGCCTTCGGCGCTTTCGTATCTTTGACCCCCGGCAAGGACGGCCTGCTTCACATTAGCGAGCTTCGTAAGCTCAATGATGGCAAGCGCGTTGACGACGTTGAAGATGTCGTCGGTGTAGGGCAGAAGGTTCAGGTTGAGATCGCCAAGATTGACGACCGTGGCAAGCTGTCACTGATTCCGGTTGTTGCGGAAGAAGACAGCGAAGCCACTGAAGGCTAAAAGCAGGATTTTGACTTAGGTCGATGCCCTGTCGCTAAAGAATAAAGAGGGAAACTCATCACTCGATGAGTTTCCCTCTTTATAAGTCAAAGGGGTTGAAACCTTGCAATCGCGGAGATTCGCCCTGCCAGCAAAACCTTGACTCATCACATGCTGTTTGAACAAGTATGCCTTGTCAGGGGCTTGCTTTATCTTCCTTTAGGGGCTGACTTCAGGTTCCTAGGGCTTGGGTAGGGCCTTAGTCAGTAGTTCTGCGAATATACCTTGCCATATTACTATCCTTGATGACTGCCCGTGTGTACCTAGCCCGTCAAGTCACAGCACTAGGTTTTGTGTTTGCTCCGGTAAGGTATATGCCTGGATATGTCTGATCTATAGAAAGCGCACTATGCCCATAGAACTACCCATCACCCTGGCGGATCTCGCCGGTGAGCTTGATTATCTGAATGGTCGTCTGATCTATGTGGGGGAAGGCGGTAACGAGGTTCGCCGTAGCGTCTTACCCGGTGGCGTTCGCGTGATTACTGAACGTATGCCCTCCCAGCGCAGTATTTCTCTTGGCTTTTGGGTGGGCGTTGGCTCCCGCGATGAACAGCCCGGCATGCTGGGTTCTACGCACTTCTTAGAACACCTTCTGTTCAAGGGTACCCCCAGTCGTACAGCATTAGATATAGCCCATGCCTTTGACCGCGTAGGTGGTGAGTCCAATGCGCTGACCGCTAAAGAACACACCTGCTACTATGCGCGTGTGCTCGATGACGACACCGCTATGGCAATCGACCTTATCGCTGATATGGTGACTGGCGCGGTACTGGACCCTGAGCTCTTGGAACAGGAGCGCGGTGTCATCCTGGAAGAAATCGCTATGGACCAAGATGACCCCACCGACGTTGCTTTTGAATCCTTTATTGAACAGCTCATGGGGCAGAACCCTCTGGGGCGGCCTATCGGTGGTACCCCTCAGGAGATTACAGAAGTAGCCCGCGATAAGGTCTGGGAACACTACAAGAAGTTCTACACCCCGGACAGGCTGGTTATTTCTGCAGCGGGTAGCCTAAACCACTCACATATCGTTCAGCTAGTTCTCGAATCACTGGATAACCGGGGCTGGGACCTCACCGAGGGGAAGGCCCCTGCACCTCGCCGGTCCCGCCAGCAGGCAGTTATTGTTCCGGGCGCTCGGGAGCGGACCCTGGATAAAGGGTTCGAGCAAACCAACATTGTGATGGGTTGCCCCGGCCTGGTAGCTGGCGATGACCGCCGGTATGTGATGAGCGTGCTCAATAGCGCCCTGGGTGGTGGAATGTCCTCCCGCCTTTTCCAGGAAATCCGCGAAAAACGTGGCCTTGCCTACTCCACTTTCTCCTTTAGCGGCTCCTACTCCGATGCGGGCTACTTCGGCATGTACGCCGGGTGCCTACCGGCTAAGACCCAGCAGGTAGGTGAGCTCATGCGCTCAACCTTTGATGAATTGGTCCGTGACGGGCTCACCCAGGACGAGCTGGATAAGGTGCTCGGGCAGCTGGGTGGCGGAACCATTCTGGGGAGCGAAGACGCGGGGTCCCGGATGAGTCGTCTGGGGCGTGCAGAACTGGATTCAGGCCAATTCCGGAGCCTTGACGAGCTCCTAGAGGGGATCCGATCTGTTACCCTCGAAGAGGTTCAAGAGCTTGCGGCTTTCCTATCCAAGCAGGAATGGGTCACTACCATTGTGAAATAGCAAATGGTCAAAGCCCCTCCCTGATAACAGGGGGAGGGGCTTTAGCTTTACCCGCAATGTCAGGGTGATGGACGGCAGAGGACTAGGGCCGGTTGGCGGCAACCGCTTGCGCTACCGCCGCTTTAACAGTTGAGGCGTAGACCGTAAGGCCCTGTCCCTGGGGGTGTACGCCATCAGAGACAAGGTACTCCGGGTGGCCGCTTGCTGCGGCCTGCCAGTCAGCAATAAAGACGGTGCCGGGGTTCTTCTGCGCAAATTCACGGATGACCTTGTTGGAGGGCTCTATCCAGGTGAGGTTTGCTGGCCCCAGACCTGTTACCAGCACAATCTTTCGCTGGTCATCGGGTGAAACGGTAGCTTTGAGTGTTTCCAGTTGCTCCAGTGTGAATGTTGAGTTAGCGGTCACAGAAAGAACCAGTACCTGACCTGTCTGGCTGTCCTTGGTCATTTGCTCGATGAGAGGTAGGGCCGCTGAACTGGTGCGGGAGACCTCGGCATTAACCCTTGCAAGTGGCATTGCCTGCCCGAGCGCAGCCGCAGAAGCCAAGGTGACTGAGTCCCCAACGATGGTGACGCTTTGGCCCTCAGCAGTAGCCGGTAGAAGATCTGCAGTCGCGCTGGGGGAGGGGCTGGGGGTGTGGCTTTCTTCGCTGGTCTCAGCTACTTGGGTTTCTGCGGCTTCGGGCGCCCGTGATGGGTTCTCTGACTCGGTGTAGTTTTCCCCTGCTGCGACGACAGCCTGGGCCTCGGTCATAGTTGGCGCTGTGCGAACTGCAAAAACCGTGCAAATGAGCACAACCGCAGTGAGCGCCGCTGAAGCCAGCGGCAGGGTTCTCTGGCCGGGAACGAACATAGCGGAAAGCCAGGCTGTAATTGCACCGCGGAAACCCAGTTTACGAACCGGCTGTTCAATATAAATGTAGGACAGTCCCGCAATCACCAGCGTTAGCATAAGAACTCCGCCGTTTACCCAGGGGGAGCGTGCGGCACCGAAGGTGTAGTGGGCGAGGACCATGAGCGGCCAGTGCCACAGGTAGATGCCGTAGGAACGCTGACCTACCCACACGAGGGGGTAGAGCGAAAGTAAGCCTCTAAAGAGGTTGCTGGTGCCACCGCGCACATCGGGTAGAAGCGCCTGAATCATGCCAAGACCTAATAGAGACCCTGCCAGTAGGCCCCAGGGGATGAGCAGGCTTGGGCGCTGATCGGTCAGAGCCAGGGCCAGGGGGAAGACCAGCCCCAGGCAAGCCCATCCGATGAGCTGGCGGATCCAGCCCCAGATTCCGTTGCCGTAGCCCACATGGTCATAAAGGCGGGGGTCAACCGGCGGGTACATAGACCAGGGCACCAACATGGCCAGAAGAACGCCGAGCATCAGCCCGTAGAGGTGGGTGTCCGTACCGTAGTAGAGGCGGGTTGTGGAGGCACCGATGAAAGTGAGAACCAGTGCTGTGAGTAATGAGAGCACACCTAAAATTGCCGGAACCAGTGCCCGCTGCCACCATTTGGCGGTGAACATGAAGACGAAGACCATAATGACCGGCCAGAAGAAGTAGAACTGCTCTTCAAGAGCCAGCGACCAGAAGTTGGTCATCAGCTCAGGTGAGGTCTGCACAAAGTAGTCGTTACCGGCACCGATCAATAGCCAGTTAGATGAGTAGGTAAAAGCGCCCAGAATCTGGCGGCCTAGCCCGACTTGAGCGTCCCCTCCCACGAGTAGTGCCAGCGCGCCCACAACCAGGCTGAGCCAAGCAAAAGCCGGGACAAGGCGGCGTAAGCGACGGATCCAGAAGGAGACAATATCCATTTTTCCGGTGTAGGCGCCTTCGCGCAGTAGGAGCGCGGTAATCAGGTAGCCGGAAATGACGAAGAAGATATCGACACCGATCATTCCACCGGGTAGGTGCTGGGGCCAGAAATGGTAGATAACCACCAGCAGGACGGCGAGCGCACGGATACCGTCCAACCCGCGCAGGACAAAATGACCCTGGCCTTCGGGTGGGTGAACATCGGAGTAAAAAACGTGGTCGTCTTTCATGGGTCCTTAGGGGGTCATAGTCAGCTGTGCTAGGGCACCCTATCTAGTGTAAGAGCTAGGTGGGGTTTTGACGCTATAGCCGGAGAGGTGTTGGTCGTTTCTGTGCCTGGTGGCTTGAGTATGTTAGGCAATAGCAGCTGGCAGCTTGCGGTATTTTCTACCTGTCCTGGTTGCGGTGAATACGCTGGGTTTGCCCAGGTTGGGGTGCGTAGCCTGGTCCTGTTGGCTAGAGTAGTGATGTGACTCGTTAGCGTATGGCCTGCCATCACCACGCGTCATATGCGGGTAGTGTCTGGCTTACCCGTACTGTTTACTAGCTATTACGAGGGAAACACATGAGCAAGGTATGGAAAGTCGCTGTGGTGGGAGCCGCAGGTCGCATGGGGGCTGAGGCTGTTAAGGCGGTGAACACCGCTGCGGATATGGATCTGGTTGCTGCCCTGGGCCGAGATGATTCCCTGGATCTCATCCTTGAGCACGGCGCTGAAGTCATGATTGACCTGACTGTTCCTGCCGCTACCGAGACTAATGTTCGTTTCGCAGTGGAGCACGGTATCCATGCTGTTGTGGGTACTACCGGCTGGACCGAGGGGCGTCTGGCCTCCCTTGAGGCTCTGCTAGCTGAGCACCCGCAGGTTGGTGTGCTTATCGCCCCCAACTTTGCTATCGGCTCGATTCTTGCAACAGAGTTTGCAGCTAAAGCGGCTAAGTACTTTGAGTCCGTTGAGGTCATCGAGATGCACCACCCCAATAAGGTTGATGCCCCCTCCGGTACTGCCGTCCATACCGCCAAGAAAATTGCTGAGGCTCGCAGAGCCGCCGGTGTGGGCCAGTCACCCGACGCCACAGAAACCGATGAGGGCGGCTCACGCGGTGCCCGTGTAGAGGGCGTTAACGTCCACGCTGTGCGTCTGCGCGGTCTGACTGCACACCAGGAAATCTTGCTGGGTGATCCTGGCCAGCAGCTGGTGATCCGCCACGATTCTTTTGAGCGCACCAGCTTTATGCCCGGTGTCCTTCTGGGTGTTCGGCAGGTTGCCTCCCACCCCGGTCTGGCCCTTGGGCTAGACCGCTACATGGATCTGACCTAACCCGATGGGTTCACTGCGCTTATTTACGGCCGGAGCCATCGTCCTAGCAGTTCTGACCCTTATGGTTCTGCCTCTGCCTTTGGGAACTCGGCTCTTCTTGTTAGCTGTCGGTGTTTTCTGCGCGGTTTTTATTGCGGTGGACGCCGGTGGTCGGGGAAGAATCTTTGCCTCACTGGTGACAGTGGCTCTGAGCCTCTACCTTGCCCTGACCGCCCAGCGCGGGGTGCTCCTTATGCAGGGCGCGGGGCCGGTGGGTATGGCCTTAGGGCTAGCCCTGATCGTTCTGCCTGTCTTGGGGGCTTGGGCTATGGTTCGTGAAATTGTCTTTGGGGCCCGCACCCAGCAACTTGCCTCGCTTATGGCTGCTGAGGGAAAGCTCCCGGAAGATAACCTGCCGCGAACCGACTCAGGTCGCATAGAACGCGCCGCCGCCGATGCCCAGTTCGCTGATTACGCTCAGGCCGTTGAGAATTACCCGCAGGACTGGTCACACTGGTTCAATCTATCGCTGGCTTACGATGCTGCCGGTGACCGTAAACGAGCCCGTAAGGCTATGCGAGCCGCTATTAGCCTCTACCGTGGCGGGTCAGTAGCCAGTATCTCTGTCTAAAAGTTTGCTTGGCTACTTCAGCAATAAGTAAACTCACCCTCCCGTAACCCCAGAATAAGGTAACCTTATTAGTATGTCTGAGACTTCACCGCACACAGTAAAAGCCACCGAGCCCGTCTTTGGGCGACTCCTGACCGCTATGGTCACCCCCTTTACCGCAAACGGCGAAATTGACGAAGCCGCTACCGCTGGGCTTGCTCAAAACCTGGTTGACCGTGGCCACGACGGCCTGATTGTGTGCGGCACAACCGGCGAATATTCCACCATGACCGATGAGGAAAACGAACGCGTTTTCCGCATCGTCAAAGAGGCCGTGGGGGACCGCGCCAAGATTGTTGCTGGTGTTGGTTCTAACGACACCGCCCACACCCTGCACCTAGCCTCCCGCGCTGAGGCCGTAGGCGTAGATGGCCTACTGGTTGTTACCCCCTACTACAACAAGCCCACTCAGACCGGCCTTGAAGCCCACTTCCGCACCCTGGCGGACGCGGTTAAAACCCCCGTCATGCTCTACGACATTCCCGGTCGAGCGGGTATCGCAATTAGCCCCGAGGTTTACCGTGCCCTGGCCAGCCACGAGAATATCGTTGCGGTCAAGGATGCCAAGGCTGATTTCACCGCTGCTACCGAGGTCATGGAAACCACTGACCTGCAATACTACTCAGGTGATGACGGGCTGACCCTGCCCTGGATTGCTATGGGCGCTGTGGGCCTGGTTGGTGTCACCAGCCACCTAGCCCCCGAACTCTTCCGCAAGCTCATTGACTCCGCCCTTGCCGGGGATCTAGCAACCGCCCAGCAGATCCACCTTGACCTTGCCCCCATCGTGCGTGCGGCCATGAGTCGCGTACCCGGGTGCGTTGCCGCCAAACAGATTCTGCAGTGGCAGGGCCTGCTTGAAACCAAGACCGTGCGCCTACCCCATGCGGTAGCCACTGAAGCCGAAGCGGCGCTCATGCGAGCAGACCTTGAAGGTTCCGTTATCGCTTCCTCCCTCCTTAAGTAAAGACCTATTGCGGGGTCCGGCGGGTTCACCCAAAATCATGCGATTTTGAGGTGGCCCGCTTTGCCCGTATTGAGAAAAAATAAATCGACAGATAAGAGAACACATGCAAACAGTAACCAGTCCGCACCTTCCCCCCAAACTCAGGAAAGACACCCTCCGCGTTGTCCCCCTGGGTGGCCTGGGCGAAGTTGGCCGCAACATGACCGTCTACGAGATCAACGGCAAACTGCTCATCGTTGACTGTGGCGTGCTCTTCCCCGAAGAGTCTCAGCCCGGCGTTGACCTGATTCTTCCTGACCTGAACTACATCAAAGACCGACTGGACGATGTTGTAGCACTCGTGCTGACCCACGGCCACGAAGACCACATCGGCGCTGTTCCCTATCTCCTGCGTCGCCGCCCAGATATTCCCTTGGTTGGCTCACAGCTGACCCTGGCACTGGTTGAAGCTAAGCTACAGGAACACCGCATCAAGCCCTACACCATGGAAGTCCTTGAAGGCCAGGTTGAGCGCTTTGGCCCCTTCGAATGTGAATTTGTGGCGGTTAACCATTCCATTCCCGACGCCCTGGCTGTCTTTATCCGTACCCAGGCAGGTAAGGCCCTGCACACCGGTGACTTCAAGATGGATCAGCTACCCCTCGACGGACGCCTGACCGACCTGCGCCACTTTGCCCGCCTGGGCGAAGAAGGCATTGACCTCTTCCTACCGGACTCCACTAACGCTGAGGTCCCCGGCTTCACCCCCACCGAGAAGAACATCGGGCCCGTTATCTCTAACGTCATGCGCGATGCCAAGAAGCGCGTTATCGTTGCCTCCTTCTCCTCGCATGTCCACCGTGTACAGCAGGTGCTGGATGCCGCGGCAGAACGCGGCCGCAAGGTGGTCCTAGTGGGCCGCTCCATGGTCCGCAATATGACCATCGCCGAGAAGCTGGGCTACCTCAAGGTGCCAGATGGTCTGCTCGTTGACCTTAAAAAGGTTGATGACTACCGCCCCGACCAGATTGTTATGATGTGCACCGGTTCCCAGGGCGAACCCATGGCAGCCCTGTCCCGTATGGCAAACGGAGACCACAAGGTTCAGGTTGAGCAGGGTGACACCATCATCTTGGCATCCTCACTGATTCCCGGCAACGAAACCTCTGTTTACCGCGTGATTAACGGCCTGATGAAGCTGGGAGCCAATGTGGTCCACAAGGGCAATGCTAAGGTCCACGTATCGGGTCACGCCGCAGCGGGCGAACTGCTCTACTGCTACAACATTCTGAAGCCCAAGAACGTCATGCCCGTTCACGGTGAAGTTCGCCACCTGCTTGCCAGCGGTAACCTGGCCGTGGAAACCGGCATCAAGACCGACCGCGTTCTCATCTGTGATTCGGGTACCGTTGTTGACCTCAAGGACGGCATGGCCGAAATCGTCGGACAGGTCCCCTGTGAATACGTCTACGTTGATGGTAAGTCAGTAGGCCATGTGACCGAAGACGACCTCAAAGACCGCCGCGTCCTGGGAGAAGAAGGCTTCGTGTCGATTGTGACCGTGATTGACCGTGCCACCAAGCGTGTTGTGACCGGCCCCGATATTCACGCCCGCGGTATCGCAGAAGACGACTCGGTCTTTGACGACATCACCCCCAAAATTACTGCGGCCCTGGAAGATGCCCTGCACCGGGCACCCGAACGGGTTCACACCGCCCACCAGCTGCAGCAGATTGTCCGCCGCACAGTGGGGGCCTGGGTTGCGCGCCGCCTGCGCCGTAAGCCCATGATTGTTCCTGTGGTCATCGAAACCCACACCGCTGAGGCCGATAACAGCTAAAGCATCTGCCCGCCTCGGTTATACCCAGGGCAGGCAGGGCGGGGGAGTGGCTCAGCCCAATGCTGAGAAGCTACCCTCACGATGACTCTGCCACCGGCTTTACCCCTGCACGGGGGAGCCGGTGGCTGTAGTCTGTTAAGAACTACGGTCGCCCACCACCCGGTGCCAGCGACCGTCTGAACTGCACACCGTCACCGACTTGTATTGAGAAGAATGGCTCCGCGAAAGTCTGCATCGAGTAAATCAGCTCCCCGCTCCACCGGGAGTGGCTCAAGGGCGTCCTCACGGCGTTCAACCTCAGCCAAAGGCCGAGGGAAAAAGGGTGCCCCCGCACCGGCTCAGGAAAGCAATATCTTCATTCGAGCTATTGTGGGTGCCTGGCAAGCTCTTGCCTTCATCATCGGTGGTGCTATCCGCCGTATGGGTGCCCTGCGCACCGATATCGAACTTCACGAACGCCGCGATGGGGGAGCTCTCTTTATCCTGGCTATCGGTCTGCTGACTGCCGGTGTGGAATGGTGGGGCTGGCGTGTTGATACCGCAGCTTCCCTCTCCTGGTACGAGTGGCCTCTGCACCTGTGGCACATCATTGTGGGCGGGCTCTTTGGTCAAGGCTCACTGCTCATACCCATTCTCTGCCTCATTTTTGCTATCCGTATTTTCCGTCATCCCCTGGAGGTTAGGGAAAATAACCGGATCGCTATCGGGTTTACTATCATGACGGTTTCGGCTTCAATGATGGGAGCCAAGGTAGCTGGTTACCCCACTTTTTCCAATAACTTTGATGACTTCTGGGGTGGCGGTGGAACCATTGGTGTTCTCATCGGTACGCCCGCTAGCCGTATTGTAGGTGGCATTTCTGTGCTGGAATGGCTGGTCATTGCACTGGTCTTCTGCGCCGGTGTACTGGTTGCTACTGATACGCCCCTGCGTCAGGTTTGGCCGAAGCTTGTTTTCATTTTCAGTGTGCTCCTGGGGGAGAAACCCAACGGCTCTATCCGCGATGCAGGCCGTCCATCTCGCGCTCGTGCTCAGGATGAAGTCGAGACGCGGGTGCTTGATGAGGAGCATGACCGCTCCTACCTGTACGAAGAGGTTGCTGATACTCCTAGTCCTGCACGCCGTGGTGGGCTGCTGGGCTGGCTAGGTTTTGGGGCGCGGCCCGACACCGACCCCAGGCTTGACCGTTACGAGGGCGATGAGGCCTACCAGAGCGCCCTTCTTTCTGAGCCTGAAACCGATACCACTCCCGTAGGGCGTGTCACCGCCACCGGTGGTCGCCCTGTCAGCGCTCACCCACAAGAAGCCTTTGATGTTGAGGCACCCCGCAAGCAGACTCGGAAAGAAAAGCGGGCAGCTGCTAAGGCCGCTAAAAAGCAGGGCCAGCTCTTTGACCAGGGCGCCTGGGCCGATGACGGTTATCGTACCTCCGATGCACCTGCCCAGCGGCTGGACCAGGCTCAGCGGGCGGCCGCTGAATACGGCCGTCTGCCTGAACCTGAGGTAGAAGCAGAACTTCCCAAGACTCTTGAAGCCTGGGAAGAACCTGTCGATGAGGCACCGGTTGCCCTGGAAGCCCCGACCCCTCAGAAGCCCGTAGCGCCTCGTGCGCCTTCTGTGCCTCGACCTTCTGCTAGGCCTACCGCTGCGGGTTCTGCAACCGGCTCTGCCCTCGGTGCCGCCCTGACTGGAGCCGCAGCCAAGGGTTCAGCACCTGCTAAGCCTGCGGACACCCCAGCGCCCCGCCTTGAACGGCCCGCCGCTAAAATTCAGAACCACACCGTTGCAGAGACAACCGAACAGCCCCGTGGGGAACTGGTTGTGGAGTCCTCAACCGGTACCTACGCCCTGCCTACCGAGAGCATGCTCGAAGCAGGCCCCCCCGCTAAGGAAAAGTCCGAAGCCAATGAGCAGGTCGTTGAGGCCCTGACCAACGTGCTGGATCAGTTCAAGGTCGATGCCGAAGTCACCGGCTTCTCCCGTGGACCCACGGTCACCCGCTACGAGATTGAGCTGGGCTCTGGTACCAAGGTGGAACGCGTTACCGCTCTGTCCAAGAACATTGCCTACGCGGTAGCTTCGGACGATGTGCGTATCCTGTCGCCCATTCCCGGCAAGAGCGCCATCGGTATTGAGATTCCCAATACCGACCGCGAAATCGTGGTGCTGGGTGATGTCCTGCGTTCGGCTAAGGCTCACGCAACCGAGCACCCCATGGTCATGGGCGTTGGTAAGGACGTTGAAGGTGGCTTCGTCATTGCCAACCTGGCTAAGATGCCGCACATGCTGGTGGCTGGTGCGACCGGTGCCGGTAAGTCCTCCTTCGTGAACTCCATGATTACCTCCATCCTGATGCGCTCCACCCCCGATCAGGTTCGCCTGATTATGGTGGACCCCAAGCGCGTAGAACTTACCGCCTACGAGGGCGTGCCCCACCTGATTACGCCCATCATCACCAACCCCAAGAAGGCCGCCGAGGCCCTTCAGTGGGTTGTGCGTGAGATGGACGCCCGCTACGATGACCTGGCCCACTACGGCTACAAGCACATTGATGATTTCAACAAGGCGGTCAAGGCCGGCAAGATTCAGCCAGATCCCGGTTCTAAGCGCCAGATTAAGGCCTACCCCTACCTGCTGGTCATTGTGGACGAGCTTGCTGACCTCATGCTGGTGGCCCCGCGCGATGTTGAAGAATCTATTGTGCGTATCACCCAGCTAGCTCGTGCCGCCGGTATCCACCTGGTACTGGCAACCCAGCGCCCATCGGTGGACGTTGTGACCGGCCTGATTAAGGCTAACGTGCCTTCGCGTATGGCTTTTGCGACCTCATCGGTGACTGACTCCCGCGTGGTCCTTGATCAGCCCGGTGCCGAGAAACTGATTGGCCAGGGTGATGCCCTCTTCCTGCCCATGGGTGCTTCCAAACCCATGCGTGTTCAGGGTGCCTGGGTGAGCGAGTCCGAAATCCACGAGGTCGTGGAGCACGTTAAGAAGCAGGCTCCCGCCATCTACCGCGAGGACGTCATCGCTGTTGCCCCCTCCAAGAAGATTGATGATGACATTGGAGATGACCTCGATGATCTCTTGCGGGCCGCTGAACTAGTGGTGAACACCCAGTTCGGTTCAACCTCCATGCTGCAGCGTAAGCTCCGTGTAGGGTTTGCTAAGGCTGGCCGCCTCATGGACCTGCTCGAATCCCGCGAGGTCGTTGGCCCCTCCGAGGGGTCCAAGGCCCGTGACGTTCTGGTTCAGCCCGATGACCTGCCCACCGTCCTAGCAAAGATTCGTGGTCAAGAGCCCCCGGTGGAGGCCACTGATGATACCTACGGCAATGACCCAGTTGCTCACATGAACGACGGAGTCCCAGAAGCTGTGGACTACTACGACACCATGGACGAACCCGACAGCGAAGACGCCTGGAACCTGACCGGCAGATAGCCCCTTGATCCCCGGCCCCCGCTCTACTCTAAGGAGAACCGATGTCTGAGCATAACCCCGGTACCGTATCAAACTGGAACATACCCAATGCCCTGACGGCCCTGCGTATTGTTATGGTTCCCCTCTTCGTCTGGGCCCTGCTGGGCGGTGGGGTCTACGGTGCTAGCGATATGGGCCTGCGCTGGTGGGCCGTCGTCATCTTTATCCTGGCTATGATTACCGACTGGCTTGACGGTCACCTGGCCCGCTCGCGGGGGCTGATTACCAGCTTCGGAAAGATTGCCGACCCGATTGCCGATAAGCTTCTGACCGGTGCCGCCTTTGTTGTTCTTTCTATGCTGGGGGAGCTGTGGTGGTGGGTCACCCTGGTCATTCTGGTGCGCGAGTGGGGCATTACCGTGATGCGCCTGTTCATTATCAAGTACGGTGTGATGGCCGCCTCTAAGGGAGGTAAGCTCAAAACCGTTTTGCAGACCCTTGCCCTGGTGCTGATGATCCTGCCTCTGGGCCTTTTGGGTAGCTGGGCACTCTGGCCGGGCTGGCTGCTCATGGCCGCTGTTGTGTTAGTGACTGTAGTTACCGGTATTGATTATGTGCTGAAGGCTATGCGGTTGCGCCGCGACTATTACGCCCAGCAGAGCAAGTAGGTTCCTGTTATGCAAGCTCCTGACGCTCAGTTCCACCTGGAGGAAGCCGCCGCCCAGCTCGTTGCAGTGGCAAGAGAGTCGGGGTGCCTGCTGGCAACCGCTGAGTCTTTGACCGGTGGCATGGTGGGCCAGTTCATCTGTTCGGTGCCCGGTGCTTCTGCCGTCTACCGGGGTGGCGTTATCTCATACGCTACCGAGGTTAAGGCTCAGGTGTTGGGGGTTCCGGTCGGTCTTCTGGCTGAGCGCGGTGCGGTGGATCCCGATGTTGCCCTAGCTATGGCCGCTGGGACGGCCCGGGTTTGCGGTGCCGACTACGGTGTTGCCACAACGGGCGCTGCTGGCCCGGAGCCATGTGACGGTAAGCCTGTTGGCCGGGTCTACCTGGCGGTATACGGTCCCACAGGTAGCTGTGTCGTCGAGAAGAACTACGCCGGGGGGCGGGCTGGGATTCGGGTACAGGCCGCTCACCATGCCCTGCTTTTGCTGGCTGAAGCTATCGTGAATAATTCTTAGCGGGGGGGGCTGAGGATGCTCGCACACTACCTCCTCAAAATTTCCAGGAAATTTTCAGATGAATTTTTCAGCAAACAGGGAATGAAAACACAGAACTGTAGGTTTAGATAGATGTCATAAGAATAAAACGTGAACTTACGTGACTTATTCTCAACTTGAGCTGACGAACACGTAGCAATTACGTTAGGCTGAAGTACACAGCTCCTGATCTACCGGGAGCACGATCACCAGGAGATTGGTATAAAAATGACTAAGCAACCCGTATCCGTGAACGGTGTCGTCCGTTGGAAGGATGTGGGTCAGACCGAGAACACTGTCCCCGCCCAAGACACCGGTAAAGTTATTCTGCTCCGCCACGCAATTGGCGAAGTCCTGCGCGATGTCCGCCAGCGACAGGGGCGAACCCTCCGTGAAGTTTCACACTCTGCGCGAGTCTCCCTTGGCTACCTCAGTGAGGTAGAACGCGGTCAGAAGGAAGCCTCATCTGAGCTTCTTGCCTCTATCTGCCAGGCTCTCAACATCTCACTCTCAGCTATGCTGGGCGAAGTATCCCACCGCATGGCTGTTGAAGAAGGCTTCTCGGTACCCGATACTGTGCCCGCAGAATTCTCCGAGCAGTTCAAGCGTGAATACGGAATCGCGGCTACTTCAAGCCGAGACATTCCTGCCGTTGAACGCCCTCTCCTGACCCGATAAAACGGAGTGAGCGTAGGACAAGGAGCCGGGTCCCTCACAGGGGGAGCCGGCTCCTTCTATCTGCGAGCAGGAAGAGGATAGGATGAAACTTAGTGAATTCTGGGCTGCCATGGACCACGAGTTTGGCCCAGCCTATGCCAAGCATCTGGTGCGGGATTTAGTTCCGGGTGATTTTGGGGACCTGACTGCGGGGCAAGCTCTGGAGGCTGGTGCCGATGTGCGCACCGTCTGGCTCGCGATTTGCCGGGAACAGGACGTCCCCGAAGCACGTAGGCTCGGCCCGGACATACCGTCTGCCCCCTAGCTGGGGAGTTGGGTGTGGCAGGGAGCCCAATAGAAAACTATTCGTACTTAATAGAAAATATGTTCTAGTTTGTGTACTATTGTGTACAGATAACAGTGGTGTGGCGGCGCAGAGAAGAATTATCCACAGGTTTACAAGAATCTGCGGCCTATTCCCTAAAGTGTCAGCCACCCGTATTACCGTGGAGACCAGAAGGAAAACCGGCTCCGCGATAAGAAATGAGGAAGATGTATGGCAGCGAAAACTCGCATGCAGTCCGTAGGTCAGGTTCCGGCTGAAGGCCGCGAAAAGGCACTTGAAGCTGTTCTTGCCCAGATCGATAAGAACTACGGCAAGGGCTCAGTGATGCGCCTGGGTGACAAGGAAGCCACCAAGGTTGAAACTATTTCTACCGGGGCGCTTGCCCTGGACGCCGCCCTGGGTATTGGTGGACTGCCTCGCGGTCGTGTCGTGGAAATCTACGGCCCTGAGTCTTCCGGTAAGACCACGGTTGCCTTGCACGCGGTTGCCAACGTTCAGAAGCAGGGTGGCATTGCCGCCTTCATCGATGCTGAACACGCTCTGGACCCGGTATACGCAGCCAAGTTGGGTGTTGACACCGATGCCCTGTTGGTATCCCAGCCTGATACCGGTGAGCAAGCCCTGGAAATTATGGACATGCTGGTGGGCTCCGGCTCCATCGACATCATTGTGGTTGACTCCGTAGCCGCCCTGGTTCCCCGCGCTGAAATCGAAGGCGAAATGGGTGACTCCCACGTGGGTCTGCAGGCTCGCCTGATGTCCCAGGCTCTGCGTAAGATTACCGGTCGTCTGGCCTCTACCAACACCACCGCTATCTTTATCAACCAGCTTCGCGAGAAGATCGGTGTTTTCTTCGGTTCACCCGAAACCACCACCGGTGGTAAGGCGCTCAAGTTCTATGCGTCGGTGCGTATCGATATCCGCCGTATTGAGACTCTTAAGGACGGCGCTAACCCCATCGGTAACCGCACCCGCGCCAAGGTCGTCAAGAACAAGATGGCTCCGCCCTTTAAGCAAGCCGAATTCGATATTCTCTACGGTGAGGGTATCTCGGTTGAAGGTGGAATCCTTGACCTGGCTGTTGACCACAACGTGGTCAAGAAGTCCGGCGCCTGGTTCACCTACGAGGGTGACCAGCTAGGCCAGGGTAAGGAAAACGTTCGTCGTTTCCTCAAGGATAACCCCGAGCTGACCGAAGAAATTAAGTATAAGACCATGGTCAAGCTCGGCATCATTGAAGCTGAGGAAGAAGAGATGGAAGAGCTAGAACCCAGCACTTCAGTCGATCCTCTGGACGATATCTCCGAGAACTTCTAACCTGACTTTCCCAGGGTAGGCCGCTACCGCCAACTCGGCGGTAGCGGCCTTTCAGCATAGATAGAGCTTGCCCCTAAGCTAGAGAACTTTGTATTCTCTTCCGCAGAAGAAGGCCCCAAGGACCAATGACTGATACAGATTTTCTGAGCCCCGAGGAATACCCGTCCTGGCACCCCGCCGCGCAGGGGCTGAGTGAAGACCGCCCCGGCGATAGTTACCTGTCTGTTATGCAGGGGCAGGGCACTCCCTACACCGGTGGTGGCGCCGTGAATACTGCTGACTCAGCTGACAACACAGCTAGGGCTGTGAATAGGCAGGGCCGGCAAGAAGAGCTAGATAAGTACCGACACCGCCGGAATCCCCAACTGAAAAAGGGCTTCCGTAAGCCACCGGCCCGCTATGCGGCCCGCTCACCCTTTGCCCCTGCAATCGGTGCACACCAGGAGGACGTCCAAGAGAAACGGTCAAGCGGGAAACGGAGTATCCCGCTTTTTAGGGAAGGCTCTAGCCTTAATGAACCGGTGAGCGATGCTGAACTGCTGGTCCAGGGCCTCACACCTATGCCAGGTAGCCGGGGTCGTGGGCAGGCTGAGCCGGAGAGTGAATTTAGCCGTGCCAAGAACATTGTGCTCAACCAGCTAGCGGCGGCACCTAAGTCCCGGGCTATGCTCGAAGGCAAGCTGGCGGAGAAAGAAATTTCGGCAGAGGTCATTGAGGATATTCTGAACCGTTTTGAGGCGGTTAACCTCATCAATGATGCCGAGTTTGCTGAGATGTTTGTGCGCTCGCGGAGCAAGGTTAAAAAGTTGTCGCGGTCAGCTATCCGTAGGGAGCTTAGAGCTAAAGGGATTGAGGGCGAGCAGGCAGAAACTGCTTTAGAGCACAGGACCGAGGAGGATGAGCGGGCTGATGCGCACGAGCTGGTGCGTAAGAAATTGCGGCCCTCTATGAACCTGGCGGACCGCGCGGAACGGGATAGGGTGATGCGCCGCCTGGTGGCCATGTTGGGCCGTAAGGGTTACCCGGCAGGTCTGGCTTTTGGGGTGGTTCGGGAAGAAGTGGAGAATTATGCGCGACAGATGGGGGCAAATACAGAGGGCAGCTTCAACTACTGGGAATAGCTAGGGGAAGAAGGTCTTAGCGCTTGGCCTGAGATAAGCCCCAGGACGAAGAGCAGGAGGGCCGCAACCAAGAGGGCAAAAGATAGGAAGATGAGCATATCTAGCAGTGTTTCAGCCTCTGCTTGGAATCGGTCAAAAACTACTTATGCCAACTGCTCAGCTAGGACTGCCTGAATCGTTAGTACTGCTGAACGCACTGCCGGAGCCTGGTACACGTCGGTGTGGGGGTAGGGGGCAACTAACCGATAAAACTTTTGGGTAGCTAGCTGCCAGTTCTCGTGCCCGGCCAAGGCCGTGCTGACTGGGCCCTTAGGCCATGACGGGAAACCTAGCATCATTTCTGCCACCGGTAGTGCCCAGTGGTGTATGCAACTACCCTCTGCATCAATTGCTCGAACTGCGCGAACCAAGGGAAAAACAGGATTAGCTGATAGGTCGCGGCTATTCCCCGAACCCGTCAGATAATCCCTGCTCGGTAGGAGTAAATTGGCCGGAGAAAAATCCCCCGAAGACAAGACAGCATCGCCTGGCTCTGGGGATATGATGCTCCCTACCTGCTTCTGCCACAGCTCGAACTCCTCAGAATCTAGGGCTACCCCCTTGGCTTTAGCTAGGAGAGCTAGCCCCTTAAAGGCAAGCTGGGGTGAGGGTATCGACCCCGGTGCAGTAGCCTGTGGATCAGCTTCTGCTAAAGCCTCAGCAAAGGATTCTTGGGCTGTAGCCTGCGCCGGGGAGCCAAGAATGTTAGCCCACGTAAAGGCCCAGGCATCCAGTACCTGCAGGGACGTGGTATCCGCTCTGGAGGACAGCAGAAGCTCACCCAAGCTGACGGAAGAAAAACTATCGCTCTTAATGTCTTCAAGAATCAAGAGTCGGCTAGCATCGTCGGCCGCCAACAAACGGGTGTAGAGGCCCGGTACCAGGGCATCCAGTGCACCCAACCCATGCTTCTCCCTCAGATACCCAAAGCCACCAGAATTGCTAGCTGAGTCTTTGCGCCGAAAGTATTTGAGGATGACGCTGGGCACCTCACCCAACCTCGGCAGATCCACCGTGCCGGGGCTAAACCGCACCCTAATAACTACCGAACGCATACCGGCAGAGAGAATCTGGGCATGGGTTGGGCAAGCAGCCAAGGCTTTGCTTGCCTGGTTCAAGAGCCAAGCCAGAAGCTGCAGAAATCGGGGCGAACTAACGTCCTGCTCGGTCACTTGCGGGCAATAACCTGCCGAAGCGCGCTGAGCAAGTGACCAAAAGAATGAGGCGGAAGGCAGAGCTGACATAGTGCCCATTATGGCCTATCGAGTAATCTAGTGGAGTGAGTATTGACGTGAACCCCGAAAAGCCCCAAGCACAGACCAAAACCCGTACCTACGAGGTACGTACTTTTGGTTGCCAAATGAACGTGCACGATTCCGAACGTATGAGCGGTCTGCTCGAAGCCAGCGGCTACCTTCCTGCCACTGAGGGAAGCACCCCCGACCTGGTGGTGTTTAACACCTGCGCTGTCCGCGAGAACGCCGATAACAAGCTCTATGGCAACCTGGGCCAGTTAGCTCCCGTCAAACGCGAAAACGAGGGGATGCAGATTGCGGTGGGCGGTTGCCTAGCGCAGAAAGACCAGGACACCATTCTGAAGAAGGCTCCCTGGGTTGATGTTGTCTTTGGCACCCACAACATTGGCTCCCTGCCCACTCTGCTTGAACGCGCTCGTCACAACCAGGAGGCCCAGGCTGAGCTGCTCGAATCACTTGAGGTTTTCCCCTCCACTCTGCCCACCAAACGCGACCATGTCTACTCCGGCTGGGTTTCAATCTCCGTGGGCTGTAACAACACCTGTACTTTCTGCATCGTCCCCTCCCTGCGCGGTAAAGAGAAAGATCGCCGCCCCGGCGAGATCCTAGCCGAGGTTCAGGCACTGGTCGATGACGGTGCTATTGAAGTTACCCTGCTGGGTCAAAACGTGAACTCCTACGGTGTGGGCTTTGGCGACCGCCAGGCTTTCTCCAAACTCCTGCGTGCCTGCGGTGAGATTGAGGGGCTAGAGCGTGTGCGTTTCACCTCACCTCACCCCGCCATGTTTACCGATGACGTCATCGAGGCGATGGCCGAGACTCCGAACGTCATGCCGGTGCTCCACATGCCCCTTCAGTCGGGTTCCGATAAGGTGCTTAAGGACATGAAACGCTCCTATCGGTCCACCAAGTTCCTGGGGATTTTGGACAAGGTCCGCGAGCGCATCCCCGAGGCCGTGATTACCACCGATATTATTGTGGGCTTCCCCGGCGAGACCGAGCAAGACTTCCAGGAGACTCTGCGCGTGGTAGAGGCGGCCCGGTTCTCTTCTGCCTTTACTTTCCAGTATTCGATTCGCCCCGGTACTCCTGCTGCCACTATGCCTGACCAGGTACCCAAGGCCGTGGTGCAGGAACGCTATGAGCGGCTGACCGCTCTTCAGGACCGGATCGCGGGCCAGGAGAACCGTAAGCAACTGGGTAAGACCGTTGAGCTGATGGTGACCGCTGAATCTGGCCGTAAGGCTGAGCAGACCAACCGGCTTTCTGGTCGTGCCCGCGACCAACGCCTAGTTCATTTTTCCGTACCTGAGGGCTGCCAGCTGCCCCGTCCCGGTGACCTGGTTACCCTGCCTATCACCGAGGCAGGTTCCTTTCACCTGATTTCTGACCCCGCCCCCGAGCAGTATTCGGTGCGCCGTTCACGCGCCGGGGACGCCTGGGACCGGGCTCAGGCCGATTCCTGCGGTACCGGGACTACCCAGGTCCCCGGTTCGCCGGTTTCCTTGGGTTTCCCCACCTTTAAAAAATCAGCGCTCTCATGAACAGGCCCGTTCAGAAAACCAACCTTGGACCCGGTCCGGCAGAACAGGGCGGGCACTGCGACTTCGGCCAGCTACCCGTGATTGCTGTGGTAGGCCCGACCGGTAGCGGTAAGAGTGACCTGGCCATTGAGCTGGCTCTGGAACTAGGCGGGGAGTGCGTCAACGCTGACTCCATGCAGTTCTACCGGGGTATGGATATTGGCACTGCCAAGCTGACAGCAGAAGAGATGCGGGGTGTGCCACACCACCTGCTCGATATCTTGGATGTGACCCAAGAAGCCTCCGTTGCTGTTTTCCAGGGCCAAGCCCGCCAACTCTTTGACCAGATTAGGAGCCGGGGCAAGTACCCAATTCTGGTGGGTGGTTCCGGCCTGTATGTGCGGGCGGCCCTGGACGTATTGGAGTTCCCCGAAACCTGCCCCGCTGTTCGCGCTCGCCTTGAGGCGGAGCTCGTTCAGCAGGGCCCTGGGGCCTTGTTAGCCCGCCTGCGCGAGGTAGACCCTGTCTCAGCTGACCGGGTAAAGGATGACCGCCGCCTGGTGCGGGCACTGGAAGTGTACGAGGTGACGGGCCGCCCCTTCTCCTCCTTCATGCCAAGACGCACCTACTACCAACCGGCTCTCCAAATTGGGCTGAGCGGTGACCGTGCTGAGCTACACCGGCGTCTGCACGATCGGGTGCTCACTATGAGGCAGAAAGGCCTGCTCGAAGAAGTCCAACGGCTCGAAGCCCAGGGCTTACGTCAGGGTAAAACTGCCTCAGCGGCTATTGGCTACCGGGAGTTCCTCAAGGCTTTGGACTCATCACGGGGCCTGCTGCCCGCGGGGCAGGAATACTCGGTGGATTCGGCTCTTGAAGATACCGTAACGGCCACCCGGCAGTTTGCCCGCCGTCAGATTACCTGGTTTAGGGCAGACCCCCGTGTGCACTGGCTGGAATGGTCTGATCCACGCAAACTTGACCTGGCCCTAAGGCACATCTCTTAGGGCAGGCAGGCACTAGACTAAAAGAAGATATAAGGCCCGAGAGCGGCCAAGCCCAATGGAAAGGCACTAGCTGTGGCAACCCACACTCAAGAAATCGCCCCCTGGGGAGACCTGACCGGCAAGACCCTGACCAAGGGGCAGGCTACCGGTAACGACTTTATTTTTGTGACAGACCCTCAGGCTGAGCTGGACCTTACTCCCGAGCTAGTTGCCAAGGTCGCTGACCGCCACTTTGGTATTGGTGCCGACGGTTTCATTCGCGCTGTCAAAACAGCAAACCTGGACTTTGCGGCTCACCTGCTCGAGGAATACCCCGAGGCTACCTGGTTCATGGACTACCGCAACGGCGACGGATCTATCGCCGAGATGTGCGGTAACGGTGTACGCGCTTTTGTGGACTACCTGATTGCGGAGAACCTTGTTCAGCTTGAGTACGGTGAGCGGCTCCTGATTGCCACCCGTGCGGGTGTAAAGACTGTGGGGCGTACCGAGACAGGCTACGCCATTGATATGGGCCCCTGGAGCTTTATTAACGGTGATATGGCCCGCGATAACGGCACCGATGCGCAGGTGACAGCCAAGGGGCTACGGACACCGCGCGGTGCCCTCTCCATCAGCATGGGCAACCCTCACACCGTGGTGATGCTAGGTACTGACGGCAAGCTGGACGGTCTGAACCTGTATGATGCACCCAAGGTTTCACCGCTCCCGCCCGAGGGCACCAATGTTGAATTTGTGGTCCCCGAAGAGATTTCTGCTGAAGACGGTGACCCCGCTACCGAGAACATCGGCTCAATCCGTATGCGCGTGCACGAACGTGGAGTGGGGGAGACACTTTCCTGCGGCACCGGTGCCTGTGCGGCTGCTGCAGCCACCCGCTTCTGGGGTGGGGAAGATGCACCCGACGAGTGGCTGGTCCGTGTCCCCGGTGGCACCCTGGCTGTTACCTTTGTGCTGGGTCCCGATGATCTAGAGCATGTTGTTCTGGCCGGCCCTGCCGCTATGACCGGGAAAATCCTCCTGGGCTAAGATCCCAAGAACTTTATCAAAGAACCGGCCCCGCCTGATATGCGGGGCCGGTTCTTCTGCACTTGTTAGTCCTGCCGTTTTATGGGCGGTGAACCCGGATAATACGGAAGCCCTTAGAGCTGGCATAACGGCTGGTTTCAAGGTCGGGAAAAGTCTGCACCAGCCATTTTTGCAGTGAATCGGAGCCCAGGTTCTTCTGCACTACCAGATAGGCGTTCCCACCGGGGGAAAGACGGGGGAGCCAGGTCTGCATTATCTCGTGCAGGACTTCTTTACCTACCCGAATAGGAGGGTTAGACCAGATGGTGTCAAAGGTCAGCGACTCATCCAGGGCTTGGGGGGAGGACACCCTAATATTGTTTAGCCCCAGCCGCTCAGCGTTCATCTGGGTGAGCTGGGCAGCGCGTGGATTGACCTCCACCCCGTAGACCTGCGCCTCAGGTGCCAACATGGCCAGGGTCAGGGTAATAGGCCCCCAGCCACACCCAATATCAAGCAGGCGTGTTCCTTCGGGCGCGGGGGCTTCATCGAGCAGAATCCGCGTGCCCTTATCGACACCGCCGGGGCTAAAAATTCCGGGGGCTGTGAGCACCTGGACTTTATCTGCTGTCAGTTCCACGGTGAGGGGTTTAGTTGCAAAGTCACCTGCGGGTTCTTCAGAAAAATAGTGTGTTTTGGTGCTCATAAGCCCTCATTCTACGGCACTACTACTCACCTTAGACGCCGCACGCTAAACTTGTAGGGACGATTGATTCTTAAACGAAAGGCACTATGGCCGACTCATTACGCCCCGGCAAGGAACCGAAGCTACCCTCCGATGAGCAATTACGCCTGACGGTAGATCGAGTACTGGGCCGAGCCTCTAGCTCAACCGGTAACCTCCTGGGGCAGCGAGCCCGAGAGCTCTCCCACAACCAGCCCGAACACTCATCCTATGACGGTGATCAGCAGGACCTTGAAGAACGTCGGGCTCTGCGCCGCGTTGCGGGCCTTTCCACCGAACTCGATGACGTTACCGAAGTCGAATACCGCCAGCTCCGCCTGGAACGAGTCGTCCTGGCAGGTGTGTGGAGTGAAGGTACCCTAGCTGAAGCCGAAAACTCCCTGCGTGAGCTGGCCGCGCTGGCAGAAACCGCTGGCTCCGAAGTGCTTGATGGCCTGGTACAGCGCCGTCTTAAACCCGATCCCGGTACCTACCTGGGCTCAGGTAAGGTGCTTGAACTCAAGGATATTGTTGAAGCTACTGGCGCGGATACTGTCATTGTCGATGCAGAGCTAGCGCCTTCCCAACGTCGCGCGATTGAGGATATTGTCAAGGTCAAAGTGATCGACAGGACCGCGCTGATTCTCGATATCTTCGCCCAGCACGCTAAATCTCGGGAGGGTAAAGCCCAGGTTGAGCTAGCCCAACTCGAATATATGCTCCCTCGCCTGCGCGGTTGGGGCGCCTCCCTGTCCCGCCAGGCCGGTGGCCGTGCCGCAGGGGGCGAGGGCATCGGCTCTCGCGGCCCCGGTGAAACCAAAATCGAACTGGATCGCCGCCGACTGCGCGCCCGTATGGCTAAACTTAAGCGCGAAATCGCCGCCATGGCACCTGCCCGCGAAACCAAGCGTCTCAACCGTAAACGCAACAGGGTGCCCTCCGTTGCTATCGCCGGTTACACCAACGCGGGAAAGTCCTCCTTGCTCAATAGGCTCACCGACGCCGGCGTCCTGGTCGAAAACGCCCTCTTTGCGACCCTTGACCCCACCGTACGTAAGGCCCAGACTCCCGATGGGGTAGGTTACACCCTCTCCGATACCGTAGGTTTTGTGCGCTCTCTGCCTACTCAGCTGGTTGAGGCCTTCCGCTCAACCCTTGAAGAGGTCGCCGACGCCGATGTCATTGTGCACGTGGTCGATGTCTCCCACCCCGACCCGGAGGGGCAGATCCAATCGGTCCGCCAGGTGATTACCGAGGTGGGAGCACAGAACATTCCCGAGATTATTGTGCTCAACAAGGCCGATACCGCCGACCCTTTCGTCATCGAGCGCCTGCGCCAGCGCGAACCCAGCCATGTTGTGGTCTCCGCTCGCACCGGTGAGGGGATTGAGGAGCTCCAAGTAAAAATTGCCGAGACTATCCCGCGTCCATCGCTGGAACTGCACCTGCTTATTCCCTACGCCCAAGGTGGGGTTGTCTCCCGCCTACACGAGTGGGACGCCGAAATTCTCCGCACTGCCTTTGTCTCTGACGGTACCTACGTCCACGCCCTGGTGCGTGACCAGGTAGCCTCCGATTTGGCAGGCTATGCCCTGGACGCTGACCTACTGGAAATCCTGCAGCCAGAAATTGACCAAGCAGTTGCGGCAGGAGCGGTGGAGACCGTCCGAGTATGACCCAAGACATCACCGCACCCACCGGGCAGGAACTTGAAACCCTGCCCGGTGCCCAGCCTGTTCTCAAACTTCTGGACACCGTTATCGCCCGTAGTGGCGGCCAAATCCGACCCGGCCAACGAAAAATGGCCGCCTATGTGGCCCGCGCGCTCGAAAGCGACCGGCATCTACTGGTCCAGGCAGGAACCGGCACCGGTAAGTCCCTGGGCTACCTGGTCCCAGCTCTGAGCGCAGCCCAGCACTCCGACAAACCCATTATTGTGGCCACAGCAACACTGGCGCTTCAATCGCAGATCGTTAGCCGCGATATTCCCCGGCTTCTTGAAGCCCTGGGCGATGAACCAGAACACCAGACCGATGTGGCTATTCTCAAAGGGCGGAACAACTACCTCTGCCTACACAAACTCGAAGGCGGCTACCCAGACGATGACGGGGACGCGCTCTTCGATATGGACACCGAGACTGGCTCTGTAGGGCCAGCCGGAAAACTGGGGGAAGAAGTAGTTCGCCTGCGCTCCTGGGCCCAGACCACAGAAACCGGGGACCGTGACCAACTCCTACCCGGGGTCAGCGACCGAGCGTGGCGGCAGGTATCGGTAAAGGCCTCCGAATGCTTGGGCAAGAAATGCCCGCTGGTCGAAGAATGTTTCAGCGAAAATGCCAGGACACGGGCGGCAGATGCCGACATCGTGATTACTAACCACGCCCTGCTAGCTATTAATGCCTTTGAGGGAGCGGCTGTCCTGCCGGATCACGATATCGCCATTATCGACGAGGCCCACGAGCTCGCAGACCGAGTCACAGGTGCCGTGACAGGTTCACTTTCCCCGGCCAACATCACCAAGGTGGCCCGGAGCCTCAAACGTCACACCGACGCTGACCACCGCGCCCTTGAACAAGCTGCCCTGGCTCTCGATGACTCCCTCAATGGTGTTCCCGCCGAGCTCATGACCAGGGGCCTGCCCGAACGTGTTGCCGCCGCCATGGAAAGGGTGCGCGATGCTGCCCGTCAGGCCATAACAGACACCAAGAGCGGCGATAAAGACGCCGATGCCGGCCGTCAGATGGTGCGGGCAAGCCTGACCGAAGTACACGAAACCGCCGAAAAGATGCTGACCGCAGATCCCAACTTCCAGGTCATTTGGGTATCGCGTACCGGCTCCTGGGAGCCGGGCAGAGGCTACCTAGCGGCGGCTGAAGATGACCCTGCCACCCTCAACATCGCCCCGATTTCTGTTGCAGGCTATCTGCGCGAAGGCCTTTTCGATAATCGCACCGTGGTGCTGACGTCCGCGACCCTGACCGTGGGCGAGTCTTTTGACGCTACTGCCGGTTCGCTGGGCCTCATGGGGCAGGGCTCCCCCCGCTGGGACGGTATCGATGTTGGCTCGCCTTTTGACTACCCTAAACAGGGGGTGCTGTATATCGCTTCTGACCTGCCTAAACCCGGCCGGGGTGTTTCGGTGGAACAGCTGGACCGGCTGGTGGAGTTAGTGACGGCATCTGGTGGCGGTGCCCTGGGGCTCTTCTCCTCTAAACGGGGTGCTGAACTTGCCGCTGAGTATGTTCGAGAAAAAACTGATCTCACGGTGCTCTTGCAGGGGGAGTCGTCCTTGCGGGCCCTGGTCAAGGAATTCACCGAAGACACCCATGCCTGCCTCTTTGGAACCATGAGCCTGTGGCAGGGCGTTGATGTGCCCGGCGACTCTTGCCGTCTGGTCGTTATGGACAGAATCCCTTTCCCACGCCCCGACGACCCGCTATCACAGGCTCGGACCAGGGCAGTTGCAAGTCACGGCGGCAACGGTTTTATGGCTGTTTCAGCTACTCATGCGGCGGTGCGTATGGCCCAGGGAGCCGGTCGCCTAATTCGCTCTGTGCATGATCGCGGTGTGGTTGCTGTGCTGGATTCTCGACTTGCAACCCAGCGTTACGGGTCATTCTTGGTCAAATCGCTACCACCTTTTTGGACTACTACCCGCCAGGACGTAGTGGTAGGCGCCTTACAGCGCTTGCATGAAGCCCTTGAAAGCCAAGAAGCCTAATCAGGGATGGCATAGTAAACAGTCTGGGGCCAGAATCATGGTGATTCTGGCCCCAGACTCTTGAGCTAATAAAATGCTTGCTTTGTCAGATTCGCTCTAGAGGCTACGCAGGACGGAGACGACCTTGCCCATGATGGTTGCTGAGTCACCCAGGATGGGTTCGTACTGAGTGTTCTGAGGTAGCAGCCAGGTGTGCCCATCACGCTGGCGGAAGGTCTTAACCGTTGCCTCGTCATCGAGGAGGGCCGCTACAATTTCACCGTTTTGGGCAGTGTTCTGAGCACGAACCACCACCCAGTCACCGTCGCAGATAGCGGCATCAATCATGGAGTCACCTTTGACTCGAAGCATGAAGAGGTCGCCCTGGCCCACCAGCTGACGCGGGAGAGCCATGACGTCTTCGACCGCCTGTTCTGCGGCAATTGGTGCGCCGGCGGCAATGCGTCCAACCAAGGGGACGGTAGCTACGTTCTCATCATTCTGAGCAAAGGTGGGAAGCACCGGCAGGGTAATGACGCTGGTCTCAGGCCTTGGCTCTTCGAGCGGCTCTTCACCTGTGAGTACTTCAATAGCGCGTGGCCGTTTGGGGTCCCTGCGAATGTATCCCATCTCTTCAAGCCGGGAGAGCTGATGGGTGACAGAAGAGAGCGAAGCCAACCCCACAATATCGCCAATCTCACGCATAGAGGGCGGATAACCGTACTCGTCAATTGCAGTAGATATTGCGTCAAGAATTTTCTTTTGGCGCGCTGTCAGGGGGCGAGCGCCCTTAAGGGAAAGGGGTGCCGGAGTCTGCGGGGGTCGTTCGCTCACGGTGTCTCGTCTCTTATCGGTTCTTAAAGTGTCAGCCACCCCTTGTGTACTTATGAAGTGGTCTTCTAAGACTATGCCAAGCCAGCAGCTTATTCAAACATTTGTTCTAATTTTTCTCGACTCTGTTCGATTTTTCTGATAGAACATATATACGAATCAATTTTAGAACAGGCATTCGATGTGGGTGTCTGAGCATGAATCAGGAGAAAGACTTATGAGCACTATCGCACTGCCCGAGTTTATGGCTCGTACTTCTTTGAAGAAGCCCCTTGATCAGGCAGCTACTTTCGTTCCCCGATCAACTGCCTCCGAAGCTGTCTCGGCGGGTTCTGTTCGACAACCTCGTTACCGTATTCGATATGCTCCCCTTAGCCCTTGTGCCGGGTACCTGGGGGCGAACGCCAGCTCCTCTGGGAGAATCAAAGGAGCCGCTCAGCGGCAAGTTGCCCACGCTGACCGTCCCAGCTTGCCCGCTACCAAGCGCGGGTTGGAGTCTCTAGAAGCTGGGCAGAATGGCTACCAGGTTACTTCGGCAACCAAACATAGTTCCCGTGTGTCTCAGCGCGGGGGTTTCCGCCTTACCCGGAGGGGGCGGCTAATTTTTCGCGGACTACCGCTACTCACGCTGGCAGCCCTCATGGTCTTGGGTGCCTTCACCTTTGCTTTCCCGACCCAGGCCAAGAGCAGCACAAGCTATTCCGAAGCGCCCGTAAGTCAGATGGTTAGGGTCTACCACGGTGACTCCCTCTGGACTATCGCCCAGCAGGTCGCCCCGGGGCAGGACAGCCGTGACGTCGTCAATCGCATTATGCAAATCAACGATTTAAGGAGCGCCCAGGTAGAGCCCGGACAGGTGCTTGAAGTGCCCGTTTACAGTAAATAGAGCCAAGACTAAGTAATTCCCCTCAGAGTTCGGGATAAAAATGCGGGAACCGGAGCCCAGTAGATACACTAGGGGGGTGACTGATACTACTCAAAGCCTTGATGCCCTGCCCTTGCGTGATGACCTGCGTGGCCGCTCACCCTACGGCGCGCCCATGATCGATGTGCCGGTAACGCTCAACGTTAATGAGAATACGCACCCCATGCCTCAAGAAGTTGTGGAGGCTATTACGCGTGAGGTTGCCCAAGTGGCAGTCACCCTCAACCGTTACCCGGACCGTGAATTTGATACCCTGCGTGCTGAACTATCTGCTTACCTGGGCCACGGCCTGACCCCTGACCAGGTTTGGGCAGCTAACGGTTCCAACGAGATCCTTCAGCAGATTATGCAGGTCTTTGGCGGGCCCGGCCGGAGCGTCATGAGCTTCGTCCCGACCTACTCCATGTACCCGCTTCTGGCCGATGGAACCAACACAGCTTTTATTGCTGGGCGCAGAGCCGCTGACTACTCTCTGAGTGCAGAGTCGGCTGTTGAACAGATTCAACAAGACAGCCCCACCATCGTCATTCTTTGCTCACCCAATAACCCCACCGGAACGGGCTTGGGGTTAGATGTTATTGAGGCCGTCTACGATGCGGTTTCAACCTATAACGGTATCGTCGTGGTCGATGAAGCCTACGCAGAGTTTGCCCAGGACCGTACTCAGACCGCGCTCACCTTACTGCCGGGCCGTCGTAACCTGATTGTCACTCGTACCATGAGCAAAGCATTCGCCTTAGCCGGTGCTCGGCTGGGTTATTTTGCCGCCGATCCTCTGATAGCAGATGCTGTTCGCCTGGTGCGCTTGCCCTACCACCTATCAGCAGTCACCCAGGCAACCGCTATTGCAGCCCTGCGACACCGGACTGAACTTCTAGGCAATGTCGATGACATCCGTAGCCAGCGCGATCGCATTGTCAACCGGTTGCGAGAACTCGGACTGGCCCCGGCTGTCTCGGATTCCAACTTTGTATTCTTCGGTGGACTTAAGGACGAAAAAGCTGCCTGGAACTATCTGCTCGAACGCGGAGTTCTGGTGCGCGATAACGGTATTCCCGGCTTCCTACGAGTCACCGCCGGTACTGAGGCGGAAACCAGCGCCTTCCTGGAGCATCTGAGCACCTATATCGAAACTTTTGAACCTTAACCACAGCAAAGAGGCAATTATGGCAGTACCCACCACTACATCAACCGGAATCGGCCCCCGAATCGCATCTATGGAGCGTGTGACCAGCGAGTCCTCGGTCAGCCTTGAAATTAACCTTGACGGCACCGGGGTCTCCGACATTGATACCGGCGTGCCCTTCTATGACCACATGCTTACCGCTCTGTCCAAGCACTCACTGATTGACATGACGATAAAGTGCACCGGTGACACCCATATCGATGTTCACCACACCGTTGAAGACACCGGGATTGTGCTAGGCGAGCTACTAGGCAAGGCGCTGGGCGATAAGGCCGGTATCCGCCGCTTTGGCAGCGCTACCGTACCCCTGGACGAGGCTCTTGCCTCAGCTGTCGTCGATATTTCGGGGCGCCCCTACCTGGTGCACACTGGTGAACCCGAAGGCTACGAGTACCACCTGATTGGCGGGCACTTTACCGGTTCTATGGTGCGGCACGTCTTTGAGGCAATTGCCTACCACGCCGGTATTTGCCTGCATATCACCCTGCTCGGCGGTCGGGATCCGCACCATATTGCCGAAGCCCAGTTCAAGGCTCTGGCCCGTGCCCTGCGTCAGGCAGTTGAGCCCGATCCTCGCCACTCTGGTATTCCTTCCACCAAGGGGGCGCTCTCATGAGTGCTGAGCAGAAGCCTACAGTAACCGTCCTTGATTACGGCGCGGGCAATGTCCGCTCAGCCGTTCGCGCTCTTGAAGAAGCCGGTGCGCAGGTAATTCTCTCGCGGGCTGAGGAAGACGTACTTGGGGCCGACGGCCTGGTAGTGCCGGGCGTAGGTGCTTTCAAGGCTGTGATGGACGGGCTGCGCCATGCAGACGCTATCCGCATGATTGGGAGGCGTGTTGCCGGTGGTCGCCCCGTCCTCGGTATCTGCGTCGGCCTTCAGGTCATGTTTGAAAAAGGTGTTGAGCACGGGATTGAAACCCAGGGTCTGGGGGAGTGGCCTGGCACCGTGGAACTCCTCAAAGCACCCGTAGTGCCGCACATGGGCTGGAATACCGTCAAGGCTCCGGCAGGCAGCACCCTTTTTGCGGGTATCGAACATGAACGCTTCTACTTTGTGCATTCTTACGGTGTTCAGGAGTGGAACTTCGATCAGAACAACGAGGCTATGCTTCCTCCGCAGGTAACATGGGCCAAGCACGGCGTTGATTTTATTGCGGCGGTAGAAAACGGCCCTCTCAGCGCAACCCAGTTCCACCCCGAAAAATCTGGGGAGGCTGGAATCCAGCTCCTGCGGAACTGGATCAGTGCCTTGCCGGTAACTGGCCGTCTAGCTGGTAAGGAGTAATAGGGATGTCTGCAAGTACTTCTGGCCTCTTGCTGATGACGGTGGGCATGATTTTTCTGGGTGGGGCCTACTCCTTCTACAAGCAGAAAATTACTTGGGTGGCCCAGCTAGTGCTCTTACTGGTGGGCTTAGCTTTCGCCGGCTATGGCTTTTACCTTGTCCTTAACTACAGCTAAACGTACAGATTTCTAGGAGAAATGAATGACTCAACGACTTGAACTGCTCCCGGCAGTTGATGTGGCAAATGGCCAGGCTGTGCGCCTGATTCAGGGTGAAGCCGGTTCCGAGACCAACTACGGCTCACCGGTCGAAGCGGCCCTGGAGTGGCAGAAGGCGGGTGCAGAGTGGTTGCACCTGGTCGATTTGGACGCAGCCTTTGGGCGTGGCGATAACATCGATATTCTGACCGAGGTCGCCCAGGAACTCTCCATCAAGATTGAAATGTCTGGCGGTATCCGCGACGATGCTTCCCTGGAACGCGCTCTGAGCCTGAACCCCGCACGCATTAACCTGGGCACCGCAGCTTTGGAAAATCCAGAATGGACTCGCAAGGTTATTGCCCAGCACGGGGACATGATCGCTGTGGGCCTGGATGTGCGCGGTGACGTGCTGGCCGCCCGTGGCTGGACCAAAGAAGGGGGCAACCTCTGGGAGGTGCTTGACCGCCTGAACGAGGACGGCTGTGCCCGCTACGTGGTTACTGACGTCACTAAGGACGGCACTCTGCAGGGCCCCAACCTTGAACTACTGCGCAAGGTCGCTGAGCGTACCGATAAGCCTGTTGTTGCTTCCGGTGGTATTGCCACTTTGGACGATATTGCCGCCCTGCGTACCATGGTGCCATACGGTGTAGAAGGCGCCATTACCGGTAAAGCTCTGTACGCGGGTAAGTTCACCCTGGAGCAGGCACTTGATCTAGCGGGTCGCCCCTAGTGACTGATTTTTCTGATCGCCTTCGTCGCGCTCACACCCACGGGCGCGGGAACCCTGGTGGTCCCAAACGGGAGTTACCTGCCCACATTGCCGCCCAGTTGGCTTCTGCCGGCAGGAGCACCGACACAGGTGGTCAGCCGTGGGAGGGGCGCAACCTGGGTGAGGGAACCAGCCACACCCACCTTTATCCCGGCGATGACGGTAGAACCGACCCCAACCTTGAAAAAGTGCTGGCTGACTTCATAGCCGATACTGTTGACGAAGTTGCGGTGGTCGATGCCCTCCGGCAGGTAAGGGTTTTTGCACCTATCGTTGCCCAGCTTTCGCAGGCCGAAATTACCGCTGACGGGCTGGTCTCCGATAAAGAGTCAGACATGGCCCTGGTCAGTATTCAAGCTCCCGATGGTCGTAAGGCTCTGCCGGTGTTTACCAGTGTTGACGCGCTAACTGCCTGGCATGATTTAGCTCGACCTGTTGCCGCAGATATGCGCAAGACGGCTCTTTCTGCGATAGAGGACGATAACCAACTGATCGTGGTTAATCCCGGGCAGGACGTAACCTTTGTGGTTCGTCGCCCGGCGGTATGGGCTATAGCGCGGGATCAAAAGTGGGTACCGTCCTACCGTAACTCGCAGGTCGCCCAGGCGCTTTCTGACCTTGTAACCCCACTGTCGGGAGTTGTGAGTGTAGAAGCTAGCCCCGGTGCCGGTGTCTATTCACGCTCTGCTACGGGTAAGGTCTTGGCAGGTGGTGGCCCCGGCCCTGAGCTCAACATTACGCTCAAGCTGATTCCTGGCTTGAATCGGGAGCAGGTAGACCGGACGGTGGGCAAACTTCGGGAAGGCTTAGCGGGACATCGCCTGCTTTCCGAGCAGGTGGACTCAGTTCAGATTGCTCTGGCCTCAGCCTAAACCTAAAAATGGCGGGGTGTAGGCCCCGCCATTACGCTTAGAATTACAGGCTCCTGTTCTAGAAGACAGGGCCGGTGAACTTTTCACCCGGGCCCTGGCCCGGAGCATCGGGGTAGGGGGAAGCCTCGCGGAAAGCCAGCTGAAGAGAGCGCAGACCATCGCGGAGGGGGGCCGCATGCTGGGAGCCGATTTCGGGTGCGGCGGCAGTGACGAAGCCGGCCAGGGTAGTAATGAGCTTGCGGGCCTCGTCTAGGTCCCTGAGCTCATCGGCGTTTTCATCGGCGGCTAAACCGCACTTGACGGCGGCGGCGCTCATCAGGTGTACGGCGGCGGTGGTGATGACCTCAACAGCAGGTACTTCGGCAATGTCACGCATTTGGGCATTAACTTCGTTGACCTGCTCAGCGGTGAGGCCTTCGGGGAGTTGCTCCGCGCCGGTGGGCTGGTTTTCATCAAAACGGTAGGTAGATTCGTTGCTCATGGTTACTAGAATCTCATACCGGCCTAAAAGACTGTCAATCGTGAACACCTGTAAAGGCTAAAAGCGGGCTGACAGATAGGGGCTTGCCGGTTTACTCTTGATAAATCCCCGAAATACCGGTAGAGTGACTATCTGTTTGCAAGCGGAACTTTCAAGGTTCCCACCCCGTGACCGCTCAACAGGTTGCCGGGTTATCCCACACAGCTGAAGCTGTGACAGGAATGTAGGGCACTTGTCTGCCTTACACTCCATCGGGTGGGTATCTTAGCCTCCGCTTGCTGACCGCAACCGGGGGCTTTTCTGCTCCCACAGAAATTCACGGGGAAACCCGCACAAGCAACAGGAGCTTTGTCATTAGCGATCCACGCATCAACGACCGAATTCGCGTACCGGAAGTTCGACTCGTCGGCCCCGGCGGTGAGCAGGTCGGTATTGTCCGCGTAGAAGATGCACTGCGTCTTGCTCAGGAGTCAGACCTCGACCTGGTTGAGGTTGCCCCTAACGCTAAGCCGCCTGTGTGTAAGCTTATGGACTTCGGTAAGTACAAGTACGAAGCCGCAGTGAAGGCACGTGAATCTCGAAAGAAGCAGGTCAATGCTTCTTTGAAGGAAATCCGTTTCCGCCTGAAAATTGACACCCATGACTACGAAACCAAGGTAGGGCACGCACGTCGTTTCCTGGCCAGCGGTGACAAGGTCAAGGCTATGATTCAGTTCCGTGGTCGTGAACAGCAGCGCCCCGAGATGGGTGTGCGCCTGCTTGAACGGATGGCCGGCGACCTGGCGGAGGTTTGCACTGTAGAGTCAAACCCCCGTGTAGACGGTCGTAACATGGTGATGGTTCTTGCTCCGCTCCGCGGTAAGCAAGAAGTCCGCCGTGAGAGCCCTAAGGCAAGCGGACGCAAGGGTCGCGAACGCGTCAACACCACCGAGGCTACTCCTGTGACCAATTCTCTGGCAGATTCAATGCCGGAGGAACTTAAGGCTCAGGCTTCCGCCGAATAAGAACTGAAAATAGACATCCAAGCACGGCTCCTATAGTGTTCAGTGTTTGGTCCTGGTTCGCCTGGGAACCGCACGTGCGGTCCCTCAGCGAGCACAACACCCTTAGACAGCGAAACGTTGTTGAGTTTTTCAGTTCCTCACCGCCTGAGAGGGCGTGAGGGTAGAAGGTAAGGAGAATCGGCTCATGCCGAAGCAGAAGACCCACTCTGGTGCTAAGAAGCGCTTCAAGCTCACCGGTACTGGCAAGGTAAAGCGCCAGCAGGCTAACCGCCGCCACTACCTGGAGCACAAGTCCTCCCGTCTGACCCGTCGTCTGGCCTCTGACCAGATTGTAACCGGCGGTCAGTCAAAGGTCATCAAGAAGATGCTGGGCAAGTAAGCCTAGCCTGCTTCCTGAAGCTTCGCCCCTTTGAGGGCACACCAAAAGTAGATATTTTCTCTCCTGCACCAGCGCTAGTGATTCAAAGCTGGGTAGGACACAAGATGTAAGGAGACACACGTGGCACGTGTGAAGCGCGCGGTAAACGCGCATAAGAAGCGCAGAGTAATCCTGGACCGTGCATCGGGCTATCGTGGCCAGCGTTCACGCCTTTACCGTAAGGCTAAGGAACAGGTCACTCACTCACTGGTATACAGCTATGACCACCGTCGTAAGAAGAAGGGTGACTTCCGTCGCCTGTGGATTCAGCGTATTAACGCTGCAGCCCGCGCTGAAGGTCTGACCTACAACCGTTTCATTCAGGGTCTGAAGGCTGCTGAGGTTGAGGTTGATCGTCGTATGCTGGCTGAGCTGGCTGTCAACGAGCCCGCTGCTTTCTCAGCTCTGGTTGAAATCGCTAAGAACAACCTGCCTGAGGACACTTCAGCTCCCAAGGCTTCCTAGTCTTTGAGCTTCCTCTGTCCCCGGCCCTGCCTGGGACAACGGACCGCCTTCCACTCTTCTACCCCTAGGTAGGGGGAGTGGGAGGCGGTTTCTTTATGCGCCCTACCCCCTGTCTTCTACAGGCCCGTCTTTCTCTCTTGAACCCGGGGTGAACAATGGGGTCAAGAGAGAAAGGGCGGGGGTAGCCGAAGGGGGTAGATCTTAGCGGTCTTTGCTCATTGTTGAGCCAAAAGGCAGGCAGGTAACTGAAATAAGTCACATAAAAATGCTGTTAAAGATGACTTAATGTTTATAATAGGTATACCTAATATTATTTTTTCTGAAGAAACAGGTTTACATGTTCCAAAACTTCCTGATTGGACTGCGAGAGGGGCTGGAAGCGGCTCTGATCGTTGGCCTTTTGCTAGCTTACGTGCGCAAAACAGGTAAATCCCATCTCATCCCTAAAATCTGGATGGGTGTAAGCCTGGCGGTATTGGTTTCTCTGGGCTTCGGGGCTCTGCTCACGTTTGGGCCCAGAGGCCTGACCTTCGAGGCGCAGGAGGCAATCGGTGGGAGCCTGTCCATTATTGCTGTGGGATTTGTAACCTGGATGATTTTCTGGATGGCAGAAAATTCAAAGCATCTTTCCCGTGAGCTTGGCCAAAAAATTGACCTGGTTCAGGCAAGTACTGGAGCCGTTGTCTTACTGGCTGCTTTATCGGTGGGCCGCGAAGGGCTTGAAACAGCTCTCTTTATTTGGGCCGCCTCCCAATCCGTAGGTAACGGAGCCACGGCACTTATAGGAGCTCTACTGGGCATCGCCCTGGCGGTTCTCTTAGCCTGGCTGATCATGCGCGGCGCCCTTAAACTCAACCTGGGGATTTTCTTCCGTTACACCGGGCTCTTTCTAATTTTTATTGCTGCAGGGGTGCTGGCCTATGGCGTTCACGACCTGCAGGAGGCTGGGATTTTGCCAGGCTTGAACTCTCTAGCTTTCGATATTTCTCATCTTATTGCCCCCACCTCCCTGCTGGGCACGCTCCTGAAAGCTATCTTCAACTTCTCCCCGGCTACAACCTGGCTGGAGGCTATCGCCTGGTGTACCTATGTGGGTATTGTGCTTCCCCTCTTTATGGCTAAGAACCGCAGTAAAGTTGTCTCCCCAAGAACTAGCCCCCAACCAAGAACCTCATCCTAGAAACCAAAGGAAAAACTATGAATAAAAATCTTAAGCTGAGCACTCTGGCTCTTTCGGTAGGGCTGTTTGCCTTAACCGGTTGTACCGAAAACGCTAAATCTGATGACAGCACTGAGGCTGTTAAGGTCTCATCTACCGAGACCGAATGTAAGCTCTCAAGCACTGAGGTTAAAGCGGGTAAGAACACCTTCTCTGTGACCAATGATGGTAAGGAAGTCACCGAGTTCTATATCCTGGCCGATGACGGTTTAAGGATTATCTCGGAGATTGAAAATATCGGCCCTGGAATTACCCGAGACTTGACAGTTGAACTGGCCGAAGGCCAGTACAAGACCTCCTGCAAGCCGGGTATGGTCGGTGACGGCATTATGGGGGACTTGAAAGTAACAGCTAATCCTGATGCTTCTCCGGTGGCAGCGGATGAGCAGGCCCTGCGTGACACCGCTGTCAATCAGTACACGGCCTATGTTAAAGATCAGACCGAGCAGCTCAAGACTAAGACAGACCAGTTTGTAGAGGCCCTGCAGTCCGGTGATAAAGACAGTGCTCGCTCCCTCTACCCCCAGGCCCGTATCCACTATGAACGTATCGAGCCTGTAGCGGAATCCTTTGGCGATCTTGACCCCCTGCTGGATGCACGAGAAGCTGACCTGGAAGACGGGCAGGAGTGGACAGGCTGGCACTTGCTGGAGAAAGATCTCTGGCAACCTACCCCCGAAGAAAATGGTGGTAAGCCCTACACCCCCTTGACCGATGATGAGCTCAAGAAAGCAGCTCTTGAACTTCAAGAAAACACTCAGAAGCTCTATGACCAGACTCGTGATTTAGATCTAACCGTCGACCAGATTGCTAACGGTGCTAAGAGCCTACTGGATGAGGTTGTTTTCTCTAAGATCACCGGGGAAGAAGAGATCTGGTCTCATACTGACCTCTCCGATTTCCAGGGCAATATTGACGGCGCTAGAGTGGCCTTCGAGGACGTACGCCCGCTGCTCGAAGCCAAGAACTCTGAGCTGGGTACCACCCTAGAAGCAAAGTTCGATGACGTCCAGAAGCTCTTGGATCAATATCAGCAAGGTGACGAGTTCACTCCTTACACTGATCTTTCTCAGGAACAGATTCGTCAGCTCTCAGATGCCATTGATGCTCTGAGCGAGCCTTTATCGCAACTGACCGGAGCAATCATTTAGTAGCTCCAGCAGCTTTGCACGGTAAAAGACCTAGGCTCCTGCTCAGTATAAGAGCAGGAGCCTTCCCCATAGAAAGAAGGCTTATATGCCTGAAAAGAAGAATCCAGCACTAGTACTTCCCAGCATGAACCGGCGCGCTGCTATGTTAAGTAGTCTGGGCGTAGCCCTGGTAGCCGGGGGCACAGCCTGTAGCTCTCTGAAAGCATCAGAATCAGCGGCAGAAGACCAGAATAGCTACCCCTTTTTTGGCGAACACCAAAGTGGGGTAGTAACACCCGCCCAAGATCGCCTGCATTTTGTAGCTCTAAAAATTACAGCAGAAACCAGAAAAGAGCTACAAGAGCTCTTCATGGACTGGACTCTGATGAGCCGTAGCTTAATGGCTGGCCAGGATGTGGGGGAGGAAAAGCCTCTTGAATCTCCACCGGATGATACTGGCGAAGCTATGGATCTTCCCGCTGCCCATCTGACCCTTACTTTTGGGCTAGGCCGGTCACTCTTCCTTGACGCGGACGGTAAAGATCGTTTCGGTCTTGCTGATCAGCTTCCCCCGGCTCTCGAAGATATTCCCAAGATGAGTGGCGATATGCTGGAGAGTAACTGGCAAGGTGGAGATGTGTGTATTCAAGCCTGTGCAGATGATCCGCAGGTAGCTGTGCACGCTATTCGTAACCTGGTGCGACTGGCGGCAGGCCGGGCTGCGGTCATGTGGAGCCAGCTAGGCTTTGGTAGGACATCTTCTACCTCCACCGCGCAGATCACCCCCCGTAACCTCTTCGGTTTTAAGGATGGTACCGCCAACATTAAGGCTGAAAGTAAGGATTCCCTGGTAGATCATGTGTGGGCTTCTGGCGCTAATTCTGAAGGTAATCCTGCCTGGATGGAGGGCGGCACCTACTGTGCTGTGCGTAAGATCCGCATGCATATTGAGCCCTGGGATCGGACTTCCTTGAAGGAACAAGAAGAAATTATTGGGCGAACTAAGAAAGATGGGGCTCCTCTTTCTGGCGGTGGAGAATTCGATAAGCCAGATTTTTCCATGCAGGGCAAGTCTGGCCCCATTATCCCCGACGATGCCCATATGCGACTGATGCACCCTGATAACCATGGGGGAGCTAAGATGCTGAGGCGAGGCTATAACTATACAGATGGTAGTGATGGCCTGGGCCACTTGGATGCTGGTCTCTTCTTTATCGCCTATGTGTGCGACCCTCGCACTCACTTTGTACCTATGCTCAGAACAATGATGAGTTCTGATGCCTTGAGTGAATACCTACGCCATGTGGGCAGCGCACTCTTTGCTGTTCCCCCGGGGGTCAAAGACCAGGATGACTACCTGGCATCAGGGCTTTTTAAAGCTACTAGCTAGGCAGGTGGGCTGGCTCTGCTTTCTGCATAAGATGGGGGAGTGCCAGCCCCCCTGCCTCAGGGGCGGGGCGCTTTAGCAGTCTTCTGCTCCGTCTATTTGTTTACTTCCTTCCTCTAGGGCTATAGGCTAGCTTATGACCCATAGCACTGTTGGCAGTGACCTCATGATTTTGTGGAAGGTGGCAGGGCATGAAAATCCTACTCACAGGTGCCTCTGGTTATATAGGGGGCAACCTGCTCAAAGAGCTTAAGAAGAACCATCAGGTCATTGCGGTTTCACGCAGCGCCCAAGGCAAGACCAACGAAGAGAACGTCACCTGGGTGGCAGCCGATTTGTTTGCACCTGAGGATAATCAGCGCATTATGCAAGGAATCGATCTGGCGGTTTACCTGGTACATTCCATGCAACCACAGGCCAAGCTGACACAGGCTAGCTTTGAGGATATGGATGCCCTACTGGCTGACAATTTTGCCCGCGCCGCAGCTACCTGCGGGGTCAAACGCATCGTCTATTTGAGCGGGATTATCCCTGATGCCCCTAAGCTGTCGCGGCACCTAGCAAGTCGCCTGGAGTGCGAAAAGATTTTGGGTTCCTATGGCGTGCCGGTGACGACCTTGCGGGCAGGGTTGATTGTGGGGCCGCAGGGTTCTTCGTTCCCTATCCTTCAGTCCTTGGTTCAGCGGCTACCGGGTTTGGTCTTGCCCAGATGGGCCTATAATCGTACTCACCCTGTTGCCTTGGACGATGTGGTCCATGGTTTACTGGCCGTTATTGAGCGTCAGGACTTGGGGCAGCAAGCTATTGATATTGGTGGCCCTGAAGAGATGACCTACCGCCAGCTTTTTGAAGAGACTGCCCAGGAACTAGGTAAGAAACTACCCATGGTAGATGTGCCCCTGATCCCTGTCTGGCTTTCGAAGCTGTGGGTGACCCTGATTAGTGGTAAGCCCATTGAGATGGTTGGCCCCCTACTCGATAGCCTGGTCCACGATATGGTAATCAGCCCTGAACACACAGTTGAGGGGATTACAGATGCCCCGACGACTTTCCGGCAGAGCGTTCGGAGGGCTACCGAGAATCAGGATTCTCCGGGTTATAGCTTACCGAGTATTAAGATTCCCTTTAAGAAGGATATGGAGAACCCAAAGAATGACGTTAAGTCAATCCAGCGGGTGAGGATTCCCGCGTCTTGGTCTGTGCAGGACACGGCTGACTACTATCTGGCCTGGTTGCAACGGGCTAGCTTTAAGGCAGTGAGTACTCGGGTAAGTCAGGGACACGCAGAGATTCACCTGCCCCTGTTGCGGGATCCTATCCTGGTCTTGGATTATTCCCCTGCGCATTCTAGCGAGCAGGATGTAGTGTATGTGATTTCTGGAGGTCGCTTAGCGAGGGTTAAGAACGACGATCGGGCCCGTCTGATCTTCCGCAGGGTGCTGGCTGAGGACAAAGTGATTATCGCTATTCAGGAGTATGAGCCAACCCTGCCCTGGTTTGTCTATACTTTGACTCAGGCCCGTGTTCACCTGGTAGTGATGACAATATTTGGCTACGAGACTGCTGCGTTAGCTACCTGGGAAAATCTTAGCCAGCGACTGAGGTCTAAAAAGGTTAGCATCGCTCTGTAAGTAGATTTCAAGGCTCCTTATTGGACCCGCTCGTGAGAGAATGGGGAAATGGATTTTAGAGAACGCCTCGCTACCCCCGTCGTCATGGAAAACCCTCAGGCTGATCGCGTGAAGGATATCGCCAAACTTGCTACGCGTGCCGCCCGCACTAAGACCGGGCTCTTCCTGGTTGAAGGCCCCCAAGCTGTTCGCGAAGCCCTCTTGGCCCACCAGGCTAAGCCACTGCTAGATGCCGTCTACATCACCGAGCGAGCCTTTGACCGCCACCAGGACATCGCCCAGCTCATGGAAGAAGTCCACGGCACCCCCACCCCCCAGCCGGGCCGTAAGGTCTTCATGCGCATGGTCACCGACCCCGTACTGGCCGCAATGGCTGAGGCTGTTAGCCCCCAGGGCGTGCTGGCTGTGGCCCACCAGCTCGATATCGCCCCCGGCGATATCTGGGGTGAGGGCGCTATCAACCCCACACTGATTGCTGTACTGGCCCAGATTCAAGACCCCGGTAACGCAGGCACTGTGTTGCGTGCCGCAGATGCGGCTGGTGCAGATTTAATCGTGACCACCAAAGGATCAGTGGATCTCTATAACCCCAAGGCTGTGCGCTCCACCGCCGGCTCCCTCTTCCACCTGCCTGTCATTCAGGGTATTGACCTAGAAGATTTTGCCGAGGACGCTAAAGCCCAGGGCCTGGGGGTGCTGGCAGCGGACGGTTACGGCCGGGTGTCCCTGGACGACCTACAGGATGCCGCTTTTGCCCTGCGCAAGGGGGTAGAGCCCCGTAAGAAGGTCAAGTACGATCTGGCTCACCCCACCATGTGGCTCTTTGGTAACGAGGCCGCTGGGCTTAGCGCCCAGGAAAAAGCCGCTGCCAGCCTGCGCGTAGCCGTGCCTCTTCGCGGTGCTGCAGAGTCTCTGAACGTGGGTATGGCAGCCGCTGTTTGCCTCTTTGCCTCATCGCTGGCCCAGAACCGTAAATAATAAAGGGTGATAAGGATGCCTCAAATGGGGGAGCAGGCCCAAGCAAACCGTGTGGAAACCTATCCAGTGCAAGTAGTAGCTGCCGCTATCGTTGATTCCTTGCAGGCTCCCACCCGCCTGCTGGTAGGTCAGCGTTCGGCCCCTCCGGCTTTAGCGGGGTTCTGGGAGTTCCCCGGGGGCAAGGTCGAACCGGGGGAGAGCTGCAGAGAGGCCCTCGTCCGGGAATTACAGGAGGAACTGGGGGTTAGGGTTACCTTAGGCGGCGAATTAGCTGGCCCCCACCCCCAGGGTTGGGTCTTAAACCAGAAAGCGGCCATGCGGCTCTGGTGGGCTCAGATAGCTCAAGGTAACCCGCTGCCACTGCAAGATCATCATCAGCTCCGCTGGGCCCCTTGGGACTTGAGTATCTTAGAGCTCAACTGGATTCCCGCTAACAGAGCGATAGTCAATTCTATGCTCCTTTCGTCAGGTAAAAAATCTCGCTGATATTTATACCGGGAATTACATATAGGGGATATTTCTTACAGGTGTGAAAATTTTTATTCTTAACATTAAGTCTTTGTATCTGCTCTAGCCATCCCCAATTTGTGTTGGAGCTTCAAGAGGGAGACAATAAAAGAAAATTACTTATTGCACATAGGGTGTTGAAAGATGTACGAAATTTTCAAGCCTAATCCCTGGCCAGGACTTGAAGAGCTTGAGGGGTCTGAGAATCGGGGCTTCTGGGTTTACGGTTCCAGCCCCAACACCCTGCAGATATCGGTGGATGCTCAAGTCTATTTCCAGCAACCTCTTTTAGGCTACGTGGACGATCTGGCTCAGCCAGGGCCACACCCTATGGACGGCAAACCGGTTATTCCCTATGCCGAGCTACCTCCAGAATCTTGGGTCATGATTGGTATGACCAAACCAGCCGTCCGCCAGAAAGTTTATAATCGCTGCCGGCACGATGGGCATAAGATTCTGACTGGCACCGGCCTGAGCCCCCTGGTTCCAGCCAGCGCCCAGATCGGCCAGGGTACTTTTGTGGCCCTGCATAGCCGAACAGGCTGGAATACTGTGCTGGGGAGGGGGTCGCTGGTTCTAGGGGATATCGTTGCCCACGACTCGTCTTTAGGTGATTTTAGTGTCCTGGGTATTTCCAGCAGTGTCCTGGGTCATGTTCAGATAGGCCGGGGGGTCATGATCGCTCCCGGAGCTGTGATCCACAATGGCAGGCCCGATAGGCCCTTAACCATTGGGGACGGCGCCCTCATTGGGGTTGGTGCAGTGGTTGATCGTGATGTCCCCGCTGGGGCCACCGTCATGGGGCTGAGGGCTATGCCCAAGGAGAATATTCTCAGGCTCAAAGACCTAGCCCAGGAGCAGGACTAAAATGACCGGTAAAGCTCTCACTCTGGGCGTGCCCACAGCACCCGATCGGGCCCTTTTCCACCAGCTCAGCGAGCAGGTGTTCGCCTCGGGCCAGTACGCCAATAACGGACCTCTTGCGGCTCTCTTTGAAATGAAATTAGGGCAGCTGTACGGTCAAGAGCTGGCTCTCTTCACTAGCTCTGGGACGAGCGCTCTTACTTTAGCCTTGCAGGCCCTAAAATTACCTCATGGCACGGAAGTTCTGACTCCTGCCCTGACATTTGTGGCTACTTCTAGCGCTATCGAGGCAGCCGGTCTGAAGCCTCGATTTGTTCCCTGCCACCCGGTTAGTCTCACCCTTGACCCTGGGCGGCTGGAACCCTATATCACTCCAAGGGTGGGGGCAATTCTGGCGGTTCACCTGCTGGGGGTAGAATGTGACAGCCAACTTGATGCCTTGGCTCAGCAACACCAGCTGCCCCTTATTTACGACGCCGCCCACATCTTCCCGCAGGAACCTGAAGGCGCAAAAGAGCTGCTAGGGCGGGGCCGTTTCAGCTGCATTTCACTGCATGCCACTAAGCTGCTTCACTCTGGTGAGGGCGGGGCAGTCTTTTGCCAGGACCCCCAAGACCTGCCTTACCTACAGCAGATCAGAAACTTTGGCCTCAATGCCGGAATCCCGCAGGCATTCGGAATCAACGGAAAAGCTAGCGAACTCTCTGCCGCCCTAGGGCTGGCAGTTATCCCAGAAATAGGCAAAGAACTGGTAGCCCGCCGCGCTCTTGCCCAAGAACTCGATGCCATTATGCAGGCCTCACCCCGGGCCTGGGTACATCAGCGGGGTAGACACTCCAATATCTTCTACGCCTTTCGCTGTGAACCTGGTGAGCAGAAGCAGCTGGTTCAGCAGTTGCAGGAGAAAAAGATTATGGCCCGTACCTTCCCCGCTCTGACTCAAGAGGGCAGTTACTGGTCCCGGTATGCGCTAGATGACCTCCCCCTCAGGCAAGAATCTGATGAACTGGCCCAAAGTTTTGTGGCCCTGCCTTTCCACTCTCAGGTAGATCAGAAGCACCTAGAAAGTATCTATGAGGTACTCAACCCGTGAAGTCTATTAAAAGTTTGAATAGCATTTTTGTTTTCCGCCGCCTGCTTGATCAAAAAACCCGGGGGAAACTTCTCATCCTGCTGGCCTTCTCCCTGCTGATTGCCCTAGTAGAATTGGGAGCTACCTTCTTAGTGCCGGTTCTGGTGCTGACCCTGAGCGGTAACTATCAGAGCCCCGGTGTTCAACGATTCGGTGACTTTCTGGGTACTACTTCTCAGGGTGAGCTCATCATCAAGACCACCCTGACTATTGTGGTCGTCTTTGTGCTCAAAGACATCAGCGCTTTGCTCTTTAGGCGCTGGTATTTGAGTTTTATCCTGCTGAACGAAGCGGAAACCTCAACTCGGCTTTTGTCCACCTACCTTAGTTCAGGTCAAGAGGAGCACAACCAGCGTAGTTTTTCAGTTGCCCTGCGCCGGCTTGAACATTCGGTACGTCAGTCCTATTCAGGCTATCTCTCTAACCTGGTTTTACTGGTCAGCGATGTACTGACGACCCTATCGATGATTGTGGCAATTTTTCTTATTCTGCCGCTGAGCTACCTGGCCCTGATTGCTATTACTACACTGATTTCTGTCGTCTTTATTAAGATTATCGGTAAGGTGTCACAAAGTGTGGGCGCCAAGAATCTGAGCATCTCACAAGACCACTACAAGATGATACTCAGAGCCATGGGAGGCTTTAGCGAGTTTAAGATACGGGGCACAGAACACAAGGTGATTGAGGATTACCGCCAGGTCTCCAGAAACCTGGCCTTGGTTAATCGCGACATGGGTATTCTTGCTGAGCTACCACGCTATATTCTTGAGATAGTTTTTCTCTCGTGCTTGCTTTTAGTTGTTCTGGCATCGGGTGAGCCCTCCAGCCACGACCTGGCCTATCTGGGAACAGTGGTCATCATCTCTTTTAGAGTCCTGCCTAGTATGCACCGGATCATTAGTTCTTACACGGTGATGCGTATATCAACCCCTGCGGTCTATGAGGTTCTTGAAGAGCTAGAGGCAACATCTAGCCCCGCCCCAGTTACCCTCTTGCCCAAGCACCCCGCCGGGCAAGCAATTGAAGAGTTCAAGGAGGCGATTTCCTTTACGGGCCTGAGTTACCGGTTTAGTGACAGCAAGGATGAACAGTACGTTATCAGAGACATCACCGGTGATATTCCCAGAGGGGCTAGGATAGCCATTGTAGGGCCCAGCGGAGCCGGGAAAACGACTTTCATTAATATTCTTTGTGGGCTTTTACCCGGTTACAGCGGTAGCTTATGCATCGATGGCATAGATGTCAGGAAGGATTGGGCAGGCTTTAGGAAGCTCATCGCTTTGGTCCCGCAAAAGCCCTATATCGCTGAAGCCAGTCTGCGGGAGAACATCGCCTTTGCCTTTGGTCAGGAGGAAATCGACCAGAGAAAAATCGAAGAGGCGGTTAAACTTTCAGCCCTGACCGATGTGGTGGAGGGCCTGCCCCAGGGCTTGGACACGATCTTGCCCGAACAGGGCAGAGGACTCTCAGGCGGTCAGTGCCAGAGAATCGCCATAGCTCGAGCACTCTACCGCAAAGCACAGATACTGATCTTGGATGAGGCAACATCTGCCCTTGACGATGACACAGAGTTTTTGGTGGATCAGGCTATTAGGTCATTACCTGAAACTATGACCGTTTTGTGTATTGCCCACCGGATGAGCACTATCGCAAGTATGCGTCAGGTGGCGCTTTTTGAAGCCGGTCAGGTGGCTTCTTTTGGGTCCTACTCAGAGGTTTACGCAAACAATGTCACCTTTAAACGCTGGGTTGATCGTAACCAGGTTTTGTTGAATAAAAAAGCTTAGTTCTTGGGAGCCGCTATCGGGTCCAAGGAGTTGGTAGTGGCACCGACAAACAAAGTTTTCGGGACCGTACCATGTGAGAAACCCTGCCTTTATCAGGGGCTTTGAAGATCATAAGGTGCAGGCAGAAAGGCAAGATAAATATGGAAAATCTATCAAGCTCCCCCTGGGGGGCCCTGAACCCAGAAGTCCCAGACGGCATTTTTGATGAGGACTACTACCTCAGGACCTACACCGATGTTCTCAATTATGAGGGTAGCCCCTGGGAACATTTTATCTTCTGCGGAGACAGGGAGGGCCGTTCCCCCAACGCGGAGCTGGACATTAACTTTTATAAGCGTTGCTATATGCCTCTGGAAAGTACTTACGCGGGCCACCACTATATCCTCAGAGGTAGACCCCTTGGCTATCACACCCGTCCCCGCCAGATACCTGCCGGGCTGACGGGAGAAAAAGTTCTCAAAGATTTTCACACCCGCCCCTGCCCCCTACTTGTCTTGGGCAATGATGTCCACAAGGCAGGTGCCCCCTTACTTCTGCTTGAATTACTCAGTGCACTGAAATTGTTAGGTTATCAGCCCCTGGTGGTGCTGAGGAACGGGGGAGAGCTTTACGAACAGTACCGCGCAAAGTACCCGACCTACATCTGTGAAGAGGGCTGGGACGTTCAAGAAATTTTAGAAGCACTGCCTCCGAAAACTCCGGTGATAGCCAACACCTGCTGGGGCGTGCAACTCTTATCTGAAGGTCCAGAATCCGCCAGAGAGTTCTCACTGGCACTGATCCATGAAATGCCGGACTATGTCAGGCAGAACTCTTTAATGCCAGCTCTCCAACAGATGCCTCACCTGGTCTTTGCCACCGAGGCTGTCCGCTTAAGTTATCAGCATGAGCTGGAGCCCACGAGCAAGAGTTCCGTTGTGGTTCCAAGCATCAAAGAACACTCTGTCAGCAATAAAGAAGCCAACCGGTTACGGCTTGAACTGGCAAGGCACCGGACCCTAGGGGACATATATATATCGGCTGGGTACGGGGACCGGCGAAAGGGATTTGACCTATTTATTGAAGTGGCCTGGAAGATTCTGGCCAGAGAACCTAAATCAGTTTTCATCTGGTTAGGTGAGCTATCTGCCTGGGCGCTTGAGATAGCCCAGGAGGCCCGACAGCAAGGTTTGCCTTTGATCACACCTGGCTATGTGGCTAACTCCCACACCTGGTATGCGATTTCGAGCGCCTATCTCTTGACCTCCCGCCAAGACCCGGGGCCAACAACTGCTATTGATGCTCTGGGCCAGGGCCTGGCTATGGTTGCCTACCGCTCCGACTTAGGTATTTTAGATATCTTCAGTGCTGAGACTGCCTGGGTGGGTCAGTTGGTGGAACCCTACGATAGCGACTCAATGGCTGAGCAGGCTCTGGAACTAGTGATGAGTGACACCCCGGAGAAGCAAGGGCGACGGAAGGAGTTTGTAGCTACTATCGGCAGCTCCAAGAGATACGCTCATGAGTTGCTGGATCTGCTGCCTGCTGGTGCCCATAAGCCCTCTGTTCTCCGTTCTCAGCTGGGGGAGCGCCTAGCCTGGCTAAGACCCCTCAAGCATCTTCTGCAGGTTCAGATCCTTGGGACCTGTAAACAGGCTATCCAAAGCACCCCGGTATACAGTAAGGCTTACTCAGCTCTGGGCCCCATCTACCATTGGGGTTTTGCTCAGGTAGCTGTGAATCCCCTAGACCCGGCCCAAGGCTCAGAACCAAGAACGACAGATTCGGCTGCCGAGGTCATGGCTATCAAGCCTTGTCAAAGGAGCTGGGTTCAGTCTCTTGATTCCTTGAGATTTATGACGACCCCTTTCATCGCCCACCTGGTCCGCTACCCCGGTGACGAAATCAAAGTTCTCAGGGCTATCGAGGATCTAGCTCTTTCTTCACCTTTGGCCGAAATTCGGCAGTATGATTCCAAAAAGTTGCCCGGCTGGGTAGCAAAGCGCAAAAGTCCCCCCTTGGCTCCCTGCAGGAGCAGACAGAAAGCTTCCGTGCAATATGTTGACCCCAACGCTCTGGCATCGGAGAAGCCGCTGAGCCGGCTCCCCCGTATAGCGGTCTTCATCCACATGTTTTACCTGGAATCTTGCCCGGTGATCAAAAAGTATCTCGAACATGTGCCCCAGCCCTATGACCTCTATATCTCCACGAACACGCTTGCTAAGCTCCAGGCCATCGAAGGCTGGTTCCCCGATGCCAGAGTAAAAATCGCTGAAAACCGGGGCCGGGACATCATGCCTAAGTTTGTAGTCTTTGCCCAGGAACATCAAGATTATGACCTGGTCCTTCACCTCCACAGTAAAAAATCCCCCCACAGCGCGGATCTTGACGACTGGCTGGTCTTTATTCTTGATTCTCTTTTGCCCAGTCGCCAGGCAGTAGAGCAGATCATCGGTGCTTTGGCCTCGGATCGGGTGGGTATGGTGGCTCCTTTTCCTCACCCATCGGTTGTAAACTCCTGGAACTGGTCTACTAACTACCCGATTGCCCAGGCACTGACCTGGAAGAACAACTGGGGTCAGCTTCCCAAGAACAAGGACTTTATGTTCCCGGCAGGTAGTATGTTCTGGGCAAGGGTGGATGCTTTGCAACCTATTTTCTCTCTAGGGCTTACGGCAGAGCATTTCCCGGTTGAAGAGGGCCAAAAGGATTCAACGGTGGCCCACGCGCTTGAGCGCCTTTTGGCGATTTCCTGCAGTAAGGCCGGTCATAAGTTCACCATGGTTAACCAGCACAGCTGGCCTCAGCAATCATAAGAACCTGTCAAGCCTGAATTGCTGGGATAACCCTTTGATCTCTGATGCCAACTACCGGCAGCTAGACCACCACCTAGCCCCAGATTTTGCAGACACCCTCTGCAGAACCGTGGTGAGCAGAGCGCCGGCCTCCCGATAGGGGAGCCAGCACCAACACAGTATTTGCACTAGACTTATACCTTGATGATTTGGGCCTAGTGCCCCTACCCAACCGACGTGAAGAGATAGCTTCTATGACTGATCCTTTGCACCAGATACCTGAAAACCCCACACCCTCTCAGGTCCTGGCCAATATCCGCGCAATTCTAGAGACAGACCCGCAGCGGGGCCTAGCTACCGTTGAGGAAGCCTTCCGGGCTGAACTTGACCGAGCCCTGACCGATATTGCTGAGAAGACCCCCACCTTTGAAGACCTCAAGCGGGTTCGTCTAGAGTTTACCGGCGATAAGAGCGGCTTTACCCTAGCTAATAAGCAGATGCGTGATCTGGGTAAAGAACACAAGGCTGACGTTGGTAAGCTCATGGGCCAGGCCCGTGGCCGACTGGCTAAGGCACTCGAAGCCCGTAATACCCAGCTTGAAGAAGAGCGCGATGCCAGGATTCTGGTAGAAGAAGCCGTAGACGTCACCGCCCACACTCCCCGCCGCCGTATCGGTGGCCGCCACCCCATCAGCGTCCTGCAAGAGCAGATGTGCGACATCTTTATTGGCATGGGCTGGGAAATCGCCGACGGCCCCGAGCTGGAATCCGAGTGGTATAACTTCGATGCCCTCAACTTCAAACCGGATCACCCGGCCCGCGAACTGCAGGACACCTTCTTCGTGGAACCGACCAAGGCCCACCTCATGCTGCGTACCCACACGTCACCGGTGCAGATGCGTTCCCTGCTGGAACGTGACCTGCCTCTCTACGTGGTCTGCCCCGGCCAGGTTTACCGCACCGACGAGCTCGATGCCACCCACACCCCGGTTTTTCACCAGATTGAAGGCCTTGCCGTAGATAAGGGCCTAACCATGGCTGACCTCAAGGGCACCTTAGAGCATATGGCTCGAGCTATGTTCGGTGCAGAGGCTAAAATCCGGTTGCGCCCTAACTACTTTCCCTTCACTGAGCCCTCAGCTGAGCTGGATGTTTGGCACCCCGATGCCAAGGGCGGCCCAGCCTGGATTGAGTGGGGTGGCTGTGGCATGGTCAACCCCAACGTCCTGCGCGCCGCTGGTATTGACCCTGAGGTCTACTCCGGCTTTGCCTTTGGCATGGGTATTGAGCGCACCCTCATGTTCCGTAACGGCGTAAGCGATATGCGCGACATGATTGAAGGCGACGTCCGTTTCTCACAGCAGTTCAAGATGGAGATTTAACCCATGCGAGTACCCCTTTCCTGGCTGCGTGAATACGCGCCCGTCCCGGCCGACGCAAGCGCCGAAGATCTTATGGCTACCCTGGTTAAGGTTGGCCTTGAAGAAGAAGACGTTCACCGCCCCACCGATGATCTGACTGGCCCGATTGTGGTTGGTCAGGTGCTGTCCATGGAGCCCGAGACTCACTCCAACGGCAAGACCGTTAACTGGTGCCAGGTGCGTGTGGTCCCCGAGGGGCAGAAACAGACCCTGACCGGTAAGGGTATCGAGGAATCTGGCGTGCAGGGCATTATCTGCGGTGCCCACAATTTCAAGCCCGGTGACAAGGTTGTTGTTACCCTGCCCGGTGCTGTTCTGCCCGGGGGCTTTGCTATCACCGCCCGTAAGACCTACGGCCACAAGTCTGCTGGCATGATTGCCTCCGTGCGTGAGCTGGGCATTGGCGAAGACCATGACGGTATTCTGGTACTCTCCACCCTGGGGCTTGACCCCGAGGTTGGCTCAGATGCCATGGAACTGCTGGGGCTTTACGACCAGGCAGCAGAGGTCAATGTGACCCCGGACCGTGGTTACGGTTTCTCTATTCGCGGCATTGCCCGCGAGTACTGCCATGCGACCGGTAGCGACTTCAAGGACTTCGTGCTGGAACTGGCCGCCAAGGCACCGGCGGCAAACGATGCTGGTCTGACTGTCAGGCTGACCGATTCAGCCCCCATTCATGGCAAGGAGGGTTGCACCCGCTTTGTCACCCGTACCGTCACCGGGGTTAACCCGGCCGCGCCGACACCCCCTTGGATGTCCTCTCGACTGCGCCTAGCCGGTATCCGCTCACTCTCACTGCCGGTGGATATCTCCAACTACGTCATGCTTGAAACCGGCCAGCCCCTGCACTTCTACGATGCAGACAAGCTGGAAGGCGGTATCACCGTGCGCCGTGCCCAGGCGGGGGAGAAGCTCACCACTCTGGATGGCAAAGACCGCGACCTGCACGCCGAGGACCTGCTCATCGCCGATGACTCCGGCCCCATCGGTCTGGCTGGTGTCATGGGCGGTGCCTCCACCGAGGTCACCGACTCAACCAGCACCATCGTGATCGAAGCTGCCCGCTTCGATGAGGTTTCTATTGCTCGCACCGCCCGCCGCCACAAGCTACCTTCTGAGGCCTCCAAACGCTTCGAACGCGGCGTTGACCCGCTGATTCAGGCCGCCGCCGCCCAGCGCGCGGTAGATCTGCTGGTTGAGCTGGCTGGTGCCCAGGTGGCAGAAGGGGTGACCGATACTGGCTCAGCCTATAAACCTACCCTTATCACCCTGCCCAAGGACTACACCGCAGGCCGTATTGGCATTGACTACACCCAGGAACAGATTGTCAGTTCCCTAGAACAAATCGGTGCCAGCGTTGAAACCACCGATGATGCTTACCTGGTCACCGTACCCTCATGGCGTACCGACCTGGGCGATAAGGAAGACCTAACCGAGGAAGTCGCCCGTCTGGTTGGCTACGACCAGATTCCCTCCACCCTGCCCGTTGCCCCTCCCGGGCGCGGCTATACCGTGGAGCAGACCCTGCGCCGCAGGGCACTGAACGCCCTTGCCTCATCGGGCCTGACCGAGGTCTTTGCCTACCCCTTTGTCTCCGATGAAGACAACAACCTGTGGGCCAGCCCCGTAGCCGGTGAAGAGGTTGATTCAATCCGCCTGGCTAACCCCATCTCCTCCGCCCAGGGCTGGATGCGCCGCTCTCTCTTGCCTGGTCTGACCGAGGTTCTTTTACGTAACCTCTCACGCGGTCTCAAGAACCTTGCGATCTACGAAACCGGTCATGTCTTTATCCCCGGGCCCCAGCTTGGCTCGGCCTCCATCCCCGGTCTGGGTGCTAAGCCTGATGATCAAGTACTTGCTGATCTCAACGCCGGTATTCCCGACCAGCCTCGCCACATCGCAGGTATGTTCGCCGGTGCCGAGCACGAGGATGCCCCCGGGCTCACTGCCCGAGCCTTTGACTGGCGTGATGCTCTGGACTCTGTGCTGCTGGTGGCCGATGCTGCAGGTGTCAAGCTCACCGTCGCTAACGGCGAGCATCAGGCCTTCCACCCCGGACGTACCGCTGTATTGAGTAACTCTCAGGGGCAGGTCGTAGCCTACGCGGGTGAACTACACCCCAAGTTGCTGGCTCAGCGTAACCTGCCTGAGCGCACCAGCGCTTTCGAGCTGAACTTCACCGCTCTGCTGGCTGAGGCAGGCCAGGCTGTGCAGGCCACCGGTATTTCCGGTTTCCCTGCTGCTAACCAGGATGTAGCCCTCATCGTTAAGGCTGATATCCCTGCCGCCGATCTAGCCGCCACCTTGGCTGAGGGCGCGGGCGATTTGCTTGAAGACGTTCGTGTCTTTGACGACTACCGAGGCGCCGGCATCGAAGAAGGCTATAAGTCGCTTGCCTTTGCCTTGCGCTTCCGTGCACCGGATCGTACTCTGACTGCTGATAAGGCAAGTGAAGCACGAGAAGCCGGTGTAGCTCTAGCTCTTGAGCGTTTTGGGGCGGTTCAGCGCGCTTAGAATCGTGTAGCCGAGAAGGCCTGTAGATGCCCCCGCCCTAACCGTCCTAGCGGTAAGGGCGGGGGTTTTCATATCAGTGTGAGATAAAGCCACCGCAGTTTGCGGGGCCTTAGCTGTGACTTGTAGGCTTGCAGAAGTAGGCTTTATGATGCCCCTAACATAGGGGCTTTGCAGAAAGATGAGAGGGACCAGGGCATGCCAGAGAACCGGGATATTGTTGAGGACGAGGAACAGGTATCAGATTTTTTTACTTTCGCTGAGGACGGTGAAGAGGACGATGCTGATTCCCGCGGCTCTCTTAGATCTAAGCTAGCTGCAGCCGGTATTATGCTGCTGGTCTCGGTAGTTGCATTTATCCTGCTCATTGGCGGTGTACGTACCTTCAACGAGGCCCGAGCCAACGAGGGCTATGAGAATCGTTCCTGGGTTATTAGCGGAGCAATCGATGATGTGACACCTGATCTGCAGAGCGATAAGAACGTCGCTATCTACTCTGGCAAGCTCCCCGATGATTCTGCTATGGCCGGTAAAACTTTTGTGTCAGATGTGGCTGACCCCGCCAGCGTGAACCCGGGGGATTCCGTTAAATTCCGCGGTTCTCAGACCGGGAGAGTGAGTGCTGACTTCCCCCAGAGAGTCGATGCCCTTTTGGCTCAGACTTCTGATACGGAGCTAATTGTTGTGCGTACGGGTACAGAAGGTAGCCTGGTGCCGGTTACGGAAGACACCGTGAGCTCACAGAAGCGTTCGGCCATGCTTCGCCTGGGCGGGGCCATCCTAGTATTTGGTGCTGGGTTTGTGGCAACCTTCATGCTCATCCGTAAACGTAAAGATGAAGAGTTTATCGATTAGAGGCCAAGCCGCTAGCCAATACACGTACTGAGGCGGGGCCCTAGCCACGAGTGACTAGGGGCCCCGCCTCAGTCTTGATGTGCTTAGGGTACCAGTAAGACTTTGCCCCTGGTTTTGCGGGCTTCAAGGTAGCGGTGGGCCTGGGCTGCGTCAGCTAAGGGGAAAGTCTGGTCGATGCTGAGCTTGAGCTGGCCAGCCTGGATTGCTTGGAAGAGTTCGCCCATACGCCAGGTGACTTCTTCTCGGTTTTGTGAGTAGTGGGCGAGGGTAGGTCGAGTGATAAAGAGTGAGCCTAGGGAGTTGAGCTCTTGGAGGTTAAAGGGCGGCACTTGGCCAGAAGCCCCACCAAAGAGCACGCCCATACCTCGGATTGCAAGCGACTTGAGGGAATCAGTAAAAGTGTCTTTCCCTACCCCGTCGTAGGCTACGGCCACACCCTTTCCGTCGGTGAGCTCATGGACTTTCTGAGCAAAACCTTCGTAGCGTAGGGCATGGTCAGCGCCGTGGGCCAGGGCAATGGCTTCTTTTTCGTCGTTGGATACCGTAGTGATGACGGTTGCCCCCTTGGCTTTGAGGAGCTGGATAGCAATGCCGCCTACTCCACCAGCTCCGGCGTGGAAGAGCACGGTTTCACCTGCCTGGACGGGGTAGGTGGAGTTGATGAGGTAGTGGGCTGTCATACCTTGGAGGGGGAGAGCCGCGGCTTCAACCGGGTCGATGCCCTCGGGGATTAGTAGGCAGAGTTCGGCAGCAGCTGTGAAGAATTGGGCGTAGGTGCCGGTGGCGCTGGCCGTTGCAATCAAGTCGCCCGGCTGAAATTCGGTAACTCCTTGGCCTACCGCTACCACGCGGCCGCTGGCCTCGGAGCCTGGGGTGAAGGGCAGAGGCACAGGGTAGATGCCTGATCGCTGGTAGGTTTCAATAAAGTTCACACCGGTTGCGATGGTTTCTGCAAGAACCTGCCCGGGTGCGGCGGTCGGGGTAGCAAGGTGGTTGAGCTGGAGGACCTCGGGGCCTCCTGTGCTGTGAAGCTGGATAGCTGTCATGGTCTGAGAAGTCATATCTTTAGCCTACTCCCAGGGCAAGGCGGGTATGAAGAAGATGGGGTAAGGAAGTCATACACCCATAGATTATGAATAAATATTTACTGGTATGCAAAAACATGCAATGATGGTGTTATGACTATTACCGTAGCTGTCACCGGAGCCACCGGGTATGCTGGTGGCGAGATTCTCCGGCTCCTAGCCACCCACCCGCAGGTTGAGGTAAAAACTGTTGCCGCGCACTCATCGGCAGGTCAGCCTCTGGGGGATCTAGCCCCTCACCTGCGAGCTTACGCTGATCTGATAGTTGCTGATACAACCGTCCAGGCACTGAGCGGACACGACGCTGTATTCATGGCCCTCCCTCATGGGGCTAGCGCTGAGATAGCCTCACAACTACCCGAGAGCACCCTGGTTATTGATGCCGGGGCTGACCACCGGCTTGATAGCGCCGAGGCCTGGGCCAAATTCTATGGGTCTGAGCATTCTGGCACCTGGCCCTATGGGCTACCGGAGTTACCCTTTACCTGCGGGCAGAAACAGCGTGACCAGCTAGTGGGAGTCAACCGTATTGCCGTCCCAGGTTGCTATCCCACAGCTTCGCTGCTGGCTCTAGCCCCCGGTTTTGCCACTGGCTTACTTGAACCGCAGGACCTTGTGATCGTTGCGGCTTCGGGCACCTCAGGTGCAGGTAAGAGCCTCAAACCGCATCTGCTCTCTTCCGAGATTATGGGGTCCATGAGTCCCTACGGTGTGGGCGGTGCCCACCGGCATACCCCTGAGATCGAAGAAAAACTGTCTGCGGTGGCCGGTCAGCCGGTTCAGATTTCATTCACCCCCACACTGGCACCCATGCCCCGGGGAATCCTTGCTACCTGCACCGCAAAGGTCAAACCCGGTGTTACCGAGGAACAGCTTCGGCAGGCCTGGGCTAAAGCCTATGAGGTGGAGCGTTTTGTTCATTTGCTCCCCGAGGGGAAGTGGCCCACCACCAAAAGCGTTCAGGGCTCAAACCATGCAGAAATGCAGCTAGCCTTTGACACCCACGCCGGTCGAGTCATCGTCACCAGCGTGATTGACAACCTGACCAAGGGCACTGCAGGAGGTGCCATTCAATCCATGAATATTGCTTTGGGTCTGCCGGAGGATGCGGGCCTGTTGCAGGAAGGACTTGCACCGTGAGCGCAACCCAGCACCAGCTCGAAGGGGTTATCACCCAGGGCGTGACCTTGGCACGCGGGTTCCGTGCTGCCGGGGTGAGCGCTGGTATCAGCGCTCTTGAAGGCAAAAAGGACGTTGCCTTGGTGGTCAATGACGGGCCGCTGAAGAACGCTGCTGCCGTTTTTACTACCAACCGGTTTGCGGCTGCGCCGGTGCTGTGGAGTCAGCAGGTGGTCGGCGATGGACGGGTTGATGCGGTCCTGCTCAACTCCGGTGGGGCTAACGCCTGCACCGGTGCTCCTGGCTTCCAAGACACTCACACCAGCGCTGAGCATGTGGCCGATTTGCTCAACATTTCTGCCGGTGACGTGTTGGTATGCTCCACCGGGCTGATCGGGCAGAGGCTCCCCCTGGATAATCTCTTGGCAGGCAGTGAGCAAGCCGCTAGGGCTCTGGGGGTAAGCCCATCCGATTCTTTGGCCGCCGCAGAGGCAATTATGACCACCGATACCGTCCCCAAGCAGGCGGCCATCTGCGTTGAAGTGGAGCAGGGTGGTGACTATCTGATCGGCGGTATGGCCAAGGGGGCGGGCATGCTTGCCCCCGGGTTAGCTACCATGCTGGTAGTACTGACCACCGATGCCGTCTTATCACCTGAAGACCTTGATACCGCCCTGCGCCAAGCCGTCCGTTTGAGTTTCAACCGGGCTGATGCTGATGGGTGTATGTCCACCAATGACACCGTAGTGCTCATGGGGTCTGGTGCCTCTGGACTTGTGCCCGATTTAGTCGGCTTTACCGAGGCTCTGACCAAGGTCTGCCAGGACCTCGCCCTGCAGCTGATTGGTGATGCGGAGGGTGCTAGCCACGACATCCACGTCCGCACCTTCAACGCCGCTACCGAAGAAGAGGCCGAGGAGGTCTCCCGCGCGGTTTCCCGCTCCAACCTCTTCAAGACCGCTATCTTTGGCAATGACCCCAACTGGGGCCGAATTCTATCGGAGGTCGGTACAACCTCAGCAGACTTTGCCCCCGAGAACGTCAATGTCCTGATCAACGGTGTTCAGGTCTGCACCGGTGGTGGTATTGGTCAGGACCGCAAGCTGGTTGATTTGGCGGCTGACCGCAAGGTCACCGTAGAGATTGACCTGGCCGCTGGCGAACACGAAGCCACTATCTGGACTAACGATCTCACTCACGACTATGTGCACGAAAATTCGGCCTATTCTAGCTAGCGTCTGAGATTTTGATCCAGAGAGCCTCAAGACCAGCACATCCGTTTTTACCAGCATCCGACTCCCCAGAAAGAAAGCCATGGCAGAGCAGAAGAACGCCCAGGCCCGTTTTGAAACAGCCCAGGAAAAAGCGAAGACTCTTATGGAGGCCTTGCCCTGGATCCAGCAGTTCCGGGGTAAGGTCATGGTCTTCAAATACGGTGGCAATGCCATGATTTCTGATGACCTCAGGGCTGCCTTTGCCGAAGACATGGTTTTCTTGCGCACCATCGGCATCTGCCCGGTGGTGGTTCACGGTGGTGGGCCTCAGATTACTGCCATGCTGGATAAGCTCGGGATTGAGAGCCAGTTCCGCGGGGGGCTACGCTACACAACTCCCGAGGCTATGGATGTGGTGCGGATGGTGCTCACCGGCCAGGTCGCCCGTGAACTGGTATCACTTATCAACAGTCACGGACCCTTTGCGGTAGCCATGAGTGGTGAAGACGGTGGCCTCCTGCGGGCACACAGGATTACCACCCAGGTGGACGGCCAGGAAGTAGACCTGGGCTTGGTGGGTGAGGTAGTAGGGGTCAACACCACCGCGATGATGTCCATGATTGAGGCAGGTAAGATTCCGGTGATTTCTTCGGTAGCTCCCGAGATATCTGACCCCGATAAGTACCCCGATCACAGCCACGGCTTGGCTGGACTGACGGGAGAAATCTTGAATGTTAATGCCGATACCGCCGCCGCCGCAGTGGCCGCCGCCTTGGGGGCAGAGAAACTGGTTATTTTGACCGATGTTGAGGGGCTCTATGCTAACTGGCCTGACCGGTCCTCCCTGATTAGCTCCTTGAAAGTGAGCGAGCTCCGTCAGATGCTCCCCTCCTTGGTTTCGGGCATGATCCCCAAAATGGCCGCCTGCCTTCAAGCTGTGGAGCAGGGGGTTCCGAAAGCAACCATTGTGGATGGTCGCCTGCCACACTCACCCCTGCTGGAAATCTTTACGGACACCGGCATCGGCACCCAGCTCATCCCCGATGATGTTGAGGACGTCGCCTGGCGTCACCCCGCTCCCGATTTTCAAGTACAGCCACTGACCTACTAGCCTCTGCTTCCGGAACCACACTGATACACCCTGACGGTTGGAAAGAAAGACCATGACCCAAGAAAGACTGATCACTGAGTACGCCCACGACATGCTGGGGGTCTTTGGCCAGCCCGCTCTTGTATTGGTGCGGGGGAGCGGGTCGCGGGTCACAGATGCCGAGGGCCGTACCTACCTGGATCTTTTGGGTGGTATCGCGGTGAATGCTCTGGGTCATGCTCACCCCGCCTGGGTCAGGGCTGTGAGCGAGCAGGCTGCTCAGCTAGCGCACGTCTCTAATTTCTTCACCACACCGCAGCAGGTGGGACTGGCTCAGCGTCTCTTGGGTTACCTGGGGGCGCAGGACGGTCGGGTATTCTTCTGCAACTCGGGTACCGAAGCCAATGAGGCCGCCTACAAGCTGGCTCGGCGCTACGGTAACGTCCGGGGTAAGGGCACCATTCTGGCTCTGGAACACGGTTTCCACGGGCGTACCCTGGGCGCTTTGGCGCTGACTCACAAGCCTGCCTACCGTGAGCCTTTCGAACCGCTACCAGCTGGCATCAAACATATCCCCGCTACTATAGAGGCTCTCGAAGAGAACCTGTCCGATCATGTCGCGGCCCTGATCGTTGAACCTATTCAGGGGGAAGCCGGTGTCCTGCCCCTGCCCGAAGGCTATCTCCAGCGTGCTAGGGAACTCACCCGGTCAGCCGGTGCCCTGCTCATGGTCGATGAAGTCCAGACCGGTATGGGTCGCACCGGTCGCTGGTTTGCCCACTCGCGTGAACTGACGGGGCAAGAGCTACCCGATGTTATTACCCTGGCTAAGGGGCTGGGCGGCGGCTTCCCTATTGGAGCGGTGCTCACTGTTGGGCCTGATGCCGGCCAGACCCTAGAAGCAGGTATGCACGGAACGACCTTTGGCGGTAATCCCTTGGCCACCGCAGCGGCAACAGCGACCTTGCAGGCCATTGAAAATGAAGGTTTACTTGAGGCTGCCAGCCAGCGTGGAACCCGGTTCCGCGCAGCTATTGAGCAGGTCCCCGGGGTAGCAACAAGCCGCGGAGATGGCTTGCTGATTGGGATTGTTCTTACAGACTCAGCAACAGAGCAGGGCAACCCTCTGGCTCCTGCCTTTGTGATAGCGGCTCGTTCAGCGGGTTTCATTGTAAACGCCCCAGATGCCCGCACCGTGCGTATCGCGCCGGCTCTGACGATTACCGATCAAGAACTGGCAGAATTCACTGCTGAGTTCCCCATAATTCTTGCTCAGGCACGTAAGCTCTAACACTATTCACCCAAATGCATAAGTATCAAAAAATATGCATATAATTGATACTCTGTGGCGTTGACCGCCACGCTAGCCAAGGAGAGCCAATGGTCCGCCACTTCCTCAAAGACACCGACCTCAACCCGCAAGAACAAGCCCGAGTTCTTGACCTAGCAGCAACCATGAAAGCTAACCGCTACGGCTACAAGCCACTAGCTGGCCCGCAGACAGTTGCCGTCATCTTCGACAAGACTTCTACCCGCACCCGCTTTTCCTTCCACGCTGGCGTGGCAGAGCTGGGCGGAAACCCGCTCATCGTCAACCCCGGTGAAGCCCAGCTCGGGCACAAGGAATCTATCTGTGACACCGCTCAGGTCATCTCCCGTATGGTCTCTACCATCGTGTGGCGGACCTACTCCCAGAGCGGGCTGGAAGAAATGGCCCGCTACTCCCGCGTACCCGTTATCAACGCTCTTTCCGATGATTACCACCCCTGCCAAATTCTGGCTGACCTGCTCACTATCCGTGAGCACCTGGGCCAGCTGGCTGGCAAAACAGTGACCTATCTTGGCGATGCCGCCAACAACATGGCTAACTCCTACCTCCTGGGGTGCGCAACCGCCGGCATGCACGTGCGCATTGCAGGCCCCGAAGGCTACCTGCCAGCTCCCGCAATCGCCCAGGAAGCCCAGCAACGAGCCGCCGAAACCGGTGGGTCAGTTCTCGTGACTACCGATATGGACCAAGCCCTTTCTGGCGCCGATGTCATAATCACCGACACCTGGGTATCCATGGGTCAAGAAGACGAAAAAGAAGCACGAACCCGCATCTTTGCCCCCTACACCGTCGATGCCAAGGCCATGGCACAAGCCGCCCCCGGAGCAATCTTCCTGCATTGCCTCCCGGCCTACCGTGGCTATGAAGTCACCGCAGACGTTATCGATGGCCCCCAATCCCTTGTCTTCGATGAAGCGGAAAACCGCCTGCATGCTCAGAAGGCTCTCATGACCTTCCTCCTGGTCGAATCAGGCCTGGCAGAAGATAGACGAACATCGCTCCCATCAGTAGCTTTAACCCTCAACGAAGAGAAGTAATCATGGCAATCCCATCCACAAAAACAGCCCGACAAGCCCGAATCATCGAGGTGCTTCAAACGCACCGCGTGCGCTCGCAATCTGAGCTGGCCCAGCTTTTGGTAGACGACGGTCTCAAGGTTACCCAGGCTACTCTTTCCCGCGATCTGGTAGAGATCGGCGCTGAACGAGTGCGTGACGATAAATCTGGCCTCATTTATGCGGTTCCTAACCACCCGGTGCGCCGTAGCTCTCAGGACGGCCCCGATGCCCGCTTGGTCTCCCTCTTTAAGGAACTCCTGGTTACAGCCGAAGCTTCAGCCAACCTTGTGATTCTCAGGACCCCGCCGGGGGCGGCCCAATTCCTGGCATCTGCTATTGACCAAGCCGGGCTGGAACCTCTTCTAGGCTCTATCGCTGGTGATGACACCGTCATGGTGATTACCAGGGATCCGCAGGGCGGTCAAGCGGCAGCTTCGCTGTTCTTGGATTGGGCGGCTTAGCCTGGTGACGGTGTCTGCCAAAGAGTGGGGGCGGTAGCTAGTAGTGCGCTAGCTACCGCCCCTGTGTCTACTGAGGTGCTGGTAAAGTGGTGGGATCTTATGAGGAGAAAAGTTTTTTCATCTCTTCCAGGTCGAAGAATTCAGCGACCTGAGCTGGTGTCTGGGAGCCAAGCGTCTCGTCGGCCCCTGCATCCAGTAGCATACGGGCAATGGGAAGGTTGTTGCGGAAGGCTGCACAGACTAAAGCAGTTTGACCTCGTTCATTGAGCCGGTCAAGGTCAGCGCCTTCGTTGATGAGTAACTGGACCATGTCGGTGTGCTCGTGGTAGGCCGCGAGTATGAGCAGTGTATCGCCTTTGGCGTTGGTGAGGTCTACCGGCACCCCCTGGTCAAAAAGAGACTTGAGAGCTACCGGTTTATTCTCGCGTGCCAAGTCAAAAACTGAATTGAGGAATTCTAGTTCCTGATCGGTCAGGTTTGAATCTGGGACTGTCATAGCTTCACTTTCTCAGAAAAGAGCTTCAGTTAGCAAGCTCAGGTGGGTGCAGGACCAGCCAACTCTTGCGGCCTGCCGGGCACAGGGAGTTTAATGAATGGCCGGGTGTGGGAAAATAGGTTGTGTGCTACCAGTTCCTGCTCACCTGAAAGTAACCAGAATCTATGACACACACAGCAAAGGCCGTAGCCGCACAGCATAATCTTGCATCGCTGATCACAGACCGGGCTGAGAGCCAGTCAGTGGCTTTAACCTGGGCAGGCGGTGGGCTCACCTACGCGGAGCTTGTCATAAGAACTGGGCAGGCTCGGCTTTGGCTTGAAGCTCGGGGACTAGTTGCTGGTGACCGGGTTGCTTTGGCTCTGCCCAATGTTCCCGAGATGGTTATTCTTTACTACGCTCTTGTATCCTTGGGAGCTGTTGCGGTTCCGCTTCATCCTCTGCTCTCTTCACGAGAGGTTGTATACCAGCTTGAAGATTCTGGTGCGAAGCTCTTGATCGCCGGCGAAGGCACGCGGGTTGCTGATCAAGCTGAGCAGACCGGTCGGCACCTGGGCAGCGAGCTAAAGATTGAGATTCTTGGTCTGGGCTTTGATTTTGCGGCTCCTAGGGTAGGCCCCTGGGAGCCTAGAGCCGTGCACCTGGACGCGCCCGCTGTTCTGCTCTACACTTCGGGGACGACGGGTGCCCCCAAGGGCGCGACCTTAACCCATGCGAATATGCTGTCCAACGCCCGTGCCTGCGCAGAGGTTTTTGGTTTTAGGGGGGACGACACTATTTTTGGCGGGCTCCCGCTCTTTCACGCTTTTGGTCAAACGGTGTCCATGAATGCAGTCTTTGCGGCCGGTGCAAGCGTTGCTCTGCTTCCGCAGTTCACATCGGGGGGAGCAGCACAACTGTGCGCGAGCGCCGGGGTCACGGTTTATGCCGCGGTGCCAACCATGTATGGGGCTTGGGCCGCCTATCTGGCTACTGACCCTGCCCTGGCCGCCCAGTTGCGGGGGACTATCCGGTTTGGCGTATCTGGCGGGGCAGCTTTACCCGCTTCTGTTCACCGGCAGATTGAGCAGATCTTAGCTTTTCCCATTTATGAGGGCTATGGCTTAAGCGAGACTGCTCCCGTGGTGGCTTTTAACCGTGCGGAGTTTGGCTTGCTCATCGGGTCGGTGGGTCGTGCTCTTCCTGGGGTGCGTGTCAAAGTTGTTGATAGCAGGGGGCAAGAACTTGGCGCGGGCCAGCCCGGTGAGCTCTGGGTTGCCGGCCCAAATGTTATGGCTGGCTACTGGAACAACCCCCAGGCAACACAGCAGGTGATGCAGGGGGAGTGGTTTGCGACCGGGGATGTTGCAAAAATTGATGAGCAGGGCAATATCTTTATTGTTGACCGTCTTAAAGACATGATTCTGCGCAATGGAAATAGCATTTATCCGCGCGAGATCGAGGATGTCCTCGACATCCATTCTGGGGTCAGGCAGGCCGCGGTCGTGGGTGTTCCCTGCCCCCGGGTAGGTGAGGAGGTCGTGGCTGTGATTGTGCCGCATGAGCAGCTTGATGAAGCGCAGATGGGTGAACTGGTGGCGGCCCTTGATGCTCTGGCCCGTGCAGAATTGGCAGCCTATAAGCGGCCTCGTCGCTATGAAGTGCGGCAGTCGCTACCGCTGGGTCCGACCGGAAAAATACTTAAGCGTGAACTAGCTGGGACTATAGTTTTAGAGGGCTAATGACTGCTCAGGACTAGTAGCCCTGAGGCCGCGGGGCGCTGATTGAAAAGAACCTTACTTTCTAGCTGGTGGTAGCTCAAGAAGCTAGGGGCCGGCGGCGGTGTTTTTGTGTGTTCGGGTTGGGGTGCAGGGGTGCTGTCGTCGTTTTGGGGTGTGGTGCCGGCCGGTTGGTTTGATGATGGTGGTGCTGTGCGGGATCTAGGGTTGTTGGGTTCTGGTGCTTCGGGTGTGCAGGCGTCTGTGGGGGTTATGGTTGAGAGCGTGAGGGAGGGTTCTGGTGAGTAAGTCTGTAGGTTCTGTGCCTGTGCAGGAAGGTGTGGGGCGGGCGAAGACTCTTGGCGGCAGGATTGCTGCTGGGGTTGTTGCGGTGCTTATTTTTAGCCCGATGGTTTATGGGGTTTCCTGGGTTTTGTTCTCGGCTCATTTTAACCGTGCCTTTCATTATGAGAAGCAGTGCACGATTGAGACCGCCGGAGTGGGGCATAGCCGTACTAAGTCGTATTCTGGAAGTTCGTATATCTCTGTAAAGACTGCTGATTGTGGGGTCGTAGAGTTCCATGGGCGGTTGTATGGGTTGAGGCGTGCTGAGGTTGCTGAGCGTATTGATGCTCTTGCTGGTCAGCGGGTGGCGGTGGATGTGGGGTATTGGCAGTTGCCGTATAACCCGATGATGATTGTTGGTGTTGAGGGTCTTGATTTGGACCGGTAGGCCCCCTGGCTTATTGTTTGATATCTGGCGGCGGTGTTCTTGTGTGTCGGGTTGGGCGCATGGGGCGCCCCCGCCGTCGTTTTGGGTGTGGTACCGGTCAGCTTATCTGCGCTACCAACGGTCTAGGCGGTAAAACCCGTTATACCTACACCCCCGATGGTCAGGTCGCTTCGGTCACTGACCCTACCGGTGCGGTGAGTACTTTTACCTATGATGTTGCCGGTCAGCTTGTTTCTAGTCGTGATGCTCTGGGTAGGGTTACTACTGCTCGGTATGATAGGGCAGGCCGCCTGCTGGGTACTGCTAGCCCTGATGGGGATCGCTTGGAGTACACCTGTGATGGTGAGAAAGTATAGGTACTTTGCTGATTTTGCGAACCAGAAGGCGGGTAAGGTGCTTTCTGGTGGTATTCAGAATGAGTATTCGTATTTGAGTGCTGAGGGGGATCATTCTGTTTTGGGTGGCGTGAGTTCTTTTGTGGGTGGCACGGCCACAGGTGCCTTGTCTCCCGTGATAAAAACAGGCAACAGACCAGTTGATCTTGTATTTGATAGAGTTAAAGACTATTCATCCGGTGCGATTAACTATGCATCACGAACAAGCCCTGGGGACTGAAATCTGGATGATCTTAATAAGAAGGGAATGGATTCAGTCAAGAAGGGTACTCTCAAAGGTATTGGCAAAGAAATCAATAAATCTATCAGATAGAGAATATTTTAGTAAAATCTTAGTAAATCATTCTAGGAGCGACAGAATTTGGGGCAAAACAAAAAAATAATAAATTGGATAGTTCTGTTCGTGAGTATTAGCTTTTTTCTTCTACAAGGAGGTTACTATCTGGTGAATAAATTTGTTGAAGGAGAACTAAAAGTTTGCACTGTTTCTAGTGCCAGGCATATCCAAGATTTCAATGCGGGTGCCCCTACGGCTACGGTTGAGGTTAAAAGTGCTGATTGTGGCAAGATTATTATCACTGATGTGAGAAGCCCTGAGAACGTTAATATGGCCCGTCTTGCTGAGGTATTGAATGCCCATCAAGGTGAGAAGTTTGAGTTTATTTTGCAATACATGCAGTTAGATCGGAATAGTCTTGCATCATATGGTGTGAGGTCGCTTGAGCCTGTTAGGTAGGTGGTAAAACCTTGTTATAGTTTCACCCCCCACTGGTGCGATGAGTACACCTATGATGCTGCTGGGCAGCTGGTACGGCTTGAGGACTCTGAGGCTGGGGTCTCTGAGTTTGTTTATGACGGTTTGGGTCGTCGTGTTCAGCTTCGGGGTGCGGGTGGTTCTGTAGTGTATAAGCTGCTGCGGGATCCCGCCGCTGCTGTTCCTACTGTGCTGTGTGCCGGTGGTGTGCCGGTGTCTTTGGCTGCTGGTGTTGGTGTGGATCTGTTGGGTGCTCGTGGTGCGGATCCGTTTGGTGTTTCGCCGGGGATTAGGCCTTTACGAGAGAAATATATTGGTGGGTCTGTACCTGCACAATTGACTGGTGTGGGTGTTGATCGCGCTGGTGACTTTGCTTTAGGTGTTGCCAATTACAGTGTCACACCGCAAGAGAAAACATTAAATATCAATGATGCATTGAATGAAGGATTCAAGAGTATGGTTAGTGGTGGCTCAGGGAGTATAAGCTCTTCTAGCGCGGATACTCTGCGTCCGGTTAGCGTGCAGTCTGGAAAGTAAAAAATGGGTATTTTTTATATAGAAGAATTGAACAAAAATGGTCAAAAGAAACCTCGTAAATGGGTCGGTTTTTTATTTTTTCTAATTATTTTTTCTAGCTTTTTTCTTATGATTGGTGGTTCTCTTTATAACGTCTATAGTCGTTCTCATCCGGTGGATAAGGAATGTACCCTGGTTTCTGCTGAAGTGCTCAATAGTCGTAGTGGTACCGGTGGTATCTCTACTTCCAGTACAGAGCTAAAAATCAACACTGATGGGTGCGGAACTGTCTACGTGGATTATGTTATTGCTCCGAAGAAGTCTTATCAGGATATGGCTGATGAGCTTAATCAGTATCAAGGCGAAGTTGTGACTCTCATTTTTCCTCCTTTTCAGTTACCTGCTGAGGGTGATTATGCTTTGGGGTATGGATATCGGTTCTAGCCATGCGGGGTATCTCCTGGTTCTAGGTTCTGAAGCACTGGTAGCTGGGGAAGAGTGACAGTGCATGCTCCGCACACAAACATATTTGAATAATTATGTCTAAGAGTGCATAATTATTTATAGATGTGTGGAATCCCCGCACCCTCAAACAACTATCAAGGAGCACCATGAAAGAGCGGATTGTTCTGGCCTACTCAGGCGGCCTCGACACCTCAGTTGCCATCGGCTGGATTGGAGAGGCAACGGGTGCCGAAGTTATCGCCGTTGCGGTAGACGTAGGTCAGGGGGGCGAGGATCTCCAAACAATCCGCCAGCGGGCCCTTGACTGCGGTGCAGTCGAAGCCTACGTGGCCGATGCGCGTGACGAGTTTGCTGAAAACTACTGCATGCCCGCCTTGAAGGCAAACGCCCTCTACATGGACGCTTACCCCCTGGTTTCTGCCGTCTCCCGGCCGGTCATCACCAAGCACCTGGTCGCCGCAGCAAAGCAGTTCGGCGCGAGCACCGTTGCTCACGGTTGCACCGGAAAAGGCAATGACCAGGTCCGCTTTGAGGTGGGTATCCAGACCCTTGGCCCCGACCTCAAGTGCATTGCACCCGTACGTGATCTTGCTCTGACCCGCGAAAAGGCAATTGACTACGCAGAGAAGAACAACCTGCCGATTGCCACTACTAAGAAGAACCCTTTCTCCATCGACCAGAATGTCTGGGGCCGAGCGGTAGAAACCGGCTTCCTCGAAGACATCTGGAATGGCCCTACCAAGGACGTCTACGACTACACCGACGACCCGACCTTCGCGCCCACCCCCGACACCGTCATCATTACCTTCAAGGAAGGTATCCCCGTGGCGATTGATGGTCAGGCCGTTACCCCTTTGCAGGCTATCGAGATCATGAACCGGCGCGCCGGGGCCCAGGGTATCGGTCGTATTGACATCGTGGAAGACCGTCTGGTGGGCATCAAGTCCCGAGAAATCTACGAAGCTCCCGGTGCCATGGCCCTGATTGCGGCTCACAAGGAGCTGGAAAACGTTACCATTGAGCGCGAGCAGGCCCGCTTCAAGAAGACCGTGGGCCAGCGCTGGACCGAGCTGGTCTACGACGGCCAGTGGTTCTCACCCCTCAAGAAGTCACTTGACGCTTTCATAAACGACACCCAAAAAATGGTTAACGGAGAAATCCGTATGGACCTGCACGGAGGCCGCGCGGTAGTAACCGGTCGCCGCTCCGAGACCTCCCTCTACGACTTCAACCTGGCAACCTACGATGAGGGCGACAGCTTCGACCAGTCCATGGCTCGCGGCTTTATCGAGCTCTTCGGCCTGTCTTCTAAGGTCGCTTCAGCCCGTGACCAGCGTCTAGGCCTCTAAGACGAGGAATACCCCCCCAGCTCTGGGTGCAGTGAACGCGCTGCTACAAGCTGACTCTCGCGGTTCTTGCGCGGGGCGCTCACCCCGGTTCAGGCCAGAGCCTGCCAGCTTGCAGTCAGCGCGACCTCCTGCACCTTTTGTGCACTTAGACTTTTTGACTTCACCAGAACAGGAAAACCTCATGACTGATGTAAAGCATGGAACCAATGATGGAGCCCTCTGGGGCGGCCGTTTTGCCGGCGGGCCTTCTGAAGCTCTCGCGGCTCTCTCCAAATCAACCCAGTTTGATTGGCGTTTAGCCCCCTACGACATTGCGGGTTCCCGTGCCCACGCTCGTATTCTGGCCAAGGCTGGTTTGCTGACCGAGCAGGAGCTGTCCGACATGATTGCCGCGCTTGACCAGCTTGAAGCTGATGTGCGTTCTGGCGCTTATGTTCCGGCAGAAACCGATGAGGACGTTCATGGCTCCCTGGAGAAGGGGCTCATCGAGCGTGCCGGTACAGACCTGGGCGGTAAGCTCCGCGCCGGCCGTTCCCGTAACGACCAGATTGCTACCCTGGGGCGTATGTACCTGCGCGATCACGCATCGATTATTGCCACTGGTGTGCTGGCAACGATTGATGCTCTTATCGGGCAGTCTGAGGCTCACCCCTACGCGCCCATGCCCGGGCGCACCCACCTGCAGCACGCTCAGCCGGTGCTACTGTCTCATCAGCTTCTGGCTCACGCCTGGGCTCTTTCGCGTGACCTGGACCGTCTGCTGGACTGGGATAAGCGTGCAGCTGTTTCGCCTTACGGTTCTGGTGCGCTGGCTGGTTCATCCCTGGGTCTTGACCCTGAGGCCGTGGCCACTGATTTGGGTTTCAATTCTGCGGTCTATAACTCTATTGACGGTACTGCCTCACGGGATGTTTACGCCGAGTTCGCCTGGATTGCGGCCATGATTTCGGTGGATATTTCGCGTATTTCTGAGGAGATTATCCTCTGGGCGACCAAGGAATTTTCTTTTGTGACCCTGCACGATTCTTTTTCTACTGGCTCATCGATTATGCCGCAGAAGAAGAACCCCGATATCGCTGAGCTGGCTCGCGGTAAGGCTGGCCGCCTGATTGGTGATCTGACCGGTTTGCTGGCAACCCTTAAGGCGCTACCGCTGGCCTATAACAGGGATTTACAGGAGGATAAGGAGCCAGTCTTTGATGCTATTGACCAGCTTGAAGTTCTGCTCCCTGCGGTTTCTGGCATGATTGCTACTCTTACTTTTAACACTGATCGTTTGGCTGAGCTTGCACCCCAGGGGTTTGCTCTGGCTACCGATATTGCTGAGTGGCTGGTGCGTGAGGGCCTGCCTTTCCGTGTGGCTCATGAGCTGGCTGGTGAGGCTGTGCAGGTCTGCGAGACTAAGGGCTGTGAGCTGTGGGATTTGACCGATGAAGAGTACCGGGCAATTTCCCCCCATCTGCATGCCGGTGTTCGTGAGGTCCTGACTGTTGAGGGTTCCCTGAATTCGCGTAGCGCCCAGGGCGGTACTGCGCCTTCTGCTGTGGCGCAACAGTTGGAAGCTCTTAAGCATGAACTGGAACCCCAGCGCATCTTTGCTCAGCGTCAGACTCTCATCAGCTAAGCTAAAGAGTCACTGTCGTAGCTGCCTGATGAGGAGTTACGGCAACCTTTATCATGAGCTTGGGAGAAAAATTGCATTTAGTTGATCGACTGAGAGCCTTCCGTGATTCCTTCATCATGGTTCCGTCTATCTTTATTGCCTGCGGTATTGGCCTGTCCTTAATCCTGGTTGCCTTGGATCAGGCCATGGGCTACGGGCCGGCAGATGCCACCCTCCTCTTCTTTACGGTGGGCCCTGAAGGTGCTCGCGGTATTCTTTCCTCGATCGCGTCAACGGTTCTTTCTGTTGCAACCATGGCTTTCTCTATCACTATTTCTGTGATGAGTTCAGCTAGCAGTTCCTTTGGCCCCCGCCTGGTCAGAAACTTCATGTCTGACCGTGGCAACCAGGTGGTTCTAGGAACCTTCACCTCAACATTCTTGTACTGTCTCTTGGTGATGAGAAGTGTCCAGGGGGCTGACAACTCGGTGAGTGGGCAGTCTTTTGTTCCTCATATTGCCGTGAATTTCTCGATGGTTCTGGCACTTGCCTGTGTAGGGGTGCTCATTTATTTTATTAACCACATTGCCTCTGGTATCCAGGTCAGCACTATTGCTACAACGGTTCAGAGTAAGTATTTGAAGCTGATTGACCGCAATAATGAGTTTGGTGAAAAGGGCAGCGCTACTTGTGTTCGTCAGGATGAGAGAAGTAATTGGCCTTATTCCTACCCGGTGTGCACTTCTGATAGTGGCTATGTAGTTGATATCGAGCCTGTCGTCCTTGCCGAGAAAACTAAGGATAGTCAGGCTTTTGTCAGCCTACTGGTCAGGGCCGGTGATCACTTGGTGGAGGGCCAAAGGATCGCATGGATTTTTTCTGATACAGAGCTGGAACCAGAAACCCTAGAAAAGATGAAGTCTGACGTTCAGGCTATTTGCTCACTGGGGGACTCTCGAACCGATTACAATGATATTCGATTTGTCCAGGGGCAAATTGTTGAGTTGGGGGTACGCGCCCTATCACCGGGCACCAACGACCCTTTCACGCTGACGGACTCTACCCATGAATTAACCGTTGGGCTGGTACGTGCCGCCCAGCAGCCGCCAGCTCCTAACACGGTGATCTGCGATGGCAGAGCTTGTGTCGGTTACCTGCCGGTGGAGGCAGCGGAGTTAATCGACCTCGTTTTTGATAGTTTCCGGTCCTATGCTTTAGATCATGAGCAATGCCTGATCGACCTGCTCAAGATGGCTGGAAAAATTATTTGCTTGGGCTCTGATCAGCAGGCTACTGCGCGGGCTCGATGGCATGCTGCGGTGATAGTGGAGTATTTCCGGGCTACCGAGCCTCTGCCACATTCCCTGGATTTGGTGCTGTCCGCCTATGATAGGTACATAGTCCAGCAACAGTTTTAATGTGAGTGCGTATACTTATTGTGAATCGTCTAGCCAGTGGCTAGCTGGTCAGGTGAGCTTTTCTAGCTCGGCTTCTTGAGCTCCCTTTCTGGCTTAACTCATGGTTGGGGTAGTCTTGGCGGGTACCCCTAAGAAACGGGTGCTGGCCTATGGAATAGGCTTCTTGGCCACTGGTTCCTAGGTACCCCCTGCTGATATGTATAAGGTGTTAGATTTTTTATGATTGAGCTGGTGGATTCTTCACTGCCCCTTGCGGAGCAGATTCCCGCTGCTTGTGCGCAAATTCCGGACTATCCCAAAGAGGGCATCCTCTTTTACGATGTGACCACCCTTTTTGCTAACCCTCAGGTTTTCCGCGCTTCGATGGAAGAAATAGCAGCCCGTTTTCAGGGGCAGTTTGATATCGTCGCCGGCGTTGAAGCGCGCGGCTTCTTGATGGCTTCCGCCATTGCCTACATTGCAGGGACCGGTGTGATGACCGTTCGTAAGGCAGGTAAGCTACCGCGCGATACCTACATGAAGGAATACTCCTTGGAGTACGGCCAGGCGGCTATCGAAATTCATAAGGACGACATCCCTGCCGGTTCTCGTGTTCTCATCGTGGATGACCTGCTGGCAACCGGTGGCACGCTTGAAGCGGCTACTCACCTGATGAAGATGGCCGACCTTAAGGTTGCCGGTATCGGTGTGCTCCTTGAGCTTGATGGCCTGGGCGGGCGTGAGATTCTTGCTCCGCACCGTCTTGAGTCTCTTTCACTGGTCTCGGAATAACCGAATAAGGTTGCATAGCTTTAGCCCCGTTCCCCCAGCATCATGCAGGGGGAGCGGGGCTTGGGCATGGGCAAACTGTCAACCTTTATGGCCTTGCTTTGGTGAGGCCTGGGCGAGGGGGTAGAATTGAGGGCCTGAAATTACCTGCCATGGAGGGTGCCGCCTTGACTGAAAACACCACTGATCGCTCCCAGGATGCTTTAGCCGAACAGGCTTATGAGAAGGAGCTCGTGGGGGAACGCATGTATGTCGCCAGGCTCTATGAGCGGCTGGACGAGCTACGGGGGATTAACGAGCGCAAACTCAAAAATACCCGTAAGGATCAGGCTGTTGGAAGCCACCAGAACCGTTCTGAGCGAGATGCCTATGCCCAGCATTACGAGGACAGGCTGGCCCAGTACAACGCGGTTGATCATCGTCTAGCTTTTGGCCGTCTTGACCTTGATGAAGGTGGCCAGCGCTATATCGGTCGGATTGGGTTAGCCACCGAAGCGCACGAACGGCTGCTCATTGACTGGCGCGCACCGGAGGCCGGTACGTTTTACCAGGCCACAGCTTTTAACCGGCAGGGGGTGCGTCGTCGCCGCCATCTGATGCTGGAAGGCCGTCAAGTAACCGGATTTGAGGACGATGTCTTGGATTCGTCCATGCTCGATGAGGGTGCTGAAGCATCGCTCCACGGGGAAGGCGCTTTGTTGGCGGCCTTGAATCGTAAGCGCACCGGCCGTATGGGCGATATTGTGGCTACCATTCAGGCTGAGCAGGACGCTATTATCCGTGCTGACCTGGCCGGGGTGCGTGTAGTTCAGGGCGGGCCGGGTACCGGTAAGACAGCGGTGGCTTTGCACCGTGCGGCTTATCTGCTGTACACCTTCCGGGAGCGTCTGAATAACGCGGGTGTTTTGGTGGTTGGTCCTTCTGCTTCATTCATGTGGTATATCGAGCGTGTCCTTCCGTCGCTCGGTGAGACCGGGGTGGTCATGTCTTCGTTGGCTACCCTCTACCCGGGGATTAAGGCTGTACCCGAAAAAGATCCTGGCGCCGCAGGGGTCAAGGGCGATTTGCGCATGGCTGAGGTGCTCAAAAAAGCTGTCTCTGACCGCCAGAAAGTTCCTGATCAGCCGGTCAGGCTGGCGGTGGATTCTACTGATCTTGTTCTGACTCCGGCTATGGTCAAGCAGGCCAGGGCTACCGCTCGCTCAACCGGTAAGCCTCATAACCAGGCGCGCGAAACTTTTGTCAAGGTCTTGCTGAAAGAGCTGACCGCACAGTTGAACGAGACTCTGGACCGTGCAGCCGGCCATGCTGTGGACCGTCCCTATCTTGAGGATGATGTTCGAGGTTCTATGGATGTCCGTCGCGCCCTTAACCTTGCCTGGATGCCTTTATCACCAGAGACTCTGGTACGTTCTCTGTATTCCAAGCCGCATTACCTTGAAAGTGCAACTGCCGGTATTTTGAGCCAGCAGGAGCGCGATGTACTGGCACGGCCTGCGTCCGCGCCTTTTACCGAGGCGGATGTCCCGCTTCTGGATGAGGCCGCCGAGTTGCTGGGTGATTTTTCCCAGGTCGCAGGTGCGGCCCAGATGGCCCGAGCCGAGGCTGCCCACCAGGCTAACCTTGAGAATGCCCGTAAGGCACTGGAAAACGTTGACCAGCAGCTTGCTGATATGGGAATTGATGGCGTGGTGACTGCTGAGCAGATTGCGGAGATGAACGAGGAACGCGGTGAGCGTATGACCGCAGCCCGCGCGGCCCAGGCTGATAGGACCTGGGCTTATGGCCATGTTGTGGTGGATGAAGCTCAGGAGCTTTCCCCGATGCAGTGGCGTTTGCTGATGCGCCGTTGCCCCATGAAGTCCTTCACGGTTGTGGGCGATATCGCGCAGGCTTCGTCTGCGGCGGCTTCTACTTCTTGGGCAGGAGCCCTTGAACCCTTTGTGGGGGAGCGGTTTACCTTGGAGGAGCTAACGGTGAACTACCGAACACCGGCGCAGATTTCCGATGCGGCTGTTGCTGTAGCGCAGGCGGCTGGTTTATGTATTTCTGCTCCGAAGGCTGTGCGCCAAGGCCGCTGGGCACCTACCGCTGAGATTGTGGGGGAGGACCAGCTTCTGCCGTCGGTACTTGATGCTGTGGGCCAGGAACTTGAGCAGACCGCTGGCGGTCTGATTGGCGTAATTGTCGCTGAAGGCAAATATCAGCAGACTGCCTTGGCTTTGGCGCAGGAGCACCGGGGCAAGTTGGGAACAAGTGCCTCAGCCTTGGAACATCAGGTGCTGATTCTGACCCCGTGGGAGGCCAAGGGCTTGGAGTTCGACAGCGTCATTATTGTTGAGCCAATGGATATTATTAGGGCCGCTAATGGTTCGGTTGGTGACCTCTATGTTTCGATGACCCGCCCCACCCAGCGTCTGAAGCTTATTGCTAGTGCTGAGCTTCCTGCCGGTTTGGAGCCCTTGGCAGATTAGCTTGCCGCGCCACCTCTTAGTTTCGTGCCAGCTGAGTATGCCCGCTACTTCTGTGCTTGGGCTACTGAGCTGGTACGGTTGGAGGTGGTAGTTTCTACCGTTTTATTGATGACTAACCAGGAGTAACCGTGTCTGAAGAGACTCTCGCAGCTCAGCACAATGACGATTCCTTTGAGAATATTTGGCAGGAATTGAAGTGGCGTGGCTTTGTGCACGTCAGTACCGATGAGGATGCCCTTGAAAAAGCGCTGACTGAAGAGACCGTCAACTTCTATATCGGTTATGATCCCACCGCTGCTTCTTTGCACCTGGGGCACCTGGTTCAGCTTCTGCTGATGCGTCGCCTTCAGCTTGCTGGTCACAAACCTTTTGGCCTGGTGGGTGGTGCTACCGGTCTCATTGGTGATCCCCGTCAGACATCTGAGCGTGTCTTGAATTCACGCGATGTTGTGGAGGGTTGGGTTGAGCGTCTGCGTAGCCAGATTGCGCGTTTCCTTTCGTTTGAGGGTGAGAACGCTGCCAGCATGGTGAATAACCTAGAGTGGACTAGTCAGCTTTCGGCTATCGACTTCCTTCGTGAAATCGGTAAGAACTTCCGTGTGGGCACCATGATTAAGAAGGAGATTGTGGCCAAGCGCCTGAACTCTGATGAGGGTATCTCCTACACTGAGTTCTCCTACCAGATTTTGCAGGGCAATGACTTTTTGGAGCTCAACCGCCGCTACAATGTGTCTTTGCAGTGCGGTGGCTCTGATCAGTGGGGCAACCTGACCTCCGGTACTGAGCTGGTACGTAAGGTTGAGGGCAAGAGCGTTCACGCCCTGGGGACCCCCCTGATTACTAACTCTGACGGCACTAAGTTTGGTAAGTCTGAGGGCAACGCTATCTGGCTTGATCCCGAGATGTGCTCACCCTACGCCTTCTACCAGTTCTGGCTGAATACTGCCGATGCCGATGTGGCTGACCGCCTCAAGGTCTTCACCTTCAAGACTCGCGATGAAATTGCTGAACTTCAGCGCTCTGTTGAAGAGGAACCTTTCAAGCGTTTGGCTCAGAAGACTTTGGCTTACGAGGTCACGTCGTTGGTTCATGGTCTTGAAGCTACGGAGAAAGTTATCGCGGCTTCCGAGGCTCTCTTTGGTAAGGGCGACTTCGTAGCTCTTGATGAAGCAACTTTGAGAGCCGCTACTGCTGAGCTTCCGCACGCTCTTGTGTCCGCGGACCAGCTCGATATGGTGACCGTTCTGACTGAGACCGGTTTATCTAGTTCTAAGAGTGAAGCCCGTCGTACTCTCAAAGAGGGAGGTGCAGCAATCAATAACGTCAAGGTTCAGGGCGAAGATGCTAGGCTGGCCCAGGAGGATCTCTTGCTCGGTAAGTATGCTGTTATCCGCCGAGGCAAGAAGAACATGGCTGTTGTTGAAATTGCCTAGTAAGTTCTGGGTCTTGAAAGAAACTGCCTGCACTTGACTGGGGCCCTTGAGGTCTTGGTGGGCAGGCAGTTTTTGTCTTTCTAGGGCAGCGGTAGAAGGCCAAACCTGTTTGGTGGAGGTTCCAGGTGACCTAAAAGTGGCCTGAAAGTTGCTAGCTGAAAAATTTTTGGAAAAATTTATAAATCAGTATTTACTTGGTAAAACACTGGTAGCTTGGGTGGGTTTCGGTGCCCGATGGGCGGTTTTGAGGCCTTCTTGACTTGCAGAGTGTGAAAAACCTGCGTAAAGTATTACCAGTCGCCGCGGCGAGGGGAACCTTGCTCAAGGCCGTCTAATTGAATAGCGCACCACAAGTTCGGTTACTTATGTAGCCAATTGGGATAGTGAATGAGAATTCGGTAGATCAAAAACAACTTGTGGCTATCGTCACGCAAAGATGATTTGCAAATGATATTAAGACGCGATAGACTAGACGAGTTGCCAAAAACGGTGACAACCAAGAAACCGCATCGAAAACCGCACCAGCCTGCTTGGCTTGTGAAGG
>NZ_JBLXXU010000006.1:0-116571 GCF_048512945.1 Rothia sp. P4278
ATCGAAAAAGAGGAGAGGACGGGCTCAAAGGGGCCCAAAAGGGGCTTTTCCCCACCCCCAGCCTCTCTCTGCAATGATGTTTCACCTAGTCAAAAGCTATCTGTGAGGCAGGTCTATGGTATATATCTATGACCTAGTCCACCAAAATTTCCTACCGCTCTCCCCGTTTTGCCCCTCAACGGCCCTCAGCTTTACTCATTACCTGGATATTCAACTCCCACTATCGGCACGGTAGGGAATACAAGCAAACCTTCGCACGTTGTAGGACCTAGACAAGAGCATCACCCTGAGCAAGGAAAACCAATGCCAGCACTCTCATTACTTGACTTCGCGCTCATCTTCCCTGGGGAAGGCCCCTCAAATAGCTTCAAAAGGTCTGTGGCCCTAGCCCAGCAGGCAGAAAAACTAGGCTACGACCGCATCTGGTACGCAGAACACCACAATATGAAGCGCATCGCTTCATCTGCTCCCGCAGTTCTTATTGCCCATGTTGGCGCCCACACCCAGAAAATTAGGCTGGGCGCGGGCGGGGTAATGCTCCCCAACCACTCCCCGCTCACCGTTGCCGAACAGTTCGGCACGCTGGCAGAAATGTACCCCGACCGCATAGACCTGGGTCTGGGACGCGCACCCGGAACCGATATGCGCACCCTCCGTGCGCTAGGCCGCGACCCACGAGATGCCGAACGGTTCCCCCAGGATGTCCAAGAACTCCAGGGCTACCTCACCGGTAAGACACTGGTCCCAGAAGTACATGCAACCCCTGGCGCAGGTACCAATGTTCCCCTCTACATCCTGGGGTCCTCACTCTTCGGTGCCTCTCTAGCGGGCTCTTTAGGTCTGCCCTACGCCTTTGCCTCACACTTTGCACCCACCCAGCTTGAACAGGCCATCAAGGTCTACCGCGATCGCTTCGCTCCCTCAGAGCAGCTCCAGGAGCCCTACGTTATTGCCGCAGCTAACGTCATTGCAGCGGACAGTATGCAAGAAGCCAAAGCCCAGCAGGTTATCGCCCACCGCCAGCGCGTCAAATCAATGATGCGCCTCGATGACCGCGATATGACCGATGAAGAACTCGACCTGCTCGTAGAATCAAGCCAGGGCCAGCAGATTCTGGATATGCTCCGCTACACCGCACTTGGCACAGCACCCGACATCAAGGACTACCTCACCCGCTTTGCCAATATGGTCCAGGCCGATGAAATTATGATCTCTAACCTCTCCCCCAGCACCGAGCAAGCCCACCGGGGCCTAGAGATACTGGCAGAAGCGATGATTAACGACTAAATGTCTAAGAAAGCGAGGACGGCCCGGACCCGCCGATTACCGGTATCAGCGGGAAGGTCAAGCTTGTCAAAAATGTTACCCACATGCTTAGCAACGGTAGCTGCCGAAATATAAAGGTCCTGCTCAATCTCTGCGTTGGAGTAACCCCGAGCCATGAGCCTCAGAATCTCTAACTCCCTGGGGGACAGGCGAGCCAGCTTCCCATCAGTCCTGGCAGGCACAGATGCAGAAGCTGCCAGCACCCCGCCGCTTTCTGGTGATACCGGTGGAGTTCCCGCACCCAAAAGGTGTTGCACCACATCGGGATCAATGACGGTGCCCCCGTTGGTCACGGTGGTGAGCGTCTGAGCAAACTCCTCAATATCACCCACCCGATCTTTGAGAACATAACCAAGCCCAGCCGCCGAACGCGCAAAAAGTTCCCGCGCATAGGCTGTCGTGATGTACTGCGATAACACCACAATTGGCAAACCAGGGTAAGCCTCACGAAGTTCCAAGGCAGCTTTCAACCCATCGGACGTGTGGGTAGGGGGCATACGCACGTCGGTAATCACGATATCGACCCCCTCACCGGTCTGTGCCGCATGGACGGCGGCCAGCAAAGACGGAGCGTCCTCAACCTCTGCAATAACGGTATGACCCATAGCGCCCAGAACCATCGCCAGCCCCTGACGGAGCAGAGCAGAATCTTCGGCAAGGATAATACGCATGAGCGGCCTTTCAACGGTGTCTCATTCCCAGGGTACAGACCCCGGCTACTTTCTACTGCCCAAGAACCGGCAGGTAAATAATCTACCCACCGGTTCTTTGCTCAATCAGGACCCTAGGCCAGCGGCAAACTGACCGTCAGCCGGGTAGGCCCACCCTGCGGCGAATCAAGCTGAGCATGTCCGCCCAGAGCCGCTGCCCGTTCTACCAGACCAGCCAGGCCGGTGCCACCATCCAGGTTAGCTCCTCCTATGCCGTCATCTTCTAGACTGAGCACAAGCAGGTTCTCAACCACCGCAACCGTTATCGAGATACGCTGTGCCTGTGCGTACTTGAGAGTGTTCGTGACAGCCTCGGTCACCGTGTAGTAGGCGGCCCGCTCAATCTGCTGGGGTAGACGCTCCGGAGCGTCGTAGGTCAGGTGAACCGGAATGAGGGTGTGGCGGGCCAGCTCTTCCAGGGCCGCTTTCAACCCGTAGTCCTCAAGCACCGGTGGGTAGATTCCCCGCACCGTATCGCGCAAGGTGTTCTGAGCGTGGGCAAGCTGAGCTCGGGCTTCGATGACGTGCTCAAACAGCCTGCTAGCCCGCTCGTCCTGGATGCTATCGGCAAGGCCCTTAGCCTCCATCTCCGCCAGACCCAGACGCAGGTTAAGATTCACCAGCTCCTGCTGAACACCATCGTGTAGGTTCCGTTCAATCCGGCGGCGCTCACTTTCAAAAGCGTCAACGATCTTGGTGCGGGAAGCTGCAAGCTGGGCAAGCTGTTTTTGTTGCTCCTCGGGGCGAGGGGAAAGAATCAGTTTGGAGAGGCTGGCACCGGCCGCCGCTAAAAGACCGTTCAGATAGGCAAAGATGACAAGACCGATAACCATAGCAATGGGGAAAACCCACCATAGCTCAGGAGCTATCTCAGTAAATGGCCCACTCAGTTGTTCTCCTCCGTTAGTTGCCTGTAAACGCTGGAAATCCTCTTCAGAGTACAGACCAAAAATCTGGCCCCAGTCAATATACAAACGGTTGCCGATACCTGTGTAGTAGGTCAGGCTAACGCACACTGCAAGGAAACCAAGCTCTACAAAGAGGAAGAACCACCCAGCAATGAGGCCCCACACAGTGGTCAGGGCAAGCGAGCCAACCTCACGCCAGGTCGCTACCTCTTTTAGGCGGAAAAGTAAACCGTCAAAGAAGTTCTCACCGGGATAGCTCACATGGCCGTCTCGAATCTGGCCGTATCCGCTGACCTTCAAACGCCACCGCTCATAGAGACCAAACCCAATAGCTGCAAAAGGTAGAAGCACAATCCCAATCAGGGAAGCAGTGAGAGTAAAGACCACACCAGAGATAACGCTCTGAGCCAGCAGAGTAGCCAGGGCAAGCCAAGGGCCTGCGGAAAACACGTAAAAAGGGCTAGCCATACGCCGCCACAGGCTCCTGACGGATGGTTCCTTGCGCTGAGTATGAGAAATGTTTGTCATACTTCTATTCTTGATGAACAGACAGCACTAAACAGTGGAGCAAACTCTACTCTTGATTCCAGCCCACTCACTCTGTGGTAGAGCCAGCTCTACCGGTGAGAACCTTTTCAGCGCCGATAACACCGCGTAGCAGCTTAGGGTCAATATCCTCACCTTCACGTACGATACTGAGGTGACCGGTCACCTCTAAAATGACGCACTGAACCTGATCAAACTGAGAAATACCAGCTTTACGCAGGGCTGCATAAATCTCTGCCGGCGCCAAATGCGAGCGCTTGAGGTTGCGCACCACAAACTTACCGTGGGCCATGATGACGCGTGGCTTATGGTTGAGGTGGCGGATACCGGTCACCGACTGCACTGCCCCAAAGATAATCTCTAAGAGCATGAGCGTTCCAAGGCCCACCATGCCCGAAGCAAGAGTGGGAGGGTGACCAATGATGACACGACCAGCAACAGCACCAAACATAATGATGATGACCGCATCAAAGCCGTTCCAACCACTAAGAACCCGCACCCCAAAGATGCGGACAAGCACCAAAAAGGTTAAGTAGATACCCACTGCGGATAACATCACGATAGGAATACGCCAAAGCTCAATCCCCAGATACTCATGTAAGGCGGGACCCCAGCCCTGCGGTGGTTCCAACAAGAGAGGACTCCTCCTTTTCGTCTAGCTGGCCTAACGGTAAGTGAGATGGTTATGTTTTTATGCAATAGATCCAGGCACAACAATCACCACTGCCCAAGACTCTTATGCCCTACTCAACGAAAGCTTCAGCCTAGTCAGCCCGCCACAAGAATAAGAGTATTGGTTCCGAAGTAAGTCACATACATTCTCTAACATCTTCTCAGTTTTGGAGTGAACTCGCACCAAGCACAACTGGCCGGTGACCCAGAGCTAAAGATGACCCTTGCGAATCTTCTGGTGCTACCGTACAGCTGGCTTTCGCTCAAAAGACCGGTCGCCCCAAAACCTACACCCACTTTCCTATAACTACCTGAGGTCAACAGTCCTTCTAAGCGGAACCAGTAGTAGGGGGGCAACTGCGCCTAAGGCAATAAACAACCAACCTATTTCAGCCTCAGCCCCGGATATAACAAGCTTTGACACTACAGATGCCAGCACAGCAGCGCAGACAGTCGATGCAATTGACTCACTCAGTACAGAGGCAGTGGCAAGCTCAGCGTCCTTAAGACCATCAGCACGGGGAGGCTTCTCAAATAAAGCATTCATGACATCCAGATAGATAAGCCCTATGCCTAGGCCTGTCATACCAGAACAGCAGGTCAGCATGAGAGCCGCTCCGGTTGGGAGAACCACTAAAAGGTAGCCAATACCAATCAAGCCGGCTGAAAGACAGGCAATACCGAGACTCCCCCGCCAGATAAAATACCTACCAGTTGCAGGTTTAGCGCCGGTGAACATGCCTACAACAGCCCATGCCAGCCCTGAGGACATCAAAGTAGCAGAGATCAGAGAAACCGAATCATCAAACCGCTCCGATATGGCCACAGCAATAATGGAATCTGCACCCAAGTAGATACCTGTCAGCAAGAACTTGAGGAGAACAGCGGAAGGACGGCCCCTTCTGGCAGAAAAAACACCCGCTGGTAGCAAGAGACGTGCAAAAAATAAGGCACCAGCAACACCGCAGGGAAGAGCCAACCAGACACTGTGCTGGGATCCATTAGAGAGCGAAATAGTAAGGACAGAGGTAAAGAGGGCAAGGGAAAGAAGGAGCGTTCTCCCCGCAGACTCGCCCCTGTGCTCCACAACTTGAGAATGTTCACGGAGGCTCACAGCAACCAGCGTTCGCGCCAGCAGAAGCAGCGGCAGGTAAAGAACAAGGGCCCAACGCCAACTAAGAAGCTCGGATATCAAGGCAGCATACAGGGGGCCAACAAGAGAAGAAATTACCCACATGGCAGAGTAACCAGCCAGCACCATCTGGCGCCACCGCGCTTCAAGATGCCTTACGATAGCGGCCAGCGACACTGCCCCTAACAAGCCAGCAGCTAGACCTGAAAAGATACGCCCAGTAGCAAAAACCCAGATATTGGGGGCAAGGGCGCTAGTAACCCCACCAATTACGGTAACCCAGGTGCCGGCAAGAAGTAAGGATGACGCCTTCCAGCGCCCAAGCGCCAGCGGTGCAAGTGGAATAGTCACAAATGAGGCAGCCAATGATGTGGTCGTAATCAGGCCAAAATATTGTTGAGCTTTAAGCTCTGCACCAATTTCGGGAGTCACAAGCGAGAGAACATAAATCTGAATCCCAGCGATCAGCTCAATCAGTAGTAAAGAAACCGATAAGAGCACCGTTTTAGACCGATGCATTGCTTCCCCTCCTTGATTTTGCCCCATGATCGCCTCACCCAATACCGGATCGGTCAAGCCGTCTGGAGACTGAAGTTGACCAGGGATTCTATCTCTAGCCACCAGCCGCCGGCTACCTTATGTATGGGATGCAGTTAGTCTAGCCCCTAAAAGGTTTCAGTACCGGTGTAGGAATCGTGCACCATGTTGGCAAAGCGCGAATAGTGGCCCTGGAAGGCAACCGCAATGGTCTTAGTGGGGCCGTTACGGTGCTTAGCCACAATGACGTCGGCTTCGCCAGCACGAGTGGACTCCTTATCGTAGTAGTCCTCACGATGAAGCAGAATGACCATATCCGCGTCCTGCTCAATCGAGTTGTGAACGGTAATGCCGTTAGCAACAAAGTTGTGATTCCCCAGGACAGTAGCGTCAAAGACCTCTTCTTCGCCGTCGTATTCAATCCCGGTCACGGTATCCCAGAACAGGTCATTAACCGCCAGCATCTCTAAATCTGCGGCATCAAGGACCGTAGCAACCTTCTCCAGGCGCGAGCCAGACGGCGCACTCTTGTCATAGGAGGAGCCGCAGTACTGTGAGCCCATAGCGGCCTGGAACTCACGGTGGCTCATGCCTTCCTCCGACAGAATCTTTCTCACGTCATCCCAAACCTGGACGGGTGCTGTATCACCATTCGTATTGGAAGAGGATCCCCCATCGGTCAGAGCAGCAAGGAGCAAGGCACAGTTCTTAGCCCGCTCCCCGTAGGAAGAGATTTCGCGTAAAAACCTCAGCTGTTCATCACGCCCAGAAATGTCCAGGCTGTACCCCTGGCGGTATTCGCCCTTGATAGTGCTAGCGCGAACCCGCGAGTTAATGCCAAACCGCAGAAGAAGAAGCGATAGCTGATCCACGAGAGCACGAGAGGTCGAACCGTAGTAGATACGGCCCGCCCGGCCATTCTTATTGAGAGTTACCGAGCCATCAGTAGCCCAAAGATGCTTGATAAACAGAGCAATCTGACGTTTGGGCAGAGCAAAGACCTGCTCCGGGATAAATTTCTCCCAAGAACGCTTATCAAAGAGCCCCAGTTCATCGAGCCACGCAGCCAAGGGATTGCCTTTACCGTGGGTCAGTTTCTCCGGTGACGGTAGACGCAAAGAAGTACAGCGAGCCGCCGGGTGAGTATCACGAACACCGGTAATTCCGAACTGCTTACGGGCTGACTCAGCCACCGCATCAAGGTTTTCCGGATCGATAGAGGCGTAGCGGATAGGCTGGTGGGCAAGCGCTGAACCATCACCAATCATGTGAGCTAGCAGAATAACCTGCTCATCGGTCCACCGGGTACGAACAGACGGGCCGTTAACGTGCCGGGGTACACCGAGCCGGTCACCTACGGATAGTTCTCCCAGCCCCTTCCAGCCGGTGTAGGTGAAGAAGGGGTGGTTGGCAGTAGCGCGGAGAGTCTTACCGGATGCAAGAGTTAGACGGTATACAGGCTTCACCCCGGTTGAGAAAACGTGGGTGAGGTGACGCTCCACAAAGCGCATATCGTCACCCAAAGACCAGACAGGGATATCCCGAGCTCCCTGCGCGAAAAGCTCAGCAATGGTTACCTCGGCACCTATATCTGACCGTAGGATGCGAGTATCTGCCGTCAAACAACCCGACTCACGAAGGTCAGAGACCTGGGGCTTCTTGTCGGGGCGCTGCTCAGAACCACGGTTAAGCTGCGATAGGGCAATCAGGGGAACTTCAAGCTCCTTAGCCATCAGCTTGAGGGCACGCGAGAACTCTGAAACCTCTTGCTGGCGAGATTCCACTTTCTTACCGGAACTCATGAGCTGGAGGTAGTCCAGAACAATCAGTTTGAGGTCGTTCTTCTGCTTGAGACGGCGGGCCTTAGCGCGGATCTCCATAAGGGTCATGTTCGGTGAATCATCAATGAAGAGCGGCGCGGAGTCCATCTTGCCCATAGCCGTTGCAATCTTGGCCCACTGGTCATCGTCCAGTCGGCCCTTACGCAGGTCTGACAGGTTGATACCGGCCTCAGCCGACAGGATCTTCATGGCAATTTCGTTACGCCCCATTTCTAGGGAGAAGAAAACCGTGGTCATCTTGTGCTTAATAGCCGCCGAACGAGCTATATCCAAAGCGAACGTAGAGTTATGTGTCGGCACAAAAGCAGATGATGCCAGGAAAAGGTGGTCGCTGTTATCAACCTCAATGCAACGCACCGGAACAGATTCAACAGGCTCAACAGACACAATGTAACGCCAAGTACGCTTAGCCGTAGGACGGGCATCCCGTTCGCGGTGCATCTGGTTCTTGCGGGACAAGCCAAAAACGGTATCTGAGGTAGAGAAAGTCAGCTTGTACGCGGTTGAACTTTCTGGGGTACGAGCAGCCACTTTCTTGGTCCGCAGGCCGGTGCGGTAGCCCAAAGAATGGACGAGTTCCTGCACATCAAGAGCAAGCTGTCTGTTGGTGACAACAAACTGAACACATCCCGCGTTGGTCACTGTCCCATAGCTGTCCAAAAGGCCCGCCAGGAGAGCCCTGCGCTGCAACTCCGATGCGCGAAGGTACGACATAGGAATGTGCTTATTATTCAAAACACCCAGAGTACGCAAACGCCCCTGTACACTCGCCCGAGAACGGTGGCAGCTCAAGCATCGCAAACCGGCAGTACACGGCCTCCCACAGTCAATGCAGGTCGCACAAGACTGTGGAGTAGCAATGAGATTTTTACGCTTACCCCCGCAGGTACGGGAGCATGTGGTGACGTTTCGGTCAGTGTGGGTGAATTCCTTCCCACAAATCTGGCAGTGTTTCGTAAACTCCCGGTTTTCTTGTGGGAGATGAACTGAATAGGTAAGGCCCTGAACCTGGCCGATGTCGTACCCATCAGCTTCAATTCCCTGGAGAACCTCATCATCTGCTGTGGTGATGCGAGCAGAAGCGGCGGCGCCGTCACCCAGCCATACCCCAAGAGTGTATGGGGCAATAGGAAGATCAGCGTCGGGCAGCTGAAGTGCACTGGCATTGGAAATGCAATGGTTAGCGCGGTTATCAGCGGTAGCGCAGCGCACCGTCTCATGAATCTCAGCGGTAGTGCGTACCTTAGCACCTGCCAGCTGCGGCTCATCTACCGCAGGTCCCCCTGCCCCTACCTTGATGCGAGCGCGACGAGAAGCCCGTGTGTGGGTAAGCCACTGGTGCTCAGCATCGGCAATAATGCGGGTTCCGTCGTCAAAGGTCACGGTATAGCAGGGACGGCCGGTCATAACTTCGGTTGCATTGATGACCTTGGTGGGGCGACCGTCTGCACCGAGAACAAGATCACCGACCCGAATATCACCCATGGTAGTCCAACCTTCCGGGGTGGGAATCGGGGTGTCAAGCGCGAGAGCTTTACCCATAGCAGGGCGGGCCGCCACCACAACCATTTGACCAGGTTGCAAACCAGCAGTAAGTTCATCAAACTCGATGAAGCCGGTGGGAACACCGTGGATACCGCCAGCACGTGAACCGTTAGCTTCGATTTCTTCAACGGTGCTGTTCATGGCTTCGGACAGCGGGACGTAGTCTTCCCTGGTGTTATTAGCCGATACACCATAGATTTCGGCCTGGGCAGCGTTCACCAGGTCTTCCGCTTCACCATCGCCGGAGTAGCCCAGTTGAACAATCTTTGTCCCCGCCTCGACCAGGCGGCGGAGCATAGCCCGTTCTGCCACAATTTCGGCGTAGAAACCGGCATTAGCCGCTGTGGGCACACTGGCGATAAGGCTGTGCAGGTAAGCTGCCCCACCTACCCTGTTGAGTTCGCCGCGCTTGGTGAGCTCATCGGCTACGGTAATCGCGTCTGCCGGTTCGCCGTGCCCGTAAAGGTTGATAATCGCTTCGTAAATCATCTCGTGGGCAGGCTTGTAGAAGTCTGCGCCGCCACCGATGACCTCAACAACGTCGGCAATAGCGTCCTTGGACAGCATCATGCCTCCCAGAACTGACTGTTCTGCGGTGTCGTCATGCGGCGGTGTGCGAACAAATTCAGACTGACTCTCAGACAAAGCTGCCCCTTCGGATCAAAAGATGGTGAGCTTCTATCATCTCACTTTAGGGTAGGTGTGTCCTACCCTCTTCGCTCTGAGGCTAGAGGGGCGAAGGCGGTATGTGGAAACATAGTTCACCCCGTGTGATGCAGACAACCATACAGGAGTAGCATGGTACATGAGACCAGACAGGTCTGAGAGGCCGCTGTATCGCGCACCTGAAAGGACTACACGTGGGCAAGAAGAACAAAGGCAAAGAGAATGATGCCAAAGACCTCATCAAGGAACTTAGGCACCTTAGAAAGAGCCACAAGAAACTTCTCAAACGGGTGCAAAAGCTAGAAGAGTCCTTAGCCGCTTACACAGCTTCAGCCGCCCCCACTCCAGAGGTGCCGACTGAGGCAGAATCAACCGACTCGCAAAATACGAGTAAGCCAGCACAGAGCGCCTACCCTGCACCCATGAAGTCCGGCAAGTACAAGAACGGCTACGCCCCTTACAAGGTCACTGAGGTAGGCAAACTCACCCCCACCGTTATGCGCCTAGTAGCTGAACCTGCCGGTCAAGCCCGCGCTGAGTCACAGGGCCTGGTGGGTGAGTATATTCGACTTGTGACCGGTAAACAGGGTGAAGCGCTCCCCGAACCTGATCAGGCCAAAAACAAGGTGCGGTGGAACCAGCCCACCAAGAGCACTAAGTACACGGTTCGCTCCTATAAGGAAGAAACCGGGGCGCTTGAAATCAATATCGTTCTCCATGAAGCAGGAGCAGGCACTACCTGGGCGCAGGAGGCAGCGGTGGGGGACCTCATCCACCTTCTGGGCCCAAAGTCCGGCTACGAGATTAGTGACGACTACGATTTCTACCTGCTTGCGGGGGACGAAACCGGACTACCCGGCATGGCTCGGTGGATCGAGTCCATGCCCTACGATGCCCGGGGTGTAGCTTTTATCCAGGTAGCAGGCCCGGATTCACACCAGCAGATTGATGCACCCGAAAACTTTGAGGTGGTTTGGGTCGACTCCACCCTGCCCGGGGCGCTAGCTGATGCCGTTCAGTCTTACCCCCTGCCCCAGGGCGCTATCTTTACCTGGCTTGCAGGAGAGTCGGGTTCTATCCAGCCACTCAGAGCATGGGTACGGCGGGAGCTAGGGGTTCCCAAGGGCCACGGGTATTCAAAAGGCTACTGGAAAAAGAAGTAAAACAACCCAGTAAAATCGTTTATTGACCGGCTTTGATTTCCTCTGGGGGTTCAAGGTAATTACGCGCTATCAGCGCACCTAGCTCCCGCACATAGGGAGCCGGGTCAGCTAGCGACTCTGCCAGCCTTGCCTGGGTATCGGCTGTTACCGAGTAAACAGCGGTGAAACCTGCCCCCTGATATTGTTCTTGACGCAGTTCATTGATACCGCACACCGCAATGGCAGGGATACCCTTTTGGTGCGCCGCGTCAGCAACGCCAGCAGGCCCTTTCCCCTGGAGGGTCTGCTCATCAAATTTACCTTCCCCGGTAACAACAAGATCTGCGCAAGCAAGCGCATCGTAGAAGCCCGTGAACTCACAGCAGATATCCACGCCGGGGCTCACACTTGCACCAAGAACAGACATGCAGGCAAAGCCCAACCCACCAGCCGCCCCGGCCCCGGGTGCGTGCGCGAATGTTCCACGTGAAACATTAAGTGATTCTTCAACGAGGACAGCTAGCTTTTCAAGGTTTTGGTCCAGTAAGGGGACTTGCTCCGGGGTGGCTCCCTTCTGTGGCCCATAGACTGCCGCCGCACCATGAGGGCCAACAAGGGGATTGGTAACGTCACTGGCAACAATGATGTTGAGGTCCTGCAAGCGGGCATCTAGCCCGGAGATATCCACGCCTGCTAGTTCCGCTAAGGCACCGCCGCCGGGAGCAAGTTCCCTACCTAGCCGGTCGCAGAAACTTACGCCGAGCGCCTGAAGCATACCCGCTCCCCCATCAGTAGTAGCAGAGCCACCCAGGCCAACAATAGCTGCCTGCGCCCCGTTCTCTACCGCATGTAGCAGCAGCTCTCCCACGCCGTAGGAGGTAGCGTGCCAGGTATCAAGCTGTTCAGAAGTCAATGAAACCATACCGCAAGCCTGAGCGACCTCAAGGACGGCGGTATATTCAGCTTCAGAGTAGGCGTAGCGGGCAGTAACTTTCTGACCAGAGAAGGGGCCGGTCACTTGGCACTGCACTTCGGTGTAACCTGCGGCCAGAGCGGCATCGACAGTGCCATCACCACCATCAGCAATAGGGCAATGCACCACGGAATAGTGAGGTGCTACGCTCTGTATCCCCGCGGCCAGCGCTTCGCAGAGCCGCGCACCGCTCAGGGTTCCTTTGAATTTATCAACCGCCAGTAAAACTTTCATGGGTCTATTATGTGCAGATTAAGACGCATTCGATAAGCCACAGAACTCTACAGGCCCTTGAGATACACGGCCGCTTATCTATTGCCTACAGGTAAGCGCTTAAAGCAGTGGTGCCGGGTCCTGCGACCCGGCACCACCATTACACACATTTACACATCGATCAAAGACCCATGCAAAATACACACTTTCTTTCTTGAGGTCCAGAAGAACCGGCCACCTTGCGGCTGTTCTTCCCTTGAACCTGTACTACCAGTATGCTCCAGCGGCCTGAGCGCGATATAGATTGTTTCTGTGGGCGGACTGAGAATATCTGTTCCTCTCTTGCCTCCAGAGCACCGTCGGGTGCAGGGATGACCGCAGATAGGCACAAAAAGTGGCGAGGCCCCCATACTGGTCTCGCCACTCTCCGATGAAAGACAGGTTCAGCATTACCTGACTTTGAAGCACACACACATTCGCTTCTTATAGCCTTTCAAGCTAATACCTCTATATAACCTCACTAGGCTTATGGTGGGTTTTAAGTTACCTGGGAACAAGCTGGGTATTTATGTTTTTTACTGCAAAACTTCTTCTTAGGCAAAAGAACCAATAATAAAGAACCACAGAACAGGGTTAGCAAGGACCGAAACCACCATCACTGCGATAAAGCCACCGGTGTGCCGCGAAAAGCGGATCAGTCCCACCAGGGCAAGGATAAAAGCTAGGGCTGCAGCTAGAACAGAAAGAACCATAAAACCTAGCAGGGTAGCTAAAACCGTTGAGGGGGGTCCAATGTTGACCGCAAACGCCAACACAAGGGATATCAGTGAAATTACCTCAGTTACGACAGCGGCAATAAAGGTCTGGGTACTCTGAGGGCGCGGGGTAGGTTTAGCCATACCCTCTAGCATGCCAAACCAACCTGGAAAACCCGAATACTACGGACCCACTACACACGCCAGTTTCACCACATTAGCCACAGCTACCCCACAGTGCGCCACAGTGTCAGACCATGCGAAAGCCCCGTTCTCTCCTGACGGGAGAAAACGGGGCTTTTAGGTTGGCCGTAACGGGTAATAAACGAGTTTATTACTCGGCTACAACATCCAGCTCAACGTTGGCTACAACGTCTTCGTGCAGACGCACGGAAACAGTGTAAACGCCGGTGCGCTTGATAGCGGAACCGAGGTTGATAGCGCGCTTGTCGATTGAACCTGCACCGGCAGCTTCAATAGCTTCAGCTACGTGCTCAGCCTTGACGGTGCCGAAGAGACGGCCGTCAGCGCCAGCCTTGTGAGCGACAACAACGGGCTTTGCCGACAGAGCAGCCGCAGTTGCCTTAGCTTCTTCGAGGTTAGCCTTGGCGCGAGCTACACGAGCTGCACGGATTGACTCAACCTGCTTTTCGCCGCCTACAGTCCAGGTGACTGCAAAGCCACGGGGAAGCAGGTAGTTACGAGCGTAGCCGTCCTTAACGGTAACGACGTCGCCAGCAGCACCGAGACCGGTGACTTCCTGAGTAAGAATGATCTTAGCCATGTTCTTCTACTCTCCTATCGATTTAGCGGCCAGCGCCTGAGTAGGGCAGCAGTGCAACTTCGCGGGCGTTCTTGATTGCCTGAGCGATCTTGCGCTGTTCCTGAACGGTTACGCCAGTAACGCGACGGGCACGGATCTTGCCGCGATCGGAGATGAACTTACGCAGAAGTGCAACGTCCTTGTAGTCGATTACGGTAACGTCTGCAGCCTTCAGCGGGTTCTGCTTGGGTTTGGGCTTACGGATTTCAGCCTTAGCCATCGTGGTGCTCCTTTTTCTCTTGGGAGCCCGCGGCTCTCACCGCGGGATGGATGAATATTTGGTCTTGTTCACAGAAGGACACTTGGTGTACACCCTCCTCTGCATATGGCAGGTAAGTGCCTGCCAGCACCTTAGAAGGGAGGCTCGTCGTCGGCTCCACTACCCCAGTCATAGTTACCGCCGGACTGCTGGCCCCAAGGGTCAGCGGCTGGAGCCGGTGCCTGCTGGGGAGCTGCCTGAGGAGGAACTGCGGGGCTTGCCTGCGGGGCAGGGGTGCCGTAGCCGCCCTGCTGGCCGCCGTAGCCTGCGCCACCGCCAAAGCCAGCCTGGGGTGCGGCGTTGTAGCCGCCCTGGTTGGCATTGTTGTAGCCGCCACCAAAGCCCTGGTCGCCACCAAAGTTGCCACCTGAGCGCTGGTTACGGGATACGTTAGCGGATGCAAAACGGAGTGAGGGACCGATTTCTTCGATCTCTAGCTCCATTGAAGTGCGACGCTCGCCTTCTTTGGTTTCATACGAGCGGGACTTTAGACGGCCCTGCGCAATAACGCGCATACCCTTTTTGAGGGTTTCAGCGACGTTCTCCGCAGCTTCACGCCATACGCTGGCACGCAGGAAGAGGGTCTCGCCTTCTTTCCACTCGCCTGATGCGCGGTCAAAGTTGCGGGGGGTTGACGCGATCGTGAAGTTAGCTACCGCTGCCCCGTTGGGGGTGAAGCGAAGCTCAGGATCGCCTGTCAGGTTACCGATTACGGTAATGACGGTGTCGCCAGCCATGTGATGCCTCCGGTCGTAGTTATAAGAGTAAGTATTTGAAGTTTTGCACGGGGGTCTGACATTTTAGAAGCCCCTCGCGGGAGGTTAACCTAGTTTTCCTCGCCCCGTTTCAAACATTTACTTGGAGGAGATCTGCTGATCTTCCGGGCGGATGATCTTGGTGCGCATGACGGACTCGTTCAGGTTCAGAACGCGGTCCAGTTCAGCAGCAGTCTCGGGGGTTGAGGTGAAGTTAACAACGGCGTAGATGCCTTCGCTCTTCTTCTGGATTTCGTAAGCGAGCTTACGGCGGCCCCAGATGTCCATCTTCTCGATGGTGCCGTTGTCCTTGGTGACAACTTCGAGGAACTTGGTGAGGGTGGGCTCTACAGCCTTGTCCTCGACCTCGGGGTTGAGGATAACCATCAGTTCGTATGCACGCATGATTAAACCCCTCCTTTGGGCTAAGCGGCTATGGGATTTCCATAGCAGGAGATTACGTACTGTCTGCCCGGGCTCAGGTGTTGGCTGGCACCAGCACAGACTCCACCCACTTTACAGGAGTAGGGAGGGTTTAGGCAGGTTTTTGAGGTTTTAAAGAGTGTTGCCCGCAGCACTGTAGGCGAGCTGTTTCTCAGGGCACCTAAGCTCCCACTCCCAGTGGCTTAGCTCCTGTAGGTGGCCCGGCTCTTCATCAGGGCATTGAGGTAGCCTACGCGCACGGGTATGGTGAAGAGATCCCACAGCATGACAATGGCCAAGGGGGCATAAGATATCCAGCCAACAAAAGGAATACCTGCTGTCAGGGCCGCCGCAATGGCATTCCCTACAAGGTAGAAAATCCCCATAAAGGGCTGGCGGAGGTAGAACTTATGGGCACCGAGCCACCACAGGAAGATAAAGAGCAGGTAGGCCACGAGAGTCGATTTGGCCTGGACAATATAAACAGGCTGGCCCTGGGCGTATGAATAGGGGTGCCCAGGGTTATTGATGTAGGTGGGGCTGTAATGCTGAGGTTGTTCAGACATGCTTTCCTGCTTCGAGTCCGCCTAAGAAGTAGCGGCAAATTGTTGGAGAGTCGGTTGGGAGAGAACGTCATCAGAAACAGATTCTTGAAGCTCTTCCCTACTTGTTTTTTTATCTCCCAGACCGACGCTAATATCGGCCTGGTTTCCATCTGAGACTACCTCAGCGTCAATAGTGAATGTGATGATTTCTCGCTGGGCTTTACCGTCTGCTAGGTAGGTCAAATCCATGACAGCCTGTTCATGCTCAGAGGCATGCCACAGGCTAGGTTTGGCGGTATCTTGAACCAGGTAAAACGCAGGTCGAGAGACGAGCTTCCACTGCACATCACTGATAATTGCAGTTGAGTCATTCCCATAGATAGCGGAGGTGGGACACCCCACGACATCGAGCCTTCGTGAACTCTCACAGCGACTCAGCCAGGAATCAATGAGTTCATCTGTCTCTCTCCACATGCGGGGGGACGGGCGGACCTCCAAGTTTAGGAGGGATATTTCGCTACTCCCGTCGGGCAGGGAGCTAGTCACAGTGCGCTCTACCGGGGAAAGTACATAATAGGACGTTGAAGGTAACGAGACGGTATATGCACCGGGCAAGAGAGGAACCAGCCAAGAATAGCCCCCGTCAACCCTAAGACGGCGTGTCTTAGGCAGGCTCAGAGAGTGGCCGTTGACTGTAATTTCTGAAAGATCCACAGGGGTGGTTAACTGCAGATAATTCTGTGCTGAGGTCGCTAGTTTCCAGGTGTCATTGAAGGGGCCGCTTCTGGGCTCCAGTACAAATGGCAGTACAAAATCGTGCTCTTGCCCGTTAGCAAGGGCCCGCACAGTGACTTCAGCACGGTCATCCGGCTCAGGGGCGGAACTCAAAATGGTATAGCTTTCCACCCGTCCTTGAGCGGAGCTGTAGATAGTGTTGGTGAGATAGGTGTATGTGAAGCTTCTGTAGGCTTCCTCGTCCAGACCGTCGATATAATCGCCACGCTGAAGCGCCTGTATATACTGTTCAGCGGCTTCTTCTGGACTATGCGGCAGGGAATAGTAGTTACCCACCGACGCAATTACCAGGGCAAGCACCGACACGAACAGGGCTGTTAGGGTCAAACGAATCTTGATGCTACGGGCATCTCTGCGGGTCAGAATACCCGCTGCCCGTTCAGAGAACTCACCTACCTGGCCAGAGAACCGACCCACTTTTTGCACCGAAGCGGAAAAATTTTCACGAAGCTGCTCCCCGTGAGCGTGCAAGACAGAGCGAGCACTTCTCTGCTCTTCATTTTTGTCACGCTCAACCATGCCACCATTGTATGCCGGAGCGCTGGTGTATCTTTGCCTCCGCGATCAATCATTTCAAGATAGAAGAAACATATTTATTCAAGCCACAGGAGTAAGTCGCAAACTAATGGGCGCTGGAGCTCTGCTTATCAGAACTCCACCGCCCACCGGTATGTGTAAGCTACACCTTCCAGGGACAAAAATTATCCACGGGTATCCGAAAAACGGAACCGAAGGTAGCCGAGCAAGGCCGGGATAAAGGCCCAGAGCGCAAACCAGGAGCCAGCCTCCAGGTAGCCCATATCCGCATCAGCTCGCAGATCATAGGTCAAAATTACTCGCCCCAGAGAAGAGGGCAGGTAATTCATCGCATCAGCTACCCATTCCACTTGACCCGAAAAAATGGCCGCAATGATGGGAAGGATGAAGAAAACCACAACGACCATCACAATGCCCGCAGCATTGTTCCGGAAGAGGGTGCCAAAGCCGTACCCCATCCAGGCCATCAACATGAAGTAGATACCGGCAGCTACCCAGTTAAGCATCAGCCCGTTGTTGAACTCTAGGGTATCTTTCACAGAGCTATCAAGAACTACGTAGCCAACCCAGTAGCCGATGCCCGTAACGACTACACCGAGTACGAAGGAGTAGACAGACAGGACGATAAGTTTTGCCAGGTAGTAACCTGTTCTCCGGGGCACAGCGGTCAAGGCCGCCTGAATTGACCGAGTGGAATATTCAGAACCGATAAAGACTGCCGCAAGAGAAGCAACCAGCATATTGGCAAGGTCAATACCGGAAGAACCCATCGCATATGCCAAATTAGTAATACTTTCGATCCCGGCGTTGGTCTGCTCCATTTGTTCAGACATCTTTGCCAGACTCTCAGCGTCTCGAGCCATTGAGTTAAGGATCGTGGCGTATAGCGGTGCCATTCCAATCATGACCAGAGCGGTCACTAGCGTTATCACCCAGTTGGTAACTAAAGACCGGAACTTGAGCGATTCCGAACGAATCACGCCCCAAAAGGTGAGTTTTTTACCGGCGAATTGAGAAGGGCTCACCGGAGCCGCAAGAGATGTGTTCGCCATGATTATTTCTTCTCCCCTGTCTCGTTGCTGCTAGTTCCCCAAGGCGTACCCGGAATGTTCTCTGCTTGTACCTGAGCCGGTTCAAAGGTGCTTGAGTTGTATTCCACATCATCACGGGTCATATTCATGTAGACCTGCTCCAGCGTGGCAACCTGTGGGGTGAGCTCATGCAGTAACACACCACGGTCACGCGCAAGCTCAGCAAGGTGACGAGAAGCTACCTGCTCCACCATCAGACCGTCCGTGTCAATAGCACTAAAAGCATAGCCAGCTTCTTGGAGGGCACCGGCAAAAGCCTCTCTGCTATCGGTGCGAACCAGCACTTTATTCTGATCACCAATGGTGAGGAACTCTTCCATCGAGCAGTTAGCCAGCATGCGGCCACGCCCAATCACAATAAGGTCATCGGCCGTTTGAGACATCTCACTCATGAGATGGGAAGAAATCAGGACAGCTCGCCCTTCACTGGCTAGGTGCCGGGCCAGGTTACGCACCCAGATGACGCCTTCCGGGTCAAGACCATTGACGGGCTCATCCAGGATGATATTTTCAGGGTCGCCCAGCAGAGCGGCGGCAATACCCATGCGTTGGCCCATACCCAGAGAGAAGCCCTTAACCTTCTTCTTGGCTACGGCACTCAGGCCAGTCATTTCGATGACCTCATCAACACGAGTCATGGGAATACCGTGGGTCAGAGCCAGCGAGCGCAGATGGGCCAGCCCACTTCGACCGGGGTGCATGGCTTTGGCATCGAGTAGGGCACCAAGGCTAGAGAGCGGGCTAGGTAGGGAACGGTAGGGTGAGCCATCTACTAGAGCTTTCCCTTGGGTGGGCTTTTCGAGGCCGACCAGCATGCGCATGGTGGTTGATTTGCCGGCACCGTTGGGGCCCAAAAAGCCGGTAACTTTGCCGTTGGGGACGGTGAAACTTAGGTCATTGACGGCTGTCTTAGAGCCGTAGCGTTTGGTGAGGTTTTTGACCTCTAGCATGGGTGTCCTCTGCAATAGGGGGATTCTTCTTCTCTGAACCTTACAGGGTTTTGGACATACTGATATCCACCCAAAGGATGAATTCTGGAGAATATTTTGGTGGTGGAAGGTGAGAAACGGGAGGATAATGGAGAAGGAATAATCTACCGAAGGGAACACCAACCTAATGGTATTTTTCTCTCCTTTCCCCTCTGCTAACCCCTCTACCCTTAACTATTCCGGTGTACTCAGGGTCAGAGGCAAGTACGACCGCCCGCTAGAGGTACTCTTACGGGACCCTGGGGAAGGGAAAACAAGCCGCCAGATCACTCTTTATACCTCTTTGCCCAGTCTCACCCTAGAAGCTTTCTGGGATCAAGAGTGGACGGTGCAGGTTTGGGTCGACAGAGACACCGACAGTGAACAAATTATCCACCAGCTACCTGAACAGGCACTGTGGGAAGATTCTTGGGAAGGGCCGCTTTGGGATCAAGACGCGAGCACAAGCCGTATTCAGATGCTTCCCTCACAAGAGTTTGAAGATGCCCTGTGCCTTGCTCATGCAGTCAGCAGCCTGCTAGCTCATCCACCTCACCCTAGCCAGCTTCTACCCCAGCAGCTAGTTGGTGTAGATAGCCAGATAGCACCAAGCTGGCATTATCTTCAAGCCAATCAGCACATCACGATTTTCCTGCCCTCTGTGGCCCAGCCACCCCAGCAGACCTATCTGTCAGTATGGTTGCCCGGTGCCATGGTGGAAAGCTTTGCCCTCTACCGAAACGAGGAGGGAAAATTCTTCATTGTTGCCCACGAGAAGCTCACTCCAGAGAGCACTTTTATTTCTCTTCAGGAGCTCAACAAACGCCAAACTATCGCTGATATTTTTGGTCACCCCTTGGATCTATCTTTGCTCTGTCAAAACCTGCCCACCATTTTTGCAGATATAGAGCAGGGTTCTACAGGTCGATGATCTCCTAGCTACTATCTATTCAATAGTTCCAAGGCTCAAGCCAATATTTCCAAGGCACAAACTCTAGGGAAAATCGATTAACCCTATCTTTCGGGCTCTAACTTACTTGCCCTATCCCCTGCTCAGCTGCCCATGCCCGCAGACGCCAAGTAGCTTCTTCTTCACCCAAGGCACCTTCATCCAAGCGCATATTCAGCAAGAACTTATAGGCCTGCCCCACCAGCGGGCCGGGCTTAATACCTAAAATTGCCATAATCTGCTCGCCGTCCAGGTCCGGGCGCAGAGAGTTCAGCTCTTCCTGCTCGGCAAGTTCAGTGATGCGGCGTTCTAGGTCATCATAGGCCGAGGAGATGCGGTGAGCCTTGCGCCTGTTACGGGTAGTGACATCGGCACGAGTCAAGCGGTGCAGACGTTCCAGCAGTTCTCCCGCATCGCGCACGTAGCGCCGCACAGCAGAGTCTGACCAACCAGCATCGCCGTATCCGTAGAAACGCATATGAAGCTCTACCAGCCGAGCAACAGCCTTGATAGTGTCGTTATCAAACCGCAGTTCCCGCATCCGCTTCTTAGTCAGCTTGGCACCCACTACATCGTGGTGCAAAAAGCTCACAGAGCCGTTCTCTTCAAACTTACGGGTAGCGGGCTTACCGATATCGTGCATGAGAGCAGCAAAACGCAGAATAAAGTCAGGCCCGGGTACCGCACCATCATTATCCGTTTCCTGTGAAGCGGCCTGTTCCATAACGGTTAAGGAATGTTGGTAGACATCCTTATGCCGGTGGTGCTCATCAACTTCTAGCTTAAGGGCCGGGATCTCTGGTAAGACATAGGAAGCCAGGCCTGATTCCACCAGCAAGTCAACACCGCGGCGGGGCGCTGTCCCGCAAATAAGCTTGACCAGTTCATCACGTACGCGCTCAGCGGAGATAATAGTGATTCGCTCGGACATATCGGTCATGGCTTCAAAAACCTCAGGAGCAAGGTCAATATCCAGCCGGGAAGCAAACCGGGCGGCACGCATCATACGGAGCGGGTCATCGGAGAAAGAATCCTGAGGGGTGCCAGGTGTTCGAATGATCCCAGCTTCTAAGTCTCGCTGACCGCCAAAAGGATCAACAAGCTCCAAAGACGGCAGGCGCAGGGCCATTGAGTTAATCGTGAAGTCACGCCGGAGGAGGTCATCTACAAGGTCAGTTCCGAAAGCCACGACCGGTTTACGGGAATCAGAATCGTATTTCTCAGCGCGGTAGGTGGTGATTTCGACCATCTCATTGCCCTTACGGATTCCGATTGTCCCGTATTCCTTGCCGATTTCCCAGGTGGCGTCTGCCCACCCTTTGACTACTTCTAAGGTCTGGTCCGGAGTGGCGTTGGTGGTGAAGTCCAGGTCTACCGATGTTTCCCCTAGAAAAAGGTCACGAACGGGCCCTCCCACCAGGGAGAGCTCAAATCCTGCGCGGTTAAACAGCTCGCCCGCCTCAAGGGCCACAGGGTGAATCAAAGAGGTATCAAATACATGCGCCATAACCCTTCAATCGTGCCAGCAAAATGCACAAGTTACCACTCACACCTACCTTTTTAAAACATCGTCCCCGCATATCGGTTAAGGTAGAGACATGACTTTTCCTATTCCACGGGCACCCAAGAGGCGGACTTTTACGCCCCTCGTTGCCATGCCCACGGTCGAGGAGGTCTCCGCAGGCGGTGTGATTGTCGACTTTAACGACCGAAATCTGCCTGTAGCCATCATCGCCCGAGTCAATCGCGGTGGCCGTCTCGAATGGTGCCTACCCAAGGGTCACCCCGAAGGTGATGAATCTAAGGTTCGCGCTGCTGCCCGTGAGATTGAGGAAGAAACTGGCATCTGTGGGGAAGTCATTACTTCTTTGGGTAGCATCGATTACTGGTTCAACGTCTCGGGGAATCGAGTCCATAAGACCGTCCACCACTTTCTGTTCTCCGCAACCGGGGGTGAATTGACTACTGAGAATGATCCCGATCATGAGGCGGTAGATGTCGCCTGGGTCAATATTGATGATTTGGGGCGCAAGCTCTCTTTCCCCAACGAGCGGCGTATCGCTGAAATCGCTCGCGAATACATCATTCACCAGCTTTCCTAGCTCCTGATTAGATAAGGATTCCCGTGGCACGTTCCGGTGCTCTTTCCAGCGCGATTATGGCTGCTGGAACCCTGGTTTCTAGGATTCTAGGGTTTGCCAAAACTTTTCTGATTACCGTTGCCCTTGGTTCTACAACCACTGTGGGCGATATTTTTGAAACCGCTAACACCCTACCAAACCTGATTTATGTTCTGGTGGCCGGCGGTATTTTCAACGCTGTGCTGGTGCCGCAGATTATCAAGGCAGCCAAGCATGATGACGGCGGTTCTGACTATGTTTCCCGCCTGGTAACACTTGCGGTTAGCGGTATAGCAGCTATTACTGCCCTTGTCCTGCTGTGTTCCTGGCCTATTATCCAGGTCATGGGTAGCAGGTGGAGCCCCGAGCAGCAGCACTTCGGTCTTATTTTCGCCTTCTGGTGTCTACCCCAGATTTTCTTCTATGGCCTCTACACAGTTCTAGGCCAGGTCCTGAACGCTCGCGGGGCTTTTGGCTGGTATATGTGGGCACCTGTGCTCAACAATGTGGTTGCTATTGCGGCGCTCATCGTCTTCATCTTCCTTTTTGGGCCCCAGGACGTCACCACAAACCCGCCCTACCATAATCTAGACAGTTGGACCTCAGCTCAGACTCTAGTTCTGGCAGGATCTGCCACCCTAGGTGTGGCTTTACAGTCACTGATTCTTTTTATTCCGCTCCGAAGAATCGGGCTACGGTTACGACCTAAGTTTGGCTGGCGCGGTATTGGACTGGGCACTGCCGCCCACCTGGCAGGTTGGACCCTCGCAACCGGCGTGATTTCTAACCTGGCTTTTATGTATCTGACCAAGGTGGCTGCTGGCGTGGTGGGTTCTCGCGAAGAGTTATTGGCCGCCGGTATCCAGATTCCGGGTGTTCAGGCCCTGAATTATTCGTCCATGCTCTATTCTCTGCCCCACGGTGTCATTGGCCTGTCGATTGCCACGGTGCTCTTCAATCGTATGTCTGCCGCCTCCCAGGAGGATGATCGCAGTACTGTTGCCTCCGCACTCTCTTCGGGTCTTAGGACCGCTTCGATTGCAACTATCTTCTGTGCTGTAGTTCTTGTGGTCTTTGCTGGGCCTGTAGGGATGATTTTCGGTGGCGGCTCCCAACAGTCCGGTGCAGTCATTGGCCAAACCATAGCGATAATCGCCCTTGGTGGGCCTTTCCTCACCATTGCTTTCATGATGGGCCGTGTCTTCTATTCCCAGGAGGATGCAAAGACCCCCTTCTACGTCCAACTTTTCTCTGCTTTCGTTATTATTGCCCTTGGTTTTACAGCATCGCGACTATCCCCCCAGCACGTTATCTACGGCCTTGCACTAACGTATGCCCTCCAGAATGTTCTGGCGGTCTATCTGAGCCACCGGGTCCTGGTACGCCGTCTAGGTGACTACGATGTGAGAGGTATCGTCCTGACTCACGCTAAAGTTGCGTTTGCATCTCTGGGAGCAGGGGTCTTCGGCGTTGTTGCTCTCTATCTTCTGGGTGGCTATAGCTTTGATGGGTTCGCCTGGGAGTCAAGACTCAGTGCTTTCTTCACGGTGCTGCTGGGGGGCATCGTCATGGCAGTTGCCTACTATGCATTCCTCTTAATTTTCCGAGTCAAAGAATTAGATACCCTAATCAACCCGATTATGAATAAAGTCGGTGTGCTTACTCGCCGTGTCCGTGCTAGCAGGTAGTATCAGATACCAAAGAACCATTCAAACGGGAGGCCCCTTTTGACACCGCAGATTCCTCTTAACACCCTGTTGGGAGATCGCTACAAAGTCACCGCGCATGTTTTGGAAACCGCGGGCGGCGATGCAGTGCTCGATGGCCTAGACCAGGTATTGGGTCGCAAGGTTTCTATAGTTGTTGCCGCGCCCGAACACAATCGTCTCTTGGTTACAAATGCACGCAAATCAACGACTCTGACTCGTTCAGCAGTCCAGGTTCTTGACCTGGGCAACAAAGATGACAGCACCTACCTCATTACCTCCCATTCTCGCCCTGACACTCTCCTCGATGTTCTGCTGACTGAAGGTGAGAGCGGAAATACCGAAGAATTTGGGGAGGAAATTTTCGGTGATACGGGGTCTATGGCGGCCCCCAACACCTATGTGGTTGCTAAAGAAGCCAGCACAGTCGGTGGCGGGGCGATCTCTGCTATCAGGTCTGTGGATGAGGTGGCCGATGAGCCAGCAGAAGAATTTGAAGAGTACGATGCCGAAGAAGATGGCTACTACGAAGCGGACGAACCAACTGACCGTAATGGCGGTGTCTGGATTGTGGGCATCGCAGCTGCCCTCCTGCTTGTGATTGGCGCTGGAGCTGTCTTTGTGACCCTGGGTGGGCTTTCAAAGTCCGGTGAGTCTTCAGAGGCTTCGGGCGAAACAAGCGTTAGCGCCTCTGCTTCAGAAGGAGCAGCATCAGATGGTAAGGCTTCTGAAGCTGGGGAGCCCTCTGCTCCGGCAGAGAAATCTGCTGCCCCAAAGATTGACGGGACTTTTACTCGCTCAGTTCCTTCATCACCGACGCTGATGGCCGAAAGTGATTCTATGCTGGCTCATCTGACCGATAAGAATGAAGCGACGACCTGGACATCCTTGGCTTTTGGTTCACCCAATTTTGGGGGCCTGGCAGATTCTGTCTACCTCTTGGCTAAGTTAGATGAGGCAACAACAGTTAAGAGCATCACTATCAACCAGGTTTCAGGTACCGGCGGCCAATTCACCATCTATGCCTCTGAAACTGCTTCTGCAGATGGCGGCAAAGAAATTGGATCTGGCAGTTTTGCAGCGAGCGGGGAAACCACTGTACAGCTCAATAAGGACGCCCAGAAGGACAAAACCAAGTACATCATCATTAAGTTCACTGCGGCGCCTCAGCTGAGCCAGCCCATTGTTGCTGGTTACCCTTACGGTCTTCGTATCGCTGAAATCAGTATCAACTAAACCTTTGCAGCTGCCGGCGGGTGGGTTGGGAATATTACCCACCCACCCGCCGTTATATTGCACAAGCCCTGCAACACATAGATCCTCAAGGAGAAACATGACAGATAACGCTCTTGGCGGCCTTTTCAATGGCTCTGCCGGCCTCAAGGTGAAGGCTCCTGCACAAGCCTCTGAGACCGCGGCAGAGAAGCCCCGAGAAGCCGAGCAGCCCGTTCACAAGGTGATTATTGTGGGTTCTGGCCCCGCAGGTTACACTGCGGCTATTTACACCGCACGAGCTAATCTTCAGCCTCTTCTCTTTGCATCATCGGTATCCCCCGGCGGCGATCTGATGACTACCACTGAGGTCGAGAACTTCCCCGGTTTCATTGAGGGAATCCAGGGCCCTGAGTTGATGACCAATATCGGCGCTCAGGCAGAGCGTTTTGGCGCTGATATCCGCTACGAAGATGTGGCCGAAGTGGAGCTTGAAGGCGATATTAAGAAAGTCATTTTGACTGACGGTTCTGTTCACCTAGCCAAGGCCCTTATTTTCTCTACCGGGTCGGAATACCGCAAGCTGGGCGTTGAGGGTGAAGCACGCCTTTCAGGGCACGGTGTCTCTTGGTGTGCAACCTGTGACGGTTTCTTCTTCAAAGAGAAGGCTCTGGCTGTTATCGGTGGCGGCGATTCCGCTTTGGAAGAGGCTCTCTTCCTGACCAGCTTTGCATCTAAGGTCTATTTGGTCCACCGCCGCGATTCCTTCCGCGCCTCAGAGATTATGACCCAGCGTGCCCTGTCCAACGACAAGATCGAAGTGATCTGGGATTCCGTTGTGAAGTCCATTGACGGCGAAGATAAGGTCTCTGGCCTGACCTTGACCAATGTTAAGACCGGCCAGGACAGCGCCCTTGATGTTGAAGGTGTTTTTGTTGCCATTGGCTCAGACCCCCGAACTTCGCTAGTACAGGGCAAACTGGAGCTCACCTCCGAAGGCACCATTGCCGTAGATGGTCGTTCTTCCCGCACGTCTATCCCCGGTGTTTTTGCTGCGGGTGACGTTATTGACCCCACCTACCGCCAGGCTATTACAGCCGCAGGATCAGGCTGTGTAGCCGCTATTGATGCACAGCACTACCTGGAATCTCTTTAATTTCCCCCTCAAGATACGCCAACGAAAGGTTATTTCCTATGACTACTCAGGTTACTGATGCAACTTTTGCCGATGAAGTCCTCCGCTCCGATAAGCCCGTTATTGTTGATTTCTGGGCCGAATGGTGTGGCCCCTGCCGTATGGTTGGTCCCGTTATCGACCAAATTGGCGAGGAATATGGAGACAAGGTCAAGGTACTTAAGCTCGATGTCGAGAACAACCCTGCTACCGCCATGAAGTACGGCATTACCTCTATTCCCGCAATTTATGTCTTCAAGGACGGCGAGGTCGCCAAGCAGACCGTAGGCGCTAAGCCTAAGGCTGCCCTGGAGCAGGAATTCGCAGAGTTTCTCAAGTAAGGCCTCGATGATGCAGGACCGATTCTGCATCATCAGTACATGCGGGTCGGTGTTTCACGTGAAACACCGACCCGCATGTGTTTATACAGAGTCACAGTAAAGTCATAAAGCATGCCTTGATATATCAGTAGATATGGGAAAGCTAAAAAGACACTAGATAGATTCCCCGTCGAGACCCATAGGGGGAATCTATTTTAAGATAATTACAGTCAAAACTAGGGTGGGCTAACAGATCTGCGTGAAACTATAAATTTTCCCAAACATAAACTTTTAATATATTTACACCCCAGTACATCTATATCCAAAAGATAAATATTCAAAATGAGGTGAGGGTAAAAAATATTTTCTATTTTCCAGCAGATGACTCAAGTAGCATGCACCCACAGAAACTCTATTCCCCAGAATAGGCAACCCTGATACACCGAATTCAGTCCAAAAAGTTTGATAAACAACCTATATTGGTATACTTATATTTGTTTCACGTGAAACAACCCGTAGGAAATATTCGGTATCTACCTAAAACAAAACCTATTTAACCCCTACTTTCCATTTAGTGAATCAAGGGGTTTTTCAAGATTACAGAGGAGAGAATTAGACCCGATATCACCAGATAATTTTTCCACTCCAGGTAAAAACTCCGGTGCTACCACCGAACCGTAATTATCCATAGGTTGCGTCAGAATATCTCTAAAAAAACTTTATTTATTAATTTTATTTCTTATTTCACCGCACCGAACTTTATCGATTCCCCATCGCCCATTAACATATTCACCACCAGCGGTTAAAACTAAAAATAAAGTTCCCATGATGAATTCTGGAATGCTCTCCAGCTCGATCCCCTTTTAAATATCCTCTATGACAGTAAAATATTCTAGATGAGGGATAAATATAGAGAAGTCTGATTTTCGGACCATTTTGCGATGCCCTAGAGCCCTAAGCAGATCGGTATTGAGCTACCACCGCGCTAGCGCAGTTAATGCAGACAAATAAACATTACCCTGATTCTGCTTCAAAGGGGCATACCTAGAGGCACCCCATCTCTTTGCCAAAGAACTATCCCTATAGTTCCGGGGTAAGCTGCTCTCAAGATTTGATTCCCTAGCCTGCCGGCTCGCGGTAGAACAGTTTTTTAGGTGACCTCAAGAAAAAATACAGCCTCCAGATTCGCCCCTAAGGCCCTAAAGCCACCTAGAGTAGGTAAAATACCTATCTGGCATAAAAATAGCCCCTTAGACGGCCACTGAGGGGTTTTAGCCTCCTCTGGATCCCTTAAAACATCGAAAGAGGCCCTATCCAACTCAAAAAGGGTAAGACAGAGCATTCTTCGACCCCTTACCATTTTCCTTGCGCAACTGCCTACTGAAGCGCAAATATTTATAAATGGACGAGCTGTTTCACGTGAAACAGCTCGTCCATTTATGGCTAAGTTAGCACCGCCTAGATCCTTGGCAAACACAGGGCCGGCAAGGGATGCCCACACCAGAACAAACCTACTTTTTGCTTATCTTGGGGTCGATGAGATCAAGGATACGGTTTAGATCATCAACTGAGGCAAATTCAATCGTCATCTTCCCTTTGCGCGCGCCTAGGGAAATTTTGACGTTAGTATCAAGCTTGTCACCAAGGGCATCCGCAAGGTAGTCAAGGCGCTGGGAGTGGTCCTGGACCTTAGTGGTCTTGGGTTCTTGCGGCTTCTTACCCTCAGTACCAGCTGATACAAACTCTTCAACGGCACGAACAGATAGGCCCTCATTCACAATTTTCTGAGCGAGTGTTTCTATCTCGGAGGCTTTTTTTAGCCCTAGAAGAGCCCTAGCATGCCCGGCTGAAATAGTCCCAGCAGCTACCCGCCTCTGGACCAGAGCAGGCAATTTGAGCAGTCGGATGGTATTAGAAATCTGAGGGCGGGAACGTCCGATGCGCTGGGCCAACTGCTCTTGGGTGGTCCCAAACTCTTCAAGAAGCTGCTGGTAAGCAGCCGCTTCTTCAATAGGGTTGAGCTGGGACCTATGCAGGTTTTCCAGCAGAGCATCACGGAGGAGATCTTCATCTTGAGTCTCACGGATAATGGCAGGAATGGTATCGAGACCGGCACGCTGGGTTGCACGCCAACGGCGCTCACCCATAATGAGCTCGTACTTTTCAAGGCCATTTTCGCGGCTGGGACGCACCACGATGGGCTGCAAAAGACCGATTTCTTTGATGGAGTGGACGAGCTCTTGCATATCGTGCTCATCAAAATCAGTTCGGGGTTGCTTACGGTTGGGGTGAATATCAGTAACATTGAGGGTCGCAAAGTTTGCACCTGGAACGGGTACTAGGATCTCCGATGCGGCTGCTTCTTTTGCGCTGTCCTCCCCGAAGAAGAAATCTACTGGGCGACGTGACCCTGTAGTGCTCCGCAAGGCAGCTCCCATATCGGCGCGTTTCTCTGGACGTTTTTTCTTGGGTGTTTCACGTGAAACAGACTTAGGCTTCTCGGTATTTTTCCCCGACTTAGTTGCAGCGGCTTTCGAGGTAGAGCTGCGAGTAGACCTAGCAGGCGCCTCATTATCGGGCGTATCTTGGGTAGCTTGTGACTTAGTACCCTCGGGAATAAGAGCACCTAGCCCCCTACCTAACCCACGCTTCTTTTCTGCCATACGGACCTCCATGCCACTTAGGTTTTGTCTCTTGTCCAAGTCTAATGGAGTAAAAGCTCATAGAAAGACACTGGTCTCGCTAGACAGCGAGATTCCAGTGTCTTCTTTTAGCTTTAGAAAAAATATTTATCAGATAAAGATTCTTTACAAGGCGCTAGTCACCCTGGTGGGCAATTTCAACGGCGGCCTTAAGGTAAGCAATTGCACCCGATGACTGCGGGTCGTAGCTGATGACGGTCTGCTGGTAGCTTGGTGCCTCAGAGATACGCACCGACCGAGGAACAGCAGCATCGAGAACCTGTTCAGGGAAATGTTCACGCACCTCTTCTGCTACCTGAGCAGAAAGATTGGTTCGACCGTCATACATGGTGAGAAGGATGGTACTAATATGCAGATTTGCATTGAGGTGCTTCTGAATCATAGTGATATTTTTTAGGAGCTGACTCAGCCCTTCCAGCGCATAGTATTCGCACTGAATAGGGATGAGGACTTCACGAGCGGCAACAAAGGCATTAATGGTGAGCAGCCCCAGGCTGGGAGGGCAGTCAATGAAGACATAGTCCAGCCGAGGCTCCCCCGCCATTTCCCGAGCCGCCATATAATCTGAAAGTGCATTCTTGAGCCTGGTTTCACGGGCAACCATAGAAACCAGCTCAATCTCAGCACCTGCAAGATCAATGTTAGAAGGTGCACACCACAGGTTTTCAAGGTCGGGGCACGGCTGGACGATATCCGCCAGCGGTTTATCATCGACCAGTACGTCGTAAATCGATGGAACGTCAATACCGTGATCGATACCCAGTGCTGTCGAGGCATTCCCCTGCGGGTCATTATCAATGACCAAGACATTCATTCCCTTACTTGCAAAGGCGGCAGCAAGATTGACGGCAGTAGATGTTTTGCCAACTCCACCTTTTTGGTTAGAGATGGTAAAGATTCGGGCTTCAGCGGGCCTTCCCAGCTGCTCACCATCAAGTTGCTGCAGTTGTTGCTTAGCGCTGTATGCCTGCTGTGCAATGGGGTTTTGGGTAATGGCTACACTGTCGGTGCGTTCGAGTTTTTCACGTGTTTCACGTGAAACATGGGAACCGCGATCGGGCTTAGCGGTCGCATCTTGAGGTTCTGGGGGTAAGCCAAAATCAGGAATGTTTGAGATAGTGGGCACCGGGTTCTCCCCTGGGTAGGTCTATGTTCTCGTCTGTATAAGACTACCCGCTTCCTGAGGAAACTCTAAAGCTCTACACATAGAGCGCTTTATATAGGTTGTTTTATAAAATTTTATTTTATGTTTCACATGAAACACTCCTTAAAATCTCAATGCCGACACCCCGGTTTTACCATGCACTAGGCAACAAAAAGGTCCGGCAGTTCGCTCAGGACTGCCGGACCTTAGGGAAGAGTGCCAGTTCTAGTGGGTTTTACAAACTAACCCGAACCACTGTGGTGGGTTCTTCTAGCAGGTCTTGACCTGCAATAAGAATCTCAGTTTCCCTCGCTCCATATCGGGTAAGTTTTTTGGATGCTTTAGTAATCTCATCTGCCGCACTCTTCCCTTTGAGAGCAAGAAGCTGGCCGGTACCGCGCAGAATCGGCAGAGTGATATCCAGAAGCCCTACCAGGGCAGATACGGCACGAGCAGTCACATAGTCTGCTTCCACCTGCCCTACGGCCTGTTCAGCCCGCGAGCGCAGGATGCCTACGTTGTCTAATCCCAGGTCCTCAACTACCTCTGTCAGCCAAATAACTCGGCGCTCCAGAGGCTCAATCAGAGTTATCTGGAGGTCTGGGCGGGCAATAGCCAGACAGAGCCCTGGAAGCCCCGCTCCGGAGCCTACATCCACCACTTTGGCATCCTTCTCAATAAGCTCCTCGATAGCTGCGCAGTTGAGCACGTGGCGCTCCCAGAGACGAGGAACCTCACGCGGACCAATCAGACCACGCTCAATACCGCTAGTTGCCAAATGCTCAACGTAGCGTTCGGCAAGGGGGAGGCGGTCGCCAAAGATTTGGTCAGCAGCCACCAGGGAGGGGCCGACCAGTTCAGGTAGCTGGGTATTTTCTTCACTCACGTTTTAGTCCTCTACCGGTGCAATGACGATGTGGCGGCCGGGCCCGGAGCCCTCAGACTCAGAGTAGAGACCGTGGGTTGCCACGATGTCGTGAATCAGTTTGCGCTCGTAGGAGCCCAGGGGCTCCAGGTGGACTTCCTGCCCTGTTTCTTTGACCTGAGCGATAGCTGTTTCGGCCATGGTGAGCAGCGCCTGCTGGCGGCCAGCCCGGAACTCTGCAATATCTAAAATCAGGCGGGTGCGCTGGCCGGTAGTGGCCAGCACAGAGAGGCGCACTAGCTCTTGAAGAGCGTCGAGCACTTCGCCGTTCTTACCCACGAGGGCTTGAAGGTCCTCATTGTTACCGTCTTCAGTGACTACGGAAAGATAGGTGCGGCCGTTACGTACCTCGATATCAATGTCTCCATCGATATCGGCGATATCGAGGAGCTCTTCAAGGTAGTCAGCGGCAATGTCACCTTCGTCTTCAAAGTTGTCTTCTAGCGCGGCATCCGGTGTTTCGGGGGCTTCAGTCATGATGTTTTCTCCTGTAGCTACCGCTAATTTTTCTTTTTATTCTGTTGCTTCTGGCGCTTCTTACTGACAGGCTGCTGGCGCTGCCCGCGGGCTGCGCGTTCACGCTGTTCAGCAAGTTCCTGCTCGTGCTGTTCCTTGGTCTTGCCAACGGGCGGAAGGCCCTTAGCGGCACGGCGTTCGTTGAGTTCGCGTTCAGCCTGAGAACCGGGGGTGGGGTTGTTCTTGATAACCCAGTACTGCTGGCCCAGGGTCCAGAAGTTAGAAACGGTCCAGTAGACCAGCACACCTAGGGGGAAGTTGATACCGGAGATTGCGAAGATTAGAGGCAAAATATAGAGCATAATCTGCTGCTGGCGGTACATGGGGGATTCCTTAGCGGCATCCGACATGTTCTTAGCTGAGAGTTGCTTGGTGATGTAGAACTGGGTTGCACTCATCAGCACTACCATGATTGCGGCCAGGGCAATAGTTGCGGTGTGGTTGCCGTTGCCGGGGTGCGTCATGGTGGAGAAGAGGGGGGCACCAAAGATATAGGCGTCGTTGAATTGTTCGACCTTAACATTGTCAAGGATCAGGATGCCCTGGCCATTAGCTGCCGCCTTAGGGATACCGTTGAGCACCTGAAAAAGGCCGAAGAAGATGGGCATCTGCACGATAATAGGCAGGCAAGATGCTAGCGGGTTAGAGCCCTTTTCCTTGTAAAGCGCCATCTGTTCCTGAGCCAGCGCTTGGCGGGAAAGTTGATCGGTTTTCCCTTTGTATTTGGCCTGGAGCTTAGCAAGCTCAGGTTGCAGTTCCTGCATGCCACGCATGGCCTTGATTTGCTTCATAAAAAGCGGGATCGTCAGGGTTCGCATGACAAGGGTGAGGCCGATGATGGCCAATACCCAGGTGACGCCCGATCCGGGGTCCATGCCGATAGCGGTGAAAAGTTCATGAAATGCCCAAAGGACTGCAGAAACAATCCATTTGAAGGGCCAGAGAATGATGTCGAACATGTATCTCTCCCTGGCTCAGCGAGATGTGAGCCGGTTGTGGTGGACAAGCACTAGCACCGAGAAGTTACTGGTGGTGATGGTGCCGGTGTGGATGGTTTAGAAGAATTATCTTAGGTTCCTGGCCGGGCGCAAAAGTGCGTTTGCCGGCCGGAACAGGGTCAAGACCGCCCGTAGCCCAGGGATGGCACCGCAGAATACGGCGAACGGTAAGAGAGAGGCCGCGGATGGCACCGTGGCTTGTAACTGCTTCTAGCCCGTAGGCGGAGCATGTTGGGTAGTACCGGCATACGTTGCCGTAGAGGGGCGAAACGATAGCTCGGTAAATCTTGATAAAAGCGATTAGAAGGTTCTGAGGTAGGACCAGCGCCGCTTGGGTCAGAGAGGTCGGAACCACAAACTCGTGGGGAGCTTTTTCTAGCAGGATGTCCTTGTCGCTAGGGGTGGGTTCCTGGGGGGCGGTGTATCGGGAGGCGCTCATGTGTTTTAGAGTTCCTCTCCATGAGGGGCGACGGGGGTAGCGGCAAGGCCGTGATTATTGGGGTTGCCCCCGAGTTTTTTGAGGTTGGATAGAAGAGCGCTTTCGAGGTCGGAGGCAAGCTCAGCATAGCTAGCTGAGGCCGCGGACGGTAGGGCTCTGAGCACAATGGAATAGCCCTCGGGATGCTCTGTCAGAAAGTGGGCACTTAGTTCTCGAAGGCGGCGTTTGGTTTTGTTGCGGGTAACGGCGTTACCCACGGCTTTAGAAACGATGAAACCGATGAGGGTTGGTTCGTCGTTTAATTTGGCTGTATATAGAACTAAGTTCCGGCGTCCTGATCGGACGCCGGAACGTGTAGTCTGTGAGAATTGAGCCGAAGCTCTCATCCGGTGCTGCTGTGCCAGCACGTGCTCTCCCCTTTCGGTTCGGTCTGTCTCGGCGGGCTGCGTTAGTACGCTGGCCTGCATGGAGTGAAGGCCGATTGGTTAGGAGATAGTAAAGCCTTATGCTGAGAGGCTTGCGCGGCCCTTTGAACGACGGTTCGCGAGGATAGCGCGGCCTGCGCGGGTGCGCATGCGAAGACGGAAACCGTGCTTCTTGGCGCGGCGGCGATTATTCGGCTGGAAAGTCCGCTTGCTCATCTGGTTACTCCAAAAGTGGTTGGTACGGGGGCCAACCTTTCAACAGTTCTTCGAACAGGTTGACGCTTCTTGCTGATGTGTAGGCCGCCGTTGAGGGCGGGGCATACCTAGTATGGGCATACTCCTAGCACACTTTGACTAATCAACTCTAGAAGACGGGGCTATATAAGGTCAAGCCTAAGGGGCGTAGGTCTTTAATCACAGGCAGTGGAGAGAGGTTAGGCACATCTGTGGATAGCTTGTCGATAAGAATCTCTTGGCGCAGGTTATCCACAGGTCTTCGCAAAAAGTTGTAAGTTGTATTTTTCACGACTTTAAGCTGGCAAACCGCACTTTAATCACATACTGTGGACAGGTACCCCACCAGCAATTCACATCTTATCCACCCTGTGGATAACATGGTGATATTCTCAGGGTATCTATGGGTAAGCTGTGGGTAAGTTTTCTAGTTGCGCGTCTTGTAAGGAGAACCTGTGGGCGATTATATGGATCCTGAGCTTCAAAAGAAGTGGATGCACTTGGTGACCCTGCTGCGTGCCGATACATCGGTAGCGCAACGCCACCGCGCACATATTGGGCTGGCTCAGCCTCATGCTTTCATGGGCAATGTTCTGCTGATTGCGGTCCCCAGCGAATTTACCCGTGATATTTTCCAGCATGAGCTCAAAGGCTCCCTGCAAGAAGCAATTAGGGCTACTTTTGGGCCCGGTGTGACTGAGGCTTTCATCATTGATACCAGCCTTGAGAAGAAGCCAGAAGTTGCTGCTGAGCCTTCGTCATCGGTAGCGCAGCAACAGGCGACGGCAGTAGTAGATCACTCCCCCACCAGTTTTATTGAACCGGCACAGGCAGAAGCTACCAGCGGGTTTATTGACCGCGGCTCTGAACAGCAAGGAGTAGCCGATACGCCTTCAGATATCTCTGATGTTCCGGCGGTTGCCGATACAGACAACTACTCTGGGCAGAGTATCTCCCACGATGTTGAGCCTCGTCAGGAAAGCCCCAGAGAATCTAGTACGTGGGACTCAACAGCCCGGCTGAACCCTAAATACACTTTTGATAGCTTTGTGATTGGCCAGTCCAATCGCTTTGCCCATGCGGCCGCCTTCGCTGTCTCGGAGACCCCTGCCTCTGCCTATAACCCACTCTTTATTTACGGTGGTTCGGGGCTGGGTAAGACCCATCTGCTTCACGCCATCGGTCACTATGCCAAGAGTCTCTACCCAGGGCTTCGAGTACGCTACGTGAATTCAGAAGAGTTCACCAACGATTTCATTAACTCGATTCGAGACAAGAACGATACGTCGTTCAAGCAGATTTATCGTAACGTCGATATGCTCCTGATTGACGATATTCAGTTTCTGGCAGGTAAAGATAGCACCCAGGAAGAGTTCTTCCATACTTTCAATGCCCTGCATAACCATCAGAAGCAGGTCGTGATTACATCGGACTTACCGCCCAAGCAGCTCACAGGCTTTGCAGAGCGTATGAGGTCGCGTTTTGAGTGGGGTTTGATTACCGATGTTCAGCCGCCTGAGCTAGAAACGCGTATCGCCATTTTGAGCAAGAAAGCCCAGAATGAGGGGCTCAATGTTCCCGATGATGTCATGGAGTATATTGCCTCGCATATCTCAACCAATATCCGTGAGCTTGAAGGTGCGCTGATTCGTGTGACCGCTTTTGCGTCCTTGCAGCAGCAGGCCGTTGATATGCAACTGGCTGAACAGGTACTCAAGGACCTTTTGCTCGATGATGGTGCCCCCGAGATTACTGCTTCGCAGATTCTTTCTGCTACTGCGGAATACTTTGATGTCACTCTTGAGGATTTACGCTCCAAGTCACGGAGCAGGACTCTGGTCAATGCCCGTCAGATTGCAATGTACCTGTTGAGAGAGCTCACGGACATGTCCCTGCCCCGTATTGGTCAGGAGCTGGGCGACCGTGACCACACCACTGTTATGTACGCCGATCGGAAGATTCGCAATCTGATGGCCGAACGTAGGCCTATTTTCAACCAGGTAACTGAGTTGACGAACCGCATCAAACAGGGTTCCAGGGACGCATCACGCTAGAAATGGGCTTTCAACACCCCTGTGGATAACTTGCTATTGGCGGGGTTTTAATGTGGAGGTTAAGTGCATAGATATTCAAAAGGTGTGCAGTTCATTTTTTGCATAAATATTCATACACTATTCATTCACAGATTGGGCCTTACTTCTACACAATAGCCCCACAGGGAAATCCTTGATTTGCTGGGTTCAAATTGAGTTTTCCACAGTTTTCACAAGGGTTATTAACACTACGACCTTTAAAGAAGAAAAGGCAAATAACAAAAAATTGTCCCGATCCTGTTTCCCCTGGCGAGAGTTCTTGTAATTACATGGCCCTAGCCGGTTGCTTACCCCTTGTAAGAACTCTCTGTAATTACAGAAATTCGCACTCTTTTGGGAACGCTCTTCTGTAGTTTTCGGATCTCTGCCCAAAGCCAAGGCTCAGATAGGGCTAGGGTCATAGGTTCAAGAGGGGATGAGTCCGGTAGACTGAGAGTCTGAATATGCCCGTTATCGCGGGCTTCTACTGTTTTGAGATTTGGAAGGTGCTCCAGTGAAATTTACTGTTGAACGCGACACCCTGGCAGAGGCGGTTAGCTGGACCGCTCGTTCCCTCTCCCCTCGCCCTCCGGTGCCTGTCCTTTCAGGTCTGCTCATCAAGGCAGTTTCAGGTGAAGTATCCATCGCAAGTTTTGACTACGAAACCTCAGCAAAGCTAAATATCGCAGCTGATGTTGCCCAAGAAGGCCAAGCTCTCGTATCGGGCCGCCTGCTTGCTGAGATTTGCCGTTCCCTACCTAAGGCAGACGTTCTCTTTGAACTGCACGAAGGCAAAGTCCATCTTTCATGCGGTTCCTCAAACTTCAACCTCTCATCAATGCCTGTGAACGACTACCCGGAACTCCCAGCGCTACCGGCAATCTCAGGCACCGTGGAAGGTACCGAATTCGCTAAAGCAGTGAGCCAGGTATCGGTAGCAGCTTCCAAAGACGACACCCTGCCAATTCTGACCGGTGTTCGTATGGAAATTGAAGGTGATCAGATCACCCTGCTGGCTACCGACCGTTACCGTCTAGCCATGCGTGAACTGACCTGGAACCCCACAGACCCTTCCATCTCAACAGCAACCCTCATCAAAGCTAAAACACTGTCGGAGGTCGCCAAGACACTCGGTGGTGCCGGTGATCTTTCTATTGCTCTCTCTAACAGCCACGAACTTGTAGGCTTTGAATCTGACTCCCGCCGGACGACAAGCCTGCTCGTAGACGGCGAATACCCCAAGATTCGTTCGCTCTTTCCCGAAGTCACCCCGGTACACGCAATTATCCGTACCTCAGATTTGATGGAAGCTGTTCGCCGCGTATCACTGGTAGCCGAACGAAACACCCCTGTTCGTCTTGCTTTCAGCCAGGGCCAGGTAACCCTCGACGCCGGCACAGGCGAAGACGCTCAGGCATCCGAAACCCTGCAGGCACATCTTCACGGTGAAGATATTACGGTTGCCTTCAACCCCAGCTACCTGTCCGAAGGCCTCCATACCTTTGCTTCCAACAAATTTGTGAGGTTCTCTTTCACCGACCCTCGCAAGCCCGTTGTGCTCTCTGAACAGGAAGACTGGCAGGCTGAGGACGAGAAAAACTACCGTTACCTGCTAATGCCTATCCGCCTGCAGAACCAGTAAAGGTTCTTTCTCAGCCCCCTCTCATAACGTCAAGGAGTACGCGCTGTACATCGACCACCTATCCTTGATGGACTACCGCACCTATCGACTACTGAACCTGCCGCTGACCCCCGGCGTCACCGTTTTTCTTGGCCCTAACGGGGTAGGTAAAACCAACATCATCGAGGCAGTTGACTACACCGCGCAACTTGCCTCTCACCGGGTCAGCCAGGATTCACCGCTCGTACGTGTGGGGGCCCAACGCGCTTACATTCGTACCCGCACCGTTCGGGGCAACCAACAAACGGTCCTCGAATTTGAGATAGCTCCTGGGAAAAGTAATCGGGTGCGTATCAATAGGGCAGCTCCCGTCCGGGCAAGAGAAGCTCTTGGCGTCACAAGAACCGTCCTGTTTTCTCCCGAAGACCTGCAACTTGTCAAAGGTGAGCCAGTCGGACGAAGACGCTTTATCGATGACCTAGCAGTTTCTTTGCGCCCAGCTGTGGCCGCATATCGTTCTGAGTACGAGAAAATCTTGCGTCAGCGAAACTCCCTGCTGAAATCTATGCGGGGCCGCCGTGTATCTGTGCAAGAAGATGCGTTCACTCTAGAGGTCTGGAATCAGCAACTAGCTACTAGCGGGGCTTACCTCTTGCAGGCTCGGCTGCGGACTCTTTCGCTGGTGCTTCCCCAGCTTCAGCGTGCCTATGGGCAATTAACTGATGGCTCAAAAAGCGTCAGCATCAACTACGAATCTACTGTCTTCCCTACGATCTCGGGTCAAACCCTCCCCCAGGCAGCTCTCATGGGTGTAGAGGATATAAAACAGGCACTTATCCGTGCCCTGGAACAAAAACGGTCTGAAGAGGTGGAACGAGGAATAACCCTGGTAGGGCCCCATCGTGATGACCTGGCCCTAGAACTCGGCGGGATCCCTGTGAAAGGTTTTGCTTCCCACGGTGAAAGCTGGTCTTATGCTCTAGCCCTTAAACTTGCTGCCTGGTATGTTCACCTTGCAGATAATGATTCGACAGGGGCATCCCCAATTTTGATTCTTGACGATGTTTTTGCTGAGTTAGATACTGCTCGCCGTCACCGTCTGGGCGCGATTGTGGCAGGTGCTGAACAGGTTCTTGTAACCTGTGCTGTAGTGAGCGATATACCCCAAGAGCTAGGACAGATTGTGCTGGTTCGTGTTGACCAGGGCAAAGCACACGTTGATGAAAGCTTCAACCATCGTATGGACAGCGCGGAATAGTTACCATGAGCAAAGATATTTCTCATAAAGAATATAATGCGGATGGTCTAGATGCCCCCGCCGCTCTCTTGAGTCGTATCCGAGCGGCTAAAGAAGCTCGCGGTGAACTACGGGTTCAGGGCCTAGCCGGCCGAAAAATCATTAAAGATTTCGGTCGGGTGATGAACGCTGAACCCGGTGCAAAAGTCAAACGGTACAACTCCCTATCGACTGCCGGCCAGCTCGGGGGGTACTCCGGGCCTGGGCCCAGTGTCAGGGATCCCCAAAGCCTGGCTGGCCTCTTGGATCGCGTCATGATGGAGCGGGGCTGGAGTACCCCTTTGGCAGTTTCATCGGTCATGGCTCGCTGGGACAAACTGGTGGGACCGCAACTGGCAAGCAAAACTACCCCGGACAGCTTTGATGATGGGGTTATCACCGTCCGTTGCGAATCAACAGCTTGGGCTGTGCAGGTGCGGCACATGAAATACGACATCATTCGCCGCTTTAACAGCGAGCTAGGTGATGAGGTGGTGCGTGATGTCAAAGCCTTCGGCCCCAACGCCCCCTCCTGGAAAAAGGGGCTGCGGGTGGCCCCCGGTGGTCGCGGGCCACGAGATACTTACGGGTAAATTACTGGAAAAATCGCCTCTGGACGGTTTGACCCCTCAAGCTGTGAGAGCCTACAGGCTGAGGGGGTAAAGCACTGGGAAGGCCAAATAAGCGCCTTCTGCGAGCAGATAGCCCTCTAAAACCTTGTAAAGCGGGGAGAAAAAAGTCCCGGTGCGGTAGAATTGGCAGAGAATACGCGCGCCCAGAATAAGCGGGCCTTGATGACCTGTCTGCCTATACTGCCAGCATCTTGTGCCTGACCATTGGGCGCGATACCGACCATGCAAGGAGCCTAATCACCCGTGGCAACTGAAGAAACTTCCCACGAATACGGCGCCGCCGACATCACGGTCCTCGAAGGCCTTGAAGCTGTGCGAAAGCGCCCCGGTATGTACATCGGCTCAACCGGGGAACGCGGCCTGCACCACCTGGTCTATGAAGTCGTCGATAACTCTGTCGACGAAGCTCTGGCCGGATACGCGGACCTCATCGAGGTCGTCATTCAAAAAGACGGCGCAGTTCGAGTCTCCGATAACGGGCGAGGCATTCCCGTAGATGAACATCCCACCGAGAAAAAGCCCACCGTTGAAGTTGTTATGACTATTCTGCACGCGGGCGGTAAGTTTGGTGGCGGCGGCTATGCGGTATCGGGTGGTCTACACGGCGTGGGTATCTCGGTCGTTAACGCTCTCTCAACACGCGTTGAAACCGAAGTGCGCCGCCAGGGCTACAGCTGGCACATCAGCTACGCTAACGGCGGTAAAACCGCTAAGCCCCTGACTCGCGGTGAAGCCACCGACGCTACCGGCACCACGCAGACCTTCTACCCCGACCCCGAAATCTTTGAAACCGTCGATTTTGATTTCGAGACCCTCCGTGCTCGCTTCCAGCAGATGGCCTTCCTCAACAAGGGGCTGACTATCCGTCTGACCGATGAGCGAGAGCTGCATGAAGGTGATGAGGTTGCCGGTGAGGACAAACCCGCTACCCTACCACTCAACCAGGTCGGCCCCAGCGCTGAGGGTTACAAGAGCGTCACCTACATGTACGAGAACGGCCTCTACGACTACGTCAACTTCTTGAACACTTCAAAGAAGCTTGCGACCGTGCACGATGATGTCATCGCCTTTGAAACCGAAGACACCGACCGCATGATGAGCCTGGAAGTTGCTATGCAGTGGACTGCTGCCTACAAGGAGTCGGTCCACACCTATGCCAACACCATCAACACCCACGAGGGCGGTACCCACGAAGAGGGCTTCCGTGCTGCACTGACCACCCTGATTAACCGTTTTGCTCGTGAGAACAAGCTCCTGCGTGAAAAGGACGACAATCTGACCGGTGAGGATGTCCGTGAAGGTCTTACCGCCGTGGTCTCAGTCAAGATTTCTGAACCCCAGTTTGAGGGCCAGACCAAGACTAAGCTGGGTAACTCCGAGGTTAAAGCCTTTGTTCAGCGCGTCATTATGGACCAACTGGGCGACTGGCTGGAACGTAACCCCTCAACCGGTAAAGAGATTGTCCGCAGGGCTATCACCTCTGCCCAGGCGCGTCTGGCGGCCCGTAAGGCGCGTGAAACCACCCGCCGTAAAGGCCTGCTGGAGAGCGGTTCTATGCCGGGTAAGCTCAAGGATTGCTCGTCAAAGGACCCTTCGGTATCCGAGATTTATCTGGTGGAAGGTGACTCCGCGGGTGGTTCTGCTGTACGCGGCCGTAACCCCGAGACCCAGGCTATCTTGCCTCTGCGCGGCAAGGTTCTTAACGTTGAGCGCGCTCGCCTTGACCGCGCCCTATCAAACGCTGAGATCCAGTCGCTGATTACCGCTTTTGGAACCGGCATCGGTGAGGACTTCAACATTGAGAAGGCTCGCTACCACAAGGTTGTGCTGATGGCCGATGCGGACGTCGATGGCCAGCACATCACTACCCTGCTACTGACCCTGCTCTTCCGCTACATGCGTCCCTTGATTGAGGCAGGCTACGTCTATCTGGCTCAGCCTCCGCTGTACCGGATCAAATGGTCTAATGCTCCGCACGACTACGTCTTCTCGGATGCTGAGCGCGATGTTGCCTTAGAGCGTGGTTATGCCAAGAGCCAGCGCCTGCCCAAGGATAATGGCATTCAGCGTTACAAGGGTCTGGGTGAGATGGACTACACCGAGCTCTGGGATACCACCATGGATCCTGCTCGCCGCACCCTGCTGCAGGTTCGCATGGAAGATGCTGCTGCCGCTGATCAGATTTTCTCCATCTTGATGGGTGAGGACGTCGAAGCTCGTCGAGAGTTTATTCAGCAGAACGCAAAAGACATTCGTTTCCTTGATATCTAAGGCATTTATTCCACAAAGGGAATATATGCAAAATCTGGAATATATAGGTCAAGGACAAAGAAGAGGAACTTATGAGCGACGATAACACCAAGGGCTCAGAACAGCCCCTAGAGGGCCAGCTGCTTGATACCCCAGAGGGGCCCGGCGATAAGGTCGAGGTAGTTGACCTACGCTCCGAAATGGAACGCTCCTACCTGGACTACGCTATGGCGGTCATTATTGGCCGTGCGCTTCCCGATGTGCGCGATGGCCTCAAGCCTGTGCACCGTCGCGTCATTTACGCGATGTATGACGGTGGCTACCGCCCCGAACGCTCCTTCAACAAGTGTGCCCGCGTTGTGGGCGAAGTGATGGGGCAGTACCACCCCCACGGTGACTCCGCTATTTATGACACCCTGGTTCGTCTGATTCAGGACTGGGTCATGCGCTACCCCCTGGCCCTGGGGCAGGGTAACTTTGGTTCACCAGGTAACGACGGTGCGGCAGCTCCCCGTTACACCGAAACCAAGATGGCCCCCATGGCGCTTGAGATGGTACGGGATATCAACGAGGACTCCGTAGATTTCCAGCCCAACTACGACGGTAAGAATCAGGAACCTGTTGTCCTACCCTCCCGCTTTCCCAACCTGCTGGTTAACGGCTCATCGGGTATCGCCGTGGGCATGGCCACCAATATTCCGCCGCATAACCTGCGCGAAGTAGCCGAGGGTGTGCAGTGGTTCTTGCAGAACCCGCAGGCCTCGAACGAAGAGCTTCTTGAGGCGCTGATTGCCCGTATTAAGGGTCCTGACTTCCCCACCGGCGCCACTATCTTGGGTCATAAGGGCATTGAAAATGCCTACCGGACCGGGCGTGGTTCTATCACCATGCGTGCCGTGGTGAACGTCGAAGAAATCCACGGCCGCACCTGCCTCGTCGTCACTGAATTGCCCTACCAGGCCAACCCAGATAACCTGGCTGTCAAAATTGCTGAACTGGTCAAGGATGGCAAAATTACCGGCATCGCTGATCTACGCGATGAAACATCTGGCCGTACCGGTCAGCGACTGGTCATCGTGCTCAAGCGTGATGCGGTGCCCAAGGTTGTGCTGAATAACCTCTATAAGCACACCCAGCTGCAGGAAAACTTCTCGGCTAACATGCTGGCTATCGTGGATGGTGTGCCCCGCACGCTTTCGCTCGATGCCTTCATCCGCCACTGGGTTAACCACCAGATGGAAGTTATCGTTCGCCGTACTCGGTACCGTCTACGCCAGGCTGAGGAAGAAGCGCATATTCTGCGCGGCCTGCTGAAGGCTCTGGATGCCCTGGATGAGGTTATTGCCCTCATTCGTCGTTCACCCACCGCCGATGAAGCACGTACCGGGTTGATGGAATTTCTGGATATTGATGAGGCTCAGGCTCAGGCTATCCTCAACATGCAGCTGCGTCGCCTGGCTGCTCTGGAGCGTCAGAAGATCCAGGATCGTCACGATGAGCTCATGCGCATGATTGACGAGTACAACTCCATCATCGCTTCTGAGGACCGCCAGCGCACTATTATCTCCGAGGAGCTCTCAGAGATTGTTGGCCGTTACGGTGATGAGCGCCGGACCAAGATTCTGATGGGCTACGACGGTGATATGTCGATGGAAGACCTGATCCCCGAAGAGGAAATGGTCGTTACCATTACCCGTGGTGGCTACGTCAAGCGTACCCGGAGCGACCAATACCGGTCCCAGCATCGTGGTGGCAAGGGAATCAAGGGTGCTGCTCTGCGTGGCGACGACGTGGTGGAACACTTCTTTGTGACTTCCACTCACAGCTGGATTCTCTTCTTCACTAACCTGGGGCGTGTGTACCGTACCAAGGCTTACGAGCTGATGGAAGCAGGGCGTGACGCCAAGGGCCAGCATGTTGCTAACCTGTTAGCTTTCCAGCCCGAAGAAACCATAGCAAAGGTCATGGAACTGAAGTCCTATGAGGATGCTCCGTACCTGGTGCTTGCCACTAAGCGGGGCCTGGTCAAGAAGACCGCGCTGTCTGACTATGACACCAACCGTGCCGCAGGTGTGATTGCGATTAATCTGCGCGAGGGTGATGAGCTGGTCTCTGCCCAGCTGGCAAGCGCTGAGGACGACCTGCTCCTGATCTCTAGGCATGGGCAGTCGCTACGCTTTACTGCCAGCGACGAAGCCTTGCGCCCCATGGGTCGTGCGACATCCGGTGTAACCGGCATGAAGTTCCGTCAAGGCGATGAGCTTTTGTCAGCCAACGTCGTCACCGATGACTCCTTTGTTTTCGTTGTCACCGCTGGTGGTTATGCTAAGCGCACCCAGGTTGATCAGTACCGTGTTCAGGGGCGTGGTGGCTTAGGTATCAAGGTCGCAAAGCTGGCGGAAGACCGTGGTGATCTGGTGGGTGGCCTCATTGTGAGCGAAGAAGATGAGGTCATGGTTGTTATGCAATCGGGCAAGGTGGTTCGTACCGCTGTTGCCGAGGTTCCCGCTAAGGGCCGCGATACCATGGGTGTTATCTTTGCTAAGCCCGGTAAGAATGATGAGATTCTTGAAGTTGCTCGCAACTTTGAACGCAACATTGATGAGGCAGAAGACACCGACGAAAACGGTGCCGAAAGCTCAGAAAATCCGGCAGATGAAGTAACTTTAGAAAATGACACATCACCGGCGGATACTGATGCTGATTCCGCAGAAGCACACGGAGGTAACTAGTGAGTACCAATAGCAAGGGCACAGCCCCGCGCCCCGCACCGCGAACTGGCACTCCGCGTGCCTCGCAGGCTCGAAACCGAGCTGGCGGCACTTCCAGTTCGGCAGGGGCTCAGCGTAAGCCGCTGGTTCGTCCCGCCCCTCGGTCTAAGATTCGTCGTGCCCGTCTGGTAGTTGCAAAGGTTGACACCTTCTCCGTTGCTAAGCTGGTCTTCCTGCTTTCGGTGGCTGTCGGTATTGTCACGGTTGTTGCAGCTGTGATCCTGTGGCTGGTTATGCAGGCTTCAGGTGCTTTCCAGAGCATTAATGACCTGCTGCAGCTCTTGGGTACTACCGGTGACGCCGTGGATATCTCGGAGTACCTGTCGCTGGGTCAGGTAGCGCTCTACAGCACGATTATCTCGGTTATCAATGTTGTTCTGTTTACTCTGCTGGGCACCCTGTCTGCCATGCTCTACAACGTCGCCGCTAAGCTTGTTGGCGGCGTGGGGGTCACTCTGACTGACGAATAGGTTTGAGAACCTCTCAGTAGCTTTCATGGCGGCTTCTCGCCCCCTTATCGGGGGAGGGGAGCCGCCTTGGGTTTATGGGGTAGGTGGCTATTGACCTCAAAAATGGATGTGATTTAGAACATATCTTTTCGATTTGGCAAGGTTCCAAAATCTGTGTAAAGTTATATTTCGTTCTGATGAACACCAAGGGCGTATAGCTCAGACGGTTAGAGCGCTACACTGATAATGTAGAGGTCCCAGGTTCAATTCCTGGTACGCCCACTCACCTTGGTTGAAAGGTTGGCATGAAGAAATTTATGACAATCACACTGGTTGCAGTTGCTACGGCGATAGCAACAAAGGTAGCCAAGGATTCTCAGGAGAATAAAAAAACTTGGGAAGAAGCTACAGATAAAATTTCATAGGTAGCACCCGATGGGGGCGTGGCGCAATTGGTAGCGCACCTGCTTTGCAAGCAGGGGGTTAGGGGTTCGAGTCCCCTCGCCTCCACTCTTCGGTGATTATAGCAAGAGGGAAACACCCGGTCCCATCCCGAACCCGGAAGTTAAGGCTCTTAGCGCCGATGGTACTGCACTGGCGACGGTGTGGGAGAGTAGGTCATCGCCGAATTAAATGTGATGGAAAGGCTCCGATCAAAAGATCGGGGCCTTTCTTTTGTATTAAGGTCACTCTGTATTACTTCAACTAAGGGTTGAGTTTGGGTAGGGTGGGTGATAAAAGCCACGGGGCTTTAAGGTGAACACTAGGTAAACAAATTTGTGTTGAGGATTGTTGTTGCCAGAGTAGCGTGTGGGTTTGTGCCCTAAAAGCCCTGCTTTGAGATATTGTTTTAAAGAATGATGGCTTTAAAAATTACCTTTGACTAGTAATAACGTAATTCTGTCTAGCCTGCGGCCTGCCCTCACGCTCCTGTTTGTATGCGTTTTTTGGGTTTTATGAAACTTAAACAATATTTAAGGCTCTTCTCATCTGGTGGTGGGTTGAAGTTTTCCAAAATCTGCTGAGGCAACAACAATAGATACGTGACTACAGAACTGATCATCCTGGCGATTGTCGTCCTCACAGCTTTGGCTTTCGACTTCACCAACGGATTTCATGACACAGCAAACGCTATGGCATCCTCCATTGCTACCGGTGCGCTCAAGCCCAAAGTAGCTGTGGCTCTCTCAGCTGTCCTTAACCTGGTAGGCGCTTTCCTCTCCATTGAAGTGGCTAAAACCGTGGGGAAAGGCCTGGTAGATCTTAACACCACAGACAATGGGGCAAGCCTCATGCTGATTGTGTTCACCGGTCTGGTGGGCGCTATCTTATGGAACGTTTTCACATGGCTGTTGGGGCTACCATCTAGCTCATCCCATGCCCTCTTTGGCGGTCTCATCGGTGCGACCTTAGCTTCACTTGGCACAGATGGGGTGCTCTGGGAAGGTGTGCTGATGAAGATCATCGTTCCTGCTCTGATGGCTCCGCTGATTGCCGGTGCTGTTGCAGGTATCGGTACCATTCTGGTGTACGCCTCAACCCGCAAGGTATCTGCTAACCGTAAGAAGAAAAACTTCCGTTTCGGTCAGATTTCAGCTGCCTCTCTCATGTCTTTGGCTCACGGTACAAACGACGCTCAGAAGACCATGGGCGTTATCTTCCTAGCTCTGGTTGCTGCCCAGGAAGTTGACCCTAATGCTGAAATTCCTTTCTGGGTTCGTTTTGTCTGCGCCGCCGCTATCGCATTGGGAACCTATCTGGGTGGCTGGCGCATCATTAAGACCTTGGGTAAAGGCATCGTCGATATTGACGGACCCCAGGGGCTTGCAGCTGACGGTTCTTCGGCGGCTATCATTCTGACCTCGTCCCATTTTGGTATGGCGCTTTCGACAACCCACGTAGCGACCGGCTCCATCATTGGTTCGGGCCTGGGGCGTCGCGCAAAGGTACGCTGGTCAACCGCCCGCCGTATGGTGATCGCCTGGATTATTACTCTGCCCGCAGCCGGTGCAGTCGGCGCTATCACCTGGTTTGTCGGTAACTACATCAACCTCTTCACCGGTAGTAACTGGGTGGGGGAAGCAACTGTCTTCCTAATCCTGGTTGGTTTCTGCTTCTTAATGTGGGCTCATTCCCGCAAGAGCGCTGTTAGCCACATTGATCTGCATTCGGGTGAAGCAGTCACTGCTCGTGAGGTGCTTAAAGAAACCTTGCCCGCTAGTGAGAAGGCCGGTGCCTAATGTTGATTGTCGATATCTTTCATAAGATTTACCCCGTATTCTTAGCTGGCCTGGTGTTTGGCGCTGGACTCCCTGCCCTGTATGCCTTGGCGGTACGGCTGATGAGCGGTGCCGCCGGTGAAACGGAAGAAGGCGCAGTGCTTGAAACCGAACCGAATTTCCTTGCCCGTACTGCCGCCTATCTGATCTTTGTTGTTTTAGTCCTCGCTGTTATCAGCGGTATCCTATGGATTGCTAAGGACTTCCTCTACGCCTACACCGGCTTTAACTTTTTGGGTGTTGCTGGCTAGCTCAAGGCCTAGCATGCGCCCAAGGGAAAAGGGGTTCCTGATTGCAGTCGGTCAGGACCCCCTTTTCGTGGGTGAGTTTTAGGCCCACTCTGCTGTCTCCATGCTTACCCCGTGGGCAGCTGCATTGGATACGATAGCGGCAACGAGCCATTCCGTGAGTCCCGGCTCTTGGGCATCCTAGTGGGCAGTGAACCGTGGACTAGCGCTCTAGCCCCGTGCAATAAGAACATGCTTGGAGTAAGTCACAGGGAGCCGGTGGCTCAGTAGATAAGGGTGTGTTGAACCTTCTCGATATCTTGAGCTGTGTAGAGACGAGCGCTCTCACTACCGCGTCTACTGGGGCGTAGTAGATGTATTTCATCCCAATAGTGCAGGGTTCGTACTGTTAGCTCCAAAAGCTGGGCCGTTTGGCTGACTGTTCGGTACCGTTTATCTCCCGTGCTCACTAGGCTAGAAGCCTCATGTTCCGTGAGAGCAAGTCATAATAATTTTTCTTCCTAAGGACTTGGGTCACAAAACCTCAGCAATCTAAAGTTGAGGCTATGACCGAATTCCTCAACCTTCCGCTGAGACGCATTATCGCTAGAGCTGAAGACAAACCTGCCCCAAGCGGTGCTTGGCCCTATAATCTCGCCATCACTCGTCGTGCTCTTGATGGGCTGGATTTTGGTGCGCTGACCGTCATAACGGGTGAAAACGGGGCAGGTAAATCAACCCTGGTGGAATCTATTGCTGAGGCCTACGGGTTACCCCTAGGTGGTGGTGATGCGCAGGTTGCCCGGCCCGGTTATGAAAATTCATCTGCTTTTGGTTTTGCTTTACAGGTAGTGCGCGGGGCTGCGCGGCGGCGTGCCGGTCTTTTCTTGCGGGCAGAAGGCTTGCTTGCACATCTTGAGTACCTGGCAGAGCTGCAATCTGACCGGGCCAAGAAGATGCTCAGGCTCTCTCACGGTGAGAGTACTCAACGGTTTTTGGAATACGCTCAGGAAAACTACGGCCTGTGGATTCTTGATGAACCGGAATCTGGTCTCTCTTTGAACGGCCAGCTCCAGCTCTTGGCGCGAATCCTAGATTTTCTGCAATCTGGAGGTCAGGTTATCCTCTGCACGCACAGCCCCCTGCTGGCTTCGCTTGCCGACTTCCGTGATGAGCAAGTGTGGGAAATAGGGGAGTGGGGCCTGCGCTTGAGGTCCTGGAGGGAACTTGAGATGGTTCGGGACTGGCAGGCTATTTTGCAAGAACCCGGGTGTTACCTTAGGTATTTGGCGGAGAGCTAGCTCAAGAAAAATAAAAATAGTGTGGTGCAACTAACCGCTCATTTGATAGGCTGGTGTTGCGCGTGTAAAAAACGTGTAGTAAAGTAGAAGCATAACACCACGGGGGCGTGGCGCAATTGGTAGCGCACCTGCTTTGCAAGCAGGGGGTTAGGGGTTCGAGTCCCCTCGCCTCCACTCTTCGGTGATTATAGCAAGAGGGAAACACCCGGTCCCATCCCGAACCCGGAAGTTAAGGCTCTTAGCGCCGATGGTACTGCACTGGCGACGGTGTGGGAGAGTAGGTCATCGCCGATTTAAATTTAGTTCAAAGAAACCCTAGGCTGAAAAGCCTAGGGTTTCTTTTTGTCTTCAGATGAGACCTAGCCCCTGAACAGCACCTCAAGGGTGCTAGCCCGCCAGATTTCCCCCTCACCTGCCCTGCGTCGCATGTTCCTGGTAGAGCTTTGCGCCCGGCCCCACCAATTTTCACAGAAAGGGGGCCTGTCTCTTATAGAGACAGGCCCCCCTTCTTTAACTCAAGGCAGGAAAGGTTAGGCCGCAGGGGTCTTCCAAGGATCCTCGACAGGGCGTGAAGCCTTGTAGGCAGCAGCGCCAGCAACAAGGCCAGCAACCAGCAGGCCAAAGACCAATAGGCCCTTGCCGCCACTCTTAGCAGCCTTCTTCTGTTCCTTAGCATAAGACTTAGCGGCCTTAGCGGCAGACTTTTGAGCTTTTTTCAGGGCTTTCTTATCGCCGGTCACCTTGGTTGCTAGAGTTTCAACCGCAGCCGGTGCCTCTACATCCGAAATCTTACCGGCCACAGTTGAGGCAACGCCGGCTGCTTTGATTCGAGCCTGAGCTACAGCACCTTCTACCGCAGGTGTTACATCGTTCACCTTTGACTGAATTTTATCGGCAAGGCTGCCTTGAATCTTTTCAGCCTTCTGTACGCCATCCTGGGCAACCGAGCGAGCGTTCTTGCCGAGCTGGTGTGCTTTTTTGCCGGTCAACTTCTCGGCACGACTGAACTTTTTCTCCGCTAGAGCAGTCAATTTATCTGCCTTCTTACCGGACTTCTTAGTAGCCTTCGCCAGCAGCTTCTCTGCCTGCTTCTGGGCCTTCTTAGCCTTGCTCTTCTTACATAGTTCCATGGTCTCTCCTTAGAGTCTTAACCTGCTTGCAGTTTTGCCTTCCCGGCTCAACTAAATGAACTAGCAGGTTTTACTAGTATCTCATTATCAGCTTACTTTCTATCATTCAAAATAGGGTTTGGATACCTCAAAAAACACCCGTGTTTCTCTACTCGCTGAAGTTGAGCCGCTTTCGCTTAGTGCAAAAGCACAGCGAATAGCTAGCGGGTATTGAACACCCCGTGCAAGAATAGGGACATGACTGCAACTGCAAAAGCAACAATTCACACCAACCACGGTGACATCGTCGTTAACCTCTTCGGTAACCACGCACCGGTAACCGTCAAAAACTTCATCGGCCTGTCCGATGGTAGCCAGGAATGGCGCCACCCCCGCACCGGCGAAGCACAGAACGGCCCCCTCTACAAGGACGTTATCTTCCACCGCATTATCCGCGACTTCATGATCCAGGGTGGCGACCCCCTCGGCCAGGGTATCGGCGGACCCGGCTATCAGTTCAAGGACGAGATCCACCCCGAACTCTCCTTCAACAAGCCCTACCTGCTCGCTATGGCTAACGCAGGCCCCGGCACCAACGGCTCACAGTTCTTCATCACCACCGTTGAAACCCCCTGGCTCAACGGCCGCCACACCATCTTCGGTGAGGTTGCAGATGAGGACTCCAAGAAGGTCGTTGATGCGATTGAAGGTGTTCCTACTGGCGCCATGGACCGCCCTGTTGAAGACGTCGTCATTTCTTCCATCGACATCGAAGAGCTCTAAATCTCCGTAAAGATTTACTCCAGGCCCGCCCGAACTCTGGGCGGGCCTTTCTGCACTCTGCGCTTATGAGGAGTACATAGAGAAAGGAAGGCCCCGTGAGCCAACAGACAGGCGGTTACGGGTATAAGGATGAACAGGTTTCGGTGTGCCCACGCCACCCTGATCAGATAACCTATGTACGATGTGGGCGGTGTGGCAGACTGGCCTGCGGCAAATGTCAGGTGCCCTTAGAAGTTGGCATGATCTGCGTGGACTGTATGACTGCCGCTCAAGCTACCGCACCTAAAATTCGGTATGCCCGCACCATGCCCATCGTTACTTACATCCTTATCGCTCTCAACTGCCTGGTGTGGGTCCTCCAAATACTCTTCCGCCAGGTCACCCTATTCGGCATTTACAACCCCCTCTACGTGGAATATACGGGACAGTGGTACCGCCTGCTGACCTCAGGCTTTCTGCACTCCACCAGCAACATCACCCATCTTTTGCTCAATATGCTGACCCTCTACCTCTTTGGGCAGGCCCTGGAACCGTTACTGGGACGGTGGAAATTCTTGGCAACCTACCTGCTCTCCATTATTGGAGGGTCCCTGGCGGTGCATCTGATTGCCCAGATGATGGGCACCATGGACACCAGTACGCTGGGCGCATCGGGTGGCGTTTTTGGGCTCTTTGGAGCCTTCTTTGCCCTCTCTCGCGCTCGCAAACAGAGCACCAATGGCATTGTCCTCTTAGTTGTTCTCAACTTTGCCTTTGGTTTCTTTGCTTCTGGTATTTCGTGGGAAGCCCACCTAGGCGGGCTGATTACAGGTGCCGCGGTAGCTACCCTCTTAGACCGTATCCCAACACCTCGGGGTAAGCGACTCAGCCGCTAGTGGGCTGATCAACAAAATGACAAGAACAGTGGGGCGGGTGGCCTATAGCTAGCCAGCCCCACTGTACTTAAACCAGGGTTCCACACAGTTTATCCACAGCTGTTAATAACTACATAGATGTAATTCCACAGATGTTAAAAAACTGTGTATAGCGGAACCGAGCTGATGGAGATCTTGAAATTACATGGATGTAAGAGATTTCCCCAAATTTATCCCCACCTGTGGATAAAGCCTGTGTGGGTAAATAAGCGAATAAAACCCTACGGAATCGCCCCTCCCCAATAAAAAAGCGCCACAGGTACAACCTGTGACGCCCAAGAAGAAACTAACTTAGTCTTTCTTGAAAGAATCTGCAATCCCGGAGAAGGTTTCCTTGACCTTGTCAATACCGTCGCTTACGGCTTGCTTGGCGTCTTCAACCTTGTCCTGTGCCTGAGCTTTGACCTGATCGGTCTTGCCTTCTGCCTCGAGGTGGTCATTACCTGTCAGCTTTCCGCCAGCTTCCTTAGCTTTACCAGCTAGGTTGTCTAGACCGTTTTCAAATTTCTCTTCTGCAGCCATGAGAGGCTCCTTTCATCTATATCCAGAGACGGATAGAACCTTTATAAGGTGATACTTGGATATTGTTTTGTTGGGCAAACCCAAGCTTTACTTGTTGAACTTCTCGCCCAATTTATTGGCAACATCGGATGCAACGTCCTTGGCCTTCTGAGCAAGGTCGTCGTTGACAACTTCCTTACCGGCCTTTTCATTGACGACGTCCTGCGCCTTCTCGAAGTTCTCGTTGATGGCGTTATTGAGGTCAAAACCCATTTGTTGTTCCTTATGTGAGGTATATACCAGGACGGCAGGAAAGCCATCCCTGAAGCCCAGTTTATGCACTCTCACTGTGAAAAGAAACCCGCCAGGCTGTAGATATGCTGAGATAGTCAGTCCGGCATTCAAGGAGCTGTGCAATACTTTGAGAGGCTGAGAAGAAGTCCTAAAGATCTCTATCGGCAGGGAAGCCTGCTACCATCGGCAAGAACTCAGGCTCATCATAGCCCCCTTGAGCGTAAGCAAGAGCAACCTGCTGGGCGGCTTGCTGTATATGCGCGGCATCCATGAGGGCCATGACAGCGCCACCAAAGCCACCACCCACCAGTCGGGCACCTAAAGCCCCGGCCTTCAAACAGGTTTCTACCGCCACATTAATTTCGGGGCGTGAGACCCGTAGCTCATCGCGCATGGAAACAAAGCTTTCAGTGAAGAGATGGCCCAGCTCAACCCAATCGGTGTGCCCACTCGCAGCTTTAGCTTTTAGAAGATAGGCAGCTCGCTCAACCAGCGTCATGTCGTGAAGAGTGTGGCGCACCCAGCCACGGGGGAAATCTAGGGGCTGCCCACTTTCTTCCAGGGCAACCAGTGCGCGGTTGACTGTCTCGTCAATAATATTGAGACGACGCTGTTTGGCCTCGCGCTCGCTGAGACCGGCGCAGGATAGATCCTTGGGAAGCGAATTGCGTAGATAGTCGAGCCCCATAGCTTGGGTGACAGCCTCGTTGGCCGCCCGCCGAGCGGCAAACTTTCCACCTGTGAGCTCGTGGGGAGTGTTGGTATTAATAACCAGCCAGGCTAGACCTGCCTTATTCACATCGACCTCTAGCGGTTCAATAGAGAAATCCCTGAAGTTAATGACAAGCGCTTGGCCCGGTGTGGAACGAAGAGAAGCGGTCTGATCCAACCCTCCTGTGCGGGCACCTGCGACCTCGTTCTCAGCTCTGATACAGACCTGCGCCAGGCGCGCCCTGAGCTGGTCATTACCGGGACCTCGATCAGAGGGAAGAGCCTCGGTGGAGTCACAATCAGCTCGTAGAGGGCACGAAAGATCAAGGAGGGCGAGCGCTGTTGAACATTCAATAGCAGCTGATGATGAGAGCCCCCCGCCCACGGGAACCTGCGATGAAATCAGGAGGTCGGCACCAAACTGGTGGGGCAGAGCGATATCTTTGCCGCCTTCCCTATTCATAGCCCAGGCTACTCCGGCAACATAGGTGAACCAGCCCTTAATAGTTCCGGGAGCGATCTCACGAATGACAACAGTGCGGTCATCGCCTGGCATCTGGAGAGATGCAGCCCGCAGAACTCCATCGGTGCGGAGTTTACCTGCAACATAGGTGCGGTAGGGCAGAGGCATGGGCATGCAGGAGCCGCCCAAAAAGTCGATGTATTCCCCCAAGAGATTGAGTCGACCTGGAGCTGACCACACACCGTCTGGTTCCTCCCCATACTTATCGATGAAAGCGGTGCGGGCGGCCTCCACCTGGGCCTCATGGTCGGGCAGAGTTGACCACAGGGGTTCTACACGGAAAGTCACGATACTTATCTTTTCTACAGGCTTCAGGAGCCGGTTGTCATTCTAGCTACATGTAAAACGTATGAAGCTACTACTTTATTTCTTGTCGAAGGTATCGCAGGCTAATACCCCGGTGGAGTTGAGGGACTGACTGCGAAACCTTTAATCAGGTGTTCCAGGGCAGATATATAGCTTGCCGGGGGATCTGAGGCAGGAGCGGCACCCGTGAGTAATGCTCTGGTCTGCTCTTCCTCAATCAGGCTGAGAGCCAGATGGAGCAAAGAACTCGCGGCAAGGCCCGCAGAGGATCCGCAGAGGGGTTTAAATTCGCTTTCCAGAATATCTAAAAGATCAAGATGCCCCGGCCCTTGCTCCTGGGGATGCAGTGCAATAGCCAGACGGATTACCTCGGCAGATTCCTTGACCGGCATAAGTTGGGTGTACAGTTCACCGCAGATAATGTCCAACCTACCTGTGCCTGCTCTACCCCGCCTAGATGAGGCGACCAGAACTCTGTGCAACATGCGAGATGCGAGATGAGTAAGGAGCTCCTGCTTATTTTTGACGTGGTAGTAAAGGGCGCCCGGTGCAACCCCCAGCTCGGTTGCCAACCTGCGCATAGACAGGTCGGCTAGCCCAAACTGGCGGAGTACTTCAAAAGCTGTATCAAGAATCTTTTCACGGGTTAATGCCACCCCCTCATTGTGTCCTACTTTGAGTTTTCAGAACAGTTAGGCGCTGACCCGGCAGGGCGAAACTGGCGGTAGGGGAGTACATTGGGGAGCATGACTCTTAACTTCTCAGACCTAACCCGCCGCGTCCGGGCGGGGCAGAAGGTCACCGCCGAGGACATCAGCGACGTTCTTACCGCTAGCGCTGCGGCTACCTTCGCCCTCATGGAATTCGCGGCGGAACTACGACAACAGCACTTTGGGACGCTGATGACAGTGACTAACCTGCCGGGGGTAGCGGCAGACGTAAAAGCGGGGGTTCGGTTAGAAATTACCGCACCGCTTGACCCTACAACACTCGTTACTCTACTTATCGACGAGGGTGAAACACGTAAGGCTCTGGAACTTGATTTTGTGGCAGGGGACAGTGCTCTGCTCCCTATGGAAGCGTTACGCATTATTGCTGCCGCCCGTATTGCGGATCCTGCTCGTAGTCTTCACCTGGGTTCCAGCAGAGAAGCAACGCTCCGCTCCCTACAGCCCCTTGCTGTGGGTGCGATTGATTCCCTGGTGCTCAACGACAGTCTCGAGGAACCTCGCCTGGTTTTTGAGGACCTCAAACTTATTGTGGGCGCAGGGCTCACTATTGAAGGTGCCGGAGAGCGTGACCTGGTCGCCGAATATGTGGATTACCTGAGTCAGCACGGTGTTGCCGGTGCAGAAACCTACGCTCAGATCGCCCTGAGCGGTTCCGATAAGACCGGTGGGTGCGGTGGCAACTGCGCTTGCGGTAGTGGCGGGTGTGGGTCCTAAAGCAGGCTCAGGCAGGAGAAGTGAAAAAGTCATAGGTGCCCAAAAGTTGAACACTGTTCAAAAACAGTGTTCACTGGTTGCATGACTGACTTTTCTGCTCTTGCCGACAGGGCCCTAGCTGGCCAGCCTGCGACTCGCGACGAAGCGCTCGCCATGTTGACAGCTACCGATGCCCAGACCTTTGCTCTCGTGGATGCGGCTTCGCGCCTGCGCCGTCACTACTTTGGCAACACCGTCAAGGTCAACTACCTGGTCAACCTCAAATCGGGCCTCTGCCCCGAAGACTGCACCTACTGCTCCCAGCGTCTGGGCTCAGAAGCCGACGTGCTCAAATACACCTGGATTAAGGCTGATGAAGCCGTCAAGCAGGCCGGCTACGGTATTGCCGGTGGGGCATCACGCGTGTGCATGGTGGCCTCCGGTAAAGGTCCCACCGATCGTGATGTTGAGCGGGTGGCAGCAATGGTAGAAGACCTCAAAGAAGAACACCCTCAGGTGGAGGTCTGCGCCTGCCTGGGTATCCTCAAAGACGGCCAGGCTGACCGCCTTAAAACTGCCGGGGTAGATGCCTACAATCACAATCTCAACACCAGCGAAGACCACTACGCCGATATCTGCACCACCCACACCTTCCAGGACCGGCTAGATACCGTCGCAAAAGCCCAAAACGCCGGCCTTTCTGCCTGCTCTGGCCTGATTGTGGGCATGGGTGAGACTGATGAACAGCTCGTTGATGCCATCTTTTCCCTCAAAGAACTTGAGGGGGACTCAATCCCGGTGAACTTCCTGATGCCTTTTGAAGGAACCCCGCTGGCAGGAACCTGGGAGTTGACCCCCATGCGGTGCTTACGGATTCTCGCCACGGTCCGCATGGTTGCCCCGGAAAAAGAACTGCGCATGGCCGGGGGGCGTGAAATGCACCTGCGCACTCTACAGCCACTGGCCCTGCATGTGGTGAACTCTCTCTTCTTGGGCGACTACCTCACCTCCACCGGACAGTCAGCCCTCGATGACCTCAAAATGATTCGTGACGGAGGGTTCCTTGTTCTTGGTGCTGAAGACCGTGACCTGGTTTCAGAACACGAAGACTACCTGCGTGCCCATGGAGTAGATCTAGCCCAAGAGTCCGGTACAGCTCTTGCTCCCTGCGGCGCCTCTGGTGGGTGCGGAGGTTGCTCATCCAGTGCTTGTGGTGGGCACGAACCTGCCAAGGCCCAGGAAGGCCCCATCTTTTCCCCCCAGATTCGCCGACGAGGCGTAGGGACGGATGCCGCCCCCAACTTCTAGGGTGATTCAGGATGCCGAGAGGTAGATACTCAAGAAATTCTGAGGATTATCCCCTACCATGGGGTAGGTAACCACTCGATAGGCGCTAGGTCTACACCCGGTGTAACTGGACGCTTGTCGCCCTACCCCTAAATATTCTTCCTATAGAATATAGGCATTAAGTAAACCAAAGAATTAGGACCCATGGACCCCAAAGATCTTTCACCGGCATACCTGACTTCCCTTGCGTCTCTGCTTGTAGGAGCTTTACTGGTGAGTGTCAGCTCATCTTTGCTCGCGGTGCTGGGTTGGGTTTTGCTTCTGGCTGGCTTGGGCCTCAATGTCTTCTCTACCTTGGTCATGATTCAGCGTTCCAAGGGCGGACCTCTTCCTGCTCTGCTGACGGGTGGGGAAGGTCAGAAGGAAGCTGAGAGCCTAGGAGAGGTATCAGATACGCAGATTGATGAAGCGGAACCCGTAACTGAGTCTCACGAGATCCTTCCTTCCAACCCTGCGGCAACCTCCGATGAGCGTATCTTCCGCCCCCGCCCCCCTCGTCCGCACGTTCACTAAAGCTCTACCGGCAGATAGGTTATACCTCAGTTCATGGATACAAAATTTCTTTTCTCGCCGGCCTACCTGGTTTCGGTGACAGCTCTCGTTGTGGGAGCTATCCTAAGCGGAACCTCGCTTATGATTGTTGGCTGGATTATTTTTATTGTGGGTCTTGCCCTTAACGCTATGGCTCTAGTTGTTCTTGCCAACCGTGAACAGCTCTATAAGGCACAGAGAGTGGGAGCAGCACCCAAGGGTAAGGCTGGTAAATCCAGCTAAGTTATACCTGGCTGAGGGTGCCAATAGCAGCTTCACATAAGAGAGGGGTTGTACCGTCTTGATGGCTGGTGTGAACCCTTATCTGTAGAAGGTACAAATGACCTATAAGCTATTGCGGGTCCTGAGTTTTGCTCTGTGATGTGATGTTGTTCCGGACAGTTCGCGAAAAAAGTGAAACCGCAAGGGCTATTGAAGGGTCAAGTGCGCTGAAAACTGTGCGCTGTACCTCTCTGGTATATATAGGAGCTGCCTGGCGGTAGACCTGCTGGCCCAAGGGCGTAATTACTATACCTTTACCTCGACGGTCCTGAAGCACAGGCATCTTTGAGACCCACCCTTGCCGCTCAAGAGCTTCAATTTGGTAGGTGAGACGAGAAGCTGAAACGCTGGTAGTTCGCGCAAGATCGCGCATGCGTATAAGCGTTCCTGCGGTGGGAGAGACGCTATTGGCCTCCATGAGAGTTGCCAGAATCTTGTAGTCGGACAGCTTAATTTTTGCTTCTTTTTTGAGGCAACGATCAAGATGGAGATTGAGAGTTGCCAGAGTCTCCGTCAAGTTCCTCCAGAGGCCTTCCTGATCTTTAATGGAACTAGCTGATGGGGTAGATATGGTCACAAAACCTCCTCGCATAAGTCTTGTGAAAGAGTAGATGCAGGGGCGGCTGGAAAAACCCCTACAGGTTTAGCCTAACTCTCGGTTTACCTGTATGGAATACTTGCCTTAAATATTAAGCTACTTTAAGGGAAATATTGGCTTGACCAGCATCTATGTTTATTTTCTGATTCTTTTATGCAGAAGAAAAAATAGACAGATGAACCAGCGTGCATCTTGTTCTCACGCCATGCTGAAAACCCTACCCCTTGCTGGCTTGAGCTATGAGATGCTGTACTGATCCCGGGCAAGCCGGGCAATGTGAATCGTCAGGTAGGTGAGTTCATCGTCGGTCAGTGGCTGGTTAAGGTGCATTTCTAGTACCAGGCGCACCTTGCGGGCACAGGCAAAAGCGCGGGGGTGAGCCTCTCTCATGCTGTCCAAGAGGAGCGGGAGGCTAGGGGAAGAATCCGGAGGCTGGTGCTGAGAGGCTCTCACGAACAAGTATCGAAGATGAGTAACAAAGCGCGCCGCACTCATGAGCGAACGATCAACGGGGCCACCAAAGCCTGCACCAATAACTTCAAAAATCTGGGCAAAAACCTCGGTCATGCGGTAAGTGCTGCCCATGTCCTCAGAAGCGAACTGAGAATTAACCAGGTGCATAGCCAGAGGAATAGACTCAATATCGGGCAGCTCAATGCCCATACGGTCTTTAACCAGCTCAAGGGCACGACGTCCAAATCGGACCTCTTGGGGATAAAGCTGCGACACCTCAACAGCGAGCGGATAATCGACAGTTAGGCCTTCTTTGGCACGAATAACCGCATAGTTGATATGGTCAGCTACCGGCACAATAAAAGAATGAGAAATGCTGATACCCTCAGCCTTAACTAGAGACTCCAAATCGGTTGTAATACCCAAAATCTCTGATGGTATTTTTGCCAGAGACCATGACAAACTCTCATCAGACATCCCTGATTCAGGAACAAAAGTCTGTTCAATCAAAGTGGGGTCAACCATGTCCCCCTTGCGCTTGCCGAAAGCAAGACCCTTGCCAATAACAACAATCTGCTCACCGGAATAGGTCTGGGTGAGCGCAACATTGTTATTGTAGATACGAGCAATGCGCACACTGACCCCCCATCTTTATTGCAGAAAGTACCGTATCCCTACCATTCTACCGGTCTGCGGTGCTGAGGTCCCACTCTTTTGTGGACCTCTTGCCCGAAACTGTATAAGCTATAGCTTTCGCTTTCAACAAGAATTGATAACCGCCAGAAATGAACACTACTTCTCGATCATCATTTTCTCCTGCAGGTGTCTTGGTGACAGCCTTGATGCTGTTTTCCATGTTCTTTGGAGCAGGTAACCTTATTTTCCCCGCAATGCTAGGCGCAGAGGCGGGAACCAACTTTACCCCTGCAATAATTGGATTCCTGGCTACTGGTGTGCTGATGCCCATTCTTGCGGTGATTGCTCTTGCTGTGACAGGTCTTGACCTTCATGACCTTGCAAGCCGCGGCGGGCGTATCTTTGCCCTGATCTTCCCACCACTGGTCTACCTTTCCATTGGTGCTCTCTACGCCCTGCCTCGCACCAGCACCGTAAGTTACGCCATCGCTGTAGAACCTTACTTTGGCGCCCAAGGCATACTACCCACCCTGATTTTCTCCGCGATTTTCTTTGGGATCTCCTATGTGCTGGCCATGAACCCCAGCGGAATTGTTGACGCTCTGGGTAAGTACCTCACCCCAGCACTTGTGGCTTTATTGGTAGCACTCTTTGTGATGGGTCTTTTAACCCTGCGTGAGCCAGCGGCAACTCCCACCGAAGACTACGCCAGCGGCGCCCTTGCTACAGGCTTTGTCAGCGGCTACATGACCATGGACTCCCTAGCTGCCCTTGCTTTCGGGATTATCGTGATTGCCTCCCTACGAGAAAAAGGAATCACAGCCCGCGGTGACCTGCTCCGCGGTGTTGCTCTGGCCGGTATTATCGCGGGTCTACTCCTAGGGCTGGTCTACCTGGGCCTGGGATACATTGGCGGTCATATTAGGGATGGGCAGGGATTCAAGGACGGTGCGGCCCTGCTGACCGAAGCTGCTCACCAGACTATGGGTAGCGCTGGGGCCCTCGTCTTTGGCCTAATTGTACTTCTTGCCTGCCTGACCACCTCTGTTGGGCTTATCGGTGCGACCAGCTCCTTCTTTAACAAGCTGATTCCCGCAGTGTCTTACCGAGCCTGGGCTATCATCTTCACCCTGATTGCCTTTGCCTTGGCTTCCTTTGGCCTCGAAGGGTTGATGAGCTTTGCCATTCCCATCATCACCACCCTGTACCCTCCGGCTCTCACCCTGGTGATTCTTGCGCTGGTAGAAGCAGGTATTAAGGCGCCCTGGATGAACTTTACCCACCGCTTTGCACTGATCATCTCGGTACTGTGGGCGCTGTGCATGACGCTCTCCTCCCAGGGAATTGGGTCTTCGCTCATTGAATCTCTCATCGGCTGGGCACCGGGCCATTCCTACCAGCTTGGTTGGATTGTACCTACCTTGGTTGCGGCTCTGGTTGGTTTTGTTCTCGACACGACGCGGAAACCCCGTAACAGCTAGATTGAGCGCAGTCAGCTGGGACCTGAAAGCATAGAAAAAGGGAGCCTTGCCTCGCACCTTAAGTGCGGGACAAGGCCCCCTTTCTTCTTAATAAAAGAGGCTCGCGCTGAGGGGAACCACAACCATCAACGCGAGCCCGCTCAACGAGTTGCAAGGCTTAACCCTCCAACTCAAACTCAGGAGACCCCGGCAGGGCCACCAAAATCTTCTTCAAAAATAAACAAGTAACAGCTTGCAACAGACTCTACCCGATGGGAGATTGGAAAGAAACAGGTCTTGATGATGGAAATTTAAAGAAGATGATCCAAGGCTTTGAGGGTCAATTTTACTGCCGGTGACCCCTCCTCAGGATGAGCGAACAAGGTGATAGTCTGGGCGGGTGAAACCTAGCCCCTCAGATGCTTTCCTGGTCTTTTGTGGTGGTGGTGTCGGAGCCATTATCAGGGTGGCTCTTACCGCCCTATTCCCCGATTCTGCAGTAGACCCCCTGAACATGCTCCCGGTAACTATGCTTGCCATCAACTGTGCCGGTGCCCTCATTCTGGGAGTACTGACCGGCTTCTTGAACTCTCGTTCAGGGGGACCCTGGGTAAGGTCAGCACGTCTAACTTTAGGCACCGGTGTGCTGGGTGGATTTACTAGCTACTCATCTTTTGCCTTGGCTCTCGCTCAGCTTGGGGCAGCCGGGCAGTACATAGATGCTCTGATTTATCTGGTGCTCTCACTGTTTGGAGGCTATCTGATGGCTTGGTCAGGGTTACGCTGGGGTAAAGTGCTCGGTGGAAGAGAGCGCAAGGAAAACTACTTTCAGAAGGGCAGGGGCCCGCGATGATTGCCTTGCTTATTTTCTGTGCTGGTGGACTTGGAGCGGCCTTACGTTTTGTGGTCGATAGCTATTTTAAGGCTTATCTCTGCACCCGGCTCCCGCTGGGGGTCTTCTTGATTAATGTGACCGGATCCCTGTTCTTAGGCCTGCTGACCGGGGTGATAACCCAGAATCAGGCTTCTGATCTTTCAGAAGGTCTTGGACTAGTCTTGGGCGCTGGTTTTCTTGGCGGCTACACGACTTTTTCTACTGCCCTTCTTGAAGCAGTCACCCACCCCGGTAAGGCTGGACCCTTGATTCTTGTCCTGCTACAAGCTGTGTGCGCAACCTTGGCAGCTGCCCTGGGGCTTATTGTAGGGGGATCCCTAGCCCTTTGAGGGGCAGTTATCAGGTGAAGGCCTAGCCCATGAAGGGAACAATAAAATTGACCTCTTATACAAGGGGTTAGAATAAAGGCCCCCGATTCCTACACCCCTGGACTATGCGCTACTACCTTAACTACTCTCTACCTGTGATTCAGCAGGCTATCTGGCTGTGGCTTATATTAGCTCTTGTTGCTCTTCCCCTGACCTGGTGGGGCAGCCGCCACCTTGCTACCCGTGCCCTCATGCGACGGCTGGGGCGTACCTCAATAGTCCTGCTCTACGCCACCGGAGTGGTCGCCTACACCCTACTTCCGCTGCCGGATCGGGACACCTTTGTCTGCCCGGCGGGGTGGGGCAATACCTACCCCCGCTTCTTCCTGGGATGGAGCCTACAGTTTGCCCTGCGGGAACACGGTAGTCTGCTCGAAGCCCTTTTTTCCACCTATATCCTGCAGATGCTCCTCAACATCTTGCTCTTTATCCCCTTTGGGATCTTTGCCTACCTGTTCTGGAAAGCCCATTTTCGTACCGTACTACTGGCCGCCTTTGGGGTCTCCTTGGTTATTGAGTTGACCCAGCTCACCGGGCTCTGGGGATACTACGGGTGTGCGATCCGCACTTTCGATGCCGAGGACCTTTTCAATAACACCCTGGGTGCTGTGCTGGGCTGGACTTTTGTGGCGGCTTGGCAGTGCCGTGGCTACCTGTTGGAGACACTAAAGCGTCTTTTTGCTCGCTAAATGCGGGAATCTGCGCTTGTGAATCCCGGCTAGATTCTTAGTAGGTGGAAATAAATTATGGGTTTTCAATCACATTATCTTGGGTAAATCGCAGGAAATCGCTTAAGTGTTAGAGCACTTTTACCCCTAAGGTCTTGCCCCAACAAACCCACTCATTCACACTTAAACGCAACCGAAACAATTATTTGGGTGAAGACACCGGATAGCACCGGCCCCACGCCCCAGACCGTGCGGAGAACCTGTGAATACCATCAGCCCCTACCTCGCTGAATTCCTTGGCACCATGATCATGGTAACCATCGGTTGTGGTGTCATCGCCACCGTAGAGCTACGCCGCTCAAAAGGCCACGGTGACAACTTCTTCACCATCGCTTTCGGCTGGGGCTTCGCAGTAGCATTTGGTGTGTACGCCTCCCACCACTATTCCGGCGGCCACCTGAACCCCGCCGTTTCTATCGGGCTAGCTGCCTACGGCGAATTCGAGTGGGCCAAGGTGCCCGGCTACATCCTGGCCCAGGTGCTGGGTGCCATGGCTGGTGCCTTTATCGTCTTCCTCAACTACCTACCTCACTGGAAAGCCACCGCTGACCGCAAAATCAAGCTGGGTGTCTTCGCCACCGTTCCCGCCATTCACAACTACTTCACCAACGCTCTCTCCGAGATTATCGGTACCTTCATGCTGGTCTTCTCAGCCCTCTATGTGGGCGTGAACTTTAGCCCTGCCCTCGAAGGCTCCGCTCTGACGCTAAACCTCAACGACGTACTCAAGCCCCTTGCCTTCGGCTTCATGGTTACCGTACTGGTCATCGGCCTGGGCGGTCAGACCGGCTACGCACTCAACCCTGCCCGTGACTTGGGCCCCCGCCTCATGCACACCCTGCTCCCTATCCATGGCAAGGGCCGATCACGCTGGTTCTACGCCTGGGTGCCAATCGCTGCACCTATCTCCGGTGGCATAATGGGCGGCTCCTTCTTCAAGCTCTACTACGACGGTCAGTTCTCTATCTTCCAGATCATCTCAACCGTTCTGGTGGTAGCCGTACTTGGGTTTGGGCTATGGGCTAACACCCACATGTACCGCTCCAAGTCTGCTGAAATCCTGCCCCAGGTAGAAGACACCGCCGCAACCGCCGCATCAGCTGCCGCAACCTATGTACCCACCGGCCAGATTCCCGTGGTCGACAAGAAGCACTTCTGGGAGTAAGACCCACATACAGCCCTTTGCGCCTACCCCGTCCACCTCAAGCTCCTGCTTACAGCAAGTTAGCAGGAAATAGACCCGGGGTAGGCACTTTTGTTACGGTGCCTTTAGGCAGACTATCGGCAGGGTATCTACACTAGGCTTATGGTTGCCAGCTATCACTTTGTGCCCTACCCCCTAGCTCCCGGACTGCACCCCGTTCTGGCAGGGATCCTCACGGTTCCTGTCATCGAAACTCACCCCGGGGAACCTGGCACCATCATCTATGTGCAAGGGGAAATTGAACAAGACCCTTACCACCCGCCGGGCCGTTCTGAGATGAGCGTGACCTATAGGCCCGAGACATCTGCCGGCATCACAATTCGGGCTACCTACACGCAGAGAACAAAGACCTGGGACATGAGCCTAGTGACTTCGCCTGTGATGGGGCAGCCCGGCTGTCCTTTGCTCAAAGAGGTGAGCCCTGGGGTCTTTGAAGGCAAACTCCCCGGGGACGACGAAACGGGACGAGAAACCCGGGCACTCACCGCTTTTATGGGTGCCGTGCGCGCCCTCATCGAAAGAGAATGTGGCCCTGATCCTTACCCGGCGGCAGAGATACTCGCACAAACTGCTGGGTTCTCACCCTGAGTTCCCTCACCCGCGAGCTCATCGGTGACTGGGCCATGCTCTGGGAATCACTTGACCACAGCCTACCTTCGCACGAGGAAGAAAATGCAGAGGGGCCTGCTGCTCCCGCCACCTCTTCTCACGACCAAGAAAACCTCTACCAACGGTGGGTAGCCCTGGGTAAAGAACTCCAGGGACGGCTGGCAACCGAGCTGGGGGAAAACTACACCGTGGAGACCATCTATCGCCTTGATACCACCGAAGACCTAGGAGACCTGCTCAGTAGGTAATAGCAACTCAACCTTGCAGTTTGGAAGAACCTATTGACAGGTTCTTACTGGGCGCTGGTTGCCCATGCCAAAACCTTCTCCATAAAGCGTTCGCAGGCCTCAATCTGGGCTAGCTCAATCCATTCGTTAGGAGTATGCGCCTGTGCAATATCACCAGGTCCGCACACCACAGCCTGCACACCGCCATAGAGGGCAAACTGGCCAGCTTCGGTACCGTAGGTAACCTTAAGAGCTTCCCGCGACCCCTCACGCCCTGCCCAGTCATTAGCCAGACCAATAATCTCAGCATCACCCGCAGTGCCCAGCGCAGGAACAACAGCCAAAAGCTCGTGCTCAATACCCACCGCCGTCTCAAACTCACCGGCAGAAACACCCGCCAATTTCTCCGCATCACGGGCACGCGACTTAAGGGCTGGTAGCAAATCGTCGGCTATCCTAGCCTCAAGCTGGGCTATCACTTCATCGGTCGTCATCTGAGGTACCGTGCGAAAGTCGTACTCCAAGACCACATGCTCACCCACAATGTTGTACTGGATACCCCCACGCGCAAAATTCACTCCGCCAGTGGACGACGGAACAATAAAACCCTCATCAAAGGGGCCGTGCTCCCGCCAGCCTGCCGCTAGCTGCTCAAAGAAAGTAATGAACTCCGCCGCAGGAGCTAGAGCATTAACCCCGTGGGGGGCTAGTGATGCGTGCTTAGCGACACCGGTAAAAGTCACCCGGCCCCGGTGGGCGCCCTTATGGGCCGAAATGACCTGCATCATGGATGGCTCACCGATTACTGCGAAATCGGGTTTTACCCCGCGCTCGCGGAATTCTCGGATCATGGACGGTGCTCCTACACACCCAATTTCTTCATCATAAGAGAAGGCGCAGTGTAGGGGACGGGTGAGCTGGGCTTGGGCGATGCGGGGGAGTAGCCAGAGAATAACCCCGATAAAAGACTTCATATCCGATACTCCCCGGCCATAAAGCTTGCCATCGACTACGCGCGGTGAAAAAGGGGCAGTAACTGTCCAGGCTTGACCCTCAACCGGAACCACATCGGTGTGCCCCGAGAGCACCAATCCGCCACTAGTAGATCCATCGCTGGCCGGAATGGTGACAAAAAGGTTGGTGCGCTGGCCGTCATCGCTGTGTGTGAAATAGGGGGTGAAACCATACTTCTCAAATTCTGCGGAGATGAGGTCGATGACTGCCCGATTACTGGTCTGGCTAATGGATTCGGTGCGAATAAGCTTTTCGATCCAGGGCAGGCTGGCAGGTGTAGACACTGGTGTCCTTTCAGGGGATTAAGCTGATTTCCAGCTTACTCCCGCAGGGGACTCTAAGAGTGAATATGCCAAATAAAGCATGTTATTTCTATTCTCCGATGGAGGAGGATCTAAAAGGATAAGAGAATATACCTGAGGGTGAAAATCCTAGTCCTTGGCTTAGCCTAAGACCTGGTAAAGCAATAAATTAGGGTTCGTGACCCCCTCGGTGCATAATAGGAGGAATGAAAACACATGGCGCGCATCATATTGTGGTGATGGGGGTCAGTGGCACCGGGAAAACCAGTGTCGCCCACGCTCTGCGTGATGAGCTGGGCTGGGAATTCATCGAAGGAGATGACTTGCACCCAGAATCCAACATCTGCAAAATGAGCGCAGGAATACCCCTCAACGACTCTGACCGAGGCCCTTGGCTAGAGAAAATTGCCTCCTGGATTCAGGAAGCAGATAAACGAAAAGCTAAGACCCTGGTCACCTGCTCGGCCCTTAAGCGCGCCTACCGCGATGTACTCCGAGAAGCATCACCGGGACTTGTGTTTCTGCATCTCACCGGCGATAAAGACCTAATCGCTGAGCGCATGAAGAGGCGCACAGGCCACTTTATGCCGCTTTCACTACTTGAGTCACAGCTAGCTACCCTAGAACCCCTCCAAGAGGATGAAAAGGGTGTAGCCGTAGATATCTCAGGGGAGATGCCCCAGGTCCTTGAGAGAGCTTATGCAGCTCTAGGCCTTAGCCTGACCTAGCCCGTAACCACATCATCTTATCCATCAGGAAAGTAGTTCCTCATGCCCCTCCCCGACGACTGGAGTCAGAGCCTGACCGCAGGCCCGCTTCTAGCTATAGCCGCCGGTGCAATTTTGCTCCTGCTACTTCTCATCATCAAACTGAAACTACATGCCTTTCCCTCCCTGATCATTGTCAGCCTCCTGACCGCAGTAGCCACAGGCATACCGATTACCAGTGTTGTACCGGTCATGCTCAGTGGCTTTGGGTCTACACTTGCCTCCGTAGCCCTGCTGGTGGGACTGGGCGCAATGCTGGGTGCTCTGATTCAGTACTCAGGTGGCGCCCAGGTGCTAGCCAATAAGCTGATCACAGTTTTTGGTGAGAAGAGGGCTCCTATTGCCCTTGGCGTCGCTTCAATGCTCTTTGGCTTCCCCATCTTCTTTGATGCCGGGCTGGTTGTCATGCTACCCATCGTCTTCTCAGTAGCTCGCTGGGTCGGAGGTTCCTTGCTCTACTACGGTATTCCCGTTGTAGGTGCCTTCTCGGTTATGCACGTCTTTGTTCCACCCCACCCTGGGCCGGTATCTGCCGCAGCATTCTTTGAAACAAATGTAGGAACCCTACTACTTGTCTCACTCCTGATCGCAGTCCCAACCTGGTACCTGGCAGTCTACCTTTTTAGCAAGCTGGTAGCCCAGAGAATTAACCTACCGGTTCCGGCACTTCTGGGGTACGAAGAAACTCAGGAAGATCCTACCAACCCGCCCTCTTTTGGAACGGTTCTTTTTGTTCTGCTCCTACCTATGGCCCTTATTTTTTTCAATACGGGCCTCAACACCCTTGCCACCGGCGGTGTCCTACCTGAAGGTTCAGCCAACCAAACCTGGTTCCAGGTCCTACGGCTCTTAGGAGAGACTCCCGTTGCCCTGCTCATCACCTGCCTAGTTGCCATGTACCTGCTAGGCTTCAAGCGTCAGGACCAGGCAGCCGGACTACAAAAGATTATGGACGGCGCCCTGCCCGCTGTCTGTTCGGTTATTCTGATTACCGGTGCCGGCGGTATGTTCGGTGGGGTCCTGCGCTCCTCAGGGATTGGTAATGCCCTAGCTGATGTACTGGGTGATTTAGGGGTTCCGCTGATTTTTGCAGGCTTCATGATTGCGGCCATCTTACGTGTAGCTCAAGGCTCAGCCACCGTAGCTCTGACTACCGCTGCTGGCCTGATTGCCCCCGGTGTTCTTGCAGCTAACTACAACTCAATTCAGCTAGCCGCCCTGGTCGTCTCAGTTGCCGCCGGTTCTGTAGTGCTCTCCCACTTCAATGACTCAGGTTTCTGGCTGGTCAGTCGCTTCTTCCGCATGGATGAAAAAACTACGCTCAAAACCTGGACCGTCATGGAAACCCTGATCGGCATAACTGGTTTTGCCGGTGCCCTGGCAGTTTTTGGAGCCGCAAGCCTACTCTAGAGCCTGACTCCCTGAGAAAGGTCAGATGACCTCAGAGGCCGCCCCTTCTGTTGAGGGGGCGGCCTCTGAGCTCTCTATGAGTTATTACTTCTTCTTATTGAGCTGGGCAGCCTGTGCACCAAACTTCTCTAGAAGCTCAGGCATGTCCATGGGGGCGGTGACAACCTCCACAAAGACCAGCTTGTCGCGGGTTTCACGAGCAAGGCGGCAGGCCTCGTCAAATTCACGAATAGTGGCGGCTCGAAGAATAACAGTGTTGTCCTCTCTTCCCCCAAAGGCGCCGGGAATCTTTGACCAGTCATAGGCCGTGATGTCGTTGTAGGAGGCGGTGACACCGTGGATTGAACGTTCAATGGTGTAGCCATCATTGTTGATCAGGAAGATAACCGGGTTGATCTCTTCACGGATAATTGTGCCAATCTCTTGGATCGTGAGCTGGGCAGAGCCATCGCCCACCATCAGTACACCGCGGGATCCCTGGTCAGCCATAGCCGCTCCCAAGAGAGCCGGAATGGAATAGCCGATCGACCCCCATAGTGGCATGCCAATAAAACGTGAGTCCTTGGGGAACTTGCGGGTAGCCATACCAAAGAAGGAGGTGCCCATATCGACTACCACGGTGTTCTTAGAATCCAGGTTGGATGAAAGAACCTTCCAGAGGGCGTCCTGGGTGAGTGCCTCATCGGTAATCTGGGGGAGTGGCTCCTGGGTGGTGGTTGCCTCAAAGTCGGTACCACTGAGCCCCAGCTCCAGCGCGACTTCCTTCACGATGGTCAGCGACCTGGCCATGGTCAGTGGCGCATAGTGGCGGCCCGCGATACTGGTGCTCTCAGCCGCAACATTGATTACCCGGCTAAAGTCAATGGAATGGGAGTAGATGCCGGTGGTGGTATCGGTAAGCTCTACACCAGCGCAAATAAGAACCTCGGCATCCTCAACTACGGCACGTGTCGGCTCGGCAGAAAGCCCACCCACATAGATACCCGCAAAATTAGGTTCCGTCTCATCGAGAACAGCCTTACCCCACATGAGTGATGCGAAGGGGAAGCCGGTTTCGGTCACCAGGTCCCGCACCTCAGCTACGGCACCTAGCCTCTCGGTCATAATATCGGCAAGTACAGTAACCTTCTTACCCTGCATAAAATCAGCTACTGCCTTGCGGAAAGCCTGTTCAATATCGGGTGAGGAAACCTTGCTGTCTACCTCAAGTGGCTGTGCCGGTGGGGTGGTAGGCATAGTGGATACATCAACAGGGAGCATCAGGTAGCCGGGCTTGCGCTGAATGACGGCGCTTCGGATCACGCTGTCGATGTCACTGGCTGCAGTGGCGGGGTGGATAGCGGCTACAGCGGCAGAAACCTCCGAGGCCATACGCATGAAATGCTTAAAATCCCCATCACCTAAGGTGTGGTGCATACGCAGGTGGGAGTTCTGCGCCGCAAGGCTAGGGGCACCCACAATATGGATGACGGGGACGTTTTCTGCGAAAGAACCGGCAGTTGCGTTAATAGCGGACAGTTCACCTACGCCGTAGGTGGTAACTAGCGCACCCAGCCCCTTAACACGGGCGTACCCGTCTGCGGCATAGCCAGCGTTCAGTTCGTTGGCGTTGCCCACCCAATCTAGCTTCTCATGGGCCAGAACATCGTCCAGGAAAAAGAGGTTAAAGTCCCCCGGGACGCCAAAGACCTTATCGACCCCTAGCTCAGCCAAGCGATCGAGAATATAGCGGCCTACGGTATAAGTCATCGTCGACTCCTTCTCTAGTACATCATGCAGGTTATTAGCACCTGCCACAGTCATCTAACAGTTTAATCGCTCCTGCAAGACCCCCCCGAGCCGGTTTGCGCTTACTCTTGGTCTGAGGGTGCACAAATGGGTGTTTAATAGAAGATCCGCCTGTATGTGAGGGGCTCTAGGGGGGAGCTTATGCGGTGATTGTTGCGGTTTCGGTAAGAAGGGGATGAGAGCAAGGTCCTGAGGTATAGCGGGTACGGAAGAAAGATAGTGTGCAGGAGACTAGCCCGCCCTAGCTCTGAGCTTGCCCGGTACTTGCCGTGATTTCTGCAGGTTTAAGCCCGGGATTAACAAGGCTCAAGAATAATATGTCTAAAATAGGAGATACTTTTGATCCGAACCCATAGAGCTCATGGGTTGAGTTATACCGGATATTTTATCCCCGAAAGGTAGTGGGACTGGTGAGCTGGTCTGTTCTTGTGCTTCCGGTTGTTATCTGTGTGGCGCTTCTTGTTCTACCGGGGCTATTCCTTGTCCTAGCGACAGGCCAGAAGGGGCTAGATGCCCTAGCCCTCTCCCTGCCTGTATCGGTGGCCACTATTGGGCTAAGCGCCATAGTTGCACCCCTGTTGGGGATCAGGTGGTCTATAGCTGTTCTCTGCCTGAGCGGGCTCATATTAGCCCTCCTTACCTACCCGCTGATGCGGTTGATGCAGAGATATAGGTGGTGGGATGCCCCCCTGCCCCTCACGGCGGGTAGCCCATCCACACTGAGCCAGTCACAATGGTGGGGTCCTCAAAGTATTTATTCTGTCTTAGGATTTTTTCTAGGGGTTGCCCTCCTGGGCCGCGGTATCCTGGGCGTTCTCGGTAGCCCAGATGCTATTGGGCAGTCCTTTGATGAGCTCTTTCACCTTAATGCGGTCCGGTATATCGCTGAAGAGGGCAATGCCTCGTCCTTCTTTGTCGGGACAATGACTATTGACGCCGACTCATCCTTTTACCCGGCTGCCTGGCATGCTATCCCTGCCTTGGCCCTTGGGGCGGCTCAAGATTCTGTTCGGGTGGCAGTCAATAGCATGGCTTTAACGGTTGGTGCTTTTGTCTGGCCTATCAGTACCCTCTACATGGTGCGCCATATCCTGAGGAATAACCCGGTATCGCTGGTGGGGACAGGGGCTATTTCGGCATCTTTTATAGCCTTCCCTTTTCTTCTCATGCGCTGGGGGATTCTCTATCCCAATAATTTGGGAATTGCGCTCATTCCTGTGGGTATAGGCCTAGCTGCTCAGATTTTTAGACTTGCGCATTTGAGGACCCTAGCTAGTGTTCAGGGAATTTTCCTGGGGATTTTCGTTTGCCTAGGCATAGGCTTGGCCCACCCTAACGCGGCACTTACTTTGCTGGTTCTTTGCCTACCTATGGTTGTGGTTCGCATGTACCTACAGGTGCGCGCTGCCCTCAGGGGGCAACTGGGTTGGCTAGCTACCAGCTTCCAGTTGCTGGCGCTCTTTTCCTGCCTCCTGGTCTTAGGCGTGCTGTGGGTGCTGATGCGCCCAGATATTGAGGCCGGACGTCACTGGGTTCCCGAACTAACAGCCTCGCAGGCTGTGGGAGAGGGTCTGGTCAACGGAGTCATGAATACCGGTGCCCTCTGGGCTGTCAGCCTTTTGGTGATCGTCGGTATATTTGTGACGGTTGCCCAAAGGGATAAAAAACTATGGATTCTGGGTAGCTGGCTAGTGGCTATGTTCTTTCTGGTAGCTATCCGTCACCTAAATTACGATGAAGGCCGGTACGAAATTACCGGTGTCTGGTACCAGGATGCCTACAGGGTTGCTGCTTTTACACCCGTGGTAGCTCTACCCTTGGCTGCCTGTGGCTTATCTGCAATGAGTCAGAAATTGGTTGATTCTTTCTCCCCAAACCTGCGGGGGCGGGTGAAGGATGGAGCTCTATGGGCCGCTCTTATCTTGATCTTTCTGGCTCCCTTTACCTATTGGGCCCAGAATGCAGTGGGTTACACAGAATATCTCCAGAAACTTAAGAAGTACTATACGGTGACCGACTCAAGCTACCGGGTCTCCAATGACGAAATCGCTCTCTTACAAGAAATCAAGGGAGCCTTGCCCCAGGGGTCCACCATTGTGGTGAACCCAGAGGATGGAGGGGCCTACGCGTATGCCATATCTGGCTATGAGGTCACCTCTAAGCATATGCTTGCTGACGTCACGGAAGATCAGAGGACGCTTAAGCTCCATTTTGATGAGGCGGCTACCGACCCTGATGTCTGCCCGGCTATGCGCCGGGAAAACGCCTTCTACGCCTTGGATTTCACACCTCCTCCTGGTCAACAAAAGGCAAGTGGCTTTGATCACTTGGGGGAGGATCTCCCCGGCTACACTCAGATTGATCGTGTGGGGGCTGTCGGCTTGTACCGGGCTGACCTCTGCATGTAGCCCTCGAGCTAGGGCTTTGAGGTTGCCCCAAAAGAGGTAGGCTAAGCTTTTGAGCACATCCTGCGCAGAAAGTGTTCTAAGCTGGGTGGTTGAGAGACTCAGCTTGGTTTAGGGCCTGCCGGCGGTGGACTGGGGAAGGGGCTCGGCCGGACTATAATTGAGGCTAAGTGCCACAAATAAGGCCCTAATTAATATTTTTTGTGAGGAGAGCTCCACGCCCATGCCTGCGGAACCCCTAAGAGGTAGTCTGAGTACCCTCATCATTATGCCCGCCTGGAATGAGCAAGACGTTATTGGCCGAACTATTACAGAGCTCTACGCCGTAAAACCGCAGGCTGATCTTTTGGTTGTTAACGATGGTTCAAGAGATAGAACAGCTCAGGTAGCCCGTGAGGCAGGCGCCCTGGTGCTGGACCTGCCCTATAACATGGGCGTGGGAGGTGCTATGCGTGCAGGTTACCGTTACGCCCAGCGGATGGGCTATGACGTTGCCCTGCAAATGGACTCTGATGGCCAGCACCCCCCAGAGTATATCGACACTCTAGTAGAAGCCCTTGAGGGAGCGGATATAGTCATTGGATCGCGTTTTGCTGGGTCAGATAGTTACAGTGTGCAGGGGCCCCGCAAATGGGCCATGCACCTGCTGTCCTTTCTTTTCACGCAGATATCGGGTGAGAAATTTACGGACGTCACCAGCGGTTTTCGTGCCGTGAATAAAAGGGGAATTGACCAGTATTGCGACTTCTTCCCAGCGGAATATTTGGGTGACACCATTGACTCCACAGTTATGGCCATACGAGCTGGCTGTAAAGTGATTCAAGTCCCAGTTGAGATGCGAGAACGTCAAGGAGGCAAACCCTCATCCGGACCTCTTAAATCAGCTGTCTACCTGATGCGCTCTTTTTTCGCCTTTGGTATATCCATGACCCGTAAAAAAACAGAAAGCGGGAAGTAGTCGTGCCATCTAACATATTTTTTCTGATCCTGGCCATTCTCATATTTGCTATGGTCTTTGCCCAAGTCCGCAATCAAAAGATGAAGGAAAAGTACGCCGCGCTGTGGCTGCTGGTCTCGGCAACCATCATTATCTTAGCTATCTTCCCGCACCTTTTGGGGGCCCTGGCACAGTTAGCCGGGGTTGTTATGCCTGTTAATCTGCTCTTTATGTTAGCGATTATCATGCTTATAGGGGTCTGCTTACACCTAACATTAGACCTGTCTCGTTTGGGGGAAGACACCAGAAGGCTGGCCGAAGAGGTAGCAATCTTACGGTCCCAGCTGGAAAAGCCAGATCATAGATCGGGGCCAGCTGCTATCTTGAAGGACCAGCCAAGCCAGGCAGCAAACCATAAGAGGAAATAGCTAGGGCATGAATATTGCTTTTGTCATTAATAATTACCCTCCCAAGGTGGGCGGGCTAGAACAGCATGTCTCTGCCCTAGCCGCTGAACTTAAAGACTTAGGCCACCAGGTGACGGTACTTACTTTAGGGGCCAAATCCCACTTCGCGGTAGAGGAAGGTATCAGGGTTTACCGGCTCAAAGAGTATCTTACCGTGGATGGAATTTTAGGTTTTCCCTCACCGCTGGGAGTCCTGAAAATTGCCCGTCTGCTCAAAAGCGAAAAAATAGATATCATCTCGGTTCATACTAGGTTTTTTAGTATGAGCTGGATAGGATCCGCCTTAGGGAAAATCCTGGGAATCCCCGTTCTGCATACTGAACACGGTTCAGGTTTTGTAGCTTCGGAAAAAGCTTTAATTCGCACTGCCAGCCGACTCGTTGATCGGACCTTGGGTGTTTTGACCCTGCGAGCGGCTTCACGGGTTATTGGGGTGTCAGAACCCTCCTGTGATTTTATTAAAAGACTTGCCGGGGTGGAGGCTGAGGTTTTCTATAACGTTTCTCCACTTCCTGCCCTAGCCCCTGAAGATGTAACTTTTGATCGTAAAAAGTTGGTCTTTCTGGCCCGGCTTGTGGAGGTTAAGGGTTGGAGAACCTTCCTTGAGGCGGTTCAGCTCCTAGCAGCTGATGACCCGGGGATCAGAGCTCTTGTTTTAGGGGCGGGGCCCGACCTTGAAAAGGCTCGTACTTATGCTAGTGAGCTGGGTATAGCTGACCGCGTAGATTTTAAGGGGTTTGTGGATCATTCCACGGTAGCCCGGGAGCTGGCCGGTGCTACCTTGGTCAACCCGACTGTTGCCGCTGAGGGCTTCCAGACCACCATTATTGATGCATACGTTTCACAGGCTGCTATTGTTACCTACGATGTTTCTAGCGCCCGCGTACTTCAGGAATCCGGTGTTCGAATTCGCATCGTGACTGACCGCGGGGCAGAAGAGCTGGCAGCTGCTATTGCCGCACAAATCGCAGAGCACGATGCTCAGCCCCGCCCCATTCAGAGCCTAGAGCAGTGGGGGTGGCCTAGCCAGGCTAAAAAATACGAAAATATCCTCACAAGCTTAGTGAAATAGTCACCTCTGATAGGGAGTGGTTGCCTATGAAACCCGTGCCTGAACTTTCCGTAGTGATTCGAGGCGGCGATATTAATGACTGGCTATGCAAAACAGTTGAGTCTACCCTCAACAGTCAGGGCCTTAACCTTGAAATTATTTTGGTCCTCAATAGCCCAGATGTCCCATTAAAGGGTGAAGCCCTTGAGTCTCAGGAAAGAGCCTACAGCTGGCTTCGGGACCCACGACTGACTGTGCTTAGGTACGACCGCTACATCGGTGTTTCAAACGCTATGAGAGTTGGTTGTGAAAATGCTCGGGCGGATTTCATCGCTAACGTGGATGGTGATGATCTGGTGGATTCAACCAAATTCCGCACCCAACTGGACTATCTGGCTACCCATCCTCAGTGTGTTCTTGTGGGTACCGGTGGACGCCTAATCGACGGTACCGGTCAGGTTACCGGCCATTTTAAAATCCCTCTCGGTGATGATGTGCGCCGAAGTATGCTTCTGCTGAACCCCATACCTCACTCTTCTATCGTTATGCGCGCCCAGGCATACAAGGAGGTCGGCGGATACCGTCAGGACCTGGAACAGTTCGAGGACTATGATCTCTTCTTGCGGCTAGCCAGATTAGGCGCTGTAGCCACTCTGCCTGGGCCTGGTATCAGCTACCGTGTGCACTCGGAAAATATCAGTAAGGGTGCAGGTGCCCGGGGTAGACATATCAAGGTAGTGGCTCAGGGACGCCGTCAGCTGGCTAAGGTGCTGGGTGTTCCACTGTTCCTTGCTCTGCCCCAGCACTTTATCTGGCGAGCTGTTCAGTTTATCCGGGCAGCTGGCCTTATCCGACCTTTGCACGAGTACTTTAAATTTTTGTAGGTAAGGTCTAATGCCTAGAACGGAAGAGGGCCTGCATTCCAGCAAGATGCACCGCTGCACCTACCAGCGGGCTGGATATGAGGGCAAGCAAGGTTCTGGCCTCTAGCCCCAAAGGGAAGATGAGGCAGACCAAAGCGGTGAGAAGGGTGGCGACCCACCCGAGCAGGTAAATACGGTGTGCCCCCATAGCCAGGGCCGCCGTCCCTGAGAGGGTAGTAAGAGCTAACAGTGCTGCTGCGAAGGTTAAGGCGGCCAAGAAGGGGCCAGTCAGTTGCCCAGCGTACTGTGTATAAATCAGATCGAAGAGCAAGGGGCCGATGAGCCAGGCCGCTAAGGCACCCACCACTCCCAGGCCGACTAAGCCCGCTATGGGTTTAGCTAGAATCCTTGCGGGGCTTTGACTTTGGGTGATGAAGTAGGAGACCGCCACACCCTGAAAAGCCTGAAGAGGGAGCATAATGGGGGCTCTAGTGATGGATATACCCAGAATGATTGCCGCCATCAGGGTAGCTTCTTTTGCTGAGCTGGTGGAACTGGTGGCTTCAAGAAATACGGGGAAGCCCGTAGACATGGCGGCCATAGCCAGAGCCGTTCCCACCGCCAGCATCATGCTGATATAGGTAGTCCTTAGGTTACCGCTCAGGCGAATCGTGAGTGTGGAGCGAATCTGCGGTGAGAAAAGGATAAAGAAGATCCACAAAAAAGCGGTAGCTAAAAAGGACAGCTGGAAGCCTAGCGGACCTGCTCCGGTCACCGATGCAAGGTAGGTGCACAGCAAACAGAAGATACCGCCGGTAGCGATCAGAAGAGCATATTCGGTCCAGGCTCGGATCCCAGCGGCTGCACCGATAAAGTAAACGTGGCAGGCGTAAACGGTGGTGGTTAAGGCGATCAGGAGGGCTGATCGAAGGTCCTTAGCCGGAAGCACCGTCCCTAACCATACGGGAGTGAGGGCGAGGAAAACCAGGGAGCAGGTGACACCAACGAGCACTGCAGCTAGAAGGGGGTTATAGGTTGGTGAGCTACTGGAGTGCTGGTTTTTGAGACCTGTCCCAGCCCGGTCTTGCTGGGCAAGCCCCAGGAGCCTGGCTGATTCCTGTTGGACACCCAGAAGTGTTGCAAAGACAAGGGAGGTAAGGGACCAGAAAACGAGGAAGTCCTTGCCCTCCTGAGGTCCCAGGGAGCGGGTTGCAAGCCAGGTGACAATAAAAGTGGAGACGGCGCTAATAACTGATGAGCCGGTGATAAAAAGAGACTGCCCCTTGCTGATGACAGGTTGCTTGGATAAATCCTGCTTCACGAGCCCTCCAGTTTGATTCCTCATAGCCTTTAGTCCCTCTAGTCTAGTGGTGGTGAGGCTGTCGCCCGGTGCCGTATCATGGTTCTGTGACCAATCCTTCCTCCCCCAAGCCTGACCAAGGTGTAGCCGTCCTGTCGGTAGTGGTTCCTGCTTACAACGAAAGCGAAGGTATCAGAACATTCCATGAGATGCTACTGATACCGGCGCTTGACGAGATGCGCGAGGAGCTGAGCCGATTGGGGCAGGTCCCCTATGAAGTGGTTTACGTGAATGATGGTAGCTCTGACAGTACATTAGCTGAACTCCACGCTCTTGCAGACGAAAAAGAGAACATAAGGGTCGTTAACCTCTCGCGTAATTTTGGTAAAGAAATTGCCACAACTGCTGGTATTGAAGCAGCTACCGGTCAGGCTGTGGTGATGATGGACGCAGACGGACAGCACCCGCCTGCCTATCTACCAGAGTTCATAAGGCTCTGGCAGGGTGGGGCCCAGGTCGTTGTAGGGGTTCGCTCTAACGATGCTGGCGGCTTCTTTAAAACCCAAGGTTCCCGCTACTTTTACCGCATCCTCAACTCAATTTCTGATAGCCAAACTGTGCCTCGGTCTACTGACTATCGCCTACTTGATCGGGGCGTGGTCGATGAGTTCCTCCGCCTAGGTGAGCGTAAACGCATCACTCGGGGGCTCATTGATTGGCTAGGTTTTAGGCGAGAGTACATTGAGTTTGAGGCTCCAGAGCGTCTGGCCGGTGAAGCCACCTATGATATGCGCAAACTGGTAGGTCTTGCACTTAATAGCTTTACCACGATGAGCATTAAACCACTCTTTATTTTTGGCTATCTAGGGGTCATGATTACCCTGGTAGCATTCATCACCGGTATTTCCATTATCGTGCAACAGTTTATGATGGGTGACCCGCTGGGGTGGGACATTACTGGGTCAGCTATGGTGGGCATCCTGGTGGCCTTCCTCGTAGGTATCTTGTTGATAGCTCAGGGGATTCTCGCGGTGTATATGTCACATATCTACGTGCAGGCTCAAGGGCGGCCTCTCTATGTGGTTGATCGTTCCTCATCACGCAATCTGGCAAGGTAAACCATGCTCGGTTTAATCCGTAAAAATCAGACCTTGGTACGTTACGTTCTAGTGGGCGGGGTCGGCGTACTATTTGAGCTTGCGGTCATCTTCGTGATGATCCGGGTATTCACTGCAAGTGATAGTCTCGCGGTCACTGCGAGCTACTGGCTCGGCGTTATTTTCTCTTTCTTACTGCAGAAATTTTTTGCGTTTGAGAATAAGGACGTTCGTGCTAAAACCGTGAGCTACCAAACCGCTGCGTTTGCAGTTCTGCTTGGGTTTAATTACCTCTTTACCTTGGTTTTTGTGCATTTTACGGCCGAGTTTTTAGGGATCTATCTTTCCCGTATGGTTGCACTAGCCATTACAACCGGCTGGAACTTCTTTGTCTATAAATTAATTATCTTTAGAAAGCCAAGCCATGTCTCATAGCTCTCACGCCCGCGCTGTAACTAGTAGGTTTTCAAGGGTAGCGGCTACGATACTTGCCACTGCCGCTCTTGTGGCGTTTGGAACCTTTACCTACTTTGCCACTCAGGCAAGTATCATTGCCGATGACTTTAGCTACTTTCATGCCTATGAGCAGGCGGGTAATCCTATAAGTTATGTCACCCACCACTACATGACCCACAATGGGCGGTTGGGGCAGGCCGCCTTCTTTGCCTTTGCCTACGCAGTCTTTGGTCAGGCCTCCTTGCAGATTATGCCTGTTTTTATGCTGGTCATGATCGTTTCTTTGGTGGCTTATATGGTGCGCCGTCTAGTGGCACTGACTGTGGCGCCGCTAGTTGTCTCCTATAGCGTAGCTACCCTCTTCACCGTAGGAGCTTTGATACTCACCCCGAGTATGTTTGATTCCTTCCTCTGGCTTACCTCAAGCACCGTATATCTGGGTGGCCTCACCTTTACACTGTTGGCCTTTTCTCTGGCGCTGTCGATGAGTTTTAAAGACGTGCGGCTACCAGGTATTTTAGTGTTGTTCCTGGTGACGCTGTGGGCGGGTATGTTCACTGAGCCCCTAACTATCTGCACCGGTCTTACCGGGTTTGTCATACTCTTGAGTGGAGTTTTTACGGGTAAGGGGGCCTTGCGCCGTCTTGGCCTTCCCCTGTGGCTGGGCTCAATTGTAGCCTTTGCGCTCATTTATTTTTCCCCGGGTACAGCAGCTCGCCGTGAGTACTATGGGACTGATATTTCTATTGGAGAGATTCTTAAGAGTCTCCCCGCGAACTTCCGGCTCTTCACAGAGCACTCGCAAGAGTGGGGGTATCTACTTGTCGTGGCCGCAGCTTTAGCTGTTTATGGTTTTGCTTCAACCCAGTGGCACGAAAACCTCAAGTTCAGAAAACTACTAATGGTTACCGTACTGGTATTCCTCATCTATTTTGTGGGCCAAATTTTTGTTGCCCGAACAGGTAGCCCCGAGATAGCACTAAGAACCTTCACAAACCCCACTTTCGCTCTAGCAAGCTGCTGTGCCCTGGTTATACTTGCGCTGGTTCGACTCCTAGCACCTCGGAAGGAGCAACAATCGGTAGTGCTGGTGCTACCTTGTATCCTCCTGGGGTTTTCACTCATTTCAGCCGTGCCCTATGGTCAAACGGTCTCTCAGGCACTTACCATGCGCGCTACTCAACTTGAGGTACGCGCGCAATCTGTAGCCGACCAACTGGCATCTGGAGATGCCCATTCCCCGGTTGAGCTAAAGCCACTCAATACCCCCCTCGTAAGCCAGGCCGTTGACCTCAACTACAATCATGTACCCCAAATTGAGTGGGTCCTTGATGCGATTAGCACCTGGTACGGAGTGGATCCCGAACGGGTAGTTATAGGTCAGGAGCCCGAGGGCTACTGCCTGCCTGCAAGCCCTATCGTCAAGTCGTGGATGACATGCAATATGCCTTAGGAGTCCGTGAATACTATTCTGACAAAGGCTAATAGCGGGGTGTGATAGACTCCCTCAGTTATTGGCCTGAGATTTGATAGAAAACTTGGGATATTCGATACGGCCTGTGGCCTAGCAGATAGTGTTAAGAGATGAATCAGAGACCGCGTAGACAGCACAAGCCCCTCGGTAGCTTGGTGGAACAACCTAAATTCAGGCCAGAAGTGCAGGGCCTGCGTTCTTTGGCTGTGCTCCTGGTCGTCATGTACCATGTCTGGTTTGGCAGAGTCTCAGGCGGTGTGGATGTCTTTCTTTTCATCTCCGCCTTCCTGCTGTCTCTTTCCTCTCTGCGCAAAATTCAAGAAGGTCAGCCCCTAAAAATTCTTAGCTACTGGCTCCATGTCTTTCAGCGCTTGCTCCCGGCTGCCGCAACGGTAATTGTTGCCACCCTGCTGGCAAGCTACTTTGTTATTGTTCCCTCACGCTGGGCCTCCATACTGGCGGATGCCAAAGCCTCCATCTTCTATTACCTCAACTGGCGACTGGCCTTCAACGCCGTGGACTACTACGCCCAGGACGCCACCCTCAAGACACCATTCCAGCACTTCTGGTCGCTCTCCATGCAGGGACAAATTTTTATTCTCTGGCCCCTGCTTTTTGCCCTGGTAGCTTTCCTGGTCGGTTATCTGCGTCTTAAAGTCTTACCAACAGCTCTCTTTGTCTTCGGCCCCATCTTTGTTCTCTCTTTGACTTTCTCTATCTTGGAGACCGGTTCAAACCAGGGCTTTGCCTACTTCGATACCCGGACCCGCCTGTGGGAGTTCGCCGCGGGGACCCTGCTTGCTATCGCCCTTCTCAAATGGCGGCTACCAAGCATTCTCAAAGTACCCCTGGGCTGGTTAGGCGTAGCGGGGCTGATAACCTGCGGCTGGTTGCTGCCCGTCCAACAGGCCTTCCCTGGCTACCTAGCTCTCTGGCCCCTGCTCTCCGGTGCTTTCGTGATTGCGGCCGGGCAGACCGGCTCACCTTTTGGAGCAGATAGGTTGCTATCCGCTAAACCCCTTCAAAAGATGGGTGCTATCTCCTACTGCCTCTACCTGGTGCACTGGCCACTCCTGATCCTTTATACTTCCTGGGCCCGAAAACCTCAGGCAGGCTGGTTTGACGGTGCTCTCATTATCCTGATCTCCCTGGTCCTTGCCTGGCTCTTGCACAAGGGTGTTGAAAGGCCACTGAGAGCCTGGGAGAAAAAGCCAGGTGTTATTACTCCCTCTACTTCCCCTGCTGGAGCAACACACAGGCACCAGATACCCTGGTCTAGTGTGCTCCGGGTAAGTTCAACCCGCCTGATCCGCCCACCCTCATTAATTCTTCTTTGCTTGGCACTGGCGGGAGGCCTGGTGTTTGGTGGGCAGAAGTGGCTTGATGCTAAGTCTGCCCAGTGGGCCTCAAATGAACAATACGCCGGCAGTGAGCGATTCCCCGGCGCTCTCGCTGAAAATGCAAACCAGAGGTATGCTGACCCGGCTATCCCAATGACTACAGACGGACAGCTCCCCCCCTTGGGTGAGAGTTGCCTGGATTACCCTGGGATTGATAATGAGTACCTCGATTCAGGCGTTGAGACCAGCATCTGCCGCATGAAACTATACGGAGACCCAGATGCTCCTCTGACCGTGGTGGTCGGAGACTCCCATGCCCACCACCTGGTCTACCCCCTGATGGAAGGTATCGCCCGGGCAACGAACACTAACCTCATCTTGCTCTTCCGCCCGGGTTGCCGTTTCTCGCTCACCTCAGGCCCTGCTAAACCTGGATCTTGCCAGGACTACAATCAGATTGTCTACCAGCAGTTGCTGGACTTACACCCTGATAACGTGGCCTTGGTTTCTACCCGCACTTCCAGAGAATCCAATGAAGAAATTCTTACGCCCAACCTGGAGCCAGCACTTGCTGGGCTCACCTCTGAGGGGATTAACGTCATAGGTGTTCGGGATAACCCCCGTTGGACAGAGAATATGTTTGAGTGTGCACAATCCAACCGGCAGAACCCTGCCTCATGTGGTGCTCCTCTGCAAGACAAGATGGCTGAGACTGATCCCAGCATCGACATCATGGACCGTTACGATCACACCTATAGGGTCGATATCACCGACGGTTTATGCCCGGATAACTACTGCAACTCCATTGTGGGCAACATTATTGTTTACATGGATGATAACCACCTGAATTGGTCCTTTTCTCAAACTTTGGTTGAGGAAGCAGACCGAGAGCTACATGAACAGGGCTGGGATCCCTACGATTTACAGATTCCTTCCTCTCAAGAGCTATTACCTGCACCGTAACCGGCCCGTTACCTGATGGCAGGCTGAGAAAGTGCTAGCTCTCAAAGTGACCCCCCGTGTGAAGACGCCCGGGGTTAGGCTCCTTATGCCTCTGACCGGTCTCACTAAAATCTAGAGGTGGTAGTGTTGCGGTTCACTCCTACCCCCAAGCGGACTAAGATTAAATGACGCGCACCACCCCGCGCACCGATATCACAAAGAAGTGACATCCTCACCAGCGAAAGGCAAATTCTTGCGTACGAACGAACGCTCAGCCCTCTGGTCCGGCACCAATGACTGGATCAACGATTACTACCGTCACAGCTCAGCAGACGAGCTTGAAGGGCTGACCGACCAACAACTCACTGACCTTGCCCAAGCACATCGGTCCCTAGCTGCCGTCCGCGCACCGGGCCAGGCTATCGTCTCCCTCCAGAACGACGACAGCGGCAGCACCCTCTACATCGTGGTCGATGACACCAGCTTCCTCGTCTCCTCCATCACCGCCCAGATCGCAGCCCACTGGGGCGGTATCTCGGGCCTGGTTCACCCCACCTTCCTGGTAGAACGTAACGGCGCAGGTGAACTGGTCAACCTCACCGGCCCCGGCCTCAAACAGCCTGTAGCCAGCGGTGACACCGTCTCCATGCCCATCATCAGAGACGCTGCCAGCGGCAATATGGGGGCAGGGGCAACCGTCGAATCCTGGATCTCCGTCCGACTGACCACCCGCGTCGATGATGCCGCCACCGGGCAGTTGGAAGAAGAAATCCGCTCCGTCCTGACCGACGTACACCGCGCTGCCCGTGACAACGAAGCTATGGCTAGCCGTGTTCTAGATATCGCTGATAAGCTCAACGAGCTTTCCGGGGTCACCCTCGGCGGGGCCGAACACTACACCGGCACCATCAACTCCGATGCCGATCCCATGACCCGGGTGGAAGCCGCCCAAGAATTCCTGCGCTGGCTCACCCGAGGAAACTTCCTCTTCATGGGCATCAAAGAACGTGACCTGACCGGCCACTCCGGCGAAGTGCTCCTGACGGACCGCCCAGGCTCCGGCCTAGGCATCCTGGCCACTACGGGGGAAGGCGACCCCATCGTCCTCACCGGCCTGGGCCTAGAAAACGCCCGGAATCCGCGCCCCCTCTACATCACCAAAGCCAACTCCCGCTCCACCGTGCACCGCCACGAATACCTGGACTACATTGGGGTACGCGACTTTGACCGGTCCGGCAAGATTGTGGGCGAATACGTCATTCTGGGCCTGTTCTCCCGCCAGGCCTACTCGCTACCGGCTGTAGAAACCCCGCTGGTGCGTGAACGCATTGCCATTATGCGCCGACACCTGGGCTACCAGCCTGGCTCACACTCCGATAAGACCCTGGCTGGCATTATCGAAGACTACCCCCGCCTAGAACTGCTCCACGCCGACCTGGAAGAACTCACCGACACCTTCCGTGGCATTATGGGCCTAGAAGAACGCCGTACCACCCGCCTCTTCCTGCGCTCCGATACCTTTGGCCGGTTCGTTTCAGCCACCGTCTTCCTGCCCCGCGACCGCTACAACACCCAGGTTCGCCAGCGGCTCGAAGCGGTCTTCTATGAGTTCATCGACGTAGAGAGCCTAGACTTTGAGGTCTACCTCTCCACCTCATCGCTGGCCCGTATTTTCTTCCGCCTGCGCCTGGCAACCCCCAACGTCATTCCCAGCCTGGATGCACGGGAAATTGAACGCCGCCTACAGGCCACCACCCGCTCCTGGGGTGAAGCAACCGCCGCCGCCGTTGAAGGCGCTGTCCTTGGCCAAAAGCAAGACCCCGAAGCTAGCCGCCTGGCCGTATCCGCCTGGTCAGAAGCGGTACCCATGACCTACCGCGCCGACTACGAGGTTGAAAACGCGGTCGAAGACATGGCCATCTTTGAGTCCCTCAGTCAGGAACAGCCCGCCGCCGCCCGCATCGATGAACGCAAGGGCCGCACCCGCATCAAGACCTACCTGGCCTCGGCGCACACCCTGACCGAGCTACTGCCGGTCATGCAGAACATGGGCCTGGTCGTCATTGACCAAAAACCCTACGAAATCACCCCTGCTGACGGACGAGTATTCTCCCTCTACGACTTCGGCGTAGAACTACCCCAAGGGGTCGATATCCAGGCAGTTGCAGGGCTCTACCAGGATGCCCTCAACGCCTACCTGCTGGGCAAGCGCGAATCTGACAGCCTGGACCGCCTCATCCTCATTGAAGAACTCACCTGGGAACAGGTCGCTATCCTGCGTGCCTACACCCACTACCTGGTCCAGCTGGGCCAGGTCTACTCCGCAGAGTTCATGTCCGACACCCTGCTGGGTTACCCTGCGGCCACCCGCCTGCTTGCCCGCTACTTCGCGGTCAGCTTCGACCCCGACGCCAGCTACAGCCCAGCAGAGGAACGAGAAGCCAAGCGCGAACAGGTCTGGGCCGAACTCACCACCGCCCTGGATGCTATCCCCACCCTCGATGTGGACCGCTTCATGCGCTCACTTGCCACCGTCATAAAGGCAACCCTGCGCACCAACGCCTACCTGGACCGCCCCGCCCTCGCTTTCAAGGTGGCACCCGGCCAGATTGACTTTGCGCCCCTACCCCGGCCCACCTTCGAAATCTTCGTCTACTCACCGCGCGTTGAGGGCGTTCACCTGCGCTTTGGCCCCGTAGCCCGCGGTGGCCTGCGCTGGTCCGACCGCCGTGAAGACTTCCGCACCGAGGTCCTGGGCCTGGTCAAGGCGCAGATGGTCAAAAACGCGGTCATTATCCCCACCGGCGCTAAGGGCGGCTTCTACCCCAAGCAGCTCCCCAACCCCGCACTTGACCGCGACGCCTGGATCACGGAGGGCCGCGAATCCTACAAGGTCTTCATCGCCTCCCTGCTCGATGTCACCGACAACCTCTCTATCGAGGCCGACGGCACCGAAACCGTAGTACACAACCCCCGCGTCCTGGCCCGTGACGGCGACGACTACTACCTGGTCGTTGCGGCTGATAAGGGCACCGCCTCCTTCTCCGACACCGCCAACGCCATTAGCGCCGAATACGGCTTCTGGCTGGGCGATGCCTTTGCTTCCGGCGGTTCGGTAGGCTACGACCACAAGGCTATGGGCATCACCGCACGCGGTGCCTGGGAATCCGTCAAGCGGCACTTTGCCGAACTCGGTATCGACTGCCAGACCCAGGAGTTCACCGCCGTAGGTATCGGCGATATGAGCGGGGACGTCTTTGGCAACGGCCTGATGCGCTCACGCGCCACCCGCCTAGTTGCGGCCTTTGACCACCGGGATATCTTCCTGGACCCCTCACCGCAGGCTGACGTCTCCTTTGAGGAACGTGTTCGCCTCTACAACCTGCCCCGCTCGTCCTGGCAGGACTACAATCCCGAGCTGATTTCTGAGGGCGGCGGTGTCTACTCTCGCGGCGCTAAGTCCATTCCCATCTCTCCCCAGGTGCGTGAGGTTCTGGGGCTGGGCGAGGATATTACCCAGCTTTCACCGCCCGAACTGCTCTCCGCCATTCTTAAGGCCCCTGTCGATCTGCTCTACAACGGCGGCATCGGTACCTATGTGAAGGCTTCCAATGAGAACCACGCGGCCGCGGGTGATAAGGCCAACGACGCTATCCGCGTGGACGGCCGCGACCTGCGAGCTAAGATTGTGGGCGAGGGCGGCAACCTGGGCTTCACCCAGCTAGGTCGCATTGAGGCCGCACGCGCAGGCGTCCTGCTCAATACTGATGCTATCGATAACTCCGCCGGCGTGGAAACCTCTGACCGCGAGGTTAATATCAAGATTCTGGTGGACCGCCTGGTGGCTGCCGGTGAGCTTGCCGCTGAGGAACGCGCGGCTTTCATTGAAGCCCAGCGTGAGGATGTTGGTGCCCAGGTTCTGCTGACCAACCGGGAACAGAACGTGCTTTTGCAGGCTGAGCACCACGGCACCGCCCCCGGTATTGAGGTCTATATCCGACTGATTCACGACCTGGAAGAGAAGGCCGGGCTGAACCGTGCTGTCGAGTTCCTGCCTACCGATGAGGAAATTCGCAGCCGCTACGAGGCGACCGGTGAGATGCTCAACGGCCCGGAACTGGCTGTGCTGGCGGCCTACGTCAAGATTCACCTGACCGCCGAGTTGGAGAAGACTGACCTGGCCGATGACCCCTACCTGGCCCGTATTTTGACCGACTACTTCCCGCCTGCCCTGGTGGAGCGTTTTGGGGAACATCTGGCTTCGCACCCGCTGCGTCAGCAGATTATTTGTACCCGTGTCGCCAATGAGATGGTGAACCTGGGTGGCATTACCCACGTCTTCCGGGCTGTGGAAGAAACCGGGGTGGGGGTTGATGCGATTGCCCGCGCCTTCTACGTTTCCCGTGAAACATTTGGCATTGGCAACTCTGCACGGTTGCATCGTGAGCTTCCTGCTTCAACTCCCTTGGAGGGGTGGCTGGCTGTTATCCGTGACTGGCAGCGCGTGTTGGACCGCCTAGCCCGCTGGTTTGCCGCTGAACGCTCGGTGGTGGTGGGCACCCCCATTGCTGACATGATTGAGCGCTTCAAGCCCGTTGCCGAACTCATCCCCTCACTCAATGACTACTTTGCAGACGACACACGAGCCAGAGTACGCGCTATGCGTAACCAGGCAGAGGCCTGGAATCTACCCGAAGAGCTCACGGTCAACTGGATTCGTGAGTTTGAGGCATTTGCTCTTATGGACGTGGTACGTGCGGCAGAAGACCACAACCTGTCCACCGAGCAAATGGCCCGCGTCTACTACTCGGTCTATGACCGCTTCCAGGTAGATATGCTCCTGACCACTATCTCGACTCTGCCCCGTGCAGACCGGTGGGAGACTCTGGCTCGCTCATCACTGCGCGATGACCTCTACGAGATTGCCGCTAAGCTGGCCCTGCGTGTGCTCCAGGAAACCGGGCAGGGCGTAGTAGCGGGCACCGAGAACGGCGATCTTGCCGTAGCCCGCTGGGTAGAGAAGCACCCGGTTCGTATGGGCCGTGTGGACACCATGCTGGCTGAGATTCAGCAGGCTGCCCCCGGCGCCGACGGCCGCCCCCGCCTGGCGGTACTCCAGGTAGCCCTGCGTACCCTGCGCGGTGCTGTGAGCTAGACGGAAGATCTCCTCACTGCAAGGCGAAATAGCTAGTAGACAGCGGCCCCGGGGAATGTTCCCCCGGGGCCGCTACTTTCTGACAGGGGCTCAGCTAGGCGGCGTAGAGCTCATCAATGACCTGACCGAAGCGCTTAGAAAGCGCTGTGCGCCTGAGCTTCTGCGTGGGGGTTATAAGCTCCGGGTCCTGATCATCTAGCTCAATGACCTTAAAACGGCGGACCTGCTCACTGCGGGCCACCAGGGAATTAGCATCTTCAACCAGCTTCTGGATAGCCTGAGCGCAAGCCGCCTGAGGTAGTGCCCGGCCATCTTCGCTGGGCACTATCAGGGCAACAAGGTAGGGTCTCTTATCTCCTATCATGATCGCGTGTTCCACCAGTGGGCTGGCGGTAACCGCCTCCTCCCAGGTAAAAGGCGATATGGACTTGCCGCCGGCTGTTGTAATTTCATCTTTGAGTCGCCCGCGAATGGTCAGGTAGCCGTCCGCGTCTAGGGAGCCCAGGTCACCGGTTCTCAGGTAGCCGTCTTCGGTAAAAGCCAGCTGATCCCAAGAACTATCTGTGTAGCCCGAAATCACACCGATGCCCCGCGCTAAGACCTCCCCTTCCTCGCTAATGCGGATCTCTGCGCCGGGCAGGGGTAAACCTACCGTCCCTGAGCGGATAGCACCTGGCCTGTTACCAGCCAGTGGGGCGGTAGTCTCGGTCAGGCCGTAGCCCTCCACCACCGGAACCTTCATGCCCGCAAAAAGTAGTGATAGCTCACGAGCTAGGGGAGCACCGCCTGAGAGTATCCATTCAATTTTTCCTCCCAGCAAGGAACGCACCCTGCTAAAGAAGAGCGCATCGTATGCGGCCCTAGCGAAAAGAAGCGGCCGACCGGGGCGTAGCCCCTGCTCCTGCGCTCGGGCTACAGCCAAGGCGGTTCGCTCGGCGGCCTGCCACACCCTGCCCAGGTGCTTAGCCTGCGCCTGCTTGGACACCGCATCGCCTACCTTCTCTAAGACGCGCGGAACCACCACTAAGAAGGTGGGCTGGGTATGCGGTAGCTGCGAAATCAGCTCCTTGGGGTTTGAAAGGTGGGCGATCCGCATACCCTTGACCAGGCACACCAGCTGTAAGCCCCGCGCCAGAACATGAGCCAGTGGCAGGAAAATAACCGTCCTGCCCTGTTCATGAACAATCTCCGAGTAGGCAGCTGCAACGTTGAGAACCTGCCCCATCATATTCAGGTGGCTAATTTTTACGCCCTTGGGCGCCCCACTGGTCCCCGAGGTGTAGACCAGGGTAACGATATCTGCGGGCCTCAGCTGAGCTCGGCGCTGGTCCACCTGCACCTGTTCAAGGCCCCGCCCTGCCTCCTCCAAGTCGGACAGACAGGGGTAAGCAAGCGAGCTTTCCCAGCACCAGATGGCAAGGTCCAGCCCGCGTTCTTCCCCTGCCTGAGTCAGGGTATCGGCATGCCCCTGCGACCCGGCAAAAGCAGCCACCACGCCGGCATTGGCCAGAATATCGCCCACCTGTTGGGGTGAGCTCGTGTCGTAGATGGGCACCACCTGGGCACCTGCATAGATCAGGGCGCAGTCAGCTACAGCCCACTCATAAACGGTGGGTGAGAAAAGAGCAACGCGGTCGCCCAAACCTATGCCCTGGGCTATTAGACCCGCCGCAACGGCCCGAACCTGCCGGTGAAACTCTGCTGTTGTGACATGCTTCCAGCGCTCAATGGCACCTGTAGACCCTCGCACCGGCAGATCAAAAGCAATGTGCTCAGGGTTCTGTGAAAGCCGTTCCTCTAAAACGTCACTGAGGTTACGGTACTTCTGCTCAGGATCAACCATCAAAGCTGATGAGACCGATGTCCGCTTTCTCACTAGTTCTTACCCTTAAGGCCCGGAATCAGCACAGGGGTGTTCCGCTTGTACTCCTCATAGGCCTCCTGGCCGCCCCAGCGTTCATCGGCACGAGCCTCCAGCTTGGGGATACCACTGACCTTAGTAAGAAGAAGAACCACCACAACAGGCGACAAGATAGTTACCCACTGCCAGCCCACCAGCAGGGGAGCAGCGGTCACCAAAACACCCACCCAAACCAGAATCTCGCCCAGATAGTTAGGGTGACGCGACACCGACCAGACCCCGCTTTGGATAAAGTCACCACGGTGGGCGGGGTCAGCCTTAAAACGGCTCTTCTGGACATCGGCGGTTATCTCAAGAGCCATACCTACCAGCCACACCAGTACACCCAGATAGCTTACCCAGCCCAGCTCAGCATGGCGGCCTGAGGTAATGACCGCCCAGGCTGCACTTGCTGTTACCGCAACCCACAGCCCCTGCAAAGTCCAGGCGATAAAAAAGCGTACGGGGTCGGTTTTAATGTCGTCAAAGCGGCCGTCGCCCCCGCTGCGCATGACCCGAACCAGGAGGAAGAGGGACAGGCGGAGCGACCAGAGAATAACCATGGCCCCCAGCAGCCAGGCAAGAGGGCTCAGAGAGGAGGCAGCAAGCATCACAAAGAGGGTTCCTCCCACAAAGCCCACACCACCGGCAGCATCATAGAACTTCTCGGTCTTCAGGGCATAGGCGGGGATGAAAAAGAGCCACTGAATCAGGTAGGACAGCATCACGGCGCTCGCAAAGAGCGGGAACCCACCCGCTAAGGTCTCACCCTGGTAGCTACCGCCGCTAGCTACCAGAGCAGAAATCAGGATGACTACCCCAAGTACGCTGACCAGTGCTTTTAATTTTTGAGACATATTTCCCTTACCTTTTCGCACCCGCTAGCTTGAGGGGTCCAGGGGTTATAAATATAGTTGCTGTTTTGAGTGCCCCGCACCCCCCAGCTCAGAGCTGGTTCAGGCTGGTTTTACCGGAACCCACACCTGCATCTGAAAGTCTTGAGACGAGGGGTCACCCGGTCCGTAGGCTTCAAAGACTGGGCCGTTGGCCTTAAAACCAGCTTGGGGCAAGAAAGTCCCCATGAGGTGATCCACACCTGCCATAGTACTCATAGGCACAGCACCCTGAACAGTGGTCACAGCAAAATCGCCGCCATCCACCTTAAGGGCATTAAGCCCTAGAGCTTGAGCGGTCTCTAGGTTCTCCACCAGAATTCCCGCCATGTAGTCGAACTCGCCTGCGCCATTCATGCCCACAATGACACCCATGGAATGAACCTCTGGCATGGTAACACCGCGCTTCTGGGCGTGGTCGGTCAGCTTCTTCCAGAGTTCACCGATTCCAGCCCCCTGCTTGACGGTCTGGCGGAACCCCGCAATAAAGAACTCGTCCTTGTGCTCTACCCGCGCACCAATCATCGCCACTCCTTAGAAAAATAAAATCAGCACTATTCTAGTGTCCAGCACCCAACGGCCGGTCAGCTGCCGCACCCGCATCCGCCGCACCCGCAGGTGGACTGCGACTCCACCAGGGGGTCACCGTCATCGGGCAGGCCCTGCCCGAAATCGCCGCCCATGAGGTTGCGGCGCCCGCCGATGTCGGGGCCACCCGTTGGTTTTTGAGTGACCCCCGCAAGGACGGCCGCAAAGCCAGCTGGCTCAAGGGTAGGTGTGCTTGCCGGAGCTTGGGCACCACCGGTCCCGCAGGCCGCAGCCGCTGCGTTCACCTTGGGTTGTTTGACCTCAGAAAAGTGCGAGAAACGGCGCATCTGCTCAGCAGTGGGGTACATATAAGACACCTTGACTAGGCCCTCCACCAGCAGGATGGGTAGGACCGCTTCCCCAGCCATAGCAATCTGATCCGCTACCGGCTCACAGTCCCTAAAAGCAGAGGGGTAAGAGTCCGTGGAGTAGACGGCGATATCAAGACCGGCATCCAGTAGCTCCTGCGCCTGGCGCAAAAAATCCTGCCGGGCGCTATCGCCCGGGTCGTCAGGGTTTTGGCCGGGCGCTGGAATGAAAACTTCTAGAGCGGTGGTGCCGATGGTGTCCTTGGCGATACGGGCCACGGGTACTCCTTTGACGGGGTGTGCAAGGGTGCTAGCTCTTCTCCCAGCAGATATGAGAAGAAGTTAGACCCTAGCCTACGCCCAGATAGTGCCCCCGCGCCTCTAGTTACCTAGCTGCCGGTAAAGAATTTGCGCAGGGCGGAACGCAGGTTACCTTCGGGCTGCTTATCCTCACGCTGGGCTGTTACCTCACCCGGGGAGGCTGAGGTGAGTGACAGTTTCTTACCGCGCCTATCACGGGTGGGCATGGGGCTGGCGTCTGCCGCACGGTATTCCTCGCGCTGTTCCTTGGTGCCAAAGGCCAGGGTGCCAATAGCGGTGGCGATATTCTTCTGCTCCGGCGAAATCGGTGCGTAGGTCTTGCCGGGGTTAGTATTGTCGGCGCTGACCTCCGAAGCCTCAGACTGAACGGTTTCTGCCCGCTCCGGCTCATTGTCGGGTTGGGCGCCGTTGGCTTGTTCTTCTTGCCACTCGGCGCTGGGTGCCTTAGGGCTATCAGCCTCGGTCCCCTCAACATTGGTAGAGTACTCAGGCTCGTCGGCTTTGCTGGTTGCACCCGCCTGCTTACCTGAATCGGTAGCGGACCCGGCGGTAGCTTCAGCATCTGCTACGGGAGAGGATGCCTCGGTGGGGGCTTGACTAGAGAAGAGAGCGCTGGCATCTTCTGCGACCTTGGCCTCTCCAGGAGTAGCATCTTCTAGCGGCCCAGAAGTCTCCGCCTGCCCTGCTGTTCTCTGCTCGACGGTTTCAGCGTCGGTTTCACCCTCAGCAGGAGCCGGGTCAGCCAGCTCTTGGAGTGCCTGCCGGTAGCGGGACTCAGCCGGAAACCCTGCCCAGCCTAAGAGCGAGGGGAAGGCGATAGGGTCTACGGTGCCAACCCAGGCAACGGTTTGCCCAAACGGGCTTTCCTTCTGAGAAGTGCCCTGGGGAGCTTGGGCTCCTTGGTCGCCTCCAACCTCACCTACCACAAACTGGGCCAGTGAACTTGCAACCTGCACAGGGACGGAGGCCTCGCCAATAGGGCGCGCAATAATCTGACCGATAACACCGGCAGAACCTGGAGCCAGGTCGATGGCGTACAGGTGGCTATCGCTGTGGGCTATCTCGATCCACAGGCGGTGGTTCAATACAGCCTGCACGGTACCATCGTGGGTGGCTGGTGCCTTCCAGGGGGCACTGTCGAGGCTTGAAGCCCCGAAGTCAGCCTGTGGACTAGAGGCCAGCACATCGCGCCCCTGCGCCTGTGCAACCACACCTTCACGCACCAAAGCCCTGTAGAACTTGAGTTCGGGAGAAAAAGAAAAACCGCGTTCTCTTTCTTCGTTGGCAATCTCTTGGGGAGAATAGCCCGAAGTATGCCCACGGTCCATCAAAGCCGCGCGTAATTGCAGGCCATCAGCGGTGATAATCTGCTGGGGCTGAGCGGCCGGTGCCGGCTGGGAATCAGCGGTAGCAAGGGGTACCTGCTTGACGATCACCTGCCCGCCAGGGCTGCTATTGATGCGGACGGTGAAGGAGCCTGAAAAATCTTCAGACCGGGCTATATCAAGGGCGGCAACTGTAACCGCTTGGGCGTAGTCGGTTGGAACCGGCCTATCAGCGCCCCCGGTCACAGAGGTGCGGACGGTATCGACAGCGCCCTCGTGCACTCTCAGGCGAAGCTCAAGAGGTAGCTGGTGTGCATCCGTGTACCACTGGGTCATCTGAGCAAGAGCTAAAAGGTGCGAGGGGAGCTCGGAGTGCGAATCAAAACTCATGGTCACTATTTTTGCACGTTTCCAGGGGGCTATGACCCGAATGACCGGTGGCTAGGGGAGATTACTTTTTGCCGTTCACCCCACAAACTTTAATAACGAAACATGACCCGCCCGTCGGCATGTGAGGCAGGCTACCTGCCCAGCAGGGGAGGGCGTAAGATGGATAGGACAGCCGCGAGACATTAGACACACAGTCACTGAAAGGTGAAAACCCTCATGACCCTGGATACACAGGAACTTTTGGCAAAGGTCCCCACCGGCCTACTTATCGGTGGGCAATGGCGTGAGGCCTCCGACGGCGGAACCTTCGACGTTGAAAACCCCGCCACCGGCCAACACCTCGCCACCCTAGCATCAGCAACCGAAGCCGACGCGCTCGCCGCCCTCGACGCCGCCTGCGCCGCTGAACGCGGTACCCGAGGCAACGGCTGGGCCGCCAGCTCCCCGCGCGAACGCGCCGAAATTCTCCGCCGCGCCTTCGAGCTCGTTACTGAACGCGCCCAAGAATTTGCCACCCTCATGACCCTAGAAATGGGTAAGCCCTACGCCGAAGCCCTGGGAGAAGTCACCTACGGTGCCGAATTCCTGCGCTGGTTTGCCGAGGAAACCCCCCGCCACTACGGGCGCACCCTCACCGCCCCCGAAGGGCACCTGCGCATGATCACCCGCCACAAGCCGGTTGGCCCCTGCCTGCTCATTACCCCCTGGAACTTCCCCCTGGCCATGGGCACCCGCAAGGTAGCCCCCGCCATCGCCGCAGGCTGCACCATGGTGCTCAAGCCAGCCCGCCTAACCCCGCTCACCAGCCAATACCTGGCCCAAACCCTCATGGACGCCGGCCTGCCCGCAGGTGTACTCAACGTGGTTTCCTCCAAGTCGGCGGCAACTATCTCCGAGCCCATCATGAGCGATTCGCGCCTGCGCAAGGTCTCCTTCACCGGCTCCACCCCGGTGGGTAAGCAACTCCTTAAAAAGGCCGCTGAGAACGTCCTACGTACCTCCATGGAACTGGGCGGCAACGCCCCCTTCATCGTCTTTGAGGACGCCGACATCGACCAGGCGGTTGCCGGGGCCATGGCCGCCAAGATGCGCAACATCGGTGAGGCCTGCACCGCCGCTAACCGCTTCATCGTCCACGAATCCCTGGCCGAAGAGTTCTCCCAGAAGTTTGCCCAGAAAATGAGCGAACTGGTGGTGGGCAATGGCCTGGATGAGGGCGTGACCTGCGGCCCGCTCATTGAGCAGAAGGCCCAGGACTCCATGGTTGCCCTGGTTGAAGATGCTGTCGCCAAGGGTGCCCGCGTGCTCACCGGAGGTAAGAAGGGGGAGGGCGCCGGCTACTTCTTCCAGCCCACCGTGCTAGTTGATGTGCCCCTGGACGCTCGCGTAGCCCGCGAAGAAATCTTTGGGCCCATCGCCCCCATCTTTACCTTCAGCAAGGAACACGAAGCCTACGCCCTGGCCAACGACACCGAATACGGCCTGGCCTCCTACGTCTTTACCGAAAATATCGACCGCCTCTACCGGGCTTCTGACCACCTAGAGTTCGGCATCATGGGCTTCAACGCCGGTGTCGTCTCTAACGCGGCGGCCCCCTTTGGTGGTGTCAAACAGTCCGGTATGGGCCGTGAAGGCGCGGCAGAAGGCATTGACGAGTACTCCTCCATTCAGTACATCGGCATGCGTAACCCCTACACCAGCTAGCTACCCTGTGCCGCCGGTCCCCACCGGCGGACACCCAACTTTTCTGTAATTACAAAACTTTTTAAGGAAAACCATGGCTGAGATTACCTACCGCCTGCCCCAAGAAATCAAGCTAAACGGTCCCGTCCCCGGCCCCCGCTCAGCAGAACTGGCCGACCGCCGCAGCGCCAACGTACCCGGTAGCGTGGCCTCCACCCTGCCTGTCTACACCGCAGACTCAGACGGTGGTGTGATCGTCGATGTGGACGGTAACTCCTTTGCCGACCTGGGCTCCGGTATTGCCGTGACCTCCGTGGGCGCTTCGGCCCCCAAGGTTGTGGCCGCCGTCCAAGAAGCGGTCAGCCACTTCACCCACACCTGCTTCATGGTCACCCCCTATGAGGGCTACGTGGCTGTTGCCGAGAAACTCAATAAGCTCACCCCCGGCGACTTCGACAAGCGCACCGTGCTCTTCAACTCCGGCGCTGAGGCTGTAGAAAACGCCGTCAAGATCGCTCGCGCAGCCACAGGGCGCAACGCCGTAGTGGTCTTTGACCACGCCTACCACGGGCGCACCAACCTGACCATGGCACTGACCGCCAAGGCCGCACCCTACAAGAAGGGCTTTGGCCCCTTTGCGCCCGAGGTCTACCGCGCACCCATGAGTTACCCCTACCGCGATGGCAACGTCGGCGGTAAGGAAGCTGCCGCCAAGGTCATCGACATGATCGAAAAGCAGATTGGCTCCGAGTATGTGGCCGCAATTCTGATTGAACCCGTACAGGGCGAGGGCGGCTTCATCGTACCCGCCGAGGGCTTCCTGCCCGAGCTCGTCACCTGGGCCCGCGAAAAGGGCATCGTCTTTATCGCTGACGAAGTACAGGCTGGCTTCTGCCGCACCGGTAGCTGGTTCGCCTGCGACCACGAAGGTATCGAACCTGACCTGATCACCACAGCTAAGGGTATTGCCGGTGGTATGCCCCTCTCTGCTGTCACCGGCCGCGCCGAACTCTTCGACAAAGTGCAGCCCGGCGGTTTGGGCGGCACCTACGGGGGTAACCCCGTGGCCTGCGCCGCAGCCCTGGCCACTATCGACACCATGGAAGAGTGGGATCTTTCTGCCCGCGCCCGCCACATTGAAGAAATCGCCCGCCAGAAGCTGGCCCCCCTGGTTGAAGAGCTGGACATCGTGGGTGAAATCCGTGGCCGTGGCGCTATGTTCGCCGTGGAGTTCGTGGCAGATTCCGACTCCAAGGAACCTCACGCCACCGCCGCTAAAGAGATTGCCGCCGCCTGCGCTGAGCGCGGTGTACTCATTCTGACCTGTGGCACCTACGGTAACGTGGTGCGCCTGCTGCCGCCGCTGACCATCGGTGATGAACTGCTGGGCCAGGCCCTGGATATCTTCGTCGAAGAAATCCGCAAGGTCGCCGGCTAATACCCAGCGATAGGCAGGGTGGACGTCCCGGCAATCGGCTGGCTGGCATGAATCGTCTGCGAGCTGGTTAGTCGGCCTAGGAGCGCCTAGCCGCATCAACCCTAAGAGACACAAAAGGAATATGATCCATGAGTAACTACCGCGTAGAGGACCCCACCACCGGGCAGATCCTCGAAACTTTCCCCACTCTCACCGACCAGCAAGCCATCCAGGCTGTAGAGCGCGCCCACGCCGCCTACCTGACCTGGCGCAAGACCAGCCTGGAGGATCGTGCGGCCATTGTGCGCCGGATCGGTCAGCTCTTTGAAGAGCGCAAGCAGGAGTTAGCAGAAATCATCTGCACCGAAACCGGTAAGTCCCTGCCCGAGGCGATTGAAGAGGCTGAGTTCTCCGCCGCGATCTTCACCTACTATGCAGATATCGCTCCTGACCAGCTCAAGGACGAGCCGATCCCCTCCCAGACCGAAGGCTCTGAGGCCTACATTCAGCGTCGTCCCCTGGGCGCCCTGCTGGGAATCATGCCCTGGAACTTCCCCTACTACCAGGTGGCCCGCTTTGCCGCGCCCAACCTGATGCTGGGTAACACCATCGTGCTCAAGCACGCCGAAATTTGTGCCCGCTCCGCCCAGGCTATCGAACAGTTGATGCTGGACGCTGGTCTACCAGCTGGCACCTACCTGAACGTCTTTGCTAGCCACCAGCAGATTGAAACCATCATTGAGCACCCCCACATTCAGGGTGTTTCCCTGACCGGCTCAGAGCGCGCCGGATCCATTATTGCCGGCATTGCAGGACGCAACCTCAAGAAGGCCGTTCTGGAACTGGGCGGATCTGACCCCTACATTGTGCTTGATACCGACGATGTGAAGGCCGCTGCGGCAACCGCCTGGGGCTACCGCATGTACAACGCCGGTCAGGCCTGCAACTCCAATAAGCGCCTGATCGTCATGGAGGACATCTATGACGAGTTCGTAGCTGAACTGGTTGCCTTGGCCCAGGCTATGAAGCCCGGCAAGCCGACCGAAGCTGACGATACTACCTACATGGCCCTCTCCTCACGGTCTGCCGCTGAGGGCCTCAAGAAGCAACTGGATGAGGCCGTGGCCGCCGGTGCCACCCTGCATGCTGGTGGTGAACTACTCGATGACACCAGCGCCTACTTCTCCCCAGCTGTCCTCACCGATGTTCCTGTGGGTTCTGAGGTCTACTACCAGGAACTTTTTGGCCCTGTTGCTACCGTCTATAGGGTCAGCAGTGATGAGGAAGCCCTGGCTCTGGCTAATGATAGCCAGTACGGCCTGGGTGGTGCGGTCTTCTCCCAGGACCGGGAGCGTGCCGAGAAGCTGGCCCGTCAGCTGGATGTGGGCATGGCCAATGTGAACACTCCTGCCGGGGAGGGAGCTGAGATTCCCTTCGGAGGGGTGAAGAACTCCGGTTATGGCCGTGAGCTGGGCCCCTACGGCATGGACGAGTTTGTCAACAAGCGCCTCTACTTCGTGCAGAAGTAAGAGCCATACGGTCAAGCCTGTCTTCACCCTCTGATAGAGAAGGTGAAGGCAGGCTTCGTTTTGCCATGCTTGCCCTGTGGCTACTGGCCCGCAAGAAAGCCCTATGAGGGGCTAAATCCACCAGTAAATACCGAGCTAGTTAGTGGGTGTGGGGGCTAGTTCGGCTAGGCAGGGTGAGTCTACTTGTATGTAGTCGATGCGGCCTTCTGCTACGGAGTAGAGGATGGTGACTCCGTGTTCGGTGGTGGTGCCGATGGTGATTCCTGGTTTGTTGAAGCCTGGTGCTACGTTTTTGACTTCCCAGCCTTGTTCTTGCCATTTTTGGCGGACTTTGTTTTCTTGGGTTTGCCATTGGTTGGCTGGGTATCTTGTGTCTCCTTTAATGACCACGCTGTAGGAGTACTTAAGCCCGCCTTCTTTGGTATCTCCGCAGGGTGTGATTGCGGTGGTGAGGGGTTGGTGGGTGAAGTAGTCGGTGTCGTAGGGTTTTCCTGTGTTGTAGGTGAGTTGTTGGTCTGGGAGACCGGTGGCTTGGACTGTTTGGGTGACTGCTTGGCGGAAGTCGTTGGTGATGGTGGTGGTGTTGGGGGGTGTGGGTTGGGGTGTGCAGGCGGTGAGGATGAGGGTTGTGGTGAGGGCGGTTGTGGCAAGGTGGTGTTTCATCTACTTACTCCTGGGCATCTGGTTTACCGGGGATTATGTCTTCTTCGGTAAGCCCCTGTTGGCGCATCATAGTCTTGAGTCTGGGATCGTTAGGGTCGAGGTCACCTCGTACAGACTCTGTATGCCATTCATCTCTGGGGGACAGAACCCGCTCCTCAGCTTTGATGAAGGTGAGAGGCTTTTCATCAAAGGTTATCGAGTGGTAGGCAACAGATTCATGACTAGTCGTCCCCGGGGTGTTGAAGCCCTGCTGGGTGCTCTCATCATAGGGGAATCTTTCAAGGAAGTCCGGGTTGTCCTTCTTGCCTAAGCTGTGGTGATCCACGTCCTCCCAGTACTTTCCGTCCAGGCTGTAGCCACCACCTGTCTCTAGTCGAATGGCACCATCAATATTCTGGGGGACGGTTCTCGCAAAATCAGGGGTTAGCACGCCTGTGCCTACATAGCCGAAGGGCGCAGTCCAGTCTTCGTTCGTTGAAGCATAATAAATCAAGGGCCCCTCTGTGCCAGATTCCACATGGAGCCCCTGGGCATTCGCAGTCTCAACATCTCTCTTCCGCGGCCCCGCCGAAGCCAGCATAAAGTAGCCATGGACCGTACCCTCTGTTCGGGTTAAGGCATAGGTAGCTACCGTAGTCCCGTAGGAGTGAGCAATTATAGAGTACACGGGTTCATTGAGATGCTCAGCATCAGACGCTCTAGTCGCAAGGTAGCCGTCTGTAAAACCGGCTAACCTTACACCGCCGCGTTCTGCGGCATCCGGGCGGCGCACAAGCGGTGACCCTGGTTTACCAAGCTCCCCACCCTCATAGGGGTAATAGGGGACCAGCGGCTTCTGGGCCAAGAGTTTAGCCTGTTCACCGGGGCTGGGTGGGGCATCGTAGCCGGCCCAAATAATGACAGCTTGAGGGGTGCCATCAGCATATACACCCCTTCGGTTATAGAGAGCCTGACCCTGGGTAACTAAGTCACCCCAGGTTCCATAGACACTGTTTTGGATGCCGTGAACCAGGACTGTGGTGTTTTGGGAGTCGTCCAATTTCCCAATAGACATAGCAGATAAGACATTGTTATCCGGGTTCTTATCCCTATACGGGGGAAGGACATTACTAAGATCCAAGACCACCAGCTGGCGGGAGCCTTCTGCCTCATTCTGAAGTGAATCCTCGATTTTCTGTAAAGCAATCTCGGTATCCGCATCCATCTTTTCTCCGGGAACAGGCCACACCTCACCCCTGAGAAGATTCTGCATAAAATCACTCAGCACCTGGTGACGAACACTATAGGGGACTCCATCAAGATTGCCAACAAAACCCGGAGCCGCAGACATAAGGGCCGACCGCTGTTGATCCGTGAGCTCCGTACCTGACCACCAACCCTTAGCGGCAAAGATGTTCGCAGTACTTGTACCCTCGGGAAACAGGGGAGTATAAGCCAGCTCAGGGTTCTGCTCAAAGAAAATATGAAGCTGTTCGGGTGTACATTCAGAGAGGGTCGCCAGCAGCTCAGGTAGTCTGCTGGGATCCCGGCGCGCATTCTCGAAGGACATATCTAATGCTTTATTGTCATAGCCCGTTAATCTCTCGATAATTGCTGAAGGCGAGCTACCAAACCGATCAAGAGATGACAGAGAGGACCCCGCGAAAGACCACAGACTCTGGAAGTCCCTCTGATACTGTTGAGCTGCTTCGGAGGCTTTAATCGAATATTCCTCGCGGATATCATCTACATCGGCTTGCGCTTCCGCCAGCATCTGCTCTGCGCTACTAATATCCCCCTGAATTGAGGCTTCGCGGGAAGAGACCATCTCATCACTTAGATACTTACCTGTTAAAGGCAAGATTTTTAAGCCTTCCCTGAGCATCATCTCTCAGCGTTTCAGCAATGCGCGCCCTAGTAAGTGCCTGAATTGAACGGTCTTGCATATCTTTCAAGCTCTCTACCCAGGCACTAAGCGTTGTGTGAGCATTGGTATAGGAAGCCGCAAAAGAGGTAAAAAGTGCCTGCCCCTCGAGCGCGACACTTTCAATACGTTCAATACGCTGAGAAGTTGCCCCGGTCGCTGTGATTTCACCTAGCTTCCTAGCCCGATCTGACATGCGGGTAGATTCAAAATCCCAGTGATGTAGTACATGGCTCCAGCCATCGGGGTCCCCGGGAGCAGGATCACCCCCGGTCAGCGGCGACCAATTGACGGGTCGGTAAACCATAGAATTCCCTCCTGGGCTATAAATTGCTATGCAACTCCAGTGCCTGCACCTGCGGCGCCGGTAATTGCCCCGTAGCCATGCCTTGCAAAATCTGCATCTTTGAATCCGTCATAGGTGACTTGTGCTCCCTCTCTTGTATGACGCATAGACTCGGTAGCGGCCTGGTACATTCTGTCTTCAAGAGGTTTAACGGTGTTTGCATGAACTTCACTGACAGGGTCTGAACTGTTGGCGTTCTGCACCACAAACCAAGCAGAAGCTTCTAAATCCCGAGTGAGAGCATCGAACGTATCAATGAGACTCTGTAACAGCTCAAAGCTAAAATCAAGACCTGAACCCGACATGAAAGCCCTCTCTGCGCAAGGGAAGAAATAGATCCCGAACCAGCCTATCAAAGGCATGTGGTTCAACTTTTTTGTTACCTTAAGTCAATATTTTTGTGAACTAATGGGTGGATCCGGTATACGGGTAGTGAGCCCCAGGCAAGTTACCTTGCCCGGGCGCACACCTGGGGTAGCCTAAGGTGAGATGGATCAGGTAATAGAAAGGTGGCCTTGGTGCTTCTCATGCTGGTAGGGGGCCTGCTCATTGGCCTACTCATGGGCGCCCTGGGCGGCGGCGGCGCTATCTTGGCCGTGCCCCTGCTGGTCTACGGGGCTGGAATGGCACCAGCTTCTGCCACCCTGGCATCACTCGTTATCGTCAGCCTGGGTTCTATTACCGGAATCGCCACGCACGCTCGCACCGTCCAATGGCGGCAGGGCATTACCTTTGGTGCCCTGGGTATAGCCGGTGCCTCTGTGGGGCGGATGCTATCTGTAGGGGTAGACGGCAGCGCCCTACTCCTGGCCTTCTCCGCACTCCTAGTAGTGGTGGCAAGCCTCATGGTGACCAAGGCCCTCAGGGCTACACCCGCACGCCCCTCCCACCCCGCTCACACCACCCATCTAGCACCCGGTCGGCTCACCCGCCTCATCGGTGCCGCTAGCGGGGTAGGTTTTCTGACTGGCTTCTTTGGTGTGGGCGGAGGTTTTGCTATTGTCCCCGCCCTCACCCTGATTCTGGGGCTGGGAATGGGGGCGGCTGTGGGTACCTCCCTGCTGGTCATCCTCATTAACAGCCTTATCACTCTCGCCCTGAGCGCCAGCCACCTGGCGGCCCTCGACTGGGCGCTACTGCTTCCCCTACTGCTGACCACCGTGGCAGGAGTCCTTGCCGGCGGCTGGGTGGGTAAACGTGTCTCCCGCCGGGCTCTCCAGCTTTCCTTCGCAGGCTTCCTCTACCTTATTTCCATATATATCGCTGTCAGTACCCTCACTCAGTTGGCCGCATCAAGGTAAGGACAGCACACGACGGCTATCCCCACCGACCTCCCCGCACAGATTGATGTGCCCCAGCGCGGTCTCTTCCCCTACGCCAAATACCTTGCCGGGGCATTACTAGTATCTGGGGTCTGCTTTAGGCCAGGGAGAGGAACATTTTTTCAAGTTCCTGGGGGCTGAGTTCCGGGTTATCGGACGCTAGGCACTGCTGAAGGCCGCAGGCCACCACCGCAAAGCTGGCCCGGTCTACCGCCTTGGATGCGGCGGCCAGCTGGGTAACAATTTTCTGGCAGTCATCGCCCTCTTGGAGCATACGAATAACACCGTTGAGCTGGCCCTGGGCACGCTTAAGACGGTTGATGACGGGCTTCATCTCATCGGGATCGAGTTTCACGGCTTCTCTACTTTCGTGTTTGGGTGGTCCCTACAGAAAAATTATACCCCCCGGGGTTTATCGTATTTTGAGAGCTACACCGCTTTTCCCTGGCATACCTACTCACGGCAGGCATACTGCAAAAGCACCGCCCCTCCCACCTAGAACCAGGGGAGAGGGGCGGCTATTTTTAAGGCGGACTACTGGCAGGTGCCACCTATGAGTTGGCGCGGGTCAGTGCAGCGGCCACATCCGCCAGCAGAGCCGGGACGTCGTCCTGATCCATGACGACTTCTATAAAGACCAGCCTGTCACGGGTTTGGTGGGTGAGCTTGGCAGCCTCGACCAGCTCACGGGCGGTAGAGACCTTGAGCATGAGTACATCGTCCTCCTGTGCGCCCAAAGCCGCCGGAATCAGCTGCCAGTTGTAGGTGCGGATATCGTTGTAGGGCTGGGTGGCTCCGTGGATAGCACGCTCCACCGTGTAACCCTTGTTATTAATGAGCACCACCACCGGGTTAATTTTCTGCTCCAGCATGGTACCGATTTCCTGGAAGGTCAGCTGGGCTGAGCCGTCACCAATGAGCAGAACCCCGCGTGCTGAACGGTCAGCTATAGCCGCCCCCAACATAGCCGGTAGGGTGTAGCCAATAGAGCCCCACAGGGGTTGGCCAATAAACATTGAGTTCTCGGGGAAGCGGCGCGAAGCCATACCGAAGAAAGAGGTGCCCTGGTCGGCCACCACAATATTGCCCGGTGAAAGTTTCTGAGACAGCAGAGACCAGAGAACATCCTGGGTGAGCGGCTCATCCCAGGCGATTACTCCCTGGTTTTCTTCCTCGGCCCAGGGCAGGAGCTCCTTGGGCTGGGCTCCCACCTCAAGGGCAACCTCCCGCACCACATCGAGAGCGGCAGCCAGGGTCAGCGGGGCATAGGTGCGCCGACCAATCTTGGCGGTCTGCGCCCCCAAAAAGACAGTATTCTCGGGGAGCTTCTGCGAGAAACCAGCCGTGGTGGTATCGGTAAAAGTGACACCGGCGCAAATCAGGGCCTCGGCCTGCTCCACAGCATCCTTTGCCCGCGCATCAGAAACAAGGCCGGCATAAATGCCCGCAAAGGCAGGCTTGGACTCATCAACCAGGGTCTTGCCCCACATGAGGGTGGCGTAGGGTAGGCCGGTGGTGGCAAGGAGCTGGGCCAGCTGTTCCTGCGCCCCCATGCGGTGAACCAGTAGGTCCGCTAGAACGGTGGTCTTTTTACCTGCAAGCGCTGTGGCAAGATCTGCCCGGAAGGACTCTAAAGCACCGGGGGATGAGAGCGCCTGGGGCAGCTCCAGCGGTGCCTGGGGCGGTGCCACCTCAACCCGGGCCACATCGGTAGCTAGCAGAATATAACCGGGCCGCTTTTGAATCATCATCTCGCGCAGGACGCGGTCAATCTCACCGGTCGCGGTGGCGTGTTCCAGGTTAGCCACAGCGCAGGAAACCTCGGAGGCCATGCGGATAAAGTGGGTGAAATCGCCGTCTCCCAGGGTGTGATGCATGGTCAGGTGGGCGGCCTGAGCATCTTTAGAGGGCGCACCCACAATGTGCAGGACGGGCACATGCTCGGCGTAGGAACCTGCCGTGGCGTTGATAGCCGAGAGCTCACCCACCCCGTAGGTGGTCACCAGGGCACCAATACCGTTAACACGGGCATAGCCGTCGGCGGCGTAGCCGGCATTGAGCTCGTTAGCGTTGCCCACCCATGCTAGGGTCTTGTGGGCAACCACGTGGTCCAAGAATTGGAGGTTAAAGTCGCCGGGAACACCGAAAATATCGGTAACCCCCAGCTCAACAAGTCGGTCAAGGAGGTAGTCGCTGACGGTGTAGGTCAAAGGTCGGGCCTTTCTCTGGGGGTAACCACATAATGTTGTTAGCATCACGTTTGTCTCTCTCTATGATAGGGCCGGATGCTAGCTTGAATAAACTGCCCCTAGCCCCAGCGTCACAGGGGCGTAAGAAACCTTATTGCCTGCCGGTGGGCGTAGACTGACCCTATGAAAGAGCAGGATATTCTTGGGCACCCCTACACCGCCGAAAGCCTTGACCTGGGCGCTGATTCCGAAGGCCCGCTGGTGGCCACTCTGGTTCACCGGCCCGCTGATTCTGGCCCCAGCCCGTCAGCGGGTGCTGTGCTCTATGTACACGGCTTTGTGGACTACTTCTTCCAGCGGGAACTGGGGGACTGGTGGGCAGCCCGTGGCTACGACTTCTACGCCCTTGACCTACGAAAGTACGGACGTTCCCTGCGCACCGGCCAGACCCCCTTCTACACCGAGGACATCACCGACTACTTTGCAGAACTGGACACCGCCTGGGAACTGATAACCAGCCGTGACGGGCACCAGCAGGTGGTGCTCATGGGGCACTCCACCGGCGGGCTCATCACCAGCCTGTGGGCGGGGCAGACCGCCCCGCCAGAACTTACCGCCCTGATCCTCAACTCGCCCTGGTTGGATCACTTTGAAGGGCCGGTTGCCCAGGCCGGTTTGACCGCCCTGGCCGCTACCGCCGCCCGCCTGAACCCGCGCACCGTCCTCAAAAAGCCCGCACCCGACCCCTACGCCCGTTCCCTGCACCACAGCACCGGCGGCACCTGGGACTTCAAGACCGCCTGGAAGACCCTCGACTTCCCTCCCATCTACGCAGGCTGGCTCACCGCTATCCGGCGCGCCCAGGCTAAGCTCCACCGGGGTACCGGCATCACAGCCCCGGTGCTGGTACTGACCTCAGCCCGCTCCGGGCGGCTGTGCGCACCTGGCCAGAAACATGACTTTGACGCGGTACTCTCTGTTCAGCAAATCCGCCGCTGGGCCCTAGAACTGGGCAGCGATGTCACCAGTAAAGTCATTGACGGTGCTACCCACGATGTTTTTCTCTCCGCCCAACCCGCCCGCAGTCAAGCTTACGAACTTATGGGCCGGTTTATGCGGCGGCTGGCAGTGGACTAAGAGGGCGCTAGAGCTGTCTAGCCCTCCGCAGGCTGGGTGGGGGCTATGCTCTCTACCTGCCAGCTAGTTGCCGGGCTGGGGTCTTTGCCGCAGGAGGCCGGCCGGGCAGGTAGCTCTACCTCATGGGCGGTAACTAGCCATGCCCGCCCGTCCCGGTGGGTCACGCGTGCGCTCTGGACGATCCCCTCTGCCGGTGTGCTTACCCGTTCGGGGCTGAGGTCATTGATTGGCGGCTTCTCGCCCTCTTGGGCAAGGTAGGAGCGCACTGCAACTTCCGCTACCTGCTCGATAGGGGTGTGGGCTGAGCGTCCCCTTAGGCCCGCTAAAGCAAGCTGCTCAGACCGGATGTCAGAGGCGAGAGTTAAGGCCTGCTCAAAAGTGAGCCGCCCATAGGTGTAGCCACTGGGTAGGGTGAGGGCAACCGGGCCAAAACGGTGGCCTCCGGTGTGGGAGCACTCCCATACCTGCACCCCGGTGCTCTGCTCCTGGAGGAAAGCCGCCAAGGGGCGCCCCAGTAAGGCACAGCACCGGTCGCGCTTAGAATGGGTGCATATCAGCACCAGGGTTTCACGTGAAACAACTAGTCCGGGTATAGTTTCTGGCTTTTCCAGGGGGAGCGTCAGCAGGTCTGCCACATCTGAAACCTCAAAAGTATAAAGCACGGCAGGCTCAAAGCCCCGACCTCCTACCCGGGCAAGGTAGGCCCTGCGGGACTCCCCACTAGCCATAAGTACCTGGCCCTCCCGTCCCGGCTTACGCACCAGAAGCAGGCGGGCCCCCAGCTGCTCCATGCGCGCCGACAGCTCAGTGGAGAGAGGCTGGCCAAATGCTGACCCATCCAGAATATCTCGCCCCCAGCCACCCGGGTGCTCCACAAGAACCCAGGTAGTTACCTGGGCCGCTGTGCCGGGAAGAGCCTCATCGCGAGGTAGAGAGCAGGAACCCGCTGGAAGCTCCGCCTGCTTTCTAACTGTAGAAGAAGTAAAAGCCATACCATCCAGTCTAGGGCCGGTAACAGTGCTCTGCCCATGGGTCCTCTGAGGCGCTACCCCTTGGCTTCATGCAATGCTCTTAGCTGCTACAGACCCGGCCCCTGCTTTTATTGAGGTGGCCTGGTGACTACCCTAGAAGACATGACTCAACCCACCGGCGCCGGAGCGGTGCCCCCACCCGCGGCAGAAGAAGCACAGGCACCCGTTCGACTTGACGCCTGGCTGTGGGCCGTCCGCATCTTTAAGACGCGCTCGCTGGCCTCCAGCGAAGTAAAGGCCTCCCACATTCGGCTTAATGGGGCCCACACCAAGCCCTCCCAAAAGGTGCGCCCCGGAGACACCGTCACCGTGCGTTACCCTGGCTGGGAGCGCACACTGGTGGTACGTAAAACCCTGTCCAAACGGGTCGGTGCACCCGTAGCTGTTACCTGCTACGAGGACATCTCTGCCCCCAAGCCCGCCTACCTGACCAGCGGAACCCTACCCCGGCGCGAACGCGGCGCGGGTAGACCCACTAAAACTGAACGTCGCGCCCTCAATAAGCTGCGCGGCTACGAGAAAGCGTAAGTGCTGACGGCCTCCACTCTCTGCCTGATCTGATGAGATTCTCAGCACAGCCGCCTACCTGAGTAAGTTCTGCCTGGGCCCTGCTGTGCGGGGTAACGGGCTGGCCGGTGAGCTCATGGAGCGGGTTAAAAGACCAGGCTCCTGCCTCCGGGATAGAGGGTATCTATTGAGCTACCCACCAGGAGAATTGCCGGGCTCAGAAGTTCTAGGAGAAGATGGGCTACACCATCGTGGGAACCCGCCAGTTCTAGCTAGCCCCCGGTGTGCTGGTGCAGGACTTCGCCTACTACCTCCCGCTGACAGAAAAACATCCTTCGCAGGTTGGTGTTGTACGATATTCTGTGCCCCCACCCATCTCACATCTTTTGGTGGGGTTGGAGGACACCGTGAAATTTGAGGTTCGCCCACCCCTGCCAGCGGAGGCAAGGGCCTGGGAGCAGCTGCGTATTACCTCGTGGCGAGAAGCCTACGCCGGCGACTTTACCCCCGAGGTCTTTAAGGCTCAGGAGAGCCAGCTAGAAGCCCGTGCCGAGGGCTTTGCCCAGTGGCTCGAATCCACCGCTGGTACCGGTGAGGACGTACAGCCCCAGTTGGGCCAGCGCCGCCGTGCCCTAGTGGCTGTGCGATCAGCGGAAACTGTAGCGGCACCACAGACTAGCCCCGCAGATCTAGGGGGTCTGTTGGGCCTAGCCTTTGCCACCCGCATACCCTATGAGGTGCAGAAACTTGAGATGCTCTACCTGCACCCACAGGCTTTCGGCACCGGTATCGCCCACGCCCTGCTCAGCCGGGTCCTTGACCCCGGTCCCGCCGAGCTAGAAGTACTGACCACTAACGCCCGCGCAATCCGCTTCTACGAAAAAGAGGGATTTGTGCAGGTGCGAACCGATAGGTTTGCCGGGCGTAAAACCTACATTATGGCCCGCCCCTAGCTACCCTTGGAACTGCCCAGAGCCTACCTGGTGGAGGGCTCAGCCTAAGAGCTAGGCTAGAAGCTATGCCAAACGCAGCTCAAACCAGACCAGCAGACCGGGGGAGTACCCCCTCCCTGAATCGTCAGATTCTTGCTCTTGCCCTACCTGCCTTCGGCGCACTCATTGCTGAGCCGCTCTTGGTGCTTGCAGACTCAGCTATCGTAGGCCACCTGGGGAGCGCCCAACTTGCGGGCCTGACCTTGGGCTCCACAGTCCTTCAAACCCTGGTGGGTTTCATGGTCTTCCTGGCCTACTCCACCACGCCCGCCGTCGCCCGCGCAGTCGGTGCAGGTGACACCGGCCGCGCCTTTGCCGCTACCCGCAACAGCCTATGGGTAGCCGCTGGCCTGGGAGTATTCTTTGCTCTGCTTCTAGCCCTCCTTGCTCACCCCCTACTCAAAGCCCTGGGCGGTGAGGGTCAGGTACTTACCTACGGCAACGCCTACCTGCTGCCCTCTCTGGCCGGTCTGCCCGGCATGCTCATCGTTCTGGCCGCAACAGGTGCCCTGCGCGGCTTCCAAGACACCAAAACCCCGCTCTACGTCGCCATAGCTGGGGCCGCCCTCAACGTGCTGCTGAGCTGGGTTCTGGTCTATCCTGTGGGCTGGGGCGTGGCCGGTTCAGCGGCCGCAACCGCTCTCACACAATGGGCTATGGCCCTGGTACTCACAGCCTCAGTGCTGGCCCGCACTCGCGGGCAAGAACAGGGCTGGGCACCCGACAGGGCTGGACTGGGGGCCGTCTTTAAGGTCGGTGCCTGGCTGATGGTTCGCGCCGCCTGCATGCGCGTTGCCCTGCTTGCCACCGTCTTCGTGGTCACCGCCCAGGGTGAGAAAAACCTGGCCGCCTACCAGCTCACCATGGCCTTCTTCAACCTACTGGCCTTCGCCCTAGACTCCCTTGCCATTGCCGCCCAAGCCCTCCTGGGTCAAGAGATGGGCACCCAAAACCTGACCACACCCCAGGGCCGTGCCGCCGTCACACAGCTGAAAAACCGGCTGGTCCGCTGGAGCGTCCTCTTCGGGCTAGTGACCGCCCTAGCCTGCCCCGCCGTAGGGTTCGGTGCGGCCTGGATCTTTAGCTCCGACCCGCAGGTCCAGCACCTCTTTGCCCTTTCCCTGCTGGTACTGGGAGCAGGCCAGCCCCTGGCGGCCTACGTCTTTATTCTGGACGGGGTTCTCATCGGTGCCCAGGATGTGCGCTACCTGGGCCTGGCGGCCTTCTTCACCCTGGCCGCCTACCTGCCGGTGCTGGTGGGCCTCTACCTGTGGTGGGCCGGTGGTTCCTTCCCCGCCGGGGCCACCGCCGCCTACCTGCTCCTCTGGTGCGCCTACGCCCTCTGGTACATGGGCGCTCGCGCCACTACGCTCTGGTGGAGGGCCCGCACCGGCGTCTGGATCCGTTAGCCAGTTTCACCCGGATGCGCGAGCAGCCCGTGCAGCTGGAAGGAAAGCCCGCAGGTTACTGGCCGTCCTGCGTCAGTAGCCCCTCGATAAGACCCTCTACCCGGTGGCCCTGCCCGGTGGTCTGGAGTAAATCAAGGCAGGCATCCAAGGCGGCGGTGGCTGACTCGACCAGCCCCACCCCCTGAAAGAGCTCCCTGGCCCTCTGATAGGCGCTGACAGCGCCCTCAACTCCGCCCCGCTCACGGGCACACTCAGCAACCAGCACGAGCAGACGCGCCGAACGCTCGGGGAAACCCAGCTCAGCATAAGCATCGGCCGCCGCGACCAAGCCCGCCTGAACCTGCTGAGGGTCAGATGTTCCCGCCGCCGCATCCAGCCGCGCAACCAGCTCCTGGGCTAGTAGATAAACCAGGAGGTCAGGGCGCGGTAAGGCACTCATGCCGGTGCCGCTGGGTCGGGCTTCACTGCCCTCCTGAGCAGGAACCAGGGCGCTCTCTACCCGGTCAAGGGCAACTTGGGCAGCAGGCACCACCGCGCTGTAATCCCCCAGAATCTCAGCCACTGGTGCCCACTGGCGTATCGTCTCTACCAGAAGCGCGGGGTGCGCATCACCGGCTACCAGCAGATCAAAAGCCTGGCTCAAGAGGGCGGCAGCTTCAGCTTCACGGCCCACTAGCTTGGTGCAGATAGCGGCCTCAGCCCGTGCCTGCCCCGCCGCCGCAAGCTGACCGGCACCCTCATAGCTAATGGCCTGTTCCAAGTAGGCCTGGGCGGCTCGGTCGTAGCTGCCCTCCGCCAGTAGGCCATCTGCACTCTCACCTGCGGCGGCAGTATCCGGCGACATCAAACCTGCCTGTGCAGAGTCAGTGTAAGAAACAGGCTCACCGGCAGATTCCCCCTGAGGCCCTAAGGGGGCGCTCGCGGCCTGCCCCTCCGGAAGAATCAAGGGGGTGAGAACAGATTTTAGTTCGGCATCTGCCAGCGATTCACTAAAACATGTGTTACCCGCCCGCCGGTCAAAAGCCGCAACCAGGGGTAGGGATTGGGCCAGGGCCCAGTCGTAGAGCTCACCCAGGGTAGCGCGAGACACCTCTGCTGACTGACCTCCCTGGCTCCCGGCAGAAGATGCGGGGGTAAAACCGCTCAAGCCGGTGGGCATCTGTCCCTTCTCCTGGCGGGCCCAGGCCAGACCGGCTACCAGGTAGCGCAAGAAGTTACGGTTATCGCCGGGGTCGCCACCCAGGGCCAGCGCCCGTTTGCCGTGTTTTTTCAGCAGAGTAAAGGCGCGCTCTAACTGTTGGCCGCGCGCTAAAATCTCAAACTCTACACCCACATCGTCGGGGTCATAGTGCTGGCTGTTGGCCTGGGCACGCAAAAGCTCCCGCCCGGCCTCCTCGCCCCTGCCCAGGTGAAGCAGGGCCAGGGCAAGCTGGCGGTGGGAGGACGCCGGTTCGCGGTTGCACAAATCTTCGGTCGGGGCACCGAGCGCAACAGCCTGCTCAAACTCCCCGGCGGCCATATGATCCCGCAGATTGCTCCCGTGGCGGCAGGAGCCGCAATCCATCTCGTCCTCACCGTGGGAGAGCCAGCGGGCCTGCCAGGTTTGGGCGGCTTCGTCATCGCCAATGTGGGCGGCCCACATGTGTTCGGCACGGTCGGCGGCGCTATCGCCCAGCCCGGCTAGGCGGTAGCGTTTACGCATCTCATCAAGGAGCTGGCGGGCCTGCTCCTTGGAAATCTGCGGGTAGGCGGTCAGGTCGCCGGTGACCCACTTGAACTGCCAAAAGAGGGCCTTGGCGGTTTCGTCGTCAAAGTATTCGGGGTGGCTGTCCCACAGCCGTAAGAGCTTAGAGAAGACCGCAAAAGAGGCGGGGGTTGGCTGGCCAAAGACATAGGCCTCCACCAGGGTCAGGAGGGCCTGCGGTAGAACCTGCTCCGGCCCCTCGTTCTCAAGGGTACGGGCAATGTACTCTGCGGCGGCGGTGCGCGCGCTCCCATAGGGTAGCGTGCGGGTGTGAGCTATCTTCTGGGTGGCTTCGTGGATGGACCACACGGTGTTTCTCCCTGGTGAAAACTAGGTGTTGGGGCGCAGAGCGGCTTCAAGAAGCTGGGCCAGGCTGTCGCTGAGCAGGGTGGTTTCACTGCCGCGCAGGCCCTCACCCGCCAGCATGAGTGCCGAGAGGTAGAGGGTGTTAATGCCGGGCTCAAAGGAGGGGTGATGCGGCTGGTGCAGTAGCCGCTGGACGTTCTCGTTGGCGTCGTTGAGCACCAGGGTACGGCTGGGCTCGGTGGACTGACCTGCTAGGGAGCCAAGAAGATCGCCCCACAGCCCATCAGCCTGCTGGGCTTCTTGGGTGAGGTCGCGGCGGCGTTCGGCGTCGGCATCGCGCAGCAGAACTGCCGGTACGCTAGCCGGTTCAAAGACCCGCAGGGTGGCCCCGCAGTCTTGGGGGGATAGTACAGCGCGGGCGAGTTCCAGGGCTGGCATCACGTCAAACTCCCGCTCCATCTCCACAGAGGAAAGGGTTTGGGTCACGTCCTGGCTGGTGAGTTCGGTGACCTGCCAGCCGGGGCGGTCAGCCAGCTTAGCTAGCAGGTCTGAGTCGTAGACGTAGCCGCCGTTGACCACCCATAGGCCTTGGGCGCGGGCCACGGGAGCTATACGGCGGTAGGCCTCGGTGGTGGGAGTGTAGAGAATCTGCCCGGCGGCATCGGTGACCTCGGTGAGGGTGGCAAGCCCCTGGGATGTTTCAAAGGGGAGGGAGCGGGCAACCACATCGAGCATGTCGTCGCTGGCAAGGGCAACAGCGCGTAGGGCTAGGTTGTGGGTCTGCACAAAGCGGTCGCGCAGGGCACTTGGCTCTGCCAGAGCTTGCGTAATCCAGGTTTTGAGCTGGTCCCCGATTGCTTCGCGGGTGAGCAGGAGTACCTCGTCCTCGCGCAACTGTTCGCGGGAGGCGGTGGGGGTCAGCCCCTCAGAATTGACGACCGCCCGCACAAAGAAGGCCCAGTCGGGTAGGAGCGAGTCCTCACGGGAGGCTACCAGCATGTTCTTGACGTAGACCCGGTGGCGGCCAGAACCCGGTGAGACGGCCTGGGGGAGTATGTAGGCGACCCCGCTGGTGCCGGTGGCCGGTACCTCTAGGTCGATCGTGGCAAGTGGGGTGATGCCCAGGGTTTTTTCTGCATAGGTAGCTAGGGCCATGGTGCGTTCATGCTGGTTGGGGGCTTCTTCGCTGGCGCTGTTGTTTCCCAAGGTGCGGGCGGGTGCCCACGGGGGGCGGGGGTGGGAGATTCTGCGCGGTAGGCGGCGGGAGCCAGCTTTAACGACCACGGATACGTCGATGGGGAGCATGTCGGCGTAGTCGGTTGCCAGGGTTAGTACAGTTTCTTGAGCAACCCAGTGGGCGGCATCGCGGCGGGCTTTCAGGCGGATAAGGGTGCCCACTTCGGGGGCCTGCTCCGGCGCTAGCTCGGTAACCTCAAAGGTGCCGTCGGCGTGGCCCAGCCAGCGGACCGGGGCCTGCCCAGCGGTGGCAGAACGTGAGGTGATATCAACCGTGTCAGCAATCAAGAAGCAGGCCAGTAAACCAATACCGAACTGGCCTAGGTACTCGGCTCGGCCTTCGTTAAAGACGTCGTCACGCTTGGAGGTGCGCCCAATAGTTGCTAAAAATTCTTCGGCCTGTTCCGCGGTCAGCCCAATCCCGGTGTCGGTGATGGTGATACCTGTGCCCTCTTCCCAGGGTTCTAGAAGCACCCGGGCGGGGGCATCGGGGTCAGTCTCGCGGCGGGCGGTAATGGCATCGACACCGTTCTGGATTGCCTCGCGTAGGTAGACCTGCGGGCCTGAATAAAGGTTTTTGGAGAGCAGTTCAACCAGGCCGCCCAAATCCACTTTAAAGCGCTGTGACATGCTTTTATTCCCCTTCCGTTATGGGTGCAAAGGCGCCTTCTACTTCGGTCAGGAACTCCTGGGCCGAGCGGCTAGCTTCACGCAGGTAGAGGTCGATCTGCTCATCGGTGGCCCCGGCGGTGACGGGCAGGGTGAAGTCCGCTGGCAGGAGCGCGAAGTCCTGGCCGTCCTCACCCAGAATGGCCGGGTAAGCAGTGGGATAGGGGCGGTGCTGGTTCCATTGGTGGGCAAACATGCTCAGGTGGGGTAGGGAGCTGGTGGGTAAGGACTGCCGCCAGGTGGTACGTACCGTCAGCCGGTCAGGGGTGAGCAGGTAGAGCAGATAGCCGGCAGGGTAGTAGGTGATGGGGGTGCCGTCCGCTTCAAGCTCGTGGGGGATTTCAAGACGCCGCAGTGCTTGCCCCAGTCGAGTGCTTGTGAGCGGTGCAGGGGTAGCAGGTGCTGGCTGGACGCTATCAAAGAAGCCCAAGGGTGCTCTTTCTTTTTTGCTGGCGGGCGGTGAGGCTGATAGCCACAGGCCCGTTTATGTGGTCTGTAGGGGGGCGCTGGCACCTCTCTATCCTACAAGTTTTGGGGTCTATCTTTTAATGGTCTTGAGGATAGGTTCCAGACCTTGCCGGCTGGGGTAGCTCCAGACCAGTATTTAGTGGGGCGGGTGCCGGGTTTCCGTCTGTGGTCTAGGCTAGAACTAGCTAAATCTACCTCAAGGAGCCCCGTGGCTGACACCGCACTTTCTGCCCTCGACCGGCAATCGGTTCGAAAGACCCTTACTTCCCCCAAGCTACTCAAAACCGAAGTCCTCGCCGGGCTTGTCGTTGCCCTAGCCCTCATCCCAGAAGCCATTGCTTTCTCTATCATTGCCGGGGTAGACCCCAGGCTAGGGCTTTTTGCCTCCTTCACCATGGCAGTCACAACTGCACTGCTTGGCGGGCGACCAGCCATGATTTCAGCAGCCACTGGCGCTATCGCACTGGTGATCGCCCCGCTGGTTGCCAGTCACGGCACCGACTACTTTATTGCCACCGTTATCCTGGCCGGATTTTTCCAGGTTCTTTTGGCTGTGGCGGGTATTGCTAAGCTCATGCGCTTTATTCCCCGGCAGGTCATGGTCGGTTTTGTGAACGCCCTGGCTATCCTCATTTTCATGTCTCAGGTTCCCGAACTTTTGGGTGTTCCCTGGGCGGTTTATCCTCTGGTTGCCCTGGGTCTTCTGCTGGTGTTCGGGCTTCCCCGCCTCACCCAGGCTGTCCCTGCGCCCCTGGTCGCTATCGTCCTCATTACCGCTATTACCGTAGTAGCTGGAATTAAGGTGCCTACTGTGGGCGATAAGGGCGAGATGCCACAAGCCCTGCCCACGCTCTTTATCCCCCAGGTTCCCCTCAACGTGGAAACTTTCAGCATCATGGCCCCCTACGCCCTGGCTATGGCTATCGTGGGTATCTTGGAGTCGCTGATGACAGCCAAGCTGGTGGACGATATTACCGATACCCCTTCCAACAAGACCCGCGAATCTTGGGCCCAAGGTGTAGCCAATATCGTCACGGGCTTGACCGGCGGTATGGGCGGCTGCGCCATGATTGGGCAGACCATGATCAACGTCAAGGCCTCGGGTGCCCGCACCCGTATTTCTACTTTCCTGGCCGGTATTTTCTTGCTAGCGCTGGTGCTCCTGCTGGGTGATGTGGTGGCGCTGATCCCTATGGCCGCACTGGTAGCTGTCATGATTTTTGTGTCGATTGCAACCTTTGATTGGCACAGCATCACCCCGCGTACCCTGCGAATCATGCCCAAGAGTGAGCTGGTAGTCATGCTGGTGACGGTGGCTACCACAGTGGCTACCCACAACCTGGCAATCGGTGTGGTGCTGGGCGTGCTGACCGCTACGGTTCTCTTTGCGCGCAGGGTTTCTCACCTGGTGACGGTAGACCGGCAGATGGCACCCCTGGACGGGGTGGAGGCCGTGACCTACCGGGTGGAAGGGGCGCTGTTCTTTGCCTCCTCGAATGACCTCTACTACCAGTTCCAGTACGCGCAGGACCCGCAGACCGTGGTCATTGATTTGAGTGGCTCCCACATTTGGGATGCCTCCACGGTAAGCGCCCTGGACAGTATTACAGCCAAGTATGAGCGACTGGGTAAAACCGTGCAGATTCAGGGTTTGAACCCTGCCAGCCAGGACTTCCAGGACCGGCTGAGCGGCCAGTTAGGAGCAGGTCACTAGGAAGTGGCATTTCCCCCAGCATGTTCCCGTACTCCTACCTGATTCTCAACCGGTGCCGTGCCAGCCAGCTGGCTTGGGGGGCTGGCGTTAAGGGTGCTGGGCCGGGCGCGGCACCGGGTATTTAGGTTGGGTGCTATTGACTTAGCCCGCAGCTCCCGCGAGTTCCGGTGCAGGGGCGTTCTTGCGGGCACGTTCTGCTTCCCTGCGGTCTTCCCGGCGGTGGCGAATCCAGATGCTAGCTGCGGTACCGCTAAGAGCCAGGATGAACCAGCCTGCCAGCCAGGCAAGGCCGGTAGAGATTCCAATTGAACCACCAGCAATGAGTGAGCGGAAGGCTTCCAGGGCGTGGGTGAGCGGTAGCCAGGGGTGCAGGGCCTGCAAGAAGCCCGGGGCTGTTTCAATCGGGTAGGTGCCGCCTGCTGCGCCAATCTGAATAACTGTCAGCATGAGCGAGATAAAGCGACCCGGTGCATCGAGCAGGGCAATGAGTGCCTGGTTGATAGCCAGGAAGGTGATGGAGGTCAGCACCGCAAAACCCATCAGGCCCCAGAAGTTAGCTGTCTTAATATCTACCAGGCTGTGAATGATGATAGTCATCACTGACCCCTGGACGATACCCATGAGGATAACCGGCACCATGGCTCCTCGGAGGGTTGCCAGGCCGGAATGTCCACGTCGAGCGAACTTAGCTGAGATAGCTGGGTACATCATGAAGTAAGCAATGGCACCTACCCATAGACCAAGAGTCATGAAATAGGGGGCTAGGCCGTGTCCGTAGGTGGAGACCTCGTTGATGCGGGTTTTGTCAATGGCTACGGGGTCGCTGGTCACTGCGCTCAGATCCTCAGCTTGCCCGTCAGTATAGCTAGGTACCTTGTCCACCGCGTCACTGAGCGAGGTGGAGAGGGTAGAACTTCCCTTCTTGAGTTCTCCGAGACCTTGTGAAAGCTGGCTGGCTCCGTCTACGGCCTTACCGGCCCCTGCATCAAGGTCAGCGGCCCCGTCG
>NZ_JBLXXU010000007.1:0-17165 GCF_048512945.1 Rothia sp. P4278
CCGAGTAGACCCCCGGATCCCCCCGCCTCTTCAATGCCCTAGGGCTAGCAGAAGACTAGGCCTTGGGGATCTTGAACATCATCTCGGTCTTGGGGCGAGGATCATCGACCTCACCCGGGACACCGTCCGCATGCTTAATATCTACATCCGAATGGGAACTCAGGAACCCTGAGAGCCACTCAGCTAGCAGAGTCAGGGCGAAGTTGATGACCACGAAGATGAGGGCGGCCAGCAGGAGCATTTGCAGGATATTGCCCTCACCAGAGCCGAAGCGGCGGGCAGCCGCTAGAAGCTCGGGGTAGGAAATGATGTAACCCAGAGCGGTATCTTTCAGAATGACCACGAACTGCGAGAGCAGCGAGGGCATCATAGCGGTCAGTGCCTGGGGCACTAGAATCAGGGTTAGCACCTTCCAGGGGGTCATACCGATAGCTAGCCCCGCTTCGCCCTGGCCCTTGGGGAGCTGGTGCACACCCGAGCGCAGGAGCTCCGCAATCACCGAGCCGTTGTAGAGGGTAAGCCCCAGAACAACAGCAACGAAGGGGAGCTGGGAAGGCGCTAGGATGTTGAGCTTGCCCAGGAAGAGCCAGAAGAAAATCATCATCATCAGGACCGGGACCGCGCGGAAGAACTCGACCACTACGGTGCCAAAGCCACGAATCAGTTTATTGGGTGATAGGCGGGCCAGACCGAAGAAAAGACCGAACAGCACCGAAGTGATCACTGAGAGCAGGGCTGCGGCTAGGGTTTTGCCGAGCGCGGGCAGAATGTAGTTGGCCCAGAGGTTGCCTGAGAAGAGCGAAGTCCACTTGTCGGCTTCCAACTGGCCCTGGCGGTTCATGACAACCAGGACGTAGGCCAAACCTGCAGCCAGCAGGACCAGGGCTACAAGGTTGAAAATCTTGGTGCGGGCTCGGGCCTTGGGGCCGGGTACGTCAAAGAGCACCGAGGTTGAGGTCATACGCTTACTGCTCATCGCTTCACCGCCAATCTACGAGAGGCCCAGGTGGTGAGAAGGCCGATGGGGACAACAATAATCACAAAGCCCATAGCAAAGACAAAGAAGATCATGAAGATGAGGTCAGAGTTGAACTCGATCATGGATTTCATCATGCCGGAGGCTTCAGCCACCGAAGCCACGGTGGCCACGGTGGTGTTCTTAGCCAGAGCAATCAGGGTGTTACCTAGAGGGGTAATCGACCCGCGAAGAGCCTGGGGGAAGATGATGTAGCGGGCTGTGGGCAAGAAGCCCAGGCCAATAGCGCGGGCTGCTTCTGCCTGCCCCACTGGTACGGTGTTGACGCCGGAGCGGATAGCCTCGCAGACGAAAGCCGCATGGTAGATTGCCAGCACAATAACGGCGTAGATAAAGAAGTTCAGCTCAAACGATGTTGCCAGTGAGAGCTGGAACTGAGTCCACACGCCCAAGATTGCCAGGGTCATCAGAATGGTCAGCGGGGTATTGCGGACCAGGTGCACATAGGCGGTACCGGCCCAGCGCAAAGAAGGCACTGGGGAGATACGCATAAGTGCCAGGAGCGATCCAAGGACAAACGAACCGATCGCTGCCCAGAAGGTCAGCTGTAGGTTGGTCCAGAAAGCTCCGATGACATCGTAGGTGGCAAAGAGCGTGGAGAGCTGTTCAGAGAACGACATGAAAGCCTCCAAATAAAGAAAGTTTAGTGTGTAAAAGATGGAATAAGCGGTGGGTTACTTAGGTTCAACGGTGGCGCAGGAGTCGCCCAGAACCGGAGGGTTCAGCTCGGTATCGTAAGCGTAGCCCGATGCGCCGACATTCTTCTCGAGGGCTTCTTCCCAGGCCCCGGTTTCGACCATCTTGTTGATGGCTGCATTGATTGCGGAGCACTTATCTGAGCCCTTGGGCAGACCAACGCCGTACTTTTCGGTGGAGAAAGTGTTGCCGACCAGCTTGAGTTCGCCCTGGTTAGCCTTGGTGGAGGCCAGACCTGCCAGAATGATGTCGTCGGTGGTGACCGCATCGACCATACCCGCGTTGAGCGCTACCACGCAGTCCGAGTAGGAGTTCTGCTGCACCAGCTGAACGTCCGAGGAGTACTTGTCCTGAATCTTCTTGGCCGAGGTTGACCCGGTGACAGAGCAAAGATTCTTGCCCGAGAGCGACTCAGGCCCGGTGATATCGGCGCTATCGGCCTGCACGAGCAGGTCCTGGCCTGCTACGAAGTAGGGTCCAGCGAAATCAACGGTCTTGATACGCTTTTCGGTGATGGAGTAGGTCGCAAAAATCATGTCTACCTGGTTGTTAGAGAGCATGTTCTCGCGGTTGGCCGAGGGGGCTTCAACCCACTCAATCTGGTCCTCTGAGTAGCCGAGCTCCTTGGCCACGTAGCGGGCTACGTCGGTATCGAAGCCGGTGTAGTCGCGGCCGTCCTGGTAGCCCAGGCCGGGCTGGTCGTACTTAATGCCGATACGGATGGTGTCCTTGGCACTACTTGAGCCGCAACCGGAGAAAGCCAGGGTTGCGCTAGCTAGGACTGCCGCGCAGGCTACTGCTTTGGCTTTGAGGGTGGATAGCTTCATGGGTGCTCTCCTTAGTGGCCCAGGATCTTACCCAGGAAGTCCTTGGCACGATCGGTCTGGGGATTGGTGAAGAACTGGTCAGGCCTTGCCTCTTCGAGGATTTCACCGTCGGCCAGGAAAACGATTCGGTCGGCGGCCTTGCGGGCAAAGCCCATTTCGTGGGTTACCACGATCATGGTCATACCTTCTCGGGCCAGGGAGACCATGGTGTCAAGAACTTCGTTGACCATTTCGGGGTCGAGTGCGCTGGTGGGCTCGTCAAAGAGCATGACCTTGGGTTGCATGGCCAATGCACGGGCAATGGCGACGCGCTGCTGCTGGCCGCCGGAGAGCTGGGCCGGCATCTTAGAGGCCTGGTTATCGACGCCTACCTTTTTGAGCAGGCTCATGGCAAGTTCTTCGGCTTCTGCCTTGCTCATGCCGCGAACCTTGCGGGGGCCCAAGGTGACGTTTTCAAGAATGGTCTTGTGGGCGAAGAGGTTAAAGGACTGGAAGACCATGCCGACCTCGGCCCGCAGGTTAGCCAGTTCTTTGCCTTCTTCAGGTAGTTTCTTGCCGTCGATGGTGATGGTACCGCTTGAAATGGTTTCGAGGCGGTTGATGGTGCGGCAGAGGGTTGATTTACCCGAACCTGAGGGGCCCAGAAGAATGACCACCTCACCCGCTCCAACAGAAAGATTAATGTCCTTGAGGACGTGGTTCTCACCGTAATACTTATTAACGCCGGTGAGCTGAACCAGTGCATCAGTAGTCACAGAGGTTCCTCCCTTGTGGTGGATATGTGTGCGTGCCGGTAGCATTGAGGTGCTAAAGCACAACCAAAATAGGTGTATGTGCCTTACCTTACCCGTTGGCAGGTAAACAGCTTGTTACACTTTGGGCTACTTTGTGTCGCCCCTGTATCGCTAGTTGCCCATGAGCGGGGTGTATGGGGGCAGCCTAATGACGGGGGAAATCTTGAATTATCTGTTGGTGGCAATAACGTTTGTGGTGATCATGGCTGTCTTAGCCGGGTGTGCGGCGATGGGTAGCGACCGCCTGATTCCGGCCCGCAAAACCCTTAACCACATCAGCCAAGACGGAATCGATATTGTTCCCGCCTCTGAGCCGCCGATCATTCTCTCGGACCGACCCGATAGTGCTGAATTGGAGCGTGTAAGTTTTGCGACCTCCATCCTGGGTTATAACCGTGAAGAGGTGGACGGTGTGCTGGCCAAAACTATTGAGGAAAACAGGCGGCTTCGTGATCGGCTCACTCAGCTGAACGGTGAGAGCGCCCCGGTTGATGCCGATGACTAATGGTTCCCTTCACCGTGATATAGGGGCTAGGGTCAGCCTTGGCATAAGCCAGCTATGGTTTGTGGCAGTTAGCCGGTTCGTGCGGTTACCTGCTATGGCTCAGGTGGCTTTGCTCTATGCTGTTAGCCGGGTGTGGGGCTGGTTTGTTTTCAGTCGTGTTGGTTTACACCAGACAGTGAGCCCCTGGAAGAACTCAGCCATGACCTACCTAGAGTATGTCAATATATGGGATGCTGACTGGTATTCCTCTATTGCCGCGACCGGCTACCCCTCACAGCTACCCCTTGATGCTACCGGGCATGTAGCTCAAAATGAGTGGGCCTTCTACCCGCTATACCCCCTTACCGCAGGTACTCTTACCTGGCTGACGGGCTTGGACTACGCTCTAGTGGCTCCGACCCTGTCATTAATCTGCGGTCTGGGCGCATCCTGGTTTATCTACCGACTGTGCATGGTCTCCCTGGGCAACGGGCAGAGTGCCGCTGAGCATAGTGACCTGGATACCCAACACAGCACCGCGCTGTGGGCAAGCGCAGCGGTAAATTTCAGCGCGGTTGCACCGATCCTGCAAACAGGCTATGCCGAAGCTATGGGTCTGCTCTTCTTAGCCTGGGCTCTCTACCTCCTGGTGGAAGGCCGCTACCGCCTGATGCTGATTCCAGCGCTCTGCGCTGCCCTGGCCCGCCCCATCGGCCTACCCTTGGGGGCAGCTGTGGGCCTATGGTGGCTTATGGCCTTCCTGCACCGCCTCAGAAGCGGTCAGAGGGTGTGGCCTACACTCCGAGAGACAGCCACACAACTTGTGTGTGCCCTTGCAGTCTGTGCCTTTGCCTTTATCCACCCTGCCTACGCCTGGGCTGTCACCGGGCGCCTAGATGCCTACACCGCAACCGAGGCCGCCTGGCGGGCCGGGGGTGAGGACGTGCTACCGTTCTTGCCCTGGCTGACCCAAAGCCAGCTCTACCTTGGCAGTATTCTGGGGCCGCTTATTCTCTTGGTGCTGATAGTGGGCTTTACCCTGTGCCTGATTGCTCCTAGTACCCGAAAGGTGCTCCACCCAGCGCTTGTGCTCTGGTGTGCCTGCTATGCGGTCTACATGCTGGCCTTCTTTAATCCGCAGTCCTCGACCTTCCGCCTGCTTCTACCGCTTTTCCCGCTCCTGCTCCCTGTGGTGGCGCTTTCAGCCTCTCGGGCCTACCGCTGGTTGCTCATGTGTGCAGGGGCGACCCTGCAATTTGGGTGGGTGGGCTGGCTCTGGCACTGGAAGCAACTACCCGGTGGAGGGGACTACCCACCCTAAACCTGTAAGTTTGCTTCGCAAAACCACCTTAAATGCTCCGGTAAGCACTACTATTAAAAGAAAGTGAGCCCGGTTGCACCGGTGCCATCCACTCATAGACTAACCTTCCCCAAGGAGAAGACTCCCATGGCAGCTCAAAAACCACGCACCGGAGACGGTCCGCTCGAAATCGTACGTGAGGGCCGTAGCATCGTAATGCGCATCCCCGTTGAAGGCGGCGGGCGCCTGGTCCTTGATATCACTGAAGAAGAGGTAGAGGCTCTCCGGGTGTGCGTAGAGAATTTCTAGACTTCCTGAAAATTTGAATACCTCGGCCCCATCAGCCGAGGTTTCTTTTACCCTATTTCTTGTAGATCAAGTAGAGGCCTGAGCCCACATACAGTAAAGAGACAAAGACGTCCTCGGTGCAGGCCGCTATATCGTGAAGGACAGATCGTAGGGTAACGGTCACCCCGTCGCGGTCAGTGGGGCTAGCTACAGCACCCCCGGCCAAAGGGTCGTGCAAGATCAGCAGGCCACCGGACGCTAAGAGGGCTAGAGCGTTGAGCACCAGCTGATCTGCCAGTTCGGGACCGGCGTCGACCAGAGCCAGGTCGTAGGAGCCGGGGGAGAGCCTGGGGAGTACTTGGAGGGCATCACCGGTAATAACCCGCACACGGTGGCTCTGCTCCAGCCCAGTCGCGGAAAGTAACGATCGGACGGCCTGGGAGCGGGTTGCATCAATATCGATAGTGGTCAGCGAAGTCCCAGCGGGTAACCCGCTCAGGAGCGCTGCGGTAGAAACTCCAGCCCCGCACCCAATTTCTACGGTGTGCTGGGCTTTACCCGTAGCGGCCAGGATGGTCAAGAGGGCCGCCACAGAGGGCGCGACGGGGGCAGCATCAAGCCGCTCGGCCTGCTCTCGGGCAAGCTCAAGGACCGGCACCTCACGCGGGAACTCTTCGGCATAGACCCAATTCCGGGCCAGATCATGTGACTTCATAAAAAACAACTACCCGCCTTCGACCTGCAAAAACAATAATGATCCTGGGAACATCTTATTCAATAGAAGCTGTTTTATGGGCGTTCGACCAGCCTAAGCTGGTAATCTCTAGGTGTGTTTGGAATTAGTGGTCTTGAATTTATTTTTCTTGCAGTCCTGGTGTTTTTTGTCATCGGGCCAGAACGCATGCCCGAATATGCCCAGCAGCTCAAAGATTTCATTAAGTACGTGCGCCGTATGGCCTTCGAGGCTAAAGACGACCTCAAAGAGACCCTGGGCCCTGGCCTAGATGACATCAACTGGCGACAGTACGACCCCCGCCAGTATGACCCTCGCGTGATTGTGCGTGAGGCTTTCGCAGAAGATGAGGAAGAACGCCGCCAGCAACTAGAGGAAAAAGCTCAGGCTGCTCCCGCGCTTTCTGTGACCTCTCGCTTACCACGGGGGGCATGGGCACCTTTTGATACCGAAGCCACCTAAAAAGAGGCGCCTTAGCGAGCAGCTGGGAGCGGGCAAACAAGTAGAGGGAACCGGCCAATAGGGCCAGTTCCCTCTATTCCTTTAAAGGGCGTAAGGACAGATGGGCAACTTTTAGAGGTTCACGGGAAGAGACTGCCCAGCTAGGCCGCGTGGGCGGTGGGTAATATGGTGAGCTACCTGGGTCAATACCTGTGCCGCTGAGGTCTCGGGAGCGCCCCAGACAAGGGGGATGCCAGCGTCGCCACCCTGGCGCAGGGCTAGCTCAAGAGGAACAGAACCCAGCAGGGGAACTTCATAGCCCAGCGCCTGGCTGAGCGACTGGGCCAGCTGAGCACCGCCACCCTCACCGAAGAGGGGCAGGGTAGTACCGTCCGGAAGCTGCATGGCCGCCATGTTTTCAAGCACACCCACCAGCTTCTGCTCGGTTTGGATGCTCAAAGTTCCCGCCCGCTGGGCAACGTCCACGGCGGCTAGCTGGGGAGTAGAAACGAGTAGAATCTCTGCCTGGGGCAGAAGCTGGGCCATGGAAATAGCAATGTCGCCCGTGCCGGGAGGCAAATCGAGCAAGAGCACATCAATCTGCCCAAAATGCACGTCTGTCAAAAACTGTTCAAGAGCGCGGTGGAGCATGGGGCCACGCCAGGCAACCGGCTGGTCAGGCTTCACAAACATACCAATGGAGATGACCTTGATGGCACCCTTGCCCTTGGGCGCCTCCACTACGGGTGGCAGAATCATATCGTCCATACGGGTAGGGCCTTCGGTAATCCCCAGCAAACCGGGTATAGAGAAGCCGTGCACATCGGCATCAATGATTCCTACAGTCATACCGGCAGACGCGCAGGCAGCGGCCAGGTTGGCCGTAACCGAGGACTTACCCACCCCGCCCTTACCACTGGCAATCGCGTAGACCCGGGTGAGGGAACCTGGCTGAGTGAAAGGGTTCTGCTGGGTATGCCCCAGCTTCTGCCGCAGTTCAGCCCGCTGTTCTGGGGTCATATAGCCAACGGTCAGGTCAATATCTTGGACCTCGTCGAGGGCGCTGACGGCTGTTCGCACGTCCTTTTCAATGGTGCCGCGCAGCGGGCACCCCTCTATAGTGAGCAGGATAGAGATGCTTGCGGTCGAACCTACCAGTTCAGCCCGCTCCACCATACCCAGCTCTGTGATGGGTAGCCGTAACTCGGGATCAATAACGGTGGCAAGGACAGCTTTGAGCCGCTTATTTTCAGGAGTTTTTTGCATGAGAGAGAAGACCGCCTACTCAAAGATACGGTCGATATCCTTTACCATCTTCTTTTTTCGGGCCTTAGGGTCATCTTCACTTTCTACCGCAAGCACACTGCCTGCGGCTGGGGAGGTTGTGAAGCTGGAGCTATGAGGGTCATCTGCCCTGGTGCGGCTGAGAGAGGCAAGATGCTCTGCCCGAGTAAAGAGTTCCTCCTGCCGGCGCTGAACCTCCTGCAACTCCTCCATGATGTCGCGTATTTCGCCGCGGACAAAGTCACGGGTGGCTACCTCACGCAGAGTAATACGCAAAGAAGCGATTTCGCGGGTCAGGTACTCGGTCTCTTCAAGGTTGCGCTGATCACGCTGGCGGTCCTGGCGGGCTACCACGCGGTCACGGTCATCCTGCCGGTTCTGTGCCAGCAGAAGCAGGGGAGCGGCGTAGGAGGCCTGCAAGGACAGCATAAGGGTCAAGAGAGTGAAGTTAAGCGAACGTGGGTCAAACTGCATCTCTTCGGGAGCTAGGGTGTTCCAGCCTAACCAGATGGCACAGAATACAGTCATCCACAGCAGAAACTGCGGAGTCCCCATAAAGCGTGCAATTTTCTCTGTCATCTGCCCAAAGGCATCGGGGTCGGGGTTGAACTGAAAGAGCGGACGGCGTTTCTTGTTCTGAGGGGTTCCTAGTGCTTGGGCTCTTTCATCGCGTTCGCGGGCATCACTCAAATCGGCGACCTACCTTTCTAATCGGGGTGCCATCATCATAGGTGCGCCAATCATCGGGCAAGATCTCATCGAGAACGTCATCGACGGTGACAGCGCCCACCAGCCGGTCATGGTCGTTGATGACTGGGACGATGGTGAGGTCGTAGGTGGCAAGAATACGGGTTACCTCTTCGATACTGGCAGCATCGGTAACCGGTTCAATAGAGGTATCTATAATGTTACCCACCTGTTCGCTGGGAGAGTGGCGCAGTAGACGTTGCATGTGCACAATCCCCAGGTAGCGACCGGTGGGGGTTTCAAGGGGTGGGCGAGCGACCATTACAGCAGCGGCCATAGCAGGTGAGATCTCCTCCTGCCGGATATGAGCCAGAGCCTCGGCCACGGTCGCTTCGGGGGAGAGAATGATGGGGACCGGGTTCATGAGTGAGCCGGCGGTACCTTCGTCGTATTCGAGTAGGCGGCGCACGTCATCGGAATCATCGGGGTCCATGAGTGTCAGGAGCTCTTCGCGCTGGGTGTCTGAGAGCTCTCCTAGTAGGTCAGCCGCGTCATCGGGCTCCATCTCTTCGAGCACATTGACGGCGCGCTCAACTTCCAGGTTCGAGAGAATCTGAACCTGATCCTCTTCGGGGAGCTCCTGGAGGACATCCGCCAGGCGCTCATCCTGGAGTTCCTGGGCGACCTCCACCATGCGTTTGTCGGGCATTTCGTGGATAGCGTCTGCCAGGTCAGCGGGGTTAGAATCTTCGTGGCTGGCCACAAAGGCTGTGGCCGCCTGGGGCTCAAAGTCGGTGGAGAGGATAGCCTCGTGCCAGTCAATAATCAGGGTTTCTTTACGGCGGCGCATCAAACCGCTGTTGCCGCGTGAGATAAAGAGCTCGGAAATGAACCAGTCTCCATTGCGGCGCTGTTCCATGGCAACGTCTTCAATCTGAGCCATGCCGGAGCCGTCACGCAACTGAACCTTACGGTCAAAAATTTCGCCCACAACTAGGGCCTCTGAGCCGCGCTGTTCAAAACGGCGCAGGTTAACCAGGCCCGTCAGAATAATCTGAGTGGAGTCAATGCTGGTTACGCGGGTCATAGGCACAAAAATGCGTTTCTTACCCAGAATCTCAATGACGATACCCACCACAACGGGTTCCTTGAGCTTGGCAAGTGAAGCAACCGCTGAAAACTGGGTGAAGCCGCTTTTGAGCACGACAACATCGCGCAAACGGCCAAGCCGGTCACCGTGGGGGTCAAAGACATCGAGACCTAGTAGGCGGGCAATAAAAATTTTGTTTGGTACGCTACTCACTCTTTCCAGGGTACTCGCCTTGCAGGGGCGCTGCCATGCTTATCTGCGGATATACCCGGAAAATAGGCGCAAACTTACACTGCCCAAGGCTCCTGGGCCGGCTAGCTAGTTCACCTGTGGCGATAACAGGGCGCGCTCCCAGCTAACTCTCGACAAACTAGTCAAAAATAGGGGGTATGGATCAACTCAACGTACCTCCTGCACTGGCTTTGTCCGATGGCGCTTCCCTACCTCCCGGTGAGCTGGTCGCCACTTTCAATAACCGCAAGGAACTCAACCGCGCTCTCGAATTCCTGGCCAGCCAGAAGTTCCCCGTTCACTCTCTCTACGTGGTGGGGCATGAGGTCCGACAGGTTGATTACATTACAGGGCAGGCTACCTATCCCCGTGCCGCTCTAGGCGGCGCCGTTCAGGGTGTGGGCCTGGGCACGCTGGTGGGCTTCTTCAACGCTTTTGTTACCAACACCTCGATCCCGGCGAACCTGCTCAGCATCGTGCCTCTGGCTATTGCCTTTTGCATGATTTACTCCGTTGTCGTGGCGGCTCGAGCCAAGGGGCGCGGGATCCGTACCCGCACTCAGATGCTACCGGCCCGCCTTGACCTGATGGCTATCCCGGCCACAGCCCAGGCTGCCCGGAACCTGCTTCGCGTGTCCGTTCAGCCCGCCCCCCAGTCTGCTGGCCAGCCCCAGGCACCGCGCACCGAGGCCCCCGGACAGAACCAGAACCAACCCGGACAGAACTTACCGCCCTCCCTGCCTGCGCAAGGCCCCAGCCCCCAGCAGAGCGCCAGCCCTGCACCATCTGCGCCTCAGCACCAGCCCGGCCCCCAATGGTTTGATCCTCACCAGCCTCTTCCACCCCACCAGACAGAACCCCAGCCTTTCTTGCCCGGTTTCAACCCTGCAGATCAGGCACAGCAGGGCTCCGCTACCCCCGAGCAACCCGCTCAGCCGGTCTTCACACCCCCGGCCCAGACCAAGTCGGACGGCACCAAAGCCACCAGCAAGTACGGCCTGCGGGTTGAAACCCCCGAAGAATTCGAGGCAGCTATCCGCAAGACACCCACCGCGGACACCTCTGTTAACGAGCGTATCGAGCAGATTCGTGCCGAGCAGAGTGAACAGCGCTACGGACTGCGGGTTGAAACTCCCGAAGAGTTCGAAGCCGCCATCCGCCGGGAACCGGAGCAGGACAGCACAAGGCGTCACAAGACTAAGTAGCCCCGAGTCTGCTACCGGAAGGCAAAGAATAAAGCCCCTGCTAGATCCTCAAGATGGAGCTAGCAGGGGCTTTTGTCCTGGCGGACTCTTAGAAGCAGCCCGGAGGGTGCCTAGCGGGAAATCTCAGCCATCCAGGCCTCAATGCCCTCAACGGTGCGGGGCAGGGCGGCAGAGAGGTTTTCGTTACCGTCTTCGGTAATGAGCACATCATCCTCAATACGGATACCGATACCGCGTAGTTCCTCGGGAATCAGCAGATCCTCTTCCTTGAAGTAAAGGCCCGGCTCAATGGTGAAGACCATGCCCGGCTCAATCACACCATCCATGTAGAGCTCCATCTTGGCTTGAGCACAGTCATGCACGTCAAGGCCGAGGTGGTGGCTGGTACCGTGGGGCATCCAGCGGCGGTGATGCCCACCCTGATCAGACAGAGAAACCTCAGCAGAAACCGGAAGCAGGCCCCATTCGTGCAGGCGGGTTGCCAGAACCTGCATGGCGGCATCGTGAACTTCATGGAACTTACGGCCCGGAACAGCCGCCTTAAAGGCCGCATCGGCGGCTTCAAGAACAATCCTGTAGGCCCTAGCCTGTACCTCACTGAACTTGCCGTTGACCGGGAAAGTACGGGTGATGTCGGCGGTATAGAGGGTATCGTCTTCCACCCCGGCATCGACCAGCATGAGCTTGCCCTCTTCCACCGGCCCGTTGTTAGAAATCCAGTGCAAAATGGTGGCATTGTTACCGCAGGCCGCGATAGTGTCATAGCCCAGGTCATTGCCCTCAATCCTGGCCTGGGAGAAAAAGGCGGTCTCAACCACCCGTTCACCGCGCCGGTGGGCAAGAGCGGCAGGCAACGAACGGATAACCTCAGCAAAACCATCGATGGTCAAATCGACCGAACGGCGCAGGTTCTCTACCTCAAGCTCATCCTTGACCAGGCGCGCCTGGGAGAGAGCCTCAGTCAACGCCGCATCGAGCTTGTCGGACTCTTCTAAATCAACGGCGGTGTTGTAACGGGAGGTATCGACCAGGGCATCAACATTCAGGTCAACATCGCGTACTAGGCGGATCCTGATACCGCCCAGAGCCTGCGGCCCGGCGTTCTTGGTAATAGCGACTTCAAGCTCGGACAGATCAGCGGTGCGGATACCGTACTCGGCGCCCAGAGACTCCAGGGTAGGGCGGGGGCCAATCCAGAACTCACCGTAGCGGGGGTCGCGGTAAAACATCTCGGTGTCCCGACCAGCTAAGGGGCGAAAATACAGGGTAACCTCATGATTCGACCCCTGATCGCCGCTGCCTTCCTCAACTGGCTCGTAGACCAGCACAGCATCGGGCTCATGGTCCACACCCAGGCCGGTCTGGTGGGCAAAAGCGGAGTGCGGACGGAAGCGGTAGTCGGTGTCGTTTGAACGGACCTTAAGAGGGCCAGCGGGGATTACCAGGCGCTCGCCGGGGAAGAGCTTGGACAGAGCGGCGCGGCGGGTAGCGGCAAAATCAGCAGCGCGGGCGCGAGCAGGCAGGTCGCCGTTGGTCGGCGCCCAGTGAGCGGCCATAAATTCGGTAAAAGCTCTTGAACGGGGAGCGGCTGACCGGTTGGTGACGCGCTCTTCGATGGGCTGGTCATCACCGGGGGTGGGGGTCTTATCCTGTGTTGTCATACACACCAGTGTAGTGAGGGCGGTCAAGTACCGTCTAGCAGGACGGGGCCGCACACAAAGGTAGCAACCCGCCGCTCTCTGCAGACTTAGCCAAGCTCATACCCTGACCAAGCTGTTGGCCCTGTAATCTAGGGGTATGTATGACCTGCACACCCATTCCTGCACTTCCGATGGCACCCAGCCCGTAGCCGAGCTGGTTGCTGAAGTAGCCGCGCTCGGTCTGACCGGCTTTGCCCTGACCGACCACGACACCACCGCTGGGTGGAGCCTGGCGCAGGCGGAAGCGGACAAATGGGGCCTAGATTTTGTGCCCGGTATGGAAATCTCCTGTTCAGCGCAGGGCGTGAGCGTCCACCTGCTGTGCTACCTGCACGACCCCCACCACGAAGGCCTGTGCGCGGAGATGGAACGATCCAGGGGCGCCCGCCGGAGCAGGGCTCAGCGCATGGTGGAGCGCCTGAGCGAAGACTACCCGCTGACCTGGGATACCGTACAGGAACACGTGCATCAGGGGGCTACCGTAGGCCGCCCCCATATTGCCGATGCGCTGGTAGCTATCGGCGCGGTCACCACACGAACCGAAGCCTTCCAGCGGGTGCTCACCCCAAGTTCCCCCTACTACATTCCCCACTACGCGGTAGACCCGGTAGAGGCCGTCCAACTGGTACGCCAGGCCGGGGGGGTCCCCGTTATGGCCCACCCCAGGGCACCTTCACGGGGCCGCCTAGCCAGTGATGAGACTATCTACGCCATGATTGATGCTGGCTTAGCTGGTGTTGAGGTCTACCACCGGGACAACCCACCCGAAGGTCGTCAGTGGCTACTGGATCTAGCCTCCCGCCACGACCTGCTGGTGACCGGCTCATCGGACTATCACGGTGCCGGTAAACCCAACCTTTTGGGTGAAAACACCACGGACCCGCAAACCGTAGCCGCCCTGCGCGCCCAGGCTGGCTCTCACCAGAAATTGGGGGAGCAGGTCTAAGCCCCCAGCTAATTCCCGCCGGTCTGTGTGCTCAACCACATAGACTAGAACCATGAAGTTCCTCAACGACACCAAGCCCACCACAGACCTCACCTACAACGACGTATTCATGGTTCCCTCGCCTTCCTCGGTTGGCTCCCGCATGGGAGTTGACCTGCGAACAGCAGATGGAACGGGCACCACCATCCCTCTGGTCATCGCCAATATGACCGCCGTATCGGGCCGCCGTATGGCTGAGACTGTTGCCCGGCGCGGGGGTATCGCCATTATTCCGCAGGATGTTCCGACCGATATCGTTGCCGAAACCATCAGGCGGGTCAAAAGCTCCCACCTGGTGTTCGATACTCCTATCACAGTCAAACCCCACCACACCGCAGGCTACGTTCGTCACCTGATTCCCAAGCGTGCTCACGGTGCTGCAATTGTGGTCGAGGATGACCGACCCGTCGGCATCATTACTCCTAAAGATATGCGCGGAGCCGATAATTTTGACCAGGTCCAAGACCTGATGAGCACCGAGCTACTGACCCTGAACCACAGCGTCACACCCCGCGAAGCCTTTGACATTCTCTACGAGCACTCCCGCAAGATCGCGCCCGTGGTTGATGAAGCCGGTCTACTGGTTGGTGTGCTGACCCGGTCAGCGGCTCTGCGTGCTAGCCTCTACACACCGGCCACCGACCAAGCTGGCTGCCTGCGTATTGGGGTGGCTGTCGGTATCAACGGTGACATCGCCGGTCGCGCGGAAAGCCTGATTCAAGCCGGTGCTGATGTGCTGGTGATTGATACCGCCCACGGCCACCAGGACACCATGATTGAGGCCCTCAAAAAGGTTCGTTCCCTCACCCCCTCTATCCCAATCGCCGCCGGTAACGTGGTCACGGCGCAGGGGGTGCGTGACCTGGCTGAAGCCGGTGCAGATATTATCAAGGTCGGTGTTGGCCCCGGTGCCATGTGCACCACCCGCATGCAAACCGGCGTGGGCCGACCCCAATTCTCTGCCGTGCTTGAGTGTGCCCAAGAGGCTAGGAAGCTGGGTGTGCATGTCTGGGCCGACGGTGGTATCAAAGACCCCCGTGACGTTGCCCTTGCCCTAGCTGCCGGCGCATCCAATGTAATGATTGGCTCCTGGTTTGCCGGTACCCACGAATCTCCCGGGGATGTCCTCCAGGACTCCGAGGGCCGCCTCTACAAGGAAAGCTTCGGTATGGCCTCTCGCCGAGCGGTCATCAACCGTAACTCAAAGACCGAAGCCTTTGAAAAAGCCCGCCGCGAAATGTTCGAAGAGGGCATCTCTACCGCTCGCATCTACCTACCTGAGGGCAGGGGCGGGGTGGAGGACCAGATTGATTCAATTATCTCCGGCGTGCGCTCAGCTTTCACCTACGCCGGGGCTTCCAGCATTGAAGAGTTCAGCGAACGGGCCGTGGTAGGTATTCAGTCAGCCGCAGGCTACGCAGAGGGTCAAGCCCGCTCTACCCGCTAAGCACAGCCACCGGGAGGTCATGAACCCATCCCCGAGCTGAAGCCCGGTGCCCAACAACAAGAATGACCCCCTCCACAAGGGAGGGGGTCATTCTGCCTGTGAGGAGCGCTAGGGGTAAACCAGCGCGACCTTAGCCTTCGCCGCCCTCTACCCGGCGGGTACGGCGGCGGCGACGGGGCCTAGTCGCCGCATTAGCGCCCTCAGCGGGCTGCCCACCCTCAGAACTAGGGCGACGGCTAGAGGCAGCCTTGCTATCGCCCTGAGAGGATGAACGGCGCTCACCGTTACGGCCGCCCCGGCGCTCTGCCGAGCGTGACCCATTGCGGTTCTCACCGCGGCCACGGCGGTCCTGCCCGCCCCTAGCAGGGCGTGAGCCAGCGGACTGGCGACGACCTGGCTCCTGCCCACCAAAATCCTCGGCCGCCTCAGCCTCAAGACCGGCAGCGGTGCGCTCTTCCTTGGGCAGACGGCCCTTGGCGCCCTTGGGGATACCAAGATCTGCAAAGAGGTGGGGAGAGGAAGAATAGGTTTCCACCGGCTCATCAACACCCAGCTCCAAAGCCTTGTTAATAAGCTTCCAGCGGGGAATATCTTCCCAATCCACCAGGGTGATAGCGGTACCCAGCTTCTCTGCGCGACCGGTGCGGCCTACACGGTGCAGGTAGGTCTTCTCGTCCTCGGGGCACTGGTAGTTAATGACGTGGGTGACATCTTCAACGTCGATACCTCGGGCGGCAACATCGGTAGCGACCAGGATATCGACCTTACCGTTGCGAAAAGCACGCAGAGCCTGCTCGCGGGCACCCTGGTTGAGGTCACCGTGGATAGCTCCAGCGGCAAAACCGCGTGACTGAAGCTCATCGGAGAGCTTGGCCGCGGAACGCTTGGTCTTGGTGAAAATAACGGTACGGCCACGGCCTTCCGCGCGCAGGACCCGGCTGACCAGCTCGTCCTTATCGAGCGGGTGGGCACGGTAGATGACCTGTCGGATAGATGCCTTGGTCATGGTCTCTTCTTCGCCGGACTCGGCGCGAATGTGCATGGGCTGGCGCATGTAGCGCCGGGCCATAGTCAGCACGGGACCGGGCATGGTTGCCGAGAAGAGCATGGTCTGGCGGACCTCTGGTACAGCAGAGAGCAGGCGCTCCACATCGGGCAGGAATCCTAAGTCCAGCATCTCATCAGCCTCATCGAGCACAACTATCTTGACCTGGCTCAGATTCAGGTGGTGCTGGCGGTGCAAGTCGATGAGACGGCCGGGTGTGCCCACGACCAGCTCAACGCCGTCGGTGAGTTCCTTAATCTGGGATTCGTAGGGGCGGCCGCCGTAGAGGGTCGCTACTCGCACACCGGTTTTATCGGCGGCTACCGACAGGTCACTACCTACCTGGATAGCGAGTTCACGGGTGGGAACAATAATCAGGGCCTGGGGGGCGCCGGGCACCTTGACTTGCCCCCACTCATCAGACTTGGGGCCAATAACGGTCTGTAGAGCGGGCAACCCAAAGCCCAGGGTCTTACCGGTACCGGTCTTAGCCTGGCCGATAATATCCTGGCCTGCCAATGCGATAGGCAGGGTCAGGGCCTGAATGGGGAAGGGGCTGGTGATGCCTTGGGCCGCGAGCGCATCGGAGATGTCCTGACGAACACCGTAGTCGGCAAATGTTGATGGGGTTTGGTGGTCTGTCACGAATCGTTGTCCTTTGATGTGGCCCAGTCATGGGCAAACGGGGGAGCCGATCGCGGGTTTATCGTGCAGGTGTGAGCCCTATCGACCACATGAGGAACCCCGTAAGAGAACCGGTGGGAGAGCTAATAAGCCAAATGAAAAGTTATATTGTACGACCGGGCAACCAATAACATGCACCATTCTACCGTCTCCGGCATAAAAAAGAAGAGAGGGCCCGCCGCGGGGGACCCCCGGGCCGCCCCCAAAT
>NZ_JBLXXU010000008.1:0-10276 GCF_048512945.1 Rothia sp. P4278
GGCTGATTGGGCACGGTGCTTACGTAGGAGCGTGCGGAGTCTGGTGATGAGTCGTTCGTATTTCTGATTGCGGTGTTGAAGCTCGGCAATGGTGGCTAGTAGGGTTTCGACTTCTTCGGGTGTAGCTGCGGGGTTAGCTATGGGCTTGTTGCGGGATTTGCGCGCACGCGCGTTCTTGGAACAGCGTTCAGTGCAATAGATACGTTTGCTTGATGCTTGTGTGGGTAAGGTGCTGGCACACACTGGGCAGAGGCGATAGGTGATGGTCTGGTTGTGTTTCATGCCTTGTCTTAGGTTGCTAGGTGCAGGTGGGTAAGTCGTTAACCGCCACGGATGTGGCGGTGGTGCATTTCAATGCCACACGTGTGTGAGAAAAAAGTTCCTATAAATCGGGTCAGAGCTGATGGGTAAGTGTGTGGGTCTAGTTGCTGCTGGCTGGTTCTGCATCCATCATGGGCCTGGTTTTCTTTACTGCTGCTATGTCTTCTGCGTTGCCCTAGCTCTCTGTAGAGCTCGTCCCTATTCCATGAGGGTGTCTCACTTCTAACCATGAAAAATCCTGTGTTCAACTGTCGCAAATGCGACAGTCACGCCCAGGCCAATAAACCCCTCATTCTGGAAGCCCCCAGCTCGTTCTAGTGGCTGGTTTTCTCGTCACACCTCTTGCATCCAATAAGCCAGGAAGTGGTATCCCATTTTTCACTCTCTGCTATATCGTCATGACGAAATGCAATAAAACCCATGAAAACCACCCCACACCCCACCACAGAAACCCGCACCTGCCCCTACTGCAACACCACCTTCTACTACGAAAAAGGCCCCGGACGACCACCAATCTACTGCACCGATACCTGCCGAAAATACGCCGCAGCCCACCGCAAATACGCCCACGAAACCAAGAGCCCCCTACGCCTGATATACGCCCAACCCCTCACCCCAGAACCCAAACCACGACCGGTCCACCGAACCCTGAAACTTGGCAAAAAAGAACTCAAAGACTTCCTCCGCTCTGAACCAGCTACCGTCATCCCTGAACTGACCCGAGAACTTGGCTACTGCCTCAACGACCGGAAAATACCGCGTGAAGAACGCGCCCAAATCGCCAAGATCCTGGGTAAAACCCTGACCCAGTTAGCAAGGGCTGAGTACGGGTTTGTTGGTGGGGAAAGCGCAAAAATTCCGGTTACCAGCGGGATCAGCCCGCAGGAATTTGTGCAATATGCCCAGGTTTTAGGGGCCTTTGAAGAGCTAGCCGCCTGGGTTCACTCAGCCCGCCAGCACGCCGAGTATGAGCGCGCAGTAGCTATTGGCAGGGAAGTGCGTAAGGCTAAGCGTGAGGTTGCCGGGGAAGTTGAGCAACTCCGTGCCCAGGTCAAAAAGCTAGAGAAAACAGTTAGTGAGCAGCAGGGGCAGTTAGAGCAGGCGTATGCAACTATTGCGCGGGTACAGGAGCATGAGGTTCAGGCGCGGGGTCGGTCTTTTAGTGCTGCCGGTGAGGTGATGAAGATGCGTGAGCGTGTCGCTGAGCTGGAGTCTTTGGTGACTAAGTGGCAGAAGCATGCTGAGGATTGGGAGTGCGTGGCGAAGATGGAGCGGGCTCGTGCAGCACAGGAAGTCGCTCGGGTGCGTGCTGAGGTGTTGGGTGGTGGTTCGGCCTTTTTCAAGGGGAAGTAGCCTGTGGTGGGGGTTCTCTGGTGTGTCTGGGTTCTCGTACTCGTGGGGGTTCATCAAGTACAGTAAATACCAGCAAACTTTTTAAATAAGTGAAGCCCCTCTTTGCAGGAGGGGCTTCGACTAAGAATATGGGATGTCACGTTCCGCCAAGATCGATTGACATCCGGTGAGGAAACAACCATGCTACATAAACACACAAGGAGGTTTCTCTGATGTTTAGTGTATCAGTTTACCTCCGGTCAAATACAAGACCCCGGGCCAACGCCACACCCTTTGAATTACTCAAAGCCCGACCCGCAGGCACCCAATCCCCCCACAACGCCCTACCCTGGCGCAGATACACCGCCCAAAAATACCTGACCCATCTTTCTGCAACCAAAGCAAAAACAGCCCAAAAAATCATCGACTACATCAGCTACCGCTACCGCCTGAGCGAATACACCGCCCAATTCACCTACCACGAGATAGCTTCCCACCTGGGCATCTGCACCAAAACAGTCCAACGCTACGTCCATGACCTTATCCGTCACAGGCTCCTTGCCCTAGTACGGTCGGGCAAGTCCGCCACCTACTCTTCCACCCGAGCGAACGAAGCACCCATCTACACTTTGTTGGTTCCTGTAGGTAAAAATGTCCACCCCTTAAAAACTTTTAAGAAATCTGTTAAGTCCTTAAAGGACAACAACCAAAAATTTTCTCTGACCGCGGTGGTTGAGTCTGCTTCTGACCGTTGGAAGGCTACTCAGCGGCTGAAAGAAGAGGTCTTGGATCTGCGGAAGGTTCCTACTGTGCTTTTGGTGGGGCATATGAGGAAGATTTTTGCTGCTGGTTGGTGTCTTAAAGATGTTTTGGTTGCTTTGGAGCAAAGCCCTGAGGGTGAGGTGTATCAGAGTCGTGGGGCTGGTGGTATGCGTTCGGTTTTGGCGTGGTTGCATTTGAGGGTTAATGCGTGGAAGGGTGCTGATGGTGTTTTGCCTCCTTCGCCTACGCGGGTTCAGCGTGAGCAGGCTAGGGTGGAGCGTGAGCGGTTGGTTGAGCAGCAGCGGCATGTTGTGCGGGAGTTGAGTAGGCCTCGGGTGGTGCCTGTTCGTGGTTTGGAGCAGGTGCGGTTGATGCGTGAGTATTTGAAGGTTAAGGGCCGTTATGGGGCTGTGGAGGCTGCGCGGTTGTATCCTGAGCAGGCACAGATGGTAGGGGCATAGAACTACACAGCAAAATAACGGGGTAGGAAACGCTGAAAGTAGCCAGCTCTGACAAAAAGTAACTAAATCTGTAACGGTTACTTGCAATGAGTACTTTTTACCGGACAGTAAAAATAGTTCTCAGGAAGAATTTAAGCCTTAAGAAGGCAGATAAGATAGGTGTATGCCTTCTCTACGGCTCCCAGCGGACCGCTAATTATCGAACTCGCCGCTGAGAGAGACCAAACGAGGAGGTGAGCGTATGAGCAAGAGCAAGGGTATGAAAATAGCCCGCGAAGCTCGCAAATGGTTAGGGCCTGCTGCGAAACTTCTACGGGCTACTGCCGAACTCTGGAAAGCTATCAACAGCTAGTAGCACGATAGCCATTCCCTACGCTAGGGGCATCACCTCAGTACTTGGCGGTTCTGAGGCGGTGCCCCGCTTTTTTGTACATACAAAGCATATCTTATTGCCTGGAACTTTGGGGGACTAAATGGAACTTCCATGGTGCTTCTCATCGAAAGCTGCCCCCAAGATTTCATTGATAATAGCTGTCATATCCCGCTCCTGCTCAAAAGCCTGCTTACGCAACTGCTGATAAACACCCTCATCAATGTTGAATGTAAACTTGCGGGTGCTTACCGGTTTGCGAAACGCGGTCTCAGTCCGTGCAACATCTCCCCCACTGCGACCTTTCTTGGTAGCAGCTGTTGCCAATTTCTTAGCTAAATCATTCATGACTAGTAGTTTTCCTTTCTAAAACCATATATACGTATATATGTCTTTATGTATGACCATATATACATGTATACGGCAATGCGGTTTTATGCCTCTAGGGCCTTAAGGGTATTAGACAGCTCAGTAAAGAGGTCTTGATACCCGCCTAAGTCTCCGTTGTATGTGTCAGCAAACCAAAAATTCTGTATCTGTTGTTTGTTAGGGACTTCTGAGCTGAAAACGGGCAAGTCTTGGGCCTTAGTAGCTTCTTTGACAGCTTCATAGGTCTTAGTAGCTCGCTTATCCCAGTGGCATAGAAAGAGGGCCGCTGGGGTATCGCCTGTGGCGGCAAGAGTTCGTACCGCGCGGTTGAAGTCCTCGGGGGCAACAGGCGAGGGGATAATTGCGAAATCAGCTAGGTCTATAGCCTCATTGATAACGGCAGGGTCACCCGGTGGGGTATCAATGAAGATCCATTCTTCGGTCACCTTAGCAAGGGTACGTGAGAGCATTACCCGGTTTACGGGGGTGACGGTGTATCGGCGGATGGGCTCTCCGTTTTCTTCGGCTACTTCCTTCCATTGGGTTGCTGAGCCCTGGGGGTCTGCATCAATGACCAGGGCGCTGTGTCCGGCGCGTCCGGCTGCCTCTGCTAGAAGCATGGCTGTGGTGGTTTTTGCTGTTCCGCCTTTGGTTGTGGCAATGGTGATAATCATGGGCCATCCTTCAGTATGGTTATATGTATAACCGTATCACTGTGTATGTGGTTTATATAAATATTTAGCGTCAGTAAGTGGTACGTAAAAGTCTCTAGTACTAGGGCGGAAGTATGAGTCCTGGTGCAAGACTGGTTCAAGAACCAACCAACCAGCTCACCCCGGAAAAATTAGCCAGCTCCCGCAGACTCCACACCCGCCCTACCTGCGGATTGACCTCCGAACGCATCCGCACCAACTGCCCCTCTGTACAGCAGGATCTGACGCGGGCTCAGAGCGTGCCGGTAGTTGATGATCGGGATGTGTGGGTGATGGAGAACCAGTCCGCTGATGTGCGAGCAGATTTGTACATGTGGTTGAACAAGGTTCAGGCGGCTGAGTGTGTGCTGGGCGTGCTATCTGAAGGTGGGGTTAGTGGTGTGTCGGTGAGTGTGGATGGGCAGGGAAAATCAGTCACCCTGATTTTGGGCAGGTGCGGGTGAATGCCCAAGCGAAATTTGGGAAGGCGGGGAAGTCTGTGCGGGTGCTGGGGGTCGAAGGCCAGTGTAGTGGCTGGTCGGGTTGATTTGACGGATTCTGTGGTGGTGGTGGCTCGGTGCGTTTGTTGGAGAATCCGGGGAGCGGGAGCAGCGTGTGGCGAGGGCTGTAAGGGGTGAGGAGCGACAGGGTGCGCGGGATGTTAGGGCGCCGAAAGGGCCGGGGATCAGCTTATAGAGGATTTTCAAGTAAAATTATCGTATTTTCTCAAATGAAGAAATCAGAGCCCCAGGGAAAATATACGGCTGTTGTCTCTCCTGTTTTCTTCTTTTATTAACTCTTACAATATTGATGCTTATTCCAAATCTTCTCTGCTACCCCGCAAAAGATCGGCGACAACCAATATTTTACTGTCAAGTTTGCAGATCAACTGATGATTAAAACCCGCACGCTTGTGCTTCCCAGAAAATTTACTTTCCTTTATAAACACCAATTCCATACTGAAATGAGTGTCCCATAAACCACCAGGAAACAGGGTTCATTGAGTTATTTTGACAGTGAATTTTTCAAGTATTTCAGCACTTTGCAGGGATATTTTTCTATTAGGGTAAAAAATAGACTATGGATTTACTCGGGAATTGCATTAAATATTATTTGCAAGCAAAATATACTTAATGCGCGACTGAGGGAAATATATTAGAAACCACATACAATAAGGTTCAACCCAATAGCGAGAAAATTGTATATAGAAAACTAAATATTAACTTCCCTCCTTAGTCTAGCCGACAAAATAAATGTAAATGAAGTAGCACAAAAAATTAGAAGTGAAAATGAAAGGACTGTACTGGGCGAAAAACTTTGCAATGTCAAAGATATAAAACCTAATGTGGCAAGGCTCAGTAACGCACTCAGAGTGCCGGTAGCTGAACCAATCGAAGACATCAAATGCTCGGGCATCAACTTTTGGAGACGAGTGTGCAAGAAAGCTACATAGATGAATAGGAATAAAGGCAGAAAGAAGAGAGGAATAAGCAATAATATATTATCGAAAAGAAGCAGCATAGCAGCAACAATAACAATCCCAGATAAACAACAATAATATATATAGTTACCTGATTTAATTTTAGAAAAAATAATATTCGATACAATATTTGCTAGCTGTAACGCGATAAAAATAATGCCGAAATAAGAGGGGCTGAAATCAGCATTAATAAGGATCATCTGCCAAACATTGAAAAATGCAGTAATTGCAATATCAGTTATGATTATTAAAATTACAGCAATCTTTATTTGCCAATTTTCAAGGGAGCCATATACACCTTTCAGTATATCTTTTAATGGATTAGTGGTTTTAGCATAGTTTTTCGTCTTAAATGAATCTTTAGGGAAGAAAATTAATGCATTAACAACACTCAGTATAATTGCTATTATAGATAATTTATAAATATTAATTCCGACTATCCCATAAAGGAAGCTGCCAACAATTGAAGAAATTATGCTACTAATTAAAAGTGTGTTTTGATCTATGCTATAGAATCTCTTAAGATTAGATTCATCATTTCGAAGCTTCTCAGCAAAATAAAGATCCATCGTAGAACTTTGACCAGCTGCTGAAATTCCGTACAGAACCCACGCAACAATCATCATTTGAATACCAGAAGATAATAAAACTACTGCATACGATATTGATAAAAGAAATACAGAAAAAATATAAACTTTTGCTTTGGAAAAAATATCAGCTAGTATGCCGCTGGGAAACTCGAATAAAAGAATAGTGATGGTAAAAGCTATTTGAACGATTACTATTTGGGAGAAATCTAGTCCCTTTTCAAGCAGAATAGGGGTTAAAATTGCCTGCGGTATTACCCTACCAAAGTTCATCAAAAAGTTTGAAGTAAGGTATGGAAATAATTTAATCATAAATACCTATCTATTAAAGGAGTGCGCCCTCTTCAACTTAGCTAAAGAGGGCACACATGTTATCTCATGAAATAACTATATAAAAGTTACTTATATGCTGCGATGATGCGGCAGGAAACTGCTACTGCAGGGCTAGTCTTTGCTACGGTCATGGAAGTCATGACTTTACCTCCTCTCAGTTTAATCGTAGTTAATTCTTTATCTGATTGATAAAGAAAATTTATTCAAATCTATGGTCAATATATTTATTAAATATTGTAACATCTGATTTACCAGAAAATAGTTTTGAATATGATTCGTAGTATTCAAGAAAATCAATGAGTTTTTCTGGATAATTTACATTATCTATTTTATTATCAAGAAAGTCTAAAATTTTTTGGAATCTAGATAAACTTGAAGCATCCAAAATATCAGAAGATTCTATAAAATTTACAAAGATACTATATAGCTGATCTTTTGAGAGATTCTTTAGTCTCATGACTGAGAACCTGCGAGAAAAAGCTGAGTCTGCGGTGATATAACTTAGTTCTGTAGGTGTGGTGGCGCCAATCATCCTAAAATTTGGGTTAGTTAGATACGGTTTTAAGGTATCAAGAAGGTTAGTTCCTCCTTCAGCAGATCCCGTATTCCCTAGCATATGTATCTCATCCATAAATAGAGTGAAATTATTTTCAATGGATTTATCAAAAATATCTATTATTTTGGATTCGAGCTCACCACGGTATTTTGTGCCAGAAATAATTTTTGGCAAATCTATTGAAAATATCCTTGTAGTGCACAAATCTGTGTTCGCATATTTTTCTACCAGGTAAGTCTTTCCCGTACCTGATTCAGCACAAATAATTAAATTATTCTTACTTCTTTTATTCAGGATAATTTGTATTTCATTTATTTCTGCTTCCCTATTATCATCAGAATATTCTTTATCTATCGGGATAAAGTTCCCGTAATTCTTTAGTGAAGAATCTATTCTGAATTTTTTCGAAAACTGGCCCATGGCTGTTTTGGGACGGATAGCTCTTGATATATCAGCATCCATCTCCAAAAGGTTTTTTAGAAAATCGTTTTCATCTTTTGCTGAAGCTATTGCTGTAACAAGTTTGGAACGGTCATCAATATTTCTATGACGAGAAAAAGATTTCAGCGAAATATCATACTGATCAGTTGATCCGATAGTATTGAGTGCATCATATAAGTTGCGGGATTCACTGATTAAAGTAATTAGATCATGATTAGAATTCATGAATATTAACACTCCAATCAAATGTATCTAATATGATGAATTTTTCAATGATGGCAGGTTCGCAATATCCGGTCAAGTGTTTAATGGCTTCAATGGCTCCGGATTTAGCCGCCAAAGCATTAAAAGAGTCCATAATATTTGGAGTCATCCTTTTGTTGATATTCTCGATATCTGGGGTTGCAAGTGTTACTTTATTGTCACCAATTAATTCAGTGTATGAACGTGTCTTTCCAGGTATGCATAGTGGCCCAATCATAATTTGATGAAATCCAGTTGGCCCCAGATTAAAATGTGAGATATTTAGCTTTGAACAAACCTCATCTACAATGAAATTGATCGAATCCCTCGGCGTATCTGCTGCAACTAACAACAAATCTGGGTATGACTCAAATTCAGTATAGATTTCTTCGAGAGCATCGACTAAATCTACATCTTTTTTAATTTGTTTATTAACTGCTGCAACTTTTGTGCGGGGGTTGTGCTTGATAATTTCCGTTTTCGCTACATCAATTTTATTAAGCCCAATCTCTTTTTCTGTATAAAGCACTTGGCGAGATGTATTGCTTAGCTCGATTGAATCAAAATCAATAATAGAAATATTTCCTACACCCATCATGGAGAAAGACAATGACAAGTAACTTCCGACTCCACCCACTCCCAATATGCAGACGTGTGAGTCCTGAATTTTTTGTTGGAATGATATAGCATCTTTAGCATCGATTCCAGGCAAACTCATAAAGTTTCTTATTTGCCTATCCCACTTTTCATAACTATACAAATCCAAGGAGTACTCAGCATTTCTTAGTGACCAATAGTCATTCTCCTTTAGGATGTTTTCGTCGATGGCAAATTTTAAAACTTCAGTCGACTCATTCAGTTCAAAACCATCCATTGATAGAATGTTGATTATATCTTCATAGCTATTATTTCCATCTGCGTACTTCAAGGCTGATAAGAAAATAGACACATCTCCCGAAAGGGTGATATGATCCTTTCCATTTACCGACACAACCAAACCCTCTTTTGAGCTGGCGATAAGTAATGATTCGTTAGTAATAAGTTTCTTCAACTCAAATCTCCATCTTAAACGTTTGGTTGCGTAGATTATAATCTATATCCTTCACTTTTAATTGCTCAAATTTTGAGAGATTTATTACGTAATATTTCTTCATCCGGTCAGATAACTGCCCCACCAGAAGGCAAAAAGGACGGTTTCGGTACGGGAATAAAGAGCAACCAACACGCCCGAAAAACCCATACCGAAAACCTGCACCGAAAAGGCTCCCCAGCAAACACGCCAGGGAGCCCTTTTCGATACCCTCAAACCATGACCACCAACCACACCACCATCGGCTACGCCCGAGTCTCCACCACAGACCAATCCCCCGAACTCCAACACCAAGCCCTCACCCAAGCAGGCTGCTACCAAATCTACTCAGACACCGGGGTCACAGGCCGTACCATGGCACGCCCACAACTCACAGCCTGTCTCAAAGCCCTCCGCCCAGGAGATACCCTCATGGTCTGGAAACTCGACCGCCTAGGCCGCAACGTCAAAGGCCTCTGCCAGCTCCTTGAACATCTCGAAGCGCACAACATCCACTTCCACTCTCTAACCGAAGGAATCGACACCAGCACCCCGGTAGGAAAAATGATGTTCCACATCATCGCTTCACTAGCAGAGATGGAATCCAACCTGATCTCAGAGCGCACCAGAGCAGGACTTGCTGCCATGAAAGCAAAGAACGGGGGCAAGAAAGGGGCCGGGCCGGGTCGCCCTGCAAAGTTATCTGCTGCCCAGAGGGGACAGTTGGTGCGGATGCGTTCGGAGGTTAACCCGCAGACCGGGCGGGTGTGGAGCCTGCGGGAGCTGGCTTCCTTTTTCGGGGTGGGGGTATCCACGGTAGTTCGTTCCCTGGAGTCCTCTCTGAGCGCCTCAGAATCACCCTAGTTTTCTTCTCTCCTGTATTTTGCGTACCCGCTGCAACCTGGAGCTATCAGAAAAATCCCACAACTCCCGTGGCTTCTTCCGATAGTAGTACCTAGCGAAATACAAATAATCATTGAGGACAGCACCTTCCAACCGCTTTACATGCTGTAGCCGTAGGAGCCTATCCTGCATCTGATCCATCATCTGCTTGAACTGCATACTCTGCTCGATAGCAAACCGATTAGTCTCTTCCAAGGTCTGCTTGATCTCTTCGTAGTCCCTACGTGCTAGGAGTTGTTCTTGCAGTTCTCGTTTCTCGGCAATGAGCCGTGAGATACGTGCTTCTACGGATCGGGTGACATCTAGCTCTGTTCTGCGTTGTTTATCTTGTGCCCTTGCGATTGCTGCTTTTGCTCT
>NZ_JBLXXU010000009.1:0-5346 GCF_048512945.1 Rothia sp. P4278
TTTGATGGTGGTCTGTTGCTTGAAAACTCAATAGCGTACCAATGTTATAAACATAACATTCTAATCGTCCACACCACAAATACTGGGCCCCGATAAATATGAGGGGTGTAGGTGGTGCGGAAATAGAACTGATACCAAATATTTATATATTAGATGCACCTGATCTGGTCTTTGTGGCTGGTTGGGTGTGAATTTGATAATCATATGGTTTCAGATTCGTCAGCTTGAACCACACCACCCCGTGGTGAATGGTTCGCTATCAAATCGAGACTAGGATCATCAACTTTTTTTGTTTTCTAACGGAGAGTTTGATTCTGGCTCAGGACGAACGCTGGCGGCGTGCTTAACACATGCAAGTCGAACGATGATGACCGGTGCTTGCACTGGTTGGATTAGTGGCGAACGGGTGAGTAATACGTGAGTAACCTGCCTTTAACTCTGGGATAAGCCTTGGAAACGAGGTCTAATACCGGATACGACTAGTTCCCGCATGGGATGCTGGTGGAAAGGGTTTGTACTGGTTTTAGATGGGCTCACGGCCTATCAGCTTGTTGGTGAGGTAACGGCTCACCAAGGCGACGACGGGTAGCCGGCCTGAGAGGGTGACCGGCCACACTGGGACTGAGACACGGCCCAGACTCCTACGGGAGGCAGCAGTGGGGAATATTGCACAATGGGCGCAAGCCTGATGCAGCGACGCCGCGTGAGGGATGAATGCCTTCGGGTTGTAAACCTCTTTCAGCAGGGAAGAAGCGAAAGTGACGGTACCTGCAGAAGAAGCGCCGGCTAACTACGTGCCAGCAGCCGCGGTAATACGTAGGGCGCGAGCGTTGTCCGGAATTATTGGGCGTAAAGAGCTTGTAGGCGGTTTGTCGCGTCTGCTGTGAAAGCCCGGGGCTTAACTCCGGGTTTGCAGTGGGTACGGGCTAACTAGAGTGCAGTAGGGGAGACTGGAATTCCTGGTGTAGCGGTGAAATGCGCAGATATCAGGAGGAACACCAATGGCGAAGGCAGGTCTCTGGGCTGTAACTGACGCTGAGAAGCGAAAGCATGGGGAGCAAACAGGATTAGATACCCTGGTAGTCCATGCCGTAAACGTTGGGCACTAGGTGTGGGGGACATTCCACGTTTTCCGCGCCGTAGCTAACGCATTAAGTGCCCCGCCTGGGGAGTACGGCCGCAAGGCTAAAACTCAAAGAAATTGACGGGGGCCCGCACAAGCGGCGGAGCATGCGGATTAATTCGATGCAACGCGAAGAACCTTACCAAGGCTTGACATATACTGGATCGCTGCAGAGATGTGGTTTCCCTTCGGGGCTGGTATACAGGTGGTGCATGGTTGTCGTCAGCTCGTGTCGTGAGATGTTGGGTTAAGTCCCGCAACGAGCGCAACCCTCGTTCTATGTTGCCAGCACGTGATGGTGGGGACTCATAGGAGACTGCCGGGGTCAACTCGGAGGAAGGTGGGGATGACGTCAAATCATCATGCCCCTTATGTCTTGGGCTTCACGCATGCTACAATGGCCGGTACAAAGGGTTGCGATACTGTGAGGTTGAGCTAATCCCAAAAAGCCGGTCTCAGTTCGGATTGGGGTCTGCAACTCGACCCCATGAAGTCGGAGTCGCTAGTAATCGCAGATCAGCAACGCTGCGGTGAATACGTTCCCGGGCCTTGTACACACCGCCCGTCAAGTCACGAAAGTTGGTAACACCCGAAGCCGATGGCCTAACCCCTTGTGGGAGGGAGTCGTCGAAGGTGGGATTGGCGATTGGGACTAAGTCGTAACAAGGTAGCCGTACCGGAAGGTGCGGCTGGATCACCTCCTTTCTAAGGAGCTCAACTTTTAGTTGGCCATGCTGAGCGCGAGTGTCGTTTGGGTGGTTTGCTCATGGGTGGAATGTTAGTTCTGGTGCAGGCCTTTGGGTTTGTGCTGATTGGTTTGTGTGTTGTGTAGTGTTGGTGCGTTGTTGGGTTTTGAGGTAGCGGGCTTTTGTTTGTTATCTTGGTGTATCCCGGCATGAGAGTAGTGATCAGTTTGTTCTGGTTGCCTTGAGTGTTGATCGGGTTGTTGTTTGAGAACTGTATAGTGGACGCGAGCATCTTCAATGTTTTGAAGAATACTCAATTCTTTTTGGATTGTGTTTCTTTGATTCTTGATTTTGTACTTAGTTAAATATAGTCAAGGTTAATTTATTCTTGATTTTATCTGTGTGTAAGTTATTAAGGGCACACGGTGGATGCCTTGGCACTAGAAGCCGATGAAGGACGTGTGAATCTGCGATAAGCCTGGGGGAGCCGATAACAGGGCGTTGATCCCAGGATTTCCGAATGGGGAAACCCAGCAAGCCATCATGGTTTGTTACCACCAGTTGAATGTATAGGCTGGTTGGAGGGAACGGGGGGAAGTGAAACATCTCAGTACCCTCAGGAAGAGAAAATAACAAATGATTCTGTGAGTAGTGGCGAGCGAAAGCGGATGAGACTAAACCTGTGGTGTGTGATACCGGTTGAGGGTTGCATCATGGGGGTTGTGGGAGTACGCATCACAGTTTCAATCGACTGTGGACGTGATGTTCTAGCATGTAGGTGAACGCCTTGGGATGGGTGACCGGAGAGGGTGAGAGTCCTGTAGCCGAAATGTGTTAGACCGCGTGTGTGCCACCCGAGTAGCACGGGGCTCGTGGAATCTCGTGTGAATCTGCCAGGACCACCTGGTAAGTCTAAATACTTTCTAGTGACCGATAGTGAATCAGTACCGTGAGGGAATGGTGAAAAGTACCCCGGGAGGGGAGTGAAATAGTACCTGAAACCGTGTGCTTACAAGCCGTTGGAGCCTTTTGGGGTGACAGCGTGCCTTTTGAAGAATGAGCCTGCGAGTTAGTGTTCTGTCGCGAGGTTAACCCGTGTGGGGAAGCCGTAGCGAAAGCGAGTCTGAATAGGGCGTGTCAGTGGCAGGATCTAGACCCGAAGCGGAGTGATCTATCCATGGCCAGGTTGAAGCGACGGTAAGACGTCGTGGAGGACCGAACCCACTTCAGTTGAAAATGGAGGGGATGAGCTGTGGATAGGGGTGAAAGGCCAATCAAACTCTGTGATAGCTGGTTCTCCCCGAAATGCATTTAGGTGCAGCGTTACGTGTTTCTTGCCGGAGGTAGAGCTACTGGATGGCCGATGGGCCCCACAGGGTTACTGACGTCAGCTAAACTCCGAATGCCGGTAAGTTAGAGCGTAGCAGTGAGACAGTGGGGGATAAGCTTCATTGTCGAGAGGGAAACAGCCCAGACCATCAACTAAGGTCCCTAAGCGTGTACTAAGTGGGAAAGGATGTGGAGTTGCTGAGACAACCAGGAGGTTGGCTTAGAAGCAGCCACCCTTGAAAGAGTGCGTAATAGCTCACTGGTCAAGTGATTCTGCGCCGATAATGTAGCGGGGCTCAAGTACACCACCGAAGTTATGGCAATGAGATTTTTTCTTGTTGGGTAGGGGAGCGTCGTGTATCCGGTGAAGCTGCGGTGTGAACCAGTGGTGGAGGGTATGCGAGTGAGAATGCAGGCATGAGTAGCGAATCACGGGTGAGAAACCCGTGCGCCGGATGATCAAGGGTTCCAGGGTCAAGCTAATCTGCCCTGGGTTAGTCGGGGCCTAAGGCGAGGCCGACAGGCGTAGTCGATGGATAACGGGTTGATATTCCCGTACCGGTGAAAAACCGCCCATACTGATATTTTGATGCTAACTGTGTGATGCCCTTTGTGCCTTTCCTTTTGTGGTTGGGCTTGGGGGTGGAGTGCAGGACCCGATTTTTGGAGGTAAACGTATTAACAGGTGTGACGCAGGAAGGTAGCCAAGCCACGCGATGGTTGTCGTGGTCTAAGCGTGTAGGGTATCCGGTTGTTAAATGCGCCGGTGTTTGCCTGAGACGTGATGGGACCCCGTTTGGGGGATTTGGTGATCCTATGCTGCCGAGAAAAGCATCGGCGTGAGGTTTTAGCCGCCCGTACCCGAAACCGACACAGGTGATCAGGTAGAGAATACTAAGGCGATCGAGAGAATCATGGTTAAGGAACTCGGCAAAATGTCCCCGTAACTTCGGGAGAAGGGGAGCCTTGAGCGTGATCGGTACTTGCTACCGTGAGCGTGTATGGGTCGCAGAGAATTGGGGGAAGCGACTGTTTATCAAAAACACAGGTCCGTGCGAAGTCGTAAGACGATGTATACGGACTGACTCCTGCCCGGTGCTGGAAGGTTAAGAGGATTGGTTAGCCCTTTGTGGGCGAAGCTGAGAATTTAAGCCCCAGTAAACGGCGGTGGTAACTATAACCATCCTAAGGTAGCGAAATTCCTTGTCGGGTAAGTTCCGACCTGCACGAATGGAGTAACGACTTCCCTACTGTCTCAACCATGAACTCGGCGAAATTGCAGTACGAGTAAAGATGCTCGTTTCGCGCAGCAGGACGGAAAGACCCCGTGACCTTTACTATAGTTTGGTATTGGTGTTCGGTGTGGCTTGTGTAGGATAGGTGGGAGACTGTGAAGCAGGCACGCTAGTGTTTGTGGAGTCGTTGTTGAAATACCACTCTGGTCGCTCTGGATGTCTAACTTCGGCCCGTGATCCGGGTCAGGGACAGTGCCTGATGGGTAGTTTAACTGGGGCGGTTGCCTCCTAAAGTGTAACGGAGGCGCCCAAAGGTTCCCTCAGCCTGGTTGGCAATCAGGTGTTGAGTGTAAGTGCACAAGGGAGCTTGACTGTGAGACTGGCAGGTCGAGCAGGGACGAAAGTCGGGACTAGTGATCCGGCGGTACGTTGTGGAACGGCCGTCGCTCAACGGATAAAAGGTACCTCGGGGATAACAGGCTGATCTTGCCCAAGAGTCCATATCGACGGCATGGTTTGGCACCTCGATGTCGGCTCGTCGCATCCTGGGGCTGGAGTTGGTCCCAAGGGTTGGGCTGTTCGCCCATTAAAGCGGTACGCGAGCTGGGTTCAGAACGTCGTGAGACAGTTCGGTCCCTATCCGCTGCGCGCGTTGGAAATTTGAGAAAGGCTGTCCTTAGTACGAGAGGACCGGGACGGACGAACCTCTGGTATGTCAGTTGTACCGCCAGGTGCATGGCTGATTGGCTACGTTCGGGAGGGATAACCGCTGAAAGCATCTAAGCGGGAAGCCTGTTTCGAGATGAGATTTCCTGGCAACGTTTGTTGTGTGAGGATCCCTGTAGATGATGGGGTTGATAGGCCGGGTATGGAAGCGGGGAATGCCCGTGGAGTTGACTGGTACTAATAGTCCGAAGGCTTACACATTTTTTTGTTTTGTGCTTGTTTGTTTGCGTCCACTGTATGGTTTTGA